>OZ219862.1:0-1681508 GCA_964291445.2 Paracoccaceae bacterium | reverse complement strand
GATTCCGCCATGCCGCTCGAGCGCCTCGAGGGCGTAGGCCGAACAGCTGGGCTGGAACCGGCAATGCATGCCCACGAGCGGGCTGCCGACGATCCGGTAGGCCCGGACCGGCAGTGAAATCAGCCAGGCAAGCGGAGTCATGTCAGGTGCCGTCCCGGCCATCCGGGGCCGGTTCGCATTGCCGGTTCATCCTGGCTTCCCGTGTATGGTCTCAAGGGCGGCCCGAAGGTCGTTCCTGATGCTGGCGATCGGGCATTCGACCGTCGATCCGGCCCGTCCGACCAGGACATAATCCCATCCGGCTCGCCCGTAGCCGGGAAGCACCTCCCGGGCTACCTCCCGCAGCCGCCGCTTTGCCCGGTTCCGGGCGACCGCGTTGCCGACCCGGCGCGAGCAGGTCAGGCCGAACCTGATTGCCGCAGGCGTGTCAACTTCGCGACGTCGGCGAGCCTGCAGGTACAGGCTTGGTGTCGTGCAACGCCTGGCGCGGGCTGCCTTCAGGAAGTCTTCCCTGCGCCTGAGAGTCGAAACTCCAGCAGGGGCGCTGCTCCTGTCACTTTCGGGCATGCATTTGTCTTTACGCCTGTCGGATTGCCGACCCGGCGCAGGTCAGGCGCTCAGGGTCTTGCGTCCCCTGACCCGGCGCCGATTGAGAATCTTCCTGCCTGCCCCGGGTTGCCATTCTCGCACGGAAACCATGGCGGCGCTTGCGTACCTTGTTGCTTGGCTGGAATGTGCGCTTCATGTTCGGTCCCTGCACGATCTGGATTGCGGCTCGTCCACCGTCCCGGTGTCCGATTGGAACTGAGGCCTATACTGGAATGGAGTCCCCCTCGTCAAACCCTTGTGCGGCTGCAATCAACCTGTGGCCCTGCATTCCGCAGGCAGATGTCCGCACCCCGCCCCATCGTCATCACCGATGTCTCGATCTTCATCGCCCGGCTGACCCGGAGAGGTGACACGGACCATGCGGAATAGCGCCCGATGCGATGAAGCTGCGGCCGATGGCGGCAATTCGGGCAGAAACCGGAAGCCGGGTTGCACGGACCCGGAGACTTTCAGGAGGTTGTGCAGAATCCGAAGGGTATCCAGGGGCTTGACGTCATCTGGCTTTGTCGGGAGCGGTGAAGCAGACCATGGCCCGGATGTCGTGCCGTCGGCGCCTGGCCAGACACCTCAAGCTCGAGCCGGCAGGCTCACTGGCCTCGAGACAGCCAGCCATTTGGCTCCCGGCGAAAAGGATCGCACGGGGCGCAACTTCACCAAGACATGCATTGGATGCACACATACCCAAACATTGGGGCAATCAGTGCAGTCGTTCAGGACGGGCCTTCAGACCCGACTGACGGGATTGCATACTCTCAGATTACAGTCACCGTCAGAGAGGCAAGTCCATCAATGGCCACCTCCATGACATCGCCCTGCTCAACGGCGGCAACACCCGAGGGCGTGCCGGAGAGGATAACATCGCCGGCGGCGAGTTCGAAAAATTCCGACAGGTAGGAGATCATTTCAGGCACTTTCCAGATCATCTGGTTGAGGTCCCCTTCCTGGCGGGTCTCACCGTTAACCTTCAGGATGATCCTTCCCTCGGAGAGAGATGCCCAATCCCGGCAGCCGCATGGACGGGTCCGACAGGAGCCGATCTTTCAAAGGCCTTCGAGATTTCCCAGGGTCGCCGGAGCTCCTTCTGCCTGCTCTGCAAGGTCGCGGCGAGTCATGTCAATCGACACCGCATATCCAAATACGTGGTCGAGTGCCTGTTCCACCCCGATATTGGCTCCGCCGGATTTCAGCATGACCGCCAGTTCAGGCTTCGTGATGCACGTCGGAAGAGCGTGGCGGATAGGGAAACTCGCCCGAAGGATCCAGGTTTTCCGGATTCTTCTGGAAGAAGAATGGATCCTCGCGACTTGGGTCATGTCCCATTTCTACCGCATGCAGCGCGTAGTTCCGACCAATGCAATAAACCCGCCGAACCGGGAAGAGCATGTCGGAATTCGCAACGGGAATTGCGCATATGGTTGGCTGGTCAATGGCGAATTTTGTCATGCGGATCTCCGTTGTTTCGTATCAAGGGCAACTCGTTTCCAGTCGATCAACCTGTGTCGCAAGGCCGAAATGTTGCACGGCTGCGAAAACGCCTGTTGACCCGACTGACCGTGTCCGATAATGGTATATCAATATGATCTATTGGTCAACCAATACCGGAGACTAGCTGTGCTGGTGGCATTCGAGGAAACGGGCAGGGGAAGACGCGCTTGCAACACTCGAGGCATTCATTGTCGCCGGGAAATACAGCCCTGGCGACAGATTGCCGTCCGAGAGGGAATTGATCGTAAAGCTCGACATGACCCGAACTCGATTGCGCCAGGCGCTTGACACGACTGGAGCACGAAGGCAAGATCTGGCGTCACGTCGGCAAGGGAACCTTCCCTGGTCAGCGCCGGGGTCGATCGACTTGCCGACATCACGCTTCAGGTCAGCCCCGCGCAGATGATGCGGGCGCGCTTCTTGCTTGAACCGGCCCTGGCACAGGAAGCGGCGATGAATGCGACCGCCGAAGACTGGCCAGGATCAAGCTGAACCGGGATCGTGCGAGGGAGGCGTCAAGCTGGGATGACTACGAGGCGCGTGACGACCTGCTGCATCGCTCCATGGCGGAGGCGACTGGAAACATCCTGCTTCTGTCAATCTTTGACCGGCTGAACCAGGTGCGGCGGACAGTGGCCTGGAACACCGTTATTCGCGAGTCACCAAGCCCTCCAGCCAACCATCCGAGTTTTTCGGAGCATGATCGAATCGTCAATGCAATCGATATGAGGAATCCCGTATCGGCACACGCGGCGATGCGCGACCATCTTGGTCTCGGTTTCCGCTCGGCTATTCGGAGAGGCGTGTGTTTGGGCAGCGTGATGGCTCGCCGGCACATTCGCCAACCGGTGGAACAATGACTGCAGACTACATCAAGAAGGAGAAACCACGATGTTGAAAATCCTGAAAGCCATCGCCAGGACGATGACCTTGCCCATTGCCTTTGGGCTTTCCGTATCCGCCGTGCATGCGGACACGATCCGCATCGCGCTCGCCGAGACGCCATCCGACGAACTCGCGGCATTTTTTGTTGCGCTCGACCGGGCCAGGGCAAATGGGCTCGACTACGAATGGACCGCCTTTTCGGACGAAGAACTGGCCATCCAGGCCGTGTTGAGCGGACAGATGGACATAGGTTTTGGCACGCCGTATGCGGCGATGCAGCGCGCGAAAGCGCCAATTCCGGATCATTTTCCAGCTGTCAAAACTGAAGTTTTTCCCGGTTACCACCAAGAAATACAGTTCTCTCGAAGATTTGGACGGTGAGCCAATCTTGTTGCATTCGCGTGGCGGTGGCACCGATGCGATCGCAAATGTCATCGAAAGCCAAGACCGGCATCATGTTTGGCGAACGGTCCTATGTGCCTGGTTCGGCCAATCGCGTCGTTGCGCTCGTGGCCGGGCAAGCCGACGCCACCATCATTGACCTGTCCAACAAGAACAAGGTGATGCGTCAGCACGGAGACAAGTTCAACGTGTTGCCAATGTTCGAGGTTGAAGCCTCTGACGAGGCGCTTTTCGCCAATTTGGACTGGATCCAGGACAATGAAGAGCAGGTTCAGATTTTCGTCAACGCGCTGCTTGGCGTATGGCAGGACATGAACGCCGACCCAATGATCGTTGCCCGTGAAACCGACCCGGACGGGCCCATCGGCCCAGTTGCCGCCGGAAATTCTGGGCAGCCTGGACACATTTTACACCGAAGCGGTCGCTGGTGGCCTGTATGATGCCGATGGTGGTGGTCGCAAGGCGGCAATGGCCGACATTGAATGGTACAGCAATGCCGGCCAGCTGGAAGGAGATCCGTCGACCTTGAACATCGAGGATTTCTGGTATCTGGCTCCACTTGACGCAGCCATGAATTGACTGCATCGGCGGTGCCTTCTGGCACCGCCCCTACCTCTGGACGCGGCATCATGATTCTGCATCGATCGCTTGTTCTCAAGTTCCTGTCGGCGTTCGTTGTATTTGGCGCCTGGGAAATTGCCGGGCGCATTCCCGTGAGTTACGGGTTCCCGACATTCTTCGAATCGATGGCCGCACTCGCCGACATGACAATGGACGGCAGGCTCCTTGATGCCTATGTGGACACGCTTCGTCCATTGGTCATCGGATTGATCATCTCGAGTTTCATCGGAATTGCCGTGGGCCTCTGGATTGGCCTCAGCTCCTGGTTCGACTGGCTGTTCTTGCCGATATTCATCGTCATGCAGGCGGCACCGCTTGCCGCCCTTATCCCGCTCCTGGTCATGGTCTACGGCATCGGAATTACTTCCAAGATCTTCGTCGTCTGCATCATGGCTATGCCGGTCATCGTGCTGAACACGGCTGGCGGCGTCCGCAACACGCCGACAAACCTCAAGGAAATGGGATATTCATTTCTTGGAGGCGAGCGGGATATCATAATGAAGGTCATCATCCCTTCCGCCTCTCCGATCATATTTTCGGGACTGCGGCTTGGAACCTCGGCAGGATTCATTGGTGCCATTCTCTCCGAACTGAAGATAACGCCCACCGGGGTTGGCGATATCATTACCTACAGTCGATCAATCGCTGACTATGCCAGCATGTATGCCGCCATTTTCTCGATAATTCTGCTCGCCGTGTGCTTCCTGAACGTGCTTGAACGAATAGAGCGCACGCTTTTTGAAGGGAATGTCCGTGGTTACGCATCAGACTGATGTTCCGCTGAACAAGCCCACCGAACCGCCCACGGCGGTCTCGGCGCGAAACATCTCGAAGAGCTACGGCGATGTCGAGGCATTGCGGGATCTGACGCTCCAGTTTCCAAGCGGTCAACTGACCTCGCTCCTCGGCCCGTCGGGCTGCGGAAAGACCACGCTGCTGAAGATCATCGCCGGATTGCTGGAGCCAACAGCAGGCGAGGTCGAGGTCAATGGCCAGCCGGTGACCGGTCCTGGTCCCGATCGCGCGTTCGTGTTCCAGGATTTCGCGCTGCTTCCCTGGGCAAGCGTGATACGCAACGTGGCATTCGGGCTCGAGCTGCGCGGTGTCGCGGTTTCGGAACGTGAGGCAATTGCCGAAAAATACATTCAGAATGTCGGTCTCGCCGGCTTCGAAAAGAGTTATCCGCACGAATTGTCCGGTGGAATGCGTCAGCGTGTGGGGCTTGCGCGTGCACTTGCGGTTGACAGCCAGGTTCTCCTGATGGACGAACCGTTTTCGGCTGTCGACGAACAGACCCGACGCAAGTTCCAGGAGGATTTGCTTGGGCTCGTCGCCGAGGAAAACAAGACCTTCCTGTTCGTCACCCATTCCATCGAGGAAGCGGTGTACGTCTCTGACCAGATTGCCATCCTCCTGCCCCGCCCAAGCAGGGTGTCTGACATCATTCGACCAAGCGGTCTGCGCTCGAAAGACGTGGCAGACATTCGCCGTGACCCGGAGTATCTGGACATTGTGGACCAGATCTGGGCTTCGCTCCGAAACTACGTGGAATAGACCATGTTTGTATACGGATTCAGGCTACCCGGCATGTCATCGCTGATTCTCTGGGGATTGCTCTGGGAGGCCATCGGTCAATCCGGGCTTACCTTCTTCCTGCCTCCCCTGTCCGAAGTGCTCGCGACCCTGTTCGAGATTATTGGCACGCCCGCGTTTCAAAAGGCTCTCGCCGAGACCGCCCAGGCATTCCTTTCGGGCGTGTTCTTTGCCGTGGTCATTGGTATTCCGGTTGGCATACTGATGGGCAAGAACCGGCTTGTCGACGAGTTGCTGCTGCCCTGGGTCAACATATTTCTCAGCGCACCATTGACGGCCCTGGTGCCGGTCCTGATGGTCCTGTTCGGGTTCGGGATGAAGTCGATCATAATCACGACGACGCTGTTTGCAATCTGGATCATAATCCTCAATGCACGTGCTGGCGTGATGCAGATCAATCGATCATTGGTTGAAATGGCGAGCAGTTTCGGCGCATCCCCATGGGCGGCGTTCACCAAGGTCTATTTCTGGGCGGCATTGCCGGAAATCCTGGGCGGGGTTCGAATCGGCGTGATCCGCGCCGTCAAGGGAGTCATCATCGGCCAATTGCTGATTTCAATTGTCGGATTTGGAGCCTTGTTCGAACTCTATTCCGCCAATTTCCTGATGTCGCATTTCTGGGCTGTCCTGGTCGTGCTCTTCGCGCTTGCCTTCACGATCTCCGAATTGCTGGCCGGTCTGGAGCGCCGTGTCGCCTACTACGCCGCAAAGCGATAGGAGGCTCCAGGATCAGCTGTGGTGTCCCTGGTCAAGTTACCAGGAATCATGGCAGGAGCGCCCTGGCGACGGTGGCGACCGGGCCTGTCCGGCCTTGCCGTCGATCGCATGCACCAGCCCAACCCATGGGCAGGATCGTGTCAGGGGACGCTGTCGCCTACCCGCTTACAAGCTGGTCGGACGAAGGTGGCGGCATATGGGCAGGTTGCGGTCGAGCGGCAGGTCGACGCATCGCCGCTCTCGGGCCGCATGGTAGATACCGGTTGCAAGTTCGAGTGAGCTGATGCCGTCATCCGCCGACGGCGGGGAGTTGCGAGACCCTTCAAGGCGATCGATCACGTCTTCGAAAAGCCCGGCAAACCCGTCCCTGGCATCGGGCATGGCTGCGGCCTCCACCGCCCGGTCAAGGCGCAGCTGGTCTGCCGGGTCACGGGCCTGGAATGTCCAGCCATCACCGCCAATCGCATAGGGGGAGGTTCCGGACTCCACCGTCACGCGGTCAAAAACCATGCGCATGCGGGAGCAGTTTCGAGCCGACCCCAGGGTAATCGAGGAGGTGAGGAGTGCTTTGGATTTCGTGGTTATGCAGATTGCGGCGCAATCCTCGGTTTCAATCCGGTTGACGCGGGTATCCAGCATGGCGGCAACGCTGGTGACGGGCCCGAGAATCCGCCCGGCAAGATCATGGATGTGCATCGCATGGATCATCACGGCACCGCCGAACTCGCCATCCCATGTCCCCCGCCAAGGCCGGTCGTAATACTCCGCACCACGACTCCAATGCGTCTCAAGGGTTGCTGCCAGGGGACGGCCGGGAATGCCCTGTGCCTGAAGCTTGTCGAGAATCCTGGCACCGGCGCCATAGCGATACTGGAACACCGGAACCAGAAGCTGGCCAGCGGCGGCGGCGACCGACGCAATCCGCTCGGCCTCCAGAAGACTGCCCGCCATGGGTTTTTCGCAAACGACGTTCAGGCCGGCACGCAGCGCCTGTTCCGCCACCGGTGCATGCAGGGGCGGCGGCAGGCAGATGTCGACGATATCCGCATCTGCCTGGCGCAGGAAATCGTCCACGTCGTGAAACACCCTGGCACCGCCGGCCATGCTGGCCAGCTCGTTGGCGATTGCCGGGTCCTGGTCGACGATGGCCGTGATTGTCGCCCGGCCGCCAAGCGCCAGCCAGCCGGCAAGATGCTGCCTGCCGACGCCGCCGCCGAGGAGCGCCACCCGCCATGGCACCGGGGGTGCATCCCGGCATCCCCGGTCCGAGACCCGTCCTGCATCAGGGCCGGGCATTTCGGGTGTCGCCTGCATTCCCCAACCTTGCCGCAACCTGTTGCGCCCGGAGTGCCAATTCCATCACCTTGAAACAGTGAACGGAGGTCATCGCGGTCTCGGTGCGATGCAGCACATCATTGGCAAGGTTGCGAAAATATGGAAGCTCGGCCGAACTGGCATCCTCGTGGTGGCAGGTGCCGCCATTCACGATGAACAGGTGATCGCCTCCCGGGCGACCGGCAATATCGACGTATTTCCGCAGTTCAATGTAGCCCTTGGTCCCCAGGATGGTCAGCCGCCCGTCACCCCAGCTCGGAAGGGCGTCCGGGGTGAACCAGTCCACCCGGATGTAGCCCTGGCATCCGTCACCACGCAGGAGGATTTCGCCGAAATCCTGCAGCCCCGGCTCATCCGGTTGTGCAAAGTTGCCGATGGAGGCCGCCACGATCTCGGCATCGGGGGAGCCGGTGAATTCGAGAAACTGGTCGATCTGGTGCGACCCGATGTCACAAAGCACCCCTCCGGTCTGGTCCTCATCGAAAAACCAGCGCGGTCGTGTCGCCTTGTTGAGGCGATGAGGTCCAAGCCCGACCGTTTGCACCACACGGCCGATTTCCCCGTCCCGGACCAACTGGAGTGCCCGGGTCACTGCCGGCACCTCGAATCTCTCCGAAAAATCAACCGACCAGATCCGGCCGGTCTCGCCGGCAACGTTCCTGAGCTGGGAAAGCTGATCCAGGGTAGTGCAACCCGGCTTGTCGGACATGACATCCTTTCCCGCCAGCATGGCTTCGATGGCCCGTTCGGCCCGGCGGGCCGGGATGTCCGCAACGAGGATCAGGTCGATGTCAGGGTCGTCGAGAAGCTGGTGCCTGTCACTGACCCTGGGAATTGCCGGAAAGCGCCTCTCCAGGCCGGCCACGGGATGTGGCTGCCCTTCGGTCCACCATCCCTTGCAGGCGCAACCAAGCTCCAGCATGCCAGCGAGCTGACCGTAGATGTGCCTGTGCTCGACCCCAATGACGCCCAGTTTCAGCATGACCCGGCGAAGGCGGGCCTTCCGCCCGACAATTGCACGCGGACTCCGTCGGACGATGATCTCAGCATGGCCTCGATCAACCACTGCACCGCAACGGAATCATCCCCGGCCACCTCCGGGTCCCGGCCCGCCCGACACCGTTCGACGAATGACGTGATGAGGTCCCGGTGCCAGTCGAACGGGAATGCCATCGGGTCCGAGCCGGCCCCACTGCCGGCCTCGGCGCCAAATGTCTCGACCTCACGGTCTCGCCAGTGGATCGAGAGTGTGCCCGATTTCAGCACCGCGCTTGCATTGTCGCATTCGAAAGTGATCGATTCGGCTTCGCCCGGCCAGGCGGCGGTGGTGGCAACGACCGAACCGACAGCGCCGCTCTCGAACCGCAGGCCGGCGACCGCGAAATCCTCGGTTTCCATCCGGTGCAGGCCGGTCGTGGCAGCCAGGGCCTGCACCTGCGCCACCGGGCCGGCAAGGCTCAGCAGGAGGTCCAGGGTATGAATGGCCTGGCTGATCAGGACACCGCCGCCATCCCGGGCGATGGTGCCGCGGCCAGCTTCGTCATAGTAGCCCTGGTCGCGCCACCAGGGAATTTCGGCCCTCGCAAGCTCAATGGCGCCGAGCCGGCCCGATGCCAGCAATTCCGCAAGTCGGCGGGATGCCGGTCTGAAACGGTGCTGGAACACGACGCCCAGCCTGACACCGCGGCGACGGCAGGTCGCCACGATCTCCTCTGCGGCTTCCGGCGTGCGCTCCAGCGGCTTTTCGGCAAGGATGTGCTTGCCGGCGGCGGCGAACAGGTCAATCAATTCCCCGCGCTCGTTGGGAGGCGTGACCAGAATCACGCTATCGACATCGGCAGACTCCGCCAACTCCTCCACGGTCGGCGCCGCGGGAAATCCGAATCGTGCCGCGAATGCCTCCCGGTTGGTCTGCCGGCGCGAGAAGACGCCGACCACCTTCAGATCGTCGGCGAGCGCCGTCAGCGCCCGCGCATGCGGCAGGGCAGCCATGCCGGTGCCAACAAGCGCTACCCCGAAGCGCCGGGTCATTCGGCCAGCCCATTGACGATGGCGTGGCCGCCGGCGTCGAAAAGGTGAATGCATGTCCGGTCAAGCCGCAGGTGCAGCCGTTCACCCGGGCGAACCGGAAACTGGCCTGCCAACCGGACGGTCAATTGCGGAACTCCGGGCGCCGTGCAGTAGAAGTAGGTCTCGCCGCCCAGCTGTTCGGAAAAATCGACCCTGGCCTCGATGTCTGCATTCTCCGGATCGGTCACCTCGAGATGTTCCGGGCGAATGCCGAGTGTGACCTCCCGCCCGTCATCAATTCCGGTCTCGTGACCGGCGGCGATCTTGCCCGGACCCGCCAGCAGGCAGCCTGCATTCATGCGCACGTCAAACAGGTTCATCTTAGGTGAGCCTATGAATCCGGCAACGAAGGTGTTTCTCGGCACGTTGTAGAGGTCGAGCGGCCGGCCGGCCTGTTCCAGGACGCCGTCCTGCAGCACGACGATCCGGCTCGCCAGCGTCATGGCCTCGGTCTGGTCATGGGTGACATAGATCATGGTGCCGCCGATCTTGTCGTAGAGCGCCGAAAGCTCCTTGCGCATGGTTACCCGCAACTCGGCATCGAGGTTGGACAGGGGCTCATCGAACAGGAACGCCTTGGGTGCACGCACGATCGCCCTGCCGATGGCAACCCGTTGCCGTTGACCGCCCGAGAGCTCTTTTGGCCGGCGATTCAGCAGTTGCGTGATCTGCAGCATCTCTGCTGCCTCCGTCACGACCCGGTCGATCTCCTTTCTCGGCAGCTTCGAGTTTTCGAGGCCGAACGCCATGTTCTTGTACACCGACATGTGCGGATAGAGGGCGTAGGACTGGAACACCATTGCCAGGCCACGCTCCGACGCCGAGACATGCCGAACGGAGTCGCCGTCAATCAGGATGTCGCCGCTGGTGGCATCTTCCAGACCGGCGATAATCCTGAGCAGCGTTGACTTCCCACAACCCGAAGGCCCCACGAAGACCACGAATTCTCCACTCTCGACGCACAGGTTTATCCCGTGGATAACTTCCGAATCGCCAAACGATTTCCGGACATCCCTGAGAACAATTTCCGTCATTCAATCCGCCATGGTCCATGATTTTTTCCGACCGCGGATACGCCATTTCCCCGTCCTTGAACAGGGGCGCTGCCTTCCGCGAGGCGATGAATGGTGGAAAACCTCGATGGCGGTCGCGGCCAGCAGGCTGCCGCCTTCCGCCAAGCGGTAAAGGCCGTCGGACCCACCAGTGCCGGGCTTGAGACCAGGCCAGGCCGTGCGTCTGGCCAGCCGGAACAGGGCGAGGGCGGCTCGCCGCCGTCGCCTGTGGGATTGACAGTGGCGCATCTACATGCGACATATTCGCCGTCGGGTGCCCTTGATGGGCTCGATATGGTTCCCCCAGCCTGACATCACCGACCCTCCACCCGGAGGGTTTTTTGTAGGGCGGACAGCGGCGAGCGGTCCGGCCAGACCTTCAGCCCGTCGAGCGCAGTTCCCTGCCGCCGCCGGTAGAAGTTCCCCAGCACCCTCTCGAAATACGGATAGCCGAGGTCCTCTCCCTTGAAGGCGCGGTAGACGCTGTAGGCCAGCAGATCGGCCAACTGGACTCCGTTCGACAGTTCGCTGCGGGTGAAGAACGGATACTCGACGATCGCCGGAAATGTCATGTTCCGGTTTCCCGTCCTCTGGAACGATGCGTGTTTCATCGAGACGGCGCGGTTGAGCTGGCGGCTGGTGTCATCCATCACGATCAGCGCACGATGCTTCGGGTGGTATTGCCTCATGTAGTTTTGAATGCGCTCCAGCAGGAACTCGTAGGCCGTCATGTGCAGCGTTTCGTGGGTCGTGCCATCGTGGAGAAACCGCTTGTCGACCACGCTGGCCATGATGACGGTGTGGCGTCCGGCGACCTGGTCGAAATAGGCATCGGTGAGCCGGGTCAGGTCGGCGGCGGTCAATCCGTGAAGAAACCGGCTGCGCTTTTCGCGCTCGCCCGGAATGCGGACCCAGTTCGACTTGACCTCGCAATCGGCCAGTTCGAACTGGCCCTTGCCCTGACACGACAACCCGTCGGCCGGTTCGAGCTTCAAGCCGGAAATCTCGGCCTCGAACGGCTGCCATTGGCCTTCGTACATCCCGACGGCAAGAAGGACATAAAGATGGTCCTTCGGCTTCTCCGCGGTGCCGACCGAGGGGTCACGGGAGCCCGATTCGTCGAAATAGAAGAAATACATGGGCCGTCCTTTGTTGCCAGCTGCGCTTGAATGGTCTTGTCGTCGGTTCCTGACCGGGTTGAACCCGACTGTTTTATTTGAAAGGTAAGGCTCTTCAATTCCTGACAATCCAGAAAGGGGAGAAATCAAGATGATACGACACGGCATGCGGACATTGTCCGCTTTTGCAATCGCGGCTGTTGCCGCTGGAACGATGGCCTCGGCCCAGACAGAGTTGCGGATGACCTGGTACAATGACGGTATCGAGGGCGAGGTGATGCGAGACATCCTCGACCGGTACGAGGCCGCCAATCCGGATGTCACAATTGTCCTGGACATCGTTCCGTACAAGGCCATCCTCGAGAGCCTGCCGGTCCAGCTGGCCGCCGGAGAGGGGCCGGACATGGCGCGGGTCACCGATCTGGGCGGACTGGCCCAGCATTACCTTGACCTGACGCCGCATGTTTCAAATGCCGGGTACTGGGAGGAGAATTTCGGCCCGTTCCTGAAATGGCTGCGCCAGCCTGGCGATGACTCGTCGATTTCGGGCTTCATGACCCAGCTCACCGTTACCGGACCGTATGTAAACCGCACACTGTTCGAACAGGCCGGCATCGAACTGCCGGGTGACGGAGCGACCTGGGCGGACTGGGCCGCCGCCGCCAACGCGGTCGCAGAGGCGCTGGACATTCCAATTCCCATGGCCTGGGACCGTTCAGGACACCGGGTATCGGGACCGGCAATCGCCATGGGCGCACAGATGTTTGACGCCGACGGCAATCCGGCGCTGGTGGATGACGGCCTCAAGGCGATGACCCAGCTGCTCTATGACTGGCACCAGGATGGCACCATGGCCAAGGATCTCTGGGGGTCCGTTTCGGGTTCGACCTATCTGGGCGCCAACGAGGATTTCGCAAACGCCCAGGTGGTGATGTACATGAGCGGCTCCTGGCAAATTCCGCAATTCGCCGAAAAGATCGGCGACGCCTTTGACTGGTGGGCAGTCCCGGCACCCTGCGGCCCGGCCGCATGCACGGGAATGCCCGGTGGAGCTGCCCTGGTCGCGATGAAGAACACGCAGCATCCCGACGAGGTCGGAAAGCTGATGGAGTATCTTTCGAGCACCGATGTTCTTGCCGAATTCTATGGCCGGACATTGTTCATCCCCGGTCATATCGGCCTGGCATCCGGCGGCGTGGACTTCGACACCGATGATCCGCGGGCGAAACACGCGCTGCAAACCTTTGCCGGTGCCGTGCCGTCAATTTCACCGGTCGCCTTTGCACTCCAAGGCTATCCGAACAACCGCGTGATGTTCAATGCACTGATTTCGCGCCTTGGCGAGGCCATAGTCGGCCAGATGACGCTGGACGAGGCTTACGACCGCATGGAGCAGGACATCGAGCAGCAACTCGCTGAAAAAGCTCGAGAATAACCAGTCCTTGAACAAGCCCGGACCCCCGTCGGGGTCCGGGCACAGACAGATTCGGAGCTGGCTGGAAGCTGGAGCCTGACGTGAGCCTCAAGCGGCAAGAGATGTCACCCGGGAACATGGCATGGCTTGTCATGGACCGGCTCGGCCAGCTGTTGGACCTACCCTTCAGAGCCATTCAACGGTTGGGCGGCCTTCGCCTGATGCCGTACGTGTTCCTGGTTCCCAACCTCGGATTCTTCGGCCTGTTTGTCGTCATCCCGCTATTCGTGAATTTCGCGTTTTCCTTCACGGGCGGCGTCAACCTGTTTCTCGGTGACCGGGTCTATACCGGGGTCGAGCAGTACGAGTTCCTGTTCACCTGCGACCGGTTTCTTGACTCGGCGAGTTGTCGCGAAGACCGGTTCTGGCGAGGCATCTACAACACCCTGTTCTTCGTGACTTTCCAGGTATTCTTCCTGGTCGTGTTTTTCACTGGTCACGGCATTGATCCTGAACCGGAAGATTCGCGGCCGCGGGTTCTTTCGGGCGGGTATATTTCTTCCCGGTGCTGCTTTCGCCGGTGGTGGTGGCCGCTGGTGTGGAAATGGATCCTACTTCGTGATGGCATCCTGAACGCGTTTCTGGTCAGCCTGGGGCTGGACAAGATCCTGTTCTTTGTCAGCCCCGAATGGGCCATGTTCTGGGCGATCTTCGTTTCCATATGGGCGCATATGGGTTTCTATACGCTTATCCTGCTGGCCGGCCTGCAGGCCATTCCCCCGGAGCTGAATGAAGCTGCGGAAATGGATGGCACTCGCCGCGAGCGGGTCTTCTGGCGGATTACGCTGCCCCTGCTCTGGCCCAACATGCTCGTCGTCATCGTGCTCGCCCTGATCAAGGGCGTGCAAATCTTCGATGAGGTCTTTGTCCTGACCGGGGGAGGCCCGGGAACGGCGACCCAGTTTATCGTCCAGTACATCTACAATACCGGATTCAGCAACCAGGTGCAGAACTTCGGGCTGGCCTCGGCGGCGTCGGTGGTTCTGGGCATCCTGCTTTTTGCATTGACCCTTGCACAGCTGGCAGTTGTACGGCGACGGGACCGTGGCAATGGTTGACGCTGCGACCGATCGCCTCCGCCCCCTGCGCTTCCTGGCTGCCAGGCGCGGTCGGGGTCGATTGCACTGGACGGACACGTTTTCCTACGCCTACCTGCTGTTTGGCGTGTTCCTGATGTTCGGCCCGGTCGTGTGGCTGGCATTGTCGAGCTTCAAGACCGCATCGGGCCTGCTCGAGTTTCCGCCAACGCTGCTTCCGCTCGGCCAGATCGAGGTCCAGGTCGAAGGACATGACGAGCCGCTGCCATTGTATGCGGTTACCATGGATGACGGTTCGGTGCGCGAGCTGGCGCAGATCCGGCGGATTGGAATTGTCGCACAAATGGTGGATCCGAACGATCCGGGCGACACGATCAAGGTGCCAATCGACCGGCGGGAGGCATTGCGGGAATTCCGCGTAGCATGGGAGAACTACACGGCGCCCCTGAAGCGGTTCAATTTCCTGACCTATCTCAAGAATTCGGTCGTGGTCACCGTCGCCGCCACCCTCGTGACCCTGCTCATAAATTCGATGGCGGCATACGGATTGGCGATCTACGAATTTCGCGGCCGCAATGCCATCATGCTGTTCGTGATCGGCACCCTCATGATCCCGATTACCGTCATTCTTGTTCCGGCATACCTTGTCGTTACCGAACTCGGGATGATCAACTCCCTGTGGAGCGTCATCCTGCCCGGTGCGGCAACGCCCACGGGGGTATTCCTGCTTCGCCAGTACATGCTGACCATTCCAAGGGACCTCATTGAGGCGGCGCGCATGGACAAGGCCAGCGAGTGGACCATCTACTGGCGAGTGGTCCTGCCGCTCGCCGCTCCCGCCATTGCGGTGCTGGCGATCTTCTCGATCATGTGGCGATGGAACGATTTCCTCTGGCCATTGATCGTCCTCAATCGCAGTGAAGTCTACACCCTGCAGGTTGGCCTTAACGCCTTCCAGGGGGAACTCGACGTGCAATGGCACTATGTTCTCGCCATGACCGTGGTCACCCTGATACCGGTCATTCTCGTCTTCGCGTTTCTCCAGCGTTTCATCACCACGGGAATTGCAAGCACCGGAATGAAGTGACCGCGGTCACATAGCCGGGGCAGGCGGGGCCGGAAATTCACGGCTGCGGCAGGAATCGGGAGAGTGTCATGAAGAAGAGCCTGATTTTTTTCGATCCATACCCGCGAACGGAAGACATGGTCTTTCCCGAATCGGTGGCCAGGGAATTCGCCGCGCTCGGCCGGGTGGTGACCCATTTCGGCTCGCGTGCGCCAGGGGCGATGGTCGAGAGTGCGCTTCCCGAGGTTGAGGTGATTGTCGGCCAGACCGCGATGCCCCGGGACCGACTCGACCGGGCCCCGAATCTCAAGGCAATCCTCAACGTCAAGGGCAACTGGGAGCCGAACATCGATTATACCGAGGCGCATCGCCGCGGCATCCACGTGTTGTCGGCTGCGCCGGCCATGGCGCCGGCAGTTGCCGAATTCTGCCTGGCCCAGGCGATCAGCCTTGGCCGGGGACTGGTTGCCGCCGACGCCGAGTTTCGCAAGGGAACGGAAAAATGGGGCATCGCCGGCAATGTCAATGCCTGCAGTCTTTTGGGCTCCAGCGTCGGCTTGGTGGGATTCGGCAATCTCGGCAAGGCCCTGGTGGAACTTCTTCGCCCGTTCGGCTGCAGCATCTGCGCATACGACCCATGGGTCGAGGATCGCGATCTCGGACATCACGGCATCAGCCCCGCCAGCCTCGAACAAATCCTGTCGTCATGCCGGTTCCTGTTTCTCCTTGCCGGCGCCACCACCGAAAACGAGGGGTTTCTTGACCGCGGCCGCCTTTCCTCCATTCGCCAGGACGCGTCCGTTGTGCTGGCAAGCCGGGCCGAGATCGTCGACTTCGACGCCTTTCTCGAGCTAGCCGGCCAGGGCCGGTTCCGCGCCGCGGTCGACGTGTTCCCGGAGGAGCCGGTGGCCGCCGACTCGCCCGTCAGAAAGACTCCCAATGTCCAGTTCACATCCCACCTGGCGGGAGGAATGTGGGAGTCATACCGGAGGATCTGCGACATGATGGTCGAGGATGTCCGAAACATTCTGGCTGGCCGGCCGCCCACCCGCATGCAGAGGGCGGATCCCGAACTGGCACCAAGAATGCGCAGCCGCTAGCGCTGCCAGGCCCCGGAAGGGATGCCAGGCAGCGTGAATGCCACCGGCCGCACATGGCTGACCAAGACACTGATCCCGTCGCGGGAACGGCCGCACATTGCCGGCTGCGGCGCCGGTCCGGTCGCGGCCGGGCCATCTGCATGGCCGGGGCACAGGCACCCGCCGGCTCATTGAATCATCAAATCGACATGGAGATGTTGACCCGGTAGGGTTGGCCACGGCATGAAATTTGCAACAGGGCGGAGATGGCCTTGTGTAATCGGGTGGACAGATGAACAAATCGAGCGAAGGCTCCAAACTCAATTTCCGGCGGCTGCTTCCATTGCTGGTCATCCTGACCGTCGCCATCATCGCCTTCGTAGCATTGCGGGACTACCTGTCCTTCGGCGCACTGGCCGAAAACCGGCAGACGCTGATCGAGTTCCGGGATTCGAACTACTTTCTGACCTCCGTGGTTTTCGTCCTGGCCTATATCGTGATTGTCGCATTTTCGCTTCCCGGCGCCCTGGTGGCCACCCTGACCGGTGGGTTCCTGTTCGGTCTTTTTCCGGGCGTTTTCTACAATGTGGCGGCGGCAACGATCGGTGCCATCATCATATTCCTGGCCGCGAGGATGGGGTTGGGAGATTTTCTCTCCAGCAAGATCGATTCCGGCTCGCCCCGGATCCAGAAGATCCGGGACGGCTTGCTCGAAAACGAGATCAGCGTGCTGTTCCTGTTGCGCCTGGTGCCGGCGGTTCCGTTCTTTGCGGCCAATTTGGTGCCGGCGCTGGTTGGGGTGAAATTCCGCAATTTCGCATTGACGACCTTTCTCGGGATCATTCCCGGCACCACGATCTACAGCTGGGTCGGAGTCGGCCTCGGCGATGTCCTCGAAGCCGGCGGCACGCCGAATTTCGGGATCATCTGGCAATGGAATATCCTGGGGCCGATTCTCGGGCTTTGCGCATTGGCGGCGCTGCCGATTATCGTCAAGCTGGTACGGGGACGAAGGGGCGATCAATGACCGGCAATTCCATCAAGGCCGATCTGTGCGTGATCGGTGGCGGCTCCGGCGGCCTGTCGGCGGCGGCGGGTGCGGCACAACTCGGGGCGCGGGTGGTTCTGCTTGAAGGCGGCAAGATGGGAGGAGATTGCCTGAATTACGGCTGTGTTCCTTCAAAATCGCTGATCGCCGCTGGCAAGCATGCATATGCGATGACGGATGGCAAGAAATTCGGCGTGCAGCCGGTGACGCCCGAGGTCGATTTTGCTGTCGCCAAGGATCATGTATCGGATGTCATTTCCAGGATCGAGCCGCATGACAGCGTCGAGCGATTCGAGGGCCTCGGCGTGACCGTCATCAGCGAATACGGCTCCTTTACGTCGCCTCGCACCGTTCAGGCCGGCGATACGCAGATCGAGGCACGCCGGTTCGTGATCGCGACCGGTTCGTCGCCATTCGTGCCGCCGATTCCAGGTCTTGCGGACACGCCACACGAGACAAACGAGACCATATTCGAGTCGCGCCGGCGGCCGGAACATCTTCTGGTCATTGGTGGTGGGCCAATCGGGATGGAACTTGCCCAGGCCCACCGGCGCCTCGGCTGCCAGGTCACGGTACTCGAAGGGTTGAAGGTGTTGGCCCGTTCTCATCCGGAGCATTCGGTCGTAGTCGTGGACCAGATGAAGAGCGAAGGCATCACGATTCGCGAGGGCTCGAATGTCGAGAAGGTCGAGGGGGTGGATGGGGAGGTATCCATCACCACCGCCGATGGACGAATTACCCGCGGCTCGCACATCCTGGTTGCCGTCGGGCGCAAACCCAATACCGCACGATTGAACCTGGAGGCCGCGGGCATCTCTGTCGGGCGTGCGGGCATCACCGTCGACCGGCGCATGAAGACTTCCAACCGGCGGGTCTACGCCATTGGTGATGTTGCCGGCGGCCCGCAATTTACCCATGTGGCCGGATACCATGCCGGCATCGTGGTCCGGTCGGCACTGTTTGGCCTGCCGGCCCGGGTCCGGGATGACCATATCCCCTCGGCCACTTATACCGATCCGGAAATTGCCGAAATCGGCCTGTCGGAAGACGAGGTGTCCCGGCGGACCGGCAGGCAGCCGGAGGTGGTGACCTTCGATTATGAACGAAATGACCGTGCGCTTGCGGAAGGGATTACCAGGGGGCAGGCAAGGGTGCTGGTCTTGAAAGGGCGGCCGGTGGGCGTTTCCATCGTTGGCCCAGGCGCAGGCGAGTTGATTCAGCTTTGGTCCCTGGTCATCGCCAACCGCATGAAGATGGTGGCGATTGCCAATATGATCGCCCCGTATCCTACTCTCGGCGAGATCAACAAGGGGGTGGCAAGTGCCTTTTTCTCGAAGAGATTGTTCGGCGACAACAGGATCAGGAAATTCGTCCGATTCATCCAGCGATGGTAGGGGCTGGCACCGGCAAGGGGACACGAGAGATTACACGCGGCTGTCTTCAATAGGGGATTACCTGTTTATCGGCACCGCCCTGCTTGTTGTCTTGGCCGAGGCGGTGCTGTTCGTGGTCCTGCTGGCAGTTTTCGAGCGCGACCAGGTCATAACCTCGGTGGAGAAATCCAGCCTGCTGGCGTCGATCGTCTGTGACGGCAGGGATGCCTGCGACGATGTCGAGCCGGAAATCTACGGCAAGATCCTTGGAATTCTCGAGGACCAGCAGATACAGCACGGCATTCTGAATCCGGGCTTCAAGACACCGGGCAGGAACAGCAGCCAGCAATTCACCGAATCAGGGCAGGTGCCTTCCGGCGAGGTCATTGAAATCAACGCCAATTCGCAGAACATTCTCAGCTACCTCTTCGGTCCGGTCGTTCGCCTGATCGGCCGGGGCGACCAGAACATCCTGATCAAGAACGCCGGCAGCCTCCTGTCGGAAACCAGCGCCGGGCGGGAAGCGGGACCCGGCAGCTTTCAACCGCTCATCGACCATGTCCTGCTCGATCGCCGGCACCTGAAGAGCAGGATGCTGGAATTCATGAGCGTATACTTCCTGCAGGCCACCATCCTGCTGCTGCTGGTAGTGGTGCCGGTATATGTCATTGCCAAGAGACGGATCGGTGTGCCAGCCAGGGAGTTGTCGGGATTCCTGCAGACGATCAGGGACAACCCGATGGCGTCTGCGGGCGCCGTGTTCGAACAGCAGAGCACCATACGTGAAATTGCCATGGGGCAGGAGGCGGCCAATGAGTTGAGCAGCAAGCTGCACGCGATGGGGCTGGAAGTGTTCCGCGACTACCGCGGCAAGGTGGAACATGACATCAATGGCGAGCTAAGCAGGATGTCATCCTATATCCGGCTTGTTCCCGGCATCGATGAACCGGCGGTGAGATCGCTGTTCGTGGAGTTGCTCGAGGAAAAGCTGAGCAATACCCGCAAGTATCTCGAGGACATCTTCATCTTCATGAAATGGGGCAGAAGCAATGCTGAATGGGAGGAGATTGATCTCGGTGGCTTCTGCGCCGATCTGCTCTGCACGCATTTTGACCTTGATGCCGACGATGCGGTCCTGGAAATGGCCACCGATGTGCAGCCGATCGTGGAGTTGAGGAAGGAGTTGAGCAGTCTTCGCAACGAGGCGTCATTCAGGCATGTCTTCGTTGCCAGGGCCTGTGTCGATGTTCCGGACGGTCTGGTGATGCATTCGAACCGGGCTGCCCTGACCAGCGCTCTCAACAACCTGATCTGGAATTCGACGAAGATATTCCGAGCGGGTGACTTTGCGGATGGTTGGCAGAAAAATGTCGTTGAAGTCGGTGCCCGCCGGATGAATGGCGATGTCGAGATCTGGGTTCGGGACAACGGGCCCGGCTTTGGCAGGCTGAAACCGGACCGTACGGGTGCCCAGCAGGATCCCCTGGCAGGGATCAAGGGTTGGGGGCTGGGAATCGAAATCGTCAGGGAGAGATGCAACCAGCTTGGCGGCGGCATGCTGATCGCCGACCAACCCAGATCGCCGCACGGGGCCAGGCGGGCGGGGGCAGAAGTCATCCTGAAGCTGCCCCTGGATGGCGGTAATATCGCATCCGGTCCCGTCAAGGCAGGCAGAGACCGCTGATGGTGCTGACCCTCGGCAGGCAGCCGCTGCAACGACATCCCTGCCTTGCAATTCACATGAACTGCCATTAACCCCTCTCGGCGGCGCTGGTAGCTCAGCTGGATAGAGTACTTGACTACGAATCAAGGGGTCGGGGGTTCGAATCCTCCCCAGCGCGCCACCTCCGAATTGTAATTCAGGCACAATTGCCTGCAGCGTGGCCATGGGACGTGCTGCTGCGGGGCATTTGACCGCCAGGTCAATCCCCGGAGCCCGCCAGGTCCCGTTCATGCGGTCGCGGAGCCGAGAAATCCAGGTCGTCTCGGATTGGGTTCGGGTGTTCGAACATCCGGGTTTCGGCCAGATCCATAACTCCGCGCTCGATCGCGCTCAGTATGCCCATATGTTCGCTCTCGGGACAGGTTTGTGATTGGAGGGGCCGTAGGGTCAGGCGACAGGTGACGATCTGGTGGCAGGTTTCCGGATCAGGCGCCGAAGGATGAAATGCCCGGATGCCTCGAAGAGTTTGACATGAAACTCACCGGAAAGCCGGACCAGATCGGTTCCCTGGGTGCTGGGTGCAGGAGCGGGCATTGCTGTCCGGCAGGATGTGTTGCCGAAGCACTTTTGTCAGCTCCGCCATTCGCAACAACCCGGCGGAATTGGCCAGCTCGAGAGTGTCGACGCGCCGACCATGCAGCCATGAACGAGCCCGTCCTCGCAGCGGCGCCTTGCGATATGGCCGTCTGGGCGGTAGATCGGGACCGGATTTGGACAAGGAGGACCGACTGCCGAATACAGCCCGATAGCGTCGCTTCGCTCCGGGTGGCCGCATTGCTGAAATCAGGCGGTTGCTATGAGTGAAGTTGACCGGCTACCCTGGATGAAATCCGGGTGACACTTTGGTGAAATTTGGCACGGGGAAAGGATCAGGATGGGCAGTTACAATGTAGGCATTCTAGGGGCCTCCTATGGTTCGTTGCTGGCGGCCAAATTGGCCATGGCCGGACATTCGGCGAGGCTCGTTTGCCTTCCCGAAGAAGCGGAACTGATCAATTCCGAAGGAGCGATAGTAAGGTTTCCGATCAGAAACAGGGAAGGGTTGGTCGAAATCCGCACCCGTGACCTTGATGGGCCGGTTTCGGCTTCTGGTCCGGACCAGATCTGCCCAGCGGAGTTCGATCTGATCGTGCTTGCAATGCAGGAGCCACAATATCGTCATCCCGACATCCGTAACCTCCTTGGCCGCATCGGTTCGGCAGCCCGGCCATGCATGTCGATCATGAACATGCCGCCTCTGCCCTATCTGTCCCGCATTTCCGGCATTGATGCCCGGTCATGCCGCAACTGCTATGCCGATGCCACGGTCTGGGATGCTGTCAGCCCAGAACAGATGACGCTTTGCAGTCCGGATCCACAGGCGTTTCGACCGCCGGACCAGCCGGCCAATGTGCTACAGGTACGATTGCCGACCAATTTCAAGGCAGCAAGGTTCGCATCCGACGCCCACACGGCAATCCTCCGTCGGCTGGAGACCGACATCCAGAACGCCCGATACAATCTTGATGGTGAAGTGATCGAAGTCCCGGTGAAGCTCAGGGTGCATGAATCCATTTTTGTGCCAATGGCCAAGTGGAGCATGCTGCTTGCAGGCAATTACCGGTGTGTCGGTTCGGACGACATGCGTCCAATACGGGATGCCGTTCATGAGAATCTCGACGAGTCCCGGATGATCTATGAATGGGTGACGGAATTATGCATTTCGCTGGGAGCAGGCAGGGAAGACATGGTTTCGTTTGACAAGTATGCCAAGGCGGCGGAGTCGCTTGTCACGCCATCCTCGGCTGCCCGCGCGCTTGCAGCCGGAGCCTCGAATATCGAGAGAGTGGACCGTCTCGTGCAGCGGATTGCTGCCGACAGGGGAGCCAGTCATCCCGCGGTCGACGACATTGTTGCTCGGGTCGACAAATGGCTGGCCCGCAACAGGAGATGACTGGATCGCTGAGGGCCTGCACCACAGGTGGCGTCAATTCGGACCCACTGCCGTACGCTGCGACCCGCGCCATCCTGCCGTAACCATCCGCGGAAAAATTGCCGAAGGACCACAATCGGGCCATCGTGCAAATGCGCAACCCCGCGACCAAATTCTTGTGACGCGCGCCTGCTTGCAGCCAACGGAAGGCAGGCAGGGGGTAATGCGGCCAATCTTGCCTGCAAGAAAGTGGTTGACGCCATAATTCCTGAGTATATTAGTCAGGAATTATGGCGAACCCCGGTTCCCACCTTCGTATTCACCTGCAAAGGGGACGTGATCATGACAAAAATTTCAAGATTCTTCACCGCAATTGCGGTTGTGCTGTCCTTGATGGCTCCGCCCTTTGGCGCATCTGCCCAATCGGGTGATGGCGTTGTCAACATATACTCGGCCCGCAAGCAGGAACTGATCGAACCACTGCTGAGGGATTTCGAGGAGCAGACCGGTATCGAGTTCAACCTGGTAACCGGCAAGGCGGACGAATTGCTGAAACGGCTGGAACTGGAGGCCGATGCAACACCGGCGGACATATTCATCACCGTCGATGCGGGACGTCTGCACAGGGCCAGGGAAGCCGGTGTGTTGCGGCCGATCGACGATGAGTTGGTGACCGGAGCAGTGCCGGCCCACCTTCAAGACAAGGATGGCTATTGGATTGGATTGTCCAAGCGGGCGCGTGTGATCGTGTACTCGGCAGATCGTGTCGATGCAGACAAGCTGTCAACCTACGAGGCATTGGCCGACCCGCAGTGGCATGGCAGGATCTGCATCAGGTCTTCAAGCAACATCTACAACCAGTCGCTCGTGGCCTCGATGATTGTTGAATCCGGCTCGGTGGCTGCCGAAGAGTGGGCCAGGGGCCTGGTTGGCAACCTGGCAAGATCTCCAGCCGGTGGCGACACTGACCAGATCAGGGCCGTGGCTGCGGGCGAGTGCGACCTGGCCGTCGTCAACACCTATTATTTTGGCCGTCTTGCCGGCAGCAGCAATCCGGATGACGTGCAAACGGTACAGAAACTGAAAATCCATTGGCCAAACCAGGAGGGCCGCGGCGCACATGTCAATGTCAGTGGAGCCGGCATCACGACGCATGCGAAGAACCGGGACAACGCATTGAAGCTGCTCCGGTTCCTGGTGTCTCCGGAGGCGCAGAGCTGGTATTCCTCCGTAAACCACGAATATCCGACAGTGCCTGGAGTCCCGCTATCCCCTGTCCTGATGTCCTGGGGAGAATTCGCCGAGGACAGCGTGAACCTGTCACAGCTGGGCCTCTACAACAGCGAGGCGGTCAAAGTCATGGACCGGGCCGGGTGGAAATAGGCAGAAGCGGGATTGGCATGCGACACCTTGCCAAATTCCTTGCTATCGAAGGATTGGTTGACAGTAGATTCGTGACAACGTTCCACCATTATCAACCGGGTGGCGCGCCTTGCATGGGCTCGCCCCCTCTTGGCTCCTGTCCTTCAGGATCCAGGTCAACTATTGCGGTAAGACCTGTCCAGAGGGAAGAATTGGAGTTTGGGGCGAATTGGATGCCGTGTTGAACCCTTTGTATGATTGGCCGGGAAAATCCAACAGTGAGGGCAACGAACTTCCTGCGGTTGTGCATATGCTGGATGTTGCTGCATGTGCCGAACGTCTTATCGAGGGTCACACGGCGTTTTCCTGGCTTTCGGACACGCAGCGGCAGGCAGTGATCTTGCTGGTGGCGTTGCATGATGTCGGAAAACTCTCCGAGTCATTCCGGGCATTGATTCGAGATGGCAAGTCAGGTGCACCGCGACACTGGCAACTTTCCGACTTCCTTCTCTGCAGCATGTTGGACGAAAAGCTGGACCACCTTTGCGTCGATGACCAGGTGCGGTTCGAACTGTATGCAGCTGTGGCCGGTCATCACGGCCAACCGCCCACCCGAGCTTTTGGCAACCGGAACCAGATGCGTCGTTACCGCCAATTTGTTGGAGATGGCGAAACAGCAGCCCGCCAATGGACCGATCAACTCTTGAATCTGATCCCGGGCGCATCAATGGACGGCATGAAGATTTGTGAAGCGAAGTCGCTGAGTTGGGTGCTGAGCGGCCTGACGGTTGCATCGGACTGGATTGGCTCAAACGAGGAGTGGTTTCCACTCAAGCGCGACCTAGGGAGCCTTAAGGCCTCATTTGAAGAATCACGTCGACTTGCCGAGCGGGCAGTGGAGGAGGCCGGCCTGAACCCTCCCTGTGCCGCGAAAGACGCTTCCGGTTTGCTAGGAGACATGACCGAATTGCGACCAATGCAGGACGCTGCAAGGACGGTTGGTTTGGGAGAAGCCCCCCAACTGGTCATCCTCGAAGACGGTACTGGCACGGGCAAGACCGAAGCTGCGCTGATCCTGGCCCGTCGCATGATTCTGGCTGGGAATGCCCGAGGGCTGTTTTTTGCTCTTCCGACGATGGCGACCTCCGATGCAGTGTACGAGCGCATGCAGAAAGTTATGCCTGGCCTGTTCGAAACGATGCCTCCGACCGTCCTCACCCACGGACGGGCAAAACTTTACGACACGATGCGAGGTTTGCGGGGCGGTTCAAGGGACGAAACACCCGAGGTTGACCATGTGGAGTGGCTGACGGACAGTCGGCGGAGGGCATTACTTGCGACCGTGTGCGTTGGGACCATCGATCAGGCGCTGCTTGGCATTCTCCCGACGAAGTTCTCCACTCTCAGACTATTTGGCTTGGCTGACAGGCTGCTGATCGTCGATGAGGCTCACAGCTATGATCCATACATGCAGGAAGAGTTGAAGGCACTGTTGAGGATGCAGGCAATGCTTGGTGGATCGGCTATAGTCATGACAGCAACCCTTCCGCTGGCCTTGCGGCAATCGTTCGTTGATGCATTTCAGCTTGGTCGAGCAGAGGCGACCGTTGAATTGCAGAATACACACTATCCGGGCATTCATCTTGTTGGCAGAATCAAGAAGAGTCAAAAAGTCGAGGCGTTCACCGAGTGCACTCGGGCGGTAAATGTGGAGCGCTTGTCAGGGACAGTCGATGCGCTTGCCCTCTTGTCCCAGTTGGCAGACAAGGGCGCTTCGTGCGTTTGGATCCGGAATGCCGTTGACGAGGCAGTGGCATCGACTGAAGCCCTGAAGCAGAAAGGGATAAAGGCTGAACTCTTGCATGCAAGGTATGCCATGGTTGACCGGCTGCAAATCGAACAAGCCATTACAAAAAGATTTGGAAAGAGTGGAGAGGGGAGAGAAGGCGGCGTCTTGGTTGCAACGCAGGTGGTCGAAGCATCGCTTGACTTGGACTTTGATGTGATGGTGTCGGATCTCGCCCCAATGGGTTCCTTAATCCAGAGAGCAGGCAGGCTCTGGCGGCACATGGGAATTCGACCTGCTGAAATTCGGCCTGTCGCCGGACCGACGCTTCACGTGGTGTCGCCGGACCCTGACATCGTTGAAGGAGAAGGCTGGCTTCGCGAGGTTCTCGGCCGAGGTGCCTGGGTGTACCGGCTTGACGAGCAGTGGATGACTGCCCGCGCATTGTTTGACGCAGGGAAAATCGATTCACCTGACGGGCTTCGCAACCTGATTGAAGCAGTGCACGGTGACGATGTTCCGGTTGTGCCAGATGCCATAAGTGAGGAGCAGATCAAGTCGGATGGCGAATCGCTTGCCCAAGCGGGGCTTGCACGGGGAAACGTGGTGGATGTTGAATCTGGATTCGTCCTTGGGACAAAAGGCGCCGTCGGAAACGACGCGCTGTTCCCGACGCGCCTTGGAGAACCGCAGGTGACAATTGTGCTTGCTCGCCGCAGTCGAGGCCGCCTGGTCCCGTGGGCAGATCATGATGATGAACCGATGGCGTGGTCTCTTTCGGAGGTCACAGCTTCACGAAGACGATTTGACAACCTTCTCCCTGACCAGAACTCCCCTGAAATCCAATCCGCCATGGCACCATGGCCCCGATGGAAGAAAGAGTCATGTCGTGTAGGAGTTGTTGACGAATACAGTGGAAAAATTGGTGATCATCTCATATACGATAGAGGAATTGGGCTCAGGACCCTTTCCCCGCCATAGCGGGGATGAACCGATGTGAGTGCGATTTCGGACATGGGCGGAGGTCAGTTACCCGCTCCAGCGGGTATTGTAGAGCATTGAGATTTCTGCTACCTACGATTCGTCTTTTGATGATGTGGGTGCAATTTTGCACATGACCATGTAACGAGGAAAGGATGCAAGCATACCAATTTGGACCAAGTGCCGGCCGGATTTGGGAATTTGTTGGACTGGTCGTTGGATATCGATCCCTGGGAAGCCAGCTTACATTAACGGTCGGACGATTGCGTGTGCATGAAACCCTGACCCGTGCCGATTGCAGTCGTAACAGCCGAGTATCGAGGCCTGAGTGCCGCCATTTGACCGACAAGACCTTTGAGCGCCAATGACACTGAACCTGTTACGTGATCGCTGGATTCCCGTGCGCCAACATGGAAAGGTGGTCACGGTGCGTCCGGCCGAGATTGCTTCATCAGGTGTAACGGAGCTTGCCTGGCCGCGGCCAGATCTCAACTTGGCCTGTCTGGAATTTCTGATTGGAGTGGTTTCGCTAACCTACTCACCTGAGAACGAATCCGGCTGGAAGGAAAGATTGGCAAATCCGAATGTCGACCATCTCGAAGAAGGAATGGACCAATTTGCCGAACATTTTCAACTGGGAGGCAACGGTCCGCGCTTTATGCAGGACCTGGAAGCTTTCGAGGAAGATGCCAAACCGTCCGACACCAAGCCAGTGGACATGCTGTTCATCGATTCTGCCGGGAGTTCGACGGCTGGCAAGAATGCAGATCTCATAGTCAAGCGGAACCGCTTCTCTGTCCTGGAGTCCGCCGAGGCCGCAATGGCACTCTATACCCTCCAGGCGTTCGCTCCGAGCGGTGGTGCTGGAAACAGAACTTCTATGCGGGGCGGTGGGCCAATGACGACTCTTGTTCAGCCCGTCGGTTTGAAACCTGAGCAAATGCCGCTGTGGCGCCTTGTCTTTTCAAATGTTCTACCGAGGTCCCCGCTTCCTGCGAGTGAAGCGATAAGGGTTCTGCCATGGCTTCGACCAACAGTGACCTCGGAGAAGGGTCAAGTCGTGGTGAACAACGACACAAACCCACTGGAGGTCTTTTTCGGAATGCCCCGGCGCCTGCGACTCCTGTTTGAGGAAGGCCAGGTCGTAGGTGTAGTCCAAAGACCGTACGGAACGAATTACTCGGCCTTTGTGCACCCGTTGACGCCATATTATCGGCGAAAAGAAGATGATCCAGAGTTGCTTCCGGTTCATCCGGGGGCCGGCCGTCTCAGCTACAGGAACTGGTTGGGCACGACCATGAGCAATGGTCAGGATGGAACAGGGACCCGCCGAATCGCGCAGGCAATTCATGTGTACAACTATCGTCCCCATGCTCCGGCGTACGAAATCCTGGTCGGCGGTTGGGCAATGGACAAAATGAAACCAGTTGATTTCACCTTCGACACTTACCCCAGCCTTCCTGGCCTTGATAAGGATGGCGGGGGGAGGGTCCAGTGCCTGCTAGAAGCAGCAAATGCCACATCAGGCGCAGTCCGCAAGGCGTTGAAGCTTGCCTGTTTTCTTGATGGTACAAGCCTCGCTTCTGTCATCGAAGCTTTCTATGCCGAAACAGAAGCGGGGTTTGTTGCGTCCGTACATGAAATTGCCGGTGGCGGCAGCAGCAAAGTTGAAGAAGATTGGTACCACCTGCTGACCGGAGTGGCTGGCCGGATGTTCGACGAACAGGTCTTGACTGGCCTTGCCGACCACGACGTTGCCGGTATCGAAAGGAGGGTCGTGGCGAAGCGCAATTTGCATGGAGAGATGGCAAGACGGGTTCGTAGCAGGTTGAACCTTCCCTCGCCGGGCAGGAAGAAAGGACAAACATGACAGAGAGCAAGGGAATTGGTGCAGTCGCAGTTGAATGGCGTGGCAGGTTCATGGGCCGTGACGACGGTGCCGCAAGGTCGGTACGTGCCCGCCTCAAACGCTGCTGCTCTCCGGTTGAGGCGTTGGCGGTGGAGGCGACACATGAGTTGAATTTACAACTCAAGGAAATCGACCTGAACCCAACCGCCAGCCAGCTTGCCCTGATTGCGACCACGTTTGCCCGGCTGGATTCCGTGGATGGCAAAGGACTCGCAACGGCATTTGGTGCCAAGCCTTCAAAGGACGGACCGCGCAAACTTAGCGAAATTCGATTCCAGTCACTGATTCGCATCAAGTCCCGCCGCGACCTGATAGCGCCTCTTCGACGGTCAATGGCAGTGCTCGGGCCGGATCTGTCCTGCAACGGATGGATGCTGGCCGAGGATCTCTTCTACTGGAATGATCAGGTTCGCAGCAAATGGTGCTTCCAATATTTCGGAACAGAATTCTCAACGACAAACCAGGGAGAAACCGATCAATGACATGTTTTGTACAGCTTCACTTTTTGACCGTATATCCGCCGTCAAACCCCAATCGGGATGACATGGGGCGACCGAAGTCGGCGGTCTATGGTGGCGTTCACCGGCTTAGGCTGTCGTCGCAGTCGCTCAAGCGGGCCGCAAGAATGTCGTCCGTTATGTCGGAAGCCCTCAGGGGAAAAATGGGTGAGCGCACACAGCGGCTGGGTGACGAGTTGTTCAAGCATCTTTGCGCTAAGGGTGCAGATGAAGGGAATGCACGGAAGATCTCGGAGCTGGTAGCTAGTGTTTTCGGCAAACTTGATACGACAGCAACGAAAAAGGACGGAGACCGTGTTCGTATCAAGCAATTGGCTTTCATTTCTCCCGACGAGCGCAAAGCAGCCTTTGAAATGGCGGAGCGGGCGCTTGCCGGTGAGTCCATCGGAGATGCCAAGAGTCTCGGCAAGACAATCCTACGTACTGCTGATGGCGCCGTCGACCTAGCGATGTTTGGTCGCATGCTAGCAGACGCTCCGGACTTCAATCGTGAGGCTGCAGTGCAGGTTTCACATGCCATTACAACGCACAGAGCCGAAGCGGAGGACGATTATTATACTGCCGCAGATGACCTCAAAAGTCCGACCGAGGATGTAGGAGCAAGCTTTGTTGGTGAATCTGGATTCGGATCCGGAGTCTATTACCTTTATGTCTGCGTAGATGCCGACCGACTTGTGGCCAACCTTGCCGGCGACCGGGAACTTGCCCGCAAGTCCCTTGATGCCGTGACCGAGGCCTTCGCGACTGCAAGTCCTTCCGGCAAGCGCAACAGCTACAGCCATCATACCAGGGCATTGTTCATTCGCGCTGAGGCGGGGGGCCAGCAGCCAAGAAGCCTTGCCGCGGCCTTTCTTGAGCCCGTTAACGGGATCGATTTGCTTGGAGAATCCATTTCCCGACTCAGGAAAGCAGCGGCAGCCATGGACAATGCATACGGTCCGTGTGTCGACGACTCGGTGGAGATGGATGTGATCGGTGGAATCGGTACGCTTGAGGGTGTCAAGTCCTTCGTTTCCAGGCAGTTGGGCGATGCGTGAGCATCTGGTTTTTCTGCTTGCCGCGCCAATGGCATCTTTTGGCAGTTATGCCGGGCACGTACGCCGTGGCAGTGAGTTGGCTCCGCTGCGTTCCGCAGTGCTTGGCCTCATGGGGGCAGCACTAGGGATTGAACGAAGCAACTTGAAGGGCCAGGAGCGACTTCGATCATATTCGGTGGCAGTCCAACCGTTTCAGCGGTCGGCTCCCCTGCGTGATTTCCACACGGTGCAAACTGTTCCGACATCGAAGGTGAAGCGACCACAGGCCCGGAGCCAAGCGATTGCGCTTGCTGGAGGTGATGTCAATACAATCATCACTATTCGTGATTATCGCTGCGACGTGATGGTCGGCGCAGCACTCTGGGGAGATGGTCACTGGGAGCTGGAAGCGCTCGCAAACTACCTTCGGCGTCCGGTCTATCCGCTTTATCTCGGTCGTAAATCGTGCCCTTTGGCGACTCCTCTCAACCCCATTGTATGCATTGCAAGGAATCCAGTCGAAGCCTTGAAGAAAATCAAAGTTCCCGAATGGCTGTGCATCAAGAGGTTCAAAGGACAAGCCCGCAGCCAATTTCCGGTTCAATCCGACCCGGTGGCGGGGGTTGAGCAGCCCTATTTGAGTGAACGGGTGCCAGGCGAGCCAATTGATCGCCAGGCCTGGACCTTCAGTGAGTGTACCGTGTGGCATTTCAATCCCGACAAAAAAGAGCAGGAAAGTGGTGGAGGAGGTGCATGACGCATTACTTGACGCGTGCCGCAATCAACCGGCAGGCACCGGAACATTCGCTTAGGCCGCTTCTAGATCCAACTGACTCAAGCAAGGTGCTGGATGCTCATCGCCGGTTGATTTGGACACTCTTTCCGGGCATCGATGCCAAGCGGGATTTTCTGTGGCGGGCGGACGGGTCCGGCAAGTTCCTCATCGTATCGGCTCGTAAACCGCAGCCCTCTCGTCTGTTCCGGCCGATTGAATCCAAGCCGTATGAACCGGTACTGGCGCAGGGTGACAGACTTGCCTTCGTGTTGCGAGCCAATGCGACAAAGGATCGGCGGTCCGTGCTTAGAGAAAAAGCTGTACCAGGTTCTGCGCATAAACCGCGCAACGACCGGAGAGTGGACATAGTAATGCACGCTATGCGCGAACAAGAGGCAGATGGGACCGAGAGCGGAGAAGGACGCGCCACAAGGCGTATCGAAGCCGCAGAGGTCGCCGCGAAATCCTGGCTTGCAAGACAGGGAGAGAGCCGCGGCTTCGTTGTCGAGACGTCAGTGGTTGAAGACTACCGGGTCTCAGTTCTGGGACGACGCGGTGGCAGGATGGCAACCTTCGGCATTCTAGACCTTAAGGGCATGCTCACCATCCGAGATCCGAAGGAATTTACGAGAACGCTGTTTACGGGATTGGGGCGTGCCAGGGCTTTCGGGTGCGGTCTGATGCTGGTGCGTCGAGCATGACTTCCTGATCAAATTGATGGCACTCCCAGGGATTGATCCACCCAAACCTATTCCGCTCAAGGAAAGAGCGGCCCTCGTATTTGTGGAGCGAGCACAGCTTGATGTGAAGGATGGAGCGTTTGTTGCCGTTGGTGCAGATGGGACGCGCACACATATTCCTGTCGGAGGTCTCGCGTGCCTGATGCTGGAGCCGGGCGCGCGGATTTCTCACCGAGCTGTCGCGCTCGCTGCTCGGGCCGGCACTCTAGTGACCTGGGTCGGAGAAGCCGGGGTACGTCTTTATGCCGCAGGTCAGCCCGGTGGCGCACGGTCGGACAAGTTGTTGTGGCAGGCTTCGCTTGCACTCGACCCGTCTGCAAGGCTGCGCGTGGTACGGGAAATGTACAGGGTCAGATTTGAAGAAGCCGCGCCCATGAGGCGGTCAATAGAGCAATTGAGAGGAATCGAAGGCGCCCGTGTACGAGCCAGCTATGCACTTATCGCCAAGCAGCATGGTGTTACCTGGAAAAGGCGGAAATATGATCCTGCGGACTGGGGCAGTTCCGATATCCCTAACAGGTGCGTGAGCGCTGCCACTGCCTGCCTGCACGGGCTGACGGAAGCCGCAATACTCGCAGCGGGATATGCGCCCGCAATCGGCTTCCTGCATACTGGAAAACCGCGGTCATTTGTCTACGACATCGCAGATTTGTGGAAGACTCGGACAGTTATACCCGAGGCCTTCCGGATTGCCGGAGACGCGCAGAGAGGCAGATTGGAATTGCCGCTTGAGCGCGCAGTCAGGGTGGCTTGTCGAGACAGCTTCCGCTCGACCGGACTGTTGTCCAAGATAATTCCTGGAATTGAGGATGTGCTCAAGTCTGGAGACTTGCCGGTTCCTGGGCCGGCCGCTGAGGCGCTCGGTCCAGCATTCAAGGACAATGCGGATAGTGGTGATGCTGGTCATCGTGGTTGAGAATACTCCCCCCAGGTTGCGTGGCAGGCTTGCTGTTTTGCTTCTGGAAATTCGTGCAGGGGTCTATGTGGGGCGTTATTCCCGGCGTGTTCGTGAACGAATCTGGTCCGAGGTCGAGAAGTATGTCGGGGATGGCGATGCAGTGATGGCCTGGGCGGCACCAACCGACCAAGGGTATGACTTCAGGACTGTCGGACAAAATCGCCGAATGCCGGTCGAATTCGACGGAATGAAGCTGGTGTCATTCTATCCTGTGAGCTCGAGTTAGCCCGATAATTCTTGACCAGGTCCAGAATGCAAAATGGCCGGTAGATTTTGCAAGCTGGAAATTCTCCTCCTAAAACAATAGCCTACAAACAAGTGTTCCCCGCCCACGCGGGGATGAACCGGCCTCAGCGTCATAGACCGACTGGTCGAAAGTGTGTTCCCCGCCCACGCGGGGATGAACCGAAATATGATCTCGTCGGAATCGGCCACCAGCTGTGTTCCCCGCCCACGCGGGGATGAACCGGGCGATGCAGTGCTGATCGAGGGCCAATTGGAGTGTTCCCCGCCCACGCGGGGATGAACCGCACTTTCTGCGCACGCTGTGCAGTCTGCGCCTGTGTTCCCCGCCCACGCGGGGATGAACCGTCCGAGTAATCCCGGTCGAACGCCGGCGCCACGTGTTCCCCGCCCACGCGGGGATGAACCGACTGTCAGAGGCAACGACCTGTTGCAGGTATTGTGTTCCCCGCCCACGCGGGGATGAACCGCGTGAGGCTGCCGGCGGCGTGTCCGTCCTCGAGTGTTCCCCGCCCACGCGGGGATGAACCGGTTCACCAGCGGGTAGCCGTCAATGTGGGTGCGTGTTCCCCGCCCACGCGGGGATGAACCGAACCACGGGGAGGACAATATAGGCATCTACGAGTGTTCCCCGCCCACGCGGGGATGAACCGATCGTTGACCGGCTGGACGGCCTGGAGCGCGCGTGTTCCCCGCCCACGCGGGGATGAACCGTTCCACGCACTGACTGAGGCACCGAAGTCAATGTGTTCCCCGCCCACGCGGGGATGAACCGGCATGTATGCGTAGTTTAAGTTGCGAGTGAACGTGTTCCCCGCCCACGCGGGGATGAACCGGCAGTGCCGAAAATCAAGCGATCGGGACCGTCGTGTTCCCCGCCCACGCGGGGATGAACCGTCGGTCGAGCAAATGATCGCGCTCGTCCATGCGTGTTCCCCGCCCACGCGGGGATGAACCGTTCGTGCGCGATTTGCATTGCACGGTCGGCGGGTGTTCCCCGCCCACGCGGGGATGAACCGCCCCATAACTGGAAAGAACCGCGCTACCGTGAGTGTTCCCCGCCCACGCGGGGATGAACCGGCAGGTCAGGGCATGGGGTAGCAGGGCATGGCGTGTTCCCCGCCCACGCGGGGATGAACCGGAAATGGACATGGGCGATACCTTCGGTCCGGGGTGTTCCCCGCCCACGCGGGGATGAACCGAGGGACCCCACTATGGAGCGACAATCACGATGGGAATCCAGCGTCAATCAGGGTGAGAAGGAGGCTGGGGGCGGCAGGGGGTAACGGAGGGAGGGCGTAGCCCGACCGGAGTTGCCCCCTGCCGCTGCGGATTTTTTCCTCCCCGTCAGCGCCCCACTTGATGTCTGCGGACGCTCGGGCATTGTCCTGCAAACTTCCGACAAGAGGTGAGCAGGATGCCCGGACGCCACGTAACAGACCACCAAGTGAGGCTTTTCATGGAATACAACAGAACCCATTCAGTGGAAACCGCGTCGGCAAAGGCCGGCATCTTGCAGCCACCGGCTACCGCATCAAGCAGGACCCGGTGCTTCCGTCACAGCAGCAGGCGGGGCGCGGCCGACGAAGGCCGGACCCGCTTGCCGGCATATGGGGCGAGGAGGTGGTGCCGATGCTCGAGGCGGAGCCGGGACTGCGCCCGGTCGGCATCCTCGAGGAGTTGCGGCGGCGCCATCCGGAGCTCAATCCGAATGTCCGGCGCACCCTGGAGCGGCGGGTCCGCGACTGGAAAGCAAAACACGGCCCCGAGAAGGAGGTCATGTTCCGGCAGCGCCAAGAGCCCGGCCGGATCGGCTTGTCGGACTTCACCCACATGAACAAACTCGGCATCACCATCGCCGGCAAGAAGCTCAACCACATGCTCTATCACTTCCGCCTGCCCTGGTCCGGCTTCCGCCATGCCGAGGTGGTACTCGGCGGCGAGAGCTTCACGGCGCTGGCCGAGGGGCTGCAGGCGGCGCTGTGGCAGCTGGGCGGGGCCCCGAGGGAGCACCGGGTAGGCAACCTGTCGGCAGGGTTCCGCAATCTCGGCAAGGAGGATGCCGAGGACATGACCGAGCGCTACCGCCTCCTGTGCAAGCATTACGAGATGACACCGTCCCTGGGCAGTCGCGGCGTGGCCCATGAGAACGGCGCCATCGAGGGCCCGCACGGCCATCTCAAGCGGGAGATCGGGGATGCGCTGGCGCTCAGGGGATCGCGGGAGTTTGCCGATCTGGATGCATACCGCAGCTTCATCGCCGGCATCATCGGGCGTTACAATGCCCGCCGGGCGGCGCCGATCAAGGCCGAGCGGGAGCAGTTGCACCGCCTGCCATCGAGGCGCACCACCGATTACGAGGAGACCAGCGTGCGCGCCCGCCTCCTCCAGTGGCTTCATCCTGAAGCGCGTGTTCTACACCGTGCCTTCGCGGCTCATCGGCCACCAGCTCGGCGTGCGCATCCATGATGACCGGCTGGAGCTCTATCTGGGCACCGTCCGGCAGCTGACCCTGCCGCGGAAGCGCAAGGGCTCGTCAAAGAAGGCGGTACATGTGGTCAATTATCGCCATGTCATCCATTCGCTGAAGACCAAGCCGATGGCGCTCATGCGGCTGGTCTACCGTGACGAGCTCTTTCCCCGCCAGGAATACCGGCGCTGCTTCGAGGCGGCGATGAAGGCGCAGGGCGAGCGTGCCGCCTGCCGGCTGACGGTGGGCCTGCTGGCGCTGGCCCATGAGGAGGGTTGCGAGGCGGCGCTGGCGGCGCAGATCGATGCCTGCCTGCAGGCTGGCCAGCTGCCGGAGGTGGATCGCCTCCGGGCCCGGTTTGCACCGCAGCTCGCCGTCATGCCCATTGTCAGCGTCGCCAGGGCACCGCTCTCGGGATACGGCGATCTCCTGGGCATGGCGGCTGCGTCATGAGCGGTCTGCAGGGTGATGGCGCAGGCAAGGCAGATGGAGCCAGCCTGGAGCTGATGCTCACCGAGCTGCGCCTGCCGACCATGCGGGAGCTGTGGCGGGATTTTGCCGCCCGCTCCGACAAGGAGGGCTGGCCGGCCAGCCGCTTCCTCGCCAGCCTGGCCGAGCACGAGATTGCCGAGCGCGGGCGGCGGCGGATCCAGCGCCACCTGAACGAGGCGCGGCTGCTGCCGGGCAAGAGCCTGTCCAGCTTCGACTTCGGTGCGGCCGGGCGATCTCCAGGGCGCAGGTGATGGCGCTGGCGGCCGGTGATGCCTGGCTTGCCCAGGGCGCCTCATGCCTGGTTTTCGGCCCGCCAGGCACCGGCAAGAGCCATCTTGCCAGTGCGATCGGACTGGCGCTGGTGGAGGTCGGCTACCGGGTGCTCTACTGCCGGACCACCGATCTGGTGCAGCGGCTGCAGACGGCACGCAAGGAGCTGGCGCTGGAGAGCATGCTGGCGCGGCTGGACCGGTATCACCTGCTCATACTCGACGATTTTGCCTATGTCAGCAAGGACCAGGCCGAGACCAGCGTCCTCTTCGAGCTGATCTCGGCCCGCTACGAGCGGCGCTCGCTCCTGGTCACCGTGGGCCAGCCCTTCTCGGAATGGGACCGGGTCTTCCCGGACCAGACCATGGCGGTGGCGGCCGTGGACCGGCTGGTGCACCGGGCGGTGATCCTCGAGATGAATGTCGAGAGTTACCGGCGACGGGAGGCCCTCGAGGCCAGGCCGCGCAAGGCCGGGCGGCCGGCGAGCCGGGCCACGGAGAAGAACACGCTGGCCAGCTGAGCCGGAATGTCCTGGCAGAGACGGCCCGCGACACTGATGTGCCGCGGGCCGTCTTCGTTCAGCGGCAAGGATGCCGGTGCCTCGCCGGCCTTGCAGTCACTCGATGTCGTCTGCCTGTCGAGGGCTCCGAGGAACCGGACGGGCCGCCAGAGCGGCGCACCCGAAGGGCCGATCCGGGCCGACGGGACCCGCCGTCGCCGGTCCAGCATGGTCTACCTATCGGGCAGTGCCTGGGCTCCAGGGGCGGCGAGCGCCCTGGCCGCCGGAGGCATTGGAAGTTCCTGTCATGGTGGCTGTCCGGGGGAGATCGGCGACAATCGGGAGCGGTGGAAAAACTGCTTGCAACCGGCGGGAGATGCGGAAAGTATCGTTCTTGCCGCGGCGTCAGGTTGTCATCCTGATTGACGTGCTGCTCTTATCCAGATTGACGCTCTACAGACCCCACGCAGGATTGAGAAAGAGAAGGGTGTTCCCCGCCCACGCGGGGATGAACCGCAACTTTGTTGCCCTCATCGCGGGCCTTGTGCGTGTTCCCCGCCCACGCGGGGATGAACCGCCGATCCTCACGACGACGATCACGACAGTCAGGTGTTCCCCGCCCACGCGGGGATGAACCGCCAGACAGGTCAACGGTGACGGTGTTTCCAAGGTGTTCCCCGCCCACGCGGGGATGAACCGGCAGTGCCGTATTGCCTGCCGGCGATCATGGCGTGTTCCCCGCCCACGCGGGGATGAACCGAACGAAGTGGAGCTCGGCATCTGGAATGCGGTGTGTTCCCCGCCCACGCGGGGATGAACCGATACGTGCACGGCGGATGAGCAATAACCAAGTGTGTTCCCCGCCCACGCGGGGATGAACCGGTTGAACATACTGCGTTGGACGTTCGAGACCTGTGTTCCCCGCCCACGCGGGGATGAACCGTTGTCCGGTTGTTCTGTCGGCAGGCGACCGAAGTGTTCCCCGCCCACGCGGGGATGAACCGACCGTCCGTTACGTGGGGGCGACAATCCCAATGTGTTCCCCGCCCACGCGGGAATGAACCGACGAGACCGCCACGGTTGACGGTAATCATGCCGTGTTCCCCGCCCACGCGGGGATGAACCGAACACATCGCTGTAGTGCGCTGACAATGGCACGTGTTCCCCGCCCACGCGGGGATGAACCGATGACAGATTTATCCTTTCCCATGCACAACGTGTGTTCCCCGCCCACGCGGGGATGAACCGATAGGGTGGGAATGATGACTGAACACACACCGGTGTTCCCCGCCCACGCGGGGATGAACCGGAGACACCATGATCGTTGATGTATTTCCATACGTGTTCCCCGTCCACGCGGGGATGAACCGGAGACACCATGATCGTTGATGTATTTCCATACGTGTTCCCCGTCCACGCGGGGATGAACCGCGTCAGTATCGTTTGGAGTAGAGGGGTTCGAAGTGTTCCCCGCCCACGCGGGGATGAACCGAACATCGTGGAGAGTGCGCATAACTTGGTTATGTGTTCCCCGCCCACGCGGGGATGAACCGCAAATGAGACTCCCGGCGCCGATATGGCTTTTGTGTTCCCCGCCCACGCGGGGATGAACCGACTGATATTGCGGTATACGGGCGAGTCTTCCAGTGTTCCCCGCCCACGCGGGGATGAACCGGTCTACGCAAGAGGAAAGCAAGGATGGGAATCGTGTTCCCCGCCCACGCGGGGATGAACCGAACGGGAACCAGCCGCGGGCGAGCAAGCTTTCGTGTTCCCCGCCCACGCGGGGATGAACCGACCAATTCCCGGATTACCCTTGCCAGGTTCAGGTGTTCCCCGCCCACGCGGGGATGAACCGGACTGGAGTGCCTGGGAAGATGCCGACGACACGTGTTCCCCGCCCACGCGGGGATGAACCGGACGACGACGAGAACAGCCACACAGAAGGCGAGTGTTCCCCGCCCACGCGGGGATGAACCGGACAGATGCGTAATACTCGACTACGGGAAGAAGTGTTCCCCGCCCACGCGGGGATGAACCGTATTACTATGTGACGAGCGCCGGAAATAGTGCGTGTTCCCCGCCCACGCGGGGATGAACCGGCATCTACCGTTACCAGGACTCGGCCAACAAAGTGTTCCCCGCCCACGCGGGGATGAACCGTGCACATATCTTGATCCAATCGCAACACGCGGGTGTTCCCCGCCCACGCGGGGATGAACCGACATTGCAATCAAGAAAGCGAAGGAGATTGAAGTGTTCCCCGCCCACGCGGGGATGAACCGGAACCATTCAGGCCGGGTTGGCGTTCGACAAGGTGTTCCCCGCCCACGCGGGGATGAACCGAAATATGTTGATGACAACGCAGGCGGCGGCGCGTGTTCCCCGCCCACGCGGGGATGAACCGCTGTGACCGTGCATCGTATGTCAGAACGCAGAGTGTTCCCCGCCCACGCGGGGATGAACCGGCGGAAACCGCCGAGTCGAATGCCGCCAGTTCGTGTTCCCCGCCCACGCGGGGATGAACCGGAACACGAAATGCCCGCAGGATTTACCGACGCGTGTTCCCCGCCCACGCGGGGATGAACCGGAGCGCAAAATGACCAACGGACCTGTCCTCCAGTGTTCCCCGCCCACGCGGGGATGAACCGCAGGAATTCGTGCGGCGCTGGGTCAGCCATGCGTGTTCCCCGCCCAAGCGGGGATGAACCGGAACGTCTCCAAGTGCCTCCGTCCTCGGAACAGTGTTCCCCGCCCACGCGGGGATGAACCGGTGATCGTGCGAACGAAACCGCCTACCGTGACGTGTTCCCCGCCCACGCGGGGATGAACCGGAGTTGCTCAAGCAACGGTATCACACCTCGGCGTGTTCCCCGCCCACGCGGGGATGAACCGGCCAGCATCTTCGATCTGGCTATCGGTAACGCGTGTTCCCCGCCCACGCGGGGATGAACCGATGGTTGGCAAGCCGCTTCTCCCCGCTTATGCGTGTTCCCCGCCCACGCGGGGATGAACCGCGTCTGGCTTCGCGAGAACTGTTTTCGCGGAGGTGTTCCCCGCCCACGCGGGGATGAACCGGCAATCGCCCTGGCCGAGTAGTCCGTGCTCGAGTGTTCCCCGCCCACGCGGGGATGAACCGAAACCGGAACCCGTGGACGAGTTGGGTATTTCGTGTTCCCCGCCCACGCGGGGATGAACCGGGTAGGGGCAGCGCATCCACCCGCCCGGCCAAGTGTTCCCCGCCCACGCGGGGATGAACCGCCTGCAGCGAATATCACCACTGCCGCCCATGCGTGTTCCCCGCCCACGCGGGGATGAACCTTCAGGTTGGTGCAGAACGATGATGCCAGCTACGTGTTCCCCGCCCACGCGGGGATGAACCGGGCCGTCTTGTGGCCCATTTCCCCGGGCTTGGCGAACACACCGACGAGGTTCTTGCCGAACTGCGAAACCAGTGACCTGTTGCGTGCAACATGTCACTTGCGCCCATGCGAGGCATCAATTGTCCCCGGCAGTCGTGCCGGGAGCCTGGAAGAGGGCGACAATTGGGCATCCGATTTCCGGTCCGACGCGCGCCGTGATTGTCCTCGGCTGCCTGTCCTGGCCGAATGCCAAACAGGCGCCAGCTTCCTGGCTGCATGACGGCAGGAAGTTGTGGTGGTCGATGGGCGAGCAGGCCCATTCAATAGTCGGCAGCCATGACCAGATCCAGCCCCTGCTTCCGGGACCCAGTCGTCATCCGGCGGTCATGTCGGGGTCGTCTACAGACGAGTCAAGCTGGTCGGTGGCGATTCCTGCCCGGATCCTGCGCCGAAGACGTGCCGGACCCATGGCTCCGCCGGGCCCGGCCAGGGGCCGGACCTCAAGGAGCGATACGGGATGAATGGGTCTCTGCTGGTGCCGTCAGCGCATGACGGCATCAAGCGCCTCCAGGGGCCTGGCAGCGAAGTGCCGGTTGGCCGGCGGCACGTAATCGAAGCGGCCATCGAGCCTGATCAGCGAGATCGCCATGTTGGAGATGGCCGCCAAATTCTCGGGAACATTGCCGACATGGGCCCGGCAGCGATCCTCGTCATAGGTGAAGTCGCGGACGTAATGTAATTTCGTCTCGATCTGCCAATGTGAACGGACATGGCCGGCAATCTTGCGGGCGCCGGCCTGATCCTTCCCGAGCGAGGTCAGGCCGTAGACGGTCTCGATGCTGCGCTTGCCGGTCTTGACCACTTCACGATAACGGATGATGCGAAAGGCCTGGCGCCGGCCATGCAGGCGGCAGAAGCTGTTCCATTCCGGGCCGGAGATATCAACCACCGTGCAGTGGCGCTGCTCGATGCGGCCATGCTGCTTGCCCGCGTCTTCCGCATGCATCCTGCCGCCATCCCAGCCACCGAACCGGCGCAGTTGCTCATGCATCTCCTTCTGGTTGCCCTTGACCGCGGTCAGCACGTAATCGCCGCCGGCATCCACAAGGGCCGCCGCGGTCTCGTGCTGGACATGCATGGCATCGGCAGTGATGATCCGCTTGCCGAGCCGAGCCGCGAGATCACGCAGGGCCGGGATCTCGTTCGTGCCTTTGGCAACCCGGACCTGTCCGACCACCAGGCCAGTGCCGTGTTCGACGGCGGCAATGGTGATGATTTTCTCATCCCCCTCCAGTTGCCGGGAGGCGCCCCTGATGGTCTTGCCATCCAGTGCCAGGGCGGCACCGCCATCACTGCGTGAAGCGGCCCAGTCCCGGAACACCGCATCGAGCGCATCGGGCGGCATATGCTGCAAGATGTTCAGGAAGGAGGTGGCCACCGGCGTGGTGTAGAGCCCCCTTGACGGGCTGCGGAAGGCACCGATGGCGGCCAGCTGTTCCTGGTCGAGCCGGCGGGCGAATTCGGCAAAGGCGGTATAGCCGCGATAGCCGCACAGGCCGGCAGCGATCATGATGGTGAAGTAGAAGGCCAGGGAGTAGCGCTGTCCCCGTGCCCGGCGGAAATCCGGCATGCCGGCAAGATGGTCATGCAGCGAGCCCAGGAGCCGGGCATCCGGAAGGGGTGCATCCTCGCTGCCATTCATGGCATGGGGTGCGGTGTCTGCACAGAGCATCTGCCTGGCATCGGCATGGAGTGGAATGACGAAGACCTCCTTGGCCTGGCCGTGATGGTGCCAGCGAGGCGAGGTGCCCGGCCGGCGGGCAAAGCCGCGGGTCAGGCCCAGCGACTGCCAGTTCGATGCCCGGTAGCAGGTGCCAGCGAACCTCGAGATGTCGACGAAGGTCTCGGCCAGGTATACCGGGTAGCCATGTACCTGCATCATGTCGGCCGACAATCTTGCCAGGCTGAGTGCCAGCACCCGGGAGGCAAGGTTGCGCGGTCGCTCCCGGCCCAGCAGGACATAGCGGGCATTATTGGCCACCAGGTGCAGGCGGGAGAATTGCTGCTCGGCCGTCCAGCCGATCCAGCGGTCGCGCACCCCGACCTTGAAGGCGCCGACCTGCCAGCCGATCAGCGCCAGCCAGCGATCATCATGAACCGCGACATGGTGCAGCGCCTTGCCGAAGAGGCGGCGCCAGGGCAGGTAGTGATGCTCCCGGACCAATGCATCCCAGCGTGCCTTCTCGTCCATGCTGTGTACGAGGCGGACCTCGACCTCGGCGAGCGGAATGTCGGTATCGGTAGAGGATGCGGCCATGATGGCCGACCCCATAGCATCATCACTTCTGGATGGCCAGCCGAATTATGGCACCGATGTCGGAAGGCCGGCAAAATGGCGGCCTAGATGGCAGGCAGGAGCCGAAATACCTGTCAGACGGCGGAATTGCGACTTTTGGATGGCCTTGGATGGGCGAGCGGTCGGCTGTTTCAACGGGATTCGAATTGTGAAATAGTCGGCCTTCAAGGAAAATCAGACTTGGGGGTCAACAATGAAGGCAAATTCATTCTCACATCTAGCTGCCGGCGCCGCGCTGGTTGCAGCCATGATGGCCGGCAGCGTTGCGCTGGCGGCCGAAAAGGTCACAATCGTGCATTTCAACGATTTGGATCGAATGGGCGAAAAGGGAGGCCGTGGCGGGGTGGCGCGTCTTGCCTCCATCATTGATGCTGAACGCGCTGGCGGCGGCAATGTGCTGGTGGCCTTTGGCGGCGACACGATTTCACCCTCGCTCATGTCCGGCCTCGACAAGGGTGCCCACATGATCGAGTTGCTGAACGGGCTTGGTCTGACAGCCATGGTGCTGGGCAACCATGAATTCGACTTTGGTCCCGACATCGCGGCAGAACGTATTTCGGAAGCGAATTTCCCAGTCCTCAGCGCCAACAGCCATGCTCCGGACGGGAGCCTCGTCGAGGGCGCCGTTTCGTCAATCATGACGACGGCTGGAAAGTTCAATATCGGCATTCTCGGCCTGACCACGGTCGGCACAATGGTCAAGTCCAGTCCCGGAGATTTCACCTTCAGCGAGGTGACGGAGGCTGCGGCCGAGGTGGCGACCGAGTTGCGCGACAATGGCGCGCATTTGGTTATTGCGCTGGCCCATACCGATATCGCCGAGGACCAGATGCTCATCGACCAGGGTGCGGTCGATATCCTGCTCAGCGGTGATGATCACCTGCTGGTGGCCGAATATTCCGGGGACATGCTGTTCGTGGAATCCGGCGAGCAGGCCGACTGGGTCTCGATCATCGATCTGACGCTTGATGAAGAGCAGGATGATGACAAGACCGAGTTCGTCTGGTCCGCCGAATACCGGATCGTCGACTCGGCCAATTTCGAGCCTGACCCGGAGGTGGTCGCGGCCGTACAGGTGTTTGAAGACCAGCTGGACGAGGAACTCAATGTCGAGCTGGGTTCGACGACGACCGAGTTGGACACCAGGCGCGAAACGGTCAGGTCGATGGAGGCCGCGTTTGCCAATCTGGTGGCTGACGCCATCCGGGAGGCAACCGGAGCCGATATCGGCATGATGAATGGTGGTGGAATTCGTGCAAACCAGGTCTATGCACCGGGAACCATTCTCACCCGGCGTGACATTCAGACCGAACTGCCATTTGGCAACAAGACGGTCGTGCTGGAGGTGAGCGGACAGGATATCATCGACGCTCTCGAAAACGGCTACAGCCAGATCGAGAAGGGAGCAGGACGATATCCGCATGTGTCGGGGATCGCCGTCGTCTACGACCCCGGCGCCGAGGCTGGACAAAGGGTGGTGTCGGTCAGCAGGGACGGTGCCCCGCTTGATCCGGCCGGTACATTCACCTTGGCAGTCAACGACTACGTTGCCGGCGGCGGTGATGGCTATTCCATGCTTGCCAACCGGCCCCGCATCGTCGACGAGTATGCTGCGGTGCTGATGACCGTGCAGATATTCGACTACATCTCGTCACGAGGCGAGGTATCGCCTGCGGTCGAAGGTCGCATGACCCTGGCGAACTGACGCCAGGTCCCGAATCCGGTGCCGGTGGCTGCACTGTCAGCTGCCGGCATCCTGCTCGTCATCCGAATTGCCAGGACGGCAATCCAGTCCCGGTCAATCCCCGGCCAGGCCGATATCGGCGAAGAGGGCTCGCAAATCTGATTGCGGTCGGGGGCCTGTGTGCGAAACTACCGCCGATGCCGCGGCACACCCCATGTTGCCGCAATCCTGCAGGCTTGCTCCCCGGGTCAATCCATAGAGGAATCCGGCAGCGAACAGGTCGCCGGCACCGGTTGAATCGACGAGTGTGGCCGGTACGGCATCAGCCACCACCCTCGACTCCCCGGCGGCGATGATTGCCCCTTGCGCCGACCGGGTGCAGGCAACAAGGGGAACCCGGTCAGCGGCCAGGTTCAGCGCCCTTTCCGGATCTCCGGGGTCGAACATGGACTGCAATTCGCCGGTATTGCCCAGGAGCAGGTCGATTCCATCGTCGATCAACTCGCTGAAGGCAGCAAAATTCCGGGTCACGCAATGCTGGTCGGCCAGCGTCAGCGCCACCGACCCGCCGGAGCGGCGGCAAGTCCCGATGGCTTTTCTGAAGCCTGCCAGGCCCTCCGGGCTGTCCAGCCGGTACCCTTCCAGGTAGATCCAGCGTGAATCGGCAATCATCCCTTCATCCATGTCGCCGGCGGCCAGCATCTCGGCGGCACCGAGAAACGTATTCATGGTTCGCTCGCCATCGGGGGTGACCATGACCATGCTGCGACCCGTTGCCATGGAGGTGCCGGACGGCTCCCTGGGTGTTCGGTAGCTGATTCCAAGTTCGGCCAGGTTGCTGGCAAAGACATCGCCAAGCCGGTCATCGCAGACCTTGCCGATATAGCCACCGCTGCCACCGAGCATCGCCAGGCCGGCAATGGTGTTGGCGACCGAGCCGCCACTGGCCTCGGTGCGTGACTGAAGCAAACCGCCGAGCTGGCTGGCCCGGTCCATGTCGACCAGTTGCATGGCCCCCTTGTCGATTTGGTGTTCGACAAGGAGTCGGTCATCCACGTGGCACAGCACATCCACGATGGCATTGCCGATGCCGACGACATCGAGGGTGCGATGGTCCTGGTGGCTCATGCAGCCTGCCCTGCCGGTCGGGCACCGGTCTTGTCGTCGAACGGGCATAGATCCTCGATCAGGCAACTGGAGCAGGCCGGTTTCCTTGCGGTGCACACGTATCGGCCGTGGAGAATCAGCCAGTGATGGGCATGGCTCTGGAATTCGGCCGGAACATTGTCCTCGATGGCGTGTTCGACGATGTCGACCGACTTGCCGGAAGCGATTCCGGTCCGGTTGCCAACCCGAAAGATATGGGTGTCCACGGCCTGGGTCGGCTGGCGGAACCACATGTTCAGGACCACATTGGCAGTCTTGCGACCAACCCCGGGGAGTGATTGGAGGGCGGCCCGGGATGACGGCACAACTCCATCAAACTGGTCGACGAGGATTTGCGACAACCCGATCACGTTCCGTGCCTTGTTCCGGTAGAGTCCGATCGACCTGATATGTTCGATCAGCCCATCTTCACCCAGCTTGAGCATTCCTTCCGGGGTGTCGACTTGCCTGAACAGCTCGGCGGTTGCCTTGTTGACTCCGGCATCGGTCGCCTGGGCCGACAGCACCACGGCCACCAGCAGGGTGTAGGCGTTGACATGGGCCAACTCGCCCCGCGGTTCGGCATTTGCCGCCCGGAACCGCTCGAAGATCTGGTAGATCCGATGATATTCGGACGACACGCTCACCGGTGATGCATTTTCCGTGACAATTGACGAGGATCGGCGATGAATCAGCAAGAAACGGGTCGACCGGCTGCAAGCCCCGGCCTAATTCAGATCCCGACAAATGCCGGGGGCCATATGACCGAGAGCAGCTACCACTACAACGTTATTGCGCGGGCCATCAAGCATATCGACCGGGCCGGAATTCGTGAATTGTCGCTGGATGAACTGGCCGGCAGGATGGGCATGAGCCCCTCGCATTTCCAGCGGGTATTCTCGCAATGGGTTGGCGTGTCGCCGAAACGGTTCCAGCAATACCTGTCATTGCAGCACGCCAAGCGGATGCTGAGTGGCGATGTCACGGTGCAGCATGCCTCGAACTCGCTCGGCCTCTCGGGCAGCGGAAGGCTTCACGACCTGTTCGTGACCTGGGAGGCGATGAGTCCGGGGGAATTTGCCAGGAAAGGGAGCGGGCTCACCATCTGCTGGGGCTGGTTCGACAGCCCGTTTGGCGATCTCCTGGCCATGGGGACGGATCGCGGTTTGTGCGGCCTGGCCTTTGCCGCCGAACATGGACGCGAGTCGGTCCTGGCCGATTTGCGCCGGCGCTGGCCCCGGGCCAGCTACACGCAGTCATCGGCTGCCATTCAGCCCTGGGTCGATGCCGCGCTTCGGCAGCGGGGCGAGGCAAGACTGTTCATGGTCGGGGCACCGTTCCAGATCAAGGTCTGGGAGGCGCTGATGGCAGTTCCGCCGGGACATGTCACCACCTATTCGCAGATCGCCGCTGCCGCCGGCGCCCCGACTGCAACCCGGGCTGCCGGCACCGCGGTTGGCCGCAACCCGGTCAGCTGGCTGATCCCCTGCCACCGGGTGATCCGCAAATCCGGTGGTCTGGGCGGATATCATTGGGGTCTGCCGGTCAAGCGTGCGCTGCTTGCATGGGAAGCGGCCCGAAGCGAAGCCTGAGTGACTGCGATGGGCACGACTCCAGCCGGGGCCGCCGGCCGGGCCGCGATCACTCACGGCCAGGTGCAGTGCTGGATGGGAGGCGCGCCAGACCAGGGACGGGCCTCCCGCCTGGACGGGATCGTATCCGCAGTCGGATCAGTTCAGATTTGACCTGAGATCCTTGACCGCCTGGTCCATGATCGCCCGACGGTCGGCGGGGTTCATGGAATCGGAAATGACCTGGCCGGCAACCTCCACGGCAACGGAAATCGCCTCGTTGCGCACGCCGGCAACAGCCGCCGCTTCCGCGCTGGCAATTTGCTCGTCGGCAGCCTGCAGGCGCCGAGCGATGGTGTTTTCCACGGCCTTGCCAGCTTCCGCCATGAACAGCTCCGCATCCCGCCTGGCACCCTCCAGCATTCGTGCCGCCTGTTCGGCCGATTCACGGTTGATGTCCTCGGCCCGGGCCAGTGCAGCTTCCGAGTCGGCCCGGATCTGTGCCGCGTTGTCGATCTGGCTGCGGATTGCGTCAATGCGCCCGTCAATGAGGCGGCCGGCAAATTTCGGTGCCTTGAAATGAATGATGGCGGCAATGAAGATGACGAATGCAATCGAGACCACGAAATCGGTATTGCCGAGCGAGAAGAATGGTCCGGTTGCGGCAAGTGCCGGCGATGCCGGAAGCAGAAGAATCCATGCCAGGCGTGTCAATGCATTTCTCCCGCCATCCGCTTGTCGACGGCCTTGCCGACCAGCTGGCCTCCGGCGCGCCCCGGTAGCAACTGCTCGACGATTTCCTCGGCAACCTCCGACGCGATCTCCCGCACACTCTGGCGGGCGCTGGCCCTGATATCCTCGATCCGGGCTTCTGCCTCCGCCGTCCTGGCCGCAATGGTGCTGGCGGCCCCGGCAACGGCCTGGTCCTGGGCCTCCCTGGCGCGGCTGCGGGCCTCGGCAGCAATCTGTTCGGCTTCCTTCCGGGCCCGGTTCAACCGATCCTCGGTTTCCTGGTTCAGGCGGGCCGCCTGTTCATCATTCCTTTCCGCCTGTTCGAGATCGGCGCGTATCCGTTTTTCGCGCTGATCGATGATGCCACCAATGCGTGGCAACACCACCCGGTTGACGACCAGGAACAGGATCGTCAGGAAAACGACGAGCCAGAATATCTGGTTCGGAAACGCCGAAAAATCCAGCTGCGGAATTCCCGCCTGTTCCGTAGGTTCGGCCATTGCAGTGTGTCTCCGGTTTGCCTTGCCGGCAGGTTGCCTGGGCCGTTACAGCGCAAACATCAACAGCAATGCCACCAGGAACGAGAAAATTCCCAGCGATTCGGCGAAGGCGATGCCGATGAACAGCATGGCTGTCTGCGACGCCGCCGCCGAGGGATTCCTCAGCGCTCCCGACAGGTAGTTCCCGGCAACATGGCCGACGCCAATCGCCGCCCCGCCCATGCCGGTACATGCCAGGCCGGCACCGATAAGCGCCCCGGCGGTGTTGATGTCTCCGACCAATTCAGTAGCCATTTTCAAGCTCCTTGCTAATTCGAGTTGTTATCCGAAATTCTTCAATGACTTGGATGCAGCGCATCCCGCAGATAGACGCATGTCAGGATCGTGAACACGTAGGCCTGGATGAACGCCACCAGCAATTCGAGCCCGTAGACGGCGGCAATGGCCACGATCGGGACGAATGCCCCCAATCCCAGCACGCCGGCAAAGGATGCGAAGACCTTGATCATCGCATGCCCGGCCATCATGTTTCCGGCCAGGCGGATCGAATGGCTGACCGGCCGGACGAAATAGGAAATCAGTTCGATAAGGGCCAGGAACGGCCTGAGCGGCAGCGGTGCCGACGAGATCCAGAACAGTCCGAGGAATCCCAGCCCGTGCTTGACGAAGCCGATCACCGTTACCGACACGAATACGGTCAGCGCCAGCGTCGCGGTGACCGCGACATGCGAGGTCGTGGTGAAGCTCATCGGTATCAGGCCCAGAAGATTTGCCAGGGCGATGAACATGAACACCGTCATGATGTAGGGAAAGAACCTTATCGCGTCGCGTCCGGCAACATTCTCGACCATGTTCCTGACAAACAAATAGGCCAGTTCGGCGATCATCTGAATCCGGCCGGGAACGATCGCCCGGTGCCGGGTTCCCGCGACCAGGAACAACGTGGCGCAGAGGACGGCAATCAGCATCCACAAGGTTGAGTTGCTCGGTGTGTACCATCTGAGCGGCCCGTCTCCGAACAGGGGTTCGATGACGAATTGATCCATCGGATGGATCTGCAGCCCTGTCTCCTCAGTCGCCAATGCCTACCAACTCCCGCGGTCGCCTCATTCTCCCGGCTTCTCAAGCCGGGACGCCATCTCTTCCTGCACCTCCCGCGCCGTCCTGATCATCAGTCGAACGCCGGCGGCAAAGCCGAGCAGGGTCAGGACGCCAAGAAAGATCGGCAATGTGCCGAACAACACGTCCAGCCCGTATCCCAAGGCGGCCCCGAAACCGGTGCCGGCGACCAGGTCGATGACCATCCGCCAGACGGCATGCAAGTTCGAAACCGGACCGGCTTCGGACTTTTTCGGGTCCAACTGCCCCCTGGCTTCCTCGATGCGCTTGCGAATCGAGGATCGGTTGTCGGCATCAGGCGAATTCGCCATCGTTTCCGCCCAGAGATTCGGACCGGCGTAAACTATGTGTGTCATTCCTCCCCGTCAACCCCGTAGTCGCATGGCTGGCAAGGCGTAACGGATTGAAAACAAGGGATAAATCGTCAAGTGGTTGATTTTGTTCGTTGCCGGCGGACGGGAATGGTCGCCGCCAGTTTATTCAACCAAATGGTTGACTGTCCGGCAGAATCGGCATGTCTTCGCCTGGCTGGCCGTTATCCGCCGCCAGGACGCGGCCGGGGCCGACGCGCATTCGGCAGAATCGGCCGAAATCGAGGGAAAGGAGGAGATGTCCGGGAACAAGCAGATTGATCTCCTGTTCGGTGCGCTTGCCGACGGCACCCGCCGGCAGGTGCTGGAATTGCTGCTGGCCGGTGACATGACGGTGACCGACATTGCCGGGACTATCGGCAAGTCGGTGGCGCTGACTTCCAAGCACATTGCCGTCCTGGAACATTCCGGCCTGGTTACCCGGAAGAGCGCCGGACGCAAGCGATGGTGCCGCCTCGATCCTGACGCGATACGCCAGGCGGCAATCTGGATCGAGGGTTTCGGCCAGTTCGATCCCGAGAGCCTCGAACTGCTCGAACTGCTCGTGGATGAGGAGTTCAGGGACGACGACCCGGCAGCATAACCAGGTGATCGGGTATCGGTCGAATCCGGTTGCGACGTGGCTGGCGGGCAGGTGTTCAGTCGCGGTCTTCGTTCCGCAGCAACATCAGCAGGGCAATGATCGTCGCCAGGACACCGAGCAGGATGGCCGGGGCCGGGATGCCGTGACCGAGAACGGCCTCCCACAATATGACCCATGACGGCGTCAGGTAGGTGTAGGCCATCACCTTGGCCGAAGGCAGCCTCAATGTCGCATAATTGATGGCCGTGAAGGTCAGCGCCGTCGACGCCACTGTCAGGTACAGAAGTGTTATCCACACGATCGACGGCAAGGCCGACCAGTTGGTGGAGACGATGCCGTCCCATCCATAGATGGTCAGAACGATGGTGCCGGCCACCGACATTCCGAAGACGAAGACCAGCGGCGACTCACCTCGGTTCAGCAGCCTGACAATCGGCGTGTAGATTGCATGGGCAATGCAGCCGACAAAGAAAATCATCTCGCCAGCCCCGACCTTGAAAGCCAGCAGGGAGTCGATGTCGGCCCCGAAAATGACCCACAATGCGCCGCACCCGCCGATGAACAGCGCCAGCGCCATCCACCCGGTGGTGATCTGTCGAAGCAGATACCAGCCGATTATCGCCGACATGGCTGGCGTCAGGGTAAACACTGCGCTGGTCGATACTGCCGAGGCGGTCTTGAGACCCTCGAACATCAAGGCAAAATAGATCGCCATCAGTGTTCCGGGAATCAGGTAGCGCCAGGGGGCGGTGGCATCCTTCCTCGTGATTCCCGGACCCAATGATGCCGCGAGGCCCATCAGCACCGAACTTCCGGCAAATCTGAGGGCGGTGATGGTGACCGGGTCGATCTCGTTTGCAGACAGGCTACCGAGGCTGAACGAACCGGCAATTCCCAGGGAAAATCCCAGCATGGCCAGGTGACCCCTGGCAGGTTGGCCGAGCGCGAACATGCATGCCGTTTAGAGCAGGGCGTCCAGGTGAAAAACCCGAATTGCGCCTGCCGTCCCCGACGCTGCCGTCGGGAGGTCATCCTGCTTCCCCGAAATTTGCCATGACGGCCGGGTGCAATGTGGCCGCGGATGGTCCGCCAGGGGCTTCCTGTCTCGCAGTTGATGTCGCAAATGCCCGGCACTACATTCTTGACCGGGTTTCGGCGGTGTAATATTGAACCGCCGATCGTCATCAAGTTCCGGCTCGCTCCGGTCCGCAGGTTGACGCCCGGATCGCCACCCGTCAGCGAAGGCTCGCCCGCGGGTGCCGTCGTCAATTGCGGATCATCATTGGCCGGGTTCGGCGGCAGACTGCAAAGAGGCTGAACGTGTTCGAGACACTTTCCGACCGGTTGTCCGGAGTATTCGATCGCCTGCAGCGGCGAGGAATACTTTCCGAAGCAGATGTGGACAATGCGCTGCGCGAGGTCAGGATGGCCTTGCTGGAGGCCGATGTTGCCCTACCGGTCGTGAAGTCCTTCGTCAGGAAAGTCGGTCGCAAGGCCACCGGCCAGGCGGTCATGCGATCGGTCACGCCGGGCCACCAGGTCATCAAGATCGTGCATGACGAACTGATCGACGTGCTGAAGGGCGATAGCGAGCAGGATGCCGAGCTCCGCATCGGCAATCCACCGGCCCCGATCCTCATGGTTGGCCTGCAGGGCTCGGGCAAGACCACGACGACGGCCAAGCTGGCCAAGAGGCTGACCGAGCGGGATGGCAAGCGGGTGCTGATGGCCTCGCTCGATACCCACCGGCCAGCGGCAATGGAGCAGTTGCGGGTGCTCGGAATGCAGGCCGGCGTGGATTCCCTGCCAATCGTCGACGGGCAGAAGGCGGTGGACATCGCCCGGCGGGCATCGCAGCAGGCCGCTTTCGGCGGCTATGACGTGTTGCTGCTGGACACTGCTGGCAGGCTGCATGTCGATCAGTCGCTGATGCAGGAAGTGGTTGATATCCGGAAGGTTGCCAATCCCCGGGAGACATTGCTGGTCGTGGACGGGTTGACCGGACAGGATGCGGTCAATGTTGCCCAGGAGTTCAACGAGAAGGTCGGGGTCACCGGTGTCGTCCTGACCCGAATGGAAGGTGATGGCAGGGGTGGTGCGGCGTTGAGCATGCGGGCGGTGACCGGCAGCTGCATCAAGTTCATCGGGACCGGCGAAAAACTGGAGGAACTCGGTGAATTCGACCCGGAGAGAATCGCCGGACGCATTCTTGGCATGGGCGACATTGTCTCCCTGGTCGAGAAGGCTGCCGAGACGCTGGAGATGGAGACCCAGCAACGAATGGCCAGGCGGATGCAGAAGGGGTTATTCAACCTGAATGACCTGCGCAAACAGCTGGAGGCCATGGAGCAGATGGGCGGCATGCAGGCCATGATGTCGATGATGCCGGGCATGAAGAAGATCGCCTCGCAGGTCGATGCTGCTGGCCTCGATTCCGATTTTGTCAGGCGGCAGATCGGATTGATAAACTCCATGACCCGCCAGGAGCGCGCCAATCCGAAGATTCTCCAGGCCAGCCGCCGCCGCCGGATTGCTGCCGGCGCCGGACAGGATGTTGCCGACCTCAATCGGCTGTTGAAGATGCACAAGCAGATGGCAATGGTCAGCAAGGCCATGGCCAAGCGGGGCGGTATTGGCGGTGCGCTTGGCTCGCTGATGGGCAAGGCCGGCATGGCGGGCTCAATGCCCGGCCTGCCGCCCGGAGCGGGGGGGCAGCTTCCGCCGGGATTGCCCGGCCAGCTTCCGACCGGCATGGATCTGCCCGACGGGTTGTTCAGGAAATGAGCCGTCCGGTGGCAGGGTGGCTGCCGGCAAGGCCGGCCGTAATCGGGAGTGTCGGCTGATGGCCACCGATCCGGGGCAGATCGAAAAGCGGCTGGCGAAACATCGACAGTCGATCGACCGGTTGGACGCGATCCTGATCTACACGCTTGGTGAGCGATTCAGGCACACCAAGGCAGTTGGCAAGCTGAAGGGCAGGCATGAACTTCCGCCGGCAGACCCGCTGCGTGAGGCGCAGCAGATCAAGCGGTTGCAGAAACTGGCCCAGGACGCCGATGTTGATCCGGAATTTGCCGGGAAGATCATTTCCTTCATCATCGAAGAAGTCATCAGGCATCACCAGAAATACCAAGACAGGAACCGGAAATTGCAAAAGGAGCAATCGTAATGGCAATGAAGATCCGACTGGCCCGGGGCGGCTCGAAGAAACGTCCGTATTACCGGATTGTCGCCGCAGACTCGCGCATGCCGCGGGATGGACGTTATGTCGAGAGGCTTGGCCACTATCACCCGCTGCTTCCCAAGGACAGCGAGTCGCGGGTCAAGCTGGATACGGACCGGATCCGCTACTGGCTGGACACCGGCGCCAAACCCACCGACCGGGTATCGAGAATGCTGGAAGCTGCCGGCATCCTGCCGCCGAAATCCCGCAACAACCCGAAGAAGGCGCTGCCTCGCAAACCGCAGGAATAGGGCAGGGCGGCTGGCTGGTGGCCGGCACGACCGGCGGCAAGGCGGCAGGTTCGGGCTGAATGAACCGGCAGGGCGACATGCCGGATGGCGAAGGCGGTCAGCAGGGTCGGGAAGACGGCCTGGTATGCGTTGCCAGGATTGCCGGGGCGTTTGGCATCAGGGGCGCGGTGAGAATTGCCAGCTATTGCGATCCCCCGGAGGCATTGACGACGTACCTCCCGCTCCTGACCCGTGACCGGGGCCGGCAGTTCGACATCAGCCTCACCGGCAGGACCAAATCCGGCCTGACGGCGCGGATTGCCGGGGTGGTGGCCCGGCGGCAGGCCGAGGAACTGCGCGGGGTCCGGCTCTATGCCGAACGGTCCCGGTTTCCGGAGACCGCCGAGGATGAGTTCTATTGCGCGGACTTGGTCAATCTTGCCGTGGAGGACGTCGATGGCACGACGCTGGGCAGGGTCACGGCAGTGTTCAACCACGGTGCCGGCGACATCGTGGAGGTCGATATTCCCGGCCGGGACCGGTTGCTGGTGCCGCTCAACCGACGGGCGGTGCCGGAGGTCAGGCTGGAGGCGGGGCTGGTTGTCATTGACCGGAGCCAGTTCTGAAAGCCGTTGCCGGCCAGGGCCGGCAGAAAGGGGTGTGACCGGTGCAGCAGCGCGTGGACGAGCAGCGGCAGGATGATGCCGGCAGGCCGTGGCAGGCACGGGTCATAACCCTGTTGCCCGACGCCTTCCCCGGTCCGCTGGCACATTCCATTCCGGGAACGGCCCTGGCACGGGGCGCCTGGGAATTGCAGACCATCGATCTTCGCCAGTTTGGCATCGGCAGGCATCGCAATGTCGACGAGCCGCCATATGGTGGCGGCGCCGGCATGGTGCTCCGTGCCGACGTGGCCGCTGCCGCCCTCCTGCATGCACAGGATGGCCTGCCGGTCGAGTCGCCCGACTGGCCGCTGCTGTTCATGTCGCCGCGCGGAAAGCCGCTTGACCAGGAGATGGTGCGGGAGTTGGCGGGGAGGGAGGGCGTCACCATCCTGTGCGGGCGTTTCGAGGGCATCGACGAGCGATTCCTGCAAAAATTCCCGATTGCCGAGGTCTCAGTAGGCGATTTCGTGCTTTCGGGCGGCGAAATCGCCGCACAGGCCTTGATAGACGCAACCGTGCGCCTTATACCGCACGTTCTCGGGAATCAGGCATCGGCAGAGGACGAGTCCTTTTCTGCCGGATTGCTTGAATATCCGCATTTTACGAGGCCCAGGATTTGGGAGGGTATGACGGTTCCGGAAATCCTGCTGTCCGGGCATCATGAACGGATCGCTGCCTGGAGACAGGCTGAATCGCAGGCGTTGACCAGGAGGCGGCGCCCGGAGTTATGGCGGGCCTGGTGCAGCGGATCCGAAGTGGAGACTTCGGGAAGTTGAAATGGCTGGTGGTCGGGGCAGAACCCCGGAGGGAGAGTTTGAATGGACATCATTGCAGAGCTCGATGCGGAGCAGATCAGCAAGCTGGATCGCTCCATTCCAGATTTCAGGGCCGGTGATACCATCCGCGTCGGATTCAGGGTCACCGAGGGCACGAGGACACGCATCCAGAACTACGAGGGTGTCTGCATTTCCCGGAGGGGCGGCAACGGAATCAGCGGCTCCTTCACCGTTCGCAAGATTTCCTTCGGCGAGGGAGTCGAGCGGGTGTTTCCGCTGCATTCGGCCAATATCGATTCGATTTCGGTCATCAGGCGTGGCCGGGTGCGGCGAGCCAAGCTCTATTATCTCAGGTCCCGTCGTGGCAAGTCGGCCAGGATCGCCGAGCGGACCAATTACCGCCCGCGCCGCGCCGCAGCGACCGCCGAGTGAGGAGAGCATCATGAAGGACGGAATTCATCCCGAATACCACGAGATCGATGTCAAGCTGACCAATGGCGACATCTTGAAGATGCGGTCGACCTACGGCGCCGAAGGTGAGACCCTGTCACTGGACATCGACCCCTCCGTACATCCGGCCTGGACCGGTGGCAGTGCCCACCTGATGGATACCGGCGGTCGAGTGTCCAAGTTCAAGAAGAAGTACCAGGGCTTCGGGTTCTAGCCCGGAAATCGCAACGCAGTCTCACGGACAGGTCAAGCAGCATTGATCGACAAGCATTTGCTGCCCATGTCGCTCGCGTTGACCTGTCGCTGCATCGGGGGCCGCCTTCTCCGATTCGATGCCACGAATTTCCATGGTCTCTGCCTGAATGCGTGTCGGTTCTGCCAACATCGGTATCGACACTTCGGGATGACCTGACAGTAATACCGAATTTGGTATCGGGATCGCATGATCACCCGACAGCGTGGCGAAGCTGTAAATCGGTAGACTGTCGTCGGCGGCTCCGGCTCCGACTTTCCGGCCCCCAAACCCCGGCTGGTGACACCAGTCTCGTCCTGCGATCATCATCCCTGAACAGCAGCGGAGACAGTGTCCGAAATATGTGCCATTTCACATGTCCGGTCAGCATGCCCTTGTTCTTCAGAGCCTGACTCACAATACCATGTATTGTGCATAAATTGCCAAACCACCCAGAATAATAACTATATAGTGTATATATGTTGATCTTTGTGAACCGTGTGAGATGGGCCGTGATTTACTTGAAGCGCGCCGGGTTGCCGGCGCGGTCCGTCGGAGCGTCTGCCAGTTGACGCAAGAAGGTGAACGCGTACTGTCCCGGAATCAGGTTCACATTGATTTGAACATGTCTGGAGAGTACCTGGATGACACCGGATGGTGGCAACGGCCGAAGGCTTCTCCGTCCGGGAAGGTCTCGACACCCAGGCGGAGTGGAGAGAATTCTTCGACACGCCCGGGAAGGCGCCGGAGTGGGATGTGCAACAGTTGAGCAACACTCTTCAGGGGCACCAGCTTACGGATTGTAGTATTTCCGTTACCCACATGGGCCGAGATTGGGCGGCCCGGTTCAACGGGATATGGAGATAGTCGATGAAATCTGCCGCGTATATCGAGACTTCGGTAATCAGTTATCTGACGGCTCGTTTGTCGCGGGACTTGGTCGTTATGGCGTATCAAGAGATCACCCAGGAGTGGTGCGCGAGGCCCCGGACCGATTCAATCTGGTTGCATCAGCGCTCGTCATGGCGGAAGCTCGAGCAGGTGACCCAGATGCAGCGCGCGCCAGGATCGAAGCGCTTGAAGCAATTACGCTACTTGACGCAACACCCGATGCGGAGGTTCTTGCGTATGCGCTGGTCGAGGCCGGCGCGATTCCGCGTCAAGCCGCGGATGATGCGGCGCACATCGCTATCGCCGCCACCAACGGCATCGATTTCCTGGTAACGTGGAATTTCCGGCACATAGCCAATGCCGCAATGCGCGCCCGGATCGAGCAGGTTTGTCGGAAGGTGGGGTACGAACCGCCCGTTATCTGCACACCGAACGAACTGATGGAGGCAAACAATGGAAACGCACCCGATTGACCCGATCATCTCCGTAGTTTGGGCAGTGCGCGACGCACATGCGGCCCGCTTCCACTATGATGTAGGAGCAATTTTCCGTGACATTCGAGCAATGCAGGAGCGATCTGGCCTGGACTACGTTCGCAACCCGGGACGACCCGCTGTCGCTTCTGGCCCAGGAAATGAATTGAGCGGCGTTGGGCTTGATGCAACCACAATGGATTCCGACCCATAGCCGAGAAACCCGAGGGAATGCGCGTGTACGAGATGGCCGCGAGACGTGCAGGTCAGGGTAGGCTGAGCGACATGAACTGGAGCGTCCGTCCGTACCTGCGTCGTCAGTGCGAGGGCGACATCACGAATGCTGCGGGAGCACACGGATCCTGGCGGAAGTTCAACAAGCCCATGAGAAACTGCAGAAGGTAAAAGACGGTTTGGGGTGTGATTTCGCCGTTAACGGGGGGCGTCCACATACGATCCACGTACACCATATGGGCCCGCGGCGAATGAATAACGAATTGTCTGACGAGTTTGACCTCTCGAATACGTGTTTGCCGGCGGCACCATCGTCCAGGCCCACCAGAAGGCGGCCGGCGCGAAGGGGGACCTGCCTCCAGGGTATCGGACGCTCCCGGGGCGGCCTGACCAGCAGGATCGTGGCGGCGGTGGATGCCCTTGGCTGCCTGGCCCGCTTCGTGATCCTTCCCGGCCAGGTACATGATCTTGCCGGCGTGTCGGCACTTCTCGAGGATTTCCCTTTCGGAGCCCTCATCGGCGACAATGCATTCGTTGCCGGCTGGCTGATCGGTGACATTAAAGCAAGCGGGGCAGAGGCGGTGATTCCCCCGAGACGAAACCGGAGCAAGCTCCGGGACCACTACCGAGAGATGTATGGGGTGGCGGCACCAGATCGAGAATGTCTTCGCAAGAATCAAGGAGTACCGGTCGATCGCCACCCGCGAGGGCAGGACCGATGCCAGTTTCGCCGCGGCGATTCACCTCGTCAGTGGCGTGGTGGCGGCAACATGATTGTCAACAGGCCCTAGACTTACGAGAGAGAAACCAAGCTTCGGTGCATGGCGCCGCAACTATTCAGCGCCATGCACGGGTTGCAAGACTGGACTAGCTGCCCATCGCTCCGGAACCGCATCCCATTCCCGCTGCGAGCTCCACATAGCTTGTGTCGACAAACTCGCTTGCGGTCAGTTGTTTGTCGATTTCCCCACCATCATAGAGCAAGTCGGCAAGGCCCTGGTACCCATCCGTGTCGAGCAGTTCGTCCGGTGTGGTTGGGAACATGTTGATACTCATAGCCACATCGTGGAATTTCGCGACGGCCTCTTCGTTGGCGCCGCGCACGTTTTCCATGGCATACTCGACAAAGCCTTCCTTGCTGGATCCGATCCAATGGTTTGCCTCAAGATTGGCACAGGCAATTGCAGTGGCGAGTTCTTCGTTTGCGTCAAGATATTCGCGCTCCGCAAAGATGGCACGCGACGAAAGCCCTGGCACGATGTCAGCCACATATCCGAGCAACTGTGCGTTCGCCCCCTGAGCTTCGAGTGCAAGCCAATTGTCGATATAGACAACCGTCGCGTTGACCTGTCCCGCCATGATCGCCGCGGCGCGCTCGCTGCTACCACCAACGGGAACGATGGCGACGTCAACCCCGGGCTCAAGCCCGTTCTGTTTTAGGATATAGCGGAACAGCATGCCATTGAAGCCACCAGGGCCACTGGTGCCGATCGATTTGCCTTCAAGGTCCGCGATGGTGTTGACGCCTGGCGTCGAGACAATGGCGTAATGCATCGTCGAAATCGGTGCGCCTATGGCCACGACGTCCACGCCACGCGCCTGCCCGATCAGGATTTCGTCGGAACTCCTCGAAGCGACGTCGATGCGGTCCGCGATTATCGCCTCCAGGCCCGAGATGCTTGGCAGTTCTACGCGGTCGACCTCTGCGCCCCATTCTTTAAGCATCTCGACCATGCGCAGGGTGCCGAGGTTCAACACCTGCGCCTGTGCCGTCCCGATCGTCACCTTGGTACCGCTCAGGTCAAAGCCTTCTGCGCTAGCCGTTGTTGCGGCCAATGTTGCGAATGCAACGCCGCCTGCAAGTTTCATCAAACACTTCATTTTTGTTTCCTCCTTGTTGATTCGATACAGTTTCGGGGCAGCTTGCGTTCTCTTCACGCCTTGTCCGCCCAGTCGGTTCTCCGGCACTCTTGATTTTCCGCAGCTGCCCGGAGAATTTTGTGCTGCGTGTTCACACGTCACCCTTCCAGCTTTGGAACCGGCGTTCGAGCAGGTCCAAGGCTGTGACGATCACCGTGCCCATCGAGGCAATGACGACAACGGCGCAAAGCATCTTGGCCGGGATCAGGTCGGATGAGCCTTGAGTGATGATGCCTCCAAGGCCCACGATCTGCAGGAACATCTCGCCGATGATAACCCCGACAATTGCCCGTTCTGCACCGATCCTGAGACCAGCGACCACAAAGGGAATGGCCCCGGGAACAAGGACGTGACGCGCCATTTGCAGTCGGCTCGCCCTGAACGATCGTGCGACTTCGACAAGGTCGGGGCGGGCATGTCGGACGCCCTGTGCGGTGTTGACGCTGATCGCGATGGCCGCCCAGAAGAAGACAAGAAACAGGCGCGCCTCGAATCCGATACCGAACCACACCACGATGAGCGGTACGACCACCACACGCGGGGTCGAGAAGATTGCGTAGAGGTAGGGTTGGAGGATGTCGCCAAATCGCGGCCATACACCCATGATGATGCCGAAGGGAATGCCGACAACGATAGCCAGGATGTAGCCTACAAAGAGTGCCTTCATCGTGATCTGAGCTGCGGCCCAAAGCTCGCCAGTTTCGATCAGCAGGCCGAATTGCTGGAGAACCCCGCTTGGCGGAGCAAACAGCAGCGGGTTGATGCTGCGGCCAATGATCTCCCAGCCGCCAAGGACGAGGACGAGGCTCAGAAGGGGGAGCCACACACTCGGTTTGGTGAGCTTATCCACCATCTTGTATCCTCCCTATCCGTGCTGCAGTCGGCGCTCTAGGCGTCCGATGAACGAGACGATGGTGATGCCGAGCAGTGAAAGCGGCAGGATGGCAGCAAACACGTAGTCAGTCTGGAACATCGATCCGTATGACTTGATCAGGCCGCCGATACCGCCGAGGCGCAGGTACGTTTCTGCCACAGCCATGCCGACGACGGCGCGTCCCGCGGCCAGTCTGAGGCCGGCAAGCAACACGGGGAGCGCGGCGCGGACGCGCACGCGATACAGCAGCGCCAGTTCGCCTTTGACACCGAAGGATCGCGCCACGTCCACGAGATCCTTCGGATCATCGCGCAGCCCCGACGCGACGCTGAACATGATCGGCACGACGGCAGCGAGCACTACGACGATCACCCGCCCCGGAAAACCAAAGCCGAACCAGACAAGCACCAGCGGCACCAGAGCAATGGTCGGCGTCGCGAAGAGAGCACTGAAGTAGGGGTTCAACATCCAATAGGCGGTCCGGGAGCGTGCCACCAGCGCGCCAAGAATGAAACCGACAACAGTCGACACGAACAGGCCGACAATCAGCAGCCAAATGCTTTCCGACAGTGCCAGGATCAGTTCACCGCTGATAAGCAGGTCCCAAAGGGCCAGAAGGATCTCGCTTACCGCGGGCAGTGTCAGCTTGTTGTCCACGACCCGCGCGCTTGCCTCCCACGCTGCCAGGAAAATGGCAACGCCGACAATCTGATCGCGCCGGATCTCCTTTTTCGAGCGCGATCTCATGACTGCTCTTCCGACCGCTGTTCGATCAAGTCGTTTCGCAGTTCATGCCAGAGATGTCCGCGCACTTCGGCAAAGGTCTTGTGGGCCCGAACATCATAGTCGAAGCGCGGCCTCGGAAGATTGACATCAATGACTTCGCGAACCCTTCCGGGCCCGCGGGACATCAGCAGCACGCGATCCGCCAGCATGACGGCCTCGTCCAGATCATGTGTGATGAAGATGACGGTCTTCTGCTCTTCCTGGCAGATGCGCACCAACTCCTCCTGCATCAACTCGCGCGTCTGGGCATCGATGGCTCCGAAGGGTTCGTCCATAAGCAGGATGTCAGCACCCGTTGCGAGCGCCCGGGCGATGCCGACCCGTTGCTGCATTCCGCCAGACAGCTGGTGAGGACGGGCATCGATGAAATTTTCGAGTCCCACTTGCTTTAGGTGGTGCATGGCAGTGCTTCGCGCACGATCAGCCGGGATGTTTCGGATCGTCAGGGGAAACATCCCGTTGTCGATGACCGTTTTCCAGGGAAACAGCCCGAAATTCTGAAAGACCATGGCTCGTCCGATGCCGGGTTCCGTGACGACCTTTCCGTCAACGCGGACTTCACCTTCGTAGTGCGTCTCCAGCGACGCAATTATCCGCAGAAGCGTAGTCTTGCCGCAGCCACTGGGCCCAATGATCGTCGTGAATTCGCCCCTGCGGAACGACAGGTCGATCCCGTCAAGCGCGAGCACTGTCTTGGCGTTCTTGCCCTCGGATAACCTGAAGGTCTTGCGAATGCCCCGTAGTTCGATGGCAGGGCTATCGAACCTTGTGTCATTCATCTGGGGCCCCTGTCCGTCACGACGATCTTCCCTTGAGTTGTTCCGGAAGTCCTTCTGGCCTGGTCGGGGTTCGGTACTTACGCCCCGTCCTGCCGCGAACACGCCCTGCAGGCGTTGCATCCGCGTCAGATCACCCTGACGGACATCTCACCAAGGCCGTCGACGCTGAGTGTCATCTCGTCACCCTTCTGCACCGGCCCAACGCCTGCGGGTGTGCCCGAAAGGATGACATCGCCCGCAGCGAGCGTGAAGTACTCTGAAAGGTACGAAATCATTTCGGGGACCTTCCAGATCATCTGGTTCAGGTCGCCTTCCTGTTTGACTTCCCCATTCACCTTCAAGGTCAATACACCTTCATGTGGATGTCCTACCTCTTCCACCCTGTGAATGGGGCCGACGGGCGCCGAGGCGGCAAAAGCCTTTCCGATTTCCCACGGGCGCCCCATCTTCTTCGCGACGCCCTGCAGATCACGACGAGTCATATCCAACGACAGGGCGTATCCGAACACGTGCTCAAGTGCGGCATCTAGCGCGATGTTTGTCCCTCCAGACTTCAAGAAGACAGCGACCTCTGCCTCATGGTGCACATCGCTGCTGCAATGTGGGTAGGGAAACTCTCCGGTGCTGTTCAGATCGTCCGGATTCTTCTGGAAAAAGAAGGGCGGCTCTCGATCCGGATCGTGGCCCATTTCCACGGCGTGGGCCGCATAATTGCGGCCGATGCAGTAGACGCGTCGAACCGGGAAAGCACCACCGCCCGCAACCGGAACGGTAACGGTAGGCGGAGCGGGAATCACGTAATCAAACATAGAAAGACCCCCTGCATTTTGATTCGTACCATGCACAATTTCGAACAAGTCTGCAAATCAATTCAAACCAATCTGCATCTAGCGGCCAAATGCTAGTTGAGTTTCAGGTTTTTTCAGGTTTATTCGGAACCAATGAATACTCATGAGAACCAATTCGAACCAAATGATTCGTCGGTGCGCGCATCGGACGATGCAGAGCTTGTTGCGCGCGTTCGCGACTACATCCGGGTGCAGGGCTTGCAACCGGGTGACCGGCTTCCTGCCGAGCGGCAGTTGATCGGCGAGCTAGGTATGCCGCGTGGCGCGTTGCGCCGTGTTTTCGATGCACTCGAACGGGAAGGGCTGATCTGGCGTCACGTGGGCAAGGGTACGTTCATGTCCCGCAACAGCTCCGATGCGATGAATCCGGTCGACTGGACAACGGAAATCGCCCGTCAGATCACGCCTTTCTGGATGGTGCGCGCCCGATTGTGCATCGAACCTGCACTGGCCAGCGAGGCCGCGCTGAACGCGTCCGCAGAATCGCTAACGCGTATGAGAATCGCCCTGGAACGCGCATGCGCCGCCTCAAGCTGGGAGGAGTACGAGACCCAGGACGACCTGTTTCATCGGGCAATTGCTCAGGCCTCGGACAATCCGTTACTTGTCGGGTTTCTGGATCAACTCAATCGTGTACGTCGGGCAGTCGCTTTCAGGGTTGTGACGCGCGACACGCCCCGGCCAACCGCGGGGCACTCCAGTTTCAGGGAGCATGAACAGATTGCCGCTGCCATCGAGGCGCGCGACCGGCACGCTGCACAGAACTCCATGCGTGCACATCTGAACTCGGTCTCAAAGCGACTTTTCGAGATGTGAAACTGAAGGCATTGCGTGAGAGCGACGAGAACAACCCTACCGTTACAGACACTTCGCATGGAGTAGGGGAACAGTACATGACTTTCACGAGAAGAATTTGGTTGAAAGCCGATGGTGAAATGGCAGCGCTTATGGTCAGTGCAAACATTGGAGTTGCACAAGGTGCCCGGCGCGTCGGTTTCGGCGGGTTAAGGGTGCAGTCGAGAGTATCCGAGACCGATGGTCCAACGCATGCAGGGGTTTTCGCCCGGTCAGAGCATCGCTTGGAACGCCATGCCGGGATGTGCTCATGAAGCTGACGCTGGCGACATGGGATCACGACCGATGCATGCCATTGCATGACGGCAGGGTTTCCGTATCGGGGATCGAGTTCGAAAGCCACATTCTGCCGACTGGCAAACTCTTTCCCATCGCCGTGCAGGAGGCGCGTTTCGACATCACCGAGTTGTCGATTTCCAGCTATGTATTGCAGGTATCGCGGGGTGAGAGCGCATATACGGCGATACCTGCCTTCGTCAGCCGGGCTTTCCGACACAGCGGGTTCTATGCGCGGGCCGACAGCGGCATCGAGACCCTTGCAGACCTGGCAGGTAAGCGTGTCGGCGTGCCTGAATACCAGATGACCGCGGCCCTCTGGATGCGCGGACTCATGTCGGATGAATACGGGGTCGATCCTGCCCAGATCCATTGGCGCACGGGTGCGTTGGACAAAGGTGTCCGACACGAACGTCTGACGCTCGATCTGCCGGATGGGATGGTTGTCGAGCCGATCAGGGACGGCGAGACATTGCAGGACCTGCTCCTGCGCGGAGAGATCGAGGCGGTCCTGGCGCCCAATCCTCCCACGGCCTTCCTGGACGGCGACCCAATTATCGTGCGCATAATCCCGGATTTCGGCGACGCCGAACGGGCATATCACGCAAAGACTGGGTTCTTTCCGATCATGCATCTCATTGCATTGCGAAAATCGTTGGTCGATGAGCACCCGGAACTCGCGCCGCCCCTACTCCAGGCATTTACAAAGGCTCGGGATATCGCATTGGCCGATCTTCTTGGAATCTGGCTGGGCTCGGCCAATCGTCTGTCCCTGCCATGGCTCAATGAGGCCATGGAAAGAACACGGGCCTGCATGGGCGATGACTTCTGGCCGTATGGATTCGAGCGGAACCGCGAGGAAATCGACACTGCCTGCCGCTACTCGGTTGAGCAGTACCTCGCAGCGCGCCGGGTTGAACCGGAAGAGCTGTTTCCGGAGAGCGTGCATTGAATGCCGACGTTTTCCATACCGGACTCGAATAACCGGTAGCGGAAACCTGCTGTCGGGTCGGAGGAGGCGCTCCGCAGGGCTGGCCTTCGTCCGCCGCTCAAACGGCCCGTACGGTTTTCCCGTAAGCCGCTTTCACCACGGGGGGCGTCCACACACGTAGGTTCAAGGAAGGAACCGGAGAGATCAGGCGTACAAGCCCGTACTCGCCATAGAGCTTGCGCTCCGGAAGCTGTTTCCAGCCCGCGTTGCGCCAGCGCTTGTGACGATGCGACCAGAGTCGCCGGACGATCCAGCCGTCAAGCTGGTGGAAGAGCGTGCAGATATGGGCCTTGCGATAGATTTGGCCCCAACCCCGATTGACCGGGTTGATCTCATCGATCAATTCCTGCGTACTGACAGGAGCTTTGCGCCGGGTGCGCTGACGGATCTGATCCTTGAAGTGCCGGACGGATTTGCACGCTCAAACGCATAGCGCGCTCCCCGCGAGCCCCGCTCATGATCTTCGAGGCTTGCAGCCGGAGGGGCCGCTTGCCCTGCTTGATCTTGTAGTCAAGTGTTGCTTTCGGAACCGAGTCTTCAATTGCCGGTTTCGCTGACCCCCCCCTGGTCAGACCGATTGGCCTTCGGCGTTCAGGAACAGCATCCTTGCTTCGTCGAATCGCAGTCCGATCTCCCGGCCGGGGGCAAGGTCGGTGCTACCGGCAACGCGGACGGTCACCTGTCGATCCTCGCCGCAGGACACGATGACGAAGGTGTCGGCGCCAAGATACTCGATGACATCCACCACCCCGTCCAGTTGGCCGGTGCCCGGGGCGTCGATGGTGATGTGTTCCGGCCTGATTCCCAACTCGACGGCATCGCCATCGGTCTCGCAGACTCCGCCACCGCCGCCCTGGAGATCAAACCGTCCACCGCCTGCCCGGCAGGCCAGGATGTTCATCTTGGGGCTGCCGATGAACTGGGCGACGAACCGGTTGACCGGCCTTTCGTAGAGTTCGCGGGGCGAGCCGACCTGGGCGATCTCGCCGGCATCAAGGACCACGATCCGGTCGGCCAGGGTCATGGCCTCGACCTGGTCATGGGTCACGTAGATCATCGTCGATCCGAGTGACTGGTGCAGCTTGGCGATTTCGTAGCGCATTTCGACCCGCAATGCGGCATCGAGATTGGACAGGGGCTCATCAAAAAGGAACGCGGTCGGATTGCGGACGATGGATCTGCCGATCGCCACCCGTTGCCGCTGGCCACCGGACAGATCCTTCGGTTTGCGTTCAAGCAGGCTCTCGAGCTTGAGGATCCTGGCCGCCTCGCCGACCTTGCGGTCGATCTCGGCCTTGCTCGCCCCTGACACCGTCAACGAGAACCCCATATTCTCACCGACTGTCATATGCGGATAGAGCGCGTAGGATTGAAACACCATGGTCAATCCCCGCCTTGCCGGCGGTTCTCCGGTCACATCGCGTCCGGCAAGAAGAATCTGGCCGGCACTCGCCTCCTCGAGTCCGCCGATCAGCCGCAGGAGGGTCGACTTCCCGCAGCCGGACGGGCCGACAAACACCACGAATTCGCCATTCCCGATCTCGAGATCGACACCCTTGATGACCTGGACGTCATCAAACCACTTCTGGAGTGACTTCAGCTGGATGGTTCCCATTATCCTTCCCCGTTCGAGCGGTTCACCCAGGCCAGCCAGATGGCAGCCGTCCAGGTGAAGTTATTGCCTCCGGCAGGCGATCCGTCGCAGGGATCGAAATACTCGGAAAACCCTCCCTGCCTGACCAGCGCCATCGTCGAGTCGCGGAGCATTCCGGCGGCTTCGGCAAACCCGGCCTCTTCCATGCCGATGCCGATGATCGTGTTCATGACCGGCCAGACCGGGCCGCGCCAGTAGCGGCGCCGGTCAAACCGGTCGCTCTGCGGGTCATGGCTGGGAATGCAATACGGTACCGCGCCCGTGATCCGGTCGAAATGCGGCATCATGCGATCATCCTCAAGGCCGCCATACCAGCACAGGAAGGAGGCGTTCGAAATGCAACCGGACCACTCGCCGCTACGGGCGTCGCGCGAGTCGAAGCTCCGGATTGCGGGGTTCCACAGCGATCGGGCGCCCTCCGCCAACTGTTGGGTCCACCGGTCCAGTTCGGCGACGTCCTTGCCCAGTTCGCGGCCGATGGCTGCCAAATCCCGGTTTGCCCGCAACAGGATGAAGGTCATTGCCGGATCGGCGATACGGAACGGATTGCACGCCATCAGCCTGCCTTCATCCCAGCCATTCTCGCGGCCGAGATTCACCAGCCAGATATACCTGTCATAGTCATGCTTCCTCGGCCGCATTGCCGGATCGACTTCCGCGGTGTCGTGGCGGCGGTATTCGCCGACCTCGCCGACCTCGATCCGGGCAAGTGCCTCGTCCCAGTCCGGCGCGTTGTCCCTGCCGCCTTCCCAGGGATGGGTAACACAGACCGCGTTGTCGTGGAGTCGCCAGGTCATGAACCAGCGATGCCAGGAAACGAGGGCGGGATAGAGATTGGCAACACGCTCCTTGCCAAACGCCCGGTCGCGCGCCCAGATCCAGCGGATGATGGTCGCGGCGACAGGCGGCTGGCTTATTCCCGAGGATGGAACGGCATGCCCGCAACCCCAGATCTGCGGTCCGGGGAAATAGTCGTCATCCGGCAGGTGGAAGAGGATATGGGGCACCATTCCGTTCGGCCACTGGCCGGAAAGCAGTGTCTCGATTTCGGTCCAGGCGCGGTCCAGGTCGAAGAATGACAGGCCCAGCGCCGCAAAGGCGCTGTCCCAGTTCCACTGGTACGGGTAGAGACCCTTGGTCGGAACCGTGTACGAGCCGCGGTCATTCAGCCGCAATATCTCCATTGCCCGTGAATCGTGGTCGACGGTGTCAAGCATGAATGTCTAGCCCTTTACGGAACCGGCAGTCAGGCCGCGGGTGATGAACTTCTCGAGCCCCAGGAACAGTGCCAGCACCGGCACCGAGGCGATGACCGCGCCAGCCATCAAGTGCTGGCGCGGGATTTCGGAGGAATTCAGCATGGCGACACCGCGGGTCAGGGTGAATTTCGACGGATCGTCAAGCAGCATGAATGCCAGCAGGAATTCGTTCCAGGCGATCATGAAGACGTAGAGCGAAACCGAAACCAGCGCCGGCAGGCTGAGTGGCAGGGTGATCCGGCGGATGACCGACAGCCGGCCAAGCCCGTCCATCAGCCCTGCCTCCTCGATTTCCACCGGTATGCCCCGGAAATAGCCCTGCAGGATATAGAGGGCGACCGGAATGGTGGTGACCGGGTAGATCAGGATGATTCCGAATACCGAGTTTCGCAATCCCGCCATCGAGAACGCCATGTAGATCGGCAGCGCCAGCACGATCATCGGCACCATGTAGATCAGCAGGATGGATTGGGAGAACTGCCGTTGCCCGGTGAAGCGCAACCGTGCCACCGCATAGGCCCCCGGCACGCTGAACAGCAGGGTGATCAGCACGGTGATGACCGACACCAGGAAGGATGTCCACAGATAACTCCCGAAGCTGAAATCGGCAAAGAGTTCCTGGTAGCTTCTGAAGATGTCGAGCCCCCTGGACAGGTCTATCGAGTAGTCGAGCGGGTTCTGGAGCAATTCCTGCTGTGATTTGAGGCTGGTGGCCACCATGACGCAAAAGGGAATCAGCACCACGGTCGTGAACACCACGAAGCCGAATCCGGTCAGGAACCGGATTACGCAGGTCTCGAATTCGTGCCGGTCGATCATGCCCCATGGCAGTTGGCCGAGAATCCGGACCAGGGAAGTCGAGAATGCGGCACCGGTGATCGCCGCCGCCAGTACGGCCGGTACGGCACCGACATCATCGCCGCCGACCAACGGACCGAACCCGGCAAGTGTCATCGCCGCAAACAGCAGGGTCGCCACGGCCGACACCGCGGCAGGGCGGCGGATCAGTGGAATCGCAATCCCGACGACGCCGCCTGCCACGAGGGAGAACAGGGGAGACGGGCGCAGGGCGATTCCCGTTCCCAGCGTCAGGAAGACCGTGGCCACGACCACGATGGTGACGCCCCAGAGGGCGGCCAGAACCGGCCCGGCGAGGTATCCGCGGTAGAGCACGCTCATAGCCCTTCCTCGTGCCGAAGGGTCCGGAAATAGAGCACGCTGAAGCCCAGGAGGCAGAAGAAGACGATCACCGCCACCGCGGCCCCGGCCCCGATATTCGACACCGCAAAGGCCTGTTCGTAGACATTGACGGTAAATGTCCTGGTTCCGGCATTGCCGCCGGTCAGCAGGAAGATGTCGTCGAACTTGTTGAAGGTCCAGATGAAGCGAAGCAGGAACAGCACCCCCAAAATGCCGAATAGCTGCGGCAGCATCAGATACCTGAATTTCTGGAAGGGTGAGGCCCCGTCCATGTTGGCGGCCTCGAAGATGTCGCTGTCAATCGCCTGCATCCGGGCAAGGATGAACAGGAAGGACAGCGGAAAATAGCGCCAGATCTCGAATACGGTGACCATGATCAGCGCCAATGGCCTCTCGCCGAAGAAATTGATCGGCCCCGCGGCAAATCCCATCTGCTGCAACAGGGCGTTTGCCGACCCGGAAAACGGGTCGAACAGGGTGACCCAGGTGAAGGCGGCGGCAATGACCGGCGATACGTAGGGAAACAGGTAGAGGCCGCGCAGGATGCCCCGTCCGCGAAAGCTGTTATTGAGCAGCAACGCGGCAAACAGGCCGAAGACCAGCGCGCCGATCGTTCCGAACACGGTATAGAACACGGTGGCCCACAGGACACTCAGGAAATCCCTTGCGTCAAAGACATGGCGGAAATTGTCGAGCGTGAAGTCGAACCCGGTCAGCACGTTGTCGCCTCGCCCGCTCATCTCCGGCTCGCTCTGCCGGATATCCGGCATCGGGTCCTGAACTCCGGCATCAACCGTGACCGGGATCTTGAGTGTTTCACGATACCCGCCCTCCCAGTCGCCGAATTCGCAGGTTAGCTGGCGGCCATTCATCCGGCATCGCGGATCAAGCTCGCCGACACGGAAGAGATCCGGAATGGAATCGACCAGCCTCACATCGGTGATTTGCCGACTGATATGGGAGTTGCGCAGGCGGTATTCGATCGTTGCCACGTCACCCGCCTGTTCGATATTGCCGCGCAACCGTTCCTTGGCAATCGGGGCCGGAGGTCGCAGGTCACCCAGCGATACCGGTTTCACGCTGATCCAGAATATTGCCAGCAAGGGCAGGATGACGACGAGGGCAACACTGGCGACGGTCGGAAACAGCATGCCCCAGGCCAGCCGGGTTTCCTGGCGCTGAAGCGGTCCTGGTCCCTTGGGTGGAGTGCTGGTTTGCATGATGCCTCGGCTTCGTGAATTGAACTGGCGATGCCGCCGCCCGACGGGCGGCGGCATCGAGGATGTCAGTTGATCTTGGCAAGCTCCGAATTGAGTTCGGCCACGGTGGATGCCGCATCCCGGACATCATCGATATACTCGCGGACCAGGCGGTTGATGACCTGGCTGTTGATGATCTTCGATGCCAGCGACAGCTGACCCTCGGACACGCCCCAGCGCTGTGCAACGTCGAGACCGCCGACGATTTCGTCGATCATGTCCTGGCTGTAGAGGTCTGCCAGCGGTGCCTTGCGGTCGACGCCGACCGGAAGCATTGACCAGGCCTCGACGAATGCCGTCGGGTTGTCGGCATTGCCACGCCGAACCGGGAACTTGCCCTCCGGCGCAATCGCCAGCGTGTCGGTATATCCCTCATCCATGGCAAAACTGACGAAAGCCATGGCCGAGTCGATATCGGCATCGGCGGAAATTCCGAAGTAACGGACATCACCCCAGGCCGCGCCGCCCTCGTTCGACGGTCCGGCAAAATTGGTCACGATGCCGGTCCTGGATGCCAGTTCCGATGAGGTCGGATCGTCATTGATGGTCGGCGGTGCCGAATCCCGCAGCCCGGCCAATTCGTCAAGAATGAAAGGTGACCAGATGATCATGGCCGCCTTGCCGGCAAAATAGAGCTCGCGGGACTGCTTCCAATAGAGCTCACCCGGAGGCGATGCCTTGGCGATGGCCTTGTAGAAGTCGAGAACCTCGATGGTCGGACCTTCCTCCAGCGGGCTGAAACCGTTCGCATCGACCGGTGACACACCATTGGCCAGAAATACATGCTCCAGGACCTGGCTCATGAAGTTCTCGTCGACCTTGGTGGCGGCCACGAACCCGTACATCTCGGGCGGGTTGTGCAGCTTGTCGATCGCGGCCATGACGTTGGCATAGGATGACGGCGCGGCAAGCCCCATCTCGTCGAACAGATCCTTCCGGTAGACCACCATCTGGGTCCATCCATCCACCGGCACCGAGGCGTAGCCATCGCCGACCGCTGCCAGGGCCAGGGCCCCGGGGGAGAATGTGTCGACGCCGAGTCCGTCCACCACTTCGGTTGCCGTTTCGGCGTCAAGGATCCCGGCCTCGATCCAGGGCAGGGCATATTGCAGGGTGTGATAGATCACGTCCGGCAGGTCTCCGGCGGCAAACGCGGCCGTGGCGCGGGTGCCGAGATCGGATTCGGAGACCGGGATCACCTCGACCGAAATCCCGGAGCTGGCCTGGAATTCGCTGGCCATAGCTTCCTGCTTGGCGAGCCGGTCTGGCTGTTCCTCGGTCGTCCAGAAACGGATGCTCTGGGCAGACGTGGCTCCGGCCGCGGCGGCCATTGCCAGCGCGGCCCCGGCCAGCAGGCAACGCTGCCTGATTTTCTGCATGTTCATCAATCAATCTCCTTTGGTTTGTGATGGTTGCAGTGAGGCGATCCGTCCGATGCGGACCGCGAGATCTTCGCTGGTGCGAATTGGGGGTTGATCGGAGTCCCGTTGCAGGAACTCGGCTGGTTCGGTCTCCCGCAGCATGGCGGGCTCCGTTCCGCAAATTCGGTCAATCAGCAGCTGGGCCAGCTTTTCACCAGCCCGGTCAAGATTGACGGAGAATGTTGTCAGGGGAGGACGGGCAAATCCGCCCTCGGGTATGCCGTCATAGGAGATGACCGACACATCCTGGCCGATGTCCAGTTGCAGCATGTCAGCTGCCTGGTAGAGGCCAAGGGCAGCCATGTCGACAGCATAGACAATTGCGGTCGGCGGCATCGCCTGCCGCAACAGCGACAGGGCGGCAATTCTGCCCTGTTCGGTTGTGACTGCGTCGTCGGCAATGAGGGTATGATCGGCTGCCAGCCCACATCGGCGAAGCCCGTCGAGATAGCCTTGCAGCCTGAAGATGCTGTAGCAGTAGCGGCTTCCACCATTCACGAAGCCGATGCGGCGATGACCCAGAGCATGCAGTCTTTCCACGGCATCGCTGATCGCCGTCTCGCCCAATATGTCGTACCATGAGCACCGGTCGAAATCACAAGTACGCCCGAACAACACGAAGGGAATGTCCTCGGACTGAAGGAACCGGATCCTCAGATCGTCATTCAGCGGCCGCGGCAGGATGAAACCATCCGCCTTCCACTCGGCTGCCAACGCGTAGATGGTGTCAAGTGCCGACTTGTCGGAGTCGGCGCTGGCCACGGTCAGCGACCAGCCCTGGGCAGTGGCACCACGGGAAATTCCGGCCAGGAACCCGGCCAGGAATGGACGATGGGAATCATGATCATTGGTCTGCAGCACGAATCCCAGCGACCGCATCCGGCCCGTGCGTATGACCTGGGCCTGGCTGAGAGGACGGTAGCCGAGTTCGGATGCCACCCTTTTCACGTGCTGCCTGGTCTGCAGCGAGATATCCGGATAATCGTTGAGAGCCCGCGAAACCGTGCCCTTGGTCGTCCCGGTCTTGGCCGCAACATCGGCGATGGTCGTTCGCCGGACCTTGCGGCGATTCTCAAGCCGATTCTGCCCAGTGGTGGCCAATTCACCCCTCCTGGCGAATCTCCATCTTGTGAGACAATAGACTACGAAACCGGTTTCGGCAACCGATAATTTTCATGAAGTCCTGTTGGCCAGCTATTTTCGGTCAGCGACTCCGATCACGCCTGTCGCAACCGGGGCCGTCCACCCATGGCCGTCCACCCATGGCCGGGTTGGCATCACATTCGCCTTGCCAGTCGATTCGAGTTGTGAAAAATCCCGTGCAGACAGCGAAGACGGACCCGATCCTGCCCATGTCCTACAGCTACGACGAGACCAATATCTTCGCCCGGATCCTGCGGGGCGAGATTCCCTGCGACAAGGTACTGGAGACCGGGCACAGCCTGGCCTTCAGGGATATCGCGCCCCGCGCCCCGGTGCATGTGCTGGTCATTCCGAAGGGACACTATGTCAATTTCGATCACTTTGCCGAGGCGGCAACCGCCGAGGAGATGGCGGATTACTGTCGGGCAATCGGCGAGGTCAGCCGGATAACCGGCGCCGCATCCACCGCCGGCGGGCAGGGATACCGGCTCATTGCCAATGCCGGGCGCGACGGGGTGCAGGAAGTGCCGCACCTGCATGTCCACGTGATGGGCGGGCGAATCCTGGGCAGCATGCTGCCGACAGCCGGATGACGATCATGGCCGGAAACCAGGATGGCGGTCACTCCCGGATCGATCCCCCGGAAGTCGAATTTGTCCACGCCAACCGCGTGTCCTGCGAAGGCGGAGGGGTTCTCGGCCATCCGAGGGTATGGTACAGCATTCCCGAGGACCGGGGCTGGGTGGAGTGCGGCTATTGCGACAAGAAATTCATACTGGCTGGCGGCCCGGCGGACCAGGGAAGCTGACAACCGCCGCCCGGTCGGGCCCGGAATAGCAGGCTGACATGGCCGGATTTGGCAAGGGCAGCCACCTGCAGCTGATCGATGGCTCCGGATATGTCTTCCGGTCCTTCTTCATGGCGGAGCGAAGCCTGCCGGCCAGGAATCGCTATCGGAGCGACGGGGTGCCGGTCGGCGCCGTGCATTTTTTCTGCAACATGCTGTTCAAGGTGATCCAGGGCCGGCAAAGGGACGATCCGACCACGCATACGGCGGTGGTTTTCGATCATTCCTCGAAGACATTCCGCAGCGACATCTTTGCCGACTACAAGGCCAACCGGCCGCCGCCGCCGGAAGATTTGGTGCCGCAATTCGCCATGACCAGGCAGGCCACGAGGGCATTCAACTTCGCCTGTCTCGAACTCGAGAACTACGAGGCGGACGACATCATCGCCACGCTGGCCACGCGGGCCCGCGATGCTGGCGGCGAGGTGACGATCGTGTCGTCGGACAAGGATCTGATGCAGCTGGTCGGCGGCGGGATCGGCATGTTCGAGCCGATGAAGAATGTCCCGATCGGCCCGGATGAGGTCAGGGACAAGTTCGGCGTGCCGCCCGAAAAGGTGATCGATGTGCAGGCGCTGGCCGGTGATTCAACCGACAATGTGCCCGGCGCCCCCGGCATCGGCGTCAAGACTGCCGCCCAGCTGATCGCCGAATTCGGCGATCTGGACACCCTGCTGGAACAGGCATCGACGATCCGGCAGCCGAAGCGGCGCCAGACACTGATCGATCATGCCGACCAGATCAGGATGTCGCGGGAGTTGGTCACCCTGTCGCGGGAGGCACCCGTCGATCTTGATATCGACAGTCTCGAGATCAGGGATCCCGACACCGAGGCGCTGTTTGCATTCCTGCAGGAACAGGAATTCCGGACAATCGTCCAACGGGTGGCGGATCATTATTCGGTCACGGTGCCGGATCCTCCCGCGTCCGGCGAGGCGGGGGCGGCTCGAAGCCGGGGCCAGTCACCCGACCAGCTTCCATTCGATGGCTCTGGTTACGAATGCGTCGATTCGCCGGAGGGTCTGCGGCAATGGATCTCCAGGATCCGGTCGCGGGGATACGTGGCGATCGATACCGAGACCACCGGACTTGATGATATGCAGGCCGGGTTGGTCGGCATCAGCATTGCCGTTGAACCGGGAGAAGCCTGCTACATTCCGGTCGGCCATGTGAATGCCACGGAGCCCGATCTCCTCAATCCGGAGATCAGCCAGCCGCACCAGCTTGACCGGAAATTGGTCATCGACATGCTGCGGCCGGTGCTGGAGGATCCGTCGATCCTGAAGATCGGCCAGAATATCAAATACGATTTCAAGATACTGGCCCGGCACGGGGTCAGGATGCGCCCTGTCGAGGACACGTCACTGATTTCCTACGCCATGCATTCAGGCCTGCACCGGTTCTCGATGGATGTGCTGTCCGCCCGCTATCTTCGCCACAATCCGATCCCGATCAAGGAACTCATCGGCTCCGGCCGCTCGGCCATCACCTTCGATCGGACGGCGATCAGGGATGCGGTGAGATATGCCGCCGAGGATGCCGACATCACCCTGAGGCTGTGGAAGACGCTGTCACCGAGACTGGCCAGGGAACGGGCAGCGACCGTCTACCAGACCATGGAGAGACCGCTGATACCGGTGCTGGCCGACATGGAGATGGCCGGCATCAAGGTCGACCGCAGGCTTCTGACCATGCTCTCGAGCGAGTTTGCCAGGCGAATCGACGAGTTGCAGGGCCAGATCCACGAGGCCGCCGGCGAGGAATTCAATATCGGCAGCCCGAAGCAGCTCGGAACAATCCTGTTCGACAAGATGCAGCTCCCCGGTGCCAGGAAGGTTCCGAGTGGCGGTTGGGGCACGGGCGCCAAGGTTCTGGAGGAGCTGGTGGTTGAGGGTCACGAGTTTCCGTCTCTGGTGCTGGAATGGCGGCAGATGGCCAAGCTGAAATCGACCTATACCGATGCGTTGCAGGATCGCATTCACCCTGAAACCGGCCGCGTGCATACCTCCTACGTGATTTCCGGCGCCAATACCGGCCGCCTGGCCTCAACCGACCCCAATCTCCAGAACATCCCGATTCGCACCGAGGAAGGGCGGCGCATCCGCGAGGCATTTGTTGCCGATAACGGAAACGTGCTGCTGTCGCTTGACTACAGCCAGATCGAATTGCGGATCCTGGCCCATATCGCCGGCATCGACGCGCTGAAGGATGCGTTTGACCAGGGGGTGGATATCCATGCCATGACGGCATCGGAGGTCTTCGGCGTTCCGCTGGCGTCGATGGATTCGCAGACCAGGCGGCGGGCCAAGGCCATCAATTTCGGTGTCATCTACGGGATATCCGGGTTTGGCCTGGCCAGGGATCTCGGGATCAGCCGCAGCGAGGCCAACCAGTTTATTGACACCTATTTCGAGCGGTTTCCCGGGATCCGGGCCTATATGGAAAGAACCAAGGAAGCGGCGAGGTCGCAGGGTCATGTCACCACCGTCTTCGGCCGGCGCGTGCACACGCCGGACATCAACTCCAAGGGCGCCGGCCGCGGTTTTGCCGAGCGTGGCGCCATCAACGCGCCGATCCAGGGAACCGCTGCCGACATCATCCGCCGGGCCATGATCCGCATACCGGCGGTGTTGCGTAAAATGCCGGCCAGGATGCTCATCCAAGTGCATGACGAGTTGCTGTTCGAGGTGCGGGAGGATGCGGTGGAGGATGTCGCCAACGCCGTCCGCATGGTCATGGAACAGGCCGACCGGCCGGCGGCGCGGATTTCACCGCCACTGGTGGTGGATGCGGGATGGGCCGCCAACTGGTCCGAGGCCCATTGACGCCGCCGTCGCCAACGCCGGCGGCCCGCACCGACGGCGAATGCGCGACCGGCCCATGGCGTTGATGGCGCAGTGGCACCTGCGTCCCATGGCGTGGCTGGCAAGGTGCAGTCTATTCCAGTTCGCTGGATGGGATGAACCGGAAAAACTCGCCGCCCGACCACATTCCGAACCAGCTTTGCCCGTCAACCTCCTCGTTAACGCAGATCTCCACCAGCCGGTAGAAGCTCTTTCGGTCGATCAACGCTTCCAGGTTTGACCGGACCAGCACATAGGGCGAGACCTCTCCGCTATTCGGATCGCGTATGATTCGCAGCGGATGGTCTGGCCCCGCCGTCATCGTGTCGCCGACATTGTTCACGAAGGTCACGCTCTGGCTGCATCCGGCCCCTTCCGCCTCGAAATCAATGGCAACAAAGGGCGCGTCATCCACGCGAATGCCGACCTTCTCGACTGGCGTGACCAGGAAATAACTGTCACCATCCCGGCGAAGAATGGTCGAGAACAGCTGGACCATGGAGGGGCGGCCGATCGGCGTCCCGAGATAGAACCAGTTGCCATCCCTGGCGATCCTCATGTCGAGATCGCCGCAGAATGGCGGGTCCCACAAATGCACGGGCGCCGGACCGCGCCGCGCCGCGGCGCCGGCATGGGCCAGGAGGCTGTCCGCCGAGGGTTTGCCGACGGCGGCGATGTCTGCTTTCGATTTTCGCATGCTTCGACTACAGGAATGAAGCGCGGCATTCGCCGCATCCGGACTATAGTCATTGTCGAGGGATCTGTCATGGTCGACCTGACCGGGGAGCTGTCCGGCGCCATCGATCAGTCGGTGGAACGTCTTGGCGCCGCCCGCGAGATGATCGGCAGGCGAATCTTCGGCCAGGAACGGGTCGTGGATTTGGCCCTGGTGGCCCTGCTATCCGGGGGACATGCGCTGCTGGTTGGCGTCCCCGGCCTCGGCAAGACCCGCCTGGTGGAGGTGTTGGCCACGGTCATGGGGCTGACCTCCAATCGCATCCAGTTCACTCCCGACCTGATGCCGGCCGACATACTGGGCTCGGAAGTGCTCCAGACCGACGAGGACGGGCGGCGTGGATTCAGGTTCATCGAGGGTCCGGTATTCTGCCAGCTGCTGATGGCCGATGAGATCAACCGGGCCAGCCCCCGAACCCAGTCGGCGCTGTTGCAGGCCATGCAGGAAGGTACGATTTCGGTGGCTGGCGAGACCCGCCACCTGCCGGAGCCGTTTCACGTATTGGCGACCCAGAACCCGATCGAGCTCGAGGGAACCTACCCGCTGCCGGAAGCGCAGCTGGACAGGTTCCTGCTGTGCATCGATGTCGATTACCCGGACCGGCAGGCAGAACGGCGGATCATGGTGGAAACCACCGGCGTCTCCGAGGCCCCGGTCGAGACGGTCTTTGCCGCCAGCGAGTTCCAGGCGGCACAGCGACTGGTGCGGCGAATGCCGGTTGGCGAGTCGGTGGTCGAGCTGATTCTCGACATCGTGCGCTCCTGCCGGCCGGAAACCGTCGAGACCTCGTCGAATGTCTCCGGTTCCGTCAGCTGGGGCCCGGGTCCGAGAGGAACGCAGGCGCTCATGCTGGCATCGCGGGCGCGGGCGCTGCTGCATGGCCGCTATGCGCCGTCTGCCGATGATGTCGAGAGCCTGGCCAGCTCGGTGATCGGGCACCGGATGACGCTGGATTTTGCTGCCAGGTCACGGGGAGAGCGGCCACAGGACCTGATTTCGGCGGCGTTGGGGCGCTGACCCGGACGCCGATGTTGTTGCCCGGCCGAGACGCAGATGAGAGGCAGCGACGTGACCTGGAGCAGCGTGCCCTCGCTATCATCGACGGCTTGCCGCGCATGATCGCCGCCGGGCGGCAGGATGACACCAATATCCATCCCGGTTCGCACGGGCGCAGGCGGCAGGGGCCGGGAGACGAGTTCTGGCAGTTTCGTCCGGCCATGGATGGAGATCCGGCTCGCATGATCGACTGGCGACGATCGGCACGGTCGGATTCGCACTACGTTCGCGACCGGGAGTTGCAGACCACCAATTGCATCATGTTCTGGGCCGACAATGCAGCATCGATGCAGTTCAGCGGCGACCGGGGCCGGCCCGCCAAGGCCGACCGGGCCAGGCTTATTGCCCTGGCCGCCTCGATCCTGCTGGCGAGGGCGGATGAGCGGGTGGGCGTATTCGGCAGCATTGCCCCGCCCCGGTCAGGATCCATGCCGGCGGGCCGGTTCATCCACGATCTGTTCAGCGACGATCCCGGAGAATATGGCGTGCCGCCAGCCGGCAATTGCCCTCGGGGGTCGAAGGCGGTGCTGCTGTCCGATTTTCTCGGACCACTCGACGGGATCCGCCGCTCGGCAGAACGGCTTGCCGCCGATGGCATCGCCGCAATCCTGGTCCAGCTTCTGGATCCGGTTGAAACCGGGTTTCCGTTTTCCGGTCGCACCATTTTCCGTAGCATGCGCGGCCATATCGAGGTTGATTGCGCCCAGGCTGCGCAACTGCGCGACGCCTATCTGCAGCGATTGCAGGCGCGGGTCTCGGCCGTTGCCGGGATTGCCGGTGAATTTGGCTGGCACAGCAGGCTGCACGCAACCGATGCCGATGCCGCCCCGACTCTTCGCTGGTTGTGCGAGGTGCTGGGGCAGGGGCCCGGTTAGGGATGCTGCTGCTCGGACCAATCGGGTTTGCCGTGCCCTGGGTACTGGCGGGTTTGCTGGCGCTGCCGCTGCTGTGGCTGCTGCTGCGGGCGGTGCCGCCACCGGCGCGGTTGCAGGAATTTCCGCCGGTGTCGCTGTTCGGCGAGCTTGACGGCGGGCAATTCGAAGCCCGTTCGATTCCCTGGTGGCTGAAACTGCTGCGAATGCTGGCGGTGGCGGCGGCAATCATCGGGTTTTCCGGGCCGGTCCTGGTGACCGAAACGCCGGATGGGCGAGACCCGGGCGTGCCGATCCTCGTCCTCGTCGACGGCAGCTGGGCCGGGGCCGATCACTGGCCGGCGCGAATTGCCGACATCACCGCCATCCTCGAACAGGCCGAAATTGGCGAGATTCCGGTTCATGTCGTCGCCGCAACCTCGATGCCGGAAGCGTTTTCCGGCTTTGGCGATGCCGGGGCCAGGGAGGAGGAAGTGGCGGCGCTGCTGCCGAAGCCGGTGATGCCGGATGGCAACGAGGTCAGCGACTGGATCGAGAAGGAGATCGAAGGACGGTTTGACAGCATTTGGCTGATCGACGGGATCGCCTATGACGGCCATGACCGGCTGGTGCGCCTGCTTCTCGACCGGGGCGAGGTGACGGTGGTCGAACCGGCAGGGCCGGTGCCGATGCTCGGCCAGCCGCAGGTGCAAGCCGGCAGCGTGGTGGTTCCGCTGCGCCTGGCCGGGAATGACGCGGCAAGGAATGTCAGTGTCGATGCCATCGGCGCCGACCTCGCCGGCGCCACCCACAGGATCGACTCGCAGACGGCATCATTGCCGGCCGGCCAGGAGATGGCAGAACTGGAGTTCCGCATGCCGGCCCAACTGCGACACCGCATCCGGCGCTTCGAGATCAATGGCGTGAATTCGGCCGGGGCCGTCAACCTCGTGGCTGGCGGCCTGCAGCAGAGCAGTGCCGCCCTGGTCGTCGGCAGGCAGCTGGATGAGGGCGGGATCCTGCTCTCGCCCTACCACTATTTGCGCCGGGCGCTGTCCCAGTCGGCGGCGTTGATCGAGGGTGGGCTGGACGAGATGCTCGAGTCCGGTCCGGACATCATGTTCCTTCCGGATATCGTCGAGCTGGAGCAGCAACAGCTGGCGCGGCTGGATGGCTGGGTCCGGGATGGCGGCCACCTGGTTCGGTTTGCCGGTCGTCGGCTGGCGGCGTCACCGACGGCAGATGATCATCTCCATCCGGTTCGGCTGCGCGCCGGCAGCCGATCGATGGGAGGCTCCATGTCCTGGGAGCAACCAAAGAGTCTCGCCCGGTTTGAGCCCGGATCGCCTTTCCATGGGCTGGAGGTTCCTTCCGACATCACCGTCAGCCGGCAGATACTGGCGCAACCGGGTCCGGAGCTGGCCAGCCGGGTGCTGGCTGGCCTCCAGGATGGAACGCCGTTGATCACCGGCTCCCCCCTGGGCGACGGATTGCTGGTCCTGTTTCACATTCCGGCCACGGCAGAATGGTCAAATCTGCCCCTGCACGGGCTGTTTCCCGAAATGCTGGAGCGGCTGGTGCTGCATTCCCGCACCGGCCCGGTCGGAATTACCGCGCCGGAGGGCGATCAGCTCTGGCAGGCGGAACAGCTGGTCGATGCCTTTGGCCGGACCCGGGCAGCAGAGAATCCGCCGAGCGTGACCGGCGACCGGCTGGCATCCGGCGACATGCCGCCTGGAATATACCAATCCGGCCAGTTGAGGCTTGCCATCAACGCGGTATCCGACCCGGCATTGCTACCCGCACCCGCTTGGCCCGAATCCGTTCGGCTTCGCAGTGATGCCGGAATCCCGGCGATACCGGGCAAGGGCGCATTGCTGGCTCTTGCCTTCCTGCTGTTTGTTGCCGATTTCCTCGTCACCTTCAGGCTTGGCGGCAGGATCGCCATCCTGACGGCGGCGATGCCGTGTGCACTGGCGGTGATGGCCGACACGGCTACTGCGCAGCTGGCCGAGGATGTCGCAGTTCGGGCCACGAGGGACACCGTCCTGGCCTATGTGATCACCGGCGACCAGGAGCTGGACCGCGTCTCCGAGGCCGGTCTCAGGGGACTATCGAGGGTCGTCGAGGCCAGGACCTCGATCGAGCTGGCGGTGCCGGCTGGCCTGGAGTCGTCCTTCGCCACGATTGCCCTCTACCCCCTGGTCTACTGGCCGGTCTCGCCTTCAGGGCCGCCCCTGACCGAGGAGTCGTACCGGAATCTGCGAAAATACCTGGAACGCGGCGGTATGATCCTGTTCGATACCAGGGATGCACTCCTGGGCGGCTATTCCCCGGCAAATTCAAACGCCGAGAAGCTGGCCCGGATGGTCGGGCCGCTGGCCATCCCGCCGCTCGACATCCCGGACCGCAACCACGCAATTTCGCGCAGCTTCTACCTGCTGGACCGGTATCCCGGCCGATACCAGGGTGACATCTGGGTCGAGCAGACACGGACCGCCTGGGGCAGAAGACAGGCCGGCAATTCGGCGACCGACGGGGTAACCCCGGTCGTCATCGGCGGCAATGACTGGGCATCGGCCTGGGCGGTGCACGAGGATGGGACCGCCATGTTTCCGGTCGGGGCCGGCAGGCGCGGCGAGAATCAGCGCGAGTTCGCCTACAGGTTCGGCATCAACCTGATCATGCATGCACTGTCAGGAAACTACAAGACCGACCAGCTCAGCGTCGACGCGCTATTGCAGTTGCGGGCCAGGTGAGGGGCAGGCCGGCATGAGTTGCAACGACGACACAATCCTGAGGGACAGGTCGGCATGATCTGCAATGACGACACCATGCTGAACGAGCGGGCCGCTTGAATGGGAATCCAAATCCATCTCGACCCGCTCCTGCCCTGGGTGCCGATCGCGGCCATGGCGGCAATTGCCGTGGCGGTCCTGGCCCGGAGGCTGCTGGCGGGCCAGGTGGGGGCATTCCTGCGCCTTGCGATCCTGCTGATCCTGGCTGGCACGCTCCTCAACCCGTCCATCAGGAGGGAATTGCGCGAATACGACACCGATATCGTCATCCTGCTGGATGACCGGTCGGCAAGCCAGGAAATCGGCGGGCGGATGGCGGAAACCGACGCGACGCTGGCCGAACTGCGTGACCGGCTTGGCCAGTTAGACGGCATTGAAATTGCCGTCTCGACCCTGCGAAACGGCCAGGATGGCAGTGCAGGGAAGAGTTCACTGCTTGGCAAACTGAACCGCACGGTTGCCGGCCTCGACGAAGGCCGGATCGCCGGCGCCGTCCTGGTGACGGATGGGCGGGTGCATGATTCTTCCAGCGGCCTGGACTTTCCCTTCCCGGTCCACGCCCTGGTTACCGGCCGACGGGACGAATTCGACCGCCGGATCGAATTCCGCAGTTTTCCGGCCTATGCCGTGGTCGGCGAGACGGCGACGATGTCGGTATCGGTGCTCGATGAAGGCATCATCCCGGATGGGGGCCGCCCCCGGGTGATTTCCGTGTCGACGAATGGCGCACCTCCGGTGACCCATGTGACGGATGGCGACCGGGAGATCACCATTGACCAGATCCGGCGAGGCCGGAACCTGGTTGTTGTCTCCACGCCGCAGGTTCAAGGCGAACTCACCATGTTGAACAACATGGCCTCGGTCGAGATCAACGGGGTCCGGGACCGATTGCGGGTGTTGCTGGTATCGGGGTTTCCGCATCCGGGGCAGCGTACCTGGCGGAACATTCTCAAATCCGACGAGTCGATCGAACTCATCCATTTCAACATCCTGAGAACCGGCTCCGATGCACGGGTCGGCGCGCCGGAGGAGTTGTCCCTCATACCGTTTCCGGTCCATGAACTGTTTGCCGAAAAGATCGACACCTTCGACCTGGTCATTTTCGACCGCTATGTCCTCTACGGTTTCCTGTCCGCCGTCCATTTTCACTACATCAGGAACCAGGTGGCCGATGGTGGGGCACTGCTGGTCGCTGCGGGACCGGAATTTGCCAGCGAGGCAAGCATTCATGCCTCGGTGCTGGCGGAGATCCTGCCGGCGGTGCCGACCGGCGCTGTCGTCGAGGGTGGCTTCGTGCCGACGCTGACCGAGATCGGAAGGCGGCATCCGGTCACCTCGGCGCTGGCGGGCAGCGGCAGGACGGGCAAGGGCAATGCCGGCGATGCCGGATGGGGCCGCTGGTTCCGGCAAGTCGGATTGGCAAGACGTAGCGGCCTCTCATTGATGGAGGGCAATCCGGATGCCGGGCCGCTGCTCCTGCTCGACCGGGTCGGCGAGGGACGGGTGGCGCTGCTGGGATCGGACCAGGTCTGGCTGTGGCACCGGGAGGTCGAGGGCGGCGGGCCGCAAACGGAATTGCTTCGTCGGCTCGTGCACTGGCTGATGAAGGAGCCGGAACTGGAGGAAGAGGCGCTGACGGCCAACTCCGGCCGGAACGGCCTGGTCATCGAGCATCGCTCGGTCGATGGCCGAATTCCGACGATCACGGTCACCGGGCCGCAGGGCGAATTGCTCGAACATGATCAGACCCACCTGGCGCCCGGAAGGCACGAGACCGTCATCCACGCCGCGCCGCCGGGCCTCTACCAGGTCAGCGATGGCACCCGCTCCCTGGTCACTGTCGTTGGCCCTGAATTCCCCGGTGAATTCGAGGCGACCACGTCGACCGCCAGGCACCTTGCCGATGCCGCGTCCGGTTCCGGAGGCGGCGTCTGGCGCATTGAAGACGGAATACCCGAGTTGCGGCTGGTCGAGCAGGGAAGAAAGACATCCGGCGAGAACTGGCTTGGCCTGGTGCCGAGGGAGTCGTACCGGGTCCTGGCCATCGAATCGGCCCCGTTGCTTCCCGGGGCACTCGGAATGTTGCTGGTACTGGTCCTGGCGGCAATTGCCTGGACCCGGGATGGCGAAGCCCCGGGACAAGCCCGGCTGCGCCCGTTCCGCGGCCGGCGAGGTCGCAGATGAGCCTTGCCGGCGTCACTCGCCTTCCGTGAAGGGCGGGGCCAGGGATCGGCGTTGCCCCGGGACAAGCCCGGCTGCCGGCCGGTTTCGACCGGATGGTCACCACCACCGGGATGGTTGCGTGTTCCCGGTTGGCTGTTATTGACAGCAAGGTGCGGTCGCCGAATATGCGACCAGGTGTCGATGAAGTCCTGTCAACCGCCCGGTGGACAGGTCCCGGAAGATTGGTCGGGGACCAGCCTGTTGAAGGAATGACATGAACCTTCCCATGCGTTCCGATCGAAGCCGATACTGGCAGGTCTATGTCATCTGCTGCTTCGTGACCCTGGCCTCCACGGCACTGCAATGGCTCGAGCCTGGCCTGGGAGATGCTGCCTCCGCCTACCAGCTTGTCATGCTGCTGGTGACGGTGTTCGGGTTGATGCCCATCTTCAAGGATTCAGCGGCAGCGCTGACCCGACCGCAGGCCGTCGCCGTCGTGTTCGTGTCCGCCGTGATCAACATCATCTGTTTCTCGTTCCTGCACCTCAGGGCCGGGCTGCATGATTCGACCGGTGCCTCGGATGCGACCTCGATCGTCGACGGTCTCTACTTCAGCGTCGTCACCTTCACGACTCTCGGTTATGGCGACATCCAGCCATCACCGGCCGGACGGCTGCTCGCCGCCTGCCAGGCCCTCTATGGCTATTTGTATCTGGGCCTGGCGGTCGGTCTCGCCGCCAACGGATTCAAGCCGTCAACCCGTCAGAACAGGGTCAGATAGACAAAACCGGCCAGGTAGATGAGCGTTCCGGCGAGCAACAGGATTGCCAATCCGCCCAGCACTCGCCGGAAGGACGGCCCAAGATCCTGGTCCCAATAGCGTGCACCGGTCTTGCCGGCGCGGGTCTCTGCATTTTGGCTGGTCATGACCGGCGAAAGAACATGGCAATAGTCACCCGAAACCTATGGTTCCGGGGTGGGGTTTGCAACTCCACCCGTCCAGCAGCAGACTTGTTCAAGCCACCGCAAAATAGAGAAAGAAGGAGGATGTCGTCATCGCACTGGCTGCCGCCCCGGGCGACTGGCCGTCGCGAGTCGAGTGGGGTATCACTGTCCGGGCTCGGGGCGCGCAGCGGCGGCGATTGCGGGATCGTGACGGGAAGGAGCCTGCCCCATGCACTCGATGCCGTCCCAGGACTTGCATGTTGCAGGCCGGTCCGTCGCCAACTGTGGGGACTCCCGGGAGCGTGATCCCCGCAAGGACAGGAGGTGGTTGGTGGTGAATGCTGCAAGCGTAAGGGATGGAAGGCGCCAGCGAGAAATCCTGCCCGGGAACGGGAGCGAGCATGGTTTCAGATGGAACCCGAATTCGACGCTGCATGATGGGTATGTCCGGATCGTCTGTCCGAAGGCAGCGCATGGAGATTCCCTTGCCAATGCAGGAGAGCTGGGGCTCATTCATGTCAGGATTGCTGCCGGAAGCCAGGCATCGGGGATGGCGGACGTTCTGCAGGCGGCAGGTGCGGGGCGGGAATTCCTGGTGGTGACTTCCGGGCAGGATGGTGAGCCCGACACTCGTCCCTTCCCTCGATGTGACTCGCTGGAAGGTAATCCGCCGGAGCCGGTTGGTGGGCAGGACAGGTTCTTCCGGTGCAGAAGTTCCGGAACCTCTGGTCGGAGCAGGACCGTCAGGCGATCCCACCGGTCATGGATCCTGAGTTTCAGATCCAACCAGCGCCGCTGGCATTCCGGGCCAGACGACAATTACGGGGTGCTCGGTGATATCGGCCACTCGCTGGCCCTGTACGGGGCCATGGAGGCGGCACATCTCGGAGCCGATCTTCACTTGCTTGGCGGCTTGCGTCCCGACCGGCAGGCCGAGGCCGTGACCGCCCGCAACATCACCATCCTCTATGCTACGCCCACCCAGATCAGGATGATGATCGAGCCTGCACGACACCGGTTGGGGCCCGCGCCTTCGGTCAGGTTGGTGCTGACTGCCGGCTCAAAGCTCGACGCAAGGACTCGGATGCAGGCGGCAGGGCTGTTTCCCAATGCCGAAATCTGCGAATTCTACGGATCATCCGAAACCAGCTTCGTGGCCGTCACTGACAGCGAGACCCCGGAAGGCTCGGTCGGCAAGGCCTATCCGGGGGTTGAATTGCGTATCGGCGATGGCGGGCAGGCGGGTGAGATCCTGGTCGCCAGCCCGTATCTCTTCGACGGCTATTGCGGCGGGTTTCCGGGACCGGCGCGATGGCATGGCCGGTTCCTGTCCGTTGGCGAGACCGGATATCTCGATGAAGGCGGCCATCTCCACCTGGCCGGCCGTACCGATCGCATGTTCAATGTCGCCGATCAGCTGATCCACCCGGAAGCGATCGAGAATTGCCTGCTGGAGATCGATGGTATTCAGCGAGCCGCGGTCCTGCCGTGGGAGGATCCTCTGCGTGGATCGGTGCCAGTGGCTTTCGTCAAGCCCGGCGACTCCTGGCCTGGACTCGAGGGGATTGAACGCAGGTGCCGGGCTGCAGTCGGACCGCATGCGGCACCCCGCCGGACAATCACCTGTGATGCCTGGCCATTGCTTCCCTCCGGCAAGACGGATTTGGCGGCGCTGGAGCGGATCTTGGCGGATCAGGAACCATGAGAAGCCCCGCATTCCTGGTTGCAGCCCGCCGGACGCCGGTTGCGCCCCGTGGCGGCGCTTTCAGTGATGTTGATCTTTTTGACTTGGCCGTGCCGCCATTGCTGGCAGCCTTGTCAGATGCCGGGATCGTTGCCGGGAGGGTCAACGAGGTCATCATCGGCAATGCGATCGGACCCGGTGGCAACCCGGCAAGATCCATTGCGCTGGCTGCCGGACTTGCCGAGACCACGGCCGGACTCACGCTTGACCGGCAATGCTGCAGCGGGCTTGACGCATTGCTGTTGGCGGAGGCGCTGATCGCCGGCGGCGCCGATGTCGTCCTGGCCGGCGGTGTCGAGCAGTATTCCCGGCGAAGCCACCGGCGGCAATCGGAGCTGGAGACTGGCGAGCGGGATCCCCTCGAACAGGCTCGGTTCACCCCCTGGCCTGACCGGGACCCGCCGATGGAGGTGGCGGCCGACAATCTTGGCAAGGTGCTGGGGATTTCCCGGCAGAAACAGGATGCGTGGACCGTCGAGAGTCATCGCAAGGCCTTGCGCAACCGGCATCGCTGCCATGCGGAGATCGTCCCAGTTCCCGGGATCGACCTCGTTGTCGACAGCTACGGGCGGGAGATGTCGATGGCCATCTGTCGGCGGGCAAGGCGAGTCTGTGGCTCGATCACCGCCGCCAATACATCGGTTGCTGCAGATGGCGGGGCGATTTGTGCCGTGGTCTCGGAGAGGATTGCCCGGGAGCTCGACCGGCCGGCGGTTCGCATTGCCGGCGGCATGACGATCGGTGGTGATCCCGATTTGCCTGGCCTGGCGCCGGTTGACGCGATAGCGGCGACGCTCGACCAGGCCGGGTTGGAGGTCCAGGACCTGGCCGTCGCCGAGATCATGGAGGCCTATGCCGTCCAGGCCATTGCCTGCGTCAACGGTGTCGGGCTCTCGCCCTCGATCGTCAATCCGGGTGGCGGTTCGCTTGCCCGCGGTCATCCGATCGGCGCATCCGGTGCTGTCTTGGCGGTCAGGCTGTTCCACGAGCTGGCCGAGCGCCGGGCGCGTTTCGGAATCGCGTCCATTGCCGCCGCCGGTGGGCTTGGTACCGCGGTCTTGCTGGAATACCGGCCCTGATCGCCGGGAATCTGTTGTTATTGGCGGCTCAGCAGGCTGCTCGGGCGGGCTCGGGCGATCCCGGCGGTCACGAAGGCGCAAATGGCGGCCTTGATGATGTCGCCCGGCAGGAATGGCAGGGCAAGCATTGCGGCTTCGGTTAGCGATTTGTCGAGCGTGACTGCCATCCCGAGTATTCCGGGGATGTGAAGAGTGAGGACGCCGCCAACCAGAGCGGATACCAGCGCTGCCGGAAACACGGATATCGATTGCATCCGCTCCATGGCCAGACCGGCCACCAGTGCCGCCAGCGGAAACCCGACCAGGTAGCCGGCGGATGGCGAGACAAACAGCCCGAGACCTCCTCTCCCGCCAGCAAGGAGCGGGAGACCCAACGCAACCAGCAACACGAACAGCAATACGGCAAGCGCCCCTCGCCTCGAGCCCAGGATCGTTCCGCAGAGCATGATTCCCAGGGATTGTGCGGTGATCGGCACGCCGGAGGCGAGGGCGAGCTTCGGAACCAGGCCGAGTGCCGCGATCAATGCGGCAAAGAAGGCAATCATGACCAGGTTTCGTTCCATCATCCCTCCTTCCGGGCAGGATTCACGCCGCCGCGTGCCCGCAACGCCTCGGCAACATGTTCGGCATCATCCAGCGCCAGCACCGCAAGGGGGATGACGATCCGCCATCCAGGCGGTCGTGCCGACCGGTTCCGCCAACTCTCCAGCAGCGTGCCGCCCTTCTGCGCAAGGACCGGGGTAAACCGGATGACCAGGGCGATGGCAATGCCGATGCTCCGGGAGGCAGACCCGGCCCAGGGCAAGGGAGCGGCAAGGCGGGAAGCCAGGCCGGCCAGGTCATCGAGGCGCGTGGTCATGGTCACCAGATTGGCCAACGCCACCGCTGACACCAGGCGAAGCCCGATCGAAATCCCTTCCAGATATGCACCGGTTGCGGCATGCCAGATCGCCAGGATGGCGATGAACGGCCAGAGCGGCAGCAATCTTCGCAACCCGATGCCCAGGAACCTGGTCCCGGGAACCAGGTAGAGCGCCAGTACCAGCAGCAATGCTCCTGTCAGCCAGGCTGGCGAGTCGGCAATGAAAACGACAATGGTAAAGCCGCACAGGGCCGCAAGTTTCAGCCCTGGCCGGATATCATGATACGGGGTTCTGACCGGAGAATTCAGCGAAAGCATCGATGTTGCTCATCCTGTCGATTTCTTCGGTAAACTCGGCAAGCACCTGCCCGGGTGTGCCATCACCCCGAACCCTTCCCTTGTCAAGCCAGATCACCCGCTCGTGATCCTGCAGGTATTGCAGGTCATGGGTGATCAGGATCTGTGCAACATCCAGGCGATCCAGCTGCCGGTGCAACTGGCGGATGGTTGGGATGTCCGGGCCGGAAAACGGCTCGTCAAGTACCAGCAATGACGGCCGCATCGCCGCCACCGCCATGATGCAGACCAGGTGACGCTGACCCTGCGACAGCGATGCAACCGGCCGCCCCGCCCAGTTCCGCCGGCCAAACCCGGCAAGCGTCTCAAGCGACAATTCCGCGGCTTCCGCCTTCGACAACCCCTTCTGGACCAGGCCGAAGGAGATCTCCTCTTCCACGGTCGGGAAGATGATCTGGTGGTCCGGGTTCTGGAATACCAGCCCAACCAGGTCCAGGGCCGCTCGACGATCACCGGCGACATCAATCCCGTTGACTGTGATCCTGCCGCAGGTCGGCTTGACCAACCCGCAAATCAGCCGCGCCAGCGTCGTCTTGCCCGAACCGTTCAGCCCGACGATTCCCGACCGTCTTTCACGCACCCGCAGCGAAATGCCGTCCAGGACAGTCCGGGAATCCACGTGGTAGGAGACATCCTCCAGGACCAGGTCAGCATCCCGGCCAAGACCGTCATGAGCCGTGCCGGATGTCATGCTGACACCTTGTCCGGAAGCCGGCATCGACGAGCAACAGAACCGCAATCTTTCAACGGGGCCCCCGATCATGACAGGGCAGCATCGCCCGCATGTGCCATCCCCGTGGCTACCTGTCGAGGCGGACGGTATCAATATCGAACTCGAATTGCCAAACCCGCCGCCAGGGTGGGGAGGACGGCGTCCGTTCGGAGCAATGGTGTGGCCGCATGAAGGTGCAGTCCCCGGCCTGTCGGTTGCGTGGCAGGTGGTTCGGGTTGGGTGTTGGGCCGGCTCCGGCTGGCAGTTCCGGTGACCGTCGGCGGTGTCGATCAGGGAATTGTCTTGAGGTCGATGATTGGATAAGTTGGCCGGCAACCGATTGGCCGGGGGGCAGGTCCGCCGGGTCGCGTGAGTTCAACCCTTGGAGCCGACGCAGTCGCTCCGGCAGAGGAGGAGATAGGAATGGACCGGTTAAACGATATTATCAGCTCAATTAATTCATTTGCGTGGGGCCCACCCATGCTCGGCATGCTCGGTATCACCGGCCTGTTGCTGACGCTGGGCCTTGTCTTCATGCCCTGGCGGAAGGTCGGGTACGGGTTCAGGCTCCTGTTCGACAAGAACCAGGTCGGCGAGGGTGAGGTCAAGCCGTTCAATGCCCTGATGACCGCCCTGTCGGCGACTGTCGGAACCGGAAACATCGCCGGCGTTGCCACGGCCATCGCCCTGGGTGGTCCGGGCGCAATCTTTTACATGTGGCTCATCGCCCTGTTCGGGATGGCAACCAAATATGCCGAAGCCGTTTGTGCGGTGACCTATCGGGAGGTTGATTCCACCGGCAAGTATGTCGGCGGACCCATGTACTATTTGCGGAACGGTGTCGGGGAATTTGCCCCGGAACTCGGCAAATACCTGGGAATCGCCTTTGCCGTCTTTGGTGCGGTCGCCGCATTCGGGATCGGCAACGCGGTTCAGGTCAACTCGATGGCAACGGTTCTCGATTCCAGTTTCAATGTTCCAACCTGGATTACCGGACTCGTTGTGGCCGCCCTTGCGGGTTTTGTCATCATCGGCGGCATCAAGCGGATCGGTGACGTTGCCGGCAAGCTGGTTCCGACCATGATCGTTCTCTATGTCGGCGCGGCGCTGATCATCATCCTGATCAACATCACCAAGGTTCCCGAAGCCATTGGCATGATCTTTACCTATGCCTTCAATCCGGCTGCAGCCACCGGCGGATTTGCCGGCGCTGCGGTTGCGGCAGCCATTCGCTTCGGCGTGGCCCGTGGTGTGTTCTCCAACGAATCCGGCCTGGGTTCGGCGGCAATCGCCCACGCCGCTGCACAGACCAACAGCCCGGTTCGCCAGGGCATCATCGCCATGCTCGGAACCTTCATCGACACCATCGTCGTCTGCACCATGACTGCCCTGGTCATCCTGACATCGGGCGCATGGACGATGACCGGCGCCGATGGCGGCGGCCTGACCGGTGCGGTGCTGACCTCGACCGGTTTCAACGAATCGATTGCCGGCGGTCAATACATCGTCACCATTGCCCTTGCGGTGTTTGCTTTCACCACGATCCTGGGTTGGTCGTATTATGGCGAACGATGCTGGCAGTATCTGTTCAGCGAAAAGACCCTGTTGATCTATCGGGGATTGTGGGTGCTGGCAGCGCTGGTATTTGCCAATTTGAAGGTCGATTTCGTCTGGAACCTGTCTGATACGCTCAATGGCCTGATGGCAGTTCCAAACCTGATCGGCCTGATCCTGCTGGCACCGATGGTGTTCAGGATCACCAGACTGCATTTTGAGGAGGAAGGCACACCGCTTGCCGGGCCCTTGCCCAAGAGTTGAACCTCGGATTGTCAGAGCCCGCGGGCTTCCTGACAGTCGAGCATGGATGAAAATCAGCAAAGCGGCGGCATCGTTGATGTCGCCGCTGGCGCGTCAGGCGAGGGTCAATTCTGCCTGGTGTTGGATACCTGGCCTGTGACCCATCACGGTCGCGGGCAGCGATTGACTTGATGCCGCAACTGACGGGACAACCAACACCATCTTGCACTGACATGGTGGGGAGTTGGAGTTGAAAGCTGAAATTCACTCAATTTGCAATCCGACGCCGAGCAATTACGCCATTCAGGTCAAACTTCATGGCGTTGAGTTGCAGGACAACTCGGCAGGGAGTGGCAAGAATGTTTCGGACTGGACTGATCCTCGGACATCTTGAGTCAGAAATGGTCAGTAACGTGCGCCGTGGAAAACCGAGTGCTATGCGCGCCTGGCCAATGAGACTGTGAAGGCATCGGGCTCGCGCGTCGAGGAGAGCATCGGCATGCCCATCGCTCCGTCTGAGCGGGCGCAGGCCTATGGCCGAAGACCTGTTTCGCTCGGCCTCCCCGACTGAGGACCATCGTGGCCGGGTCAACTGCACCCATCCAAGACAGATGGGACATGGATGGCAACCGGCCCGGCCACAACTCTCGGGCCAGCCTGCGCGCAGAAGTTTCATCAAGATGTGCTATATCAGCAGATTGCTGAAAACGGTGTCTTGCTGAAATGATCTTGATCAATTTCACCGATCATGCTACTTTCACCAAATGGTGAAATCGCACGAAATCGAGAAGCGGGCGGAGAACACGGCAGTGGACGCGGTCCGTGCTCTGCTTGAGCACGTCCCGGACATACAGATCATCGCAGTTCGCCACGAGCACCATCTCGAGTCCGGCCACCATCTCGATGCCAGGATCGATCTTGGGCACGATGGAAGCCGCTATGCGCTCCTCATGGAGATCAAGTCAAATGGAGCGCCGCGTTTTGCCCGTTCCGCGGTCTATCAGCTCGAGAGCTGCATCGCGCATTTGCATCGATCCGAACACCAGGACGACACCCGGCAGTTCATCCCGATGCTGGTGAGCCCATACCTGTCTCCAGAGTCGCGCTCCATATGCCTCGATCACAATGTCGCCTACCTCGACCTCTTCGGTAACGCCCACCTTGCTTTTGGCCCCGTCTATATGGAACGATCCGTCCCGGACAGGCCGAAGTCCGAAACCCGCGCTCAGCGGTCACTGTTCACGCCGAAGGCGGGCGCGATCCTGCGGGTTCTTCTGCGCGACCCGGCCCGCGCATGGCGCGTGACGGGTCTGGCCGAGGCAGCCAACGCCAGCCTCGGGCACGTAAGCAATGTCCGCAAAGCACTGCTCGACCGGGAATGGGTCGACATAGGGGACGACGGTCTCGTCCTCGTCCAGCCCGATGCGCTACTGAAATCCTGGCGCGAGAACTACCGTCAGCCCGATGGCCATCACATCAGCGGATACACGGTTCCCCACGGGGACCAGCTGCGCAATCACCTGTCGGGAAACCTGAACCCGGGACCGCAACCTCCGCGCGCGATCTGCGCGTCCAACTCGGCTGCCGAGTGGATTGCGCCATACGTCCGAGGCAGCACGCACAGCTTCTATGCAGACGAGGCCGGGGCGCGGATACTGCAAGAGGCGCTTCAGTTGACCCATGCCGCACAGGGAGCCAACGTGATCCTGCGTATCCCCAACGATGAGACCCTGTTCGATGACGCCGTCGAGCCGGCGCCGGGCATCTGCGCCAATCCGGTCGTCACCTACCTCGATCTGTGGAATGGCACTGATCGGGACCGCGAGGCCGCCGACCATTTGGCCGCGAAGTGCTTTCCATGGTTGTGAGGAAGCCCCAGGCCGCCGGCGACTACGACGACCGGACGACAGCGGCGGTCAAGTCGGTACTCATCGAGATCGGCCAGATCCTCGGCAGCTTCGAAGGCCAGTTTGCGATCATCGGCGGCGCCGTTCCCTGGCTTCTGCTGGGCGAAGCTGTAGAGCGTCAATATGGATGAGAGCAGCACGTCAATCACGGTCTATGTTGCGGTGCGGATTATGTTGCGGAGGCCGCTGAAAGCCGGACCGCAACATTTCAGGATGACAACCTGACGCCGCGGCGAGTGTTCAGGAATGCCTATCGTTCTGTTGCCGCACTCTCCACGCCGGGTTTGACCGGGATGCATCCCGGTTTCTTGCCGAGTTGGACAACGGCAGGTGGCCGTTCTATCCTGCCGCGGCGTCAGCAAGGCCCTGCGCCTTCATCGCCGCCTCGAAGCAGCGCCGGTAGGCTCCACGCGGGAAGAGTTCATCACGGTAGACCAGCCGCATGAGCGCCATCGGCTTGGTCTTCAGCGAATGGATGACGTGGCGATAATTGACCACATGTAGCCTTCTTTGACGAGCCCTTCCGCTTCCGCGGCAGGGTCAGCTGCCGGACGGTGCCCAGATAGAGCTCCAGCCGGTCATGAGCGTGGCAGAAGATGGAAATGCCATCCCCGGACAGTCATGTCCTTGAGCGCAGGGACCAGATCGTCGCCCGGTTGCGGGCGTTGCTGCCCGGCGAGGGCATCATTGATGATCCGACCGAGACCCGGGCTTATGAATGTGATGCCTACACGGCCTACAGCTGCCCGCCGCTCGCCGTCGCCCTGCCGGCGACGACGGAAGAGGTTTCGCAGATCCTGCGCGTCTGCAACGACGAGCATGTTCCGGTGGTGCCCCGGGGCGCCGGGACCTCACTGGCCGGAGGCGCTTTGCCGACATCCGATTCCGTGGTGCTGGGCGTGTCTCGCATGACCGAGATCCTGGAGATCGACCTCGCCAACCGGTTCGTCCGGGTGCAGGCGGGCCGGACCAACATCTCGGTGACCGAAGCCGTGGCGGCGGAAGGGTTCTTCTACGCCCCGGATCCGTCGAGCCAGCTGGCCTGTGCCATTGCCGGCAACATCGCCATGAATTCAGGCGGCGCCCACTGCCTCAAATACGGTGTCACGAGCAACAATCTTCTCGGCGTGACCATGGTGATGATGGATGGGGAGGTGGTCGAGATCGGCGGCCCGTACATGGATTCGGGCGGGCTTGACCTGCTTGGCCTGGTCTGTGGATCGGAAGGGCAGCTGGGCGTGGTCACCGAGGCGGTGCTGCGCATTGTCCCGAAACCGGAGGGTGCCAGGCCGGTCATGTTCGGATTTGGAACGAATTCGGCGGCCGGGGCCTGTGTCGCCGACATTGTCCAGTCCGGCCTGCTGCCGGTGGCCATCGAGTTCATGGACCGGCCCTGCATCCGGGCCTGCGAGGATTTTGTCGGTGCCGGGTATCCCGATGTCGAGGCGTTGCTGATCGTCGAGGTTGAAGGCTCCGACGAGGAAATCGACCGCCAGCTTGGCCTGATCAGGCAGATTGCCGCCCGGCATGCGCCGGAGGTGGTCAGGGACAGCCGTTCGGACGCCGAATCGGAACTGATCTGGGCCGGCCGCAAGGCCGCCTTCGGCGCCATGGGCCGAATCAGCGACTACATATGCCTCGACGGGACGATTCCGGTATCGGAACTGCCCCGGGTGCTTGACCGAATCGGTGAGCTGTCGGCGGAATTCGACCTGCCGGTGGCAAACGTGTTTCATGCCGGTGACGGCAATCTCCATCCGCTGATCCTGTTTGACTCGAATGCCGAGGGCGGCCTGGAGAGATGTGAGGCACTTGGCGCGGCGATCCTGAAATTCTGCGTGGAGGTCGGAGGCTGCCTGACCGGCGAACATGGGGTCGGGGTCGAAAAACGTGACCTGATGCACGCACAGTATGGTCGTGATGACCTGGAGGCCCAGATCCGGATCAAGGATGTGTTCGATCCCGGATGGCGGCTGAATCCGGCCAAGGTATTTCCGCTCGAATTAACCGAAGACCGACGGGCGGCGTGAGACCGGGGAGTGAAAGCGAACTTGCCGAGCTGATTGCGTCGGCGACGGAACCGGTGCGGATTTTCGGAGGCGGCACCAAGCCGATCGGTGGGGATCAGGACGGGGCGCCGGTGTCTACCGCGGGCATATCGGGCATATCGGAACATGATCCCGGGGCGCTGACGGTGATTGTCAGGGCAGGGACCCCGCTGGCCGAGCTGGAATCGGTTCTGGCCGGCAGCCGACAGCAACTCCCCTTCGAGCCGATGGACTACCGTGGATTGCTGGGAACCGAGGGAGAACCGACCATCGGCGGCGTTGCGGCGCTGAACCTGTCGGGGCCACGCCGGGTGTCATCGGGCGCCTGCAGGGATTTCATGCTGGGGGTCCGGTTTGTCGACGGGGCCGGCCGGGTCATCAGGAATGGCGGCCGGGTCATGAAGAACGTCACCGGCTATGACCTGGTCAAGCTGCTGGCCGGGAGCTTCGGGACGCTGGGCATCATGACGGAAATCGCCTTCAAGGTGCTGCCAGGCTCCGAGTTCCGGGCAGTGCTGCTGCTGGAGGGTCTCTCGGACCGGCGCGCCATCGAGGTGCTGTCGAGGGCGCTGGCCTCGCCATTCGGCGTATCGGGGGCTGCCCATGTGGGCAGGGGGCTGGACGGCCATCCGGTGACGATGATCAGGGTTGAGGGCCTCGAGGAGTCGGTCCGATACCGGGCCGACCGGTTGCGGGCGCTGCTGCAGGAATTCGGCCAGTTCGACATCGAGACCGACCAGGAGCGGATTGCAGCCGGCTGGAAATGGATCAGGGATGTCGAGGCGTTCCACGGCAGGCAGGGAGATGTCTGGCGGCTGTCGACCACCCCCGGTGCAGCTCCCTCCCTGGTCGAGAAAATCAGGGAAGAAGGCGAGGCGGAAGTCATCTATGACTGGGGTGGCGGATTGATCTGGGTCCTGGCCGAAGAGGGGGTGGATCTGCGGCAGCGGGCCGGGACGTATTCCGGGCACGCCACGCTGGTCAGGGCAGGCAGGGCGACAAGGCAACGCATTCCGGTGTTCGAGCCACGGGAGCATCGGCTGGCCGCATTGGAGCGGGGCATCAGGCGAAAATTCGACCCCAGGGGCATTCTCAACCAGGGCCTGGTGGCCTGACCGCACTCCGATCGACCATCCGGCAAGTTCAAGGACGAGACATCAATGCAGACCAGCTTTACCGCCGAACAACTCGAAGACCCGGGATTGCGGCGGTCGAACAGGATCCTGAGGAGTTGCGTGCATTGCGGATTTTGCACGGCAACCTGCCCGACCTACCAGCTCCTGGGTGACGAACTCGACAGCCCCCGCGGCCGGATCTACCTGATCAAGGACATGCTGGAGACCGGCCGGCCGGCCGATGCCAGGACCGTCAAGCATATTGACCGCTGCCTCTCCTGTCTCGCCTGCATGACCACCTGTCCCTCCGGCGTGAACTACATGCACCTCGTGGACCACGCCCGGGAATATATCAACAGGACTTATCGCCGCAGCCCGCTCGACCGCCTGCTGCGCAGCATGCTGGCCCTCATTCTGCCCTATCCGTACCGGTTTCGGCTGGCTCTGCTCGGCGCCAGGCTGGCAAGACCGCTGGCATTCGTAATGCCCGATGCCCGCCTGCGGGCGATGCTGGAAATGGCGCCATCGGAGATCCCGCCGGTCAGCCGGAACGACGATCCGCAGGTCTTTTGCCCTGACCGCGAGCCCACTTCCCGGGTGATCCTGTCGACCGGTTGTGCGCAGAGGGCGCTCAATACCGATATCAACGACGCCACCATCCGGCTGCTTCGCCGTCTCGGCACCGAGGTCATCGTGGCCAGGGGCGCCGGGTGCTGCGGCGCGCTGGTGCATCATCTGGGCGACACCGCTGCCAGCCACAGGGCGGCCGCCGACAATATCAATGCGTGGACGAGCAGCGAGCATGGCGAGGTGGACGCCATCATCATCAATACCAGCGGTTGCGGAACCACCATCAAGGACTACCGGCACATGCTGGAGGGCGACCCGCTGGAGCCGGACGCAGCGAGGGTCTCGGATTTGGCTGCCGACGTGACCGAATTCCTGGCCCAGCGTGAATTCCCGGAATGTCCGCCCCGGCAGATCCGGGTCGGCTACCATGCCCCATGCTCGCTTCAGCACGGGCAGCAAATTCGGCAGCAGCCGAAACTGTTGCTGGCGCGGGCGGGATTCGAGGTTGTCGAGCCGGCCGAGTCGCATTTGTGCTGCGGTTCGGCCGGCACCTACAACCTCTTGCAACCGGAAATTGCCGGCAAGCTCGGAAAGAGAAAGGCGCAGGCACTCGAGACCATCGCCCCTGATGTCATCGCCACCGGCAATATCGGCTGCATGATGCAGATCGCCACCGGAACCGGCATCCCGGTGGTGCACACGGTGGAACTGCTCGACTGGGCAAGCGGCGGTCCGGTGCCGAGGTCGCTGCGCAAATCCGGCTGGACGGAAACCGGGCCTGCCTCCTCTTGAACTTCACAACAGCCGCCCCAATATCTTCCGTGTCGGAACGCCGAATATCGGGTCCGACACCACCAAGGGCCCGTCCAACCGGAGGGCTCATCGCAAACATATCGCTCAAAGGAGGGTAACCATGCGCAGATATGATCTTTCCCCGCTGTTCCGCACGACCGTCGGCTTCGACCATGTCGCCGACCTGCTGGATTCGGCGTTTTCGCAGGATGTCATTTCGACATCCTATCCGCCGTTCAACATCGAGAAGACCTCGGATGACGCCTACCGGATTTCGGTGGCGGCCGCCGGGTTTTCCGAAGACGATCTCAAGGTCGAGGTCCGTGAGAACCAGCTTGTTGTCTCGGCGACCAAGGCAGAGCCGGGCTCCGATGACAGGTTCCTGCATCGCGGGATTGCCCGCCGGTCCTTCGAGCGCCGGTTCAGGCTTGCCGAACATGTGCAGGTGACCGGGGCCAGCTTCGAGAATGGCATGCTGAATGTCGAGTTGGTGCGCGAGATTCCGGAGGCTTCGAAGCCGAGGCGCATCGCCATCAACACCCCGGAGCAGCCGGCCCAGCTCGCCGCCTGACCATGACCAACGACGCGTGCCCCGCCTTCGGGGCACGCATCCTGCGATGCGGGTCCCGACCTTCAGGTCAGATCGACATGCACAGATATTTCATTTCCAGGAAGTCTTCGGTGCCATGCCGCGAGCCCTCGCGGCCCAACCCGGACTGCTTCACCCCGCCGAACGGCGCCACCTCCGTTGACAAGATGCCGGTATTGATGGCGACCATCCCGTATTCCAGCGCCTCGGCCACCCGCCAGACCCGCGACAGGTCTCGGGCGTAGAAGTAGGAAGCCAGGCCATGAATGGTGTCATTGGCCAGCTCGATTACCTCATCCTCGGTGTCGAACCGGATCAGCGGTGCGACCGGACCAAAGGTCTCGTCATGGGCAATCAGCATGTCCTGGGTCACATCGGCAATGACCGTTGGCTCGAACCAGTTGCCTCCCAGCTCGTGCCTTTTGCCGCCGGCCAGTAACCTGCCACCCTTGGAGGTGGCGTCCGATATGTGCGATTCAACCTTCGCCACCGCATCCTGGTTGATCAGTGGCCCGGTATTGATGCCATCGCCAAACCCGTCGCCGAGCTGGAGATCGCCGGTGGCCCTGGTCAGCATCTCGGCAAACTTGTCATAGACGCCGGACTGGACATAGATCCTGTTGGCGCAGACGCATGTCTGGCCGTTGTTCCGGTATTTGGAGAGCATCGCCCCCTGCACCGCGGCGTCCAGATCGGCATCGTCGAAGACGATGAATGGCGCGTTGCCGCCAAGTTCCATCGAAACCTTCTTGACCTGCTGCCCGGCCTGCTGAAGCAGGATGCGGCCGACTTCAGTTGACCCGGTAAAGGTGATCTTGCGGATGATCGGGTTGCTGCAGAATTCCTCGCCGATCTGCCGCGACCGGGTCGAGGTGACCACCGAAAACACGCCCTTGGGCACGCCGGCCCGCTCGGCAAGCACGGCCATGGCCAATGCCGAAAGCGGGGTCTCGCTGGCCGGCCGGGCGACAAATGTGCATCCAACCGCCAGCGCCGGCCCGACCTTGCGGGCGATCATGGCATTCGGGAAGTTCCAGGGCGTTATCGAGGCGACCACGCCCACCGGCTGCTTGATCACCAGTAACCGCTTGTCGGGCTGATGGCCCGGTATGACATCGCCATAGATTCGCTTGGCCTCTTCACCAAACCATTGCAGGAATGATGCCCCGTACATGATCTCACCCTTCGCTTCGGCGAATGGCTTGCCCATCTCGGCAGTTAGGATGGTGGCAAGATCATCGGCATTGGCGATCATCAACCGGTACCATTCGAGAAGGATCTCCGATCTTTCCTTCCCGGTGCGCGCCGCCCACTCCTTCTGTGCGGCGGCACAGGCATCGATGGCCCGGCGGGTCTCGGCGAGGCCGAGATCCGGCACGGTGGCGATGACGTCGCCGCGGGACGGGTTGGTGACTTCAAATGCCCCGCCATCATCGGCATCAATCCACTCGCCGGCGACAAGGCACCGGGTAGCCAGCAGGGATGGATCCGCAAGCAGTGAAAGAATGTTGGTCGTATCCAGCATCGTGAACTCCGCAATATTTTCCAATTCCGGTGCCACAATGCTAAATCGAATTCAAGGCGAGTTTGGTCCGGTCTGGCCGGAACCGGTCCGCCGGCAAGGCTCCCGATGTCACGGGCCAGCCAATCTCCCGGGAGGACTATCCCCATGATTGCCCAGGGCCCGCGCAACAGCATTGCCGACATTCCCGGAATCCTGGTCGGGAATTCCTCGGACGCGGCCATCAAGACCGGGGTGACGGTGGTGACCGGCGGGAAACCCTTTACCGCCGGGGTGTCGGTGCTCGGCGGGGCGCCGGGAACCCGGGAGACCGATCTCCTGTCGCCCGCGCGGCTGGTGCAGCGGGTCGATGCGGTGGTCCTGTCCGGCGGTTCGGCCTTCGGGCTGGATGCGGCGTCCGGGGTGGCCGACATGCTGGCCGAGCAGGGGCGGGGCCTTGAGGTGGGAGCGGCCAGGGTACCGATCGTACCCGGGGCCATCCTGTTCGACCTCCTCAATGGCGGCGACAAGGGCTGGCAAATCAACCCCTACAATTCACTCGGCAGGCAGGCGTTGGCGGCAGCCTCGCCGGAATTCGACATCGGCACCGCCGGGGCGGGCACTGGCGCAACAACCCTCGATCTCAAGGGCGGGCTGGGTTCGGCCTCCTGCGTGCTGCCTGGGGGTGTCGTGGTCGGCGCACTGGCGGCAGTGAATGCGGCTGGCACGGTGGTTCGGGGTGGCGGCCCGGAATTCTGGGCGGCGCCATTCGAGATCGATGGCGAGTTCGGTGGTATTACGCATCAGGAGGGCTTCGATCCATGCTGGATGCCAGAATTCGACATCTCCATCGCCGACCCAGGCCACAACACGACGATTGCCGTCGTGGCCACCAACGCCACGCTTGACCAGGCACAGGCCACGGCGCTCGCCACCACCGCCCATGGCGGGCTGGCCCGCTCGATCCTGCCATCACACACCATCCTTGACGGCGATTTGGTATTTGCCATCTCCACCGGCGAACTGCCACTCGGCGACGACCCGGCGGCGCTGGTGGCGCTGGGCCACGGGGCGGCCAGCGCGCTGGCAAGGGCGGTGGCCAGGGGAGTTCACGCCGCCATTGCCGAGCCCCGGGATGCGCGGCCAAGCTGGCGATCGCTGCACGGGTAGTACCAAGCTGCCCCGAAGGCACAATCGTCACAATGTGGTCAGCTTGCGAATCCCGTCTTGCTGGAACCGGAATGGAATGCCGGGCGGCGGCCCGGGGCACTGAAGAACCTCCAGCAGCCGGGCAATGACGAGCCGGGTGATGGACGGGAAATCAAGCTTGCCGGTATCGCCGAGCTGAACCCATTGCAGGTCCGAAAGTTCGCCAGACGCGTCATCGAGCTGGTCGGGGTCCCCGGCCAGGGGAATCCGGTCGACATCGCCGTAGAAGAATCGCGCATCAAAACGCCGGATTCGGCCGGGAGGGGTGATCGCCCGGTAGAAGAATACGAGGCCCCGGGCGCTCGGCACCAGGCCATCGGCGCAGAATTGCGCCCACTCGTCTGGAAGTTCCTGTCGCCGGCCGTCCGGGTCCGGGGCTTCGGCAAGGCGAATCCCGGTCTCCTCCCACAACTCCCGCACCGCACAGGCCAGCAACGGACCGACCTCCGGCATGGCCGACTGCAATGTCAGCCTGGTCATGCAGAGCGGCGCCGGTGTGGCTTGCAGTCTGACCCGGCCATCGGCCGCATCAACGGCGCCGCCGGGAAACACGAACTTGTCCGGCATGAAGGCGGCGGCGCTGCCCCGGCGGCCGACAAGGATTCTCGGCTCGCGATCCCGGTCGCGGACCAGCACGATGGTCGCCGCATCGCGGACCGTGTCCCTGGCCGTCTCCATTTCCCGTCTCCGCCTCCCGGTGAGTCCGCCCCGTCCCTACACAAGAACCGCCCGGATGAGAATCCACAACGCCGGTTCGGGGTCGGGGCGCTTCCGGATCGAACCCGGTCATGCTCTCCTTTTGCCCGGATGTTTGCGGGCCGGAACAGGAGCGCCGCCGCCGTAACGCATGTCGATTCCATCGGATGGCGCACTCACCCCATCGTCGCCTGACGGCTTGCCCATGGTAGTATATGTCGATATATCTTCATTTTATCGACACATTGCAGTGACAAGTCGACGGGATCGACATGTTCGGACGAGGTGTCGACAGTAGCAGGATTCATCGACATGACCTTTGATCCCGGCCGTCCCTTCAATGACCTCCCGGACCTGCCACCGGCCTCGGACACCGAGACCAGGGCCATTCTTCGCAGTTGCATTGCCGCGCGGGCGGCGCTGGCCGAGTTGCGGGTCTCCGGAAGGCTGATCCCGAACCAGGCGATGCTGATCAACTCGATCCCACTGCTCGAAGCACAGGCGAGTTCGGAAATCGAGAACATCGTCACCACGACCGACCGGATGTTCCGCTATGCCAACGACGCCGCAGGTCGGGCTGACCCTGCCACCAGGGAGGCCCTGCGCTACCGCACCGCCCTGAATCTCGGCTTCGAGATGCTGGCGCGGCGGCCGGTATCGACCGTCATGGCCGTCGAGATCTGCCGCGTGATCAAGGGTGCGGATCTGGACATTCGCAGCACGCCAGGCACGACGCTGTCGAATGATGCAACCGGCGAGGTTATCTACACGCCGCCAGAGGGAGACCAGGTTCTGCGGAACAAGTTGGCGAACTGGGAGCACTACATTCACGAGTCCGAGGAGATTGATCCGTTGATCCGGCTTGCAGTCATGCATTACCAGTTCGAGGCGATTCACCCCTTCATCGACGGAAACGGCCGCACCGGCCGGGTGCTGAACCTGCTCTTTCTCGTCGACAAGGAATTGCTGGATATTCCTGTCCTCTATCTCAGCCGGCATATAATCCGGAACAAGGCACTCTACTACCGCTATCTGCTCGAGGTGACGACACGGCAAGCCTGGGAGAGGTGGATTCTCTTTGTTCTCGAGGCGGTCAGGGCGACAGCCGAGTGGACCACGGCAAAGATCGAAGCGATCCGGGATCTTCTCGACGGGACAGCAACGGAGATTCGACGGAGCATGCCGAAAATCTATTCCCGCGAACTGGCGGAACTGATCTTCGTTCATCCCTACTGCCGGAGCAGCAACGTGGTGAAAGCGGGCATCGCCAAGCGTCAGACGGCCGCCGTCTATCTGAAGGCCCTCGCAACCCGCGGCATCCTCGAGCAAGTCAGGGTGGGGCGCGAAAACCTCTACATCAACCCGCCGCTCCTGGAACTCCTGGCCGAGAACGGGTGACATCGCGCGACGCAGGATCAACCTAGAATTCCTGATCAGGTTGGCTGCTGCGCCTGATCGATTCCGGTTGTGTCGACCCGGCTTGCCAGAAAAACACGCAACCGAACAGGGCAATACAGGGAACACGACGAAGTCATGGCAAGGGAAATCGAATTCAAGAAATGGCTTGAGAGCAGCGGGGCATCTTCTGACAAGGCGCGGAAATCCCGTGCTTACGCAATCCTTACGATTGAGCGGAAGCTGGACGAACTTCGCATGCCGTTCCAGGACCTAGCGGAAGCATGGAAAGCCGACCGCTTCAAGTCACTGGACGAAAAGCTGTGCCAGGTGCTCGAGGATGCGCGCAGCGGCGGGCAGGACTTCCGGATTATGATGCCGGACTCCGAGAAACCCTCCGGTCGGCTCAGGAATTGGCGAAGGTGGTTGGCTCAATATGGCCGGTTCCTTGATGGCGAACCCCCGGGGCCTGCACAGGACTCCGACCGCATCCGGCAATATGTCCTGGAACACTATATCGAACCCGCCCGGGAGGAAGGTCAAGGGCAGGTCGAAATTCAAGCTCGAGAGGTCAACGGCGCGATCGGTCTGGACAAAGAGTGGCCAATGATCTGCCAGGTGCTTGCCGGGCACAAATTCCGGGAGATGGCGCAGGTTTCGCTGCCCGAGCGGGTGGGGCCCGACAATAGCCCGGACACGGTCCTCCGGTTCGACCTGATCGACCAGCTTGTCGACAGACCAGCTCTCGAAGAAATGCGGGAACGGTTCCTTGCTTTCTGTCCAGACTTCAAGAGCTTTGTCGATCCGGGAGCCGGGTGGGCCAGGGATGAGAAAGCATTCAAGGTGGATGTCATGGAGCAGGTCCAGACCGCTCTTACGGACGCCTGTAACGACGAAGCCCTCGGTGAGACCGTTTTCAACATACTCATGTCACAGAGAGATGGTCCCCTAGTTCGATGGCAGACCAGGGACAGGATCGCCAGGCAGAATCCCGAACTGCTCGATGAATTCCATGCAGTCATAGGGCGCCTGGTCCGCTCCGACAAAAGCGCGGAGGAAGCCCTGTCGCATGCGTTTGATTCGCTCATGGCCCTGAGAGGTCGAGGTGTCACATCCTTGACCTTTGGCGAGCGCCTCAACATCCTGTTTTCGGCACTGTCGGTGGTACGCCCCGGCGAGGCTGTCCCCGTCAAGATTACGCGGATGAACAAGGCTTGGGAAAAGCTTGTGGGAAGGGATCTCTTCGGGGAGAAATCTTTCAACTTGGCAACGGACTATCGCAGCTTCAAGTGCGTATTCGCCGAACTCTTCGCCATCATGCACGATGACTGGCAGTGGCAGCCACAGGACTGGTTGGACATACAGGGATTCCTTTGGATCGCCCTCGAGGAGGTCGAGACTGAGGATCATGTTGTGGTCAAGCCCACCGACAATGGCGCAAGCCGAGAACGACCCGTATCGGCACTCCCTGTAAACCTGATCCTCTATGGACCGCCGGGCACTGGAAAGACGTACTGCACCGCCGCGGAGGCTGTCAGGCTCTGCGGCGAGGCGGTTCCCGAGGATCGCGATGCCCTGATGCAAACCTATCAGCGACTCCTCTCGGCGGGACGCATCGAATTCGTCACCTTTCACCAGTCGATGTCATACGAGGATTTCGTGGAAGGCCGACAGCCCACGACGGAGTCGGACGAAGACGGCACCTGCTCCTCTGGTGGTTTCCGGCTGGAGACGGTTCCCGGCATTTTCCGTCGCATTGCCAAACGGGCGGAGACAAGCCGGAGTGCATCGCTCGGTGATGACGCGATCACCATTGCAGGCCGGCAGGTCTTCAAGATGTCCATCGGCGAGACGGGCAACCCGGACGACGCACCCCTTTTCGAAGAAGCGATCGCGGGCGGCTACACGCTTCTCGGGTTCGAAGACATCGATTGGAGTGACGACAAGTATGTCCACCGGGAAGCAATCATCGAGGCTTGCAAGACCAAGGGGGTGCTTGACGGTCACAATGATGTCAACGCCCGGTCCAGCGCAGTCCAGCTGCCCTATATTTTTCGTAACTGGGTACGGCATGGCGACATCGTGGTCGTCTCGAAGGGAAATTTGCTGTTTCGGGCTATCGGTGAATTCACCGGGGATTACGAATTCTACCCACGACCAGAGGGGGTTACTCCCATCGTCGATCCGTGCGTTGGCATTGGGTGGACCGGGAAGGTGTGCCGGTCAGCGAGATTTACACGCGTCGCCTTACGCACAGATCGATCTACATGTTCTTCGATAGCGAGCTCAACATCCCTGCTCTTGAGCGTTACCTGAATAGCCAGAAAACGGATGGGTCGATGGTACCGGAGCCCTTTGTTCTGATCATCGACGAGATCAATCGCGCCAACATATCGAAAGTGTTCGGAGAGTTGATCACGCTCCTTGAGCCGGACAAGCGTCTGAGTCAACCAAACGCGCTGAAGGTCCGCCTGCCATATTCCTGTGTCGAATTCGGCGTGCCATCGAACCTGCACATCCTGGGCACAATGAACACCGCCGACCGGTCGATTGCGCTACTCGATATGGCCTTGCGTCGACGTTTCTCCTTCCAAGAAATGATGCCTGACCCATCCCTTCTGGCCAGAGCGGCGGAGGCGTGCGGGGTCAACCTGCCACAAGTTCTTGCCGCGATTAACGAGCGGATCGAGTACCTCTATGATCGCGAGCACCAGATCGGGCATGCCTATTTCATGGAGTGCAAATCACGAGCCGATGTGGATTCTGTCATGCGGCACAAAGTGATTCCGCTGCTGGCCGAGTATTTCTTCGAGGATTGGGCAAAGATCGCGGCCGTGCTGGGTGACGCAGCCTCGCATGACGGGTCGATAACGGGAGGATTCCTGAACCGCTCGACGCTCAATGTGCCTCCCGGGCTTGATGATGGCGGCGCACCGCCCCGGTTCCGATGGGAGATCCGTTCCGAAGACGACGGTTTTGACTACACAGGGCTCAGCGGGGCATGATTCGCCGCACCATCCGCGAATGGGACCGCATCGACTACGGCACGGACGAATCCACCATCCCGGTGGCGCAGGCGGATCAAATCGCGGCGGCAGCACGGGCATCGAAATTGTCGGGGATTGGCGGCGAAGGAGTGCTCGAACACGGTCGAAGGGGGCTTCGTGCCCGCGGTGTGGTGGGAATCATCGCTACGCCAGGCTGCCAGCTCGAAATCCTGCCGAAGATCGAAGGCGCAGGAGAAGCCGACGTCAACAACGTCACGTTGCGTCACAGGTTGATCCACATGCTGGCCGTGGCGTTGAATATCCGCGTGGATGTCGGAGTGATGGCGCAGCTCGGTTGGCAACGCGACACCATCCTGGAATTGCTGATTCGCCTGTTCTGCAACAAGCTTGCCAATGCGGTGCGCCAGGGCATGCCACGACAATACAAGGCTCAGGAAGCCGACCTTCCGGCTCTGCGAGGGCGCCTCGACGTGTCACGTCAATTTTCGGTCCTTGCGGTCTCGCCTCAGAAACTTGCCTGCCGGTTCGACGGGTTGTCGCCTGATATTGCGCTTAACCAGGTCATGCGGGCGACCATCGAAAAACTCTCTCGCCTGACCCAGCAACCGGACAACCAGCGGGCGCTGCGAGAGCTCGGTTTCGTCTACGCAGACATATCGGAACTGCCCCCCAACGCTCTTCGCTGGGACATGATCACACTCGATCGGACGAATACCCGGTGGCGGGAACTTCTGTCGCTTGCTCGCCTCTTTCTCGAAGATCGACACCAACAGACGAGCGCCGGCCCCATCCATGGACACGCCCTTCTGTTCGAAATGAACGTTCTCTTCGAGGAATACGTGGCGAGGCTGTTGGCCCGTGCCCTCGCAGGCACCGACCTGCACGTTTCAGCCCACGGCGGTTACGACTACTGCCTTTTCGAAGAGGGTATTGGCCGGTTCCGGACACACCCTGACCTGGTCATCCGACGAGGTGGCCGGATCAATGTCATTGTCGATACGAAGTGGAAGCACATTACGACGCGTGACGACGATCCCAAACGGGGAGTGAGTCAAGCCGATGTCTACCAGCTCATGGCGTATGGTCGAGTCTATAATTGCCCGCTCGTCATGTTGCTATTCCCCCACCATGCAGCGCTGCCGCCCGATCCGGTCCAGCAAAAGTACTCGATTGCGACACCGGCCTCGAAGGAAAGCCTCTACGTGGCAACGCTCGACATGTCTGGGTCTCATCAAATGCACGAGACCGCCCTCAGAGAATTGGTCCAGGCCACGATTCTCGGCGCCCACAATTGATATGACTCCACCAAATCTGCAGGCCGGGAGGATAGCAAGGAAAGCCGTTTCCTGAACCGCCTATTCCGTGTTCCGGCTTGGAAGGACGGCGAGACAAGGTCGTGCGGTCCTTGGAATGTCGCCGCCGGGTTCGTGGCCGTTTCAGCTGCTGTCCTGTGCGGGTTGGCGCCGGGAACATGCGATTCGGGAGCGATGTCGGGTCCGTCTTTGTGGACCAATTCCGATTTTGTCGCTTCGATGCCGCAACACCCGGTTTGCGTTCCAGTCCAGATAGTCGGCCCACCGGTTGTTGTGCAGGCATGCCTTGATGGCCATGAGGCGATTGGCACCGGCCTTGGTCCAGTGGCTCCCCGGCTGCTTGAGGCGCTTGCCGACAAGCTGCCGGCCCAGGCTTTCGACCACGCCGGAGCCGACCTGCATGCCTCGTCTGATATACTGGCCCTCGTGCATGCGGTCCTGGTTGTTCCGGTAGTAGTCGATGCAGGCAGCCACATCCTTGCCCCGGTCCCGGAATGGCTCAAGCCAGGCAATGACCTCGTGCACGCGTCCGGCCTTCAGTTCGTCCCTGATTTCCTCGATGCGCCGCTTCCGCTCGCCCTGGTCCGCAACCAGCACCTTGAGGGCGTCGCCAGCATAGTCCAGCGCGTGCCACAGATCCAGCACATGGGCGGCCCTCGGCCCGGGCAGCATCTCCTGGCAGACATTGACGATCCACGCCGCCCCGTCCGAGAGGCGGGCGACCTCCTCGGCATCGCCGAGCCCGGTGCGGTGTATCTGCCGCTCAACGCGGGCGGCAAAGTCGGAACGGGCGCTCACGCAGCAGGTGGCGGCGCTGACAGTCTCGCTGCCCTTGTCCTTCGTGACCTCGCCGGTCTTCGGGCTCCGCCCCTGGGCGGTATATGCGATCACCACCTTCGCCTCCCGGGTCTTCGAGCTTCCATCCTCCTGCTTGCCGCGGATGCCTTTCGTCTCCTCTTGGCGCATCGGCACCCCGGTGCCGTCCATGGCAAGATAGTGCCGACTGGCCGCCGGTGCCGCCCCTTCCACGATCACCCGCTCGAATTGGCAGGCCTTGTTGCCGATTGTGCCGGCGCGGCGCTGCAATGCGGATGGCGAGACGCGGACACCGGTACCGGCGTGCTGTCCCGGCAGTGCTTGATCACCGGATACCAGACCGGGAGACGATGACGCGCGAGGTCGGCGTATGGCAGGAGCATCGCAACGCGTCGGCCAAGCTGGTGGACTGGCGGTTCAGGACCGAGAACGCACGGATCGAGCTGAAGTCACTGTATCCATCAATTCAATGAAATTGGGACAATAGTTTTTCCGTACAACTTTCGACGCAAGACCGAACTGCGAATCCCGGACACCCAAATATCACGCAACCGCTCCAAGACCATTCCTGGCCACCAGGGTCAGTAGTTTCAGCGAGGCCCCGCGTGGGCGCTTTTCGCCGCGCTCCCACTGGCTCACCAGCCCCGTGGTCACATTGAGATAACGCGCGAACACTGCCTGGCTCGCGTTTTCCCGAAGCCGCAGCGCCCGAATGTCCTCTGGCGACATCGCCTCCACAGGCGTCAGACACATTTCGTCGAACATGCGCATGGTTTTTTTGGACATGACGCCGGCCTCCGCCAGACCGAGCGCCGCCTCGTGCGCGGCCGCCAGCGCCTCACTCTTGTACTGCTTGGTCATTGCATTTCACCTCGATAATCGCTCCAACCCTCTGCGCTGCGGCGAGGCCGGCTTGGTCCAGCGAAAGGTATTCGTTTGCCAACAAACGGAAAGCCGCCAACTCGTCCCGCCGCACATTATCCCGGTCGCTCTTGGCGAAGCCATAGACGAAAAACACCAGTTCGCCCCTGCGAAACAGCATGATCGTCCGGAACCCGCCGGAACGGCCGCCACCCCTACGCGCGACTCGCTGCTTGATGACGCCTCCGCCCAGGTCGGCGTCGATCAGGCCTTCCCGAGCACGGCGAACCGCATCACACAACGCGTCATCCTCCAGTCCCCCGCGGTTCGCAAAACGCGCGAACGCCTTGGTCTTGAACGTCTGCAATCCTGGCCCCGCGAGCACCCGCCGTCATGGCCATTTTATAGCACTGAGTGTGTGATATCAATCTGGCGACGGTCGCCGCACGGTCACCCTGTGGCTCCTCGGCAACGCGGCCTCCACCGCCAATTGCACCGCCTGAAGGGTTCGCCGACTCGTCCGCATCCTTATGGCCGTCGAAGCGACCTCGTCGGGTCTGCGGACTGAATTCGGCTGGCACGAAGAAGAGGGCGAGTCTGGCCGGAAGCGGGTTGGTGGTCGGCGTTCCTTGGGAGGCGTACCGTCGCCGTTCCCATTCACCCAACCTAAGGGGCACGGTATGATGCAGGCGGCACTCGCTTTACGGCCGCTTCGCGGCCGCTGCACTGCGCGCGTGTTCCGATGAGACATACGCCAGAGCGAGCCAGGCAACGGCGGGGCGGGACGGATGACCCGCTGACAAGGCAGGAGACTCGCACATGTACGACATCGACATCATCAACACTCGTATGTGGACGCACCGTGTGTTGCCGGTCCTTCCTGCCGAGTCGCGGCCATGCGGGAGTCGAAATTTGACTTCGGGGCAGAGATTGGCCAAGTGACGGTTGGCTGGCATGCCGAGGCCCGCCGGTCAGCCGGGTGATTTCTTGCCCGCCAACAGTAGCAATTTGTCCCCTGAATGCCGGGCAGGCCCGTTGTCCGGATGGGGGAATCAGGGAGTAGACGATGCAGGACCAGGACAGGATTTCACACTTTGCCGACAATGACGGATTTATCGCCGCGCTTGACCAGAGCGGCGGCTCGACGCCAGTTGCGCTCGCCCGCTACGGTGTCGCCGAGAACAGGTATGGCAACGAGGCCGAGATGATGGCACTCGTTCATGAAATGCGCTCACGGATCATGCGGGCAGCCTGCTTTTCCGGCAACCGGATCCTGGGAGTGATCCTGTTCGAGAAGACAATGACCGGCGAGATCGACGGGCAGAGGGTTCCCGACTTCCTGTGGAATCGGAAAGGCGTGTTGCCCTTCCTCAAGATTGATGACGGGCTGGCCGATGAGGAGGATGGCATCAGCCTCATGCGGCCGATCAGTGGCATGGAAGACCGGCTGGAGCAGGCCAGAGAGTATGGCATGTTCGGCACCAAGATGCGTTCGGTCATTCATCGGCCGGGCAAGGCGGGGGTTGATGCCGTGGTCGAGCAGCAATTCGAATTTGCCGAAACCATCATCGATCACGGGTTCCTGCCGATCGTCGAGCCGGAGGTGTCGATTGCCTGCGAGGACAAGGAAGAATGCGAGGAGATGCTGTTCGAGGCGCTGATTGCCCGGCTGGAGGCGCTCGGCACGGGACGGCGGATTGCACTCAAGTTGACCCTTCCCGAGCTGGCGGGGCGGTATGCCGATCTCATCGCCCATGACAAGGTGGTCAGGGTCACGGCCCTGTCCGGCGGATATGACAGGGAGGAAGCCTGCCGTCGGCTCGCCGAAAACCCGGGAATGGTCGCCAGCTTTTCGCGGGCCCTCCTGGAGGGGCTGGACGAATCCCAGGACGACCCGGAGTTCGATCGCATGCTCGGCGAGACCATCAACCGGATCTATGCTGCATCCTGCACCTGAGGCCGAGGCCCTCGCCCGGCAAAAAATTTCGCCGGAAATCGGGCCGCCTGCCGTTTAACCATCAGTTGAAAAGAGATCACCGGCGAGGGCCGGCAATTGAAAGGATGACAGGCAATGAAACAGACACATCTCAGGCTGCTGCTCTCGGGGGCAACCATCGCCGCCCTTGCGGCTCTCTCGACCGGTTCGGCCATGGCCGATTCCGGGGATGGGAGGAAGAGCGGAAGCATGTTCGGCGGCATGGGTGCCGGATTTTCCGACCTGGACGCCGATGGCGACGGCATGTTGACCGAGGAGGAATTCGCCGCGGCCCGAAGCACCTGGTTTGCCAGCCATGACGCCGATGGCGACGGCATGCTGTCGCAGGATGAATTGAATGCAGCCATCATGGCCAGTCTCGCCCGCATGGCCGAGAAGCGCTCGGCCGCAATCATCGGCAGGTTGGACGCCGATGGCGACGGCATGGTCGCCATGGATGAGATCGAGATGGACCATGATCCGGCGCGGGCATTTTCCCGGATGGACCGGGATGATGACGGCATGATCTCCGAGTCCGAATTCGATCGGAAGAAATCGAGGGACGGCAGGAAGGGCCGGCGTTGGGGCCGGAAGGGCCACGACAACGACTGACAATCGGTTGGCCGGCCACCTGGTGATGCCGGCCAACTGCAGACCCGATGAGTGGGGACCGTGCCAGTTCGAGCATGCAAAGGCGATCTGACACAGATGGATCGGCAACGGATGAGAGCCTGCTTGCGGCCTATGCGGCCGGAGACCGGTCCGCATCCCGCCAGATCCTCGAGCGGTTTGCGCCAACCGTATTCCGGCTTGCCTGCCGCATGCTGGGCAACCAGGCCGATGCCGAGGACGTCACGCAGGAGGTCATGCTGAGGCTGTGGAAGATGGCGCCGACCTGGCGGTCCGGCGATGCCCGGCTGTCCACTTGGCTGTGGCGGGTGACGGCAAATCTGTGCACGGATCGCTTGCGGGCGAGACGGCCCGGCAGCCCGTTGTCACCGGACGAGACCGCCGACCACCGGCCGGCCCAGCTTGACCGGATGATGGAGGGTGAGCGATCCCGGGCACTGGAAGAAGCCTTGTCGGCCCTGCCGGCCCGCCAGAGGATCGCGGTGGTGCTGCGACACCTGGAGGGAAGGTCGAACCCGGAAATCGCCGAGATTCTCGACACGACGATCGAGGCGGTCGAGAGCCTGCTGACCAGGGGAGTGCGCCGGCTCAGGGACCGGCTGGGCGGACGACAGGACGAGTTGGGCTGGACGGGATGACACCAAACGGACAGATCACCGATCCCGGGCTGGATGCCTGCTTCGAGGCGGCCAGGCGTGAAGGCACTCCGGAAATTCCGGCCGGGCTGTGGCAGGCCATGTTGGATGATGCCGACCGGCTGCAACCGGCAGGAGCAGCATCGGCAGGCCGACGGCGAAGCCATGCCGGGCGGTGGCGCAATTTCTGGCCGCTTCCCGCCTGGTGGCAACCGGCGGCGGTCATGGCGGCATTTGCCCTGTCCGGCTTTGCCCTTGGCTCGCTGCTGGCCGATAATGCCGAACTGCTGGCGGGCGAGATGCTGGCGGCGCAGCCGGTGGTGGCCAGCGCCGACATCTTCTCGGATCTCGAACAACTAATCGTCGAGGGTTAGGGCATGGCCGAGGATCGACACGAGTCTTCCGGGTGCCGCAGGTGGCTCAAGCCGGTGCTTGTCCTGTCGCTGGCGGTGAATCTGCTGGTGATCGGCGCCGCGATCGGGCTTGCACTCTACTGGCCCCGGCACGATTTTGCCGAGGGGAGCCGAATATTCGGCATCTCCGGCCTGGCCGTCCTGTCGGGCGCCCTGGATGACAGGCACAAGCGCTCGATCGGCGTGGAAATCAGGGGTCGCAAGGGCGGATTGCGCGAGCTTCGGGAACTGGCGGGCGGGAACGCAGCCAGGCTGATCGAGGTCCTGCGGGCCGAGCCGTTCGCTCCGCTCGAGCTCGAGGAGCATTTTCGCCAGCAGCGGGATCATGCGATGAACATGCTTGCCGACGGCCACGAACTGCTTGCTCCCCGCATCATTGCCATGACCCCGGAGGAGCGGAATCGCTTTGCCGACCGTATCGAAGCAGGTCTCGGCAAGCGCGGCCGGCGACATCACTGAGTGCTGACGGCGCCAGCCGGAAGGGCAGGGCTGACGGCGGACAACGCGTGGCCATGCATGGTCCGCGTTGCCGGCCGGGAAGGATCAATCGCCCAGGCCTCCCCGACCTCCTGTTCATGGTCCCGGTGCGGATGTTGGAATACCGGTCAGGAAATCCTCGGCCAGCATGCTGACGACCTCGCGGAATGCCTCGGGCTCGGTGGCACCGTTTGACACCGCGTCGGCGAATCGCCGCCTCTGCCTGGTCGTCGAGTTGCCCCGCCGCACGATTTCCGCCGTCCAGGCCAGTTCCTTCTCGCTACCGAGTTCGGCCGCATCGTCCCTGATCAGCCACACCAGCTCCTGCATCAATTCTGCGAATGGCACCAGCTTGGTCTTGCCATGGTCGATCAGTGGCTCGTCGGTGCCGTAACGCTGCGCACGCCATCGGTTCTCGTTGATGAGTATCGAGGGGTAGTGCCGCCATCTCTGGTTGAGCGACCGCAGCCGGTAGAGGAAGGCGACGATCGCCTGGAAGGTTGCGGTAATGGCGACGGCATCCCGCCAATGGCTGCAGACATCGGTGACCCGTTGTTCCATGGTCGGAAACTTGACCGACGGCCGGATGTCCCACCAGATCTTGGTGCCGTCCTCGAGGCTGCCGGATTCAACCAGTTGGTCGACCAGACGGGCGAACCCGGCGTAGGAATTCAGCGTGTCGGGAAGTCCGGTTCGGGGCAGCGAATCAAACACCGCGAGCCGGTACGAGGACAGCATGGTGTCCTCACCCTCCCAATAGGGTGAGGAGCAGGACAGCGCCAGAATGTGCGGCAGGAAATAGGCTGCCTGGTTCATCAGGTCGATGCGCAGGTCGGGATCCTCGACCTCGAGATGGGTATGCATGCCGCAGATCAGCAGCCGGCGGGCACTCAGCCCCATCTCGCGGCTCAGGGCGATGTAGCGGTCCTTGTCGGTATGGGTCTGTTCGCGCCGCCTGGCAAAGGGATGGGTGGAGGCTGCAATGATCCGGTAGCCAAATCGGCCGGCAGTTGACGACACCAGTGATCTGAGCTCCGCAAGCTCCGCCCCGGCATCGGTGACCCTGGCCTGCGGGCGGGTTCCCACCTCGATCTGGCACTGGAGATATTCGTTGGAGGTCCGCCCGTCCGACAGCCTCCCGCATTCTTCCATGAACCCCGGATCCGGCACCGGAACGAGGTCAAGACTCTCCTGGTCAATGATCAGGTATTCCTCTTCGATGCCAACTCGCAGCGATGGCCGGTCCGCCATGATCGGTCTCCCCTTGTTGATTGCTTCTGCCGGGTAATGCCGTCGCCGACAATACACCCTGTCGTCCTGGCCTGCATTCCGGAGTCCGTCCCTGCCGTTCAGTGGTGCCAGGCAGCAGATGGTCGTGGCAGCAGGCAGGAGGGCAGGCCGACGAAACCTGCTCACCTTGCGGCTGACACCGCGCCCGCCTTCCAGGACGAAGCCGGGATTCGGGCGGGGCAGGGTGGGGGGAGGGTGGCAGTCCCTAGGGGAATCGAACCCCTCTTTCCAGGTTGAAAACCTGGCGTCCTAACCGATAGACGAAGGGACCGCATCTCTACACCGGCAAATAATAATGGATGGCGCTGGGCAGTTGCAACACCCTATCGCCGGCAAATCGGCGAAATCGGCTACGGCCGTTCCGGCCGGCATCAAGCGGGCGCCGCGTCCTCGACCCGAAGTTGTGGAGTGATCCGGCCACGATATTCATTCGCCTCCAGCCTCCCCAGCACATGGACGGGTTGTGAGCCACGTTCCCTGAGGAATATCCCCAGCTCCTTGTCCATTACCCCGAAGGCAATTGCCGCCAGTCTTGATTTCGACTGGCCCTGCAACGAGAAGCGCAGATGCATGTCTCCGACCACCTGCGGGTAGACAATGTGCTGGAATGGCAGCACGACACTGGGAGGCGGCGAACCGGCCCCGTACGGGCCGGCACTCTCCAGGGCCTCGATCAGGTCCAGCGTTGCCGCTTCGGCCTGGATCTCGCCATCGACCCTGACCGTGCGGGGCGAATCGAGTGCCGGATCCTGGAGTTCCAGCAACTGGGCAATCCGCTTCATCGCCGTGTCCAGCCGATCTTCTTCCACCTCGAGACCGGCGGCCATCTTGTGGCCCCCGCCCCTGGTCAACAGGCCTTCATCCCGGCACCGGACGATCGCCGAACCGATATCAAGCCCCGGGATCGATCGGGCCGAGCCCTTGCCAATGCCGCCGTCGAGGCCGATGGCGATGGCTGGCCGGTTGGCCAGCTCGGAAATATGTGACGCCACGATCCCGACGATGCCCGGATGCCAATCCTCGGAAGCTGCCCAGACCAGCGGCATGTCAAGCTCCCGCTCCTCGACCTGTTGCCGGGCCTGGGCGGAGGCGAATTTTACCATCTGCTGCCGCTCGCGATTCAGCGCATCCAGCGCCTGGGCCAGCTCCATTGCCTCGTCATCATCATCGGTGGCCAGCAGTCGTGCCCCGATGCTCGGATCACCGATCCGGCCGCCGGCATTGATTCGCGGGCCGAACATGAAACCGAGATGGCGGGTATTCGGCGGGGAGTTGATCCCGGCAATGTCGGCCAGGGCACGCAGGCCCGGACGGCCCCGCCTGCGCATCACCAGCAACCCGTTGCGGATCATCGCCCGGTTCAGACCCTGCATCGGCGACACATCGGCCACCGTTGCCAGGGCAACCAGGTCCAGCATCTGCATGAGGTCCGGAAGGCCCTGCCTGGTCGGCCGCAAAGCCCGGTTGACCGCCACCAGGAACATGAACACCACGCCGGCGGCACACAGATAGACAAGTTCCGACGACTCGTCCTGGCGGTTGGGATTGACAACGGCAAGGGCCGGGGGCAGCACCGGGTCCGATACGTGGTGATCGAGGACGATCACGTCGGCGCCCGCCGCCGCCTCGATGGCATCGACGGCCGAACTGCCGCAATCGACGCAGATGATCAGCGAATGCGATTCGGCAAGCTGGCGCATGGCCGGAACATTGGGGCCAAACCCCTCCCTGATCCGGTCGGGAACATAGAGGGTGGCCGTGGTGCCGAGCTGCCGCATCCAGTCAATCAGCAGGGCAGCAGAGGCGCCGCCATCGACATCGTAATCGGCAAATATGGCGATTTTCTCGCCGCCGCCGATGGCGCTCACGAAACGGGATACCGCCTGGTCAAGATCCTTCAGGGAGGATGGGTCAGGCATCAGGTTGCGAATCTTCGGCTCGAGGAATGCCTCCGCCGTATCGGGTCCGACACCCTGGCGCGCCAGCACCCGGCAGACCAGGTCCGGCAGATCGGATCTCTCCGAAATTGCCCGTGACAGCCGGTCCTCTTCCGGTGACAGGCCGATCCATTTCCTGCCGCCGATCGAGCGCTCCACCCCCCGGAATGCCCCTCCTTCTGCCTGGCTGGCTGCAGCCCGTGCCGGCGGGATGGTCATCAGCCGGTTAGCTGCCGGTAGGTGACGGTTCGGCGCGACCCGGTTCTCGAGCGAAGCAGCACCGTTTCGGTTTCGAGGAAGCCGGCCCGCCGCCTGATTCCCTTCAGCAGGGAGCCGTCGGTGACACCGGTGGCGGCAAAGATGATGTGATCGTTGATCATGTCCTGCCTCGTATAGACCCGGTCAAGATCGGTGATCCCGGTCTCGCCGGCCCGCCGCTGCTCCGACGGGGTGTCGAACAGCAGCTTTCCTTCCATCTGACCGCCCATGCATTTGAGTGCCGCCGCCGCCAGCACCCCCTCGGGTGCGCCGCCAATGCCCATATACATGTCAAGCCCGGTGATGCCCGGCTCCGTGCAGTGGATGATCGCGGCAACGTCACCATCGGAAATCAGCCGGATTGCCGCCCCGGTTGCTCGCACATCCTCTATCAGCTGTTCATGGCGCTGCCGCTCCAGGACGCAGACCGCGATGTCGCTGGTCCGGCAGCCCTTTGCCGCCGCCAGGCGTTCCACCCGTTCCCGCGGGCTCATCTCCAGCGTGACCAGCCGCTCGGGATAGCCCGGCCCGATTGCCAGCTTGTCCATGTAGACATCGGGCGCCCGCAGGATCGACCCCCGTGGCCCCATGGCGATAACGGTCAGCGCATTGGGCATGTCCTTGGCTGCCAGCGCCGTTCCCTCGAGCGGGTCGAGAGCGATGTCGAGCGACGGACCGTCGCCGGTCCCGACCCTCTCGCCGCTGTACAGCATCGGCGCCTGGTCTCGCTCGCCTTCGCCGATGACGACCATGCCGTCGATATTCAGCATGTTGAGCTGCCCGCGCATGGCGTCGACGGCAGCCTGGTCGGCTGCATTCTGGTCGCCGCGACCGACATATCCTGCCGATGCCAGCGCCGCCGCTTCCGATACCCGCGCCAGTCCCAGGGACAGCATGCGATCGCGGAATTCGACCGCCTGGTTCATGATCCGCCCGCAGCCGGCAACATCGGCCAGCCCTTCACGCCGCCTCGCCCGCGACGTTCAGCCCGTCTGCCGCCCCGCGGCATGCCAACCGCACTGGCGGATGAATCCATTGATGTCGCCGACGGCACTCAGACCTCTTCGATCCGTATGGCAACAGGATCGGTCAGTGACACCCCGGTGCCGACGATATCGGCAATCGCCCGGTCGAGATGCTTCCGGCTGGTCTTGTGGGTGACGATGATGACCGGGGCAGCCTCGCCTTCATGGCCGTATTGCCGCATCCGGTTTATCGAGATCCCGGCATCGCCCAGCGCTGTCGCCACCTTGGCCAATACGCCCGGCCTGTCCTCGAGCAGCAGTCGCAAATAGTAGGGGACCGTGGTTGCCGCCCGGATTGGCGGGATCTCCTTCAGCGATGCCGCCGGCTGGCCGAATGTCGACATCCGCCGCCCCCGGGCGAGATCGATGATGTCGCCGATCACCGCGACCGCAGTTGGTCCCTGGCCGGCTCCGGCTCCCCGGAGGAAAACCGGGCCGCATGATTCACCCTCAAGTACCACGATATTGGTGGCATTCTCGATCTGGCCGATCGGCGAGCTCTTCGGCACCAGGCAGGGCTGCATGCGCTGTTCCAGGCCCTTCGCCGACAGCTTTGATATGCCGAGCAGCTTGATGCGGTAGCCCATGTCGCCGGCCTGCTCGATATCATGGGCCGAGATCCGCTGGATTCCCTCCAACTCCATGCCGGCAAAGTCGACTTGGCTTCCGAAGGCAATCGAGGACAGCAAGGCCAGCTTGTGGCCGGCATCGATACCGCCGACATCGAGGTTGGGATCGGCCTCGAGAAAGCCCAACGCCTCGGCCTCGCCGAAGATTTCCTGGTATGAAAGTCCGGTATGCTCCATCCGGGTCAGGATGTAGTTGCAGGTGCCGTTCATCACGCCGAGGATCCTGACGATCCGGTCGGCGGCGAGTCCCTCCGACAGCGCCTTGACGACCGGAATGCCGCCGGCAACCGCCGCCTCGAAGCGAAGCACCTGACCCGCATCCTCGGCAAGCTCGGCCAGGCCCTGGCCATGGATGGCCAGCAGCGCCTTGTTGGCGGTCACCACGTCCTTGCCGGACGCAATCGCGGCCTCTACCGAGTTCCGTGCTGCCCCGTCCTCGCCGCCGACCAGTTCGACATAGAGGTCAATGTCGGGGCGGCGGGCCAGTGCGACCGGATCATCCTCCCAGGCATAGTTCGATATGTCGACACCGCGGTTTCGGGTCCGGTCCCTGGCGCTGACCGCCACGATCTCGATGGTCCGGCCGGCGCGACAGGATATCTCCTCGCGGTTGCCGTCAAGGGTGCGCACCACGCCGGCCCCGACGGTTCCCAAACCGGCAATTCCAATCCTCAGGGGATCTCGCAACAGGGTCTTCTCCCGAACTGACATGTCAGGACCGGCCGGTGGGCCGGGCGCCGAAACGATTACGGGCAAGGCACCGCGGAATCAACTCGAATTGCCGGCAAACTCAGTGCAAGATTGACAATGCATCTCTGCACCGACTCCGAAAGGATGGAGGGAGCTTCCCCCGGTGATCAGCGGTGGCCTTCAGACCTGCCTCAAGCCGGTCCTCATCCAGAGCCAGCCAACCAGATTCGGGGATCAGCCTGGCCGGGCCGAGATTTCGGCAACCCGCAGAACGTCGCCCGACAGGGAAAAAAGGGGGCTCGGCTCGTATGGCTCCACACGTGCCCGTCCTGCCTTGTGACCTCCTCTTCCCTGCCCTTGCCGGGGTAACCCATATGTCGCTTTGGCGGCGAAAGGTGCGGGATCTCCGACTTCCCTTACGTCAAGACACGAGGTTACCGTTCAGGTGCAATGAGGCGAACATGCCGATCTCATTCCCCGGAAATCGTGCGGCTGCCCGTCAGATGCTGCAGGCGGACAGCTGGCTGACAAGTTCTCGAACTGGCATGGGGATGCGGTGAGGTCTGCCGGTGACGGGTGAGATCAGTCAACCAGGGATTGCTGGAACTGCGTGTAGCTTCCCCGGGCGGGGGTCGACTCGCGCAGCTCCCGTTCGCTGACAAATTCCGGATATTCGCCGAGCTTGCCATCGGCCGGGTCAGGCTCCATCGCCTCCTCGGGCAACACGCATCCGACCAGCAACCACAGGGCCGCGGCGCAAGCAAAAGCGATCCTACCCAAACCCGTCCTCCCTCGGCACAGCATCCGGCACCCGTTTCCCGACACCGGTGGCGGTCTGCTACCGACATCCGGCTGGCGAGTAAACCTCGCATCTGCCCCATCATCCACGGCCAGCCGGTCACGCGGCCAGGAACTGACGGTAGTCCTCGGCGACCGCTCGTGCCGCGGCCTCAAGCAGCAGCCGTCCCAGCTCCGGGGTAGCCAGCGCCGAATGCGAACCGACCCGACCGTCGGGAAACCCGGCCCGGTGGCGCCGGGGCGGGCCATGGCGGTCGCCGCTTGCCTTGCGGATGTACTCCGGCGACAAGCTGGCTGGCGGCCGGTCGGCATCCGGATGGTCGAGGATCCGTCCGGCCATCCGGGTCATCGAGATCTCGGACGGCGTGGCATGCATTCCCTCCATCTCGCCGAAATGGCGCTGCCGCAATTCCTCAACCTGCGGAAAATCCCACCAGCTGACGATCCGAATCCGCAGCCTCGGAAACACCGCCGACAAGCGGCGGAGCGGTACGAGATTGGCGCCATGGCCGTTGAGAAAGTAGAATTGCTCAAATCCCTGCCGGCCCAGGCTCCGGCAGATGCTCTCGGCAATCGACTGGAACAGCCGCGGCGAGACCGATACCGTGCCGGGAAAATCCAGGTTGAACCGGGCCGGCGCATAGGCAAGGGTCGGGGCAACCATGGCCCCGGCCAGCATTGCCGCCCGTTCGGCGATCATGCCGGCACAAATGGCGTCGGTTCCGATCAGGCCGATCGGACCATGCTGTTCGGTCGATCCGGCCGGGATGATGATGCCTCGTGACCGGGAAAGGTAGCCGTCGACCTCGTACCAGCTCGAATGGTCAAGACGCATTGCCGGCACTCCGGTAGGGTGCGTGAATCCGACCAGCCTCCGGCGGGTTCAGGCGGACGAAAATGCCCGGATCCGGCATCAATGACTGGTCGAATCCGGGCATGTCCCTGTGCAGGCTGCCGGATGTCAGTTCCGCAGCCGCTGGAAGTTCAGATCAGTTCTGAAGGTTCCATTTCCTGCCCAGCTCGTCGAAGAAGCCCCGTTCCTGCTTGAGCGTGATCCAGGTATTCACGTAGTTGATCCAGATTTGGTCGGCCTGCGGAAGCAGCATGGCGATCGGTGTCGGCGCCTTGGGGGCCGAGACCGGCACGATCATCATCTGCGGGTATTTCGCCACCAGCTTGTGCGCCTCGACATTGGAGGTGATGTGGGCATCGGCCCGGCCAGCCAGGACTTCCTGGAAGTCCCTGGCGGGAGCCTCGACGATCTTGTGCTCGGCATCGGGGAAGAATTGCTTGACCTGTTTCTCCTGCGTGGTCCCGAGAGTGGCGGCAACCACGACATCGGGCGCATTCAGGTCACCCCAGTCGCCGAACCGGTCGGCATTGCTGGCCAGGATCAGCGGCACCGTCGCCAGTGAAAAATAGCTGATCGAGTAGCCGGCGGCTTTCGCCCTGGCCGGTGAAATCGATGCCGACCCGGTCATGTGATACTTGCCGGAGGTCACACCGCTGACCAGTGTCTTCCAGTCAGTGGCCACGAATTCGACCTCGACGCCGAGGTCGCCTGCCAGTTCGGTCATGACGTCGATGTCATATCCTTCATAGCTGTTGGTCGCCGGATCCCGCATGGTCATCGGATTCCAGTCACCGGTCGTTCCGGCCTTCAGGACGCCGGTATTGAGGATTTCCTGGAGGGCCGATTGCGCGTGGACCTGGAATGCAGCGGTTGCAAACAGGATAACGCTTGCGATCTTGAGAAGTTTCATATCGATACTCTTGTTGATTGTGGCGTGTCTTCATGGTGCAACTGCGCCGGGCTTGCAAGGACGCAATCAGCCAGGCAGCTGGGCCGGGGGCCGGAGATGTCACGATTTCAAACCATGCACCGGACCGATCCGCCGTCGCCGAGGGATGTAGGCAGGCCGGAACGCCGCCATGGCTCGCATGCTGACGGACCGGATGACCCGTCAGCCACGCGGGACAACCGGGCCAACAGGCAGGAGACGTTCATGATCATGACACGTTTGCGGAATGCCAGGTTGCGACTTCTCGTTCTGCCGGTGCTTGCCGGCATGCTGTTGTCGGGTTGTTCCCAGAACTGGGGATGGTACGTGGTCAACCCGACCACATCTTCGGGCCTCGCCAATCTCAAATTCCTGGTCGGCGGCCTCAAATACACCATCCTCCTGTCGGTCACGGCCATCCTGATCTCGATCGTGGTCGGCCTGGCGATCGCGCTTCCCGGGCTCGCATCGAACCGCCTGCTCCGCGCCGTGAACCGGACATATGTCGAGCTGGTCCGGGCCATTCCGATCCTGGTGCTGATCCTCTGGGTCTATTACGGAATGCCGCAGATCGTGCAGTTGTCGATCAGCGTGTTCTGGGCCGGCGTCATTGCGCTGGCCTTGTCCGACAGCGCCTTCGAGGCCGAGATCTTCCGCGCCGGGATCCAGTCGGTCGACAAGGGCCAGCACGAGGCAGCGCGGTCGATTTCACTGAACTACTGGGACACCATGCGGTTCATAATCCTGCCGCAGGCGATACGGCGGATCCTGCCGGCGCTGGGCAACCAGTTGGTCTACATGCTGAAGATGTCATCCCTGGTGTCGGTCATCGGCATGCAGGAATTGACCCGCAAGGCCAATGAACTGGTGGTGACCGAGTACCGGCCACTGGAGGTCTACACCATCCTCGTGCTGGAATACCTGGTCCTCATCCTGCTGGTGTCGGCCGGCGTGCGCTGGCTCGAGCGCCGGCTGCAGGTCGACCAGCGGGTGTGACCGATGACGCCCGGCAAGCCACCTGATGGGAATGGCGCAGGGAGATGGCCGCTACTGGCAATCCTGCCGCTGGCGGCACTGTGTCTTGCCGCAATTCCAGCTGCCGCCTGGTCCGATGAGGTCTGGCGCGGGATCCGCGTGGCGGAAGAGCATCGATGCGAACCATATGACCGAGATGACTACCGCTATCCGCAGTCGGTCGAGCTCGACATCATCGCCGACCAGGCCGGCAAGGTCTACGGTCCCTATACCGGGCGGACATTCGCCAGCCGCCGGCAGACCGATATCGAGCATATCGTTGCCGTCTCCGAGGCCCATGACAGCGGCCTCTGTGCGGCCCCGCCGGCAAGAAGGCGGGAGTTCGCCAGTGACATCCTGAACCTCACCCTCGCCACACCCGAGGTCAATCGCTGTTCGAAGGCGGGAAAATGTGCCCGGGATGCAGCGGAATGGCTGCCAGAGCTCAATCGCTGCTGGTTTGCCGCCCGGATCGTTGCCGTCCGGCAAAAATACGACCTGACCATCGATGCCCGGGAAGCCGACACCCTCGAGGCGATTCTCTCCGGATGCGACGATGTCGAGATGGTGGTACTGGACAGCGACCCGATTGAAGTCGAGACTGCGCCCGTTATGGCGGACGGGGCAGGGATGTCGCCCGACGAAGTATTGGCAAGGTGGGATGACAACGGCAATGGCCGCATTACCTGCAAGGAAGCGCGCCGGCACGGGATTGCGCCGGTGCCCCGCAGCCATGCCGCATACCGTTTCATGCGGGATGGCGATGGTGATGGCGTGGTCTGTGAATAGGTGCCGTACAGCCCTTGCCGTGCCGACCGGAGGGACGGGAAGGTGACCAGGCAGCTTGCCGTTCTCATGGTCGTTCTGGGCGCGGTGTTCCTCAGCACGGGCGCGGTGTTCATGCGCCTGATCGAATCGGCTGGCGGGTTCCAGATCCTGTTCTACCGGTCATTCACCCTGTGCGGGACGATCCTGGCCTTCGTGTGCATTCGCCGCCGGCACACGCCGTTGCAGGTGTTCAAATCCCTCGACCGAATCGATTTGGGGATCGGGTTGCTGATCTCGATCTCCTTCACCGGATACGTGTTTGCCGTCCTCAATACCACGGTTCCATCGGCCTTGTTCATCCTGACTGCCTCGCCGCTGGTTGCAGCCACGGTCGGATGGTTGTGGATCGGCGAAAAACCGCACCCGGTGACCTGGCTGTCGATGGCCATTGCTTGCGGCGGCGTCCTGTTCATGGTCGGTGACGGGCTCGCCGCCGGCCGGACTTTCGGCAATCTCTGCGCATTGGTTGCCGCATCCTCCTTCGCGGTGATGCTGGTCTTCGCCCGGCGGAGCCGGAAGACCGACATACTCGGTGGCTCGTTCCTGGCCGGCCTGCTGTCGGGCCTCTACGGGTTGGTGGTCATGCTCACCTTCGGGAACGGCCTGGAGGTCGACAAAAGGGATCTGGCGCTGATCCTGACGACCGGCGTGTTCTCGATCGGAATCGGCCTCGCCTGCATCACCTGGGCAACACCGTATATCCCGGCAGCTGAAGTCGGGGTGATCGTGTTGATCGAGAGTGTTCTTGCTCCCTTCTGGGTCTGGCTGTTTGGATTCGAGGGCATAACCGAGGCCGAAATCGTCGGCGGTGTGGCGGTGCTGACATCGGTCATCCTGCTTTCGGTCTTCTCCGGGCGGTCAATACCACCTCCCGGAGGCGGGCAGGCAGGCGCTGGCTGAAATCGACGGCCCGAATCGGTGACCTGGCAAACCCTCTGAACATGCTGAACATGGTCGGGAAGGGGAGGGCTCGCATGGCCTCATCATCATCCTCAGCCGAGCTGGCTCGCTGAGCCGAATCCGGAAAGGCCTCCTCGAGACGCAACGACCCTGCCGAATTCAGGTGGCTGCACCGAGCGAAGTCCGGTGGCTGCCTTCCAGGAAACCGGGTGGCTACACCCGTGAAATTCTGCAGCACTCGCAGCTGTTTCCTGCATTGCGCCAGGCTTCCATTGCCCCTAGGGTATAAATATCTCCAATGTTCTACCGTGAGTACGATGGGCTTGAATATCAAGAATGACGAAACCTGCCGACTGGCGCGGGAAGTTGCCGAGTTGACCGGCGATACCATGACCGGTGCGATTACTGTCGCGCTGCGCGAGCGCCGGGAGCGGATAAGACAGCACCGGCGTGCGGATATCCTGGCTCGGGAACTGCATGCCATCGGACAGCGCTGTGCCGGTCTCTTGAGGCCCGGGCCTTCCGCGGTCGAGCATGGCGACCTGCTCTATGACGAGCGGGGCCTGCCCAAGTGATCATCGACACCTCGGCCGTCCTTGCCATACTGTTCGGCGAAGCAGACGCGGTGCGCTACGAAGACACGATAGCGGCGGCGTGGCCGCGCCGCATGTCTGCCGTTGCGCTGCTCGAGGTGGCGATGGTGGTCGAGGGGCGAGGCGGCGCGGCCGCAGGCCAGGTGCTCGACACATTCCTGGAGAAGGCATCCGTCGAATTCGTTGCGGTCACTGCTGAACACGCGGTCGCGGCGCGGCGGGCCTGGCAGCGTTTCGGGAAGGGAAACCATCCGGCGGCACTGAACTTCGGCGACTGCTTCGCTTACGCTCTTGCCGAATTGACAGGCGAGCCGCTGCTATTCAAGGGATCGGATTTCGCCCGCACCGATGTCACCTCCGCATTGCCTCCGCTCGGGGCGGGCGGTTCGTGACCGGCGCTCGAATGTTGCATGGCTGCAGGGTTTGTCGACGGGGAGCGGGCGGTCTCGACCGGCTTGGAACTGCACCTGACAAGGTACAAATCCGGTTGACCGGCGCGCCTCGCATGGCTGGAAGACAGGTCTTGGGAGAGCAGAACATCAACTCCTGCCCCATGCCGTCATTGCCATTGGTGCCTTGCAGAGGATTGTGGTGGCAACGACCCGGGACAAGAAGACCAGACCCGGTCCAATGGATTGACAGGCCCGGCGGCGTGATGTGCCGGCTTCCGGGGCACGAAATTTGAATTGTGTCCCATTGCGTATATGTACTGCACCGGCAGTCACATGCCGGCGAGGCACCGTGACCAGGAATCCGAGATGACCCGACACAGATACGGCCTTGCAAGGCGGCCGACCAGTTGCATCGCCCGGGAGTTGGTGAAGTATCTGCGGGCCTCCTTCGTCAAGTTGATAGGGCATTCGGGAGACATGTTTCCGAGGGCGATCGCCTGGATCGTCAAGACTTGGTTCGGCCCCGACAATTGTCACCGGAATTTCCCGGAATTTCTGCAAGTCATCAAGCGCGGTGTGCTGGCAACCGGAGCATTGCCGCTGGACTTTCCGGCAATCCACCCGGGTGAGGCCTTTGCTAATCGGACCGGCATGAAATTTCGCAATCGTTCCGCCTCCCGACACCGAGGAGACAATCCGGGCCCAGTCAGTGGATGCAGCGGTGCTGACGGGAGGTTTCGAATTCCGCTTCAGGCGCCCGGCCAGCATGGCCGACTAGTGGACGGGAGATCGGGAGTGGGCCGTCTGCGCATGGGCAGCTGTGGTGCCGGGTCTGTCGGTCGGATCCTGGCCGGATGCTGAGCCGGGGCGAGCTGACCACCGGATCGATTCCTGGGCATTTTCGGCGGATGGCGCTGCCCACTGCCATCGGAATGGTGTTCACGACGCTCTACAATGTCGTCGACAGCTATTTTGCCGGGCTCATCTCGACAGAGGCGCTTGCCGGGCTGGGTATCTCCTTCCAGCTTTTCTTTCTGCTGGTCTGCGTCGGTATCGGAATCAATGCCGCCATGGGAGCGCTGGTCGGCAATGCGCTCGGTGCCGGCCGCCACCGGCGGGCGAGGATCACCGCCTGCCAGGGGCTGAGCTATGCCGCCATCGCGTCGGTGGTGTTGACGATTCTCGGTTACCTGCTGTCGCCGGTGCTGGTGAGTGCGGTCTCCGAGCCAGGCGAGTTCCGTGATCTGGCCATCGCCTATCTTGACGTACTGCTGCTGGCCACGCCGACATTCCTGATTGCGTTCTCGGCCAATGGCATTCTCGGCGCCCAGGGCGACGCGGTTTCGATGCAGCGGGCGCAGATCGCGGCATTCTTCGCCAATGTCGTGCTAAACCCGTTGATGATCTTCGGTATTCCCGGGCTGGTTCCGGGTATCGGCTTCAACGGAATTGCCCTGTCGACCCTGACCTCCCAGGCCGGGGTCATGATCTACATTCTCTGGCGGGTCTACCGGTCCAGCCTGATGTCCGGACAACGGGCGATCGATTACCGGCCACGGGCAATGCGCTTCCGGGAAATCACCGCCATGGCCTTTCCGGCTGCCTCGGCGATGATCGTCATGCTGATCGGCGCCTATGTCACCCAGCTCTACCTGAAGCCCTTCGGCCCGGAAGCCATCGCTGCCTACGGGGTCGGGTTGCGAATCGAGCAGATGCTGCTCCTGCCGGGCTTCGGGCTGACCATCGCCCTGTTGCCGATTGCGGCGCAGAATTTCGGTGCCGTCGAGTATGACCGGGTGCGGGAGGCGTTTGCATTCTGCTGCAAGGCCGGTTTCGTTCTCATGCTGGCCGGATCATTGCTGCTCTGGTTTACGGCTCGGCCGGCCGTGAGCCTGTTCACCTCCGATCCGGACGTGATCAGGCTTGGTGGCGACTACCTGAATGTCGACGGGTTCCTGCTGCCGGTCTACATCCTGCTATTCGCGATGAATTCCCTGCTGCAGGCATTCAAGCGGCCGATGTACACGTTGTGGATTGGAATCTATCGCCAGGGCTTCGGCATTGCCGCGTTCTGCGCCGTCTTCGTCATCCTGCTGGATTGGGGAAGCTGGGGAGTCTGGTTCGGGATCGCCGCCAGCGTCTTCACCGGATTCCTGTTGGCATTGCGGATTACCTGGTCGGCGGCAAACCGGGAAATCGGCGGGCTGTTCAGCCGCCGGGTGAAGGATTTCTGAACCCGGGCCCGTCAGTCATCCAGCGAGCGGGCGATCAGCTCCTTCATGATTTCATTGGTGCCGCCATAGATCATCTGTACCCGGGCATCGGTGTACATGCGCGAAATGGGAAACTCGGACATGTAGCCATAGCCGCCATGCAGCTGCAGGCACTCATCCATGACCTCGTTCTGTGCCTGGCTGCCCCAGAACTTGGCCATCGACGCCGTCGCCGGATCAAGCTGTCCAGCCTCGATCCGGGCAATGCAGTCATTGACGAAGGAGCGCAGCAACTCGCATTTCGTCCTGGCTTCGGCCAGCTTGAAGCGGGTGTTCTGGAAGTCCATGATTCGCTGCCCGAAGGCCTTGCGCTGCCTGACATAATCGGCGGTTGAAGTGACCGCCAGATCCATGGTTCCGAGAGCGGTAATGGCGATCAGCAACCGCTCCCAGGGCAGCTGCTTCATCAGCTGGTAGAAACCCTGGCCTTCCTCGTCGCCAAGGAGGTTGGTCAGCGGAACCGCGGCGTTGTCGAAGAACAGCTCGGCAGTGTCATTGCCATGCGCGCCCATCTTCTCGAGATTGCGACCGCGTCGAAACCCGTCGGTGTTTTCGGCCTCCACGACGACCAGTGAAATGCCCCTGGCACCCTCGCCCTCGCCGGTTCTTGCCGCCACGATGACCAGATCGGCGCTCATCCCGTTGGTGATGAAGGTCTTGGATCCGTTCAGCCGAAACTGGTTGCCATCGGCCATGGCCGTCGTGGCGATGGATTGCACATCCGACCCGCAACCCGGTTCGGACATTGCCAGCGCCCCGACCATGTCGCCCGACACCAGCGGCGGCAGCCATTTCGACTTCTGTTCGTGGGAGCCGTATTTGAGGATGTATTGAATGACGATGGACTGGATGCCGAATCCCCAGCCCATGTCGCCGCACGCACCCTGCTCGTAGAGCACGATGGAATCGAAGCCGAGGCCGCCACCGCTGCCGCCAAATTCCTCGGGCACCGAACCTCCCATCAAGCCGGCATCGCCGGCCTTGTTCCAGAAGTCGCGGTCGACGATGCCGTTGGACGCCCACTCTTCCATGTTCGGAGCCAGTTCGCGGCCGTAGAATCGCCGGACGGCATCGACAAACATGTCATGGTCCTCGTCGTTCCACGTGGATGTCGGTGTCATCAATCCCATCTCGAAGCCTCCATTGCCGGTTGCAACCCTGCTGCACGCGGTGAGGCATGCAGGGAAAATCCGGCGTTACCAGAATTTGAATAAACCTGCCCGTCCGCTATCCTGCACGGGATGTGTGATTTTCCAGCAAAACATCAAGTGTCCAGCAAGGCGGCCGCATGATGACCAGCGATTTTGCAATCCTGAATGAACTGTTCCGACAGGCGGTGCAAGCGGCCGACCCGGCTGCAGCGCTTGCGCGCAACCTCCCGGCGGACCGCAGTTGCCCTGCCGTCGTGGTTGGTGCAGGCAAGGCGTCGGCCCGCTTGGCCGCAGAGCTGGAGCGTCGCTGGGAAGGCCCGCTTGTCGGGGCAGTCGTGGTTCCGTACGGCTCCGGCCAGGATTGCCGGATCATCGAGGTGCTGGAAGCATCGCATCCGGTCCCGGACCGGAACGGGATGATGGCGGCTCGACGCCTGGTCGGTGCAGTCTCGGAGCTTTGCGCCGACGACCTGGTCATTGCCCTGATGTCGGGTGGCGGCTCGGCCCTGCTGCCCCTGCCCCCGGCGGGGGTGTCGCTGGAGGACGAGATCGCACTCAACCGGGCCCTGCTTGCATCAGGGGCACCGATTTCGGCCATGAATGCCATCCGGAAACATGTGTCGTCCATCAAGGGCGGCCGCCTCGCGCTTGCCGCCGCCCCGGCCCGGGTCGTGACCTATGTCCTGTCCGATGTTCCGGGCGACGATCCCGCCCAGGTTGCATCGGGACCAACCATTCCCGACCGGAAAGGTGCCAGCGAGGCCCTGGAATACCTGGAACGTCACCAGATCCGGGCCCCAGGGCGGGTTCTCGATCACATCAGGAGTCGGGCCGACCCGCCGCCGATGCCCGATCATCCGGCATTTGCCGCCAATGGCTTCCACATCATCGCCTCTGCCGGCATGTCGCTCGAAGCCGCGGCCTCGGCAGCCGGGGAGCACGGCCTCGAGCCGGTCATCCTCTCCGATTCGATCGAAGGGGAGGCTCGCGAGGCCGGTAGAGTCATGGCGGCGATGGTCCGGGAAATCGTTCTGCATGACCGACCGTTCAGCAAGCCGGTGGTGCTTTTGTCCGGTGGAGAGACCACCGTCACGCTCGACAGGAAGGGGCGGGGAGGCCGAAACTCGGAATTCCTGCTGTCATTTGCGCTGGCCATTGACGGCTTGCCCGGGATCGCCGCCCTGGCAGCCGATACCGACGGCATTGACGGCACCGAAGCCAATGCCGGGGCCGTGGCCAGCGGCACCACGGCCAGGGACATCTCGAAACGCGGGTTGAGCCCGGCAGTCCTGCTCCACCGGCACGAGTCCTTTCTTGCATTCGAGGCAATAGGCGCACTGGTTGAGACCGGCCCGACCGGCACCAATGTCAACGACTTCCGGGCCATCATCATCAGGTGATGACGATCGATGGCATCGCCGGGCCGGCCGGACCTCTAGGAGCGGCGCCGTGCGAACAATGTATGGTAGGCGCCAGCCCGGTGAATGTCGGCGGCTTCGCTGCAAGACGTGGCAAGCGCCTCCCTGTCGATGACCGAGTCCAGGGTATGGCCGTCTTCGCCCAGCACCGGCACCAGTTCACCCTCGAACGACTCCAGCAGATCGACGGCATCGGCCAGCGTGGAGGCCTCGGCCAGCCAATGGTCAGGCAGGGCGGCGCACCCGGATGCCAGCTCCCGGTCCCGTACGTCGGCGGAGGTCATTCCGAGGAATCCCCCTTCGCCATCCACAACCGCGATCCGGCTCCAGCGATAACCCGGATGCTGGTCCAGGAATTCGGCGATGGTCTGGTCTCCACTGCACAGCGGTACCCCCGGGAATTCACAATCCCGCAGCGGTATCTCGGACAGGCTCGCCCGTTCTGTCAGCCTTGCAAGATCGACCCCTGATCGCCTGATCTGCTCATCGAACACCGACTGCGCAAAAAGCTGCCGGGACACCAGGCAGGAGACAGCGACAGAGACGGCTCCGGCCATGGTGAGAAGAGGATTGCCGGTGACCTCGAAGACCAGCAGTACCGCCGCCACCGGCACGCCGATCGACGAGCCCACAACCGCAGTCATGGCGCCTATTGCGTATGGGGCAAGGCTGGCGGTGCCAATGAGGCCAATGGTCCCGAACACCTTCCAGCCGAGGATTCCAAGCAGCATGCCGACCAGCAGGGCCGGACCGACAGTCCCGCCCGGGAATCCGAAACCCAGGCAGATCGCGGTCAGGACAATCTTGGCCGCGATCAGCATGGCCAGCTGCCCGGGGCCGAATGCCGCCTCGATTTCGGCGAATTTCAGGACGGTGATTCCCTCGCCGAGGACATCCGGAAGCCAGAGCGCCGCCAATCCGACCGCCAACCCTGCCAGGCCGGTCTTCGTCCAGAGCGGCACCGAGAACCGCGAGGACAGCTCGCCGCAGGCGATGATCAGGCGCATGTAGATGATCGCCACCAGGCCGGCGACGCCGCCGATCAGGACCAGCGCCAGCATTTCCTGCGCCAGGATTACGTTGACCGGCAGCACCCGGATCAGCGGCGGCCGGTCAAGCAGGGCATCGCCGGCCAGGTATCCGGTGCCGGAGGCAATGGCAGTCGGAATGATTGCCTTGATCGAGTATTTTCTGAGGACCAGCTCATGCGCAAAGACCAGCCCGGTCAGGGGCGCGCCAAAGGCGGCGGCAATGGCAGCGGCGACACCGCAGGTCATCACCGTCGGCAGCGGCGTTCTTGCCTTGATTCGCAGTGACGATACTGCCCGGCCGATCGCCGCCCCGAACACCACCAGCGGGCCGAACTGGCCAACCGATGCGCCGAAGCCGAGTGCGGCGGCGGCGCCGACGGTCGATGCCAGCACCGAGCGGAACCCGGGGAAGGGCGTGCCGCCCATGACGGACTTGATGACTTCCGGCGGCATGTGTGGCCGGCCGTTCACGGTGAGATAGCGAACCAGCAGACCGACCAGCACGCCACCGAGCATGGGCACCAGGAGGGTCGCCCCGACCAGGATGTCCTGCCTGTCGGTCATTCCCGAGCGGGAATCGGCCGAGATCAGCAATAAGTCGTTCATCAGCGAAATCGATTCGACGAACAGGATTGCCGCCAATGCGCAGATCAGCCCGCTGACCATTGCCAGGATGCCGGTCACGGCGAAATTGCCCAACATCTGGACGGGTTTTTCCTTGACTTTCATCGGGTGGCAACTGGCGGCAGCTGAATCTCGGATCGCCTCGACATCATACAGGCTCCGGCGAAACAATACGAATGCGCCCTGCAGGCGAGCCTGCGGGAGCAGGGGCAAGGCAGAAACGATCACGGATTGCGACCGTCACTGCAATCCCGATTGCCAGGAGGAAATGACGAACTGGCTGCCTGATTGCCTTTTCCGGGAAACAGGGTATTGCGCCCCGGTAATGCAGGGAGATGCAGAAGGTGACGCAAGGAGGAAGCATGGGCCTCGATGAATTCAAGGTGCTGACATTCGACTGCTACGGGACGCTGGTCGACTGGGAGACGGGAATATTCGACAATCTCCGGTCGCTGACCGAACGGGTTGCCGTGGAACTGGACCGGGACCGGGTACTGGAAGCCCATGCCCGGCATGAATCGTCACAGCAGGAAACGACACCGGGCATGAAGTATTCCGAACTCCTGGCCATCGTCTACCGCCGGCTGGCCGAGGAGTGGGACTCGCCTGCAAGCTGGGACGAGTGCACACGCTATGGAAATTCGGTCGGTGACTGGCCTGTCTTTGGTGACACGGCGGCGGCGCTGGCCAGGCTCAAGGAGAAATACCGCCTGGCGATCCTCTCGAACGTGGACAATGCCAGCTTCGCCCGCTCGAATGACCGCCTTGGTGTCCAGTTCGATGCCATATTCACCGCCGAGGATGTCGGGTCGTACAAGCCATCCGGCCGGAATTTCAACTACATGCTTGATTGTCTGGAACAGCGCGGGATCGCAAGACACCAGATCCTGCATGTCGCCGAGAGCCTGTTCCACGACCATGTCCCCGCCACCAGCTTCGGCATCGCCAATTGCTGGATCCACCGCCGCCATGCCAAACACGGCTACGGCGCCACCATGAATCCAGGCACCATCCCCAACACCACCCACCGCTTCGAAAGCATGAAGGAGTTCGCCGACGCCTGTTGCGGGTAGGTTCATCTAACGACAGACGCCCTCAATCCAGCAGAAGGCGTCTTCATGAATGCGATCCGATGATGAGAAAGGTAGTAGAAGTGTTGCCGAGAGGTGGAGTGTGGGCTTCTTGAGGTACAACTCTGCAGGCATTCGGCTCCGAGGTTTGATCCGGCCTTGAACACCCTTGATCTCAGTTGAACGGATCGGAATCCAGTCCTGATGAACTGACAAATGGGTCTCCGCCCGCAAGTCCAAGATTGCGTGACATATTGACTTGACAGTCAATCACCACTTTCATTGCCGCGTAGCTGCCGCGCAGGGAGAGATTTGCGGTAGCTTCACCTTCATACCGGACGGCCACACTTTGCATTTGTTGAAGCTCCAGTACCCCACCACCGTTGAATTGATGCTTTGATCAATGGCGCAGGGTGCGAGGTTTCACCTCGTCAGATCTCCTGTATGCAGCTGCACTGGCGGTCATCCGAAGGGAGGGGCGGCAGGTTGTGCTGGACATGAAAATCGGGATGGACGGCGGCAAGAAGTGGGAGGTGCCGGCACGGGTCGCTCCACGTGTTGCTCACTACTGCGAGCGCCAACTTCCTGCGCAGTTCACCTGCGGTTCTCCTGCGGATGGCGTTGGCCCAGCTCGAGTTCATCGACAGGGCCGAGGTCCTGGATATCCAGGGCCCGCCCGGGACCGGCAATTCGCACATTGCGGGGGGGCGACGGCGTGATTGTGGTCAAGGCCGGGAAGTCCGTCCACGGGCAGCCTTGGCCGAACCGATCGATGCACCGCCGGAGGCCGGGAGGAAATGACGCCTGATCGGGAGGGTCCGCTTCCATGTCCTGGCACCGTTGCCAGTCGTCGACGAAATCGGCTACCCGTCTGTCACCGGCGGCGGCAAGCTGTACCCCGTCTGGTCAATGCGCGGCACGGGAAGGGCTCGATGATCATGACGTCGACCGGGGCGACATCCTCGTTGATTTCGTCATCGCAACGGTGTTGCTCGACCAGCTGCTCCACCTTGCCGGCGTGATCCGATTCGAGGGGGTCGGCCGTAGGCTGCACAACCATGCCGACCTCATACCTGAACATGTCCGGGCCGCCGCACCGATCACACTGCCGCCACCTCCAAAAGGGAGGAGGGGGTGCCCAGGAAAGAAGTGACCTATCGACGCTTGAGACGGCTCGTCACCAAACGCCACAGGTGGGGATTCTTACTTCGGCATTGACACTTCCCGGGCGGCACCGAACCAGTGCCTGAACCCAAGGGGTCACCGGTCCAAACCGCCAAGTCTGGGGATTGACCCGCGGGCCATTGAACGGGTACAAATGCCGGTCACACATGCAACCAATTTGGGAGTACAAGCCAGGACTTTCCCACGCTCCGGATGCCTTCAATCGCCGGACATTTGCAAGGAAAGCCGTAGCGTGGGAAAGTCCTGACCGCTGATCAGCAATTCTCATTCGGGCGGGTTTGAGATTTTCGCAGGGGTTGCATCGCACGGGGATTCAAGCAAGCATTCGGCCTGAAGTCGGAGGAGGAGGCGGAGATCACGCATCTGGCCAAAGCAATCAAGCTTTTGTCCCTGCCCCTCGGCTTCGGGGGCGGCGGCCTTTTGCCCGCGCCTTCGTTGCAGCCAGTCCCGACTTCACGCGTTCGCTGATCAGGTCGCGCTCGAACCGGACGATCCCGGCAAGCATGGTGGCCATCATCCGCCCGTGCGGCGTGTCGAGTTCGAAGGTCATGCCGTTCATGGCGATGACAGAGACCTTCCAACTGGCCAGCCTGTGCAACGTGTCGAGCAGATCCTGTGTCGAGCGGCCTCGGCGACCTGGCGCTCGCTATCCATTGCGGCTTTCTGCGCCCTTGCCGGATTCCGGCTTCAGATGAACGGTGTCAGGCCCTCGGCTGCCGCTGCCTCGTTCAGGCGCCTGTCCAAACTCGCAAGTGAGCAACCGTAGCGCATGGCAAGCGCCAGGTAACTGGCGTCGTAGGACGTCAAGCGATGCTGGCGCGCAAGCACCATGACTTCAAGGTCGTCCGCCTCGCCCGGACAGTGGATGGGAAGCTGCCGAAGACGCACCATTGAGGAATCGGCGTAACCTTCGTCGATCCGTCCCCGGCGCTCGGCCGACAACAACAGGTTGCGCAACTCGTGCCAGAACACGTCAGGCACCCTTGCCGTTTCAGCACCAAGCCGGTCCAGTGCCAAATCAGCCAGCGCTGCCTCCTCATCCGGCAACACCCAGGCGGCCGCGACGGAAGCGTCGGGCACAAACGTCATCAGCGTGTGTGCCCTTCATGGCGCCAGGACAGGATATCGGAAGTCGTCACCGCCTTCTGCTTCGCCCGCTCCCGCCGTATTGTTGCACACAGAGCGGTATCCCCACCTTTTTCAACTACCCGCGTCACACGGGCGACCGGCGTTGTGCCGCGGCAGATCACCAGATCCTCCCCTGTCTCCACTTCCACCAGTAGTGCTGAAAGATGGGTCTTGGCCTCGCCAATTTTCACATGCCGTGTCATCGCTCGAATGCTCCTGGCTTGGTTCTCAGCAAAATCGCCACCGCAGCAATCTTCCGACTCAGAGGAAGAGTATAGTCCTGAAAGATACTTGGTCAAGTGCTTGGTCAAGTCGCAGCCAACCCCGGAGTTTCGGACGATCACGCTGCCGCACAAGGATTTTCAGCCACGCAAGGCGACCATGGATCAGGAATACAATATGCCGGTCCTGTCGCTGGACGAATTTCGCAGCACGTTTTTCCGGCCCTTCAGCATCCGGCGCGAGAGTTGACGGATACCGGATGTGACTTTTCGATGTATTCCCATTCCATGAACAGCAACAGGCCGTCTTCATCCGGAGTTTTGGCTGGGGTTCCTGGAGCCAGCTCGCTCGCACGGGCTCAGAATGGAGGCTTGCTCCCTTGACGGTCAATTCCGACGGAGTCTGTCAACCCTATGACGTTTCATTGACAATTCCAGGGCCGGACGGTCCCGACTTCAGGCGGGGGGGGGGTGACAGAAATTTCTGATCCGTTGCCCGCTTAATCCGACAGAATTGGTCGCTCTCGTTTCTACCGAGTGTCGGGTGGTTCGTCGGTGGGCTTGATGAGCAGCAGGGCCATAAGGGCGATGAGGGCGCAGGCTGCGAAGGGCAGGGTGCCGAGGAAGACGAAGCTGGCGACGCGCCTGGCCTGGTCGGCATCGATGTTGTCGGCAAAGCCGGCGGCGTTGGCCAGGATGCCGCTTGTCGCCGCCCCGAGCGCGTAGCCGAGCCTGGCGATGGTCGGAATGGCCCCGGATATTCGTTCACGATCATTGTCGCCGGCAAGCTGGACCGCCCTGCGGACCAGGAAGGACCTGGATCCTCCCTGCCCAAGGCCTTCCATGGCGGCAAAGACGAAGACGAGCCAGACCGGACCGTAGATGACGCTGAACAGCATGCCGGGCACGCTGATGGCCACGAGGGTGACGCCGGCAGCGATATAGATCATGTCATGGGCTGGCCTGGCTCCCGAAACGGCAACGGCCGACACCGTCCAGCCGATCGATATGCAGGCGAGGGCGTAGCCGGCAACCAGTACCGGGGTGCCGTGAATCGTCAGCAGCAGGAACGGGCCGTAGGTGATCAGGCCGGTCGTGGCCAGGTGCAGCAGCAGGATCAGGACCAACACGATGTTTCCTGGCCGGCGAATGTCGAATACCCGCTGCGGCAGCAGCCGGTCGTCCTGGCGACGGCCGTCGATGGCAAGGAACCCGGCAAGCACGGCAATGCCGGCGCCAAGCAGAAGCGGCGTCCTGACCCGGTCCACCGCCAACCCGGAGAATGCCACCAGCAAGACGGCGAGCGTCAACAGCATCAGCCGCAGCACCGGGAATCCTGGTCCAGATTGCTCGATGGCGGCCTGGCGCGAATGTGTCGGTCCGAATGCAATCCAGGTGGCAAGCAGGCAGGCCTTGATTCCGAAGAAGACAAAGCCGAGACGCCAGCTGCCATGGGTGACGAACAGCGCTCCGAACAAGGGGCCGAGGAATGACGATACGCCCCAGAGGGCGGCGATCATGGCCATGGCCCGGACCACCAGCCGGCTCGGAAACAGCACCGCGGCGGCGATGAAGGACATGGCGGCAAGGCCGCCACCGCCGAGCCCCTGCAGGGCTCGCCCAATCAGCATGACCGGCATGGCAGGGGCGGCGGCGCTGATGAAGCAGCCGCAGGCGAACAGGCTGGCGGCGGCGATCATCGGTCGGGGAATTCCAATCTTCAGCGAAAGAAGCCCGCATGCAGCGCCGGCAACAATGGATCCGACTTCGTAGAGCGTGACATTCCAGGCGACCAGTTGGCCGCCGCCGATGTCGAACAGGATCGATGGCAGCATGGTGGCGACGAGGAGGCTGTCGGCCGCATGCAGCCACACGCCGAGGCAGATCAGCACCAAGGCGGATCCATATCGGCGATTGAGCAGTTCCGACCAGCGAACGCGATCTGCCCGGGAATGGTCGGTCATGGCTGTTCCGGTATTCCAGGGGTCGGGCAATGGAATTCGGTGCCCGGAGACGGCAATCGGCCAAATCGGTTTGCCGGTCAAGTGGAACCGATTGAAGGCAATGGGGATTCTTTGTAATCACCGTGTTCCGATGAATGACGGGGGCGGCCAGCGCATGGCAAAGAGGGTCCATATCAAGACATATGGCTGTCAGATGAATGTCTATGACAGCGAAAGAATGTCGGATGCACTCGTAGGTTCCGGCTATGCGGAAACGGGCAAGGCCGGTGACGCCGATCTGATCATTCTCAATACCTGCCACATCCGGGAGCGGGCCACCGAGAAGATCTACTCGGAACTCGGCAGGTACAAGGCCCTGAAGTCGGCCAATCCCGATTTGCGGATCGTGGTCGCCGGATGCGTTGCCCAGGCCGAGGGCGAAGAAATCGTCCGGCGGCAACCGATGGTGGATGTCGTGGTCGGCCCGCAAGCCTATCACCGGCTTCCCTTCCTGGTCGCCCGATCGATGCGGGACGGAAGCCAGGTTGACACCGAGTTTCCCCGGGAAAGCAAGTTCGATCGCCTGCCCTCCTCGCCGGTCAGGCGGTCCAGCCCATCGGCGTTCCTGACCGTCCAGGAGGGGTGTGACAAGTTCTGCACCTTCTGCGTGGTTCCCTATACCAGGGGAGCGGAGTTCAGCCGGCCGGTCGGCCGGATCTTGACGGAGGCGGCACGGCTGGTCGAGGGCGGTGTTGTCGAGATCACCCTGCTTGGCCAGAACGTGAATGCCTATCATGGCGAAGGTCTGGATGGCCGGGAATGGACGCTGGCCAGGCTGGTTGAGGCCCTGTCGGAGCTGGACGGGCTGGAGCGGATACGGTTCACCACGTCCCACCCGCGCGACATGACCGATGACCTCATCGAGGCACATGGGAGCTGCAGGAAGCTGATGCCCTATCTGCATCTTCCCGTGCAGTCGGGGTCTGACCGGATTCTCGGGAAGATGAACCGAAAGTACACCGCCGGCGAGTATATGGAGGTCGTTGGCAAGATCAGGTCGGCCAGGCCGGACATCCTGATTTCCAGTGATTTCATCGTCGGATTCCCGGAAGAAACCGACAGTGATTTCGAGGAGACCATGTCGCTGGTCCGCGAGGTCGGGTTCGGCCAGTCCTATTCGTTCCGCTATTCGGCAAGGCCGGGGACACCGGCCAGCGAACGCCCGCAGATTGATCCGGAGGTTGCCGCCGACCGATTGCAGAGGTTGCAGGATCTGCTCAAGAGGCAGCAACGGGAGGTCCAGCGTGCCATGGTAGGCAGGGTTCTGCCGGTGCTGTTCGAGCGTCGCGGCAGGAAGCCCGGGCAATTGGCCGGCAAATCCGAATATTTGCACGCGGTGCATGCCAGCTGCGATGACAACCTGCTCGGCAGGATCGGCACCGTGCGGGTCGTCCGGTCGGAGTCGAATTCCCTCTCCGGCGAAGTGGCGGCGGGTTGAGCTGGCTGTCACGCCCCGGCGCCGATCACCGGCGAAGCGGCGGCGGGTTGAGGCGGCTGCTCGTCCCGGCGACGATCTCGACATGTTCACGAGGATGGGGTATGGATTCCGGTCCCGGAGGGAGGCTGTGCATTTGTCGCAACTGTACGTCGAACATGGCTGAGATGGTCTGACGGAGTTGGTATTGGCAGCATCTGGGTCATCGGCACCTGACGAAACACGGATTGTCTTCGCCGACAATCGACGGCTCATCGAGCTGTGCGGTGCCCATGACCACAATCTCAACCGCATCGAAAAGGCACTTGGCCTGCAGATCGTCCGTCGCGGCAACCGGCTGATCCTGCTGGGCCCCCAAAGGCAGCGGGGAGCTGGCGAGAAGGTGCTTCACTCGCTGTATGAACTGCTTGAACATGACCGGCAGATCGAGCCCGAGGATGTTGATGCCGCCATCCGGTTCGACCCGCATCCGGCGCGGGATGCGGGCAACAGCCGGGAGAGGATCTCACGGGGGCCTTCGGGGTTCCAGATCAGGACGCAGCGGCGACTGGTCGAGACGAGAACCCCGATGCAGGAGCAATATGTCAGCGAACTGGTCGAACGCTCGATGGTGTTCGGCATCGGCCCTGCCGGGACCGGCAAAACCTACCTGGCAGTGGCAGTGGCAGTGGCCATGCTGCTCGACAACCAGGTCAACCGGATCGTGCTGTCGCGCCCTGCCGTCGAGGCCGGGGAGAGGCTCGGCTTCCTGCCGGGCGACATGAAGGAGAAAGTCGATCCGTACATGCAGCCGCTCTACGATGCCCTGTACGGGTTCATGAATGGCAAGCAGCTTGCGCGGCTGATCGAGGACCGGAAGATCGAGATCGCCCCGTTGGCATTCATGCGCGGCAGGACCTTGTCATCCGCCTTCGTGGTGCTGGACGAGGCGCAGAACACCACGAGCATGCAGATGCGGATGTTCCTCACCAGGCTCGGGGTCAATTCGAGGATGGCCATCAATGGCGACATCACCCAGATCGACCTGCCGCGGGGCGTTGAATCCGGGTTGGTGGAAGCCAGGCGGATCCTCGGCAATGTGGACGGGGTAGGATTTACCGAACTGTCCACCAGGGATGTCATTCGCGACAGCCTTGTTGCCCGGATTATCGAGGCATATGGCCAGGACCGGTAACGGAATCGATGTCTGCGTGGACGCGGTGGTGGAAGACGAGCGGTGGCACCGCCTCGATCTGCCGGAACTCGGACAACTCGCCTGTTTCACGACGCTGACCTGCTTCGGCATCGCCGCCGGCGAATACGAGATTGGCCTGCTCGGATGCGATGACCGGCGCATGGAGGAGCTCAATGGCAGGTTCCGCTCGGTGTTCCGGCCGACCAACGTGCTGGCCTGGCCGTCCGGGGACGAGCCGCGTGACGCCGCGGCCGGGCCGACCGCCCTCGGCGATATTGCCCTTGCCTGGGAGACCTGCAGCCGGGAGGCGGAATTGGCTGGCTGCCGGTTTGCACACCACGTCTCACACCTGGTGGTTCATGGCTGCCTGCACCTGCTCGGCTGCCGGCATGATGATGACGAAGAGGCCGCAATCATGGAAGGCCTGGAGGTGAAAATCCTCGCCAGGCTGGGTATCGCAAATCCATACTGGACTTGATGACCGGCGCACACTACATTTCGGGAAAATTCCGGGTCGGAAAAGGGTAATGGACGATTCATCTGACGGGTCTCCTGGTGCAACGCGTGGCGCGTCGATAACCGAAACCGGACATGAACGGACCCCGGGAGCGAATCCGGGCCTGCTGGGCAGGTTGCGCGGGTTCCTGGGAACCGGTCGCAGCGAGGACCGGGGATCACCTGATGCACGGACCAACGGGAACGGCGAGTTCCCGGCCGACAACCCGTTTGACTCCCGCAATCCGCCGCTCAGGGATTTCGCGGTCCCGAGAGCCGAAATCGTCGCCGTGTCGCTTGATACCGACCTTGATGAGTTGGTGAACGTGTTCCGGGAGAGCGGACGTACCCGGTTGCCGGTCTTCGAGGGATCGCTTGATGACCCGAAGGGGTTTGTCCACCTGAAGGACTTGGCACTGGAACACGGATTCAACGGCACCGGCGACGAATTCAGCCTGCGAGGCAACACGCTGCACAACCTGCTCTACGTCGCCGGATCGATGCAGGCTGCCGATTTGCTGGCCATGATGCGCGCCATGCGGATTCACATGGCGCTGGTGATCGATGAATATGGCGGTGTCGATGGCCTGGTCACGCTTGAAGACCTCATCGAGGTCATCTTCGGCGAGATTGCCGACGAACATGATGACGAGGAGGTCGAGTGGCAGCTCCGCGAGGAGGCCGATGGAGTCTATGTCTGCCAGGCGCGGTGCCCGCTCGAGGATCTTGCCGAGAAATTCGTACGGAACATCGTTCGGCCCGACATGGACGAGGAGATTGACACGCTGGGCGGGCTGGTTTCGCTACTGGCCGGACGCGTGCCGGTTGCCGGCGAAGTCATCAGCGACGAATTCTCCGGACTGGAATTCGAAATTGTCTCTGCCGATTCTCGGCGCATCAAGGAAATCCGCATCCGCGGGAGTACTGCGACGGAAGCCTGATCCATTGCAGGCAGGGAAGTTACTGGAACTGGCCAGCCGCCGGAAGTGGGCAGCGCCGGCCATTCTCGTGCTGGCTGGCGCGGTGGCGGGCATGGGCCATCCGCCGCTGGCGGCACCACCAGCGGTCATCATCGGCTTCGCCATCGCCGCCCGCATGCTGGCGCATGCGCGATCCTGGCGGGCGGCTGCCCGGTTCGGGTGGTTCTTTGCTGCCAGTCATTTTGCCGTCGTCATGATCTGGGTTGTCGAGCCATTCCTGGTCTTTCCCGAGCGGCATGGCTGGATGGCGCCGCTGGCGGTGGCGGCGCTTGCGGGCGGGTTGGCGCTGTTCTGGTCGGCCGGTTTTGCCGTCGCCTGGGCGCTCGGTAGCGGCCCGATCTCACGGGCGGTTGCGCTTGCGGTAACAACGGTGGCGGCCGAAGCCCTGCGAGAGGTGGTGTTCACCGGGTTTCCCTGGGGGCTGCCCGGATATGCCTGGTCGGCGACGCCGGTTGCCCAGCTGGCCGCCCTGATCGGGCCATTGGGTCTGTCATTTCTGACGGTGTTGGCTGCCGCCGCTCTGGTCAGGGATCGCCTGTTGCCGGTGGGCATAATCGTGGTGATCGCCTGCTTCACCAGTCTGTGGGTCTTCGGCCTCATCCGGCAGCAATCGGCGCCATTGGTGGATCCATTGGCCCCTGTAGTGAGGCTGGTTCAGCCGGATGTCGACCAGGATCTCAAATGGGATCCCGATCACACCGAGGAGCACTACCAGCGCCTGCTTGACCTTAGCGGACAGGATGCTGTCGAGAGCCCGGCGGTGGTGGTCTGGCCGGAAACAGCGGCAACATTCCTGTTGTCCGGGGAGGATGACCGGCTGGCTGAAATCTCGGCCGCTGCCGGCGGGATGGCGGTGATCGGGATCAGGCGATATGTCGGTGGCCGGATCTTCAACTCGATGGCGGTGATCGGGTCTGGAGGGGTGCTGGAGGGGGCGTATGACAAGCGCAAACTGGTGCCGTTCGGCGAGTATATTCCGTTCGGCGATTTCCTTGCCAGGCAGGGATTCTCCGGCCTTGCCACCGATGAGACCGGGGCATTCAGTGCCGGCCAGGGTAGCGCAATCCTCACGGTTCCGCCGCTTGGGCGGGCCCTGGCCATCATTTGCTACGAGGCCATCTTCTGGAGTGCGCTGCGGCGCGAGGAACGTCCGGATGTCATGATCCAGGTCACCAATGATGCCTGGTTCGGCTCGCTGTCCGGCCCGCAGCAACATCTCGAACAGGTTCGGATGCGGGCGATCGAACTCGGGGTGCCGGTACTCAGAGCGGCCAATACCGGCATCACCGCGGCGATCGACAGTCACGGCAATACCATCGGCAGCATCGAGTTGGGGCAACAGGGCATACTCGATGTCAGACTGCCGCCGCCGCGGGCATCGACCTGGTTCGCAAGGCTTGGTCATCTCCCGCTGCTGATCCTGTCGGTGTTGTTGACCGGTCTCCTTGCCTGGCGGAACTTCGCTATTCGGCGTTGACCGGGTATCGGGGCATTGCTAGTCAATATTGGCCAGCGAATGGTGCCCGTACAGGTTGATTTGGTGGAGGATTCCACGATGCCGAAAGGTGAGTACCTCTTTACGTCGGAGTCGGTTGCCGAGGGTCATCCGGACAAGATCTGTGACCAGATATCGGATGCGATACTGGATGCCTACCTGGCGGAGGATCCGTATTCGAGGGTTGGCTGCGAGGTCCTGGCCACCACCAATAGGGTCGTCGTTGCCGGCGAGGTGCGGGGGCCGGAGAGTGTCAACGAACGGGTGGAGGATATCGTCAGGGCCTGCGTGCGGGACATCGGTTACGAACAGGACGGGTTTCACTGGGAGCGGCTCGACATCCAGAATCACCTGCACCGGCAGTCGGAACACATCGCCCAGGGGGTGGATGCGGACGAGGCAGCTGGCAAGGATGAGGGCGCCGGCGACCAGGGGCTCATGTTCGGCTACGCGGTGGACGAGACGCCGGAATTGATGCCGGCTCCCATCAATTATGCCCACAAGGTGTTGCGGAGTCTCGCCGAGGCCCGGAAGAGCGGCAAGGAAGACCGGCTTGGCCCGGATGCCAAGTCGCAGATCACTGTCAGATACGTGGATGGAACGCCGCGGGACGTCACATCGGTTGTCGTCTCTGCCCAGCATTTTGACGAAAGCCTGACCTCCGGCGATGTCCGGGAAATTGTCGAACCCTATGTCCGGTCGGTGCTGCCGCAGGACTGGCTGACCCGGGAAACGGCATGGCACGTGAATCCGACCGGCAAGTTCGTCATCGGCGGACCGGATGGCGATGCCGGACTGACCGGCCGAAAGATCATCGTCGATACCTATGGTGGCTCCGCGCCGCATGGCGGCGGGGCGTTTTCCGGCAAGGATCCGACCAAGGTTGACCGGTCGGCCGCCTATGCGGCCCGCTACCTGGCCAGGAATGTCGTGGCTGCCGGTCTTGCCTCGAGATGTTGCATCCAGCTTGCCTATGCGATCGGGGTCTCGCAGCCGCTGTCGATCCATGTCGATACCTACGGCACCGAACAGGTGGACCGGGCGCGGATTGCCGATATCCTCTCCGAGGTGATGAACCTCTCCCCGTCGGGCATCCGCAAGCATCTGGGTCTCAACCGGCCGATCTACCAGCCAACGGCCTCCTACGGGCATTTCGGCCGCGCCCCGGAGCCCAACGGCCGGTTTTCCTGGGAGCGGGACGACCTGGTGGAGGAGCTCAGATCGGCATTCTGACCGGAACGGCGACGGACGCGGCCATTCCACCAGCCGGATCGAACTCGCGGCACTGACTGGCAATGGGCGGCGCTCCGGAGACATCCCCCGCGTCCAGGCGAAACTTCCACGGGCGCCGGATCGGCAAGGCGCTGCGTTCGGGCCAGAAGACGCTGCTGGCCGACATGCTGGACTGCTACCGTATTCCTGGCCTGGCGCCGGCGGAGAACCGGGAGCGCAGGCCAGTCGATCTGATGGCAGGTTTCGGCAATGTACGGCAGATCTGGCTGGAAGTCGGGTTTGGGTCGGGCGAACATCTCGTGCAGCAGGCGGCCGGCAACCCGGACATCGGGCTTGTCGGGTGCGAGCCCTATGTCAATGGCGTGGCGTCGCTACTGTCGAAACTGCAGACCAGCAATATTGACAATATCAGGATCCATCCTGGCGATGTCAGGGACCTCTTCGATGTGGCCGCCGACAATTCAATCGGCAGGGTCTTTGTGCTCTACCCGGATCCATGGCCGAAGCGGCGGCATCACCGGCGCCGGTTTGTCACCGGCCAATACCTGGACCCGCTGGCACGGATCTGCATGCCCGGGGCCGAAATCCGCCTGGTCACCGACATCGCCGATTTTGCCCGGCAGGCGGTCGTTGAATTCGGCCGCATGCCGGAATTCGAATGGATTGCCGCCCGCCGCTCCGACTGGACCACCCCCTGGCCAGGCTGGAGTCCCACCAGGTATGAAGCCAAGGCGATCAGCCAGGGCCGCTCGCCGATCTACCTGACCTTTGCCAAATCGGCCGCGGGTGATGGCGGATCGGTAACAGGCCCCCTTCGATTCAGATGAATTCCGCCCCCAGCGAGGTCATGGTGGCGACGAATTCGGGAAAGCTGGTAGCGATGGCGGTGGTGTCGTCGACCGTCACCGGGTTTCTGGCCGCCAGGCCGAGACACAGGAAACTCATGGCGATCCGGTGGTCGAAATGCGCCTCGCAGGTTGCACCGCCAGCCACGCCGCCATCACCGCGGCCAATCACCGCCAGCGAATCCCCGGTCTCCTCGACATGGACGCCGCAGGCCTCCAGCCCCTTGGCCGTGACCGACAGCCGGTCGCATTCCTTGTAGCGGATCTCCTCGATACCATGCATGACCGTCCTGCCCTCGGCAAAGGCGGCGGCCACGGCCAGCACCGGATACTCGTCGATCATGGTTGGCGCCCGGTCGGGAGGAACCTCGACGCCGTGCAATCCGGAGAATTCCACCAGGAGATCGGCAACGGGCTCGCCGCACTCGATGCGTCGGTTGGCGAATTCCAGTCTCGCACCCATCTCGATCAGTGTGGTGTAGAGCCCGGTCCGTGTCGGGTTAATACAAACACCGTCCAGCCTGACCCTGGAGCCGTCGGTGATCAGCGCTGCCACCACCGGGAATGCAGCCGATGACGGGTCACCGGGAACGATTACCCGCTGTGGCTGCAACTCGGCGTAGCCCCCGACCGAAATCCGTCGTCCGTGCTCGAGATCCTCGACATCGACTTCGGCGCCAAAGGAGCGGAGCATGTTCTCGGTGTGGTCGCGGGTATTGGCCCGCTCGACCAACCGGGTGACTCCCGGGGCATTGAGCCCGCCGAGCATCAGCGCCGACTTCACCTGCGCCGATGGCACGGCCAGTTCGATATCGACCGGGACCGGATCACTGGCACCAACGATGGTGACCGGCAGGTATTGTCGGTCGCGGGCGGTGAAGCAGGCACCGAATTCGGCAATCGGCTCCAGCACCCGCCCCATGGGCCGTGACCGGAGGGAGTGATCGCCGGTAAAGACCGCGGTGACGGGCGAGGTGGACATTGCCCCCATCAGCAGCCTGACCCCGGTTCCCGAGTTTCCGCAATCGATGACATCGTCGGGCTGGGAAAAGCCGCCGGTCCCGAACCCGTGGATCTCCCATCCGTCGGTTGACCGTTCGACCTCCGCACCGAAGGCCCGCGCCGCCTGAATGGTGGTCATGACGTCCTCGGCCTCCAGCAGGCCGGTCACCGATGTCCTGCCGACCGCGAGCGAGCCGAGAATGATCGCCCGGTGCGAGATGGATTTGTCGCCGGGAACGGAAATGTCGCCGTCAAGGATGTTTCCCGGACGGGCGGTCATCGGCACTGGAGAGGAAGAAGACATCGCGGCTGCACCTGTTCAAACTCGCCCACCACTACTCAATCAGTCATCCAAATCAAACCTCAATGAGGTGCCGGTCGTCGGAATACTCGACCGGGCCGAATCGGACACGGCGTGCTGATTTTTTCGGTTGCCATGTCAATCGAGCACCGCAACTGAAACCTTCCAGAGGCACGCCCAGGGCGGTTGTTGTCACGACACCCGCCGAAATGTCATGTTCGGCCATTCTTTGTTCCGTGTCCGGATTGATCCTCCCAATGTTCAATTCTGCGCTCCGGTGGAAAGGCGCTCACTGGTCTGAAATTCCGGCGAGTCACTCCCCTCCTGCGGGACGGCAAACTGGTTGAGCCACCATGACAAGCGACCACGTTTCACCTCGCATTCATGGGCAGCCCTGGCCAGGTGCCATGCGGAGATGGCATCCCGGCGACGCAGTCGCGGATACATCTCGTGGTCGATGTCTCCCAATAACTCCCGCACCATCAGCCGATCGTCCTCGTTGTCGGTACCTTCGGTCAGATATTGGTACATCTCGGCGCCTGTCGGACGGTCCTGCCAGCCAGCCAGGTGCTTGCCGCACAACAGCCCAAGCAGCCCATGTTCGGGGTCCGGGGATCGGAAGACGTGCCGGGCACCCGGATGGTCGAACCATGACATTGGCATCGGGTCATAACGGAAGCGATGCTCGATCGGTGGTGCAAATTTGTGGATTTCCGGCCTTCCCCGGCCGCTGATCAGAATACTGTTCCTGCCGCAATATGTTCCCGGGTCATGGCCGCCCTCCAGAAAGCGCTGCTCGGTCTGCCAGTGCCAGCGGGCATGTATGTCTTCGCGGGTTGGCATCCGATCGACCCGGACCCGGCCGGTCCGGATCAGACGGTGGTATTCGTCACGAACAGCCCTGACATCAAACGGAGGCATCGCCCAATACTCCGGTGACGGGTTGCTGTCGGGCTCAAGCCTCTTTACCTGCTTTGGTCCGTCCGAAATCAGCAGTGCAACCCGCTCGGCAAGATGTGGCAACCATTCTGGTCGGTGAACATCGAGCAGCGGACGCCCCAAGGTCGCGACCCTGCCGCGAAAGTGGACGATCTCGTTGGCAATTTCCTGGCGCTGATGACTCTTCAAGATCGAGATTGCCGTCATCAGAGCCTGCGGTGCCATGTCAGCGGCTGTAAAGAAATCATATATGTCTCGAACCACGAAATCGCCGTTCTGATACATGCGCAGCAACAACTTGCGGGCGAGAATTTCCTCGATGCGCTCGAGCGGAATGCTCCAGGCTCCTTCCAGCTCCTCAGCAGAGCCTCGGACTGGAAGCAGTGGCGTGGTTGTGGAGATGCTGAATTCGCCCTCCGGGTAGACACCCTTCATCCACCCCTGCGAGCGCTCCAGCTGCAAAATGCTGGTCTGGCTTAGCAGCTGCGCAAGGCGGTCTGCTGACCTGTCGAATGCGGCCGCTGGCACGGTGACATGAATGTCCGTACTGGTGCGGTGGCCCCAGCGAGCGGCGAGCGCCGTGCCTCCACCAATCAGTATCTCATTCCTGGTCAGGGACGCCAGCAGGGCCGGGGCAGCTCGGTCAAGTATCAGATCGGCCGGTTGTGGGAATTTGTAGATCCGGGTGATGTGGTCACTCCGCCTGACTTCCTTTCCTCAATAGTGCATCAGCCGACCGCCCGGATTTACCCTGACGGTGGTCACGGCCGACATCGCGTCGAAATGGAGAAATCACCGAGTTCAGCCAAACCATCGGACTTCCAGGCAACGAGGGCGTTGCTCTCCTGGGGGATGTTCCGACCAATGTTGAAACTGGCATCGGTCAGTGCCGCCGATTGACACCCCGGATAGACTGTCGAAGAATCCCGCGGGCTCGCGTTCGCCCTTATCGTGCATCCGTTTGATCCTCTTGAGCGCTCGGGGAGGGGTGACCGCCAAATCCGGTCAATTTTCCGTAGCTGCCCAAGGATCGACAACAGCGACCCCAGTGCTGCTGAAATCCCGCACGTTCCGGGTGACCAGGACTGCGCCAAGTGAGCGGCATATTGCCGCGATCTGGCAGTCCGCCTCGCCGATAGGCCGGCCCGATTGGCGACGATCAGCCGCGATCTCCGCGTAGGCTCGGGCCGCGGCGCTGTCGAATGGCAGAATCCGTTCTCTGAAACCCCGGTCGAGCCAATGGGTCATGGCGGCTTCCAGTGCGTTTCGCCGCTTGCCGACCGGCATGATCGCGACGCCGTAGCGCAATTCCGCTTCGCTCACCGCCGTCAGGTACATCTCTTGTGCGTCGCGTTCGGCAATCCAGGCCGCCACGGCGAGAGTCGGCTCCGGGCGCATGAGTTCGGAGGCAACGTTCGTGTCTATGGCGAACATGCCGGCCGCTCAGGAGAAATCCGGAGGCTCGCGCATCAAGCCACGCGACGGGAGTTCGAGTTCCACGCCGCCAAGGGGCGCGAAGCACTCGCGCGTGAATTTCGCCAGATCCCGGGGGCCGGTTCGTCCGACGTTGACGACATCGCGCAGAATGATGCGCACCTCTTCCTCCATCGAACGGTTATGCTCGGCGGCTCGCACGCGAAGGCGCGTCTTCACATCGTCGTCGAGATTGCGGATCGTGATGTTGGCCATCGGTCGTTCCTCCTGATGGTGCCAGACATTCCCAAGCTATCGGCTGCTTGCAATGCTAGCAAGCATATGTACGGGTCAAGACCATCCAATAGTCCCGATGCCGCCATTCGACATGCAATTCGGCCCCTGCCTGCCATCCAACCCGTCATTGTGCCGGTTTACCGACATCGGTGCCATAATTTGGCCGACCATCCAGATGTGAAGATGCCATGGCATCATTCATCCAGGCTGCAACCTCTGCCGATACCGACATTCCGCTCCTCGAGGTCGATCTCCATCTGGTGCAGGGGCACGGATGAGAAGGAACGCTGGAATGTACAGCTCCGCGAACACCGTGGCCGGCCCTCACCTGTAGAGCGTCAATCAGCATGACAGGGCAGTCAGTCTCGGCTGACCACGCCCTGCTCGACCCATGCGTCGAATTGTTTCAGGACGGCATCAGCAAATGCCTGGTCATTGATATGGGCGTCAATCTCGGTGACCGGCGCGGCATTCGGCATGACGGAACGGGCCTCGTCGACCAGGGCTGCCAGGCCTTCCGGGTTGTGCGCCTCCTGTCCTTCACGATCCCATTCCTCGATTCCGCCCGTTGGCAGGAAAAATTGGGTCGGGCCAGAAGCCTTCGCCAGGCGTGCCGCCATTTCACGAATGCTGCCCCGCAACTCCCCGGCATTGAATACCGCGCTCTTGATCAGGCGATTGTGTTCATGGAACGGGCGGTCGGCAAATTGTGTCGGAACTTCCTGCCAGCCGGCAAAATCCAGCAGGTCCAATGCGCCCGGCGCCACCATCTGCGGCACCCCGGCCCGACCTGCATTTGTCAGGCGGTCGGAGCCCGACGACACCAGCGAACCGGCCAGCATATTGGCAAATTCCTGCATGCAGAAATCCATCACGCAGGCAAATGCGCCCTCGCCGGCCAGCTTTTCGAATGCCATGCCGCCCATGCCGGTCGAATGGAATACCGCCACGTCAAAGCCGCGCCCCTCCAGCGCCGGCTTCAGGGCCTTCATGTATCGCAGACAGCTGGAACCCAGCGATGTCATGCCGATCAGCGGATTCTCGGCACGGGGCGTCTCGACGGCGCGGGCCGCGCCAACCACCGCACCGGCCGCCTGGGACAGCGATGACCGGCAGATCGAGTTCATGCCATAAAGGCCGCCTGCCCACAGGATCATCTGGATATCCGGGGCCAGTCGGTGCGGCGGAATCAGCGGCGAAAAGCTGACGGTTGACACGATGTATTTCGGCACGCCCATCGGCAGGGCCTGCGCACAATCCAGCGCCAGATCGGTGCCCATGGTGCCGCCGGTCGCCAGCATGGCATCGAACCTCCCGTCGGCATGGAGTTTCTGCACCAGCTTGGCGGCACCCCTGGACATTACCCGGAATGCCTTGTTTTCGTCGCCAAGCGCGATCACCTCGTCAATGGTCAGCCCACCAGCTGCGGACACGTCGTGCTTCGAAATGTCCGTGGGCCGGGCCGGATCGCCGATCACCGAGACATCCAGCGTCAGGATATCGGCCCCCTGCGCCCTGACGCAGTCCTCGAGGTAACGCATCTCGGGGTCCTTGGTGTCATAAGTCCCGATCAGCAGAATGGTCTTGTCACCCATGGGTCAGTCTCCTCGTGCAGGCTGTGGACAGGCTCACAACTGTATCCAGGCGGTCTTCAGATCGCTGTACTTTTCCAGCGCATGCAACGACTTGTCATAACCGTTGCCCGACTGCTTCACGCCGCCCAGGGGCACGGTCAAATCGGCACCGCCATACGTGTTCACATGGACAACGCCGGCGCGGATGCCGGCGATCATCCTGTGGGCCCGGCCGAGATCGGACGTCCAGACCCCGGCGGCGAGACCGTACTCGCTGTCATTGGCCAGGCAGATCGCCTCCCCCTCTTCCCTGAAGCTCGTCACTGCCAGCACCGGCCCGAATACCTCGTTTCGGAACAGGTGATCCGCCGGCGCGACGCCGGTCATCACGGTAGGCGCCATGTAGTAGCCTCCCGTCTCCTGCAGGATCCGTTCGCCACCGGTGATCCGCTCGGCGCCTTCGGCCTCGGCCGTGGCCACGAATTCCAAATTCGCCTCAAGCTCGGGCAGCGAATGAACGGCCCCGATCTGGGTGGTCAGGTCCAGCGGGTTGCCAACACGCATCCTTTCCGCATGGGCAACCAGTTCGGCCACGAAATCGTCATGAATGTCCTCCTGCAGCAGCAGTCGCGATCCGGCCACGCAGATTTGGCCCGAATTCCGGAATATCCCGGCAGCCGAAACCCTGGCTGCATGTTCCAGGTCGGCCACGTCATTGAACACGATATTGGGTGATTTGCCCCCGAGTTCCAGGTAGCATCGCTTGAGGTTGGAGCGAGCCGAGTATTCCAGCAGGCGACGCCCGGTCGCGCCCGATCCGGTGAACGCCAGGACGTCCACATCCATCGACATCGCCAGCGTCTCACCCACCACCTTCCCCGAACCAGTGACGACATTGAGCACCCCCTCGGGCAGCCCGGCCTCCGTAGCCAACTCGGCCAGTTTCAGGAGCGAGAGCGACGCACTCTCGGCAGGTTTCAATACCACGGAATTGCCTGCAGCCAGCGCCGGCGCCAGCTTCCAGGCGCCGATCATCATTGGCATGTTCCACGGGACGATCACGCCGACAACGCCGACGGGAGCTCGGTGAATCAGGCCCAGAACGTCTTCGGCGGTCGGGGCAATCTGACCATAGATCTTGTCAATCGCCTCGGCATAGTAGCGGAAGGTTCTCGCCGCCGACATCGGCTCGGCCTTCATCGCCATGGTGATTTCAGTGCCGTTGTCACGCACGCCGATCACAGCAAGTTCCAGGGCGTGTTTCTCGATCAGGTCGGCCAACCCCAGGAGCACGGACCTGCGTTCGGACGGAGTCCTTCGTGACCAGCGCCCATCGTCGAAGGCGCGACGGGCGGCGGCGATCGCTGCCTCCATGTCCGCCGGCGTGCCGTCGGCGATATGCGTCAGCAGCTGGCCATCTATCGGAGACAGCACCGCCTTGCGCCGTCCCTCCGACGCCTCGACGTGCCGCCCGCCGACAAAGTGGGATTGCGGTGCGACCACCCGGGCTCGAAGGGTGTCAATCTCCGACTGTTTCAAGCCGCTTCTAGCCTTGCTGGCTTGGATGGTTGGGATCGACCGGGTCACCCACGGGTTCGGGTCTCTGCTTGTTGCGATACTCGAAGTAGAGCGTGCGCAAATGCAGGATCAGGATCAGCAATATCAATCCGAACAGGATGGCGGCGATCGGCCGGTCAATGAAATCGAGCGGCGATTTGACCCGCGCCATTGCGCTGCGCAGCTTGACCTCCATGATGCCGCCCAGAACCATCCCCAGGATGATCGGAACGATTGGTAGATCGAGTCGTTTGAGTACGAGGCCGAAGACACCGAAACCGGCAGCCAGTGCACAGTCGGTGATCGAGTTGCGCAGCGAATACACGCCAACAAAGGACAGGGTCAGGATCATGATACCGAGGAACCTGGTCGGGATCTGGATGATCTTGAGCAGGAAATTGGTCGAGAATAGCAGAAATACCATGACGATGACGTTCAACAGGATCAGCGCCATGTAGAGCGCCATGACGAAATCCATCTGGTTCTCGAACAGCTGCGGCCCCGGTATGACGTTATGCACGTAGAATACCGACAGCATCATGGCCGTCAGCGCCTCGCCCGGAATGCCCAGCGCCAGAAGCGGGATCATGGCCGCTCCCGGCACGGCATTGTTGGCCGCTTCGGATGCCACCAGCCCCTCGGGTGAGCCGTCGCCAAACTTGTCAGGGTCTTTCGAGGTCTTCTGGGCGTAGGTGTAGGACAGGAATTGCGAAGTGAACTCACCGGTTCCCGGCACCATGCCCATGAATACGCCAATGCTGGATGACACCGCTGCCACCCGCTTGATTCCGAGCAACTCCTTCAGTCCGGCAAGCATGTTGCCGCTTACACGTGTCTCGCCCGGCGCGGTGTTCTTCTCCATGAGCAGCAGCAGTGCCTGGCTTATCGCAAACAGGCCCAGTACCACCACGATCAGGTCGACACCGGAAGCCAGCCAGCTTTGCTCAAAGGTGAACCGGCGCGTGTATTTGACAGGCTCGAGTCCCACGGTATGCAGGAAGATACCAAATGCTGCCAGCATTCCGGCTGCGAAGATCTGTCCACGGTGAGCCAGCACCACCAGGATGATGCCAAGTAGCGCCGCAAGGAAGATCTCGCGGCTGCCAAAGTGCGGCGCGATCAGCGCCAGCACGGGCGACAGCACCATCAGGCAGATAATGGCGAAGATGCCGCCGAAGAACGACGCCGAGTAAGCCAGTGACAATGCCCGGTGTCCCTGGCCGCGCTTGGTCATGGGATAGCCGTCATAGGTGGTAAGCGCGTTCACCGCCGTGCCTGGCGTATTGATCAGGATTGCCGGAATGGCGCCGCCATACATGGACGAGCCGTAAATTCCCAGGAGCAGAGTCAGCCCGACGATGGGCTCAAACGCAAAGGTGGCAGGCAGAAGGATGGCGATCGCCACCGCCGCGCCGACCCCGGGCAGTGCGCCGATGATGACGCCGCCGATTGAACCGATGAGGAGCGCAATGACCACCTGCCATTGCGCAAGAATGGCAATTCCGGAAAGAAGCGTTTCCATGGCAAACCCCTCGAAGTTCAGAGATAGGTGAGCGCCAGGGCGCGCATGGAGTCAGGGAGGTACTGGTAGATCTCGCCAGCCGGGATTTTCACCTGCAGGAAGGCCCGGAAGATGAACGTCACGGCGACCCCGAACAACGCGGCGATCCCGATCACTCCCGGCGTGCGAAATCCGGTGCGCAGGGCGAGGAATACCGCGAATATGACCGTCGATGGCAGGTACCCCAGGAACGGCACAAGCTGGACGTAGACCAGGAAATACAGGACATATTCCAATGCCCGCAGCCAGAACGCGACCTCGGTCCAGCGGCCCTGGATGCGTGGCGACATGGCCGAACTCAACAAGTGCAGGAAACCGAAGGCAACCATCGCCCAGATCGAGACCGTCGGCCAGAAACTTGGTTGGGCGTACCACTTCGTCCGCTTGACCTCTGCGGTCTGGACGCCCAACTGCGTGAGCAGGAAGACGGCAAACAACAGGAACAGCCCGGCAAAAAAGACGTCGCCTGGCCGACGATACCGTTTGAACATGTCCTGCAGGGTCTTGACGTTCACTGGACTAACCTTGCGTCAATGGAAATGCCAGGCGGGCACCATGGCCGCCTGGCCTTGTGGTTTGTAATCCTGGTCTACTCTCCCAGGAGTCCAGCAATGACTCCGAAGGCCTGTTTGTCGGACTCGATCTGGGCCATGGATGCCTCTGGGTCCTGCCAGTAGATCAGCACGCCGGTTTCGCCGGGGAGGTTCATGGCCTGCTCGGATTGCAGGGCCTTCCGGGCCGCGGCGGAAATCTTCTCCCTGGCGTCTGCTGGCGTGTCCTTGTGCACGAACAGACCGTTCCACAGTGACAGGGTCAGATCGGGATGAATCTCCGACACGGTCCGTGCATCGGGCGTCAATGAAATGCGCTCACCGCCGATCGACGCCAGGACGGTCACATCGTCCAGGCAGGGAAGGATCAACTGCAAGGTGGTGTTGATCACATCCACGTCACCGGACGCGATCGTATTGCAGTCCAATGCGTCAAAGGCCGCCTCGCTGGCAAAATCGAAGCCAGAACTGATTGCGGCCGCGAAGGTCACCTGTGTCGGCGGGATGACTGATCCGAAATGGCCCAGGGCGACATCGTTGTCCTGGGCGTAGTCGGCCAATTCCTCCCAGGTCGAGTAGGGCTTGTCCTTGCCCGTTGCGATGACGAATGGGTAGGTCATGAAAATGCCGATGGGCTCGAACGGGTTCGGATTGAGTTCGGGGATGCCGATTTCCGGTCCGACCACAGGAACATCGATCACGAAGGAACCGACGGTGTAGCCATCGCCCGGGGCGGTCGCCACTTCAACGGCACCGGGAAAGGGACCGCCACCCCCGCCGGGCTTGTTTACGACCGCCGCCGGCACACCGTACATGGCCTGGAACTCATCGGCGATAAGGCGGGTCAGCACGTCTTCCAGATCACCAGGAGGCCACGGAACGACAAAAGAAACCGGTTTTTCGGGATATTCAGCCAGGGCGATTCCGGTACTCAGAACCAGGGCAGCGCTGGCGAGCAGTGTTTTTTTCATTGCTTCCTCGCAGTTTGGTGTTCACATCATGAATATACATAACATATTCATTATTGCTGTGTTAATCTTTTTTGTCAAGGCTGGAGTTGCAGGACCAGCCACGGGGCAGGAAAATCCTGGCAGACAACAACCTCCTTGCCAAAAAGAGTTCCATGAGGCCCGGCACCTTGGCGGCATGTAGCAGCCATGATCATCGTCCGGGCGCCCGACCCAAAAAGCAATGTGCCACACTCCCGGCCGACGCGCCGTGTGTCCTGTGGCCCGCGCCCCGGTTGCTGAGCGAAGTGCTCTCTGACAGAAATGCTGTCGTTCAGCAGTTGGTGAAGTGCGACCGGAGTCCTAGTCAAGGAGGCCGGACTCTCCACTGATGCAGGGCGGGCTGAGCGTGGTGGCCTATCGTACGAATAGGCGGCAATTGCAGCAGGAGAGATGGGCGACATGCAGGGGAGTCATTGCCTTGTTCTCCTTGCGGCGACAATCTGGATGTTCCGCACCGTCGTCGCCGTCCCCGAAGTGATTCATCGGGATGACCAATCATCAGTGCGGACTCTCGTATTGTCACACGAACCTGTTCCGGCCCACGATTGATGCTGCTCCAATTTCATCTGTCGCTCCCGGGCGAAAATCCGGCTTTCGAGGACGTCGCGGCCGGAGTTTCTGATCCATTGCCGGGCAGGCTTCAGTCCACTGCATGGATGCGCGGCCGGTCTTCAGATCTTGACGTCTTTCAGTTCACCCAGGATCTCGAACAACTGCTCGAGCCTTCGTGCGCCCACCTGCTGCTCGATGCCCTTGTAGATTTCGAGGGCGTGCGACATGTTGTCGATCAGCAATTGGCGTCCCTTCCCTGAAATGCACACGAGAGTCTTCCGCTTGTCCCTGCTGTCCTGGCGACGGTGAATCAGGCCGTCCTCTTCCATGGCCCGCAAGGTCCTGGTCAGGCTGGGCAGCAGGATGCAGGCTTCCCTGGCGATCGTGGTCTGACCGACCTCGCCCAGCTCGTCCAGCGTGCGCAGGATGCGCCATTTCTGCTCGGTCAGGCCGATGCCCTGCAGCATGTCACGAATCGGCGCCATGACCGTTTCACGGGCCCGCAGCAGGGCGATGGGAAGGGCGCGCGAGGTGCTGCGCAAGCGGTCGGCGGGTTCCGGTGACACGTTCATGGCGCTTCATATCAGCCAATGCATAATTTAACAACGCAAGCTGTTGACGAGTGGCACCTTTATTAGTTAGCAAGTGAAGCAATCGGAGGATCCAATGCCGCATTTCAGCATCGAGTATTCGAGGAATATCGAGGATCTTGTCGACTTCCAGGCACTGTGCGACTCGCTGCGCCGGGCCGGGATCAAGACCGGCGTCTTCGCCGTTGCCGGCATTCGTGTCAGGGCCACTGCCTGCGATCACTATTCGATTGCCGACGGGTTACCGGATCGGGGATTCATCGACATCTCCGTTCGGTTGCGCGGCGGTCGTCCGCTCGAACTGCGCAAGGCTGCGACCCAGACCGTATTTTCGGCGGCACGGGAATTCCTCGCCGATGTGATGGACAGGTATCCCATCGCCCTCTCGCTTGAGATGCGCGACATCGACCCGGAGCTCAGCCCCAAGCTCAGCTCGATCCGAAAATTCATGACCGGAGACAGCTGATGTCCGAACTGCAAGACAATATCGCCAGGCTCGACGGATATCTGGACCGGTTCCGCGCCAACGGCATCCAGAATCACGTTGCCGGCCAGGACGTGCCCGGCACCGGCGGAGCCTTCGCATCGATCTCTCCGGTCGATAAATCGGAGATCTGCCGCGTGGCGCGCGGCGCCGAGGCCGATATCGACATGGCCGCAGAGGCCGCGGCCGCCGCGTTTTCCACCTGGCGCGACACCCCGGCGCTCGAACGCAAGAAGATCCTGGTGAACATCGCCGAGGCAATCGAGGAGCGTGCCGAGGAAATCGCGCTGTGTGAATGCTGGGACACCGGCCAGACCCTCAGATTCATGTCCAAGGCGGCGCTGCGCGGCGCCGAGAATTTTCGCTATTTTGCCGACCAGGTTGTCGAAGCCCGTGACGGCCAGCATCTCAAATCGCCGACGCTGATGAACATCACGACTCGGGTGCCGGTCGGCCCGGTTGGTGTCATAACGCCGTGGAACACGCCCTTCATGCTCAGCACGTGGAAGATTGCTCCAGCGCTGGCGGCTGGCTGCACGGTCGTGCACAAGCCGGCCGAAGACAGTCCGCTGACGGCCCGCCTGCTGGTCGAGATTGCACAAAAGGCCGGCCTGCCCAGCGGCGTGCTGAACACCGTCAACGGCTTTGGTCACGACGCCGGCAGACGTCTGACCGAACATCCTGCCATCAAGGCCATCGCCTTCGTCGGCGAAAGCCGTACCGGTTCGATCATCACCCGGCAAGGCGCCGATACGCTCAAGCGGATGCATTTGGAGTTGGGCGGCAAGAACCCGGTCGTCGTGTTCGACGATGCCGATCTGGAGCGCGCCCTGGATGCGGTGATTTTCATGATCTTCTCGATCAATGGCGAACGGTGCACATCGTCCTCGCGCCTGCTGGTGCAGGAGACGATCAAGGAAAGGTTCGAGGCCCGCTTGGTTGAGCGGATCAACAACATCAGGGTGGGACACCCCCTGGACCCGGCAACCGAGATCGGTCCGCTCGTCTCCGAGGAGCACTACAACAAGGTCACCAACTACTTCGACATCGCCATCGAGGACGGTGCGACCATTGCCGCCGGCGGAACGACGGTGGGTGACGAGGGATTTTTCGTGCGGCCGACCCTGTTTACAAATGCCAACAACCGGATGCGCATCGCCCGGGAAGAGATATTCGGCCCGGTACTGACCTCGATTCCTTTCTCGACCGAGGAGGAGGCGCTGGCCATTGCCAATGACACCGATTATGGCCTGACCGGCTATCTCTGGACCAACGATCTGACCCGCGCCCTGCGTTTCACCGACCGGCTCGAGGCCGGCATGATCTGGGTGAATGCGGAAAATGTCCGCCATCTTCCGACCCCGTTTGGAGGCGTCAAGGCGTCAGGGATCGGACGCGATGGCGGTGACTGGTCATTCGAATTTTACATGGAACAAAAACACATCGGCTTCAGCACTGGTCAGCACAGGATCATGCGGCTGGGCGTGCAGTAAGGAGGAGACAAGAATGTCAGTTCCCGTGCCCAACCTGTATCCGGACTTCAACACGGTCCGCCTGAGCCATGTCTGTCTCAACGTCTCGGATTTGGGTGCCTCCCGCAAGTTCTACTCGGACATACTGGGCCTGCAGGTCACGGATGAGTCGGACAGGCATGTCTATCTGCGGGGCATGGAGGAGCGGGGACATCATTGTGTCATCCTGCAGGAATCCGACCTGCCCGGTACGGTCGAGGTGGTGGGGTTTAAGATTTTCGATGACGCCGACCTCGACCGGGCCGAGGCCTATTTCCAGCGCAAGGGTCGCCCCACTTCCTGGATCGACCGCCCGTATCAGGGCCGAACCCTGCTGACATCGGACAGTTCGGGCGTCCCGCTGGAATTCTATCACCGGATGGACAGGCTTGAACCGATCCACCAGCAATACGCCCTCTATCGAGGCGTCAAGCCCTTGCGAATCGACCATGTCAACTGCTTCAGCCGTGATGTCGACGCCTCGGCCGCCTTTTACAGCGATTTCGGCTTTCGGGTGACCGAATACACCGAGGACGCAGATAGCGGGAAGCTGTGGGCCGCATGGATGCATCGCAAGGGCAACGTGCATGACATGGCCTTCACCAATGGCACCGGCCCGCGCATGCACCATCTGGCATTCTGGGTGTCGACCCCCCTCAACATCATTGATCTGTGCGACCTGATGGCGACCTCCGGATATTTGGACAATATGGAGCGCGGGCCCGGGCGGCATGGCATCTCCAATGCCTTTTTCCTGTATGTGCTGGACCAGGACGGACATCGAATCGAAATCTATTGCTCGGACTACCAGACCACCGATCCTGATCTGGAGCCCATCAAGTGGGATCTCAGGGACCCGCGGCGCCAGACCCTGTGGGGGGCTCCTGCCCCAAGAAGCTGGTTTGAACACGGGTCGGAATTCGTGAATGTGGAACCGGCGGAACCGGTGCTGGACGCCTCGCCGATCATCGCGCCCTGAGGCCAGGACGTTAGGGGGACCATATGCGCTTTTCGACATTTTCCGCCAATGGCAAGACCAGTTACGGCGTTATCACCGATGCGGGTGCGATCAGCCTGGACCGGGACTTTCCGCAGTGGCCGAGCCTGCTGGACGCGGTTCGGGCCGGCGGGCTGCCGGATTTGGCTGCCGCTGCCAGGGGAAGGCCCGCTTCCCATGTCGAGTTCGAGTATGAAATGGTCATGCCGGATGCCCCGCGCATCCTGTGCGTCGGCGTGAATTTTCCCGACCGCAACGCCGAATACCGGGATGGCAATGCGCAACCGGAATACATGTCGCTGTTCCCGCGCTTTGCCTCGGGCTTCACCGGACATGGCCACAATTTGGTCAGGCCGCCGGAAAACTCGACGCTGGATTACGAGGGCGAGGTCGCCATCGTAATCGGCAAGGAAGGGCGCCGCATCACGCAGCAGGATGCCTATGACCACATTGACGCGCTGACGCTGTGCAATGACGGCACGATCCGGGATTGGGTGCGCCATGCCAAGTTCAACGTTACGCAGGGCAAGAACTGGGACAAATCCGGCTCGATGGGGCCATGGCTGGTGCCCTTCGCTGATCCGGCCCAGCTGGACGAGGCCCGCATCGTGACCCGCGTCAATGGCGAGGAGCGACAGAATGACAAGCTGTCGCGCATGGTGTTCCCGATTCGCCGCGTGATCGAGTACATATCGACATTCATGACCCTTCGGCCCGGCGACATCATCGTGACCGGCACGCCGACCGGCGCCGGGGCGCGTCTGGACCCGCCCAGGTACCTCGAGCCGGGCGATGTGGTCGAGGTCGAGGTTGAAGGCATCGGAATTCTGCGCAACGGGGTCGAAGACGAGGTGCTCGCATGACTCCCGGCGACCACGCTCGCGCCGCCGAGGAGCTGCTTGAGGCCGAGCGTAGCCGCACCCAGATCGGCCTGCTCAGCCTGCGGCATCCGGAAATGGAGATGGATGATGCCTACAAGGTGCAGAACGCCATCCACCTTGCCAAGCTGGCAGACGGTCGCCGGGTGATCGGCTGGAAGATCGGTCTGACCTCGAAGGCGATGCGCCATGCGCTGGATATCGATATCCCCGACAGCGGCATCCTGTTTGATGACATGGTCTTCGAGAACGGCAGCACCGTGCCGAAAGGGCATTTCATTCAGCCCCGGATCGAGGCCGAAATCGCCTTCGTGATGAAATCTGCACTGAACGGATCCGGTGTCACCCGCGCCGATGTGCTGGCGGCAACGGATCATGTTGCCCCGGCGATCGAAATCCTCGACACCCGCATCCGGCGCGTTGATCCCGGGACCGGCAGGGCGCGAACCATCCTGGACACGATCAGCGACAACGCCGCCAATGCCGGGATCGTGCTGGGCGCCGAAAGGCACCGGGTCGATGATCTTGACCTGCGTTGGGTCGGGGTACTGGCATTTCGAAATGACACGATCGAGGAGACCGGCCTGGGCGCCGGTGTCCTGAACGACCCGGTCCAGAGCGTTGTCTGGCTGGCGCGCCGCATGGCCCAGTATGGCCAGGCGATCGAGCCAGGCCAGGTCATCCTGTCCGGCAGCTTCATTCGCCCCATCGAATGCCCGCCAGGGACGCGGATCCAGGCCGATTTCGGACCCTTCGGCTCCGCCAATATCAACTTCCGATAGGTAGTGCCCGCCAGAAAACCCATTAAGTTGTTGACTTCATTGGATATTATGCTGTATTCTCAGGTCGAAGAATCGGGAGAACAGGCCGGTTTCCGGCCATTTCCCGCCAATTCAGCCCGGTTTCGGCCAATCTTCACGAGGCAGCATGCGACAGATACGCAATCCGCAGCAATCCTTCGGCGAGATCCGCATCGAGGATATCAGGCTCGATGCCAAATCCAGGGATGACATCCCGGCCCTCTTGATCGGGCTTCAGCATCTCTATTCCGATGCGAAGTTCCGCGAGCGGCTGTTTGCACTTCTCGACCAGTACATCCTTCCCGGCACCAGCCGGAAGACCGGCAGGCCGGGCATGGAGATGTGGCGCATCCTGGTGATGGGCGTGATCAAGCAGGGGTTGGGCTGCGATTTCGACCGCCTGCATGAGCTGGTGAACCAGCACCAGACACTCCGGCAGTTCCTCGGCCATCCCAAGGCCTGGGACGACTACCAGTACGAGCTGCAGACGATCGTGGACAATGTCTCCCTCATGAGCCCGGAATTGCTGGCCGAAGTGAACCAGCTGATCGTGGAGAGCGGCCATGCGGTCGCAAGAAAAAAGCCTGGCGCGCCCTTGGCCGGGCGCTGTGATTCCTTCGTCGCCAAGACCGATGTCCATTACCCGACCGATGTCAGCCTGCTGTGGGACGCCATGCGCTGCCTCATCCGTGAGACCGGCCGCATTTGCATCGCCAGCGATATCCCCGGCTGGCGCCAGTGGAAGCACCTGTCCCGCAGGCTGAAGGGCCATTACGGCCGGGTCCGCCGGACCCGGCGGGCCCGACCGGAACATATCGAGGCGTATCTGGATTGCTGCCAGCAGCTGATCGAGCGCGCCGGCAAGACACTCCCTGCCCTTCAGCAGAGGGGCATCAACATCCGCGCCATCAGCAACTTGATCGCCCATGCCGAACGGCAGGCAGGTCAGACCCGGCGCCGCCTGCTCCTGGAGGAGCAGATCCCGCATCAAGAGAAGGTGTTCTCGATATTCGAGCCGCACACCAGGTGGATCTCCAAGGGCAAGGCCGGCTGCCCGGCCGAGTTCGGTCTCCCGGTCTGCATCCTCGAGGACCAGCATGGCTTCGTGCTGCACCACCAGGTGATGTGGCAGGGCAGTGATGTGGATTTTGCGGTACCGATGGTGGCGGCGGCACAGGAACGGTTCCCTGACCTGCGGGCAGTGAGCTTCGATCGCGGCTTCCACAGTCCCGAGAACCGGGCCCGGCTTGATGACATGCTCGACCTGAATGTGCTGCCGAGGAAGGGGTATCTCAACCGGGATGACCGGGAACGGGAGACTGGCGATGCGTTCGTGGCCATGCGCCGGGCCCACCCGGCGGTGGAATCGGCGATCAATAATCTCGGTCACCGTGGACTTGATCGTGTCCGCTCCCGCGGCGCTGACGGCTTTGCCCGGGCGGTGGCGCTGTCGGTGGTAGCCTTGAACATCCACCGCATCGGGCTCCTGCTGCGCCGGGCCCAGCAGGCGACCGCCCGCCGGACGGACCGCCTCGCCGCCTGAGGCATCCCCCTGACTTCGGCGATGCTCCCGGTCCGGATGGACCGGGAGCCTCTCCCCGTGGTCAGCCTTGTCTGGAGCCGCCGAAATTGCTGCCGGGCATTCCGGAAAATCCTGGTCCGGGGTCAAATTCGCCGATTATCGACGTTCTGGACCGCGTATTCCTGATCGGAAATTGCCAAAACGGGGGGTTCTCTGACAGGCACTAGGTAGCCTCGCCCATAAGGCCTATACTGTTGCCTTAAGCAATTCGTGACACGACTCCCGGTGTCCAGTCATGGACCTCGCGTGACACCGGACCGGGCCTGCGGAGATTGAAGCTGCGCATCTTCCTTATGTGGACGCCCCGGGGCTTGGCCAGGCCGCGGCTGGAGACCCATGCGCGCCTCGAGGATTTCGCCCACGGTACCGGGTCCATCGGGAGGAAAGCACCGGGTGCAATCCGGCGGCACACGACATGTTGGGCGAGATCCGGGGTCTTGGAGCGCATGCCCGGGCAGGCGTTCGGCCGGCTCGGCCTTGCTCCCGGCATATGGCCCGGCATACCAGGCAAGACCGGCCTCGGTGCCGATTTCCATCACCGCGGTGACACGCCAGGCGCAGCCCCCGATACCACGCACTGGTCACGAAGGGCCGAGAACGGCGCCGCACCCAGGCGAGAGCGGGCCCCCGAGATCGAGGACTTGCCCGACACCCGAACCGGTAGGTCGGGCGAGATCCACCGCATGCCGCCTTCCAGGCAACGCAGGACCTCGCGGGTCGTCACCTCGGAGCCCGCCATGACGATCACATAGTAGACCATGACATCGGCCGGCAGATCGTGCCGTCGCCGGCTGCCCTGGCCCGGTGACCGCAGGGCGGCATTGACGGTGCCGCGCGGAGAGACCGGCGAAATCACGCCCAAGCCGAGATAATCGGAGAGACGGTTTCCTCCGGCAAATGCTGCCTTCGTTCGGGCCATGGCAGGAGTCTCTGCATGACGCGATGCTCCTGCGGTATGACACGATAATTTCCTTGCAGGAGCAGTAGTCACGCCAAAAGGGTCTTGACGTTGACCAGGGTGCGGCACTACATTCCCTTCCGAGACGCAGTCCTGTACTGCCCTCTTTCCGAGGCCCGCACTCCGGTGCGGGCTTTCGCGTTTCCGGAGGGCTGTGGATGATATACTTCGCCTATCTCGACGAGTTCGGGCATATCGGCCCCTACGTCGCCCGGGATCACCCGAGATTCCGGGAAAGCCCCGTATTCGGCCTCGCGGGCTTCGTCCTGCCGGCCGACGAGGTGCGGGGTTTCGGGACCTGGTTCTACCAGCGCAAGTGCAAGCTGCTCGCCTTCGAGATCGATCGTTCGGAGAAGCACCCGGCCCTGTGGGAGAAGAAGGGGTCCAGCATCTACACGGTGACCAACGTCAGCCGCTATCCCGAGTTGCGCAGGTTCACCATCCGGTTGTTGAACAGGATCGAGGCGCTGGGCGGCTTCGCGCTCCATGTCGGGATCCGGAAGACTTCCATGCCCACGACCCAACCGCCTCTATGCGAGGGTCTTTCTCGAAGCGATCAAGCGGATCGACCAGTTCTGCGTCGAGAATTGCGAACCGGCGGAGAATTTCGTCCTGATTCTCGACGAGCACAACCAGCGCCCGGCGCTCATCACCCGGGCCGCGCAGAGCATGTACGGAAAGAACGAAGGGCGCCGCCACCTCATCGAGCCACCTTTCCATGTCGAGAGCCATCGCTATCAGACGCTTCAGGCGGCCGACTGGATCGCGGGGTTGGTCGGACGCTTGGGTACGCTCTGGTCCGAACCGGTTGGCGGGTCCGAGAACGAGGTATTCCGGCGATATTTCGAGCACCGGATCAATCGCGTCAGCCGCCGTAGCGGTATTCGACGTTAACATGCAACGCGCCGGCGGTTTCGGGCGCGTCGCCAATCAGTAGCGTGTTGCTGCGGGACAAACCGCCCCGGTCGGCAACGACATTCCGATCACCCACGATTTGACGGGGCGGAGCACCAAAGGCGAAGCGGCCCTTCAGTTCCGGCCACAGCAACATGGCTGCTCCGTCGTCCCGTGCAGGCTGTACGACGCTCAATGCGTTCTGTCATGAATCAGGAACCGATTTTCGCCTCTTCGCGGGCGGAGTGCTGGTTCAATGCTCTTGGACAGGGGAATGAATTTCGTTAGGACAGGTTGGCCGGTTCTTGACTGACGGCACATTCAGGACAATGCTTCGAATTGCAGAGGTGATGTGATGGATGCAGTTGCAGCGCAGCGAGGCCCCGCAAGGGAACTTGCCGAAAATGTCGGGCAACCCTTCGAGCGCGCCCGTGCGATGCCCAAGAGCGTCTATTCCTCGCAGGAGTTTCTCGAGCTGGAACTGGACCGCATCTTCGGGATGGACTGGTTTTGCGCCGGGCGCGTGGACGGCTTTTCGAAGGCTGGCGACTATCTGGCATTTGACCTGGCCAGGGAACCGGTCGTGGTGGTGCGGGGCAATGACGGGAAGGTTCGTGCCCTGTCCAATGTCTGCCGCCACCGGATGTCGAAGATCGTGGAAGGCAGGGGAAACTCCCGGACGCTGTCCTGTCCCTACCATGGTTGGACCTACAGCCTGGATGGCCAGCTGCGCGGGGCGGCCGGCATGGGACACAATTCCGAATTCGATCGCAGGGCGTGCCGGCTTCCGGAGTTCCGGTGCGAGATCTGGCTTGGCTGGGTGATGGTCACCCTCAATCCGGATGCGCCGCCGGTGGCGGAACAGCTGGCGGAAGTCGAGTCCATGATCGAGGATTACGGCATGCGGGACTACAGCCAGGGCTTCTTCGAAGTCATGGAGTGGAACACCAACTGGAAGGTGTTGGCCGAGAATTTCATGGAGAGTTACCATTTGCCGGTCTGCCACGCCCGGACCATTGGCGGTCTTTCGCGGGTGGATGATGTCGAATGCCCGGAGGGAGGGCCGGCCTTCAACTACCACACGCTGCAGAAGGAGCCGGAATTCACCCTCTCGATTGCCCATCCCGACAACAGGAGGATGCAGGGGGAGCGCCGGCTGACGACCTACCTGCTGTCAATCTATCCGAGCCTGATGATTACGCTGACGCCGGGATATTTCTGGTATCTGACGCTGCACCCGGTCGAGCCGGGCAAGGTCAGGATATTCTTTGGCGGCGGAATGGCGCCGGAATTTGCCAATGACCCCGACGGCCAGAAGCATTTCGACGAGCTTCGCACCCTGCTCGAAGCGGTGAATGCGGAGGATCGGGGTTGCACAGAGCGGGTCTATGCCGGCCTACAGTCGGAATTCGCCGAACCGGGCTACCTCTCGCATCTCGAGCGGCCGAATTTCGAGTTTGCAACCTACCTGTCAAACCGGGTCTCGCTGTAGACGATACCCGCCCGGGCGATCCGGTTTCACCGAAACCCGGCAATGGTACGGAATTTGACGCGCCAGGTTGCCGGCCGCTCGCCCGGGCCCCGGGCGAAGACGCCGCGGCGTTGGCAAGCGTCAGCATAGCGGAAGGACTGGCGACGCCAGGCCCGGGCGGCAGGGAAATATGCGCCACCGCGGCACAACAGGAGCGGTTTGCAGGACTGGGAACGATCCTGGCAAAAGAACGGTGAATCACCAGAATCCTGCCCTATCTGTTAGCCGTTGACATGCTGCATGCCGGGTTGACCAGCTGAGGTGATCGGGCGGCCGGCACCAATGGTCCGGGAAGATGACCCTTCGACGAGCGGGGGATTGAGGGCCAGGACACAGTGACTAGGCAAGCAAAAAAGCAAAGTCCTAGCATTGACGTAACCGTTCGGGCAAGCCGTGATTGCCCATCCTGCCAGGGCCATCCCACGCTGATTTCGCTCGATTTGTCTTGACATCATGCATCCCGCCATCGCAGGCGCGCGGCCCCGCGCGAGGATCGGCAGGTTTGGCTGGCGTTCCCGTCCTGCATGTGCGATAGTCCCGCCATGTCGATTCGCACCCGCATGGACGCCCACCCGATCCACCGGGCACCTCCCGAGGGCTTCTGCCTGTCCGAGGTCAAGTGCCGCCTGGCAAGACCGGATGAGCGCCCGCTCTGGGACGCGCTGATGAACCAGCACCACTATCTCGGCTTTCGCCGGCTGGCCGGCCGCGGCCTCAGATACATCGCCACCTTCCGCGGCCAGTGGCTCGGCCTGGCCGCCTGGCAGAACGGCGCCTTCAAGTGCCAGCCGCGTGACAGGTGGTGCGGCTGGAGAAAGGCCGAGCAGTTTCGCCGATTGGAGCTCATTGCCAATAACACCCGGTTCCTGATCCTCGCCGAGCCCGGGACCTTCCCGAACCTCGCCTCCCGCTTCCTGGCAGGGATGACCCGCCGGCTGGCCGATGACTGGCTGGCTGCGCATGGCCATCGGGTGCTCGTCGCCGAGACCTTCTGCGACCCGAAGCGCTTTGCCGGCACCATGTACAGGGCCACCGGCTGGACGGGGCTGGGGAAGACCAAGGGCTATGCCCGCATGAATGGGCAGTATACCGACCCGCATGGCCAGCCGAAGGAGATCCTGGTCACGCAGCTTCGGCGCGATGCCTGCCGGCTGCTGGCCGATCCCGGCCCGCTGCCGGAGACGGTGATGCCGCCTTCCGGTCCCGAACTGGCACCAAGGGGGGTAGCGGCGATGCGCTCGCTGCATGACGAGCTGGCGGCGGTGGCCGATTTCCGCCGGGCGCAGGGCAGGAAGCACACGGTGGCCTGCGTGCTCACCATCCATGTTCTGGCCGAGCTGGCCAACATGAAGGGCTGCCTGGCCACGGCCGAGTTCGCGCGCTCTCTCTCGCAGGAGGAGCTGGAAGCAGTCGGTGCATGGAAGAGCAAGCGGACCGGGCTCTTCGAGCCGCCGTCCAAATCCACCATCCACCGGGTGATCCAGTCGGTCGATCCCGAGGCACTCGAGCAGGTGGTCGGCCGCTACAGCCGTCCCCGGATCCAGCTGGGCCGGGCGCTGGCTGCGGATGGCAAGCGTATCAGGGGCGCCAACAGGAATGGCGAGGATCATTACGAGACCGTGGCCCTGGTCGAACACGGCGCCGGCGCACCCTTTGCACTGATGAACTTCGGTGACGAGGGCGGCGAGAGGGCGGCCACCATCGACCTCCTGGAGAGGAGCGACATCCGTGGCAAGGTGATCACCCTCGATGCGCTGCACACCACCCGCAAGACCGCAGAGGTGATCCACCGGCGCTGCGGCGCCGATTACGTCTTCACCGTCAAGGGCAACGCGCCGGAGACCTTCGGCACCCTGGGCAGCATCGACTGGGAGCAGGATTCCACCGGTCGCTTCGAGGAGGATTTCGCCAAGGCGCATGGACGCATCGAGCAACGCACCATCCACGTCATGACCCCGCTCAAGGGCGCCATCAACTATCCGGGCGTCAGCCAGATCGCCCGTATCACCCGCTACCGGGAGGTGTTGAAGACGGATGTGGCAGGCACGGACGAGGAAGACCGCACCACCACCGCCTGGCTCATCACCTCGCTCGATGCCGAGGCCGCATCGCCGGAGGAATTGCTGCGGCTGAATCGCGGCCATTGGGCTGTCGAGAACCTCAATCATCGCCAGAGAGACTGCGTCCATGGCGAGGATGCCTGCCTGACCCGCACCGATCACGGCCCGGCAAACCGGGCCAGCCTCAACAACATCGCGCTGGCGCTCATATTCGTGAACCGCCGCCAGGCGGAGAGCCTTGCTGCCACCCGCCGAAGGCTGCAGCTCAATCGCAGCCAGGCCATATTCGCCCTCACCCGGCCCTGAGAGAGGTCGCCGCGCCCGGGACATATCCCGGGCATCGCCGGCACACCGCCACATCCCCGAAAACGAATCACCCGGCAGCCGGAGGCGGCCCCTGGACGGCTTTGATTCCAGGGCGCGCGGCCGAATGGATCGCTCCGGATGCCTGCAATCGCCGGACATTTGCAAGGAGAGCCGTAGCGTGGGAAAGTCCTGCCATCCTGCCTGCATTTGAGGGCCATCACTCCCGGCCTGACCGCCGCCCGCGGCGGCGCCCGGCCCTGACCGGCCTCAACCGTTCAACACCCGCTTCCAGTCCTTCCGGAGCGGACACAGCCAGATATCCTTCCTCGGCTTGCCATACGTCCACTCCCGGTCATACTTGCCCCGCCCCTGCGTGGTGCCGACATGCACCCATCCGGCGGCCTTGTAGACCGCCCCGGTGAAGCGCGGGGTCTCGACGAAACTCTCCATCAGTACCGGGCTCACACTGTAGTGCTGCTGCCAGTCCGCCACCAGCTGCCTCCGCGCCAGCGCCAGGATGTGCGAGGCCAGGTTCGGTATCCGCACCCAGGGCATGATCAGGAACCTGGCATTGTTCACCACCAGGTGCAGGTTGCGCTGCCGGGCCCCGGCATCCCAGCCGATCCAGGCATCGCGCGGCGCCGTCTTCCACGCCGCCGCCGAGAAGCCGAGCATGGCCAGCGGCCGGCCCTGGCAATCCTCCACCGCGTAGCGCAGCTGGCCGCCCACCAGCGGCGTGTAGCCCAGATAATGCCAGCGGGCGATGAATTCGTTCCAGCGCCGGGAGGCGCGGGCCCCGGCGCCGGTGATCATCAGCAGACGCAGCGGCTGCACCGCCGCCAGCGTCTCCGGCACCGGCGCCAGCGGCTCCTCGGTATCGGGGCCGAACTCGATCCTCTTCAGCTGGCGCGCCGCCCGGCGCGGCTCGGGCAGACAGATCAGCCCGTCACGGTGCATGTCCAGCATGGTGAGCCGGGCCATCATCGCCCGTATCCGGCCATCGGGCCCGGTCCAGCCGACAGCGTGGCAGAAGCGCCGGGCCAGCCCGGCGCGGGTCTCCTGCGGATTGTCGGATATCAGCTGCCGCATCAGCGCCATCTCGGCGGTGGTGAAGTCGCGCCCGTGATAGCGGCACTCCACGGGGTCGCTGTCGCCGCTCACCCTGCCGCCAGCGCCCGGCGCCGATCTGGATCCATGGACCAGGGCAGCCATGGCGACAGATCATCCGGCGGTGCCCCGCCATTCATGGCACAGGCCGCCAGCCAGTCATCCAGCCATGAGCGGATGCAGATGCCGTTCATGCGCAGGGTGCCGAAGATGCCGTACATGGTGGCCGAGAAGGCGGCTCCTTCCAGGCTGTCCGAGCCGAAGGACAGCTTGCGGCCGATCACCGCCCGGCGCTGCAACCGCTCGATCAAATTGTTGTCCATGGGCACCTCCGGGCGGCCAAGAAACACCGAGAGCCCCTGGCGGTGGCGAATGAGCGAGGCCAGCGGTTTGGCGCGCCGGTCCGAGCCGGCAGGTCCCGCAAGCTCCTTCTGCGCGAGGGCGAAGAGCCGCGCCAGCGCCCGCTCCAGCTGGCGCTGGACAATGACGAATTTGCGTGACTGCGCATCCATTGCCGCCTCCCGGTCCCAGTGTTTGAGCCGAACCTCGTTCAGGTGATAGATCCGCCCGATCCGCACCAGCCACCGGTCGCGCCACGTGTCCAGCCCGGCATTGCCGGCGGCAGCCTTGATGAAGTGGCGGCGCAGATGCGCCCAGCACCAGGCCAGTATGAGGAGATCCTCCAGCTCCCGCACCAGCTTCTTGTAGGCCGAGTAGGCGTCGCAGACCAGTATCGTTCCGGGGCGGATGCCGGCAAATATCCTGGCCGCGGCCTTGGCGCTGCGCCTGGCGTCCACGCGGAACCAGACCGCATCCCGGCTGGCGGCGCTCCAGAGCCAGGATCGGGAGGTGCCGCGGATGGCATCGAGGGCGGATACCCGCCAGCCGGTCTCGTCGCCATGCAGCATCTCCTCCGCCAGCAGGTGGTCATGTATGGCCTGCGAGATCGGCTCGAACAATGGGACCAGCCTCGGCGTGGCATCGGCCAGGGTTCCGGCCGAGACCGCCAGCCCCTGATCGGTCATCCATTCTGCCACCCGCCTGAGCGGCCGGCAGCAGCCGAAGCGCTCGTAGAGATAGAGTGACCAGACGCTGACACCGTAGGGGGTATTGGCAAAGAGCCGGGCCGGCGGCGGTGCCGCAACCTCCTGTGGCGAGGAGGGGCACTCGCAGCCCCGCCGCCAGCGATTTCGGTGGATGAGACGGGTATGGGCCTTGACATGGATCTCGATGATCCCGGAGACATGGCTGCCATTCTTCACATAGGGCAGGCCGCAGCAGGAACAGCTCCGGTCCTGCGGCGGCGGATCGTGGCTCTCGGCCTGAAGCTCCAGTGCCGGGCGCTTCGTCCGACCGTGCCCGGGCTTGCCCTTCCGCTGGCCGCGTTTGCCGGCGGCGGTGCCCGTCTTCTTCTGCTTCTCGGATGTCTTGCCGAAGCGGGCCTTCGCATGGGTGGCCCGCGCCGAGCGCAGCTTCTCGCGCTCGGCCCTCAGTTCCTTTATCTCCTCTTCCTGCGCGGCAACCTTGTCCTTCAGCCGGGATATCCGCCGGCGCAGGATTGTCGCATGCCCCCTTCCGCCATCGATGCCGGCCTGCTTGAGCAGCGCCTCGAGATGCACCACCTTCTTTGCCAGAAGGCGCACATTCCTCGATGCCTGGCTGGCGCGTGTCTCCTTGAGTTCCTCCCGGGCGGCGGCGAGCTTGGCCCGATTGGTCTCGAAGGTGGCCCGCAGGGAGTTCAGCTTGTTGCGGGCCTCGGCCGATTCCCACTTGCGGCGCTCGGCATCGGCCCTTGCTTGCAGGAGTTCGGCCTCCAGCCCGGCGATCCTCGCCTCGGCCGCCTCGGCGCGTGCCTGCTCCCGGGCAAGACGGGATTCGAGATCCAGGACCGGAGGCAGGGCGGGGGGCCGAGAGATGACTTCGCATACCGACATGCGGCCGGACTAGCAGATGTCCTGAAATGTAGCCAGAGGAAAATGAATTGCCTGGATGGCGGGTCTTGAATGACGCCTGGCAAGGCGTCACGGCTTGCCCGAACGGTTACGCATTGACTTTCCTGTTCCAGTTGGCGGTTTGTTGTTGAATTCGCAGTAGAATGTGCCGGGCCTTCCAGCTGTCACCTCCGGGAGATGCCGGCCCGCCGGACCCATTGGCGGGCCGGATGCGGGATTGCCGGTAGCCGAGACCAACACATTGCGCGTCAGGTCTCTGCCTCCCGTTCGTCGATCAGATCGCGGTCAATTGCACGCGCGCGCTTGTGTGCCTCGCGCAACATCAAGCGCTCGGCATAACTTTCGAAAGCCGGCCGCCTGGGGAGGGTCTCGAATCCCAGGCCCCACTCGACATGACTGCCGACATACACGTCCGCCATCGTAAATCGTTCACCGCAGACATGGGTATTCCGGTCAAGATGTGCTTCAAGCGCGTCGACCGCGTTCTCAAACGTACCATAGCCAAGCGTCGGAGCCCTTTCTTCGGGTATGTCCAGTTTCAGCGCCCTGGCCATTACGGCCTGTTCGAGCGGACCGGCGGCGAAGAACATCCAGCGATAGTATGCCGCGCGCTCAATCGCTGTTGGCAACAATCTGGCCCCGGGAAAGGCTTCGGCGAGATAGGCGCAGATGGCGGCACACTCGGTCACAACCAGATCACCGTGCCGTATCGACGGGACCTTGCCCATCGGGTTGATCGCCAGATACTCTGGCCCCTTCATGTCCTTGCCATATTCGAGAATCACGGTTTCGTACTCGCTGACTGTTTCCTCGAGCGCCCAACGCACGATTTGACCGCGCGACATCGGGTTGGTGTAGAAGGTCAGAGTTTCAGACATGACGGGTCCAGACATTGGATTGAAGGTTCGGTCCCTGTCCTATTGGTTTGGCGCGCATCCGTCTACACCATGGACTTGCGTGATGACCGCGCAATTGCGGAGAAGCTGTTCACGTTGCTGAACCTAATTGCCGACAGGATGATCACGCAACCCAAACGGGTCGAGGAAATGTATGCGAAGCTTCCCGAGGGATCCCGCAAGGCGATTGAAGAGCGAGGTTCGTGTTCGTAGACGTTATTGGAATCCGGCTGGTTTCTGGGTTTGTTGGGCCGAATTTTGGCGCACGCATCAAGAATACTGGCAACATTGCGGCCTAGATGGCAGACAGGAGCCGAATTACATGTCAAACGGCAGGAACAGGACTTGTGAATGGTCATGGCGTCGAAGCAAACCGAAAGCCAACACTTGACCCATTTCGCGATCTGGCAGATACAGAGGCCTTGAGACTTGGAGGCACTCATCATGACTCGAGATACCTACAAATACCACTTCAAACGTGGTCACCGAATCGTTCATACCGGCATCACAAACGATCTGGAACGTCGAGAAAGCGAGCATAAACAGAATTACGGGAATGACGGGCACATTTTGCCAGTTGGTCGAGCAACTACAAAAGTTGCTGCCTTGAAGTGGGAGCGTGAGCAGGCTGCCAAGGGTCGACCCACCCGGCGCCGGTAGTCGGACTATGTGCGAGGGAATTCCAGTTGCAGTGTACTTGCAAGGGTTATCGCTTCTGATAGGCCTTGTAGCCGTGGTTATTCCAGTAGCGATCACTCTGGCAGGTGTATACGTATCCCGACGCTTTTCGAATCAGATCGACAGCCTCGCTGCCGATCTTGACGAAGCTCTTGGTCGAATCAGCTATTTGGAGAATGGTGGTGAACATGGTAAGAGAAATGAGAATTAAGTTAGCCTTCTTTGATTCCTCTCACTGCCTTTTTTGACCTCTCCCTATAGGAGTTCGAACATCAGGACCCAGTTTTGACCAACAACTCCGAGCGCATTGCTTCCGAACTTATCAAACTGCGCTATCTATAGTGTTAGAACTGGAGGTACGCTTCATGGTGTTGCTTCCTTTATTGGATTTTGTACCCCGGGCCTACCGCTCAAGGGAGGCAACGCCAACCTCCCAATTGCAGAATGTCATCAAGTCCCTTTTCTGCGATCTGGTAAACGGATTTGGCCGGTCTGTTCCCCAAATGCCGGCATGATAGGGGTTTTCGGGGGTTGGAGAATATCCGAGCTGAAGGTTGGCGCCGCGAACTGATCCAACTGTCAAGGAAACGGAACCCAGATACCTTGGTGAGGTCACATACTCCTTTGGATTGTGTTGGTCTGCGACAATCAACTTTTCAACGTCAACGGACATGCCACCATTCCTGCCCGAAGACGGGCTGAAAAGCTTTGAAGAAATACGCCTGCACTGGAGGTTATCGTCCCAAACCAGATGGTTTCGAGGGCCTACTCGCCTGATCAGCGTGTCTTCGGCCTTCAGTGTCGGTTCGTCATACGGCTGTTGTCCCAACCTATTGGTGCCCGCTTCTCAATTACCTTAGTTGCTCAATCCAGCCTGCAACCAGCGAGTAGTCACTACCTAGAACATGTTCTTCAACCGTGTCGCAATCCCGAGTGATTTTGGTGGCGAAGACCCGATAGGGTCCAATTACGTCGAGTTCGATGCTCAATCCCCTACGATGCCACTCAAGTTGAAGCGTTCCATCGTTTCCCGGGACGATCTGGGGGGCTGGAACGCCGGGAGAGTACAGCCGCTCAGCAAGCATGGCCGCAAAGACGGCGTGCTGGAACGAGACCGGCTTGCCTTCATATCCATCCCAACCGACATCAAGGCTGGTTATGTCGTCGAATCTCTCTTTCAACTGTTCCATCCAAGGCGATTGATCATGTGCGGGTTCCCGTGGTTGTTGCGGTGATTGCGGAAGAGAAGACACCTGACTGTCGAGTAAGACCGGAACCAGATTATCGTCCTGAAAGACTGCAACGTCTGAATAGCTCACGTTAATCTACCTTCTTCCATTTGGAATGGGGATGTCCCGGCCAATGTTGAAACTGGTCTCGGTCGACGCCGCCATTTGATCACTATGCCGCCCGTGCGTGCTGGTCAATATCGGTGGCCTTGGCGGCATCCTTGTGACGCCGTTCGGAGGGGGCGTCCACTCCACCGCCACGTCAGTGCCAGAGTGCCTGCTTTGATTTTCCGGACAGGATGAAGGCTGATGTGTGGATTTCAAACGTCCATGCGGAGAATTTGTCGCTCCGGGGATGGAATGTGCATGCGTCTCGCCTTGAGCTTGAAATCCCTCGGGGCAGGCAGGGACGGAGCTGCGAGGCTCCGGCGCGGGTAGCGGGATCATGGGCAGGCCCGAACATTTGCCAGTCCCTTCATCGTCAATTCTTGCTGACTTCCCACTCGGCAATATCCAGGGCGACCCCCGTCGTCGGCTCATTCAACCGACTGCCAGGCGCATGTCATGCGTTGCCTTCGGACATCTCCGGATGAACTGTTTTGATGTCGGGTTGTGCATGTCATCTCTGGACGGCAACTTTTCTTGTTGCCGTCGGGCGGCGGCCTTTTGCCGTCAGTTGCCGGCCTGCCGGGCCCCTTCGGAGAGGGCGGCCAGCTTGGCGTAGGTGATCTCGGGATCGACGGCACCGAAGCCGGCGAAGGTTCCGAACCCGCAATCGGAGCCGGCCATCAGCCGGCCCGGTGGCACGAATTCGAGGAACCGGTCCAGCCGCTGCCTGACCACCTCGGGATGTTCCACGAAATTCGTGGTACTGTCGATGACGCCGGGGATCAGGATCTTGCTGTCCGGGACCTCGCTGAACCGGTCACGGAATATTCGCCATTCATGGGCATGGCGCGGGTTCGAGGATTCAAACAGCACGTGGTTTGCATTGATCGACATCAGGGTCGAAAATACCTTGTCCATCGAGATGTCGCAGACATGGGGCCCCTCGTAGTTTCCCCAGCAGATGTGCACCCTGATCCGGGCCGGATCGAGCCCGGCCAGCGACCGGTTGAGCACCTCGACATTCCTTGCCGCAATCTCGACGAATTCATCATCGGATTTCTCATGGAACATCATGTGCCTGGCCAGGCCGAGATCGGGGCAGTCGAGTTGCAGCAGGAGGCCGCTGGCGACGATGGTCTGGTATTCGACCCGCATTGCTTCGCCAAGCGCATCCAGGTACTCGTCCCGTGACGGGAAGTAGTCATTGGGGAGGAACAGGCTGATCACCCCTGGCGATGCCGAATTCATGAAGCCACCGGCCGCGCCATGGCACTTCATGGCCATCTTCAGATTGTCGATATCCTTGAGCAGCGCGTCATTGTCCTTCGGCCTGATCTCGCCAATGCAGCAGGGTCGGGAATATTTCGGCGTGCCACCCTCGTCGGCCAGCCGTTTCATGAATGACGGAAACAGGGCAAGATCATGCGGCGGAGTTCTCGGCGCATCGCCGCCAAAGCCGGTATACCGATCCTTGACATAGGTGGCGTAGGAAATCTTGGAGGTCTCGCCGTCGGAGACGACATCGATTCCTGCCTCCACCTGCCGGCGCACCGTGTCCGAGGTTGCCTCGTGCATCTCCAGGTCGAATTCTCGCTGGCTGAACCTGGAGCCGCGCTCCCGGGCAAACAGGAAGTCGACGACACGCTGGCTTCTCGGAAGGCTGCCGACATGCGTGGTCTTGATCGTCATGGAATTCATCCTCCCTGGCGTTGCGGGGGCATCACGGCTGCCATGTTGCTCCGGCCGGATCGTCGGTGTTCCGGACCAGGAACATGCCGCACTCACCCGAGACCGATGGTGACAGCGACCGGTCGATGCCCGGCGGAACGGCGCAGGTATCGCCGGGGGCAAGAATGTCGGAGCCGCCTTCCCATGCCAGCTTCCAGTGACCCTCGAGGACCATCAGTATCTCGTGCCGGCCGGTCCGGTACGGCGTGCCCGGGATCGAATTGCCCGTCAGATATTCGACTTCGAACCCCGGCCTGTCAATGATCATCCCGTGCTCGCCGATCACCCTGGCGGGTCCGTCGCCGGCCAGGGCCACCATGTCCCAGTGCCGTGCCACGTAGGCCGGGACCACCTCCTGCGCCGACGGCTCCGGATACCCGGCCAGTTCGTCCTCGGTGAGCATCGGCATGGGCGAGACCGACTCCGGGAGCGATTGGCCCGCTCCGGTGTCATAGATGCGACCGGTTTCGGCCAGGAGCATGCCGTGCCCGCGGGCCTCCTCGACGACCTGGGGTGCCCAGACCACGCCGCCGCCGGCATCGTCGCCACCAAGTATGGCCATGAGCATGCCATGTTCCTGGCCAATATTCTCGAATCCGCGGAAGATCCCGGTCGGAATGTTGAAGATGTCGCCCCTCTCGAGCACAACCTCGCCGGCATCTCCCCATCGGCCCCAGAAGAATCGCCACCGTCCCTTGAGCACGTAGAAGACCTCTGCAGTGTGGTGGGAGTGAAGCGAGTTCCGGCAATTGGGCGGTTGTCCGGCGCCGCCGATATTGAAGCCCGGGGTTTCCCTGATATGGACATGCTGATCCGGATTTTCCGACACGCCACCACCGATGATGGTGAAATTCTCCTTGCGGTCCGAACCGGGGGTGTGGGTGTCGATAAAGGCGGTCTTGCACGGGACCAGTTCGCCGCAGCGCACGATTCGCTTGCGCATGTCGTCATGAGTCATGGTTGCTCTCCCGGTGTGGACAGGGATCCCGGTCATCGAGAAGTTGTCTCCAAACCGAAATCTCGTCGATCAACGTGTATTCGGCCCGCAACCCGCGGCGACCGAATTCGGCATGGGTAATGCCGAGAATGAAGGCATGCTTGCCGGTTGGGCGCCCGAACAGGCCGTGTCCCGAATGTTTGCCCTCGAGGGTCCACCTGATGGCGGCGCGATCCGGCAGGCCCGGATCGGAACGGCCGATCCGGTGCCAAACCTGGAATTCGGCGTCAGGAAACGCCGATCGGAGTCCCAGCCAGAAGGCCTCGGCTTCCGGCCGTCCATACCGGTCTCCGCCCGGATGGCCGAGATGGACGGCCCGGTCGTACTCCCGCGAGATGACCGAGAATTCCGCCCGCATGAGCCGCTGCAGAATTTGCTCGAGCCGCTTTCCGGACTCGGCATCGTTGCCGGTGCCGCCATAGGGCGATTCCAGGGAATCGGCATCGGGTAGGTAGTAGCTTGTCGGCGGCAGGCTGCCGTCCAGCGAAGCCTCGACAAACTGTCTCGGCTCGAAGCCGAGTTGCCGGGCAATCGCCCCCTGGTCGCGGACCAGCCATTCATCATTGATCTGCCAGCCATGCCGGGAATCCTCGGCGGCATGGCAATCGGCAATGACCCGGTAGTGGAGCCTCCTCGATGATGCCGGGCCGTATTTTCCGTTGCCGGAATAGGTGGCAGTCGACATGATTCGATGCGACGAGTACCAGCTGTCGGACCCGGCATGCTCCCAGATTACATCCTCGCCAAGCAACTGCCGGTCGGGAAACTCGGCGATGGTTGCCATGGTCGCCGCGATCACGTTCCGGTTGCCGACCGTAACGCCTTCGGGCGAGCGCACCAGGATATCCTCGGAATAGACCTCGTGCAGCAGGTCGACACGCCGGCCTTCCCAGATTTCCCCGGTGATCCCGAGAATGTAGTTGACGAAATCGGTATATCTGGGAGTGTTCATCGGTCTTCGCTCCAACCCGCTCCGGGAAGTCGTGCCGTCCCGCGCATCTTGAAATCGCACGGAATCCGGATCTGGACTGGCGGCTTGTCTGGCTCGGCAATGGTCTCAAGCATGCTGGATACCGTCATCTCGACCAGCCGGCCAAGCGGTTGCCGCATCGTTGTCAGGTTGAATGATGGCCAGGCCGCGATCGGAACATCATCATAGCCAACGACGGAGACATCTTCGGGAATCCGGAGCCCGAGTTCATGCCTGATGACATCCATGACCGCGAATGCCATGTGGTCGTTGCCGACGAAGACGGCATCCGGCACCGGCTCACCGATGCCGGAAAACATGTCCCTGGCGACCTCGCTTGCCACCTCCCGGCGATACATCCCGTCGACGCAGCAGACCGGTTCGACCCCGCATTCGGCCAGGCCGAGCCTGAAGCCCCGATCGCGCTCGCTTCCGGTGGACGAGCCCTGCCAGCCCGAAATCTGCGCGATGCGCCGATGCCCTCCCTCTACCAGGAACCGGGCAATCCGGCGAGCGCCCTCGACATTGTCGGATGTCACCGAGTTCAGGCCGTCATCGCCCTGGTGGCGGTTGAACAGGATGACGGGAATGCCTTCCGCCCGGCACCGGCTGGCCAGTTGAACGGTCATGGCCACCGATGCGGCGATCAGCCCGTCCACCTGGTAGTCGAGAAGGTCGGCGACGATCCGCTCGGTTTCCGCATCGTCGTTCGATGCCATGAATACCAGGAGGTGATAGCCATTCTTCTTGAGCTCATGAGATATGAGTTCGACCGCCGCCGGGTAGAACTGGTTCTCGAAATAGGCGACCACGAGGGCGATGATCCTCGAGCGTCCGGTGATCAGCGACCTGGCCAGGGCGTTTGGCCGGTAGCCGAGCTGGCGCGCCGCCTCGCGCACCTTTTCCGCCGTATCTGGCGATACCGAGGCGCCAGGGGTGTAGGCCCGGCTGACCGCCGACTGGCTGACCCCGGCCACCCTGGCAACTTCTGCCGACGTGATCTTCCTCATTGCCCTGCCTTCATCCGGTCCATCATCCAGCAGTCCAACCGCCATCGATCAGGAGGCGGGTGCCGGTGATCAGGGATGCCGCATCCGATGCCAGGAAGACAACCGCACCCATCACATCCTCGACCTTCCCGAGCCGGCCCAGCTTGATCTTCGAGCGGATCCACCGCCGCTTTTCCGGGTCGGCCAGTGTCGCTTCCGTCAACTCGGTGCGGATGAAGGTCGGGCACACGGTATTGACCCTGATGCCGCGTTGACCCCATTCGATCGCCATCGCTTTGGTCATGCCTTCGAGGGCGTGTTTCGAGGCGCAATAAACTGCCCGCTCCATGCTGGCGACCACCCCCATCTGGCTGGAGATCTGAATGATCGAGCCGCCGGTCTCCGGCATGGCCCCGGCAACTTCGCAGGCAAGGAAAAACGCTGATCGGGCATTGACGGCCATGACCTGGTCGTAATCCTCCTCCGACGCATCAAGAGCCATGGAATGACGCGCCATTCCAGCCGAGTTCACGAGCACGTCGAAGGGACCTTCCTCGTCGACGATGTGCCGGATTTGCGCCCGGTCGGTGACGTCGAGTACCGCCGGCCTGGCCCGGAAGCCTGCATCCTGCAGGGACCGGGCGGCGCTGCCGATTCCTTCCGGGCTCCGGGATGCGACCACGACCGATGCCCCGGCCTCGGCGAGTGCCGCCGCACAGGCAAATCCGATGCCGCGCGAGGCCCCGGTGACCAGGGCTTTCCTGCCATCGAGCCGGAAGGACGGGGTGGTCGGTGGCCGGGTCATGCCGGATGCTCCACGGTCGGATTGTCCGTCATCAGGCACTGCTTCGTGGCGAGGGAGCACCGCCATAGGGGACATTCAGCCCGCCATATCGCCGCAACCGGATATTGGCCTGTTCGGCATGGCCGGCGAATCCCTCCAGCACGCACAGCCTGGAGCAGTATTCGCCGATGAAAGTGGCCGCCTCGTCGGTCACGATCTTCTGGTAGCTGTGGGTTTTCAGGAACTTGCCGACCCACAGGCCGCCGGTATAGCGGCCGGCCCGCCGGGTCGGCAGGGTGTGATTGGTGCCGATAATCTTGTCGCCATTGGCGACATTGGTCCTCGGGCCCAGGAACAGGGCGCCGTAGGCAGTCATGTTGTCGAGGAACCAGTCATCCCGGTCGGTCATGACCTGGACGTGTTCGGAGGCAATGTCATTGGCGACCTCGAGCATCTCCTCGTAGCTGCCGCACAGGATAACCTGGCCGTAATCCTCCCAACTCCGGGCGGCGGTATTTGCCGTCGGGAGAATTTCGAGCAGGCGTCCGACCTCGCCAATGGTCTCCTCGGCCAGCCGGCGGTTGTTGGTGACAAGAATGGCCGGCGAGTCGTAGCCATGCTCTGCCTGGCCAAGAAGATCGGTCGCACAGAGTTCGGCATCGACGGTGTCATCGGCAATGATCATGGTCTCGGTCGGCCCGGCCAGGAGGTCGATGCCGACCCGCCCGAAAAGCTGGCGCTTGGCTTCCGCAACAAAGGCATTGCCGGGGCCGATCAGCATGTCGACCGGGTTGATGGTCTGCGTTCCGAGCGCCAACGCCCCGATGGCCTGGATGCCGCCGAGCAGGTAGATTTCGTGGGCGCCACCGAAGTGAATGGCGGCAATGACCGCCGGATGCGGCTCGCCATTCACCGGCGGGGTGGCGACGGCGATCCTGGGCACCCCGGCAACATCGGCAGTGGCCACCGACATGTGAGCAGCCGCCACCAGCGGGAACTTGCCGCCAGGCACGTAGCAGCCCGCCGACTGGACCGGGATGTTGCGGTGGCCGAGAATCACCCCCGGCATGGTCTCCACCTCCACATCCTGCATGGAGTCACGCTGGATGCGGGCAAAATTGCGGATCTGTTCCTGGGCAAACCGGATGTCATGCAACTCCTGCCCCGACAGCTTCGACACCTGTCTTTCGATCTCGGAATCCGACAGCCTGAACGATTCGGCCTCGTAGCCGTCGAACCTGGCTGACATCTCCCGCACCGCGTCATCGCCCCGCCGCTCGATCTGCAGCAATGTCTCGGCGACGGTGTTCTTCACCCCGGCGTCATCACTGGCCCGTTCGTCTTCCGGTTTGCCGGTTTTCAGATATTCAATCGTCATCCTGTTGCACCCCTGGCTGCGGAGCCGGCGGCTCCCTGTCGCCTCGGTCGAAGGCTTCCCAGCCCTCGCCGGAAAACACGTCGACGCCCAATTGTCTGAGCACGTCCGCAAAATCGACCATGACCCAATTGTCAACGATCTTCCCGTCCACCACCTTCCAGAAATCCATGTAGCGGATCTCGACCCGCTTGCCGGTCGGCTCCACCCCCATGAAGGTCCCGGTATGGTCTGCTTCCTGGCGTCCGAAGGAGGCCGCCCATTCACCCATGACCAGCCTTGCCTCGTCGATGGCGACCTTGTTCGAGAAGGCGGCCTGGAACGGCCGCTGCCAATTTTCCTGGAATTCCCGGAGACCATTCTTGGTGCCGCAGCCGCAATTGCCCATCCAGCGGAATGTTTCGGCAAAAAACTCGCCCACATCATCGATGCGGTGGTCATTCAACCCGTCCACCATCGATTCGATGACCTGCCTGGTCGCACCGGTCTTCGACAGGTCGGTATTCCTGGTCAGTGGGGCCTGGTCCGGCCGTGCTCCCCTCATGCCGACATCCCGGATGGTCGGTCAGGGACCCGCAACGCATCGCCTCCCGGCGATCCTGCCGGCCGGAAGGTGGCCGCTCCAGGGTTGAATTTCCCGCCAGCGATTGCCGGCGCCCGTATTTCCGGATCAGCCCTCCTCACCGGGGAAGGGCCTCCGGCCGGCATGAGCACCGTGCCAGCGGTTCCGACGGCAATGACCTGCACCGCCGGTCCCGTCCGGATATGTCGGAAATGTCCACCTGCAACATCAGCCGTCACGCCATTCCGATCGCCATTCCGGTGTCGTTGTCGAAAAGGTGGCAGGCACTGACCGGAACCGAAATGCTCACCTCCTGGCCGATTTCTGCCCGGTAATCCTTCGAAGCCTTGACCGACACCAGTGCGCCGCCGGCGCGCATGGTCAGCATGGTGGCATCGCCCAGGAGCTCGATGGTGAAGATCGGCGCCTCGATCTCGCCCCCGGAGTCGACCAGCATGGCATCCTCGGCCCGGAAGCCGGCGCAAATCGGACCATCCGGTGCCGACAGGCCGGCGATCCTGACATGGTTGGCGGCAAAGACGCCATCCGACATGGTCCCCTGCATCAGGTTCATCGCCGGAGAGCCGATGAAACCGGCAACGAAGGTGTTTTTCGGATTGTCATAGATCTCTGCCGGGGTGCCGACCTGCTGCATCAGCCCATGGTTCATGACCACGACCCGATCGGCAAGGGTCATGGCCTCGATCTGGTCATGGGTCACGTAGATGGTCGTGACCTTGAGTTCATGGCTCAGATTCTTGATTTGTGCCCGGGTCGAGACCCGGAGCTTGGCATCGAGATTGGATAGCGGTTCATCCATCAGGAACACGTTCGGCTCCCGTACAATGGCCCTCGCCAATGCGACTCTCTGGCGTTGTCCGCCCGACAGTTCGGCCGGTTTCCGGTGCATGAAATCGGTCAGTTCGACCATAGTCGCCGCCCGCATGACCCGCTTTTCATGCGTCGCCGGATCGACCTTCCGGACCCTGAGCGGGAAGCGGATGTTCTCGTACACATTCATGTTCGGGTAGAGCCCGTAGGACTGGAACACCATCGCCACGTCCCGGTCCTTGGGATCAAGGTCGTTGACGAGCTTGCCGTCGATCCTGATTTCACCCTCGGTCACATCCTCGAGCCCGGCAATCATCCGCATGGTCGTGGTCTTGCCGCAACCGGACGGGCCGAGCAGAACCAGGAACTCCTGATCGGAGATGGTCAGGTTGAAATTGTCGACACCCGTAAAACTGCCCCAGCGCTTGGAAACGCTCTGCAACTGGATCTCGGCCATCTGTCCCCACCCCTGTGATCAGCCATGCATACGCTTGCAGACCGATGCCCGAGTCCTAGCATGCGCATCGATAATCTCGCAACTGGAATTCTGGCGACGCCGCGCCGATGACCGGCCTCGCCGCCAGCCGAATTCGCGGTCAGCGCCGTTCATGCCGTCATGGCGATGGCCGGCAACGGACATGGAATCAACCGGTTCCAACCGCAGGCCCCAACGCTGGCCGCGTGGGCGAGGCGGCGGCCTGTTCGGCCGGGGGCTATTGCCGACCGCGTCGCATATCCTTGCGGTCGAGCCGGATTGGCAGCTTGCGCCTGATCGCCGCATCGGTTTCCGGCAGGATTGGGTTGGGAAAATGGGTGGCCAGGATGTCCCTGACCCTGGCCTCCGCCCGGTCGAGGGCAACCTCGCGGCCAACCTCGTTCCATTCCTTCGGGCTCAGGCGATCGCAGACCTCCGGATAGATGTATTCGGTCTGCATCAGCTTCAGGGTCTGGTCCGCCCCCAGGTAGTGATTGGGGCCGTTCATGGTCACATCGGCGATGACATCGACCGACAGCGATTGCTCATCCACCTCGATGCCGCGGACGGTACGCATGGCGGAGCCGATCGAGTCATTATCCAGGACCAGCGATTCGTAGCAGGCACCGAGTAGCGACGCGTGCATGCCGGCCGATTCATAGATCATGTTGGCACCGGAATTGCCGATCAGCGTCTGGTTGCAGGCCTTTTCGAAACCCGACTGGATGTCCGGCATCTTGGAGTCGGTCATGGCGCCGGCAACGCTCACCGGCAACCCGTAGGAATTGGCCAACTGCGCCGACGCACTCATGAGGATCGCCTGCTCGCCACTGCCACCGGACATGGCGCCGGTTCGCAGGTCGGAGACGAATGGCCACATGCCGAGGATTGCCGGTGCGCCCGGCCTGATGGCGTTGACATAGACCAGCGCCGCCAGGCATTCGGCCATTTCCTGGACAACGGTTCCGGCCAGCGCCGCTGGTCCGGTGGCGCCGGCCTGGCCAGCCGACAGGAGATTGACAATCATCCCGCCCTTGACCGCGATCTCGAGGCAGTTGCACGCATCTTCGGCGAAGGTGAGCGGTGGCACCACGAAGCATGAATTGGTCGACACGAACGGGCGTTCGCGCCAGGCGGCTTCGCCGCCGGCAATCTCGTGCAGCATGTCCAGCGTGGCATGCACGCTTTCCGGAACCGAGAACGAGCCGCCGACATGCTTGGTCGTGCCCTGGATGATCGCGTAGTGGGTGTTGACATCGAGCTCGAACATGCTCGGCAGGTCACGCGCCACCACCGTGCGGTAGTAGAAGTGGATGTGGTCGCAGCAATCGACAACCCGCGCCATGTCATAGATGTCGCGGAGCACCGAGTCGCGATATTCTCCGGTGCGGGCATCGACGATATGCACGGCCGCCCCGCCGGTTCCGAAATGGACCCTGGTTCCCTCCAGCACCAAATCCTGGTCCGGGTTCCGGGCATAGAGGGTCACCTTGCGGCACGCCTTCTGCTTTGCATCTTCGACGACATGGGCAGGAAAGCGCAGGCGGCCGTCATCTCCCAGGATGGCGCCGACGCCGGTGCAATACTCGATCACCGACGGTGTCGGATTGGAGAGGCCGATATTTGCCAGCACCTCCATCACCGCCTCGTCAAGCTGGCCGATCTGGCGGTCGGACAGAACTCTGAACTTGCCAGCTGACAGCCCCGGGCGAACGGGTTTCAGTTCATCGGCCAGGGCGCTGGTCCGTTCGGCAATCCGCGCCTGCCTGCCGGCCCCTCGCCTGCGTCCCGGTGCCGGCGGCTTCGCCTCGTCAGTCGTCATGTCTGTCATGGGTCGTGAATCTCCCTGTTCGGATTGTCCCGGCCGGGCCGCCGCTGCCGGTCATGACAGCGACACCCATGCCCCAGACAGGTCGCCGCTACCGGTCATGACAGCGACACCCATTCTCCGGACCGGCCGGAACTCCTGATGCAGGCATCAATGAACTGCATGCCCTCGAGCCCGTCATCAATGCCCGGGCAGGACAGTTCGGGGTCGGGTTGTCGACCCACCTGCCAGGCCCTGATCTCCGCCGCCGCCTCGCGATACAGCGTCGAAAACGCCTCGACATATCCCTCCGGATGCCCTGCCGCCACCCGCGACACCTCCAGGGAGGCACTGGTGGCACATTCGCCGGCCCTCGAGAGAATCTGCTGCGGTTTTCCGATCGAGGCATGCCACAAATAGTTGGGATTGGACTGGACCCATTCGAGGCTGCCGGTCTCGCCATAGATCCGGAACCGCAACCCGTTTTCATGTCCGACCGCCACCTGGGAGGCCCACAGCATACCGAGCGCGCCCTGTTCATAGCGGAGCTTGACCTGGACGTCGTCATCAACCCGCCTTCCGGCAATGAAGCTGGTCAGCTGGGCGGAAATCGCCTCGACTCCGAGCCCCGACACGAACCGCGCCATATGGTAGGCATGGGTGCCGATATCGGCCACGCAGCCGCCTGGTCCGGACTGGAGCGGGTCGGTACGCCAGGATGCCTTCTTCTCGCCGGTATCCTCCAGCCGGGTGGCCAGCCATCCCTGCGGATACTCGACATGCACCAGGCGAAGGGCGCCGATCGTGCCTTCGGCGATGAGCCGCCGGGCCTCCCTGACCATCGGGTAGCCGGTATAGCAGTGGGTCAGTACGAACACCCTGCGTGACTCGGTCACGATCCGGTGCAGCTCCGTCGCCTCCTCGAGGGTGGTGCAAAGCGGCTTGTCGCAGATCACGTGGATGCCGGCATCGATGAAAGCCTTGACCGGTCCGGCATGCAGATTGTTGGGGGTGACGATGACGACGGCCTCGATTCCATCCTCGCGACGTGACTCGCGTATCGCCATGTCATTGAAATCGGCATAGCTCCTGTCGGCGGCAATACCCAGCTCGGCCGCCGAGGCATGCGCCCGGTCGGGAGTGGAAGACAGGGCTCCGGCCACCAGTTTGAATTCGCTGTCAAGACTCGCCGCCATTCGGTGAACATGTCCGATGAATCCGCCCCGGCCACCGCCGACCATTCCGTATCTCAAGGGTGGCCTGTAGTCGGTCATCTGATTCTCCCTCGCCTCGTGCCTCGACATGCCAGCATGAAAGAACAGCTTGTGCCGGCCAATTGCAACTGATTTTGGGGAGGTCGGTCCGGATGCTGCGGAAGGATTCCGTGCAGATATGCGTCCATGACGACCCGGATGCGGCGGAAATTTGCCCGGCCACCACCGCCAGCCATCGGGCAGGGCGGCAGCAAACATGGCCAGGCTTGTCCACCGGGCAGTCGGGAGGTCGCACCGGTTGGTGTCCTCGCCTGCGGCCAGCGACCCCGGCGCCGCGGTCCGGCCAGCCTTCCTGCCGGGGTGATCCCGGGTCTTCTCCTGGCGGCAGTGGCGCCGTCAGTCCGGTCTTGACAAACGGTCTGGACGGGTGCCTTGCTTGCGGCAACGACCGGGGACCTGGCCATGGATTTCGGACTGACTGACGAGCAGGAATTGATCGTGTCGACCGTCCGCAGCTTCGTCGAAAGGGAGATGCATCCCTTCGAGGAGGAGGTCGAGCGAAGCGGCCGGGTGCGGCGGGAGCTGGGTGACGACATCGCCAGGAAATGCCGGCAGATCGGCTTTTTTGCCAGCAACCTGCCGGAGGAGGTTGGCGGCGGCGGCCTGTCGCACCTCGAATTCACCCTGGTCGAGCGTGAGCTTGGCCGGGCCTCGCAGGGATTGGCCGTCTTCTTCGGCCGGCCGTCGGGAATCCTGATGGCCTGCCGCGACGAACAGCGTGACCGGTACCTGCTGCCGGCTGCGAGGGGCGAGAGGATCGATGCGCTGGCAATGACGGAACCGGGAGCCGGCTCCGACATCCGCTCCATGCAGTGCTCGGCCCGGCAGGACGGCGATGACTGGATCATCGATGGGACCAAGCACTTCATCTCGCATGCCGACATTGCCGATTTCGTGATCCTGTTTGCCGCCACTGGCGAGGAGCAGACCCGGCGCGGGCCGAAAAAGCGCATCACCTGTTTCCTGGTCGACCGCGGCACGCCCGGCTTCGAGATCGCCGATGGCTACGAATCGGTCTCCCACCGCGGCTACCGGAATTGCATCCTGCGCTTCGACAATTGCCGGATCTCGTCACGGCAGGTGCTCGGCGAGGTGCACCAGGGGTTTCAACTGGCGGAAGAGTGGCTGTATGCAACCAGGATAACGGTGGCGGCGACCTGCGTCGGCCGGGCAAGGCGAGCCTTCGAACTCACCCTCCCATATGCGGTTGAACGCCGACAGTTCGGCAGTTCGATCGGCAGATTCCAGGGGGTGAGTTTCCAGCTTGCCGACATGGTCACCGAGATCGATGCCGCCGACTGGCTGACGCTGGCAGCTGCCTGGCGGCTGGACCGGGAGTTGCCGTCCGACCGGGAAATCGCCAGCGCCAAGCTCTATGCCAGCGAAATGCTGGCCAGGGTCACCGATGCCTGCATCCAGATCCATGGCGGCATGGGATTGATGAACGACCTGCCTTTCGCGAGGTTCTGGCGTGATGCCAGGGTGGAGCGGATCTGGGATGGAACCTCGGAGATCCAGCGGCACATCATCAGCAGGAACCTGCTCAGACCCCTGGGCGGATAGGCGTCATGTCGCGACTCCACCGCCTGCTTCGGCCGCGCAGCATCGCCGTGTTTGGCGGCAATTGGGCAACAAGCGTCGTTGAACAGCTGCTGAAGATCGGATTCACCGGCGACATCTGGCCGGTTCATCCCAGCAGGGCGGAGATTTGCGGGATCGAGTGCCTGGACGGGGCCGGGGAGTTGCCGGCACCGCCCGATGCCAGCTTTATTGCCGTCAACAGGGACCGGAGCGTTGGCCTGCTGCGGGAGCTTTCGGAAATGGGCGCCGGCGGCGCGGTGTGTTTTGCCTCGGGATTTGCCGAATCGATGCATGAGGACGCCAGGGGTGTCCGGCTGCAGGCCGATCTCGTTGATGCAGCCGGCCAAATGCCGTTTCTCGGCCCGAACTGCTACGGGTTCATCAACTACCTGGAGGGTGCGCTGCTGTGGCCGGACCAGCATGGCGGCGTGCCGTGCACCTCCGGGGTCGGAATTGTCACCCAGAGTTCGAACATCGCCATCAACCTTACCATGCAACGGCGCTCACTGCCGATCGCGGCGGTGGTGACCGTCGGCAACCAGGCCTCGGTCTCGCAGGGCGAGGTCGCCTGTTTCCTGATCGAGGATCCCGGGATCACGGCGATCGGACTGCATGTCGAGGGGTTCGGCCAGCTTGACCGCCTCGTCGAACTGGCCAGGCGCTCGCGCCAGCTCGGCAAGCCGGTCATTGCCATCAAGGCAGGAAGAAGCAGCAAATCGAAAGCCGCGACCGTGTCCCATACCGGTTCCATCGCCGGCAGCAATCTCGGGGCAACCACCCTGTTCAGGCGTCTCGGGATCGGCGAGGCCGAGAGCCTTCCCGAATTCGTGGAGACGCTCAAGCTCCTGCATTGCGGCGGGCCGCTCTCCGGCAGGCGTATCGGCTCGCTCTCCTGCTCGGGTGGCGAGGCCTGCCTGGTGGCCGATTCATGCACGGGCAGGAACCTGGTGCTTGATGACCTTGAGGCAGACCAGGAGGAAGCCCTGCGGCGAGAGCTTGGCTGCATGGTCCATCTCGACAACCCGCTGGACTACCACACTTATCACTGGGGTGATGAGAAGGCCCTCCATGACGTGTTCCGGGCCATGCTGCTGGGCAGGTATGATCTGGCATTCCTGGTAATGGATTTTCCGCGTCCGGATCGCTGTTCCGATCATGCCTGGGAGCCGGCCGTCGCTGCCATCGAGCGGGCGGCAGCCGGTTCCGGCAGCCGGGTGGCAATCGTGTCGAGCATGCCCGAGGGATTGACGGAAGCCTGGTCGGAACGGTTGCTCAAGGCGGGTATCACGCCGCTCCAGGGTATCGACGATGCGATTCGGTCAGCGGAGATTGCCGCCGATATCGGGGACGCAAGGCGGCGGCCGTTCTGCCCGCCGGCCCCGACCGTGCCGTTGCGGCCCGGTGACGTGATCACGCTCGATGAGGCGGACGCCAAGCGGTTGCTGGCCAGGGAGGGTGTCAGCGTCCCGGCCGGCGCGGTCGTGCATGACGGGGCAGGCACAGCCGTTGCGGCCGAAGAGATCGGCTATCCGGTCGTTCTCAAGCGGATCGGCGTGACCCACAAGACCGGCGCCAATGCCGTTGCGCTCGGGCTGACGACGCCGGCGGAATTGCTGTCGGCAATGGACGGCATGGAAGCGGGAGGCAGCTTCCTGGTCGAGAGGCAAGTCGAACATGTCCTGGCAGAATTGATCATTGGCGTGGTGCGAGACCAGGAATGCGGATTGCTGCTGGTGATGGGAAGCGGCGGCGTGTTTGCCGAGCTGACCGGTGATGCCCGGCATTGCCTGCTGCCGGTGACGACGGCGGAGATTCGCGACGCCCTGGCGCAGTTGCGGATCTGGCCGGTGCTCCAGGGATACCGGGGCTCGCCGCCGGCCGATGTCGGGGCGCTGGTCGACGCCGTCGCCGCCGTGGCCAGGTTGGCCGAACGACATGCCGGCGAGGTGACTGAAATCGAGATCAATCCGTTCCTGGCGCTGCGGAAGGGTGGCATTGCCGCCGATGCGCTGGTCCGGAGAATATCGGAAGGAGACTGATTCATGGGAGAGGCTGTCAGGACCAGGGCCGAGGGGGCCATACTCGAGGTGACGCTCGACCGGCCGAAGGCCAACGCCATCGATCTGGCAACCAGCCGCCTGATGGGCGAGGTCTTCCGCGCATTCCGCGACGATCCGGACATGCGAGTCGCCATCCTGCGGGCAGAGGGCAGCAGGTTCTTCTGTGCCGGCTGGGATTTGAAGGCGGCGGCCGATGGCGATGCGGTGGACGGGAATTACGGGATTGGCGGTTTTGGCGGGCTGCAGGAGCTCGGCAACATGAACAAGCCGGTAATCTGTGCGGTCAACGGGATCTGTTGCGGCGGCGGGTTCGAGCTGGCGCTATCCTGCGATCTCATCCTGGCCAGCGAGAACGCAACCTTCGCCCTTCCGGAAATCAGGTCGGGCACGGTTGCCGATGCCGCATCGATCTGCCTGCCCAAGCGCATTCCCTATCACGTCGCCATGGATCTCCTCTTGACCGGCAGGTGGTTCGATGCCGGCGAGGCACTCGGGATGGGGCTGTTGCGGGAGGTGGTGACGCCTGGAGATCTGGCCGACAAGGCTTGGGAACTGGCCATGATGCTGGCCTCGGGGCCGCCGCTCGTCCATGCGGCGATCAAGGAGATCGTCCGGGAAGCGGAGGCGATGAAATTCCAGGACGCGCTCAGCAGGATCACCAAGCGCCAGCTGGCGACGGTCGACCGGCTGTATTCGAGCGACGACCAGCTGGAGGGCGCCAGGGCATTTGCCGAAAAGAGGGATCCTGTTTGGACCGGCAGGTAACGCCGCATCCACGGCCAGCGCAGCGCCATGCGAGCAGGAGGGGGGGCGCAAGCCGACCCGGTGCGGCGCCATCGCTGGCTGGATGGCGGGTGAGATTGCGCCCTACCCGGTGCCGATATCCATGCCGAGGGCGCGGGCGACGGTAAAGATGTCCTTGTCGCCACGCCCGCACATGTTCATGCAGATGATGTGGTCCTTTGGCAAATCGCCGGCGATCCTGGCCACATGGGCCAGGGCGTGGCACGGCTCCAGCGCCGGGATGATCCCTTCCTGGGCACAGCACAGCTGGAATGCATCCAGCGCCTCGCGGTCGGTCACCGCGACGTATTCGGCGCGCCCGGTCTCGTGCAGCCAGGAATGCTCGGGACCGATCCCGGGGTAGTCAAGACCGGCCGAGATCGAGAATCCCTCCAGGATCTGGCCGTCGTCATCCTGGAGCAGGTAGGTCCTGTTGCCATGCAGAACCCCTGGGCGGCCGCCGGTCAGCGATGCGCAATGCTGCATCCGCTCATCCACGCCCTTGCCCCCGGCCTCGACGCCGATGATGCGCACCGACCGGTCATCGAGGAAGGGATGGAACAGCCCCATCGCATTCGAGCCGCCGCCGATGGCGGCAACCAGCGTGTCCGGAAGGCGTCCCTCCATCTCCTGCATCTGCTGTCTGGCTTCCCGGCCGATGATTGACTGAAACTCCCTGACCATCACCGGGTACGGGTGCGGACCGGCCACGGTGCCGATACAGTAGAAAGTATCACGCACATTGGTCACCCAGTCCCGAAGCGCGTCGTTCATTGCATCCTTCAGGGTACCACGACCCGATGTGACCGGAACCACCTCGGCGCCCAGCAATCGCATCCGGAACACGTTGGGCTCCTGCCGTTCGACATCGTGGACGCCCATATAGACGATGCATTCCAGTCCGAACCTGGCGCACACGGTCGCAGTTGCCACACCGTGTTGACCGGCACCGGTCTCGGCGATGATGCGGGTCTTGCCCATGCGCCGGGCCAGCAGGATCTGTCCGAGGACATTGTTGATCTTGTGAGCGCCAGTATGGTTCAACTCGTCACGCTTCATGTAGATTCGTGCGCCGCCGAGATGGGCCGTCAGGCGTTCGGCATGGTAGAGGGGCGACGGCCTGCCGACATAATGCTTCCACAGCAAATCCATCTCGTTCCAGAATTCCTGATCATGCCGTGCCGTCTCGAATTCCGCTTCCAGGTCGAGAATCAGCGGCATCAGGGTTTCGGAGACGAATCGTCCGCCAAAACTGCCGAACATTCCCCGCTCATCCGGTCCGCTTCTGTAGGTATTCGGCAAGTCGGTCTGCATGTCAGAGCCCTTTCGCAGCTGTTATGAATTCGGCAAACTTGGCCGGGTCCTTGCAGCCAGGAGATGATTCGACTCCGGAGGACACGTCAAGCTGGGTGGCACCGGTAATCGCCATGGCAGGTGCAACATTGCCGGCATCCAGCCCGCCGGCAAGCATCCAGGGCTGCGTCCAGTTGCGGCCGGCGATCATTGTCCAGTCAAAGGCAATTCCGCCGCCACCGGGAGCCGGGCTTCCGGGCGGCAACCGGGTATCGACCAGCAGCTGGTCGGCCGCATCGGCAAATTGGTCCAGCGCCGCCAAATCCGACCGGCCGCCAAGGCCGACCGCCTTCATCACCGGCAGGCCAAACCGGGTGCGGAGCTGGCCGACCCGCTCGACCGATTCGTCGCCATGAAGCTGTATCATCTCGATCGGGGCCGCTTCGAGCAAGGCATCGATCAGTTCATCCGACGGGTTGACGGCAAGTGCAACCGAGATTGCCGGACCGGACTCTGCAACCAGGGGACCGAACTCCGAGACCGGAACATGCCTCGCCGACCGCTCGAAGGCGACAAACCCGACATAATCGGCACCAGCCTCGACCGCCGCCGCCACGTCGCCGGCATTCGACAACCCGCAGATCTTGACCTTTATCGACTCGTCCAACGCCTCGCCCGCCTGGTCCTGTCAGTCACGCTCGCTAATCCCGAATCCCATCGAAATATCCAACGCCCGCATGGTCCCGTCAGTCACGCTCGCAAATCCTGACCGCTGTCGAATTTTCCATTGTCTGGTTTGCCTGGCCTGGTCAGTCGAGCAGCGCAAGGATCTCGTCCTGGTCCACCGCCTTCTCCTTCCTGAGCCCATGGACCTCGTTCTCGAGCCTGGCAACCTCGTGCCGGCGCTTCGTCGCCTCCATCCGGTGTTTGCGCTCCCGCATCCACTCCCACAGGAATCCGATGACCAGTCCGAACAGGATACCGGCGAAAATGACCAGGAATACCGGCACCGACACCGGGCCGGGCACCGGAACCAGGCCCGCAAGATCGTCGGGAACCAGCCGCAGGGTCACGGGGTCCCGGTTGGCGACGGCCAAGAACATGAGGATGATGCCGACAGCACCCAGGAATGCCCACCGAATGATCTGCATCAGCGTTGGCCGGCTTGTCAGTCGGGGGAATTCAGACGATGGCGAATCAGCTTCCCGGGCTTGAAGAAGGGAACGAATTTGCGCTCCACGTGCACGGCCTCGCCGGTACGCGGGTTCCTGGCATCCTTGGCCCGCCTTTCCCGAACGGAGAACACGCCAAAGCCGCGCAACTCGACGCGGCCGCCCTCGCACAGCGTCCTGGTGATTTCCTCGAAAATCGAATTCACGACCCGCTTCACTTCGTCGTAGCGGAGATCCGGATACATTTCCTGGATACTCTTGATCAACTCGCTACGGTTCATTGTCCACTCCTTCTAGGCCTGGCATCGGACATGCTTCCTGGAAACTCGGGACATCTACGACAATACCCGCCAGCCCCCCACCCCGCCAACCCGGGAACCTCACGGCGACCCGACCCGACCGATGCCATGCCGGCGACTCGCGGGCCCGATACTACAAGTTTCCGGACCGTTGACCAATGGCTTCACCATCCGAAATCGTTGCCGGGAGCTATGGAAGCCGGCCGTGACCGGACCGGGACAGGCAGGATCAGGGGGTCAGCGTGTCGGGCACAACTCCCGCGGTCCCGGCTGCCGATGGTTGGCTACCACCGCCGGGATATCACTCCCGGCGGCAGGCGAGATCAGGATTCCTCGTCCTTCTTTCTCAGCGCGGCGCCAAGGATGTCGCCGAGCGAGGCGCCGGCATCCGACGATCCGAATTGTTCGACGGCTTCCTTGGCCTCGGAAATCTCCCTCGACTTGACCGAGACGCCGAGACGCCTGGTCTTGTTGTCGATGGAGGTGACCTTGACATCGACGCTGTCGCCCACGTTGAAACGGTCCGGCCGCTGTTCGGACCGGTCGCTGCTCAGATCCGCCCTCCGGATGAAGGTCTTGACTCCATTGTAGGTCACCTCGACGCCATTGTTCTCGATGGCCGAGACCTGGACGGTAATGACCGCGCCACGCTTCAGGGAGGCGGTTGCCACCGCAAACGGGTCGCCGGTCAGATCCCTGACCGACAGCGCAATCCGCTCCTGGTCCACGTCGATTTCGGTCACCAGCGCGGTGACCACATCGCCCTTGCGATACCCCTTCAGGGCTTCCTCACCCGACCGGTCCCAAGTCAGTTCCGACAAGTGGATCATGCCGTCGATGTCGTTTTCGAGGCCGACGAAAATGCCGAATTCGGCCACGGTCCTGACCTCACCGGTAACCTGTTGTCCGACCCGGTGCGTGGCGGCAAACAATGTCCACGGGTTTTCCATGGTCTGCTTGATTCCAAGCGAAACCCGCCGTTTCGACAGATCGATGCCCAGCACCATGACTTCGACCTGCTGCGAGGTGGACACGATCTTGCCGGCATCGACATTCTTCTTGGTCCAGGACATTTCGGATTTGTGCACCAGCCCCTCGATACCCTGGTCAAGCTCGACGAAGGCACCATATTCGGTGAGGTTGGTCACGGTTCCCGTATGCTTGGAGCCGATCGGGAACCTGCTTTCCACCGTGGTCCACGGATCTTCCTGCAATTGCTTGATTCCCAGCGAAATCCGTTGGGTCTCGTGCTTGATCCTGATGATCTTGACCTCGATGGTCTCGCCGATGGTGACAATCTCGGTCGGATGGTTCACCCGCCGCCAAGCCATGTCGGTGACGTGGAGAAGCCCGTCTACGCCGCCCAGATCGACAAATGCCCCGTAATCGGTGACATTCTTGATGATGCCCTCGACCACATCCCCCTCGGTCAGGCGGTTGATGACCTCGGCGCGCTGTTCGGCCCGGTTTTCCTCGAGGATGGCCCGCCGTGACACCACGATATTGTTGAAGCGGCGATTCAGCTTCAGGATCTGGAAGGGCTGCTTCAGCCCCATTAGGGCCGTTGCATCGCGGACCGGGCGAACATCGACCTGCGAGCCCGGCAGGAAGGCGACCGCCCCGCCCAGATCGACGGTAAACCCGCCCTTGACCCGGTTGAAGATTGCACCCTCGACCTTGTCCTCGTTGGCATAGGCTGTCTCGAGCCGATCCCAGGCCTCCTCCCGGCGCGCCTTGTCACGGGATATCACTGCCTCGCTATGGGCGTCCTCGACCCGGTCGAGATAGACATCGACCTCGTCGCCGACCACGATCTCTTCCGTGTTGCCGGGTCCGGAAAACTCCTTCAGGTCAACGCGGCCCTCCATCTTGTAGCCGATGTCGACCACCGCGTGGCCAGCCTCGATTCCGATGACCTTGCCCTTGACGACGCTCCCCTCGGCCGGGGTTCCGGCGTTGAAGCTCTCTTCAAGCAGTGCCTCGAATTCTTCCTTCAGTGCATGTGCAGACAACGATCCGCGCGCTCCCTTTCATTGACGCGGCCATGTGTGACATGACCGCAAGCCCTATCCGATATTCACCCAGGTACAGAAAAAAACAAACGGCACGGGACTACCGAACCGCATCGAATCTCTTTTCCACGGCTGATGCCGCTTTATCGACCGCCTGCTCAATACTCAACTTTGATGTGTCAAGCAACAAGGCATCGTCAGCCAGTTTCAGCCCGGCCAATCCCCGCTTCCGGTCTCGGTCGTCTCGAACATTGAGGTCATGCATGACCTCCTCCAGGGAAACCCCTGTGTCGGCAGCGACCAGCTCGCGCTGGCGGCGCCTTGCCCGCTCCTCGACGGTGGCGGTCACGAACAGCTTCACCTCTGCATCCGGCACCACCACGGTGGCAATGTCCCGCCCGTCGAGCACGGCACCGCCGTCACGCCGGGCAAAGCGGCGCTGGAGCCCGAGAAGCTCGGCCCGCACGCCGGGAATCGCCGCCACGATCGACGAGTCGATCGAGGTCTGCCGACAGCGCAGCCCCGGACGGGAAAGATCGGCAGCCACGAGATGGCTGGCAACCCGCGTCGCATGTTCGGTGTTCCCCGTCCATCCCTCCTCGCGCAGGATGGAGCTGACCGCCCGGTAGAGCAGGCCGGTATCCATGTGTTCAAAGCCGAACCTCAGGGCCAGGGCACGGCCGATTGTGCCCTTGCCGGCCGCCGCCGGACCATCGATCGCCACGGTGAAGCGGTGCATGTTGTCAGCAGGCGCGGTTGCGGCCGGCATCGGGCCGGGTGGCGGGTCCCTGCCGGCCGGCGTCGTGCGGGATCGGGGGGAAATGCGTCATGTGTGCAATGGCCAGAATATGGGGATCAGGAGGCTGGCCACCAAACCGAATGACAGGTTCAGCGGCAACCCGATCCGCAGGAAGTCGAGGAAATTGTAACCGCCGGGTCCATATACCATGGTGTTGGTCTGGTATCCGATCGGAGTCGCGAAACTGGCCGAGGCGCCGATCATGACCGTGACCACCAGCGGACGCGGGTCCACGCCCAGCGCCGCGGCGATGCCGATGGCAATCGGCGTCATGACCACGGCAACCGCGTTGTTCGAGATCAGTTCGGTCAGCAGTGAGGTCAGCAGGAACACCGACCAGACGATGAAAAATGGATGAAGCCCCAGCAGTTGCGGTGCAATGGAATTGGCGATCAGTGCAGCGGCACCGGTTTCATTCATGGCGGCGCCAACCGCCAGCATCGAAAAGATCAGCGCCAGGAGCTTGCCGTCGATCGAGGAAATTGCCTCCTCGGCGTCGATGCAGCGGGTCAGGAGGACGATGGCGACCCCGATCACCCCCAGTACCAGGATCGGTGCCACGTCAAAGGCGGCGAGAACGACCAGCACCAGCAGCGACAGCACCGCGATCGGCGCCTTTCGTCTCCGGTAGGGCCGGGCTTCCGGTTCGGCAATCTCCGAGACATCCTGGTCCTGGGCAAACCGGCGAATGTCGGCCGGCACGCCTTCGATCAGCAGCGTGTCACCGACCCTGAACTCGATGCCATCCAGTTGACCGATCTCGCCCCTGCCCTTGGGCCTGTGGACGGCGAGCAGGTAGATGCCGTACTTGTCGGACAGGCGCAGCGAGGCGACGGATTTGTTGACCAGCCGGCTGCGTGGCGAAATCAGCACCTCGACGGTCAGTGATTGGCGGGACGACACCTTGTCGGCCAGCATCACCTCGCGGTTCTCCTGCAATCCGAACAGTTCGGAAGCGGCGGTGCGCAGGACCACGCGATCGCCTTCCTCCAGCGGAATATTGGTGCTGTCCCGTCCGATACGTTCATTGCCGCGGATGATATCGATGACCCGGACATCCTGGCCCGAGAACAGCCCCACCTCCCCCGGTTTGCGACCGGCCAGGGCGCTGCCCTCCGGAATGACCACCTCGGTGAAGAACTTCATCAGGCTCCGGTCCCTGAGCAACTCGCCGATGGTCTCCCGGGTCGGGAGCAGGAACCGGCCGGCCACCACGAGATAGACCACCCCGAACAGGGCCAGCACTGCCCCGAGCCGAGTAATCTCGAAGAGCGTGAAGGGCTCCAGCCCCGCCTCCCGGGCAACGCCGTCGACGATGAGGTTGGTCGAGGTTCCGATCAACGTGCAGGTGCCACCGAAGATCGACATGTAGGACAGGGGAATCAGCAGCCGGGAGGAGGCGATGCCGGATTGCCGGCTCAACTCGATGACCACCGGAATCAGGGCGACCACCACCGGGGTATTGTTCACGAAGGCCGATGCGAAGATGACGAACACTCCCATCCCGCCCAGGGCCACGACCCTGTTCGATTCGCCGCGGCTGATAATCCAGGACGAGAAGGCGGACAGGGCACCGGTTCTGAACAGGGCGCCTGACAACACGAACATCGCGGCAATCGTCCACGGCGCCGGGCTGGAAAACACCTGCAACGCCCGCTCATAGGGAATGGTTCCGCATGCAATCAGGGTGGCGGCGCCGGCAATGGCAACGACTTCGGCCGGATAGGTCTCGCGGATGAACATGACGAACATGGCGATGATAACCGCCAATACCAGAATCTGCTGCCCATAGGTCGCGGCAATCTCCGCCATCATGAATCCAACCCCAGAACAGGTGTCATTGCCGGAAGTGGCCCCCTGCCGGCTGCCCTGCTTGCAGGATCACCCGCTGCCGGCCGCCAAGGATATCACGAGTGGAGGCGAATTGCGAAAATCCCGGTCTCAATGCAGGTGATGGCCCGGCGCCGGGGCGGTGCCGTCGACAAAGTCGAGCAGCTTCGGGAGAATGCCGGTCCGCCATGACTTGCCGGCGAAAATCCCGTAATGACCGGCATCCGGCTCGACATGGCTGACCTTCACGTCATCGGGAAGACCGGTCAGCATCGGCAGGATTGCCGAGCTCTGCCCCGGTGCCGAGATGTCGTCCCTGCCGCCCTCGACGGTCATGACCGAGGTCGAGGAAATGGCAGTGATGTCGACCCTTCGCCCATCAAGGGTGAAGATGTTGCGGGCGATTTCAGCATTCCTGAACAGTCGCTCCACTGTCGACAGGTAGAATTCGGCCGGCAAGTCCATGACCGCCTGGTATTCGTCGTAGAACCGGTTGTGCCGGTCATCCTCTCTGGCCCGCCCGCCGGCGATGCGGGTCATCTGTCCGGCAAAGGACATCAGGTGCTGTTCCGGCTTCATCATCATGAAGAAGGCCAGCTGCAGGAGTCCCGGATACACCCGGCGGCCTCGGGCCGGGTGGCGGCCGCCAACCCGCTGAATGGTCATGCTTTCAAGCTGACCTGCAGTCAGCCGGTTGGCAAATTCCGTCACCGTGGTCGGTGCCGCCCCCGGAACCACCGGGCCGCCCATCAACACCAGAGACCGGGGCTGCAGGCCGGGACTGCGACCGGCGATCTCGGCCGTGGCAGCCAGGGCAAGCGGCGCCGGCTGGCAGATGGCGACCACGTGGATGTCGGGACCGAGAAACTCGATGAACTCGATCAGGTAGCGGGTGAAATCCTCGATGTCGAAGGTGCCGTCCCGGACCGGCACATCGCGGGCATTCCGCCATTCGGTCAGGAAGACCTCGCAATCCGGCAGCAGGCTGTCGACCGTGTTCCGCAACAGCGTCGGGTAATGTCCCGACATCGGCGCGATCAGCAGGAGCCTGCGGCCGGCCGGCGGCCGGCCGACGGGCCTGAAGCCGACCAGGTCGCAGAACGGCTTGTCGATCATCACCTCCCGGACCACCGGATACTCGGTTCCCTCAGATCGCGTGGTGGCGATGCGCCAGCAGGGCCGTGACGACATGCGCGAAAAGGATCGCTCGGTGACTTCGCCGCAAGCGGCAAGGAATTCCGGCACGGCAAGCGGGGTGGCGGCGAAGCCGGGGTGCGACCAGAAGCTCCTGGCGATCGATCCGAACACCTGTCCGGTGGAGCGGGCGCTTTCACTGATGTCATGCGGCAAGAAATGGTACATATGATGACGACCCTCGCAAATGGGTTCCCGGCACTTGATCGACAGGCCGAACGCGCCAATCTCTACACCCGGATGAACGGGGTTGCCAATCGACATGACCGACAGAAACGACAATCCGGACCGGGATGATGGCGAGCGGCTGAAGGCCAATCTCTCGCGGCTCGAGGAGTTGAACCGGCGACTCGTTGCCGTGCTGGCAAGGCACCGGCCGGAAAAACCGGAATTGTCCGGGCCGGGCCAGGAATTCCTGGCCAATGCCGGCTCGGCCTGGATGCATGATGCCGTGACCAATCCCGGCAAGCTGCTCGAGCGGCAGGTCGGATTCTGGGGAAAATCCCTCGAGCTCTGGACCGACGCCCAGGAGACCCTGCTCGGCGGCAGTTCCGAACAGCGGAAGGAGCCGGCCACCAGGGATCGCCGCTTTCGCAACGAGCTCTGGGATTCGAATCCGTATTTCCGGTTGGTCAAGGAACAGTACCTGCTCAATTCCGAAGCCATCACCGCCGCGGTCCGGGAGATGGACAGTCTCGAGGACAAGGATCGCCACCGGCTCGAATTCTTTGCCCGCCAGATCGTCGACATGATGAGCCCGTCCAATTTTCTGGCAACCAACCCGGAAGCGCTGGCCAGGGCGGTGGAGACCGAGGGTGATTCGCTGGTCCGGGGGCTGGAGAACCTGGTCGCCGATCTCGAACGCAATGACGGCGAGCTGTCGATCACCCTGTCCGACCCCGACGCGTTCCGGGTCGGGAAGAATCTTGCTACCACCGAAGGGTCGGTGGTGTTCCGCAACGAGCTGTTCGAGCTGATCCAGTATGCGCCGCGGACCGGGAGGGTCAGGCGGGTTCCATTGCTGATCATTCCACCCTGGATCAACAAATTCTACATCCTGGACCTGAAGCCGGAGAACAGCTTCATCCGCTGGGCCGTCGAGCAGGGACTCACCGTGTTCGTGGTCAGCTGGGTCAATCCGGGGCCGGAGCATCGCGAGGTTGGCATGGACGCTTATGCTTCCAGGGGCTGCCTTGCCGCCATCAGGGAGGTGCTTGCCATCACCGGCGAGGAGCAGGCCAATGTCGTCGGCTACTGCATCGGCGGCACCCTGCTGGCGCTGGTGCTCGCCTGGATGTCCAGGACCGGCGACCGGTCGGTCAGGTCGGCGACCTTCCTGACCACCCTGACCGATTTTGCCGATCTCGGCGAATTGGCGGTGTTCGTGCGGGATGATTTCCTGGATGCGATCAGGGGCGAGGTGCAGGAAAAGGGATACCTGCCCTCGAAATACATGTCGCGAACATTTTCCTACATGCGCGCCAACGACCTGGTCTACGGTCCGGCAATCCGCTCCTACATGATGGGCGAGGCGCCTCCCGCCTACGACCTCTTGTACTGGAACGGCGATTCGACCAACCTGCCGGCGAAGATGACCATCGAGTATCTTGACCGCCTGTGCATGGCGAACGAGTTCTCGAAAGGCGAATTCACGCTGCTGGGCAAGACGGTCTCGCTGGCCGACATCAGGCACCCGTTGATGGCCATCGCCTGCGAGACCGATCACATTGCCGCCTGGCGAAGCTCCTTTGCCGGCATCGGCAGGATGCGCAGCAGGAGCAGGTGTTTCGTGCTGTCACAATCCGGCCACATTGCCGGGATCATCAACCCGGCAGACAGGGAAAAATACGGTCATTTCGTCAAGGCGAAGCTGGCCGGCGATGCCGATGCATGGCTGGAGGGTGCCGAGTTCGCGCCGGGTTCATGGTGGACCCGGTGGGCTGGCTGGATCGGCCGCAGATCCGGCGGCATGGTTGACCCGCGCCAGGTTGGCGGTCCCGGCCATCCCGAGTTGTGCCCGGCGCCCGGCACCTATGTGCACGGGTCGGGAGCCGACCAGGGCCGCCACGACCGGGACTGACCGGATGGCGGCCAGGCATGGCAAGCACCGGATGCGTGTCCCCGCGGAGGAAAGGGCAGGGATGACAACATCCCTGGTGCCAGCGCCCGATCTCGGGCGGATGCCGGGTCGGTGGGGCCGTGCCGGGCCAAGGCGGATGATCCGCACCGGAGCCGGGAAATGAGCGGGCGTTCGCCGGCCGAAGCCGGTGACTTGATCGCCCCGCCTCCGGTGCCGTCCGACGGCGAGCTTCCCGACGAGGTTGACGTTGCCATTGTCGGCGCCGGGATCATCGGCATTACCACTGCGCTGTTCCTGGCCGAACGGGGTCTCCGGGTCGCGGTCTTCGAGAAGGGGCAGGTTGCATGCGAGCAATCCTCCCGCAACTGGGGCTGGGTCCGGCAGATGGGCCGTGACCCGGTCGAGGTTCAGCTCTGCATCGAGAGCCTGAAGCTCTGGAGCAGCTTCAAGCAGCGCTACCATGTCGATACCGGCTTCAGGCAGACCGGGATCACCTATCTGTGCCGCACCGATGCCGAGATCGGCAAGGCCGAAGGCTGGGCCGCCACCGGGGCGCAATTCGGGTTGCCGCAGCAAATTCTCGATCGAAAACAGATCGTGCGGATGTTCGACGGTGCCGGGCCGGGTTTTGCCCGCGGCCTTCATACCGAGAGCGACGGGCGGGCCGAGCCGGCAATTGCCGCTCCCCTTCTTGCCGGGGCCGCTAGGAAGGCCGGTGCCTTCCTGTTCACCAGTTGCGCGACCCGCGGGATCGAATTTGCCGCCGGTCGGGCCTCGGCGGTGGTTACCGAAAGGGGGCCGGTGTGTTGCGGCGCCGTGGTCGTGGCGGCCGGCGCATGGACGAGACTGTTCCTCGGAAGCCTGGGGGTGCGGTTCCCGGCACTCGCGATCATTGCCACCGCCGGCAGGATCAGCCAGGCATCCGGTGTTCCGGACATGCCGGTCGGCGGCGGTGATTTTGCCTTCAGGCGGCGGCTGGATGGCGGGTTCACGGTTGCATATCGCAACCGCAATACGGCTCCCGTTGTTCCCGACAGTTTTCGGTCGGCGCGGGAGTTCTGGCCGCTTCTGAAGAAGAGTTGGCGCGGCCTGCGGTTCGAATTCGGCCGGGAATTTGTCAGGGAGATGTCCATTCCTCGTCACTGGCCGCTGGATGGCATCTCGCCATTCGAGACGCGCCGGATTCTCAACCCGGTGCCGGACCATGACTTCAACCACCGGGCCGTGCTGGCATTGAGGCAGGCATTTCCGGCATTTCGGGACAGTGAACTGACCCATGGCTGGGCCGGGCAAATTGACGTCATGCCGGATGAAATCCCGGTGATCGACCAGGTCGAGGAGTTGCCGGGCGTGCATGTCGCATCCGGGTTTTCCGGTCACGGATTCGGAATCGGCCCGGGCGCCGGCCGGTTGATGGCCGAACTGGTCGCCGGCGAGCGACCATGCGTCGATCCGCCGCCGCCGTTCCGATTGTCACGCTTCACGTCGTGAGCCCCCGGGACAGATCGGGGGCCGTCCCGAGCCACACGCAACATTGTCAGGAATGGGTGCCAGACCGTAAGACCTCGGCTCGTGGCGCAAGACTTCGGGCAAGGCGGCCAGCGGTGCTGGCGCGAGCCTTCCGAGCGGCATCACGTATTCGGTTTGTCAGATTCGATGCTCGGAGAGGGGGGAAGGCACCACACGACAATGCACATCGATGATCCTGCAGGTGTGTGCTTCGGCAAGGCCTGCGATTTGATCCCGGAGAATGCGCGCCGACTTGCGGGGAAGACACGAAGCAGGTTCGGGCCACCAATCCGACCTGCCTGGCCTTCGCCACCATCCGCCACCGGAGAGGGCGCTCGAAGAGATGCCTGATGCCGGCGGCATGCTTCACATGATCTTCAAGCCGGGCCTCCGGTGCCCGGGGCAGGTGGAGACGGCCTCACGGCTTCAGCGAGCCGGGGATGGTTATCACCGGAGTGAAGTTCAGGGATGGCATCGAGGTCATCAAGGAAGCGGACCCGGACGACAACTCAGACAATCAGCCAGCAAGGATCGCCGCTTGATGACGTCCCGAACACCGGATTTGGCAATTGCCCGGTTCGCACCGCGCCTTGCTCGGCTGTTCGCTCACCGTGATTGTCGCCCCATAGCTCACCTTCGGCAGCCGGAACCACAGCACCGAGGATCTGGTTATGGCTACGGCGACCTGACCCCAATTCGCTTGTTCGGATAAGGGTGCAACTTCGCACCAGAAAAGCGCGACCAGCTTCAACTCAACAGGTGCAACCTTGCCTTCAACGCACCGTCGATTGAAAATTGCAACGCCTCCGGGAAGTCGTCTGGAAGCCGGTTGAACGTGGCGTCTACGATATTCTGCGATGTGTCCTGCAACTCTTCGAACAGGCTCTGCACGGCTGCGCGGGACAAACCAGATTGAACTCCGGTCTCGACAATATGTCGGCCAACGATATTTGCCACCTTGTAGTGGTTTGACTTGCCGAAACTCATGGCGAGCTTGAAATGTTTCCGCTCCATCTGGCGGGCATCGCCGGCCGGCTGCGCCGTCAAGACATCATACAGCGGCGTCATGCGGAAACGCCCGCCCGGCCAAAGACCGACGCTGAAGTTCTTGCCATGCCCGTCCGTTGCACCGAATAGCCAGAACAGGATGTTCGCTTTGAAAAAATCATATCGGTCCTTGTTGGGATCATCGCTTCCCAGCAGGAGGACCATGATGTCAGTGATCCCGGGGCCACCTTCATTCTGGTATTTTTGAGTGGAAGCGACGGAGAGCGCTTGACAGCAGTCTTCCTGTGGAAGTCGGATCAGCCGACCATCATGCGTCCAGCGCCGATCAAAACGCTGGACAACCAGCGCCCGCTTGTCGCCGAATTGAGCCATCTCGACATTCGCCGCCCGAAGGCCGAACCCCTCCATCAGCTTCAGACAGAGGTATTCATTTTCAACGCTGTCTGACAGGTCCAAGCCATTGGGCAGCTTGCCAATTTGCGGCTTGATGATATGGGTGGTCGGTGTCGTGCCGGTTGGCTCTATCCACTGGCCATCATGACGCAGAAGCGCCGTCTTTTCCTGTGCGCCAGCCACAGAAATTCGGAAATCATTCTCCCGAAGGATGCCCAGCGGCGCGAGATCGAGACCGTTCAACATCGCTTCGATCTGAGCCTCGTTGACCAGTTCCCCCGTCAATTCGGACATCGGCTGTGGCTCCATCCCGTCGGGGAGAAACTGGAGCGCTCCGATACAATCTCGCCCGATTCGTGACAGCAGGCTGAAGGCATCCACGCCCTCGGCCCCAACCTGTTCTGCGGCCCTTTGGCGGATGAGGTCACGGTCAGGCAACAAGTTGTCAAGGACCGCCATCACAGGAGCGCCGCTGTAGCTGTTTTCCTGCAAGGGCAATGACAAAGACACCGGCATCCGGTGCTCCCAGTCGAGCCAATCTTGCGCATAGGCAAAACTGATTGCGCCTGAGGACTCACGGACCATTTGCCCCGCAAGCCGCGAGTTCAGAAAGACGTTCAACGGAGTATGGCTGCGCTTGCGGCCCATGTCAGAAGATGTCCTCAAACCCGTCCGATGCGCCTTTACTGCGCTCTGTCACGGTGATCTCGAGGTCCAGCGCCGCAATCAGATCAAGAACCGTTGCCAGCTTTGTGCCACCGCTTCCGTTCTCAAACCTGGAAATCGTCTCTTGCCAGACGCCGCTCTTCGAGGCGAGTTCCTTCTGGGTAAGGTTCCTTGCTTTCCGTGCCTGGCGGATTGCGTGGCCCATGTTTATTGACGTTCGGACGAGATGCTTCATGACTGTTCTCCTGTCATTCATATGGCCCACGGATCATAAATCGTCAATATGATCTTAGGACCATAAAATAGAAACTTGATCTGCAGATCATGAGATCGACTCAACCATGGGGTGTGATCTTCGTATGGCGCGGCATTCCTGTCCCCAGGGCTGCAAGAACGAATCACGCCGCCAGCGCCGGCTCCCGGTCGGCATTGGCGGTCTCGTCCTTGGCCGGCGGCCTCCATGGCTGCCAGCTCCTGGCCGGCCTGGCCCATGCCTGACCTGCGCGGCCCGACTCGGCCAGTGACCGGAAGGTCAGCACACCCTGGCCACCGTCACGCCCCCAGCGCTTCATGCGACAGGAGATCAAAGTTTTAGGCTCAGTTTACAAATCGTATGCGTTCGTAGTATGTTCATGAGTAGAACAGGAGACGATCATGGATCACAAAGAGTTTCAGGAATGGCTGTCGGGGATTGCCCTGCTCAGCCGGGAACAACGCCTTGAGGTCGAAGCGGTACTCTCTGGATCCTCGCAGGAATCGGCGTCGCTGGCGGCGATCGAGGCGGCGGTGGGCGAAGACCGCCAATGTCCCCGTTGCCATGCGCCGGGCGCGGTCTTGCGCGGCAGATCCCGCGGTCTTCGGCGCTACCAGTGCAAGCGTTGCGGCCGGACCTTCGGTGCCAGGGCCGGGACACCCTTGTCTGGGCTTCACCACAAGGAGAAATGGCTGGAGTACGGCGACTGTCTTGCCGAAGGCATGACCATTCGCCAATCGGCCGAGCATTGCCGCCGTCAATACCGCGCCGCTGCGGCACCGGTTCTTGCCACGCAAGGCCGGGGCCCCGGCAAGCTCACCGGTATCGTCGAGGAGGGCGGGGTCTATATCCTGGAGAAAGGGCGAGCGAGGCCTTTGGCGGCAAGGCAGCCAAGCGCGGCCTGTCGGATGAACAGGTTCCGGTACTTAGCTGCCGACCGTAGCATGACGGTCAGGCCACTTCCAGCGGTCAATTCCGGCGCCAGGTGGACCGGTGGTGGATGGTGATATCGTCTGGTGAGTGATGGCCACCGTTATCGCCATGCGCACGGGCAATGGGGGTCCGCCATGAAGCCCTGAACCTTCAAATGGAGAGCGGGTCCGAGGCGCCTTTCATATCCAGACTGTGAACAGCCGGCACAGCCAGTTGAAGGATTTCCTGCGGCCTACCGGGGTATCGCCACCAAGTATCTCGACAACTATTTGCGATGGTTTCCGCATTGAACTGGAGAAGGCCTCGTCACGCAGCTGTCCAGCGATCGACAGATCATGCATCGATTTGTAAACTGAGCCAAGTTTTATTTGCCCCGACCGTTGACAATGCCCCATACGGCCGTTGTTCCCGACAGTGGTCGGCGCGGGAGTTCGGCCGCTTCTGAAGAAGAGTTGGCGCGGCCTGCGGTTCGAATTCTCCAGGGAGATGTCGATTCCCCGTCATTGGCCGCTGGAGGCATCTCGCCGGACCTGCCGGGTTCTCGACCCGCCGCCCGACCATGACTTCAACCACCGGGCCGTGGCGGCGCTCAGGCAGGCATTTCCGGTCTTCCGCAACAGTGAATTGACCCATGGCTGGGCCGGACAGATTGACGTCATGCCGGATGAAATCCCGGTGATCGACCAGGTCGAGGAGTTGCCGGGCGTGCATGTCGCATCCGGGTTTTCCGGTCACGGATTCGGAATCGGCCCGGGCGCCGGCCGGTTGATGGCCGAACTGGTCGCCGGCGAGCGACCATGCGTCGATCCGGCGCCGTTCCGGCTGTCCCGCCTCACCTTCAGGCCCGCGGCCGGCTGACCGGCGTGCAGCTGCCAGCCCGGCTCCCATGCAGACCCCGGTGCCCGCCGGCCGTTGCTCAATGACAGCGCATCGGCCTTCCGGCTCCCGGGCAGGCCCCGGTGCCCAACTGCATGGCACTTGCAGCATGGTATGGTAAGAACGGCCCTGCAATCCGACCCGGCCGCCTCGACATGAGGCATAGGAGGATCCATGCTCTGGGGACGCGAACAACCGACCGACATCATTCGTCTCGGCATCACGCTTCTTCACGTGGAGCCGAAGGTCGCAAGGCGGATGGATGTGCCTGCGGATACCGATGTCGATTGTCTTCACCTGTACATCCAGGCGGCGATGGGATGGAAGAATAACCATACCTGGTGGTTCGATGCGTATCGGTATGGCCAGAAAATGGACTGGTGCGATATTGACTGGGATGAAAAATACGACACCACCCTTCGCGACATCATCGCCTTCCTGCAGGGCAAGCAGGAATTCTTGTACACCTATGACTTCACGGATTGCTGGGAGCACAGGATCCGGATCGGAAAGAGCCAGCCGGTACGCGGTGACCGGCGCTACCCGTATCTCGTCTCCGGGACCGGTCGCTGTCCGCTCGAGGAAATCGGCGGTCCGCGGGGCCACGCCGAATTTCTCAAAGCCCGCGATGACGCCGATTCGGAATACCGGGACTACTTCACCGGGCCCATGGCCTGGGACCCGGACGATGCCCAGCTTGACGCAAGGAGAGCAAGCCTCGGCTGTCTTCCCTGACAGGATGACGGGACGCTCCCGCCCGGGAAGGAGCGCGCCTTGTCTGCCCGGTCGGTGCAGGTGGTCGCCGCCATGGCGACGGCGCTCCTGCGATGCCGGCATTGCCGGCATTGCCCATCATGCCGGACAATCGATCCGGCCGCCTCCCGGCACCGCTGCCCGGATTTCACGATCGGCGGCGATTGTGCTATTCCGTGCAGGCGCAGGATTCCTGAACCTCAGCAGTGACAGTGAGCCATGTCCGGACCGAACAGCCCCCTCCTGATCAAGCGCTATGCCAGCCGCCGACTGTACAACACCGAGTCCAGCGACTATGTGACCCTGCAGGAGATCGCCGACACCATCCGGGCCGGCCGGGATGTCCGTATCATCGACCGGAAGACCGGCGACGACCTGACCCGGCAATACCTGGTGCAGATCATTGCCGAGCATGAAGCGAGGGGCGAGCAGGTCCTGCCGCTGGAGGTATTGACCGAGATCGTCCGCACCTGCAATGATCAGGCGGGAGACACAATTCCGCAATTCCTGGAAATGTCGTTCCGGATGTTCAGGGAAAGCCAGGAAAGCGTCATGGAGAGCGTGCAGGCAATGTCGGATCCGAGGCATGCCTGGAGCGAATTCGAAAAGCGGCAAAAGGAGTTTGCTGCCGCCATCTTCGAAGGCTGGACCGGAAAGGCGCCAGCCGCAGGCGATTCCGGCCCGCTCCGGCAAGGCAACGGGCCTCAATCCGAACTTGACCAGATAAAGAAACAGCTTGCGGAACTGCAGTCGAGGGTGTCCAATCTGTAGTCAGGCCGCAACGGGATCGTGAATCATGTCGACACCAGGGAAGCGATTTTCAGAACTGATCCTTGACGATATTGCGCTGCAACTGCACGACGCGGTCAAGAACAGGGAGATGATCGATCCGCCCAGCGAAACGCACGGGATCGATTACGCCGCCGCGGTTGAGGTGCGTCGCCGAATGGCCAATTTGCTCGGCCGCTATGCCGGAATGCCATGCGGTTTCAAACTCGCCTTCACATCGCCGGCGACCCAGGAATTGCTGGGAATCCGGTCGCCGGAATTCGGTTTCCTGTTTTCGGACTTCAAGATCGCGCATGGTGAGGCAATCGATGCCTCGACCCTGTGCGAACCCTATGCCGAACCTGAAGTCGCATTCGTGATGGGCAAGGATCTGGAGGGGCCGGGAGTGACCACGGATCAGGCAATCGACGCAATCCGGGGCGCGGTGCCGGCCATTGAAATCGTCGATTCCCGGATCGGCCTGCACAAGGCGAAGACCGTGGACATGGTGGCCGACAATGTCCTGTTCGGCAGGATGGTTCTCGGTGACCGGGTCTTCGACCTGGACGAGGTTGACCTGGTGGATACGCCGGTGCGGATCACGGTGGATGACAAGACGATCAACAGCAGGACCGGCCACGTGATGGGCAACCCGGTTGCCGCCGTTGTCTGGCTGGCGAACAGGCTGGCCGAGACCGGGGGACGGGAAGGGTCGATCTCGAAGAATGACATCATCATGTCCGGTTCCTGCACCAGGTATCTGCCGGTGCAAAAGGGTAGCACGGTGGATGCCGATTTCGGACCCATGGGCGCCCTTCACCTGGAGTTTGTCTGACTGGATTGGCCGCCCACTACCGGGCCGTCCGAAGTCGATGTCCCGGCCCGGGGTGCTGATCGGGCCAGCTTGCAGGTTATCCCGAGGCTGGTGCAGCCTGGCGGGTTTCGAGGAAGAATTCCGCAATCACCCGGGCAAATTTCTGCTGGTCTACCTGTTGGTCGAGATCGGCCCTGGCCCGATCGAGCTGCTGGTCGGGAATGGTGCCCTTGCCGCGGGTCTCGATCAGGCCTTCGATGAACCGGCCGTCGAATTCCGGGTGCGGCTGCACCGAGATGGCCCGATTGCCGTATGAGAGCATGGCGAATTTGCAGAACCCGGACGAGCCGGTCACCTCGGCATCGGGCGGCAGGGCGGTCACCTGGTCCTGGTGCCAGGAATTCAGGAATATCCGTTCATTCCCGAATTCGTAGCCGTCCCTGCCAATCCCCCAACCGCCACTGAATTTCTCGACCCGGCCGCCAAGGGCCTGGGCCAGCAGCTGGTGACCGAAACAGGTGCCGACGATTGGAATGTCTGCCTCGTAGCACTCCCGCAGGAACGCCTCGAGCCTCCCGATCCACGGGTGATCGTCGAGGACCGAGTATTTCGACCCGGTTACCAGCCAGCCATCTGCATCGCCGACCGAGTTCGGGAACACGTCATCCAGGACATCCCAGGTCTCGAAGTCAAAACCGTTGCCGGCCAGCAATCGCTGGAACATGTCCGTGTATTGCCCGTGCTCCTCAACCAGGTCGGACGGCGCATGCCCGGCCTGCAAGATGCCAATCTTCATATCGGTAACCCGCCCCTGGACGTCAGCCATCAACATATTGCAATTGTCCAAATCCGGCAAACTGCCGCCGCCGAGGCAGGCCTTCAGTCCGGAACCGGCATTGCGTCAGGAAGCGCCAGGTATTCGGCTTCCGGCACCTGGACAAGCCCACGGAACGGGATGAGTTCGAGGTCGCTGGCCGAGGTCAGGAGAATCGCCGACCGGATCGCCTCGAACAGGGTCTGCACCATCTCTTTCCTGGCGGTTATCAGCGGCAGGCCCGGGGTGCAGCCGGTCCGTGAGACCTCCCGCAAGCCGGCAGCCGCCGAATCGAAGCGCCGGATCAACCGCCAGGAATGGGCGTCGATTGCGGCAATGTCGGCGCGCCCGTCCACCACGGCAACCGACGACGCCTCGTGGCTGGATGTCCTGGTGAATCCGGAGAAGGAAACGCCGCAATGTGCGGCTTCCTGCATCGGCGCCACCCACCCGGATTGCGAAAACCGGTCATTATAGGCAAGGACAGCACCACCGAAATCGGCAAACTCCCGGCGCCTGTCGCCGGCCCGAGCAACCAGTACGCTGCAATAATATCCGGCAGGACAGCCATTCAGCCGGATATCCGGGGCCCCGACAATGCTGACGCGGCTGGCAAGCATGGCCCTGAATGGCAGGCTGCAGCTCTGCGAGAGCAGAAGGTCTGCACGTGTCCAGGTCTCGAAGATGTCGGTGGTTCGGTCGAGCGATTCGGGGGCGTCGATGCCCTGACCTGCCAACTCGTCGCGAATTCGTGTCCAGAGCCTGTCATTGGCCGGGACAGCCTCCGGCCGGTCATACATCGGCAGGTTGGCGATCATGTCATCCGGGCCATGACCCTTTGCCTGGCCAGTGCGCTGTCGCGGTCGCTCACGCCGAGGAGCTTGGTTGCCAGCCGCATGAAGCCGTCCTCGGCGTGGTCCCGCCGCCGGTCGGTCATGACCACTTCCCACAGCGCTTCCACCAGATGCTCCCGCTCCTCGAAGGGAACAGCCCGCTTCAGCGCCCGGGTGAAGCTCACATTGTCGGCCACCTCCGTCTCGTGTTCCTCGGCCTCCAGTCGCAACCGCCCAGCCTCTTCCGCCGACAGGCCGTACCTGGCCGACAGTATCCTGTCGGTGCGGTGCCTTTCCTCGTCGGTGTAGTGGTCGTCGGCCCTGCCGACCCGGACCAGTAGAACCGCCAGGGCAAGACGGGCGTCATCCTCGGGCAGCTCCTGCGGCTGCGAGGATTGCATGAGCGACATCAGCGATCTCAACATGTGAACACCTGCAAGCCCACCCCGGGCTCCAGCAATCGTTATAGCGTCCTCCATTCCCTGCTCAACCCGCAGTTGTGGTCAGGGCATCGACCCCGGATCATCGGCATCCAGGGCCGATTGCGGGAAGAATTCATGCCGTCGCACCGTCGGCAGGACGAAATTGAACGTGGCGCAATCGAGGAGATTGCGTTACTCGCTTGAGGACCCGAATTCCTTTTCTTGCTGGCCGAAGGACATGGTCCGGGCACGCAAACCGGTCACGCCGGATGCCAACCGAGCACTCCGCACCGTCGCCGGGGCCGGCATCAAATCCCTGCTGTTCCACGCCCAGCACGTCAAGAAGGTCAAGGGACGCAAGACCGACATCGCCGTCGGCGACTGGCTGGCTCGGATCTGCCAGTTGGGCCTGTGCATCCGAACCTGGTGCTGCCGAAGGTGTTCCACGAGTTGTGCCAGGTGTCGCGGATGTGCCGGAATGCCGTCGCCGAGAAGAGCCGGGTCCGCAACCGCGCCCACGAAATCGCCAACTCGCCAGCCTTCGTGTCGGCGGCGTCCTCTCCGACACCCTTGGAATGAACGTACGGCGCGTCGCCGGCAGGGAGCACAACGAGATCACGACCTCTTTCCCGGCCTATATGTCGAAGGAGAAATAGAAGCGCGCGATTCTGGCGGTTTGACGCGCTCTTGAGGACCATGTTTGCACCGGTGACCGTGCACCGGTGCCTCGATCTGTCATAGATGTTGTTCCCTCCGAATGGCTGCATCGGAGAGCCTGTCCAGGGCCAGTTTGAGGGTCTGTCAGGCCCGGAAACGGGCCGGGGTCCCGGCATTACCGGAAGCTCGGCGCCGAGGCCGGCTTGCAGGGCTGCTGCGCAGCCGGCCCGCCATCGTCTTGAAGGGCTCGTCCGACGCTGTCTGCCTGCTTACGCCGCAACTGCGTTACCTTCCTCGAAGGCTGAGACCGGCCGGATTCAGCCGACCGGCTCGCTTGTCTTTCTGATCGAGAGGTTACACAGCAAAATCAGTCCAGTTCCGGACCGCCTGCATCTTTTACGTAAGTCGTAAAATACAGTACGTTCAGGCTGCATGATTCGAAACTTCGGGAACAGGGATACGCGCCGCTTCTTCAGGGGGCAGCGCGTCGCCGCATTCCAGGGTTTTGCCGATCAGGCCAGGCGCCGATTGGCCCTGCTGGACAACGCGGAGACTCTTGATGACCTGCTCAGGTTGCGGAGCAACCGGCTGGAGTTGTTGCGCGGCAACCGGGCCGGTCAGCACGGCATCCGAATCAATGCACAATGGCGCGTCTGCTTTCACTGGACGGATGAAGGGCCGTGCGATGTGGAGATCGTGGACTATCATTGACGGAGGTTAACGTGAACATACGGAACGGCATGAAGCCGGTGCATCCAGGTGAAATCCTGCGTGACGAACTCGACGAGATCGGGCTGTCGGCCAATGCACTGTCCAAGGCGCTGGGTGTGCCGGTGAACCGGGTGACGATGATCCTGAATGGTCAGCGGGGCGTGAGCGCAGACACGGCACTACGTCTGGCGAGGTATTTCGGGACGACACCTCAACTCTGGCTGAACCTGCAAAAGTCGTGGGAGTTACGCCAGGCGGAAATGGTTGCTGGCCAGGAGATTGCGAGGTGCGTGACTCCTCGGCCCATGACGGCTACTGCCGAGTTGGCAAATGCTCATTCCTGACTTGCTGTTGTTGCAACTCCCTGTTTCGTTGGTCTTGCGTGTCTGGGAATGGTTGGCAATCCGCCGCGCCGCCAGACACCTGAAGCATAAGGTCCAGGTCAACGATCCTTCATGATGGTCGAAGATCAGGATCCCGAATTCCAGCAAACGGCCAATAATCGTTCATGCAACTGATTGGTACATCGGCAAAATGGTAACCCGCCGGTCCTTCGACAATGTGACTTGGGACGAAGAGATCCTGCCCGATGGAACATGGGAGAAAGGGCTCTTGCCGAATGGTGTTTTCCATCAGAATGTCCTGCGATATGCCGAGGGGCAAGATCTGGACACGCTATACTTTCGAACTCACACCAGTACCGGAATGATGCGGGCCATTCACCTGAGCAGGAAATTGACTGACCGTTTGCGGTGAACTCCGAGCGCACGTGTCAAGCCGCCTCAGGAAATTGGCGTGCATCCCCAAAAAACCATGTCACGATTTCGGGAAAGGCCAGAGTCAGATCAATTCGAACGCTGGAATCTTTCGGAAAGGAATTCAATGGCGAAGTCAGGAAAGTGCAACTCTGGGCCTGGCAGGCATTGCCCTGCCGCATCTGGGCCGGGTCACTGGCGCCGCCAGCTTCGCCGTTCCTGGCGTGGTCTGGATGTCCGACCCTGCTGACACCTGATCCGGACCGTGCGCAACCGGTTGAACAAGAACAAAAGTCTCCCGATTGCACGACAATTCCGCCGGGTCGTGACGGGCCATGTCGAGAATGGCAAAGCCGTCATCGTCGGCGACACGGTTGCCACGCAGTTTCTTGAACGACCGAGCAGGCCCAGGATCAGGCTGACGAACTTTGGGATCGAACGCAGCGACCGCGCTGAACGTGACGGCCGGACAGAAACCTGCCCCGGCCATTTCGTCCTGCATCCGCCGCCGATGGTCGGCACGTTTCGCCGCGTCGAATTTTGCCCGAAGACCCTGACGTCTTGAATGCTCTCGACGGAAAGGCCGCCCTTGGCGAATTGGGAGCCAGCGCCCAAGCCGCTGAGGGAGGCCGACATCCCTACATGCATCGGACCGACTCGCCGGATTGCGCCATCGCGCTCTCTGGCGAGGCATGCATGGAATTGGATGACGAAGCGGACAACCTGCCGTTGAGGGTCGGTGACGCGCTGATCCAGCGCGGCAACAATCACGCATGGTCGAACCCCGCGATACCGAGCCATGCGGCATCGCGTCCGTGCTGATTGACGGCGTCACGCGGCGCGATGCCCCGAAAGGCCGGCAAATGGGCATTTCGGGGCAAAGCTGAACTTGGCCAGTTCGCCTCGGTTCAACCGCCCGGGGTGCAAGGGTCGATGAAGATCGACCTTCTATCGGTCTCGGTCAACATTGCCAGAAACCGCTCGGCCACCGGGTTTGAAGGCGCGCCGCTGCGCCTGATCGATCCAAGCGGGCGGTGGAACTGCGGGTGATCAAATTCCAGAAACGCAAGCCTGTCCTCCAGATAAGGTTCGGTCGTGGCCTTGGGCATCGTCGTGATAAGATCCGTATCGGCAATGATTTCAAGGACGGATCGAATGGAATCCGTTTCGCAGACGATATGCATGGACACCACTCCGGATGCGATCATGGCGGCCTCTGTCTGTTGCCGCAGCAGGCTGCCCCTCGAATGAGCCAGCCAGAACTGCGCCTCCAGGTCGGATGGCATCACACGCTTTCGAGATGTCAGGACATGGCCGTTTCGACACAGGATTCCAACGCGATCATCGATGAGCGGAACATATTCCAGCCCGTCCGATGGCTCGGCCAGGCTCTTGGGGCCAAAGACGACATCAACTTGACCGCGCTCAAGCATGGTGCGCAATTCGTGCACGAGCCCGGTCCTCATCTCGACCACGCAGTTTGGATTCTCCCGGATGAAACCTGCCGTCGTGCTGCTAAGAAACCTGCCAGCCACGATTGGCGGCGCCCCGATTCTGAGCTCTCCAACAGTGCCCTTCGCGGATTGATCGGCCAGAATGCTTGCCTGCTCTTCGGCCAGCCGAATGGCCTGACCGTTTCGGGCGAGCCTGCTGCCCAGCGCGTTGGGCACCGACCTTCGTCCTTCACGATTGAACAATGCTGTCCCTAGTCGTGTCTCCAATGCCTTCATGTTGCGGCTGAGCGCAGGTTGGGTCAGGCCAAGCCTGTCCGCTGCGGTCTGAAATGAACCGGCCTCGACGATGACAGAGAGCTGGGCCAGGTGCTTTGGATCGAGTTTCATAACAAACCGTTATGTATTACGCGCAATCTTTGACTATATCAGATGTTTTTCTTTTGCTAGTCTCCCCAGGAACCAAGGGAGGAAAATCCGTGCTCAACTTCAGAATTCTCTCGGTGGCGGCGATACTGACCGCTGCCCTTGTGGCACCCACCGTCTCGGCAGCCCAGATATTCAAGGGCGAAACCGCGGGTGTTGGCGATCCGGTACACACGATGTTCGTGACCTTCGTGAACCAGGCCGGAAAGGCTGGCGTCGAGATCCAGGTCAACGCCGGACAAACTCTTACCAAGTCCATGCTGAAAGGCGGTCGGCAGGAAATTGACTTTTTCTCGACTGTTCCGTCGCTTGTGAACCTGATGAAGAGCCAGGCACGGATGTATGAAAGCGTCGACGACGCACCCGAAGCAGCGGGTCAGCTTCGCGCGATTCTCGGCTTCAAGGCCGGGGCCTATCATCCCGTGACCCTGCAGGGGTCCGGCATTGAGACCTGGGAAGACCTAAAGGGCAAGACCGTCTTCACGGGCCCACCGGCGGGGTCGGCGTCCGCGACCTCCGAGGCGCTGATCAAGATCATCACTGGCTTTGAGCCGGGCAAGGACTACAATGCTGTCCGCCTGAACTGGGGCGAAGGCTACGCCGCTCTTGCAGACAACAAGATCGACATGATGATCCGTCCGGCGGAAATCGGATCGTCCAAAATCGAGCAATTCGGGCTTTCAGGCGAATTTCGCATCCTTTCCATTCCGGACGACGTCATCGGCTCGGAGGCGATGCAGGCTCTCTTTGGGCGTCCTGGGCGTGGAATGCTCAAGTTCGACGGCGGCGTCTACAAGGGGCAGCTGACTGACGGCGACATCACCGCGCTGGGATTCACCCAGTTCGTGGGCACTCACGCAGGCGTGTCCGAAGATTTGGTCTACGACGCAACAAGATCCTTTTGGGAGAACCTGGACGAAGTTCACGCGACCGCGTTCTTCCTGAAAGCTGTCACGCCTGAAACCGCCTTCACTTCCGTCAACGTTCCTCTGCACCCCGGCGCAGCGAAGTACTATGACGAAGCAGGAATTCCGGTTCCAGGCGAACTTCGTCCCTGAACGAACGATGCTGGCGAGTGGACCGCCAAGGCGGTCCACCCACAACCTTCTCGAACCAGGCCGGGACCGATCTGATGACCTCGGAGACCCAAACGTCTGGCGGAACGGCCAACCTGTTTATGCTGTTGTCCGCACCGGCTTGCTTCCTGCTCGGTGCAATCGCGCTTTACAGTTCGGGTGTGGGTCTCGTTGAACCGAAGTTTCACCGTGCCGCAGGTTTTGCTCTGGCCTTGCTGGCTGGCATCGCGGCTTCGAGAGACCGCCGGGAAGCGAACGGTTCCGTCACCGGCGCTCGTGCCTCCGTTCATTTGGCGATCGACGTCACGCTGATGGCTGCCGGTTTATGGGCGATCTGGTCCTTCTATTTCGTCCAGGCACGAATGGAAGTCGCTCTCTACGACGTGACGCAAGCTGATGCTTGGCCCGCCTTGGCGGGCCTTGTGGTCTTTTTGGTGCTTTGCCGCAGGCTATGGGGTTGGGGGCTCTTCGGGGTTGGCGCCTTCGGAGTCCTTTACCTGCTCTTCGGAAAGGACTTGCCAGGCATTCTGGCTCACACCGGATTCACGCTTACGGAGGTTGCGGAGGCTCTATGGTACAACACCAACAAGGGTGTCTTCGGGTCAATCACGAACATCGTCCTGTCCACGGTCTTCATCTTCATCATTTTCGGAGTCCTTCTGGAAGGCACCGGAGCCGGCGATACGCTTCTGAAATTCGCGTTCCTCGTGACGCGGCGGACCCGGGGCGGGCCAGCCCATGCAGCGATCCTGGCATCTTCCTTGTTCGGAACCATGTCGGGCTCGACCGTTGCCAACATCGTCGGTACCGGCACCTTCACCATCCCGATGATCAAGAAGCGGGGGTTTTCCCCGACCTTTGCTGCGGGGATCGAGGCAACGGCGTCGTCCGGCGGGCAGATCATGCCACCGATCATGGGGGCTGCGGCACTGGTCATGGCTGACCTAACCGGCACCGGCTACCTAGACATCATTGTCGCCGCCCTCATTCCGGCACTCCTCTACTATTTCAGCCTGTTTTCGGCCGTAACGGTCGAGGCGCGACGGCAGAGAATCGATGTTGAGCCGCTGGCCGTCGGCGACCGGATCACTCGAGTTGACCTGATCAATTCGGTCCTGTTCGTCGGTCCGATCCTGACGGTGATCGGATCACTCGTGGCGGGGTCCTCGACATCAGCGGCCGGTTTCAATGCCGTCGTCGTTCTCCTGATTCTTTCGGTCATCAACCCCGATGTCCAGTCCGACCCGCTGCGGGTTTGGCGTGCCTTTCTCAAGGGCGCCCAGTCTGGCGCAACGCTTCTCATTGCCATTGCCGCCATCGGCATCCTCGTCGGGTCACTGGATTCGACTGGTTTGGGGCTCAAGCTCGCCAACGTCATTTCCACGATCCGGGGTGAAAGCCTGTTCTCGGCGCTCCTGGTCGCCATGGTTGGCGCATTGGTCCTTGGCATGGGAATGCCGACGCTTCCCGCCTACCTCATCATAGTCCTGGTAATGGGTCCGGCGATCCAGGCCTTGGGCGTCTCGATGCTGACCGCTCACATGTTCGTCTTTTACTACGGAGTGGCATCCTCGCTGACGCCGCCTGTCGCCATCGCCGCCTATGCCGCTGCCCCGATTGCCGGGGCCAACCCACTGATGACCGCATTCATGTCGTTCCGTTTGGGAATGGCGAAATTCATCATCCCTTTCGTCTTCGCGTTTTATCCGACCATTCTGGTCATCGAAGAGTTCAGCCTGTTGCCATTCGTTTGGATCGTCGCCCGAACGTGCTTCTGCATTTGGCTGTTCTCTTCTGCACTCTCGGGACACGACCGTCGCAAGCTGACTATGCCAGAGATTGTCGCGAGGTTCCTTGCGGCTTTTGCAATGCTGGCCCCCGACCCTGCTATCCACATCCCGGCGATTCTCGTCGGCCTCGGCTTGCTGGCATGGGATGTACGGTCAGCGCCGCACCCATCACCGAAATCGGAGGTCGAATCTTGACCAGGCGACCAAACTTCTTGTTCATCATTACGGATCAGCATCGTGCGGACCACCTCGGATGCGGTGGCAACGCGATTGTCCAGACTCCGAACATCGACAGCATTGCGACCAAGGGCACTAGATGGGATCGCTTTTATGCAGCCAATCCGATTTGCATGCCGAACCGCGCCTCGATCATGACTGGACGGATGTGCTCGGCACATGGGGTTCGGCACAATGGCATACCGCTGTCGAAAGACCACACGACGTTCGTGGAACTGCTCCGGGATGCCGGATACCGGACAGGGCTCATTGGCAAGTCTCACCTGCAGTGTTTCACGGGCCTTCCCGCGACGAACCGATTCGAGCCGGCCGAGGGCCTGGTCGCCCCAAGCCGGCATCTCCGCGATGCGATCAAGAACAACCGGCACACGCCCGATTATGACCTGGAAGTTGTCCCGCAATGGGACCGCCCGCTCGCTGAACGAACGGGTGGAGACTTCTACGGCTTCGAGCATGTCGAAGTTGTGGCGGATCACGGGGACCGAGCTTGCGGCGACTATCTGCTTTGGGCCCGACAGCAGCGCCGAGACTTCGATAGCCTTGTGGGGCCGGAAAACTCGCTTCCGGACAACCGCGTCAACGCACCGCAGGCCTGGCGGACAGCCGTGCCTGAAGAACTCTACTCGACATCTTGGATCGCTGATCGAAGCGAGGCCTGGCTGTCCAATGGTGCAGCGAACGACGAGCCGTTCTTCCTGCAAATGTCCTTCCCGGACCCTCACCATCCGTTTACGCCTCCGGGTCGCTATTGGGGCATGTACGATCCTGCCGACATCCAGCTCCCCGCTTCGTTTGGCCAAGGTGATCTCCCACCGATTCGGGCCATGCGGGAAGCGCTTGAGAAAGGTACCGATGCTCGAGATAGCCAAAACCCGTTCGCAGTTACGGAAGTCGAAGCCCGATCGATCATCGCCCTGACCTACGGCATGATCACCATGATCGACGACGCCATCGGACGGGTGCTGAAGCGGCTTGACAGCCTTGGTCTGGCAGAGGACACCGTTGTCATCTTCACCTCTGATCACGGCGACTACATGGGCGATCACGGGTTGATACTGAAGTTGCTGCTGCATTTCCAAGGTATCATCAGAGTGCCGTTCGTCTGGCATGATCCCAAGTCTCCGAGCCGTGGCCAAGTCGACGGCGGGCTTGCGTCATCTATCGATATCGCGCCCACGATCCTGGCCCAGGCCGGAATTCAGCCCTACAACGGCATTCAGGGCCGTGACCTTCTTTCATCCAGGTCTCCGGGGGTCGTCATCGTCGAAGAAGACAGTCAGCGTCTCATGACCGGCTTTGACCGACCTCAGAGAGTTCGGACCATCGTGACCGACAAATACCGAATGTCGCTGCGGGAAGGCGAAAACTGGAATGAGCTTTATGATCTCTCCACCGATCCTGACGAATTCAGCAACCTTTACGATCATCCTGCCGGACTGAAGGCACGGCACGAATTGTCGGAGTTGATGCTCAGGCGAATGATCGCGCTTCAAGATCGGTCGCCATTGCCGGCCTACCGGGCCTGAATGATGTGGCCCAGTACACTGGCGCAGTCAGTGTACTGCGAGGGCATTTGGGCCGAGGGCAGGGCCTGGCTGGCCGGGGCCCCCAAATGTGGCCCGGGTGACCGCCTCAAATCGGCCGGTTTGCTGTGGGCCGATGCGCGTCTGAACGCGGTGGTTTCCTGCCGGGTTGTCCGGGGCCGAGCTTGTCGGCACCCGACGGTTTGATGATGGCCGGCGCTCTCGTCTGGCCCTTCCCTGCTATTCAGTCTTCCGGGAGTCCGGGTCTGCGACGCCGATGCCCCGAAGGATGGCCCGGAGCGGCAACGCCCAGACGATCCCGGCGACGGCATGGATGCCGCCTCCCGTCAGCGAGTGATTCGGCTTGGCTCGCCTTCCACGGGAAATCAGCTGGAATGCCCGTCTTCTCTTCCTCGACGATCTCGAAAGGGCTATACGGTCCAATATAGAATTGGAGATGGAAATCTTGCTAACGACGACACAGGTCATCGACAGCTTCGTGGCAGGAAAGACGTCCCGGGAGGAGACGATGCAATTCTTGCACATGCAGTCCTACTCGGAGCTTCTGAATGCTCTTGCCGACCGCGGCATCGCGCCTCCGAAGCCACCCCGGGCGCAGGTCGAAGCAGAGCTCGAGGCGGCAATGCCGATCCTGCGGATGATGGAGAAGGCTGGCTGTGGCTCTTGAGCTGGCGATTCCCGACAGCGGCCCGCTGATATCCCTGGGCAGAATTGATCGACTGGATCTTCTTGATCGCTTCAACTGTCCCATTGTCATCACGGATATGGTGGTGGGTGAGGTGTTGCAAGGCATGCCGGGAGCTCCCGACGCCAGGGTTTTCCGTGACTGGTTCCAGCAAGGCGGTAACAGGATTCAGACGATCGAAACGAGCATCGGCCTGCTATGGAACGCGCTGTCTCCTGATCAGCAGGCTCTGCGCAAACGGATCAAGGATGCCGGGGAGACATCCATCTGGCAGTTTTCGAACAGGTTGCGGGATACACTGGGAGCATCGGATTACGGGCTCGTGCTGTTCGAGGACAACCAGGTCAAGAATTTGGATTTCGGGCCGCGCATCGCCAAGGTCACGACCTGGTCGTTCATGATTGGCCTGGAGCGGATGGGGATCATTCAATCGGCTGAGGATCTTCACCAGGAACTCTCTGATGCGGGCCGGAACATCCGGAGGGATCCCTTTGAACAGCATGCGGCAAGTGCGGATGCAGACGAAAGCTGGACCGACATGTACGACAAGGGATGAGCATGCGCCGGGCGATGCCAGCCCTTGGTGCCGGACCAGGTCAGGCCGTCGCCATCAAGGGAGGCGGCCGGTGGTTTGCGGCGATGCAGGGGGCAGACGGCCCCGAGCAGTCGCTGGTTGCCGCTTGCCTGACCGACCGCTGGCGGCTGGACGGCCACGGGTCCTGCCGAACCCGGCAGCGTGGAACTGGCGCCCTCGACCGGTGTTCACCTATTCATCCGTCTTCCGGGAGTCCGGGTCTGCGGCGCCGATGCCACGAAAGACGGCCCGGAGCGGCAATGCCCAGGCAATCCCGGCGAGGGCATAAATGCCGAACTCGATCAGCACTGGCGGCCGGTCCAGCATGCCGACCAGGGTCACGGCAACGACAATGTAGACCGGAAGGCCGACACAGAGGATGACCAGGGCCAGCACCCGTCGCTGCCGATGGGAGATCTTCACCATCCGGCACCCCGGGCTGGCAAGACCGGCCGGCCGGGCCGGGTCAGCCACGTCACTGCCTGCCTCCAGGATGCCTGGCTGCAACCCATGTGCAGGGTTCGGGCGGAATCACCGGCATTTGGTACATGGCACGCAGCTCAACACATGAAGGTGGCGGCCGATGCCGCCTTCGCCGAGGGCAGCGCCGAGAGCACGGCCTGGTTCGAGAAGTGGCGCCACATCCTTCACCACCACCCGGACGGTGCCGGCAAGGTGATCGATGCCCTGCGCTACCTCGAGCGCAAGGGGGTGGGCGCCAGGATCATTGCCCGCGAGCTCGGCTACTTCCGGAGCAACCGCCACCGCATGAAAACCCGGCGGCCTGCCGATGCCGGCGTGATTCGTTCTTGCAGCCTCGATGCCCTGAAAGACGCGCCGTACGAAGATCACACCCCTGGTGGCGACGCATATTGCTGCCGCGCGGCATGACGCGGCATTACTTTCGAAAAGGAGCATTTCGACGGGCAGTTCGTCCTGTGTCTGATATAATCCTCGAAGAAATAGGGGATCAGCGACGGTGGTAGCCCTCAGAACAAATGGCGAGCGTAGGATCCGAACCGCGCTGAGGACGTGTTATCTTCGACACTATAGCGGACGTCATGATGTCTTGATTATCAACGAGCTCGGCCTTGCTCACGCTCGAAGTCGTATCGACTTGGCCGTGTTCAACGGTCATCTCCACGGTTACGAGATCAAGAGCGCGGTCGACACGCTTGATCGCTTGCCGCGGCAGCTGGAGACCTATGTGAGCGCCCTTCAGAAGCTTACCCTCGTCATTGCTACCCGTCATCTCGACGCGGCAGAGGCGATCGCTCCGGAATGGTGTGGGCTAAAGGAGATCGTCGAGGGACCGCGCGGTGGGATGACGTTTGTGAGCCGTCGACGCGCACACGTGAACCCAGACCTCGACCCGTTCATGCTGGCGCACTTGCTCTGGCACTCGGAAGCGCAGGAACTGTTGCGCGCGAGGGGTGCCTCAAAGGCCGACGTGAATGCGCCCCGGAAGCGGCTTTACCGCTTGCTCGCAGATGAGATCCCGGTCCGCGAGCTGGCGCCGGCGATCAAAGCGGCGATGGCGTCCCGAACAGGGTGGCGAGATCATCCGCGACTGTCGTGATGTGATGGTTGATCGCGACGTCCTTCCAACGCGATAGGTTGCTTGGGCTCTCCGCCATCACCGCGCAGTCGGCGATGTACTTGTCGCCATACGAGAAGCTTGCCCCGCGAAACGCAAAAGCGGGGTCCTTGACCACCTCGGCGCAGTGCGTGTGCATCTGAGCGGGATTGTCCCGAAACGCGCCACCCTTGCGCGTCGCCCAAGTCTCGGGCGTCGTGTAAACGATCTTGCCCGCGGCCTTTACCTTGCGCATGTCCATCGCCGTGAACTCGGGGTGCACGATCGTATGGTCACCGTAAATCGGGCGTCGCATCCCAACTGGCATCTCGGTCATCATCTCCTTGAAGAACAGCCAGTCATGTCGCGGAATCTCGTCCGATCCTTTGGCGAGCTGCGCGAAGGAGTTCGGAATCGCCGTTCCCAAGAGGACGAGGTTGCGCACTTCGTGGAGGTTGCCCAAGCGTCTTAGGGCGGCCGTAAGGGCTGTTGCGAAGACCTTGTATGGCTCGAAGTTGCACGCTCGGAGGTCGACGATCACGTCCAGCTTATGGAGCCCAATACCAAGGCTGCTCGCGAAGTTCACGATTGCCTTGCGTGGATTGTCGCTCATGAGGACTTCGAGACGAAGGAGTACGGCGGCGCCCTGGCCGTCAGCGGCCGTCGCACGGGCGGCCGCGTTCATCGTGTCGGAATTGACTTCTAATGGCAGAGCGGGGATGGCGATGGTACCGTTCGGGCGCAACCCGTCGAGCACGTAGTCGAGCGGGTGTGCCTTGTCTTCCATTCGCCCCTCCGCAATCGTCGTATCGAGGGCGATCCAGGCCGGTCGCTTGCTCCATTTCGAAGTGAATCGCGCGATGAAGGGGTGGACGTGCTCGTGGACGGATTTCTTCGGCTGCCACAGCTCGAAATCAAACTCGACGGGTGGGATAGTGATGAGGGGCATCACGCGATCCTTAACCGCGGGCTTCAGGCGAAAGAGGGCTTGGTACTCCCCCTGCCGCCATCGCAGGGCCGGCACGTAGGTGTCTTCAGACAACTTCATCGCCGTCGTCCTCGAACTGCGACGCGACCTGATCCTGGCCGATCATACCCCCAAGAATAGTGTAGTCGCCACGCTCTTTCCGAATGCGCCCAGCGATGACGCTGGGGTCGATGCCGAGGTTCTTGGCGTCGATCCGCACCGCCTCTTCGGACAGCGCGAAGCGCGACAGGCACTCGTCCCACTTCGACTCTGGTATAAGGCTATCGAGCGCGAATGCATTGGCCTCTCGCTCGACCTTGTCATCGCCGGCCGTTTCCTCCTCATCGAAGAAATCGTAGCGCAGCCCGTCCATGAGGTGCAGAAACACGTGCCCCAGCTCATGCAGGAGTACGAACCAGAAGTTGTCGAGGCGATCAAAGCGCAGCGTGAGCCCGATGACCGGTCGGCCATCGTGATCGAGCATGGCCCCCCCATCGAGATAGGTGCCTGACAGGCGCTTCTCCGTGACGAGGATGATGCCCTTGGACAACAGGAGCGCTTGCGCCCGCTTGGGGCCGTGCTTGCGCCGGGTAAGTGCGGTGAGATCGGCGATCCAGCGGTCGTCGGCAACGAACTCTGGCGGGTCGTAGCTCTCCACGATGTTTCGGGCCCGCTCCAGAATGCGAGCTTGCCACGCGAGCAGTGCGTACTCGTTCGGCACCGAGCCGCCGTGCATCTTCTTGCGGTGGTAGGCACTCGCGAATTGCGGCCCGGCGGCTTGCATGAAGTAGTCGCGCGCGAGCTGGTAGACGTCGCTCTTGCGCGGCACGTCGAACCAACCGCGCTTCGCCATCTCGCGAGCGGGGAACTGCTTCCACACCACATCTTCGATGTCCGACCATGAAAAGACGGACCCCTTGGAGGTATCGTCGCTCTCGAACAGCCCTGTGGTATGTACGTTTAGGGCCTCGCACACATCGATCAGACGACTGAGGCTTGCCCCCAAATAGTCCGACGCCTCGTAGCGCTGGATTTGCTGTGCCTTCATCCCAAGCCGTTCGGCAAGGTCGGTCTGACTCAAGCCGGCTGCTATCCGTGCCTGGACGAGCACGGACGGCAGGTTCCCCAGCGAGTGCGCCTTGGCGAACGTGATCTCGCCCGACTTTAGGAGCTCGTAGTGGGACAGTTCGACCTCTAAGGTCGCGATCTGGCTCCTTATGGCATCAGCTTGAGCATCGCGCAGCCATCTCTGTTCGCCGGTCGCAGCGGCGTTTTCGGACTGAGCGGCGGCGAGCGCATCGCGGAGCTTGCCCAACTGCTCTTCGGTTATAGTGTACTGCTTGTCGCTGTAGATCATGACGTCACCCTAGGTTGGAGCATCGGGTCGTTCAGAAGGTCAATCGCCACGATGCCCTTTGGGGAACCGGTGAAACGATCGATTTGGAAGAACTCGACGAAGATGGTCCCAGCCTGATCAGCCGGGATGGTGGACGGGAATAACTCTCCAGAATACTTGGCCTTCTGCGCTGCGCGATCGTTTTCGAACGTGAGCAAGACAGGGTCGAGTAAGGCCCGATTGACCCCGGTTGGATCCCAGCAGGCGTCGAAATCCCCAGGACGGGGCTTTGCAGTAACGAAGCTCCCGTCTAGGAAGGCGCGTTGGCACCCTGCATCCCGAAGGTTCGCCAATGCTGCGACGAAGCCCTTGAACCGCACGCGACGTTTTGAGTTCGACGCAAATCGCGTCTCCACCTCGGCGAGGGTCGCCAGATGGATGCCGGGGGGCAGTATGGGCCACGGCGAGCCGGGCAGGTCGAAGTGGTTTGGAATCATGATTACAACAATAATGTTGTAACGAGTTTTAGTCAAGCAATGCGGCGGCGCGGTCAGAAGTTCTCCCAACCAGCACTTGAATTTCGTTGAACCTGATTTTCCGGATAGCGAGGCCATTTGGGCATGCAGCGAAGGTCCGCTTCTTTCGCCAGCTGTGCGCAATTCTTGCATACATCACATCCGCTCGCCTGGAGTGTTGATCGCCCGAACATCAATTTCGGTCTGAGCCTTCCGGCCTCCCCTGCTCGGCTTCGCGTGTCGCACGTGAGAACAGGCCGATGGCCTGTCGCGCATTCGGACTTGCGTCCTCACCGCGGCGTAGCGCCCGCCATCCCGATTTGCCCGTCTCGCGAGCACTTCGCTCCCCGGCCGCTCCGCCGGATTGCGCTTTGGTCTGTTTTGCCAGGGGCAAAACGAACCCGTCGCTTCATCCGTCTTTCGCGACCGGTCGCACCGTTTTCCTGGTCGGGTCGGGCAAACCTACCGTCAATACACACATGTGAGCGTGGAAGCATATCCTCCGGATGGCCCCCAAATCCGTCCTCCTCAAGGAACGCAGAACTTTTCGGCGAGGGCGACACGGGTGGAGAGGGCGGTTCAGTGCGTGAAGGCGTGCGTGTTCTCGGCGCCGTGCTCGGAAAACTTTTGCGCCCGGCAAGCTGGCGGCTGCGCCGCCCTGACCCGGGCAGATTCGGAAACCAGACATTCGGCCATGCCACCACACTCCCGTGGTGGGCCAGCAGTCGAACATCTGGAGAAACCAAGATGGCTTACGATCAAGCAAACACCTACGAGACCATCAAACTATTCGGGCTGACGGAAAAGGGCGCACAGTTGCGGAACCCGAGGATCACATCCTGAAGGACAATTTCATCCGGGAGACCTTCGAGGCCCTGTTCGGGCAGCTGCGCGGGACCGGCCTCGAGGCGGAAATCGAACCCCTCGCGCATGGGTTCGCGACAATCCTGCAGCGGCGCAATGTGGTGCTTGGCAAGGAGGTCGACCGCGCCGCCGACAAGGTCGGCGACCGGGCGAAATGACACGACGGATCGGAGATCGCCGAAACTGCTCTGGAAGAGGAGCAGGTCCGCTTTCTGCACCTGTGCGAGATCGTCGTCGCCATCGAGGTGATGAGCGAGGCGGCGGCGAAATGCTACGAGATCGAGGCAGGTCACGCCTTCATCCCTGCGGCAGGCGCGCGCGAGCGCCCGGGCAGGTGACCGGGGCCGTCTTCGAAGCCCGGCAGCTGCTGGAGCAGCATGATCGCAAGACGGCTGCGAAGTCGAAGGTCAAGGGGGTTTCCCCTGATCGTCTCGAGGCCACCGACAGGGCCGATATCGATGTGATCTTCAACACGCTCGACTAGGTTCGCGAGCGGATCCGTCAAGATCGCAACCAGGAGATCTTCCTCTGCCACAAGGGCGGCAAGCACGCACGGGGCGGAGATGATCGCGGCCCGGTGGGCGCTGGTCCGCACATGGGCGAGCGGCTCCGTTCAAGTGCAATGACGAGATGCTGGATGTTCGCGGCGACTGGTGTTGTTCTCTTCGGAGGTAACGGGGTCGCGCCGAACCTCGGTCAGACGGTGAAAGCAAAAGGGCTGACGGTCATGCGCATCGCGGACTTGGCGAAGAAGCCTGAAGAGCGTTGAAGTGAGAGGGTCGCGTGCGGCGCGGCCCTTACTTTGTTCCGCAGGGGCGGTGTTGCCGCAACATCGCTCCACTTGGTCACAAGACGCATCAACCGAGGCCTGGAGTGCCTTGCTGGTTCCTGTGGCCCGGTTTTCGCGCGATCTTGAGGTGCAGGGATGCTATCGCTGAAGCTTCTCTTCCGTCTTGCCCAGCAAAATTTATTTTTGATAGGTATATGTGTGCCAAGCAAAACATTGAAATGATAGCCATGACCTCTCTCAGCAGCATCGCGATGAGCGCCTATACCGATTTGGTGCGACTCCTGAAGGATGACGCCTTGTCCGGTGTGGCGGGCAAACCGACGCGCAAGGAGCGCGGTGACAAGGCCTACTGGTACGCGGCCCGCCGTGTCGGAACCGGGATGCGCTTCATCTATATCGGCGAAGACAGCGACGAGACGCGTGCACGCATCGACCGTATCGAGGAGATGCGTGCGACCGCAAGGGACCGGCAGGCCGAGCGGTCGCGGCTGGTTCGTCTCCTGCGCGCGGAAGGCATGACGCCCGCCGACCGGGCGACCGGCTCCTTCCTCTCCGCCATGGCGGGTGCGGGGACATTCCGGCTGGGCGGCACCATTGTCGGAACGAATGCGTTCCGGCTCTATGAAGGCGAGCTTGGCATCCGCCTGCCTCTCGGCGGCATGGCCAATACCGGCGATATCGATATCGCGCAATTCGAGCAGCTCAGCGTCGCCTTGCAGGATCAGGTCGACCCAAGCCTGGCCGAGACCTTCTCGGCGCTGAAGTTCGACCCGGTCCCCGGGCAGGGCGAGGGCCGGACCTGGCGATGGGCGCAGGGTGGCAGCGGCCAGTTGGTCGAGTTCCTGACGCCTGCCTTCGGGGATGAGACTATCCGGGATCTACCGGCCCTTGGCGTGGGCGCGCGGGCGCTCAACTACCTCAACTTCCTGATCGCCGAACCGATCTCTGCTGCGGCCCTCTATCGCTCCGGGGTGCTGGTGCAAATCCCGCGCCCGGAGCGCTATGCGATCCACAAGCTGATCATCGCCAGCCGGCGGCGCGACGGCGCCGGCAGGCTCAAATCCTCGAAGGACCGGGAACAGGCGGCCTTCCTGGTCGAAGTGATGGCCGAGGACCGTCCCGATGACCTGGCCCGGGCCTATGCCACCGCGCTCGATGTTGGTCGGCGCTGGCGCGAGCATATCGGCCAGTCGTTGAAGCGCATGCCGGAGACCAGGACCATCCTCGAGAGCCTGGGCGCGTCGTCGCCGTGGCGATGACCGTTGCTGTGTTTCGTGTCCCAGGCAGACCTCTTGCAGACGGCCCCGAGCAGTCGCTGGTTGCCGCTTGCCTGACCGACCGCCGGCGGCTGGACGGCCATGGGTCCTGCCGAACCCGGCAGCGTGGAACTGGCGCCCTCGACCGGTGTTCACCTATTCATCCGTCTTCCGGGAGTCCGGGTCTGCGGCGCCGATGCCACGAAAGACGGCCCGGAGCGGCAATGCCCAGGCAATCCCGGCGAGGGCATAAATGCCGAACTCGATCAGCACTGGCGGCCGGTCCAGCATGCCGACCAGGGTCACGGCAACGACAATGTAGACCGGAAGGCCGACACAGAGGATGACCAGGGCCAGCACCCGTCGCTGCCGATGGGAGATCTTCACCATCCGGCACCCCGGGCTGGCAAGACCGGCCGGCCGGGCCGGGTCAGCCACGTCACTGCCTGCCTCCAGGATGCCTGGCTGCAACCCATGTGCAGGGTTCGGGCGGAATCACCGGCAATTGGTACATGGAATGACACTTGCCAGAAAACCGCCAGGAACGACAGCCCCGGCCTCGACCCTGACCACTGGTGTCGGGCCTGCGGTCGTGCTCGTGAGCCATGCTGCCGGAGACATCCAGGTGGCGAGGAGGCGGGCAGAATTGTCTGCGGGTGGGCGCGCCACTGCCTGGCCTGCCTGCTGGAGGTGCTATGCTGCAAAGGAGCCGGAGCGGGCGAAGGTGTCGTCCCGGTCGGGGGATGTCGAAATGATTTCCACGGGAATTCCGACGAGTTCCTCGATCCGCCGGATATAGTTGCGGGCCTCCTCCGGCAATTGGTGGAATGAGCGTGTGGAGCTGACGCTTCCCTTCCAGGCCGGCATCACCTCGTAGACCGGCTCCAGGCGCTGCTGTTCCTCGCCGCTTGCCGGCATCCGGTCGATCATCTCGCCGTCCAGCCGGTAGCCGGTGCAGATCTTCAGTGCCGACAGTGAATCGAGAACGTCGATCTTGGTGAGCGCCAGGCTGCCGATGCCGCCAAGTTCGCAGATTTGCCTGACCAGAATGGCATCGAGCCATCCGCAGCGGCGGGGCCGGCCGGTGACGGTTCCGAATTCATGTCCACGTTCCGCCAGGTGCTGCCCATCGCTGTCGGAGAGTTCGGTCGGAAACGGCCCTTCACCCACCCTGGTTGTGTAGGCCTTGCACACGCCAAGGATGTGATGAAGTTCGCCGGGACCGACCCCGGAGCCGGCAGCCGCAGCACCGGCGACGGTCGAGGAGGAGGTGACAAAAGGGTAGGTTCCATGGTCGATATCGAGCAGCGCGCCCTGCGCTCCTTCGAACAGGATCGACTGATTCTGTCGGTTTCGCTCCCGCAGAACCCGCCAGGCCGGTCCGGCAAATTCGAGCAGCCTCGGGGCAATTGCGAACAGTTGATCCTTCAGCTTCCGGGCATCGACCGGCTCCACCCCCAACCCGGCCCGAACCACGTCATGGTAGTTGGTCAGCCTGCCGATCAGCCCATCTATCGACCGGGGGTGTCGCAGATCGGCGACCCTGATTGCCCGTCTTCCGATCTTGTCCTCATAGGCTGGCCCGATTCCCTTGCCCGTGGTGCCGATCCTGCCGCGGCCGGCACGCTGCTCCCACAGCCGGTCCAACTCCCTGTGCAGGGGCAGGATCAGCGGCGCATTCTCCGCCACCAGCAGGTTTTCGGATGTCACGGCAATTCCCTGGCCGGCCAGGGTGTCGATCTCGTCAATCATTGCCCATGGGTCGAGAACGGTGCCATTGCCAATGACATTCAGCTTGCCGGGCCTGACAACGCCGGATGGCAGCATGGACAGCTTGTAGACCTGGTCGCCGACAACCATGGTGTGGCCGGCATTGTTCCCACCCTGGAAGCGGACGATGACATCCGAGAGGCCGGCAAGCCAGTCCACAATCTTGCCCTTGCCCTCGTCTCCCCACTGTATTCCGGTAACCACGGTGTTGGTCATGCCGGCATTCTCCCGAAGCGACGTCGTGCCGGTCAATTATCCGGAATGAATTTTGCTGGAAACCGGTAATCTGCGGCGAGCCGGGGCAAATCTCGTCTCCGTGAATTCTCGCGGTCCTGCCTTGCGGGCCGGCTGGAATACCAATAATAGCCACTCTCCTGTTGGCAGGCCCTACGCAACGTCAGACCATGACATGAGCAACGTTACCCTTACCATTCACCTGATCCTGGCACTCGTGTTGATCGGAATCGTGCTGATGCAGCGCTCCGAAGGCGGGGGCCTGGGAATCGGCGGCGGCGGTGGTGGCGTCATGTCGGGTCGGTCGGCTGCAACCGCTCTCGGCAAGGTGACCTGGCTGGTTGCGATCGCGTTTCTGACGACCTCGCTGACGATGACCATCATCACCGCCAAGCAGCAGGCTGGCGATTCGGTCATCGAGCGGGCAGGCGGGCAGGCGCCAACCGCCGACGAATCGACCATAGACGGACAGTCACTGCTGCCACCGACGCTTCCCGACTCGCCGTCCACGCCACCCAAGGCCGAATAGACCGGCAATCCTGCAGGAAACTGCCGCTTTCCGCAAAAATCGGCACAAGCGAACTTGCGGAGTCCGGTATTTTTCGTATTCTTTGAATCCCATATCTTTCGTGTTCGTTCTGCACGCGAAGTCGGCAGTTCCGCCGGATTTGGGGTTTGATCAAGATGACAAGATACGTCTTCATTACCGGTGGGGTCGTCTCCTCGCTCGGCAAGGGACTCGCCGCCGCGGCGCTTGGGGCGCTTCTGCAGGCACGTGGATACTCGGTCCGCCTTCGCAAGCTTGATCCCTATCTGAACGTCGATCCCGGCACGATGAGCCCATTTGAACACGGGGAGGTGTTCGTGACCGATGACGGGGCGGAAACCGACCTGGATATCGGGCATTACGAGCGTTTTACCGGGGTGGCCGCCCGCAGTTCCGATTGCGTGTCATCGGGCCGGATCTATTCGAATGTTCTCGAAAAGGAACGGCGCGGCGAGTTCCTGGGCGAGACCATCCAGGTCATTCCGCATGTCACCAACGAGATCAAGGATTTCGTCAGGTCGAACGAGGACGGGGTCGATTTCATGCTGTGCGAGATCGGCGGCACGGTCGGCGATATCGAGGGTTTGCCCTTCTTCGAGGCCATCAGGCAGTTTTCGAGGGAGCAGGATCCCCGAAGCTGCATCTTCCTGCACGTGACGCTGGTGCCGTATATCGAGGCTTGCAACGAGCTGAAGACCAAGCCGACCCAGCATTCGGTCAAGGAGTTGCGGTCGATTGGCATAGCACCGGATATTCTGGTGTGCCGGTCGGAATTGCCGATTCCGCAGAAGGAGCGGGAGAAGATTGCCCTTTTTTGCAATGTCAGGACCGATGCGGTGATTTCGGCGCCGAACCTGACCTCGATCTATGACGCTCCGATCACCTATCACGAGGAAGGCCTCGATGATTCGGTGATGGCGGCATTCGGTCTCCAGGGCGGAAAGCAGCCGGAGCTGGGCCGGTGGAAGGAAGTCAATCACCGCCTGAACCATTCCGATGGCGAAGTCCAGATTGCCCTGGTCGGGAAATATACCGGGCTTGAAGATGCCTACAAATCGATCGTCGAAGCACTGGCGCATGGCGGAATCGCCAACCGGATGCTGGTGAAGACCAAGTGGATCGAAGCCGAGATCTTCGAGAAGGAGGATCCGGCCCGGAGCCTGGAGGGATGCCATGGCATTCTGCTGCCGGGCGGCTTCGGCGAGCGAGGCAGCGAAGGCAAGATCAAGGCAGCTGGCTTTGCCAGGAAAAACGGAATTCCCTTCTTCGGGATCTGCATGGGAATGCAGATGGCGGTGATTGAAATGGCCCGCTCCCTCGTGGGTGTTGCCAATGCCGGCTCGGAGGAGTTCGATCATGAAAGCTGGAACGGCGGCAATGGCGCGCGGAGGTTCGAGCCCGTGGTCTACCATCTCGACAAGTGGTTGCAGGGAAACAAGCTGGTCGAGCGGAGGCTCGATGGGCAGAAGGGCGGGTCGATGCGGCTCGGACTCTACCCGGCAAAGTTGGTCAAAGGCAGCAAGGTCGAAGCGATCTATGGCGCCGGCGAGATCATGGAAAGGCATCGGCATCGCTACGAGGTGGCGCTGGACTACCGTGACCGGCTGGCTGACCATGGCGTGATCTTCTCGGGAATGTCGCCGGATGGCAGCCTGCCGGAGATCGTGGAGATCGAGGAACATCCCTGGTTCATCGGCGTCCAGTTCCACCCGGAGCTGAAATCCGGCCCGCTGAACCCCCACCCGCTTTTTGCAGATTTCATCCAGGCCGCGGTCCGGCAATCCCGCCCCGGGTAGCCGGTGGGACCTGCCTTCACCCGGGAGTGGCATCGGGGCGGATCGACGACAGCAGATGGCAGTCCCGGAGATGTGATGGACACCGAATTCCAATCCGCGGCGGCCGGATTGCCGGCAGGAGATACCGCCGGCAGGCCCGGGATCCTGGTTTGCGCCCCCGATGGAGCCACCATCATCGGCAGCGGCAAGGCCAAGTCGGCAATCCTGTCGCGGGCGCTCCTGCAGGCGCCGGTGCTGGTGGCCGCAGATGGCGGCGTAGCCCGGGCGCTCGATTGCGGATACATGCCCGAGGCGGTGATCGGGGACATGGATTCACTGCCGGAGCAGTGCCGGCAAGACATGCCGCCCGGCAGGATGCACCGGATTGGCGAGCAGGACTCGACGGATTTCGACAAGTGCATCCGGTCGATTGATGCGCCGCTCCTGGTCGGGGTCGGCGTTTGCGGCCCGCGGTTCGACCACGGGTTGTCATCGTTGCATTCCCTGCTTTGCAATCGTCACCGGACGATAATCCTGGTCACCGCCACCGACACGATATTCCTGTGTCCGCCGAAGATCCGCCTCGACGTCTCGCCCGGCGGCCGGGTGTCGCTGTTTCCCATGGGTGTCTCGACGGGCCGTTCGTCCGGACTGAAATGGAATATCGACGGGCTCAACATGTCACCGGCAGGACAGATCGCCTGTTCGAACGAGGCCACCACCGGCGAAGTCAGCATCGAGGCCGATCAGCCGAACCTGCTGGTGATCCTGCCAGCCCGGGAGTTCGAGAATTCCGCCCGCACCCTGACCGCCAGCGAAGCATGGAAACGGGGCTGAGTGTCTACCGGCGAAATAGCCAGGTAATTTTGCGTTGTGCGGGCGATCTGTTTCGGGCTGGACCGGTGCTTGACCGCGTGGGGCCCGAAATGTCGGCAAATCCCCAACAGGTGCTGGTCTTGGCAATCCGTTTCGTGACGATTCGCATGGCAACACCATGATATCAGGGTAGGCGACGACTTAAGCTTGTCGCTTTTGGCATGACGGCAAGAGGCTTAGGAGTGACGTCGAAGCTTGATGGGAGTGTAAATCGGCTTGCCAATTCCATGGGTCAGGAATTGGGTGAGGCCGTCGAAGGCGCGGTCGAGCCACTGACAGCACGTGACAAGGTGTTGGATGTCAATACGAGAGATATGGTGTGAAGTTCAGGAACTCCGGTTGAGTTGTCTGATCGATAGATACCTATTGTTGAAGAGGGCTGCCATGACTACTGAATTGCAACAAGAGCTTGATACCTTCAAACGGGATATTACTGGCTGGTCGGACCAAATTGGAAAGTTCGTCCTGATCAAGAACAGGGAAGTAACGGGTTTCTACAGCATCTATGAAGATGCCATTACCGAGGGCTATAGGAGGTTTCAGCTTGAACCTTTTCTGGTCAAGCAGGTGAGCGTGATCGAGCAAGCCTGTTTCATTTCGCCACTGGCGAGGACCGCACATGCCCCACTTCACCCGACAAATTGAAGTTTCTGGACATCTGCTCAATGTTCAAATCGGAGTAAGCCTTCCGCATCACGATGCCTTGCCCAATGCAAACCTGTCGACACCTCCTCCCGATTTCGAGCAAGGTCTTGTGGATACGGGGGCAAGTATAGCCAGTATCGAACCGGATATAGTACCCAGTTAAACGCAATACTGTCATCATCGCGTGCGTCAGGCCGCGCTGACTCCTATCCGTCTTCGGGAGGCGGAGTGGCTCCCGACGCGCCAGGTCCGAGTGCCGCTTCGCGTCCTCCGCGACGCGCGACCAATGCATCCTGGTTCACGAAAGCCTGGGCGCTGACCGCTTCGGGATCGAAGATGGCTCGCAGGTCGGTCTCGAGCTCCGCGGGGAATGCCGAGTGGCCTGGATCAGGCGCGAGGTCGGACATCTCTTCCGGGTCCGCGACGAAATCGAAGAGCTCCGGCGAGAAGTTTCGCGAGAGCCTGCAATGCCAAGAAGTCCGCGCCTGGCGCCAGAACGAGGTTGCCGGGTCTTTCGGGACAATGCCGCCTCGTTTGGATTTCGCCAATCAATGACAGGGCCGCACCGCCTTCCGTCCATCGTTCATTCGACCGCATTTGTGACTTGCTGAGGTTCCCTGCACGGTTGCCGACGCTATCGGACATCGCTGACTTGATCAGGCGGTTCTTCGGTCGAAAACCGCAAGTCGCGGACGTTTCAGAATTTTCGGGCCACGCCAGAGCACGATTTCGCCCATCTCCCGGCCAACTGGCGTTCAGTCGGTCAGCACCACCTCCGAACAGTCGCTGGGCGCGATCGCGAATCAAGCGAAATCGGATGAATGCTGGAACCTGCCCACCGGGAAGCCGTTATTGGTGGGAACCGGCGCAACCGGGTTGTGTCGGTAGCGATCGACCCCCCGGGCCAGCATGACCTCAAATGTCGGCCAGACCGTGAGATCGCCCTTCACTTCGGTTGGACAGAACCGCATCGTGGCGCCGCAGCGGACCCGATCGGATTCGTTTGGCCCGGAGCCGTGAAGCAGGCCCTCGTCATGCAACGAAATCTCGCCAGCGCGAAGATCGATCGTGACCACATTGGCGGTGTCGATCTGATCGGCGTCAACCGCTTGCTCCAGAACGTGCTCGGCGCCAGCAACTCTGTGGTGGCGCAGCGCGCCTGCGCGGTGGCTGCCGCGCACAATCTGCATGGCGCCATTGTCTTCATCGGTGTCATAGATTGCGAGCCAGACAGTGATCGAGCGGCTCGGGCTTAGCGGCCAGTATTGTGCATCCTGATGCCAAGGCACAATGGAGCCGTCCCTCGGAAATTTTGCGAAGAAACGACCTCCCCAGAGGCAGAAATCGGGGCCAATAAGGTCTTCGACGTAGTCGAGGATCGCCGGCGTGCAGCAGAGGTCGAAGTACCAGCGGTTGGCCTTGTGCCAGGCACCCGTTTCGTTGATGCCAACGCCGCGCGGAAGCAGCGCCGCCAATTCGCGGAACTTGGCCTGAAGGAGGGGTACTGCCGTGTCGGAGAACACCGGCAAGTTCTTGACGTAGCCCAATTCGGCGAATTGTGTGCGTTCCGCCGCTGTCAGACGGCGGGCCCTTGGATCAATCTGCAGCGTCGTGGCGTTGTCTTGCCGGCTGGTCAACATGGGCTCAGACAATGTTGGGATCGGCAGGTCAAGTCAACCCGTCAACACCAAACCGCGCGGACATGGCATTGCCGCGCGGCAAGCATTTGGCGCAGCGACTGCTACGACCGGGGCTCGGCGGGATGCCGGCCGGGATGGCCCGATCTGCCGCCACTAAAGCATAATGTCATCGCGGCAGTTGACCACCAACTCGGCGACAGATGCTTTGTTGGAGAGCCTCATCAACACCAACACAACATCGGCGATGTCGCCGGGTTCGATCATTTCCTCTCGTGGGAGGTATTCGACGTGCGTTGTCATGTCGGTGGCGACGTAGTTGGGGCAGAGTGCTGTGCAGCGCACACCATCGCCCCAACCGGCGTGCCGCGTTGCATGCGACAACGCCACAGCGGCGAACTTCGTCATCGCGTATCCCACATTCTTGGTGGGAACTGCTTTGCCGGTAATCGAGGCGACGTTGATGATGCGGCCAGCGCCACATTGGCGCAGATGCGGCATCGCGTTGCGGATCATCGATAACGGTGCCTTCACATTGACTGCCCACATGCGGTCCAGCGCGGCATCGTTTTCTTCCTCGACCGAGACCCTCACCGCGATGCCGGCGTTGTTCACCAGTCCATCGATGCGCCCGAAACGCTCTGCTGTGGCAGCAACCCATGCCCGGTGCGTTGCCTGATCTTCGGCGTCGTAGCGCGCTGCGAGCACGCGCTCAGAATCCCAGCCGCCAATCACGGCATCGAGCGAGGCAGGGTCGCGTGAACCCAAGCTAGTCGTGTAACCGGCGCCGTAAAGCGTCTCGGCGATTGCGCGTCCGATCCCACGGTTCGCACCGGATACCATCACGACGCGGCCTTCTGGAGCAAGCATCCAACACCTCCCTTCATCGCAGCCCGCCGCTCACTTGTGGCGGCGCATCATCAAACAAGTATTTGACTCTAAGTCAGTTCCCTTGCATAATGAAAAGTTATGAATTTTCCATAGGGGAGTTTCCCCCTTGTTTTTCGAGTGACTTTTCTCATCATTGGAAGGCGCGGCCAACCCTGTCATTTGTCCGCTGATCGCCCGCCGCATGCAAGTTCTTCGCTTGCACCCGATCGTATACGCATGGTGGGGACAATGGGGGGCCATGATGTTTGACCTGACGGAAGAACAAGAAATCAGATCGAAGGAGCTGCATGAAGAGTGCCTGACAATCGATGCGACCGTGCTGATCCATGCGGCGACCAAGGAGCGCTGGTTTGAGCAGGCGCGCAACGGCGGCGCCGACGTCATCTGGGTGACCATCGGCGGCAGTACCGGTATCTCCGAAACAGTCCGTGCCGCAGCGAACGTGCTGCGCTTCATAGAATCCCACAGCGACGTGGCGGTCCAGGTTAGGACTTCGGCGGACATGCGCCAAGCCAAGAAGGAAGGAAAGCTCGGCATTCTGTTTGCCACCCAGGACGCTGCTTGTCTGGACGGCGACTTCGCGTATCTCAGCGCGATGGATCGTCTTGGCTATCGGGTGATGGGGCTGACTTACTCGGAAAGCAATATGTTGGGCGACGGCTGTGGTGAGCGAACACGCGAGATCCGCGGCTTGAGCTACTTCGGCGTGGATGTGGTCCACGAGATGAACCGGCTTGGTATCCTGATCGATCTCGCCCATTGCGGCGATGCGACCACGATGGATGCCATTAGAGAGTCCAGGCTTCCCTGCGTTTTCACGCACGCCAACGTCAGGGCCATAAGCGACTCGTCGCGCAACAAGACCGATGAACAGATACTGGCCTTGGCCGAGACAGGCGGCGTCATGGGCATCACTCCGCTGCCCCGAATGGTGAATGACGATCTTCGGGCCGCCACGATTGATGGTGTGCTCGACCATATCGACTACGTGGTGAATCTCGTCGGCGTCGATCACGTTGCCTTCGGTGGCGATTTCACCGATTCCGTTTCGCGCGTCGAGTTGGGTGAAATGTTGCCGGGACACGGGACGTCCAACACGATGTCGATGGCGAAGGCGCCGCCAACTTTCGGCGCCGGATGGGCCTACTGGCGAGTGAAGCGGCCGGACATGTTGGGCACTATCGAAGAACGAGATTCGGTTCCTTACGCAAAGGGCTTGGAGGACCTCTCCAAGTTTCCGAATCTGACGAGTGGGCTGATAGGCCGCGGTTACGACGATGAAAGCATTGCTAAAATCCTTGGCGGGAATTGGCTTCGTGTCCTCGACATCGTGAACGAAGCGCGAGGCAAGTGAGTATGCAGACCAGTTGGAATGCAGGATTTGAGCGCATGAAGCGCATGAAAGGAGGAAAGGATGAGTACTCAAATTAGGGAACTCCCAAGGAAACGGGACAGCGTACCGAAGTTTGGCGCGTTGAAGGAGAGGCTGTCGTCAGTCGCACTCGTCACGGTGCTCGGCACGAGTCTGCTCGGCGCTTCGGCATTCGCACAGGAACGCGGCGGCACGTTTATCAAGGCGATCGAAAACGAGCCTGCGACAATCGACTATCTGTTCGGCAAGGACTTCGGTGCACTGACCGTGATGACCAACATCTACAACCGGTTGGTCCTGCTCGACTACGAATTCACGCCGCATCCCGAGCTGGCCGAAAGCTGGGAGATTTCAGACGACGGATTGACGTATACGTTTCAATTGCGCAAGGACGTGAATTGGCATGACGGGACCCCCTTCACGGCGCATGATGTAGAATTCACTTTCGGCAACATGACGTGTGAACTTCACAACCGTGCCAAGACGTGGTGCCCGCGCGTCGCATCCTTCGCCACCGACGGCGATCATACGTTCATCATCAACATGAATGAACCATTCGCGCCGTTGATGACGATTCTGGCGGACTACAATTCCGGCACCTTGATCCGTCCCAAGCACATTTGGGAAGCGGGTGTCGACAATGACAACCCCCAGCTCTTTGCTCCGGAAGTGGGCACCGGGCCGTTCAAGTTCAAGGAGTGGGTGCGCGGCAGCCATATCGAGCTCGTTCGCAACGACGACTACTTCGTACCGGGGCTGCCCTACCTTGATCGTGTGCTTGTGCAATTCCTGCCCGACGAAGCAGGCCGCGTGACGGCGATCGAGAACGGCGATATCGACATGATACACTCGTACATCCTTCCGTACGAGCGGGTCGGCCAGTTCCGTGCGGATCCCCGTTTCCAAATCATCGAACACGGCAACGAAGCAACGGGCACTAACGAAAACCTGTTGATGAACCACGACAGCGAGTATCTTCAGCACAAGTTGGTTCGGCAGGCTGTCGCCACCGCCTTGGACAAGGCCGAGATCGCTGAAGCGGCAATGTTCGGAGCCAGCAAGCCGGCCCGCGCGCACATCGCCAGCGGAGTCAAATGGGTGTTTTTCCCGGAATTCGACTACACGCAGGACGCGGCCAAGGCGAACGAGATGCTCGACGAAGCCGGGTTTCCGCGCGGAACCGACGGGACGCGCTTCAGTCTGCGACTCTACTGGGCATTTGGGCGTGCTTTCGAAGGCCGTGCCGCTGAAGTGATCAGAAGCCAACTGCGCGACGTCGGTATCAACGTGGAGATCCAGTCTTTCGATCGCCCTGCTTTCATCGAGAGGGTCTTCACCAAACGCGATTTCGACATGGCGCACCAGCTCTTCACGACCTCGCCCGACCCGACATTATCGGTGGTGCACCGGTACAAGTCGACGACGATAGGCAATGCGTTCGCCAATGCCGCAGGCTGGAACAGCCCGGAATATGACCACCTGACGGATATCGAAGTGACGATTACCGACGTTGACGAACGTGCGGCCGTCTGGAAGCAGGTTCAGGAGCTGTTGATGGACGAGCTGCCGGGATATCCTCTGTTCGAGATGCCCAACATGCAGCTGGTCAGGTCGGGGTTCGAGGACGTAATCACCGGTCCAATCGGCTACAATGGTTCTCTCGGCATGGCGTATGTCTCAAAATAGAGGCACCGGATTCTATCCGAGATGAGTTTAAGACGCTACGTAGTGGGCCGCCTCCTTCAGGCTGGCCCACTAATTTTCGTAGTGATGACCGTCAACTTCGTGTTGATTCACTCTGCTCCCGGAGATCCGATTCACCTGCTCATCGGAGAGGGTTCCGCAAGCAAGGAATTAGTGGAGAAAACGCGGGCAGAGTTCGGATTGGACAGACCAATTCACGTCCAGTACGTGAGCTATGTCTCAAACGTTCTGCAGCTGAATCTCGGTTTCTCCCTGCGCTACCGGGAAGATGTGTGGGATCTGATCATCAGCCGTGTGCCAGCAAGTCTGTTGCTGATGGGCACGGCGTTCATCATCAGCAGCGCCGCTGGGATCCTGCTCGGCCTTTATGCAGGCACGCGCAAGGATTCCCTCGGGGACCGAATTGCAGTCATCCTGTCGATTCTTGGCTACTCAATGCCCGTGTTCTTCCTGGGCATGCTGCTGCTGACTGTCTTTGCCCTTAAGCTGGGATGGTTCCCGACCCAAGGCATGTACAATATTCGCAATCCGCAGGAGGGCTGGGGGTTGGTCAAGGACGTGGCGCATCACCTGGTGTTGCCGGTGGTGACTTACAGCGCCTTCCAGCTTGCGCTGATCTTCCGGGTCACTCGGGTAAAGACCCAGCAGGTCATGAAGGAGGACTACATTACGATGGCAAGGGCCAAGGGCGTTCAGGAAGGACGCGTGGTCTTTCGCCATGCCGTGCCGAATACGCTTTTACCAATCGTGACCATCCTCGGATTCAATCTCGAATGGCTGCTGGCCGGGTCTGTCTTGACGGAAACGGTGTTTGCCTGGCCTGGTTTGGGACGCCTCATGTTCGACGCCGTTTCGGCCCGCGATTTCCCGTTGCTGATGGGCTTGTTCGTTGTGATTTCGGCGTTCGTGATTATCGTCAACCTGATCACCGACGTCGTCTATCGCCTGGTCGATCCCAGAGTCAGATTTGGCTAGAGGGGCGAATCAAGAAACCATGCGCGGTTACTGGTATCTCTACTTTGGCAACTGGGTCTCGGTGCTGGGGCTGGTAATCCTTGTTGCCCTGGCGATTGTTGCCCTGGTCGGGCCACCGCTCGCGCCGCATGACCCGGAAAGCATCGCGATCGCGTCGCGAGCTTCCCCGCCCAGCACGGTGAATTGGCTGGGCACGGACGAGCTTGGCCGGGACGTGTTCAGCAGGTCCGTATCAGGCGTTCGCGTATCGCTGCTGGTCGGCGTGGCGGCCGCGACGGCCGCGACGCTGTTGGGCATCGTCATGGGCAGCCTGGCCGGTTTCTTCGGTGGCATTCTCGACCACACTCTGATGAGGGTCACCGAGGTCTTTCAGGTCATTCCGCAATTTTTCCTGGCGGTGGTGCTGGTGGCGTTGTTCAGCGCCAGCGTCTTCAATATCATTGTCGCCATCGCAATCCTGTCCTGGCCGGTAATGGCCAGGCTGACGCGGTCCGAATTCCTGACGCTCAAGTCCCGCCAATACGTGGACTCAGCCCGGCTGAGCGGCGCCGGCAACACGACCTTGATCTTTCGCGAGATTCTGCCGAACGCCATGGGGCCGGTGATAGTGGCCGCGACGTTGTTGGTTGGGCGGGCGATGCTGACCGAGGCTGGCCTCAGCTTCCTCGGGTTGGGAGACCCCAGCCGTGTCAGCCTGGGCGTCATGCTCTATCAGGCACGGCCTTTCATCCAGTTTGCCTGGTGGGCGGCATTGTTTCCGGGGTTGCTAATCTTTTTGGCGGTGCTGAGCACAAACATAGTCGGAGATGGATTGAACGACGTGATCAATCCTCAACTGGTCGAGGAACGATAGGTTGACGGGGAAAAGGAGACAATCGTGACGCACGAAGAGCGCTTGGTCCAACACGTAGCAAAGCTGCAATGGGATGACATTCCTGAAGCAGCGCGTGAGGCCGTGTCGATGCGGCTGATCGACACCGTGGGTGTGATGTTGGCGGGGCTAAAAAGCCAGGAATGCTGCAATCTCCTGGCACGGCAGCTTGCATGGGGTGGCGCGGAGGAGAGCTCGGTTGCGGGTAGCGAACGGCGCGTGCCCGCCCCCGGTGCGGCCTTTCTCGGCGGCGTGCAGGCGCATTGGTGGGAATGGGACGATACACATGACGATTCGGCGCTCCACGCGAGCGCGGTGATCTTTCCCGCACTGCTTGCAGTGGCGGAATCCGCCAATCTTGAGGCAGGCCAGAAGGCGGGCCGCGAGTTCGTCACCGCCGCCGTTGCGGCCTTCGACGTAGCCTGCCAAATCGGCACTACCCTTCACCCCCACTACTACCATCCTGGCTCCATGGCGACCGGCGTTCCGGGCCACGTAGGCGCTGCAGCAGGCGCTGCCAAGCTCCTTGGGCTGGACGAAGACGGCATCATGTCGGCGATGGGGATTGCAGCACAGCAGGCCGGGTTGAGTCGGCAACCGCTGGCAGACCGAAACAACGGCAAGAACATTCTTTGCGGAATCGCCGCCGGCCAGGCGGCGGTCAGCGCCTTCAACGCTCAGGACGGTATCAAGGGGTCGCCCAATTTCCTGACCGGACAATATGGCCTAAACGCACTCTTTGCGAACGGGGCTGCCGACCCGGAGGCGGGGCTGTCCGAGCTCGGCACCCGCTTCAGCGTGACCGAGACCAGCATCAAACCCTATCCGAGTTGTCGATCAACGCATCCGGGCCTCGATCTCACGCTCGACATGATCGCGGAAGACCCTCAGCTTGCGCAGCAGGTTGAGACCGTTGAGGCGATTTCGTCGCAGATCGTCTACGACCTGTGCGGGCGGCCATTTTCACCAGGAGGCGAGCCGCGGGTCGCTGCCCAGTTCAGCATCCCTTATACCCTGTCTGTCGCCTTGACCCGCGGCAAGGTGGGATTGGCCGATTTCGATCCGCAGCAGGTCACAAGCGACACTGCCGTTCTCGACCTGGCCAAGCGCATCAGCGTGCAACCCAGGAGAGAGGATTTGCCAGATTCCACTTGGTGGAAGCCTTACAAGATACGCATGCAACTGCGTGACGGCTCCGTGCGCGAAAAGGAAATAACTGCGCTCAGGGGGTCGCTTGCCAGACCGTTGCTGCCCGATGAACAGCATTCAAAACTGGCTGAAGCTGGCAAGGGCGTGCTGAGTCAGCAACAACTGAGCCGCTTGGCCGATGATGCCAGGCATGTTGGAGAGCTGGGCATTGCCCCGGTGACCCATTGGATGCGCGCAGCGCAACAACCACAATAGTGGGAATTCGAACAACTTAATGGAGAGAACCATGACCAATTCAGACGATGTCCGTGCATTCAGCAGTTTGCCCTTCACGAGCGAGCGGTCACCAAAGCCGCGCGACACCGGAATCAGCGAAATCTGCGACTGGGGGTTGCCCGTTGGCCAACTGACGGACTACCTCGAACATACCGGGGAGTTCGTCGACGTAGCCAAGTTCGTTCTTGGCTTCGCGGGCCTGTATTCCCTGAAGGATCTCAAGGAAAAGATCGGCATCTATCACAACGCGAACGTAAAGGTGCAGCCAGGCGGCATATATTTCGAATACGCAGCCAAGCTGAACAAGGTCGGCGAGTTCCTTGAGCATTGCAGAGAAGCCGAATTCGACTATGTCGAGGTTTCGGATAGCCGCAGTGATTGGACGCCGGAAGAAAAGAGGAACCACATCAAGAGCGTGGTCGACGCCGGTCTGGCCGTCATTCCGGAATCCGGCGGTGGCGAGCAGCATTCCATTCAGGAAATCGTTGACGACGTCAAGGCGTGCATGGATCTGGGCGCCTGGAAGGTGACCGTCGACACAGCCGAGATTCGGGCACCTGGCGGGGAGATTCGCGAAGATCTGTTCGACGCACTTTTGGCCGAGGTCGATATGAAGGATCTCATATTCGAAGTCTGGGCCATTCCCGTCTGGGGCGGCAAGACGCATCAGATTCGCGACACGGAAATCTGGCTGGTCGAGCAGTTCGGGCCGGAAGTCAACATCGCCAACCTAATGTTCGATTGGGTGTTTTCGCTGGAGGCGCTCCGTCGCGGCATGGGGATCAACATCAACTCGACCACCGGAGGAATGGACTATACCTAACTTGGTGTTCGGCTCATCCATGTCGCCCCGCAGCCACGTTGGTGCCATCGCCGCGTCTCGCCGGACCGGGGCGGCAGTGTTTGAAATGGATTGGCGAGAGCCGGTACCGCGGGCCGGCCCTCGCCCCGGTCAGGGTCGGCGCAATGAATCTCATCCAGGTTGAAGGGCTGAGCACACACTACGCGACCGCTGAAGGCGACGTTCGTGCAGTCGACAATGTCTCGTTGACGATCAAACGGGGTGAGGCTGTGGCGCTGGTGGGCGAGTCGGGTTCGGGCAAGAGCACCGTCGCATTCTCGATAATGCGCCTGATTTCCAGACCTGGCCGCATCACTGGCGGTCAGGTCCTGCTCGACGGCCGCGACATCCTGTCTTTGGACGATTCCAAGTTGACGCGCATCCGCGGCAGCGAGATGAGCATCGTATTCCAGGAACCCATGACGTTCCTCAACCCACTCATTCGGGTCGGCGAACAAATTGCCGAGGCGATCCGTATCCACCAGGGCCTGAACCGTGCGCAGGCAATGGAGCGGGCGATCGAGACCCTGGGCCTCGTCCAGATGCCGCATCCTGAGACGGTCGCCGACTACTACCCGCATCAGCTCAGCGGCGGCATGCGACAGCGGGTGTTGATCGCCATCGCAATCTCCTGCCGGCCTAGCCTGTTGATTGCAGACGAGCCGACCACTGCATTGGACGTAACAATCCAGGCACAGATCATGGAGTTGCTTTGCAAGCTATGCAGAGACCTCGGCACTGCCCTGTTGCTGATCACCCACAACCTTGGGCTCGTTGCAGAGTATTGCGACCGGGTCTACGTCATGTACGCCGGGCAGATTGTCGAGGAAGCCGAAATTCACAAACTCTTCGGATCGCCGCAGCATCCCTACGCAGAGGCGCTCTTGAGCTGCGCCCTGATGTTCGACCGGCGCGCTGACGCCTTCAAGACGATCGAAGGCAGGCCGCCCAGCCGCGTGCAGGTGCCATCAGGGTGCCGCTTTCACCCGCGCTGCGAGAAGGTCATGGCCGACTGCTCGGTGATCGAACCTAGAATGGTTACGCTGGAAAACGGCACACAGGTGAGATGCTTGCTGCATGGTTGAATTGCAATGACGGACACAAAACAGCTGTTGGAAGTGGACGACCTGCATGTCCATTTCCCAGTCCGCGACGGCTGGGCGGCGCAAGACGATGAAGTTGTCCAGGCCGTCGACGGCATCAGTTTCGTTCTGCAGCGGGGCGAGGTGCTGGCCGTGGTCGGCGAAAGCGGTTGCGGAAAGACAACCTTGGGACGGGCGGTCGTAGGACTGGTCCAGCCTACATCGGGGACGATCAAGTTCGAAGGCAATGCGATCGACATGCTGTCCGCGGACGAGCGCGCGACCTACCGCCGCCAGGTCCAGATGGTGTTTCAGGATCCCTTTGACTCGATGAATCCACGAAAGACCGCGTATCAAATCATCGCGCAGCCCCTGACGCTCAATAACATCGTGCCAAAGGACGGGCTCATGGACGAAGTGCTGAAGCTGTTCAGCGATGTCGGGCTGGCGCCCGGCGAGCCCTACTTGAACCGCTCGCGCCACCAGCTAAGCGGTGGCGAGCGCCAACGGTTGTCCATCGCCCGGTCAATTTCGGTCAGTCCCTCCATCATCGTGGCCGACGAACCGGTGTCGGCACTGGACATCTCAATTCAGGGCCAGATCCTGAACCTGATGCGGCATCTTCAGGAAAAGTTGCAAATTGCGTATCTGTTCATTTCGCACGACCTCGCCGTCGTCCGGTCACTTTCCGACCGGGTGATGATTGTCTACCTCGGACAGGTGGTTGAAGAGGGAACAACCGACGAAGTCTTCGACTCCCCCAAGCACCCCTATACGTTGGCGTTATTGGCGGCGCACCCGATACCCAATCCCGACATCAGCCGCTCCCGCGCGCGCCTCGTGCTGACTGGCGATGTGCCGTCGCCAATCAACCCGCCGGTCGGCTGCCGCTTTCGCACACGCTGCCCGATCGCCCAACCACTCTGCGCCGAAAAGCCGCCGCCCTTGAAGAGATCCGGCAACGGCCACCGCGTCGCCTGCCATTTCGCCGATCAAGTGGACAGCAAGATCAAGGCCGTCACGGAAGGTCAGCCCGGCTTCTGATCGGCGACAACCACCCTGTCCGGCACCGACAATCAATCTGGCGCGTCTGATTACATGCGCGCAGACCACGCGCCGAGGCCGAAGATGAGAATCCCGGCTTGAACCGTTGCGGGAGCCTGCTGCTGTTCGGCCCCAGATTGCGTGACGAGCCGAGGTCCGACACGGATCACGTCCGGTTCCTCTCCGCCATGATCGCGATTGTGCTCGCCAGCATGTTGCTGGTGCGGTGTGCCCGGGCCGACGGCGGCCATGTTGTTCGCCGACGACGAGTGCGGCCTGCTCAGGGACACCGTTTCGTGGAAATGTCTCCGTTTTGCCTCGGGCGGGCTCGTAATCGTTGCTGGCGCTTCCTCGGTGGTCGATGGCCGTTTCTTGAGTTCAGACCTATTCGCGTGCAAGCAACTGAAATCAATGAGTCCGCACGAAACGAGGCTGTGGCCAAGTCTCTTGACGATGAATTTATACGAATTTATTCGGATGTGGCGCAGTCGCCCCTTTCGATCAATGTTCTTCCCGTGTTGGAATGTGACCTGGCAAATCAGGGTGTTAAACCACCTGCATTATGTTGAGTTCAACATAATGGGTAAGTATTGACAATCAGGGAGTTCAGGTCCTGGTAGGGCGAGACATACTCTCCAGGTGCGTATTGATCTATAACGGCATGACCGACCTATATACTCTGGCATTCTGACGGTAGACACCCCTTCAGCCCTGCTTGGCAGCTTCCCTGTCTGCTGGCAGGTCGTCCTCGATGTAGGCCTGGATGATGTCTTTGAAGCTCTCCTCGACCTCGAATCCGAGGGCCCTGGCCCGCTCGGTCGAGAATGAACCGGCCCAGCCGGTGACAATGGTTTCGATGAAGGGGTCCGGTTCCATGTCGATTCGTTCGACCACGCTGCTGCCGGCGGCCTCGCGGAGCGCCTCGATCTGCTCGCCGATGGTGCAGGACACGGATGGCATGTTCAGGGCCCGCCGGTTGTCAAGGAGATCGGTGTCCATCCTGCTGGCGTGCAGGAAGAACCCGGCTGCCGATCGCGGCGAGGCGTGCATGTGCCGGAATTCGAGCGGCAGCGGCACCGATGCCCGTCTTCCATTCAGCGGCTCACGCACCAGCGCCGAAAAGAACGAGGAGGCGGCCGAGTTTGGTTTGCCCGGGCGCACGCAGATTGTCGGCAGCCTGAGCGAGACGCCATCGATGAACCCCTTGCGGCTGAAATCCGCTATCATCAATTCGGACGCGACCTTCTGGGCGCCGTAGGAGGTTCGCGGCTCGCAGATGAACTGGTCCCCGACCGGCCCCGGGAAGGGTGGGCCGAAGGCCGCCGCCGAGGACGCGAAGACGAGCCGCGGCCGGTAGCGGCCATCGCTGGCCAGGTGCTCCCGGCGCAAGGCTTCGAGCAATCGCCAGTTGGCAAACATGTTGACCTGCCAGCCCTTGTCGAAATCCCGTTCCGACTCGCCGGACAGGATCGCCGCCAGGTGAAAGATGACATCGGGCCGGTTGGCGGCCAACCTGGCAATGATCCGGTCATCGGAGATGCTGCCGGTCACCCTCGTTGCCGCATCCGACGCATCGGCCGGGAATTGCAGGTCGAGAAAGGTGGTGGCTTCGTGCTCTCCGTCCAGCCTGGCGGCGATCTTCTGCCCGATCATTCCGCCGCCGCCAATGATGAGTGTTCCGGCCATCGTCACTGCTCCCCCTGCATGGTTCGTTGACCCAATAGTGGAAAATCAGGAAATGGTGCAACCGCCTGCCCCGCGCCAGGGGCCGGAGATATCGGCGATTCCCGTCAGCAATTTGGGACGCTGACGGCGAGGCCGCCGAGAGAGGTCTCCTTGTATTTGACGCTCATATCGGCGCCGGTGCGCCGCATGGTGTCGATGCATGAATCGAGCGAGATGAAATGCGTCCCGTCACCTCGCAGCGCCAGCGATGCCGAGGATACGGCCTTGATGGCGCCGAGCCCGTTACGCTCGATGCAGGGCACCTGGACCAGGCCGCCGACCGGATCGCAGGTCATGCCCAAATGGTGCTCAAGGGCGATTTCGGCCGCATTCTCGACCTGTTGTGGCGTGCCTCCGAGCACGGCACAGAGTCCGGCGGCAGCCATCGCCGCCGCTGACCCGACCTCGGCCTGGCAACCGCATTCGGCACCGGAAATCGACGCGTTCTGCTTGATGATGCCGCCGATGGCGGCGGCAACGAACAGGAAATCGGCGATCCCGGATTGCTGTGCACCCGGAACATGGCCCTGATAGTACCGGAGCGTGGCCGGGATGACTCCGGCCGCCCCATTGGTCGGGGCGGTCACGATCTGACCGCCGCCGGCATTTTCCTCGTTGACCGCCATCGCGTAGACGGAGATCCAGTCATTGATGACATGCGGCGCCACAAGGTTCTGCCCCTGCTGCGACAACAACTCCTGGTGAATGCCTGCCGCCCGCCGCCGCACATTGAGGCCGCCCGGAAGCGTGCCGAAGGTGCCAAGGCCCCGGTCGATGCATGAATTCATCGCCGACCAGATGCCGTCCATCCCGATATCGATTTCCGTCGCCGATCGAGCCACCATCTCGTTGTCGCGGACCACCCCGGGGATCCCGTCCCGGTGCCGGCCAGCCTGTTCCAGCAGCTCGGCGGCGGTGGCAAACGGATAGGGGACATCCGGCTGCGTCTCGCCCCAGGAGCCGGCGGCAAGCTCGTATTCGGTCAGGACCGTTCCGCCGCCGACGGAGTAGTAGGTCTCCCGCAAGGCGACATCCCCATCGGCATCCAGGGCGTAGAAGATCATTCCATTCGCATGTCCCGGAAGCTGTCGCTCGTAGTCGAAGACAAGGTCGTCTTCCGGGCTGAAGTCGAATGTCGGCATGCCGGACGGGCTGACCTGCCCGGTTTGCCGGATCCGGGCAATGGCGGCCTCGGCGAGCAGAACGTCGAAATTGCCGGGGTTGAAGCCGTCAAGACCGAGTATGGTGGCCCGGTCGGTGCTGTGACCGCGTCCGGTAAAGGCAAGCGACCCGTGCAGTGATACCCTGATCCCCCGGGGCCAACCGCCGCATCGCTGCCGGATCAGCTCCAGGAACCGGCTCGCCGCCACCATCGGTCCGATGGTGTGCGAGCTGGATGGGCCAATTCCGATCTTGAAAATTTCGAAGGTGCTGAAGAGCATTGCAGACCTTCCAACGGCCGGTTCCTTCCAACGGCATTAGCGCAATCACCTGTTGCGCAAAACCGGAATTGGCCGGAACTTCCCCTGGCCGTGCAATCACCGGCTTATGTTCCGGGTATTGGCCAACTATAAGCCCAACCGGATAGCGGAGAATCGCCGATGACAGCCGAGCCGGACCAGAACAGCCAGGCCAAGATCGCATGCGCCGAGTTCGCCGCCGGATTTGTCCGGTCGGGAATGCGTATCGGACTGGGAACCGGCTCGACTGCCCGATGGCTGGTGGTGGCAATCGGTCGCCGTGTCCGGGAGTGCTCGCTGAAGGTCACCGTGGTCGCAACTTCGACGAGATGTGCGCAGTTGGCCCGCCAGGAAGGTCTGGACCCCGTCAGCCTGCAGGAAGCCGGATGGCTTGACCTGACCATTGACGGCGCCGACGAAATCAGTCCCGAGCTTGACGTCATCAAGGGCGGCGGCGGTGCACTTCTCCAGGAAAAGATCGTCGCCGAGAGTTCCGACCGGTTCGTGGTGATCGCCGACGAGACAAAACGCTCCGCCTCGCTGGGCGAATATCCGCTTCCTGTCGAAGTCACCCCGTTCGGCTGGCAGTCGACCCATTCCCGCATTGGCGACTGCCTGCGCAATGCCGGCATCGAGACCGTTGTCGGCGAGTTGCGGTCGGGCGCAGATGGCCGCTTCATCACCGATGAAGGCAATCTCATCCTGGACTTCAACCTCGGGCCCGTTTCCGACCCGGCCGGGCTTCACGCCGATCTGGTGAAAATTGCCGGCGTGGTGGAGACCGGTTTTTTCATCGGGCATTGCGAGCGGGCGGTGATCGGCCGCAATGACGGCACGATCCTGGTCGAGGGCCGGAGCCGGTCACGGGAAGGCGAATAATGGGCAATCAATCCCGCCGGTCGGCATTTGACTTTGACCTGTTTGTCATTGGTGGAGGCTCCGGCGGAGTCAGGGCCGCCCGGGTGGCGGCGGCGCACGGGGCCAGGGTGGCCCTCGCCGAGGAATATCGGCTTGGCGGCACCTGCGTGATCCGTGGGTGCGTGCCGAAGAAGCTGATGGTGAATGCCGCCGATTTTGCTGACGGGTTTCGCAATGCGGCCGGGTTTGGCTGGAATGCCGGGGAGCCAATTTTCGACTGGACGGTCTTCAGGCAGGCCAAGGACCGGGAAATATCGAGGCTGGAAGAGGTATACCGGCGCAACCTTGCCAGTGCCGGGGTGGAAATATTCGACGAGCGGGCGGTGCTCGCCGATGCCCATACGGTGGAACTGGCAGCCTCCGGCTCGAGATCGGCCAAGCACATCCTGATTGCGACCGGGGGAACGGCCTTCGTGCCGGACATTCCCGGAGCCGAACATGCAGCGACTTCGAACGACATTTTCCTGCTCGACGCATTGCCTGATCGGGTCGTTGTCGTGGGTGGCGGATATATTGCCTGCGAGTTTGCAGGGATACTGAACGGGCTTGGCTGTCGCGTGCACCAGCAATATCGCGGCGAACAGCTTTTGCGGGGGTTTGACGACGAGGTTCGGAGCCATGTCTCGGCATCCATGGCCGAGCGTGGCATCCACATCTCCCTGGGAGTATCGCCGGAATCGATCGTCAGATCCGCCGGTGGCCTCGAGGTCACGGCCACCGATGGTAGCGCAACCGAATGCGACCTGGTCCTCTATGCGACCGGTCGCCGGCCGAATACCGGGGCTCTTGGCCTGGAGAAGACAGGCGTCGAACTGGGGCGGGGCGGCAAGGTGGTTGTCGACCGCTACTCGCAATCATCGGTGCCGTCGATCTTTGCGGTTGGCGATGTCACTGACCGCATCAACCTGACACCGGTTGCGATTCGGGAAGGGGCGGCCTTCGCCGAGACGGTGTTCGGGAGCAATCCGACGCCGGTCGATCACACCAATGTCCCAACGGCGGTCTTTACCCGGCCGGAAATCGGGACGGTGGGGCTGACGGAGGAGGAAGCCGCCATGCGTGGCCCGATCCTCGTCTATTCGACCAGTTTTCGGCCGCTGGCGGCAGCCATTGCCGGTTCGCCGGAAAAGATGTTGATGAAACTGGTGGTTGAACGCAGTTCGCACAAGGTGATCGGCGTTCATGTGGTGGGGCAGGGGGCCGGCGAGTTGATCCAGGTCCTGGGCATCGCGGTGAAGCTGGGTGCGACCAAGGAAGATTTCGACCGGACCGTGGCCGTGCACCCGACTGCCGCCGAGGAATTGGTGACATTGAAGGAACCGGTCAGGCAAACTTGATTTTCGCCTGACGCCTAACCATGTAATGGTGAGGAACAATCAGGCCGAATTCCAGAGGAAGGACCTCAGATGGCAGGCAACAGCAGCGGTGGCCCGTGGGGCAACAGGGGCAATCAACCTCCGGACATGCCGGATCTTGACGAAATCCTGAACCAGGGGCGCAACAGACTGAACTCCGTATTCGGCAAGTCCGGTCGCAAGGGAAGGTCGGGGCGAGGCGGCGGCGGCCCGCGGTTCTCGCGGGCGCAATTCGGGCTGGCGGTTATCGCGCTGGCCGGGATCTGGGCATTCTTCTCGTTCTACACGGTCAAGCCGGAAGAGCGATCAGTGGAACTGTTCCTGGGCAGCTACTACCAGACCGGCCAGCCCGGGCTGAACATCGCCCCCTGGCCGGTGGTGTCCAAGGAGATCCTGTCGGTCACCCGAGAACGGACCGAGGATATCGGGGTTGGCAGCGATGGTCGAATTGACGATGGCCTGATGCTTACCGGTGACGAGAACATCATTGACGTGGATTTCTCGGTTGTCTGGAACATCAACGACCCGGCCCGGTTCCTGTTCAACCTGGCCAATCCGACAGAAACGATCCGGGCGGTGTCCGAATCGGCGATGCGGGAAATCATGGCCCGATCGGATTTGGCGCCGATTCTCAACCGGGATCGCGGAATCGTGGCCGCCAATCTCAGTGAGTTGATCCAGAGCACGCTGGATTCATACGATTCCGGGATGAACGTGGTCCGGATAAATTTCGACAAGGCCGACCCTCCGCGCGAGGTAATCGACAGTTTCCGGGAGGTCCAGGCGGCGGAGCAGGAGCGGGACAGGCTGGAGAAACAGGCCGATGCCTATGCCAACCGTGTTCTGGCGGCAGCACGCGGCGAGGCGGCACAATTGCTCGAGGAAGCCGAGGGCTACCGGGCGCAGGTGGTCAATTCCGCCGAGGGTGAGGCGAGCCGCTTCCTGGCCGTGCTTGGCGAATACGACAAGGCCAAGGAGGTGACCCGCAAGCGCCTCTACCTGGAAACCATGGAGCGGGTGCTCGGGTCGGTAGACAAGGTCATTCTTGACCAGAATGCCGGAGAGAGCAATACGGTCGTGCCCTACCTGCCTCTGAATGAACTGCGGAAAGGGACGCAGCAAGGAGTGTCGACACAATGAACAGATCAGCATTGATTGCAGCCGGGGCGGCGCTTGTCGTGGTCGGCATTCTCAGCTCCGTCTTCATCGTTGACGAGCGGGAAAAGGCGCTCGTCCTGCAGTTTGGACAGGTTCGCTCGGTCAAGGAGTCGCCGGGACTTGCCTTCAAGATCCCGGTCATCCAGGAGGTGGTCCGTTACGATGACCGGATCCTTTCATTCGAGACCCAATCGCTGGAAGTCACGCCGCTTGACGATCGGCGCCTGGTCGTGGACGCATTTGCCCGCTACCGGATCCAGAACGTTGTCCGCTTCAGGGAAGCGGTTGGCGTCGGTGGCGTGCGGTCGGCCGAAAGCAGGCTGGAGAGAATCCTCAGCGCCGCAACCCGCGAGGTGCTGGGTTCGGTGGCCTCGAACACCATTCTGTCGGCTGATCGTGGGGCGCTGATGTCGCGGATCCGGGATACTGCCAAGATCGAAGCGGAAAATCTCGGTGTGGAAATTATCGATGTCAGGCTGAAGCGGACCGACCTGCCGACGCAGAACCTGGAAGCGACCTTCGGGCGGATGCGCGCCGAACGTGAACGGGAAGCGGCGGACGAGATTGCCCGCGGCGATGAAGCGGCCCAGAAGATCAGGGCGCAGGCTGACCGAACCCAGGTCGAGATCGTCTCGGAAGCGCAGAAACAGGCCGAAATCACTCGTGGTGAGGCCGATGCCATCCGGAACTCCATCTTCGCCGAGGCATTCGGCAAGGATCCGGAATTCTTCACGTTCTACAGATCGCTTTCTGCCTATGAAAATGCGCTCCTGCAGGAGAACACGTCGATCGTGATGACCCCGGACAGCGAGTTTTTCGACTACCTCAAGAGTGATGGCAGGGAGTGATTGCCGAGATTGTCCTGGCGCTGGGCCTCGTGGCCGTCATCGAGGGGTTGATCCTGGTCGTTGCGCCGCGGCGCATGGAAGATGCCCTGCGGACGCTGACCCGACTTCCGGTGGATGTGCGCCGGTATCTCGGATTGCTGGCGATGGCCATCGGTGTCCTCGTGGTGTGGGTGGCCCGCAGTTTCCTTGGCTGAGGCCCGATCGGGCCTCGCGTTATCGGGCCCCGCGCAATTGTCACCGGATGGCGCCGCCCTGTCGGTGTTGTGGTGTAACTCCCGGGTTGGCCGAATTCCGCAGCTTCTCGAGGTGTGCAACACTTCATGGATGAAGGCATGGTTGCGGGATCGGAACCCGATTGTTGTTCTGGCGATGTCCGACGGCACGTCACGAAATATTTAGCGGAAAGCGGCGCTGAATTGGTTCTATATTGCCCCGGCAACTGCTGAGTCTGCAGCTTCTCGAGAATTGCAGTATCAGGAACAGGAGGATCAGGAAAATGGCAATCGAATACAGTTCTTCACGTGGCCGGCACGGCACCGGGTTCCTTTCCCGGCTGCCCTTCGCACTTGGTGCAATGGTGCTGGCAGCCTTCTCCATGGTGACATCGCCAGCGACTGCCCATGATGGCTATGCCGAACTGGTGGAAGAGCTTCGACCGTCGGTGGTCAGCATCTACGTGATCAAGGAGGCAAGCGCATCCCCTGACATGCCGGAATTCAATTTCCCGAAGAACTCGCCATTCTACGAGTATTTCAAGCAGTTCTTCGACATGAACCAGGCACCGGGAAGGCCGCGGCCGGTCAGGGCGCTCGGCTCCGGATTCATCATTTCCGAGGACGGTCTGGTGGTCACCAACAATCATGTCGTGGAGGGCACCCAGAAGATCGTCGTTCAGCTCTACGAGGGGACCGAACTCGAGGCAGAAATCGTCGGTGCGGACCCGAAGACCGACATCGCACTCCTGAAGGTCCAAACAGATGTCCCGTTGCCGACAGTCGAGTTCGGCGACAGCGAGGAGGTTCGGGTCGGCGACCCGGTCCTGATAATCGGCAATCCGCATGGCTACGGCTTCTCGGTGTCCTCCGGGATCATTTCGGCCAGGAACAGGTCGCTGCGTGGCAACTACGACGACTTTCTGCAGACCGATGCGGCGATGAATATCGGGAACTCGGGCGGCCCGCTATTCAACCTTGATGGCGAGGTCATCGGCGTCAATACCGCGATCATCAGCCCGCCAGGCGCCAGGGCCGGCTCCATCGGGATCGGGTTTTCGATGTCGTCGGCAGTGGTGTCGAAAGTGGTGGCCCAGCTGGATGAATTCGGAACGACCAGGAGGGGCTGGATCGGTGTGCTGCTGCAGCAGGTCACCCCCGAAATCGCCGAGGCAATCGGCATGGCGCAGGCGGCTGGAGCGATCATTGCCGATGTTCCGGATGGTCCGGCCAAGGATGCCGGCCTGAAGCAGGGCGACATCATTCTCTCGTTCAATGGCACGGACATTCCCGATGTCCGCTCGGTTGTCAGGGTTGTCGGCGACACCAAGGCCGGCAGCCAGGTGCCAATTGTCGTCCTTCGCGGCCAGGAGGAAATGACCATCGAAATCAAGGTTGGCAGCCGCGAGGAAGCCGAAGGGATGGTTGTCAACGCCTCGCTGACGAGGGAGTCTGAGCCGGACTCTGCCGATCTGCTCGGACTCAAGCTAGGCGAACTCACGCCGGAAACAAGGGAGCAGTTCGGCCTGGATGACGACGCATCCGGACTGGCAGTGCTCGAAATCCTGGAGACCTCTCCGGCATACGAGATGAATATTCGTCCGGGCGATGTCATCGTGGGGGTCGATCATGCCCCGGTATCGTCGATCGACGATGTCAGGGAAGGCATCAGGAAGGTCAGGAATGCCGGCCGGACCAATGTCCTGGTGCTGATCGAACGTGGCGGCAGCCAGCTATTTGTCGGCCTGCCGCTCGGCGGCTGATCCATTCCGGAAAACGAGTCAAACGGGCACCCGCCGGTGCCCGTTCTTCTCGAGCAGGGCCAGGTCGCGGCGGGCGCCATCTTGACACGCTTGTCGGTGGCCGGGCGAGACCTGCTGATGGAGGTCCGCTGCCGGTCCGGCAAGAAGACTGCCTTGGCGGGGACATGCTCCCGGTTGTGACCGGCGCCTCGAATCCGGCGAAGAGATGTCGCAATTCATGCGTGGTGCTTGTTGCCCCTTCCGAACTCCCGAACGCTGGAAGTTCGATACCCGTCGATCCTTCAATCAGGGCGCGTATCTCAGGGTCGAGAAGGCCGGTCCCGGGCCTCCTTTCGTAAGACGCCAACCCAGTTCAGTGGCCCTGGCCGGGAGGTGCTGCGGATTCGGGCTCTGGACATGGCCGACGTGACCGTAATCGGTGGGGGATCGCAGTTTGTGTGCGGCAATGTCGTCTCGCGGGAAGGATGGTGATGCCCCCGTGACTGAAGCCGCACCACAACCAGGCAGGAGGCGAACATCCTGCACCAGGCGTCCAGCTGGATGCTGCCAGAATCATATGGCGATCATGCGTGCCCTGTATTATTAGGCCATGAAATTGCGGCGTTTCGGTCATGGCAAAGATTACCTATATCGAGTTCAACGGAACACGCCACGAAGTGGACGTGCCGAACGGGTTCACGGTCATGGAAGGCGCCCGTGACAACAACATTCCAGGCATCGAAGCTGATTGTGGCGGGTCATGCGCATGTTCGACCTGTCATGTCTATGTCGATGAGTCCTGGGTTGACCGGCTTCCGGAGATGGAGGCGATGGAAGAGGATATGCTTGATTTCGCATGGGAGCCCGACGCCGTCCGCTCCAGGCTGACCTGCCAGCTGCGGGTGTCCGATGAACTTGACGGGCTGGTCGTCCAAATGCCGGAAAAGCAGATCTGAGCCGGCACGGCGTGAAGGGGAGTCATTTGGACCAGGAATTCGGCATCCCCGGCGACAATATCCGGACCTACTCGATCGAGGAGATTTCCCGGCAGGTCAAGTCGACACTGGATGATGCCTTCGGCCGGATACGGATTCGCGGCGAAGTCTCGTCTGTATCGCAGCCGCGGTCCGGCCATGTCTACCTGACCTTCAAGCAGGAACGCCACGAGCTGGCAGCAGTAATGTGGAAATCGAAGGCCGCCCGGCTGCCCCAGCCTCCGCAGGAGGGCATCGAGTATGTGGCGACAGGCAATCTGACCGCCTATTCGGGCAGTTCGAGATACCAGCTGATCGTTGACAGCCTTGAGCCGGCCGGCGAAGGCGCATTGCTGGCGATGATCGAAAGGCGGCGAGTAAAGCTCCAGGCCGAGGGGTTGTTCGACCGGGAACACAAGCAGGCGCTTCCCTATCTTCCGGAACTTGTCGGCGTGATCACCTCGCCGGGCGGTGCCGTGATCAGGGATATCCTGCACGTGCTTCACCAGCGCTTTCCGAGACATGTCGTTTTGTGGCCGGTTGCCGTCCAGGGACAGAATTGCGCCGGCGAGGTTGCGGCGGCAATCAGGGGATTCAATCGACTTGAGCGTGGCTCGGCAGTTCCCCGCCCGGATTTGCTGATCGTGGCCAGGGGCGGTGGTTCGATGGAGGATCTTCTCGGTTTCAGCGAGGAGGAGGTGGTGCGGGCGGCATTCGAAAGCCGGATTCCGCTGATTTCGGCCGTCGGCCACGAAACGGATACCCCGCTGATTGACCTCGCCGCCGATCATCGATCGCCCACGCCGTCGGCGGCAGCCGAAAGGGCGGTGCCGGTCAGGTCCGAGTTGCTGGCCAATGTGCAGGGGTTCGGCTCCCGCCTGACTTCCGGAACCGGACGGGTGGTATCGGGTGGCCGGGAACGCCTGGGGGGCCTGTCGCGCGGGTTGCCGAAGCCGGAGCGGTTGACTGATTTCGCTGCCCAGAGGCTGGACAGCCTGTCGGGCCGCCTGCCCTCGGCGCTACGGGCGGCAATCCAGGAACAGCAATTGCAATTCGGCCGGCTGGCTGGCCGGGTTAGGGCGCCAGGCGGTGTTCAGAGGGCCCAGAGCAGCCTGTCGGGTCTGACGGCCCGATTGCGCCCGGGGTTGGTCCGTTCGGCAATTGGCCAGGGCAGGGAGCAACTGGCTTCCCGGGCCGGCAGGCTTCAGCGCCGGATCGGCCAGACAGTCGGCCGGGAATCGGCAAGGCTGAGGAGCCATTCCCGGTTGCTGGAGTCGCTGGGATATCACCAGGTTCTCGGTCGTGGCTTCGCCGTCGTCAGGGATGGGGACGAGGTGCTGGTGTCGCGCGCCCAGGCCGCGGCCCGGGGCAGGCTCGACATCGAATTCCATGATGGACAGCTTGAGGTCCTGAACCCGGAGAGGTGATCCCCGGCCTGGCTGGAGGTCGGAAGGTGGCGTGGCAGTGTCGGCAACATCCGCTCGGGTATGGGTCTTGCCGGGCGGCATGTCGCCCTCGTCATCTCTCCTCTCCAACCGGTTGCGCAAGATCACCGGCCCCTGGAAACGGGCAGCGCCCGGCCTGGGCCATTTGCCGTTCGGCCCTGCCCAGTTTGACAAGTTATGGCTGGTGCCGGGAAAGTGGGCGGCTCCGTGAGAGACCGGTTGTTGTTTTCGGGGGTGAGTTTCGGTATCGGCGACCGTTGAGCATGGAGGATGCATGTCCGACAAGGCAAACCAGGAGCTGAAGGGCGTCTGGAAATCCGGGCGAGGCAAGGGTCGCAGGACCCCGAAGGGGCGACAGGTTGACGAGTCGGCGCTTGATGTTGTCCGCAAGCTGCTCGGCGAACGGCCGCGACGGCGGGATCTGCTCATCGAGTATCTTCACCTGGTGCAGGATGAATTCGGCTTCATTTCGGCTGCCAATCTGCGGGCATTGGCCGAGGAGATGAAATTGTCGCAGGCGGAGGTCTACGAGGTCGCCACCTTCTACGCGCATTTCGACGTTGTGAAGGAGGATGAGGTGCCGCCGCCACCGGTCACGATCCGGGTCTGCGATTCACTGTCCTGTGAATTGGCCGGGGCGCAGGAATTGATGTCGTCGTTGCGGAATGGCGTTGACCCCGGCAGTGTCAAGGTTGTCAGGGCTCCCTGCATGGGCAGATGCGATACCGCCCCGGTCCTCGAGGTGGGGCACCGGCACGTGGATCATGCCACGGTGGAGCATGCGTTGGCGGTGGTCGAGGCTGGAGATTTCCATCCGGAAGTTCCCGATGCACCGACGCTGGATGCGTATCGCGCCGATGGCGGCTATCAGGTCCTAGCGGGGTTTCGCAATGGCGGCTCGTCCCGCGACGAGGTTCAGCAGCTGATGCTGGATGCCGGGTTGCGAGGACTTGGCGGTGCCGGCTTCCCGACCGGCCGGAAATGGTCCTTCGTCCGGGCCGAGCCGGCGCCGCGGCTGATGGCGGTCAATGCCGATGAAGGCGAGCCGGGCACTTTCAAGGACCGGTATTTCCTCGAATACCATCCGCACCATTTTCTCGAGGGTATGCTGATCGCTGCCTGGGCGGTCGAGGCCGAGATAGTCTACATCTACCTGCGTGACGAGTATCCGGCAGCCCGCGCAATCCTGCTGCGGGCAATTGCCGAGCTCGAGGAGGCGGGGGTCATCGAGGCTGGCCATGTTGAGGTGAGACGGGGTGCCGGCGCCTATATCTGCGGCGAAGAGAGCGCAATGATCGAGAGCATCGAGGGCAAGAGGGGGTTGCCGCGGCACCGGCCTCCATTCGTTGCTCAAATCGGCATCTTCGACCGTCCGACCCTGGTGCACAATGTCGAGACTCTCTACTGGGTTGCCCGCATCTGTCGTGAAGGCCCGGAGATTTTCACGTCGGTCAGCAGGAATGGCCGAACCGGGTTGCGGAACTATTCGGTATCCGGACGGGTTGCCAGGCCGGGTATCCATCTTCTGCCAGCCGGATCGACGATTGCCGACATCATCGAGGCGGCGGGAGGAATGGCGGAGGGACACCGTTTCATGGCCTATCAGCCCGGTGGTCCGTCTTCGGGCCTGTTGCCGGCGACGCTGGATGACGTGCCCATGGATTTTGACACGCTGCAATCGCATGGCAGCTTTATCGGGTCGGCCGCGGTCGTTATCTTGTCACACCAGGACAGCGCACGGGCGGCGGCCTTGAACATTCTCCGCTTCTTCGAGGATGAAAGTTGTGGACAATGCACGCCCTGCCGCGTGGGTTGCGAGAAGGCAGTCAAGCTGATGTCGGCGAGTGAATGGGATACCGGTTTGCTTGGAGAGTTGTGCGAAACCATGGAGGATGCGTCAATCTGCGGGCTGGGCCAGGCGGCACCGAATGCCATCCGGCTGACGATCAGGCATTTCCCGGAAGAAATCGGCAAGAAGCCCGAATGACATGAGTCCCGACCGACAATCTCCTGGCATCGCTGCTGTGCATCGCCCGCCGATGCGGCGGATGATGGCCTTCGCCCCGGTCTGACAACGTGTCGTTCTTTCGCAAGCTGCAGGATCGGCTGTTTCGCTCATCCTCGCGACTGGATGCCGGGATCGACGAGATCGTCGCCGGTTCCGACGACGACGACGAGGCAAAGGATGCCGGGGGCGGTGACGGAAGTCGGGGTCTGGCCGATGCGAGTTCGGCCGGCATTGTCGGACGGATTGCCGAGAAGGTCGGCGCCGGCGCCCTGGTCACCGGAAGGCGACTGGATGACGACATGCTGGAGGAGCTGGAAGACCTGCTGGTCGCTTCGGATATGGGTGTTGACCTCGCCAGCCGGGTCACCACCAGGGTGGCCGAGCAGAAATTCGGCCAGCGGGTCACCGGTGACGGGATCAAGCAATTGCTGGCCGCGGAGATTGCCGGACTCCTGGAGCCGGTTGCCCGGCCGATTCCGCTCTACTCGGATGGTCTGCAGGTCATCCTCATCGTCGGCGTCAATGGCTCGGGCAAGACCACCACCATCGGCAAGCTGGCCAGCCAGTTCACCGATGCAGGAAAGAAGGTGACCATCGTGGCGGGCGATACCTTTCGCGCCGCCGCGGTCGAGCAGCTGGAGATCTGGGGCAAGCGGGCAGGGGTGCCGGTGCTGAAAGCGGCCGAGGGAACCGACCCGGCGGCGCTGTCCTGGCGGGCGATGGAGACCGCCGGCCAGGACGGAACCGACATCATGCTGGTCGACACCGCCGGCCGGCTCCAGAACCGGAAGGATTTGATGGAGGAGTTGGCAAAGATCGTCCGGGTGCTGAGGCGACACAACGAGAAGGCGCCGCACAATACGCTCCTCATTCTCGATGCCACCACCGGCCAGAACGCGGTGTCGCAGGTCGAGGCCTTCCGCGAGATCGCCGAGATAACCGGGCTGATCATGACCAAGCTTGACGGAACCGCAAAGGGTGGAATCCTGGCGGCACTGGCATCCCGTTTCGGCTTGCCGATCCATGCAATCGGCGTCGGCGAGAAAATCGACGATCTATCGCCATTCGATCCGGATGAATTTGCCCGTGCCCTGACCGGCTCGGGCTGACCGGCGGGCCGTACCATGACATTGCGCGCCCGGAGTTCCGGGGCCGCCAGCCCCGGCGAGTGTTGAGAGCCCGCCATCATGGTCGACCAGCTGGGAGAGTGGGTCGTTTCGTTGACCGGAACCGATCAGGGACGGCAACTTGCCGTTCTGCTCGCCATATTCGCCGCCATCATGCATGCGTCAGTTGCCGCCATGCAGAAGGGACGGTTCGATCCATGGTCATCGCGCGCCTCGATCGATTTCTGCTACGGGGTGATGGCGGCACCGTTTGCGCTGTTCGTGGTGCCATGGCCCGAGCCGCATGTCTGGCCGGTGCTGGCTGCCGCCTTCCTGGTGCACACGGTCTACAAGCTGCTGATGGCGACCGCGTTCTCCTTTGGCGCCTTCACCGTGGTCTACCCGGTGGTGCGTGGCACCGGCCCGCTGATCACGGTGTTGGTCGCAGGCCTGGTATTCGGGGAAGTGTTCAGCCCCGTTCAATGGGTCGGGGTCTTCACGCTGGTGGCCGGAATCTTCGGCCTGGCCATCTTCAACCTGTTCCGGATCAGCTACCGAAGGGACAAGCTGGCACTGGCGCTGCTGTTGGCGGCGATAACCGGTTTTGCCGTGGCCGGCTACACCACGATCGATGCCTATGGCGTGCGATCTACCGCCAACCCCTTCACCTTCCTGGCCTGGTTGTTCTTCGTTGACGGGTTCTTCATGCCAGCGGCGGTGGTGCTCGCGAGGCGGGGGTTGCCCAAGCCCCGATTGCTGTGGAAGTTGCTCAGGCACGGCCTCATCGGTGGGCCGATTGCCGTCCTCAGCTTCGGCTCGATCATGCTGGCCACCAGGCTTGACCAGGTGGGGCAGGCGGCGGTCCTGCGCGAGACCTCGACCGTCTTTGCCGCCATCATCGGCTGGCTGTTCCTGAAGGAGTCGGTTGGCCCGGTCCGCTCTCTGCTCATCATGCTGATCGCCGCCGGCGCATTGATCGTCGAAATGGGTGGCTGAACGCCATCACCACCCGCTGACCATCAGGCGTCGATTTCGAACCCGGCGATGAAATCCCGATCCGGTTCGATCCCGAGCCCGGGACCATCGGGGATCCTGACCATGCCGCCGGTCCGCCTGACCTGGCCCTGGATGTCGAGCGGTTCGACCAGGAGTTCATCGCGGAACCTGTTGTCGGTGGTGTCAAACTCCAGCATCGGCTCCCAGGGGTACAGCCCCCCCGGCATCGCCGGCATGGCTGCCAGCAATTGCAAATTGGCCGCAACCGAGACCGCCGAGCCCCAGACATGATTGACCACTGGCGTGAAATGGGCGTGGCAAAGGGCAAGCACCCGCAAATATTCGGTGATGCCGCCCAGGCCGCAAGGCTCCGGCTGGGCGATGTCAAGACAGCGATTCTCCAGGAGGCGCCGCCACCCCCAGCGGGCAAATTCGGCTTCGCCGCCGGAGATGTTGACCCTGAGGCCGGATCGCAATTCCCGGTAGCCGTCCAGATCCTCCGGTGCCAGCGGCTCCTCGAACCAGTAGCTGTCCAGCTCCTCGAGGGCGCGCCCGACATGGAACGCGTCCGGGGTGGTGTAGCAGTGATTGGCATCGACCATGAACGGAAACCCGTCACCGACCCCGCGGCGCACGGCGGTGGCCAGCCTGATGTCTTCCGCCGGCCCCAGCCCGACCTTCATCTTGACGGCCGCAAAACCCATGTCGCGGATCGCCGACGCTTCATCGGCAAACCGCGCCAGGTGATTGGCAAGACTTTCCCGCTTCAGCATCATGCCATAGCCATAGGTCCTGACCTGGCGCCGATGGGCACCGCCGATCAGCTTGTGGATCGGCAGGCTGGCGACCTTGCCGGCGATGTCCCACAACGCGATATCGACGCCCGACAGGGCCTGGATCGGCATCCCCTTCTGCCCGTGGTCGCGCATGAGGTTGTAGGCCTTGTGCCAGATGACATCCCGATCCAGCGGGTCGTCGCCGAGTACCATTGGCTGGATGACCTTCTCGACGATGCTCCTGTTGGCCAGGGCGATATTGCCCGGTCCGAAACACTCGCCCCAGCCGGTGACGCCTTCATCGGTTGTCACTTCGACGAGATGCGCGGTGCGCCTGGTGTAGAATTGCTGCGAATATCCAAGCTCCTCCTCCAGATCGTAGGACAGGACATGGCTGCGGATGCCGGTGATCTTCATCGGGTGCCTCCCTGCCTTGCCGCAAGGCGTTCGGTCCGGCTGGCAGGCCTTCCCGGCGCCGCCATCGCAGCCAACGGGTCCTGAATGGCCGGATCGGTCTCGGCCCGCGTGTGCAGACCGTCATTCCAGGTAATGCGCAAATGTTTCCCGGTTGCAGTTTCCATGGCAGCCTCAATCAAACAAGGTCTCGATATTGGTCTTGATACTCTCGCCGACATACAGGGCCAGGGCCTGGATGGTCGATGTCGGGTTGACCGCGCCGGAGGTCACGAAGATCGAGCCGTCGACGATGAAGAGATTCTTCACGTCATGGCACTGTCCCCAGGCATTGACCACCGATTTGTCGGGGTCGTCTCCCATCCGGCAGGTTCCCATCTGGTGCCAACCGGCCCGCCACCAGACCTTGTCCTCGGCGCCCTTCAGGATCCGTTTGGCCCCTGCCGCCAGCAGCACCTCTTCGGCCCTTGCCTCGCCATGCCTGAGCATCCGGCGCGTGTTCTCGCCCAGCCGGTAGGTGATCTTCGGCGCCGGGATGCCGTCACTGTCGACCAGCTCGGGATCGAGCGTGACTGCATTGTGCGCCTCGGGAAGATCCTCGCTGACGATGGTCAGGCCGGCCAGATACGGATAGATGTCATCCATAATTTCCCGGTGCCTGGCGCCCCAGGGAATCGGGTTGTCAACGCCGTAGCCGCCGAGCGCATAGGTCATCGGTGTCGTCGATCTGCCCGAATGCAGGCCATAGCCGCGGGCGAAGTCGCGCGAGGGATCCGACTCGTAGAATTCCTGGCTGAGTATCGAGCAGGCCATCGGCCCAACATGTCCCTTCATCGGCTCGCCGAATACGCCCGACACGCCGGTCAACGGGTGGAACATCAGGTTCCTGCCGACCATGCCGGACCGGTTGGCAAGACCATCGGGAAACTGCCTGGATGTGGAATGCAGCAGGAGGCGCGGTGTGCCGATGCCGTTGCAGGCAACAACGACCAGTTCGGCCCGCTGTTCGTGCACCTTGCCGTCCGGACCATGATAGAGGACGCCGGATGCCCGGCCGGTCGAGTCATCAAGCAGGATCTCGCGCACGCGGCATTGGGTGCGCAGTTCGACTCCGGCCCTTTCGAGGACCGGCCAGTAGGTGAAGTTGGCGCCGCCCTTTGCCCCGGCGGCGCAGCCCAAATCGCAGGTTCCCGCGTTGACGCATTTCTGCCTGCCATCGTAGTCCCGGCTGAGAATGGCCACGTCGGATGGCCACCAATGCCAGCCCAGCCGGTTGAATCCGCCGGCCAGGGTCTGTCCCAGCCTGCCCATTGGGATCGGCGGCAGCGGTGGCGTGTAGTCGGGATAGGACGGATTGCCACCAAGTCCGGATGCACCGATATTGTGGTCGTTCATGTCGTAGAAGGGCGCCAGCATGTGGTAGTCCACCGGCCAGTCCTCGCCAACGCCGTCAAGGCTCCGGGTGCGGAAATCCGACGGCTTCATCCGCGGCCAGTGGCCCAGGAAGTTGATCGTCGATCCACCCACGCCGTTCCAGTTGACCGGCGTTATGCAGCTGTCTTCGACGTTGATCGGGTAATCCTGCTGCAGCTGGCGCACATTCGGATCGCAGGAAAAGGATCCGTAGCGGGCCAGTTCGTAATCCTCCCGGCGCGAGGGGAAATCACGATCGTCAAGGCGTGGCCCCTGCTCGAGGCAGACCATGCGTACCTTGAGATCCATGAGCGACCAGGCAAGGGCAGCGCCCGAGGCGCCGGCACCGATGATGAGCACATCTGCCGGGTCGCCCGCCATCACCCGCCCCTCCTGTCCGGCGTGGCCGGATCCCGGTAGCATGCCCCCCGATGCCGCACCGAAGCGGTCAATTTGTCGATGAGGCCCGGTGACTCGGCGGCGACCTGGTAGCCGTCCGGGTGGACGGGGTGCGAGCCGACCCCAACCAGTTCCCGCATGTCCGGGCGGCTGTAATAGCCCTTGTAGGTGATCGTCAGCAGCGACAGGAACTCGGCCGGATAGTCGGCTTCGAGCTGGCTGACCAAGGCTGGAGACATCGCTGTTCCCGCTCTCGACGCCCCATCCAGCAGGGCCGCAACGGCTTTCCGAAGGCCGGGTGTCGATGCAAGCTCGACGCTGATGAAGTCGGCAACCCCCAACTCCCCGGCTGCCGGAATGTTCCGGTCCGGATTGGCGGGTATCAACTGGTCAAGAATGGAGTCGAGCAGCCGTCGCTCGGCACCGGTCCAGCAGGTCGTCATGGCTCGGTCTATCTCCCGTCCCTGCCGCCGGCGCGTGATACGGCATCAATGGCGACGGCGACCAGCAGGATTGCCCCCGACACCATCAGCTTGTCGGCGGCGCTGGCGCCGGTCAGGTCGAGACCATTGCCGAGCGAGCCGATGACCAGTGCACCCAGAATCGCATTCCAGACCGAGCCGCGGCCGCCAAACAACGATGTGCCCCCGATCACCGCGGCACCGATGGCTTCGAGCAGCAGCGATCCGCCGGCAAACGCGGTGTAGGATACGGAGCCGAACCGCGAGGCGCCGAAAATTCCGCCTACCGCCGCCATCAGCCCGACGATCCCGAACGCGGCGACGCGGATACGCCTGACATTCATCCCGACCCGCCGGGCGCTTTCGGGATTGCCGCCAACGGCGAATAGCGAGCGGCCAAACGGTGTCGAGGTGGTAATCCAGCCGAGGAGGGCGGTCAATCCGACCAGCAGGACCAGCAATACCGGCAGCGAACGATAGGCATTGAGGGTCACGATCACGGCGATCACCAGCACTCCGAAGACGATGACCTGCCCCCACAGTGCCGCCGGCGAATCGAGCTCAAGTCCCCGGGCCCGCCTTTGCGCCTGCTTGCGCAGATTGATGGTGGCAAAGGCGGTCACGCAGACCAGCCCCAGCGCCAGCCCCCACATGTCCGGGATCAGCAACCGCGCGATACCCCGAATGAAAGTGTCGCCCACGTTCAGATTGCCGGTCGGCAGGATCTTCTGCATGAGTCCCTGGTAGCCAAGCAGTCCCGCAAGGGTCACGACGAAGGACGGTATGCCGACATAGGCAACGAGGAGTCCCTGTGCTGCACCCATCACGATGCCGACGCCCATCACCATGATGCAGGCCAACCATCCCGGCACCCCGGCGAGGACCAGCACGCCCAGCAGGGCGGCACAGACCCCGGCCGTGGCGGCGGCCGAGAGATCGATATCGCCCAGGAGGAGGACAATGGTGATTCCGACAGCCAGCGTGGCGATGACCGCCGATTGCATGAACAAATTGTAGATGTTCCGTGGGCTGAGAAAGATGGAACGGAAACTGTCGGCGCGCCGGTCATCACATCCAGGGTCGGCAGTGCCACGCCGAAATATATCCAGATCGCCGCCAGGGCAAAAAGAACCGGCACGAACGCCCCGAAGCGGGTCTCGCGCAAGGCGCGGAAGCGCTCAAGCGCTGACAATCCGGTTTCGGCCTGCAATTCCTGCTTCATGGTCTCAACGCGTCATGGAGACGACGATTTCGTCCGGGTTGGTGTCGCCGGTTCTCCAGGTTGCCACATTGCTGCCTTGACGGAGAACACAGATTCGGTCCGATACCTCAAAGATATCGCGCATGTTGTGCGAGATGTAGACAACGGCATGATCGGTATCGCGGAGCCGTTTCACCACGCCAAGCACCTGGCGGGTCTGGGCGACGCCCAGGGCGGCGGTCGGCTCGTCCAGCATGACCACGCTGCTCTCGGCTCCGACGGCCCGGGCAATGGCAATCGCCTGGCGCTGACCGCCTGACAGTCCGCCGACCTTGGCACGCACCGATTGCAGGGTCCGGACCTCGAGCCGGTCGATGGCCTTCTTGGCGGTTGATTCCATCTGCAAATCATCGAGCGGCCGCAGGATCCTGGGCAGGAACCTCCATCCGGGCCTGACCGGTTCGGAGCCCAGCGACAAATTGGCTGCCACATCCAGGTTTTCGCACAGGGCAAGGTCCTGGTAGACGATCTGGATGCCGATGCCGGCTGCATCATTCGGATTGCCGATGGTGACTTCCCGGCCATCCAGGAAGAACCGCCCGTCATCGGCGGTATAGGCACCGGCCAGGATCTTCATCAGCGTCGATTTGCCGGCGCCATTGTCGCCAACCAGCGCCATGACCTCGCCGCGGGCCACTTCGAAATCAACCCCCCGCAATGCCTCGACCCCACCAAAACGCTTGTGGACGCCTTCAACCCGCAAATGTGGAGGTGGGGCGCCGGGCCCCACCTGCCGTGTCTCAGCAGACATGTACGCGTGCTACTGGCAAAGGGCGGTTGCTGCTGCCTCGCCCTGGCAAACCATCTCCCGGGTGATCGACGGGTCGTTCTCGATCACGTAGGCCACGCCCTCGGCACCGACTGCCGAGTAGGATCCAACCGGCACATAGGCGACTTCGGCACCGACTCCATTGGTTACGGACTGCGAGGCAAGATCCGAGAAATCCTGTCCGTTGACCAGGCGCACCGTCACCTTGGCGGCGGCTTCGGCCATGTCGGCCAGCGGACGCCATCCACACTGGGTCTGTTTGCCGAGCAGCATCAGCTGCTGTGCCTGGACCGTGCAATCAAGGCCGGATACCGGAACCGTCCCGGCCATGCCCTGTTCTTCCATGGCGGCGATGGCTGCACCGGCATTGCCGTCATTCGACGACACCACGCCCTGCACATTGTTGTTCAGCTGGGTCAGGGCCTGGTCCATCGAACGCCGGGCGATTGCCGGATCCCAGCCCGGTGTCCAGTTTTCGTATCCAAGGATCCGCTTGCCGCTATCGAAGAGTTCCGTCAGCGCCCGCAATTGCCCGTTATGGATGACCGCGGCGTTCGGGTCGGTCGGAGAACCCTTGAGCAGGACCAGCGTGTCGCCATCTTCTGTGTTCTCGATCACGTGCATCGCCTGATCATAGCCCATACCCTCGAGGTCCGCCTGGACCCAGAAGGTCGTGTTGAGCGAGTTGATCATCCGGTCATAGGCAATGGTCGGAACCCCTTCCTCGGCGGCGGTGTCGGCAATGATCGCCGAGCTCTCGCCATCGATCGGAATGACGATCAGCACCTTGGCCCCCTGTGTCAGCGCCTGTTCCGCCTGTCGCTGTTGCACGGAGGTATCATTGTTGGCGTTGAAGACTTCGACCTCGATGTCGGGAGCGATTTCGGCCATCGTGCTGACAAAGGCTGCAGCATCCTGCTGCTCCCATCTCGGGTTCACATTCTCGGGCAGAAGCAGCGCCACCATCTCGGCCGACGCCATTCCCGCCATGGACATCGCCGCTGCAGTGACAGCAATGAGCCCGTTTCGTGTTTTCGAAAACATCCTTATCTCCTGTTTGTTGTCATGGGCCCGAGGGCACCGGTTGGCCTGGTGATCTGCCCCGGACACGGCCCGGGCCTGGCAGCCCGATGTGCTGCCGCCACCGACTCGCTCACCAGACCGAGCCAGCAGTATTCGGGTCCTCAGTACCGGGACGAAGCTCCTCTCTCCGAGACGGGTGACCCGTCGCCGGCCAGGCGCCAGGACAGCCCGGCAATGGCGCTCTCCAGGCGTTCGGCCGTATCGACGAGATGGGCCTTCATCCGCTCTTCCGCCGCCTGGTGGTCGCGAGACCGGATGGCATTCAGAACTGCACGGTGGAACGGGATGGAGCTGGCATTTTCCCGCGGGTCGGAATTGGTCAGGCGAATGGAGCTGAGCAGCGCCGAGAAGATCACCCCCTCCATCGAGAGCAGGATTTCGTTCCCGGCCGCCCGGAGAATGGCCCGGTGAAACATGGCGTCGGCCACCACATATCCCTCGATTGACTGCCCGCCATTCTCCATGCGCTGCTGGGCCGCCTCGATTTCGGCATGTTCGTCATCCGAACCGAAGCGGGCGGCCCAGGCGGCCGCGCTCGGCTCGATCAGTCGTCGAAACTCGGTCAGCTGCCGCAGAAAGTCGGGCCGCGGCTCCGTGGACAGGTGCCAGGCAAGCACATCATCATCCAGCAAATTCCAGTGCGAACGCAGTCGGACCCTTGTGCCGCTGCCGCGCCGAACCTCGAGAAGTCCCTTGCCCACCAGCAGCTTCACGGCCTCGCGGATAACCGACTTGCTGACCCGAAAGCGCTCCCCCAGACGTCCCTCATCATCGATCAGCTCGCCTTCCCGATGGATCCCGCCGACGATCCGCCGGCCCAACTCCCGGCAGACATGGGTAGCGAGGCTCGGTGGCGAGCCGCTGGAATCCTTGAGATCGTAATAGAGAAGCTCAGACATATCATCATTGATAACATCTGATGTTTAGACTGTCGACTCCGTTTTTCGGACCGAGAATCGCCGATGGCACCAACCCGCAACAATCCCGGGCATGGCCAGCATCCTGACAGGACACATGCCGGATTGTCAGCGGCCGAGACAAACCGCGCGTATCCGGCTGGTACGATGCGTGTTCTCCCCATCGTACATTTCCATTGGGTACACCCAAACTCGCCGCGACACCCGGTGGGGCGGCGGTGTTCGGCCAAGATGTGCTGAAGCGGCAATCGAGAGAGCGATGCAGCGCCTGCCAAGGCTCATGCCCGAAAACCGGCGCCGCACCCGGAGAGTCGGAATGGCAACCGGTCTCCTGACCCTTATCAGGCAGTTTGGCGCCCGGGTCCATCCCGCTCTGACGATGCGATATGTACCACGGGCTGGCTCTTCACCTGCAAGCGGTGGCGCGTCCAGTCATTCCCTGGCGGCTCGGCGGGTCAGTCATGAAGCGGCCTTCGTGCCGGCGGCGGCTGGGTCCGGTATGCCGGCGCCGCCGATGCCTGTCGTGGAGGCGTGGCGAGAGGTCCAGCCTTCAGCCCTTCTGGTTGAAGAGAATCTTCTGGGCCTGCTTGCTGCTGGAGCCGCCGCGGTGCTCTTCGGCGAGCGCCCGTCCCTTGATCACCGCTGGCCGGCTGCCAACCCTGTCAAGCCATGCCGCCATGTTCGGATACCTGGCAATATCCTGTTGCTGACCTTCCCACAGGCAGGCCCAAGGCCAAATCGCCATGTCGGCAATCGAATAGTCCCCGGCAACGAAATCCCTTGCTTCGAGCCGTCGGTCGAGCACGCCATACAGCCGGGAGACTTCGTTGCGGTAACGATCCTTGGCGTATGGAAGATCCTGCGGCGGATCCATCTCCGGCGCGTATTTCAGGAAATGATGCGCCTGCCCGGCCATCGGACCGACCCCTCCCATCTGCCACATCAGCCACTCTTCGATCTCGATGCGCTGTCTCTCATCCCTGCCGTAGAATTTTCCGGTCTTCCGGCCAAGATACTGGAGAATTGCACCGGATTCGAAGATGCTGATCGGCTCGCCATCCGGTCCAGCATGATCGATGATGGCCGGCATGCGGTTATTGGGCGCAATCTTCAGAAAATCAGGATCGAACTGGTCTCCCTTGCCAATATTGATGAGGTGAAGCTGGTAGGGCAGCGCTAGTTCTTCAAGGGCAATGGATATCTTCCAGCCATTGGGTGTTGGCCAGTAGAAGAGATCGATCGGTCTGGTCATCGGGAGACTTTCCTTGGTGGCGGCGCGACGCCGATTCACCACCGGTCATTCCAGTGAAAGGCCGGCGACAGGACATGGCGGGCGGCAGCCCGGTTCCAATACGGAATTGCCGAATAATGGCCGCGGCGGATACTTGCAACCGCCAGTGGCTCGGCCAAGCGGGGGTGGATGCCGGTGAGTTGGCCGCTTTCCGCATTGACCCGCGGCTGGCTCGGCCAGCCGGGAATGGATGCCGGACGACATGCATGTTCGGGGTTCGGGGGGAGGAAACACCTGCCCGGCAGGTGTGGATTGCTTGACTCCCGGCGGCGGTCGCCGGAAAACAGCATGGTCGGCGGCGGTTGTCGCATTGGCAATCGGACCCGGAATCGGGGCCGGCATGACCGGATCGTGGTCTGGTCATGGAAGGGGTGGAAATCGGTCAGGGTCACGCATGGACAAATCGACGAAGGCAGTCCGGGCCGGCATCCGCCGTAGCCAGTTTGGCGAGAATGCCGAAGCGATCTTCCTGACCCAAGGCTATTCCTACGAATCGGCCGAACAGGCCGAGGCCCGGTTCATCAAGGCTGGCGAGGACGAGTATATCTATACCCGCTACGGCAATCCGACCATCCGCATGTTCGAGGAGCGGATGGCTGCCATCGAGGGTGCAGAGGATGCCTTTGCCACCGCGTCGGGAATGGCGGCGGTCAACGCATCGATGATGTCGATGCTGTCGGCGGGCGACCGCGTGGTCTCGTCGCGGGCACTGTTCGGCTCCAACCTGTTCATCCTCGAGGAGATTCTGCCAAGATTCGGCATCGAGGTCGTGCTGGTGGACGGGACCGATCACGAACAGTGGGCGCGCGAGATTCGCCCGGGAACCAGGCTGGTCTTTCTTGAGTCGGTCTCGAACCCGACCCTGGAGGTGATCGATGTCAGGAATGTCTGCGACCTTGCCCGCCGGCAGGGTGCGACAACCATCGTTGACAACGTGCTCGGGACGCCGGTGTTTCAGGACAGCATCAGCCTCGGGGCCGATGTCGTCGTCTATTCGGCCACCAAGCATATTGACGGGCAGGGCAGGTGTATCGGCGGCATCGTGCTGGGGAGATCGGAGTACATCAAGGATACACTGCAACCCTTCCTGAAGCATACCGGGGCCGCGATGAGTCCCTTCACGGCCTGGGTCATGCTGAAGGGCCTCGAGACCCTGTCGCTCAGGTGCAATGCACAGGCCGGCACGGCGCTGGAGATTGCCGAGAGGCTGGAAGGGCATCCTAAGTGCCAGCGGGTGATTTTCCCGCACCTGCCGAGCCATCCGCAACACCAGCTCGCCAAGTCGCAGATGTCATGCGGCGGGACAGTGGTTTCGATTGAACTCAAGGGCGGAAAGGACAGCGCCTTTCGGTTCATCAATGCCCTCGATATCGTCAGCATTTCCAACAATCTTGGCGACGCAAAGAGCCTGGTCACCCATCCGGCCACGACAACCCATCAACGGCTGACGCCGGAGTTTCGCCAGGAGTTGGGAATCGGCGATGGCCTGGTGCGAATATCAATGGGTCTCGAGAGCCGGTCCGACCTGATGCGTGACATTGACAATGCCCTGGACGCGGCTTGACCGGCCGGTTGGCTGGCTGACGGCTGGGCAGCGCCGGACCCCGGCGAGGTCACGCAAGCGCTATCCGTGCGAGCAGGTATGAGCAGGATTGATATCCCGGATGTCAGGGCCGTGCTCTACGTGATCGGCCTGGTGGTGGCGTGCCTCGGAATTGCGATGACCGCGCCGATGGCCATCGACCTCATTGATGGCAACGAGAACTGGCGGGCCTTTGCCATCTCTTCGCTCGTGACCAGCTTGACTGGCGTGGTCATCACCCTGTCAACGCATAACCGGGTCGGCAACAGCCTGACCATCAAGCAGATATTCATCCTGACGACCGGACTTTACGTGGCATTGCCGGTTTTCGGCGCCGTTCCCTTCATGCTGGGCGAGCCGGGGATCGGAATCGTCGACGCCTTCTTCGAGGCGATGTCCGGCCTGACCACCACCGGCGCCACCGTCATCGCCGGGTTGGAGAGACTGCCGCCTGGGGTGTTGTTGTGGCGAGGGCTTCTTCAGTGGTTCGGCGGAATCGGCATCATCGTCATCGCCGTGGTGTTCTTTCCCTTCCTGCGGGTCGGCGGCATGCAACTCTTCAGGTGGGACAGTCTTGTCACTCTCGGCCAGATCCTGCCGAGAGCATTCGAGGTCACCTGGTCGATTTCGCTGATCTACCTGTTCCTGACCATTGCATGTGCGCTGGGATACTCCTTTGCCGGAATGAGCGTGTTCGACGCCATTGTTCACTCAATGACAACGGTGGCCACCGGCGGATTTGCCAATTACGACAGTTCGTTTGCAGGCCTTGGAGCCAGGGCAGAATATGTGAGCGTGGTGTTCATGATCCTGGCGTCACTGCCGTTCTTTCGCTACTTCCAGTTCGCCACCGGTTCCTACCGGCCGCTCTTCGAGGACCGGCAAGTACGCGGCTTCATGGCGTCGATCATCGCCATTGTCGCACTGCTCGTGATCTGGCTGCTGCTGGTCAATGATCGCAGCTTCGAGATCGCGTTGCGTAAATCGCTGTTCAACGGGGTGTCGATCCTGACCGGCACCGGATATGCCAGCGAGAATTACAGCAGTTGGGGAGGATTTCCGGTCGCAGTGTTCTTCATCATTGGCCTGGTCGGCGGCTGCGCCGGCTCGACATGCTGTTCCATCAAGATCTTCCGGTTTCAGTTGATGATTTCGGCGCTGCGTGCCCACATTACCCGGGTTCGCCTTCCGCATGCGGTTGCCGTGCCCAAATATGCTGGGCAGCGGATACCCAACGAGGTGCTGTCGTCGGTGATGTCGTTCTTCGTGATCTTCTTCGCCACCCTGCTGGGAGCAACATTGCTGCTGGCAATTGCCGGGTTGGATTTCCTGACATCGCTGTCCGCGGCGGCCGCCGCCCTTGCCAATATCGGCCCGGGCCTCGGCGAAATCGTCGGCCCGGCCGGCAACTATGCCGGGCTCGGTGACGGGCCAAAACTCCTGCTTGCCTTCGTCATGCTCGTCGGCCGCTTGGAATTGACCGCGGTCTATGCCCTCCTCACCATCCGATTCTGGAGAAGTTGATATGGAATCCGGCATGCTGCCGCTGGGCACGCAGATCTGCCGTGCCCTTGACGCACGGGGGGTGCGGACGGTGTTCGGCATCCCCGGCGTTCACAACCAGGAGCTGTACCGGGGGCTCGCGGCCGCCGGATTGACTCATGTGCTGGCCCGGCACGAACAGGGTGCCGGTTTCATGGCCGATGGGTATGCGCGGGCCACCGGCGAGCCGGGCGTGGCCTTCGTTATCTCCGGGCCCGGACTGGTCAATATCCTCACCCCGGTCGGTCAGGCCTATTCCGACTCGGTGCCCATGCTGGTGATCGCGACATGCCTGGGCGAACAGGAACTGCTCAGCGGGGGCGGCATGTTGCACGAGTTGAAGGATCAGCGCCTGGCTGGCGAGGCAGCGGCGGAGTGGAGTCTTGTCGCCCCCGATGCCGAGTCCGCCTACTTGCTGATTGACCGTGCCTTCAACGAGTTCTCCTCCTGCCGGCCGCGCCCGAAGATCATCAACATTCCGGTTGCATGCCTGGCCAGGCCGGCGCCACCACCGCCGGAGCCGCCAACAAGGCCGGAGCGGGCCGTTCCGGGTTGGCCAGTGGTCGACAGGGTGGCCAGGCTGCTCGACGAGGCAACGCGGCCGCTCTTTGTCCTTGGCGGCGGCGCCGCCAGCGCCGCTGCGACGGCCGATGAGGTCATTCGCAAATCCGGCAGTGCCGTCTTCCTGACCTATGCCGGCCGCGGCATTGTCGCTGCGGATTATCCGCTGAATTTCGGCTCGTTGCTGGCAAGACCCGAAAGCGAAGCGATTATCGGCAGCGCCGATCTCGTCATTGCGGTCGGAACATCGCTGTCCGAGACTGACCTCTGGAGGCAGGAGTTGGGCCACAAATCGGTGATGGTCCGGGTTGACATTGACCCTGGCTCCTTCATCGGCCTTGCCGCTGGCGACATTCCGGTGCTTGGCGATTCCGGCACCTTCCTCAAGGCGCTGGCCGGGATGATCAACGCCCCGCCTGGCCGGACCCGGTGGCGGGCGGAGGGGGTGGCGACTGACCGGGAGAGAATGATCGCCTCCTGCGATGCCGAGCGTCAGGGTATCGCCGGCATCGCCCGCCAGGTGCTGGACGGACTTCCCGAAGACACGCTGATCTATTCGGACATGACCCAGTTTGCCTATGTGGCCAAGGAGGTGGTCAATCTGCGCCATCCCGGCCAGTGGAGTCACCCTTACGGTTTCGGAACGCTCGGCTATGCCTTGCCAGCGGCGATCGGCGGCAAGGTGGCATGTCCGGAAAGGCCGGTGCTGGCGATCGCCGGCGATTACGGGCTGCAATACACCATGCAGGAGCTGGGGACACTGGTCGATGCCGGGATTTCGATCACCCTCATGGTCTGGGACAACCAGGGCCTGGGCGAGATCAGGAATAGCATGGAAGGATCGCAGATCATGCCGGTGGCGACCGACGCCTTCCTGCCCGATCTGTCGTTGCTGGCGCAATCCTATGGGTTGGGCTACCGGCGCCCGGAAACGGTGGATGCGCTGGCAGCGGCCATCCGGTCGGGCCTGGCGGCGCCGGTATCCACCATCATCCATGCCGATGCCGAGAGGCTGATGGCCGCCAGCGACTGACCGGCGGCATGGTCATGACCGGGGCAGGTGTTGGGTGCCCAGTCGCGGTCAGGATATGTTGCGGATCGAGGTCTCGACGGCGTGCAGGAATGACCGGGCCGATGAGCTCGCCGACAACAGCACGAAATCACCCTCGTCCAGCTTGTGGATCACCGCGCCCATGTGTTCCATCGCCGTGCGGGCGGTCGAGCCGGGCGTGAATATGGCGGGGTCGAGGTCAATCGGGCAGATCCGCTCCAGCGCCGCGACCGCAACGGGCCCGGCCAGCCGCAGTGCCACCCAGCTATCGGACTGATCTGTGTAGTAGCCGGTATTGCCCAGCATCCCGTGCACCGAATCGGCCGACAAATCGGTGCCGTCCCAGGCAAGGACAAGAAACTGGTCGGGAGACATGTTGAAGATGCGGATGCGGCCATCGGCGATGAGGCTGGACCGGCCCGCCGCCGGCAATTCTGCCGACCATGCCGACCGGATCGCCGTTGCCAGCCGGTCGTGCCCGCCCAGGGGGCAGGCGACCGATACCATCGACAGCTCCGTCATCTCCTCGAGAAGGGCCCCCGGAAACTCTTGGCGATAGCCGCCCAGGAAGGGCTCGCAAACAAGTGTGAGGTCAGCCACGGAGCCGGTCTCCCTGCGGATCGAAGAAATGCGGCGACACGATTTCGACATCGATGCGACTGCCGCGTAGCGGGTCGGCAGCCACCACCACCTCGCCGAGTCGCTGCGAGCCCCGGCGAATGAAACCGAGGCCGATATGGTGTTCGAGCATCGGTGACCAGGCCACCGAGGACATCCAGCCCTGGTCGTTGTCCATGGTCTCGGCGGCGCCGGGGGCCAGGAAATGGGCACCTGCCCGCAACTCCCGGCCGCGATCGACCGGCCTGAAGCCGACCAGTTCCACGACCTCATCCTCGTTCAGTTCCGGACGCAGGCAGAGGGTGTTGCCGATGCTGTCCTTCTTCTGCGATACCATTCTTCCCAGGCCAAGATTTCGCGCCGTGGTCTGCCCGTTGATCTCGTTGCCGGCGGCATGGCCCTTCTCGATGCGCATCACGCCCAGCGCCTCGGTTCCATAGGGCACGGCCTCGAACTCCTCGCCCGCCGCCATCAGCGCGTCCATCATCGAGCCGCCGTAGCGGGCCGGGACGGCAATCTCGTATGCCAGTTCGCCGGAGAAGGAGATCCTGAACAGCCTGGCGGCGGTGCCGCCGCAGACGGTCAGCTCGCTGCAAGCCATGAAGGGGAAGGCCTCGTTCGAGATGTCGTGTTCCGTATCGACGATCTTCTGCAGAAGCGCCCTTGAATTGGGTCCGGCAACGGCAAATTGCGCCCAGCCATCCGTCGCCGAGATCACATGCACGTCGAGCCCGGGCCACAGGCATTGCCGGGCGAATTCCATCTGCCGGAACACCAGCACCGCGTTGGCCGTGGTCGTGGTCATCACGTAGTGAGTCTCCGACAACCTGGCAGTGGTGCCGTCATCATAGGCAATGCCGTCCTCGCGCAGCATAAGGCCGTACCTGACCTTGCCGACTGCCAGGGTCGACATGCCGTTGCAATAGATCCGGTTGATGAATTCGCCGGCATCCCTTCCCTGGATGTCGATCTTGCCGAGCGTGGTGACATCGCAGATGCCCACCGAATTGCGGGTTGCCAGCACCTCGCGATCGACGCTTTGCCGCCAGCGCGTCTCACCGGCAACCGGGAACCACTGGGCCCGCAGCCAGCTTCCGGCCTCCACGAAGACGGCGCCCCGTCTTTCCGCCCAGCCATGGCTGGGAGTCAGCCGGTACGGCCGGAAGTCGCGGCCCCGCGAGCGGCCGGCAAACGCCCCGATGGGCACCGGTGTATAGGGTGGGCGGAAAATCGTCGTCCCGGTCTCCTCGATCGGCTTGCCGGTCAGTTCGGCCATGATGGCCAGCCCCAGCACGTTTGCGGTCTTGCCCTGGTCGGTCGCCATGCCCAGCGTCGTGTATCGCTTGAGATGTTCGACCGCCTGCATCCCTTCCCGGAAGGATACCTGGATGTCCTTGACGGTCACGTCATTCTGCTGGTCGACCCAGGCCCGGCCGCCCGCGCCCTTCACCCGCCAGAACGGAACGACGCCGCCAGCCTCCTCCGGGGTTGTCGGCACATCCATTTTCACCGGCGCAAACCCGGTCTGCTCGGCTGCCGCCGTCCCGGCGGCAATGCCGTCCCGGATGCAGGAGGCGGTATCGAGGGATCCCCGGGCGGCGCCGGCAACCTGCATCCCCTTCGACAGGTCACCGCCGGGAACAAAGGCGGCTATGCGCTCGTTCCAGACCGGCCGGCCCCGCAAATGGCAGGTCAGGTGAACATTCGGGCTCCACCCGCCGGACACTGCAAGGCAGTCCACCTGCAGGGTGGTGCCATCGGCAAGACGGATGGATTTCAGCTGTTTGCGCCCGGATGTGCCGGCGACCGCGGAGCTGAACCGGCGCAGGCCGGAGGGCAGGCTGGCCGGCTCCGGAAGGTCTACCGGCTCGACGATTGCCGCCACGTCGATCCCGGCTGCAGACAGGTCGGAGGCAGTGCGCCTTGCGTCGCCATTATTGGCAAAGACCGCCACCCGCGACCCGCAGGCGACCCCGTGGCGGTTCAGGTAGCTGCGAACGGCACCGGCAAGCATCACGCCGGGCCGGTCATTGCCAGGGAAGGCGATCGGACGCTCGGTGGCGCCGGCGCAGACAATCGACTGGCGCGTATAGATGCGCCACAGGATTTGCCGCGGCTTGCCACCTGAATCGGCCAGGTGATCGGTCTGGCGTTCAAGTGCCCCGAAAATGCCGTGATCAAAGGCGCCGTAGACGCAGCATCGCGACAGGACCCGCACATTTGGCATCGAGCAGAGTTCCCGAACGATGCCGTCGGCCCAGTCGGCTCCCGGCTGGCCATCAACGTCCAGTGTCTCCGAGTTCAGCCGGCCACCGAGACGAAAATCCTCGTCGGCAAGTATCACCCTGGCACCGCTGCGGGCGGATGCCAGTGCCGCCGACAGCCCGGCCGGACCAGCTCCCACCACCAGAATGTCGCAATGGAGGAACCCCTTGTCGTAGCTGTCGGGGTCGGCCAGCATCGACAGCCGCCCAAGGCCGGCCGCCGAGCGGATCATCGGCTCGTAGAATTTTTCCCAGAATGATTTCGGCCACATGAAGGTCTTGTAGTAGAACCCTGCCGACAGGAAGGGCGACAGGAGATCGTTGACCGCCAACAGGTCATGCTCCAGCGACAGGCGATGATTCTGGCTGAAGGCGGCGAGGCCATCGAAGAGTTCAGCAATGGTGGCCCTGGTATTGGGCTCGCGGAAGGCACCGTTTCGCAATTCGACCAACGCGTTCGGCTCCTCCGGGCCGGCGGTGAATATCCCCCGCGGCCGGTGGTACTTGAAGGACCGGCCAACCAGCCTTTGGCCGTTGGCCAGCAGGGCGGCGGCCAGCGTGTCGCCTTCATGTCCGGTGTAGTGCCGGTTGTTGAAGGAAAACCGGATCTCGGCACCGGCGCATCTGGCCGGATCGATGCGAAAGGGCTGGGTCATTTCGCTCGTCCCTGGGCGATGGCCACGTCCCGCGCCAGTTCGACCCGGATGATTTCGTGGGTGGCGGTGTTTCGGGTCACCACCAGCCAGGACCGGTCACCCTGCTCGTGGTACCAGAGTTCCCGGTGCTCGCCCTCCGGGTTGTCGCGCAAATAGACATGTTCGTGGAACTTCCCGGCGGCATCCGGGTCGTTGCGGTCGGGCCGCTCGATCAGGCTCGCATCGCCGAGATAGACGAATTCGGCGGCGTCGCGCCGGCCAAGCAGGGGATGATTGATGATCATTCAGCTGCCTCCGGTCAATGCAGGTTGGGCTGGGCGCCGACGCCCTTCTCGTCGATGATCCGGCCGCGGCTGAACCGGTCAAGACGAAAGCCGGTGGCGCAGGGATGTGGCTCGTCCCGGGCCAGCAAATGCGCCGTGCAGTAGCCGGAAGCGGGGGTTGCCTTGAACCCGCCGTAGCACCAGCCACCGTTGAAGTAGAGGCCGTCAATATGGGTGCGGTCAATGAAGGGCGAGCCATCCATCGACATGTCCATCAGCCCTCCCCACATTCGCAGCAACCGGGCCCGGCCGATGAAGGGCATGATCGCCATTCCGCCTTCGCAGACATCCTCCACCACCGGGAGATTTCCCCGCTGGGCATAGGAATTGTAGCCGTCGAGGTCGCCGCCGAATACGAGGCCGCCCTTGTCGGATTGGCTGACATAGAAATGCCCGGCGCCAAAGGTAATCACGCCAGGCAGGACCGGCTTCAGCCCCTCGGTGACGAACGCCTGCAGGACATGCGATTCAATTGGCAGGCGCATGCCGGCCCGGGCCATGACCTTGCCGGACGAACCGGCCACGCAGACCGCAACCTTGCCGGCACCGATCCGGCCCCGGCTGGTCTCCACCCCGCGGCAGGTGCCATCCTGGATGTCAAAGCCGGTCACCTCGCAATTCTGGATGATGTCGACGCCGAGCCTGCTGGCGCCCCTGGCATAGCCCCAGGAAACGGCATCATGGCGAACCGTCCCGCCCCGGGGCTGCCACAGCGCCCCCTTCACCGGGAACCTGGCATTGTCGTAATCCAGCCAGGGACACATCTTCCTGATTCCATCCTCGTCGAGCAGCACCGCGTCGGCCCCGGCCAGCATCATCGCGTTGCCGCGTCGAGCGGCGGCATCGCGCTGCGGGTCGGAGTGAAACAGGTTCAGGATGCCCCGCTGCGATACCATGGCATTGAAGTTGAAATCCTGCTCCAACCCCTCCCACAGCTTCAGGGAGAACTCGTAGAAGGGCTCGTTGTCCGGGAGCAGGTAGTTCGAGCGAATGATTGTGGTGTTTCGCCCGGTATTGCCGGAGCCCAGCCATCCCTTCTCGAGCACCGCCACGTTGCGGATGCCGTAGACGCTGGCCAGGTAATAGGCGGCAGCCATGCCGTGGCCACTGCCAACGATGATCACGTCATATTCCGGTTTCGGCTCCGGGTCACGCCACAGCCTTTCCCACCCCCGGTTTCCGGTGAGTCCCTGCGTGAAGATTTTCCAGGCCGAGTAGCGCATCAGGAGCCATCATCTGCAAACCGGCATTCACATTCCGGATCTGATCCGGTATGTCTTGTCTGAAAGAGACAAAAACATGGGTAAAATGGACAAATCTGCGAATTTCTGCCCGTACCGGATCGGGTTCCTGTTGATCGACGGATTCGCCCTCCTTTCCTATGCCAGTGCGGTGGAGCCACTCAGGGCGGCAAATCTCCTGGGCGGTCGGGAGCTCTTTCGCACCAGCAACCTGTCGGTGTCGGGAGATTCGGCATGCAGTTCCTCCGGGGTTCTGGTCCCGGCGGTTCCGCTCGTGGCGGCGCCGGAACTGGACCTGATGCTGGTCGTTGCCGGCGGCGATCCGCTGGGTTTCGACCCGTCGTCAATCCTTGCCTGGCTCAGAAGGCTGGACCGGTCCGGCGTGACCATTGGCGGCATCTCGGGAGGCCCGGCGATCCTGGCGCTGGCCGGACTGATGACCGGCCGGCGAATGACGGTGCACTGGGAGCACGCCCCGGCACTTCGGGAGTTGATGCCGGACCTCCTGCTCGAACAGGCACTCTACCTCATCGATCGCAACCGGATCACCTGTGCCGGCGGCACGGCGCCGCTCGACATGGTGCATGGGCTGATTGCCGGGCAGCACGGGCACGGTTTTGCGCAGCAGGTCTCGGACTGGTTCATGCACACGGAAGTCAGGCATTGGCAGCGTCCGCAACGGGCCGGTCTGGTCGAGCGCCACGGCACCGCCAACCGGGCGGTGCTGAATGCGCTCGAGGCCATGGAGACCCATGTCGCCGAGCCATTGTCGCTCCGGCAACTTGCCAGGGTGGCCGATATCGGCACGCGCCAGTTGAACCGCCTGTTCTCGGCCGAGCTCGGTGTTCCGGCCATGCAGTTCTACCGCAGGCTTCGCCTTGAGACCGCCGCCCGGATGCTGACCGGATCGTCGCTGCCGATTACCGATATCGCCCTGGCGACCGGCTTTGCCGATTCGTCACATTTCTCGCGGGTATTCAGCGCCGCCAACGGCATGGCACCAGCCGCGTTCCGTCGAGACGCGTTCAGGCGATCCGGAAGGGTCGGGCAGGAGCAGCCGCCGGCCAGCCAGCGTGGCTCGGCCCCCTTCAGCCGGCACCAGCCCCCGCCCCGTGAGCGACTACCGGCGCTCCGGTGACAGGGAGCATTGCCCGCGGTCGGGATTCGGCTCGACTTCCCGGCTGATGATCTGTGCCAGTTGATCGGCACCGCCGACATAATCGCCATCGATCCAGATCTGCGGAACGGTGATCGGGGTCTTGTGGCCGACGATCGGCTTGACCCGGGCCAGCATCTCGTAGAGCGACAGCGGTTCCTTCACCACGTCCCGGTAGCTGTAGTCGATATCGGCCTCTTCCAGGTAGGATTTTGCCCGAACGCAATGCGGGCAGGTCTCCTTGCCGAACAGCTTGGTTCCGGACAGCGACGACCGCTTGACATGGGCATTCACCACCGCCTCGGTCAGCACGCCCCGGTTGAGAGCGTTCCCCTGGCTGACCACCTTGCCGTCAACCATGACAATTGGCGCGTGCCAGCCACCCCTGGGCAAGGGGCGCCACCATTCGGACAACCACTCGCGCAACGTGAAGCGTATCGGAATCTCCCTGAGTTCATTCTCGAAGGTGTCCTGGATGATATCCAGGGTGAGTGAACATTCTCCGCAGGGAATCCTGACCTTGAACGGGCCCCAGCTCCCGGCCCATTTGTAGAGCAGGACTTCGACCTGGCTCGCCAGTGCATCACTTGCTGTCATTTGAAATCCCTCATGTCATTCATGGCCGCGACCGGTTGCGTGCCCCTTCATAATCGGATTTGAACCTCCCATCCACCGGCATTGCCGATCAGGCACCGCTGGCACGGGATGCATGACAATGCCATGGCATGCGTTCTGGCGCTCGCCGCCCCCGGAGCCGGAACGGTTCAGCTTGACAAACAGCCGCACAAAAAGATTGTAGCGGCGAATGCTGGCTGCGAGGGCTGCTCCCGTGTGCGGAATCGTCGGATTGTTCCTGAAGAACCGGGACCTCGAGTCGAGGCTTGGCAGCATGTTTGCCCCGATGCTCATCGAAATGACCGATCGTGGCCCCGATAGCGCCGGCGTTGCCATCTACCGGCAGCATGATGACGGCAAGACGAGGATCACCGCCTTCAGCCCGGACCCGGAGATGGACTGGGCCAGGCTGGTCGGGAAGATCGGTGCCGCGACGGGCTCGGATGCGGAGTTCACCCGCAACGATACCCATTGCGTCATCATCACCGGTGCACCGCCTGCCGAAGTCGGGGCGATTATCGAGGCCGAGTGCGAAGGCATGCAGGTCATGAGTGTCGGTCGCAGGATGGAAATCTACAAGGAGACCGGCCTTCCGGATGATGTGGTCTCGCGGTTCGGCATCGACCGGATGGCCGGAAGCCACGCCGTCGGACATACGCGGATGGCCACCGAAAGCGCGGTGACCACGGCCGGCTCGCACCCGTTTTCGACCGGAACCGATGTCTGCCTGGTGCATAACGGCTCATTGTCGAACCACAACCGTCTCCGGGAGCGGCTACAGCGCCACCTGGCGATGCAATTCCGGACCGAGAACGACACCGAGGTTGCAGCAGCATTCGTGACCAGCCGGCTCGATGCCGGCGATTCACTGCATGATGCGCTGGAGAGCTGCACCGACGAACTCGATGGCTTCTACACATTCGTTGCCGGCACATCCGACGGGTTCGCGGTATTGCGCGACCCGATTGCGTGCAAGCCGGCGGTGCTTGCCGAGACCGGGGACTATGTCGCCTTCGGTTCGGAATTCCGGGCGCTGGCCATGCTGCCGGGAATTGACGGGGCCAGGGTCTGGGAGCCGGAACCTGCCATCGTCTACAGCTGGGGTATCGGCTGATGGCGGAATCGGGGCAGAACGAGGTCGTCATCGATCTCGATGAGATGCAGCTGCGGGATGTGAATTGCACTCTCCAGTCGATGAACGGCACCGGCGAGGGTCGGCAGTTCCGGCTTCTCAACCCGGGCGGTGCGCATGCACTCGCCTGCGGGCTGGATGCGCCGGTCCGCATCATCATCGAGGGCCATGCCGGGTATTATTGTGCCGGCATGAACAAGCAGGCGCTGGTCGAGATCAATGGCAATGCCGGCCAGGGGGTGGGCGAGAACATGATGTCGGGCCAGGTCCGGGTGCGTGGCGATACCAGCCAGTCGGCGGGCGCCACCGCCCATGGCGGGTTGCTGGTTATCGAGGGCAATGCGGCGGCGCGTTGCGGCATCTCGCTCAAGGGTGGCGATATCGTGGTCAAGGGCAATGTCGGGCATATGAGCATGTTCATGGCACAGGCTGGCCGGCTTGTGGTGCTGGGCGATACCGGCGAAGCGCTGGGCGATTCGATTTACGAGGCCCGGATCTACGTGCGAGGCCGAGCCGACAGCCTTGGCGCCGATTGCGTGGAGAAGCCACTCGAGGACCGCCACCGGGCGGAATTGTCGGAATTGCTGGCGCTGGCCGGCTGCACCGGGGCCTCCACCCACGGGTTTCGCCGCTACGGCTCGGCGCGCCAACTGTACAATTTCAGGACAGAGAATGTCGGCCAATACTGACGCAGACGCGCCGGGTCGCGACTGGGGGCTGCAGGAATCGGCGTCCTTCGACCGGGCGTCCATTCACTATATTCGGGAGGCCGCCCGAACCGGCCTTTATCGAATTCGCGGCTTTGGCGCCAAGCGCAGGGTTGCCAGCTTCGACGATTTGGTCATGCGCGGCGCATCGATGTCGCGCTATCCGCTCGAAGGCTACCGGGAGCGGTGCGGCACCGATGTGGTCATCGGTACCCGCCATGCCAGGAAGCCGATCCATCTGCAGATACCAATCACCATCGCCGGAATGAGTTTCGGCTCGCTCTCGGCCAATGCCAAGGAGGCGCTTGGACGCGGGGCCAGCCAGGCCGGAACCTCCACCACCACCGGCGATGGCGGGATGACGCCGGAGGAACGGGAGCACTCCTCCATCCTCGTCTACCAGTATCTGCCGTCACGCTACGGCATGAATCCGGATGATTTGCGTCGGGCCGATGCCATCGAAATCGTGGTCGGCCAGGGCGCAAAGCCCGGCGGTGGCGGCATGCTGCTTGGCCAGAAGATCACCGGCAGGGTGGCCGGCATGCGCTGCCTGCCGGAGGGGATCGACCAGCGCTCGGCCTGCCGGCATCCGGACTGGACCGGCCCGGACGACCTGGCCATCAAGATTCTCGAACTCAGGGAAATCACCGGCTGGGAGAAGCCGGTCTATATCAAATGCGGTGCTGCGCGACCCTATTACGATACGGCACTGTCTGTGAAGGCGGGCGCCGATGCCATCGTCATCGACGGCATGCAGGGCGGCACCGCGGCAACCCAGGACGTGTTCATCGAGCATGTCGGCCTGCCGACCCTGGTGGCAGTCAAGGAGGCGGTGCAGGCGCTCGTTGACCTCGACATGCACCGGAAGGTGCAGCTGATTGTCGGCGGTGGCATCCGTTCCGGTGCCGACGTGGCCAAGGCCCTGGCCATGGGCGCCGATGCGGTGTCGATCGGCACCGCGGCGCTGATTGCCATCGGCGACCAGGACCCGGCACTCGAGGAAGAATACCGCAAGCTCGGCTCGGCGGCCGGGTGCTGGGAGGACTACCAGGCGGGCAATGATCCGGCCGGCATCACCACGCAGGATCCCGAACTGGCCAGCCGTCTCGACCCGGTTGTTGCCGGCAGGAAACTGGCAAACTACCTGTCGGTGCTGACGCTGGAGGCGCAGACGATTGCCAGGGCCTGTGGCAAGAGCCATGTGCACAATCTGGAGCCGGATGATATGGTGGCGCTGACGGTTGAGGCTGCGGCAATGTCGGGAGTGCCGTTGGCTGGCACCAGCTGGATACCCGGAAAGGACATATGAGACCGGACGACAATCCGGACACCCACTGGAAGTGAAAGGAAGAAACTGACATGGCCGAGAGCTTATCCGAACGGTCGCGGGCGAGCGGAATTCGCTATTTTCTCATGAGTTTCACCGACTTGTTCGGCGTGGCCCGGTCCAAGCTGGTGCCGCTGTCGGCGATCGATGACATCGCCGCCGAGGGGGCCGGTTTTGCCGGCTTCGCCGCCTATCTTGACATGACGCCGGCCGATTCCGACATGCTGGCGATGCCGGATCTGGAACGGATGATCCAGCTGCCCTGGCAGAAGCAGACCGCATGGGTGCCATGCGACCTCGTGCTTGATGGCGAGCGGGTACAGCACGCGCCGCGGGTGGTACTGCAGAATGTCATGGCCAGCGCCGCCGGTGCCGGGATGAGCTTCCTGACCGGCGTCGAGCCGGAATTCTTCGTGCTGGCCGATGAGGGCGACGCCATCGCCGACGGGCGCGATATCCGCGGAAAACCCTGCTATGACCAGCAATCCCTCATGCGCCGGTATTCGCTGATCACCAGCATATGTGACTGCATGGATGAGCTTGGCTGGGATCCCTACCAGAATGACCATGAAGACGCGAATGGCCAGTTCGAGATGAATTGGGGGCCGTCCGACCCGCTGACCACTGCCGACCGTCACAACTTCTTCAAGTTCATGGTCAAGTCGCTGGCCGAGCAGCAGGGCGTGCGGGCAACCTTCATGCCGAAGCCGCTCGAGAGGCTCACCGGAAATGGTTGCCATGTTCACCTGTCGGTCTGGGATGAGAGTGGCAGGATCAATTTGATGCCCGGCGATGGCGAGCTTGGCCTTTCCGAGCTTGCCTATCACGTGATTGGCGGGGTGTTGAAACATTCGCGGGAAATGGCTCTCGTGACCAACCCGGTGGTCAATTCCTACAAGCGGATCAACGCTCCGGTCACCATGTCGGGCGCCACCTGGGCGCCGAACACCGTCACCTATTCCGGCAACAACCGCACGCATCTCATTCGCATACCGGCCGACAACCGGATCGAGGTCAGGTTGGCCGATGGTGCGGCCAACCCGTATCTCTTGCAGGCAGTGCTGGCAGCGGCGGCGCTTGACGGCATTGCCAACCGGACCGATCCCGGCAAGCGGCTCGATATCGACATGTATGCCGAAGGACACAAGGTCAGGAATGCGCCGAAGCTGCCACTCAACCTCTCGGAGGCCATTGGCCTGTTCAGAAAGTCCCGTTTCCTGCCAGCAGTGCTGGGCAGCGAATTCCACGTCGCCCTGGCCAAGCTCAAGGCCAAGGAATGGGACGAGTTCATCGGCCATTTCTCCGAATGGGAGCGCGACAACGCCTTCGACGTCTGACGGGAGGGACGGGCCGGAGGGACCGGCCGAGTGGTGGTAGCCAGGGTGAATTCCCGGCCAGTGACCAGTCACCCCTGTCGCGTCCGGTGACTTCCCGACAGGGACCGCCTGGACACTGACGGGAAGTCCGATTCGGTTCCCTCCCGATCAACTGATCTCTCCCGATGTCCAGATGCTTGTGAACAGTTCACCGCCAGCGCCCGCACGGCAATTCGGGACCCTGAAGATCGGCGCCGGCGATGCGTATCCGTTCGAGATCTGCGACACCATCGGTCTGCCGGAGCCGCCGGCGTGGTGCTGGCAGTCGGCCAGGGTGCCAGATGGTACCGGGTTCAGCACAGTGAGGTGCAAGCGGTGCTGAACACGCTTCGGCTGCTGGCCGAGGCCACCGGCCGGCCCGGCGAGAACGGCCACGAAATGCCCAACGCGGCAGCGGCAATTCTGGTGGATAGAGAGGGCTTTCACGGCATCCTCAGCCGGGAGTTTCCCGGCATCGCCAGCGATTCGGCAATTCCGCTCGGCGGGACAGGAGCCCTCTCTGGGCCGACACGGGAGCGGATCGATCTCCTGGTTGCCGGCGCCTATTCGGAGTCCTGCGCAAACCGGATCGAGCGGGCGGCGGATGATCCCCTGCAATGGATCTCCCCCGAGGGCGGAACCGGGCAGGGCTGGCTCGGCGCCGGTGCCTGGTGCACGAACATGTCCAGGTTTGCCAACGAGGCCAACGCACTGTTCAACGCCCGTCCCGAAGCGTTCTAGTGTCTCGTCACAGTGGTTTTGACGGTTTGGAACGCATCACTTCAGCACCGGCAGACTGTCCGGATTGACAAGCACCCGGATGCTTCGAGCCTGACCGGGGATGCGTTCGGCGGGCCGGGCATGATCGAGATGGAGAACCATCCGGTGCACGGTTGGCGGGGCGGCGCGGAAATATCTTTGCATGTCGGCCTCGGCCGGCGGCCGGCGGTTGACCTTGGTATAGGCATGAATGAAGGCCAGACACTGGCCCTGCCTTTCGGCGCGCCCGGCCTGAAAGGGCTGGCCTGGCGGCGGTGTCTGATTCATTGGTGTGCCCAAAAAACGAGGCACCAATGAACATACGCTATCGAGTGGAACCTCATCAATCGGAACGCTAGGAACTGATGGCGTTGCTGTCGGGCGGCAGAAAGCCGCCTCGCCGCCTGAAACGGGCGCTTTCCAAAGGCCGTCGACACTGCAAGCCCTGATCCTGCAGAACCCCGTGCAGCCTGCGGCCGGGCTTTTCGTGAAGGCTCCGGACAAGCCCGAAATACCGGTGGCCCCGATCCTCGGCCATGGACTTGACGACCAGAACCTCGAAGTTCGTCAGCCGTCCCTCGCCGTCTCTCTCGCGGGCACGCACATAGCTTCCATCGATTCCGACGACAATCGGGCCTTCGGGCCGCGGCAATCCGGCATGGTCCCCTGGCGTGCCCTCGATGAAACTGAACTGCTCCTCCCCCAGTTCCCCTTCCATGCGATTCGCAACCTGGTGCAGGTGGTTGCGCACAGTTTCGGCGTTGAGCGTGGCGCCGACGGGAATCACGTCCTTGAGCAGGCCCACCGTGGCATCGAAGAGGAGACCAGGGAGGCCCACTTCGTTTCCAGATTGAGCATTTCCGGCGCCACATGCACACTGAACAGGTCCGACAGCGGGCTGAAGGTTCCGGTTCCGGCACCGCCGCATCTGCAGCGCTTTAGGCGCGGGCTTGCAATATGCAGCTTCGATCCGTTTAGGCCATCTTCCCGCGCACCGGACGAAGCGGTGGCGAACAGCACGGCCTCGACCCGGCGCATCCACTCGCGCCATCGCAGCTCGCTTGGCAGGTCCTCCAAATCGCGCTCCAGATCAGTTTCGGCGTGATCGGTTCCGCGTGAACCAGACCAAGACCGCAGGACTCTGACGCGAATCAGGAACCTTCGTGCTGGAGCGCTGTCAGTGCGGCAACATGACGGGGCAGATCGCTGCGGGAATGCAGTATGTCAACGATGACGACTTCGTCTGGCCGATCCAGATACACCAGGAAGTGCTCCCCTGCCCTGACAAACCTGAGATCGTCGGCGTCATCCACGAGAACCGCGCAACTCCGGCTATGCGCCTGGCTGTTCAAGATCGCGTCGCAACGGCTGAGCAACTCAGTCTCGTAAAGCTCGGCCTGCCTGTGCCCAAAATTCTCGATCGTCCATCTGGCAATCTCGACAAGGCTGGCTTCCGCACGGCGCGTCAACCGTAAAGATCGGCTCATGAGGTCGCGCGTGCTTTCGCAAAGGCCCGACGGATGGCGTCCTCCCCACTCCCTTCGGCAAGATCACCGCGGTTCGCCTGCTCAAGACCTTCCATCAGGCCCTGCCGGAGATCAGCGAGTTGCGCCTCTTCCTGCTCGAGCAATCGAAGGCCAGCGCGCATGGTCTCGCTTACATTCTGGTAACGCCCGGATGCGACCAGTGTCTGAACCAGCTGATCCTGGGTGTCGGTGAGAACAACATTGCGTGTGACCATCAGGCACATCTCCTCATTGGCAATATATGCCAACGCCCAACCTTGATCAATATCCTCACGTCGCCAGCCCGCTTAATCGGCCAGAGAGGGGACATTGAAAGCTCCATCGCTACAGGTAGGTGGCTGTTCTATTCGGCGGGCGGACCCGACCTATCGGTCGAGTCCCTGCTCGTTTGTCGTTGTGGATAACGCTGTATTGGATTGGGAAGCAAAACGGGTGGTGAGTAGAGAGAGTTGGCCGGAGTCGGTCCTCCTGATTCGAGGCTGCGAGACCGGTCAGGTTGCGCTTTTGGTCTGGATCGGGGGTCCGGACATACGTGTCCCGCCGGCGCCGCCGGCTCAGGGGGCTTCGCCGGTGAGGTCGAGGTCAGGGCCTCCTCGCGGACCCGCAGGAATTCCTCGGTCTCGCGCGCCAAGTTTGCGGCATGGCGCGACTTCGCGGTTCGATTCCCTCCGTCTCCGCCACCAAGGACCGACCGGTCACTGGCTGAGGAAGTTTTCGTTCTCGGTCGGCAGATATTGCCGGATGTCGATGTCTGCGGGCGCCACCTCCGACCCGACTGCCGACCTGATGTCCTCAAGCAGCCGGTCGGTGTCGGCCACATAGCCGAACTCGACCCGGCGAGAGCCCTCCCGGTCTTCCGAGAGGTCATCGTGCAGGACCGGGCGTGACGAGGAATAGCCGAGCGCGACCAGCCGGTTCCGGGCCCAGTCCCTGATTTCGCGATCCCCGGTATAGTCAAGGCAGGCCTGAACGATATTCCTGGCTCGCCGCTGGCTGAGAGCCAGGTTCAGGCGAAACGCCTGTTCATCGGAGGTGGATTTGGTCCACTCGGACGATGCGTGTCCTTCGATGCGGATCTCGTCGATGTGGTCGCGATAGCTGTGCATGGTTGCCAGAAACGCCGGACAGAATTTTCGAAGAAAGTCCTGGAACCCGACCTGGATCTGGTCCTCGCCCTGGACGAAGCCCAGCCTGTTTTCAAAGGAAATCCTGCCATGCGGACCGATCTTGCCACCGATATCGGTCACCGCCGCCCCCAACTCCTGGTTGATGCTGTCGGTAAGTTCCATCCCGACCCGGGCCTGCTCTGCCAGCTTCCTCTCCACGACACCAAGCTTCCTCTCCACGGCATCAATGTAGGTGATTGCGTCGCGTATCTCGGACACCGAAGCTCCAGACTCCAGGAGTTGCATGAATGCCGAACTCTCGTCCAGTGCCTGGCCTGGACTCTCTGACCTGACCAAATCCGCCAGTTTTCGTTCCTGTTCGGGAGAAAGCCGGGAGAGAGAGCTGGCAATCGAGCGGGCCGGTTCGGACCGGGTCACGTGGTCCAGAAGCTGCTGCAATCGGCCAGATTCCGCCATGTCCCGAAGCACCGATCTCTGTTCCTCTTCCATGGCCAGAGTCTCGTCGGTGAACTGCCGGACAATCGAATCGGCCTCCCGGTCTTCTTTCGCCCGAACGAGGATTTCCGGCCCCGCATCGCTGATCTCGTCGATGATGATCTGTCGCTCCTCCTCCGAGAGTCGGGACAGTTCTGTTGCAATCAGGGAAAGATCCGGCTGCCGAAAAAGTTCGACGCTGCGTTCAAGCTCGTCAATCTGCTGTTGGAACTCGGGTGAGTCAGGGTCTGCCAGGTGCCTGGTTGCCTCGAGTATCTTGTCAGTGTTCCACCGCCAAAGCAGCAACAGCAACAACAGGACAAAGACCAGCAGCATGAAGGCTTCGGCGATGGTCAGCCCCATGATCGCTCCCCGGCGGTATTGGCGCCTCGAGCCGCGCCAGTTTGCGTCTCCTGATGGTGGTTGCAGAATTTCCTCCCCTGGCTGGGCGCCTCAGGCGCAGGCGGCCACGACGCCCGTCCTCAAAACTGCCTTCGAACCCATCTCAACAGCCGCTGACCCAGATGCGGTTTGCCGGCCACCTCGACGGCGACGCCAAGCTCCATTTCGAGTTGATCGTAATCGCCGCCCGCGGTGCTGGATGCGCCGAGCATATTGGTAATGCCCTTCAACCGGGAGCCGGTATCCCGGGATTCCTTCTGCATGATCTTCGACAAATCCTGCATGGGAGCGGCAGCCGAATTCAACTTGTCGATGGCCTGGCTTGCGGCTGACAGCAATTCGTCGATTTTCTGCTGGTCGAGGTGTCTATCGTCCGTACTGGCCAGCAGGAGATAGCGGGAGCGCAGATCATCGATGCGTTTTTCCGCTTCGCCAGCATCCCGTTCAAACCGCTGTCCAATCTTTTCGGCCAGCACCGCTACCCGCGAAATCCGGCTGTGCGCAGCCTCGAGCTGTCTTGCTGCCTGCGACAGTCTTTCCGATGCGTCAACACTCTTGATCGCTTCGATGATTGACCTCACATGCGTGAGCACATCCCTCGACGCAGTGGACAGCCGGTCTACCGACTCGGTCATCTGTTTGCCTGTATCGGCAGTTGCCTGCATCAGGCTTCGGGATTGGTCGCCAAGCGCAGAATGAAGCTCTTCGAATGACTGCGTCAACTTGCGCAGCCTGGCACCAAGCTCAGTCAATTGCTGCAGATGGGAATCGGTGCTGGCGAGGTTCCGTGTTCCGATTTCGTCGATGACCGACCCAAGCCGATCGAGAGGTTCTCCCAGGGTGGCGAACTGCGCATCGAGTGCCCGCTGAACGCCTTCGCCGATTTCGGCCGGGATTTGCTCGACCGACCGTTTCAGCTCCGTGCCGAATTTCGACATCAGCTCCGTCGAACTGGCCACCAGGGCCTGCTGGCTGGCGCTGATTGCTCGCCTGCAATTCGGACTGCATCGCCGTGATTGCATCGAATTGCTGCCTGGTGGCCTGTTCCGCCGATTTGACGATCTGCTGATCGCGCTCTTGCGCCAACTGGATCGATTCAATGGAAAACCTCTTCAGGGACGCGGAGCTGTTCTGAAGATTGGCGCGGAATTCCCTTACCGCCTTCTGAAGTTCCAGCGCGGTCTCCCGTTCGCGGGCAACCAGGTCGGCTCGTTGCTGGAAGAAGAGAACCCGCATAAGGACGCCGACGATCGTCGAGACCAGGGCCACACCAAATCCCGAAATGACATTCTCGAGAATATCCGTATCCGAACCAGTCCCGGCAGAGCCGAGCTTGATCAGGGTAATCGCCAGGCTGGTGAGCGTAAACAGGAACCCGATATAGTAGCAATTGTCGCCGATGGTCTCGGGTTCGATAATTCTTCCGCGAAGGTTTCGTGCAATCAGTGCATAGGCCGGGATGACGAAAACCGTCCAGGCGGCGGCGATGATGGTCGGGAAGTGCGTGACCCAGCCATCGGGGGCACCCTCAGATGCACTCCGGGTCTGACCGGGCGTCCATTCTGGTGGCCACAGGAACTTGCACATTATGATCCCTGCGGCGCCGGCGAAGATCGCAAAGAGGAGAATGAACTGGTCGGCAGTTGCTCCCAAATTGTGGCGGGTCAGCCCCGCATACCGTTCTTCCCTGCTGGCCATGATTGCTGTCAGAATCCGCCGAGGGTTGTCGAGTCGGGCTGAACGCTTTCTGCCCCGGCCTTTTCGAAATACCTGACCCAGAAATCCTCGACCTGAATGTTGCTGGAGCGGTCGGGAACTCGCCTCTGGATCCGGATGACATGAACATTGAACCCGTCCAGGTAGTCGGTCACGCGGTCAAAGCCCGGCGAACGGGCAAAGGCGTTCCAACCCTCGCCGCGATAGAAGCTGAAGACGCCGCTGTTCTGATAGAGATCAGAAACCAGGACCAGGTTCTTGTTGATGCCGTCCTTGCCGAACCCGACCGAATCGACGACCGCGTTATGCATGGTCTCGATGATGGGAGAGGTGTTCATTTCCTCGCCCCGAAGCATGCTGTCCACGGCCTCGGAAAGTGGACGGTTGAACCCGGTCTCGTAGCGTCGTTCAACGAGCGTGCTGTTCTGGTAGATCCTGCTGGCCTCGTCACCCTGCAATGGCTTGCACAGGCCAAACCCGATACTGGATTTCGTCTGGTCGGCACCGACGACCGCAACAGAAATCATTGTTCCCTGCCCGGCGCGGCCAATGTGCCGGTCAATCTCGCGTCGAAGACGGGTCGCATGCCGCTCGTGAAGCGGGTCCGACAGGTCCAGGAGGATCACGAGCATCGCCGTCGGGCCGGATTTCGGGCACAATGTGGCTTCGTCCACCTGCCCCTTTCCCGAGACCTTGAAATAGAAGAGGCCGAATCCGGAAACAGCCAGCACCACGAGCCCGATCAGCAACCACCACGGCCAGTTGCTCGATCTTCCACGCCTCGACCTTCTACGTGCCGCCCGCCTTCTAGCCATCTGTGGTCCTGCTCTCCTCCAGTTTCGCGATCACATCCTGCTCGACCTCGCGGACGCTCCGGAAGTTCCTGATCGAGACCTTGTAGATTCGCTCCAATTCCTGCACCGCCTCTTCGATGATGACTGATGCCTTGTCCCGTTCGCCCTGGGATCGGTCCCGGTCGATTCCGGAGATATCGAATTCCTGGTGGGCGGGAAATCTGAAGGGCGTGCCGAAATGTCCGGGCGCCGGGGCGGACCGTTCTTCCGCATTGGCATCCCGGTACATCTTCACGAGCAATTGCGCAGTCGAATCGCAGGAGTCCAGGAAGCTCCGCAACTGGTTCTGCAGCGATGTCTGGCCAAAGAAGGCATCGATTGCCTCGGCGACGGTGCCGTGGATCTCCTCGCCGGCGGCCTCGAGCGGCTCGGCAATCCGGTCATGCGTCTCTTTCAGCCCCCGGAGCGTCTCATCATGTTCATCAGCATAATGGCTGCGGGCAGCCTCAAGTTCGCGGGCGACCCTTCCGTATCCCGGATAGGGGTCGTCCGCATAGAACCCCTTCAGCATCCCGCCAAGTGAAATCAGCACGCCAATAACGACCAGGAGCCATGACTCGAAGTGGATGATACCCAGCGGTGACGATTTCAGGCTGTCGATTGCCATCACCGCCGCCGCCTGCCAGTCGGCATCCTCCGACCCGACCAGGGCATCCCTGAAATGGGCGACACCGACATTGAAGACACCGACAAACGCCAGCCAGGACAGGATGATCATCAATCCGTAGAGCTTTGCGAACAGCCTGACATGATTGATGAACCGGGAATAGTAGCCGGCGGCGCTGGCCGCTCCGACATTCGTGATCGAAATCAGGCTGGCGGCAATGACCCCGCCAAGCAGGCCCAGCTCGTTCTTCTGTGCAAACAGGTAGGCATTGAGCAGCGACTCGATCAGGACCAGCAGCATGCAGATTGCCAGCCATTTGAATCCGCCGGAATACAGGTGCGTGCCGGGGCTCTCGATACGATGGCGGCGGCGAAACGCGTGATTCCACCTCACGCAATCCTCGAGCCGGATCATCGGGCCCTGCATGTAGCCCTCCGCCCCCCGACATTCGCTCTCGAATTCGGCGGATGCCTTGCTGGCCGCCTGCCTGATTTCGGTCAGCGCCTCCGTGGTCCGGTTCAGCCGTTCGAAATAGACGGTGGCCCGTTCCTGGTAGGATTTGAGGCCCAGATCCCGATGCTCCCGAACTCTTTCGATGATCGCCAGTTCGGTGGCATCAGGGTCGGTGGCGTCGGCTGCCGGTTGATCCTTCTTGCCGCGATTGCGTCCCAACTCCTCCGCCCTGGTCTGACGGGCAAGGGTCGCAACATCAAGATTGGGGAAGACATCGACAGTGGGGTCGAAGGCATCGATCCGGAACAAATCCCTGAGCTTCTGGATCACCACATCATTCCAACTGGACAGCAACCATGGCAAAAGTATCGCATTGAATTCGAGGAAAGAGTAGCAGACGGCAATACAAGGGCAAGCCGGACAAGTGAACTCGATTACCGGGGAGGGATGACATGGATATTCTGGTCTTGCAGCATGCGCGGGTTGAGCACCCCGGTGCGTTCCGGGCGTTCCTGGCGGAGGACGGACACAACGTCACCGCGATCGAACTTGACGAGGGAGAGGCAATTCCCGGCCTTGACGGGTTCGATGCGCTGTGGGTGCTCGGCGGGCCGATGGATGTCTGGGAGGAGGATGCCCATCCATGGCTGGTCGGGGAAAAGGCGCTGATCCGGGAGGCGGTCGCCGGGCGGGGCATGCCGTTCCTCGGTCTCTGCCTCGGTCACCAGCTGCTGGCCGAGGCGCTTGGCGGCTCGTGCCGGAAGGCCGAAGCGCCGGAAGTCGGCGTCATGGAGGTGGAGGTGACCGCCGATGGCGCCGACAGCGTGTTCCTGGATGGTCTTCCCGAACGGCTGCATTGCTTGCAATGGCATGGTGCGGAGGTGGGCAGGGCGCCGGACGGGGCGGTGGTGCTGGCTGAATCGCCCCTGTGCGCCAACCAGGCCATGAGCTGGGGGCCGCGTGCATTCTCAGCCCAGTTCCATGTCGAGGTGGAGTCCGACACCGTGTCGAACTGGGCAGCGATTCCGGAATATGCGGCGGCGCTGAACCAGGCATTCGGCGAAGGCGGCGCCGGGCGGTTGGCCGGCGATTGCTCGCAGCGAATGGATGAATTCGGCCGGACTGCCGAGCGGATCTACATCAACTGGCTGCACGCGGCGGCGATGGCCTGAACTCCCGATTGGCCGAAGCCCCGGCGCATCGGCAGGGGTTGTGTGCGCCCTCTCGCCTGGCCGAGGCTGGTGGATGGAGCGCGGCGATGCAGATGGATCGGGCTCGCAATCGGATGCGGCCCAGCCTGATCATGCCATCAGCCGTCATTCCTGCCATCCTTCACGTGGCCGCGGCCCTCGTCAGTGAAAGCCTTGCCGTTTCCAGATGGTCCTTCATCCACCTGGCGGCGGCCTCCGGCTCGCGGGTCCGTATGGCGTCGACGATGCGGCGATGCTGCTGGTTGTAGGTGGCAATGATTGCCGGCTCCAGGGTCAGTATCCGCATCCTGATCCATTCCGGCCTGCCGCGGACCGAATTGATCTGGGCCGAAATCCATGACAGCAGCGGGTTGCCGGTTATGTCGACCAGCCTGGCATGGAAACCGGCATCGTGGCTGGCGAAGCGGTCCGAATCATCCCGGCACTCCTCCATCCTGGCCAGGAACCGGTAGAGGTCTTCAATGTCGGGCCTGGTGGCATTCAGCACCGCCAGTCGGCAGATATGCGGCTCCAGGGCAAACCGGACATCCATCAGCTCCATTGGCCGGGCATCGTCGAAAACCGGATTGCCGTCATCCAGTGGCCGGGCCGATACATACGCCCCGCTTCCCGGCCTGACCTCAACCAGCCCTTGTGCGGACAGTTCCGACAATGCCCGCCGGATGGTGCCGCGTGATACCGCGTACTGCCCGGCCAAATCCCGCTCTGGCGGCAGCCGGTCGCGGGGCCGCAACCTGCCGCCCTCGATCTCCTGCCTAATCTCGCTGAGTATCGATGCGGCACTCATTCGGACCATGTCATCCGACGCCATATGCACCTCCAAACCTATACCAATAATATACCAAAATTGATATTTGGTCAAGAATTGGATCAAAATAGTTGCAATGTGGAATTGATTTGGTATTGGAGTTGTCGAATTTGGGTGGTGAGCAATCCTCGCCAGCATCGTTCGGGTTGGAGGAATTGATGTCGATACCGGAGCATGCAGATTACGTGATCATCGGGGCCGGCATTCATGGTCTTTCAACCGCGTGGGGGCTGGCCAAGCGGCTCAACGGAAGCGGTGAATGCGCAGAAGGCCGGATCGTGGTGATCGACAAGTCGGGCGTTGCCGCTGGCGCCTCGGGCATCGCCTGCGGCGTGGTTCGCAACAATTATTTCCAGCCGGCCATGCGGCGGTTGATGGCCCATTCGGTCGATCTGTGGGAGACCGATCCGGAGGGGCTGAGCTATCACCCGGTCGGATACATGCAGATTTCCTGCGAAGCCATGCGCGAGGATGTGGCCTCGATCCATGCGCAGCAGCAGGAAATCGGCTACGAGAGCGTGTTCATCGAGGGCGAGAACGCGGCCACCAACTACATGCGGGGCCTGTTCAGCGACTGGCAGGCACGCAACATCACCAGCGTCCTGCATGAAAAGCGCGGCGGTTTCTCCAACAATACCAAATCCATGGAGGGGCTGGCCCGCAAGGCGGAAAACCAGGGTGTGCGGATCCTGTCCGGGGTCGAGGTCACCGGCTTCGATTTCGATTCGCAGAGCAAGGCGGTCCGCGCGGTCGAGACCGACCAGGGCAGGATCAGCTGCGAGCAGGTCGTCATCGGCGCCGGCCCGTGGGTGCGTGATTTCTGGCACATGCTGGGCCTGCCAGCGCAGATCACGGTCAGGGATCTGGACGGCAATACCCATCGCGGCGTGGATATGTGGCGGTTCTGGCAGCTCGAAGAGGGCGTATTGTCCATACCGCCCGAGACCCTGCTCACCGATGATGGCGAGGTGCCGCCGGTGTTGCATGTCGATACCGATGCGCCGCTCCTTTCCGATATTGATGACTCGCTGATCACCGACGAGATGTGGGGGATCTACTACAAGCCGGACTGGCATTTCGGCGGCGTCCAGGGCGGCGCCTCGCCGTACAAGGTCGACACGCCGGTGGACGAGGTCGCCATCGACCCGTACGGGCCGGCGAGCCCCGAATTCGTCGCCAGCGAGAGTTTTGCCCGCATGTGGGTTTCGGCACTTGCCCATTGCCACCGGCGGTTCGAGGGGATGATGGCGAAGTATCACCGCGAGCCATCGGGCGGGATCGGATGCTTTACCGCCGACAGTTTCCCGGTATTCGACCGCTTCAACGAGAACGTGACGGTGATTGCCGATTCAAATCATGGCTGGAAGATGATCGGTGTCGGCCATTTGGTTGCCGATGAGGTGTTGGGCGAGGAGCAGGAGTTGCTGGCGCCGTTCCGGTTTGACCGGTTCGAAAAGGGCGAGCTTCACCCGGTGTCAAACAGCCCGTACCCGTGGAGCTGATGCAGCACGCAATGGATAAACAAGGAGGATCACATGCCGGAAATGGACATTGAAAGATTCGTGGAAGCCGCTGGGCGGGCCGATCAGGTCAGGGAAGTCCGGGAGAAGATCGACGAGCTGGGGATCGAGTATCTCTACCTGCAATTCGTCTCGGTGACCGGAAAGGTGATGGGCAAGGGTATACCGGCCGATCACTGGGAAAGCGTGGCCCGGAAGGGTTTCCAGCTGGTGTATGGCGCCACCGTCAACCTGTTCACCAATCGCGGCGGCGACTATCTCGGCTACGGGCCGGAAGCGGCCGAGCTGGTTGGAATTCCCGAGCCGGAAACGATGATGCAGCTGCCCTGGGAGCCGAAGATCGCCAGGTTTTTCTGCACGCTCTTCCGCAACCGCGAGGAGCGAGAAAACCCGGGCGGCTACCTGACCGCCGATTGCCGCGGCAATCTGCACCGGCTGCACGCCCAGTTCCGGGAAAAGCATGGCGGGCTACACCTGCGAGCCGGAACCGAGCCGGAAATGATGTGGCTGAAGAAGGACGAAAATGGCAAGCCGGCTGGCGGCTACTCGAAGCCGTTCTGCTACCATATCGACCAGTTCGAAAGCCTGCGCCCGGTCTACATGAAGGTGATCGAGTATTCGCGGAAGATGGGGCTGGACATGATCCAGGGCGATCACGAGGATGCGCCTGGCCAGCTGGAGCTGAACTGGACCTATGACGATGTGTCCAGGAATGCCGACCGTCTGACCACCTACCGTCAGATCTGTGCCCAGGTTGCCCGCGAGTTCAACCTCATTGCCTGTTTCATGTCGAAGCCGTTCATGGGTGTCTCGGCATCCGGCTGCCATCACAACCTGTCGCTGTGGCGCGGCGGCGAGGATGCGTTCAGGCGGACCGGCAATGATCCGGCCGCGCTTCCGGGCATGGCGCACAACTACATGTATGCCGAGGGCGGCGATAACACCTTCATGCCGGATGGCGATGATCCGCAGATGCCGGGCAAGCACGGGCTGAAGGCAATCGGTGGCATCGTTCACCATTTGCGGGCGCTGACCGCGATCGGCTCGTCGACCGTCAACTCCTATCGCCGGCTCTGGGATACCGGCTTCTGGGCGCCGGTCTTCGCCGATTGGGGCTTCCAGAACCGCACCACCGGGCTTCGGGTCTCGGCGCCTGGCCGGTTCGAGTACCGGTCGGTCGATTCGATGGTCAACCCGTACCTGATGGGATCGACCATCCTGGCCGCTGCCGATGACGGCATCGACAACAACCTGGATCCGGGCGAGCCGGAGGAGCGCAACATCTACGAGGCGATCAAGGCCGGCAAGGATGTCAAGCGCCTGCCGATGTCGCTCGGCGAGGCGCTGGAGGCGCTGGCCGCCGACGAGGTGGTGCAGCGTGGATTGCCGGGTGAAATGTTCCGTCTCTACCACGAGTACAAGACCGATGAGTGGGAACGGTTCATGCATACGGTCACCGACTGGGATGTTGATACCTATCTCGACTGCCTTCCCTAGGCCGAACTGACCGTGCAGCGGGCCTCCGGCCTGCTGCACTTCCACCAACACCAGATCTACAGGATTGAAACATGTGCGGAATTGCTGGCCTGATACACCGCGGCAGGATCTCCGGTGTCGGCAGCGAAATGACATCGATGCTGCAGGCGCTCAGGCACCGGGGCCCCGATTCGACCGGCTACGCGGTGTATGGAGAGGGCACACCGGACCATCACGTCATGCGGCTGAAAGTGGCCGAACAGGAGGATATGGGCCGCGGCCATGGCATCCATGATGTCATCCGCAAGCGGATCGCCGACGTTGAGGAGGTGCTGGCCGCGCATGATGTGGCGGTGCAATCGAAGGAGCATGCCACCGAATATGCGCTGCGCTACCTGATTTCCCACCAGGGCGACACCGAGGACATGGCCCGCCATGTCGAGGAGATCGAGGGGGTCGAGATTCTCTCGCTCGGCTACGGGCTCGAGATGGTCAAGGATCTCGGCGATGCGACGACCGTCTGCGATGCCTATGATCTGGGCGGCTTCAGCGGCACCCACGCCATCGGCCATACCCGCATGGCCACGGAATCGGATGTCGATATTCGCTCGGCCCATCCATACTGGGCCTTCCCCTATAACGACGTCTCGGTGGTGCATAACGGCCAGATCACCAATTACTGGATCATGCGCCGTGAAATGGAGCGACGGGGACACCGTTTCATGTCCGACTGCGATTCCGAATTGCTGGCGGTCTACACCGCGCACAATCTTGCCAATGGCGCCACCCTCGAGGACAGCCTGCGGCGGTCGATCGACGAGATCGACGGCGTGTTTACCTACCTGGTGGCGACGAAGGACGAGCTGGGAATGGCCAAGGACACGATGGCGGCAAAACCGCTGGTTCTCTACGAGAGCGACGACCTGATTGCGCTGGCATCGGAAGAGGTGGCGATCCGATCGATCATTCCGGAAGAAATCGACACATATGATCCGTATGACGAGGAGGTTCGGGTATGGACGGCGTGACTGATACTGAACTTGCTGGCCTGAGCCAGGATGAGAGGGCGCGTGCCCTCGGGATGACCACCGAGCAACTGTCCGGCCGGACCATGCTGATCGAGTTCGACCCGGATGCGGAGCCGAACCTCACCTATCCCTGGGCGCCGGATGTCGATTTCAACAAGCGCACCGAACTGGATGCCGACGAGCTGACAACTACCGAGGCCAATATCCGCATCCGCCAGCTGATGGCGGCGGGACACGGCTCCATCGTCATCCGCAACCCGAGGGGCAAGCACGGGCTCGGCGTCGGGATCCTGAGCCGGCTGAACCTGATCTTCGAGGGCTCGCTCGGATATTTCGGCGTTGGCCTCATCGACGGGCCGAATGTCCGGATCAACGGGCGGGTTGGCTGGTCCTGCGGCGAGAACATGATGTCGGGGACCGTCATCGTGGAAAAGAATGCCGGTTCGACCTTCGGCGCCGCCATCCGCGGCGGCGACCTGGTCTGCCGGGGCTCGGTCGGCTCCCGCACCGGCATCGACATGAAGGGCGGCAGCATCATCGTCGGTGGCGACACCGGGGCGCTGTCCGGATTCATGATGCAGCGTGGCCGGATCATCGTGTGCGGTGATGCCGGCAAGAATCTCGGCGATTCGATGTATGATGGAACCATCTTCATCGGTGGATCGATCAGGAGCCTGGGCGTCGACGCGGTTGAGGCCGAGTTGACGGAGATCGATCGCCAGTGGTTGGAGCGCAAGCTCGGCCTCTACGGCATGGTGCCACCGGATGGGGTTGGCGGCTTCACCAAGATCGTCGCCGGCAAGCAGCTCTGGAATTACGACAATTTGGAGCCGACGGAAAAGAAGCTGATCCTCTAGAGGCGCGAAGGAAGACTGACATGCTTGACGGAAACCAGACCCTGAAACAGCCGCTTGCCCGGGATACCAACCGGCTGGGGGATTCGTTCATTTTCACCCCCCAGGTGATTGACGACATCCACGTCAAGGCCGAGCTGGGCCGCTACCGGATGCGCGGGTTTTCGCTATTCAAGAAGATCCCGCACTGGGACGATCTGACCTTCCTTCCCGGAACCCTCACCCGTTTTGTCATCGAGGGCTACCGGGAGAAATGCGAGACGAAGACGGTAATCGGCCCGCGGGCCAAGCGGCCGCTCGAGCTGGATATTCCGGTCTATGTCACCGGCATGAGTTTCGGCGCCCTGTCCTACGAGGCCAAGGACGGCGCTGGCCCGCGGCGCCACCATGGCCGGCACCGCGACCTGTTCCGGCGAAGGCGGAATGATCCCGGATGAGCGTCGCTATTCCTCGAAATGGTTCTACCAGTGCATCCAGTCGCGCTACGGGTTCAATCCGCACCACCTGGTCTTGGCCGATGGCTGCGAATTCTTCATTGGCCAGGGGTGCAAGGTGGGTTTGGGCGGCCACCTGATGGGGCAGAAGGTCACCGACCAGGTTGCCGAAATGCGCTCCCTGCCGGCCGGCATCGACCAGCGCTCGCCAGCCAGGCATCCGGACTGGCTCGGCCCCGACGATTTGGCGCTGAAGATCCAGGAGATCCGCGAGGTCACCGACGGCCAGATCCCGATCCAGCTGAAGCTCGGCGCCGCCCGGGGTTTATGACGACGTGCGGATGGCGGTGAAATGCAACCCGGATTCGATCTATATCGACGGCATGGAGGGCTCCACCGGTGCCGGTCCGCATTTGGCGACCGAGGATACCGGCGTGCCGGGGATGGCCGCCATCCGCCAGGCCCGCAAGGCGATCGACGATCTGGGAATGCGAGGCCAGATCACCCTGGTCTATGCCGGTGGAATTCGCAACGGTGCCGATGTGGCCAAGGCCATCGCCCTTGGCGCCGAAGCGATCGCCGTCGGTCACTCGGTGATGATTGCCCTCAACTGCAACAAGGACATTCCCGAGGCCGATTTCCGCAAGGAGATGGGCGTCGAGCCCGGCTATTGCTACCACTGCCATTCCGGGCGCTGCCCGGTCGGGGTTGCCACCCAGGATCCGGTATTGCGCTCGAGACTTGATCCGGACGAGGCGGCCGAGCGGGTCTACAACTTTCTGCACACGCTCACTATCGAGGCACAGATGTTTGCCAGGGCTTGCGGCAAGACCAATATCCACTCGCTCGAACCGGAAGACCTGGCGGCGCTGACCATGGAAGCCTCGGCAATGGCGGCGGTGCCGCTGGCCGGCACCAACTACACGGTCGGTGTCGAAGATTATCACCATCTCTAGGGAGGCTGTCATGGCTGGAACCAAGTATCGCGGCTCAAATATCGAGGATGTCGACCAGTTCTTGAATGATGCGGCCGGACTCGGGTCCGAGAGGGAAAAGGAAATCGGCCAGCACATCGGTTATCGCTACGATGTCAACCTGGTTCCCGATTACCGGCGGATCACCCCGTTCCTCGAGGAGTATATGGAAATCATGGGCTGGGACGACCTCAACTGGCTCGAGGATGTCCACATGGGATACGAGGATGGCAAGCCGGCGGTGTTCGACCGCAACATCAATGGCTGGGTCAGGGTTCCAGACACGATTTCCCTTCCGGACAACCAGCAGGACCGGGACATGATCGCCCGGGAGTTGCTGATCAAGTTCCAGATGTCCAGGAAGCACCCGCTGGTGGCCCTGAGAAAAGCGTACAAGAAATTCTAGGAACAATGTCCCGCCACTTGCTGACAGCATGCATACAAACCGCGCCGCGTCCTGATTTCGACTCGGCGATCGCCGCGGCCGCGCCATTGATCGAGGAGGCGGTCGCCGCCGGCGCCCGCTTCCTGGCCCTGCCGGAATATTGCGGCGGCCTCAGGAGCGACGGGCCATTGCTGGCGCCGCCCTCGGCGCCGGAGCGGAGCCATCCGGTCATCCGGACGGTCGCCAGGATGGCGGCGGAGCACCGGGTGTGGATCCTGGTCGGCTCGGTTGCCGTCGATGGGCCTGGCGGGCGGATCTACAATCGCAGCCTCGTCATCAATGACGAGGGCAGCATCACCGCCCGCTACGACAAGCTTCACCTGTTCGACATCCAGCTCTCGGCCGGCCAGACCTACCGGGAAAGCGCGGCGGTCGAGCCGGGCAGGCAGGCGGTCATTGCCCGCACCGCGTTCGGTCCCGTCGGGCTGACCATATGCTACGATCTGCGTTTTCCCGGCCTCTACCGTGACCTGGCCATGGCCGGGGCCGAAATCCTGGCGGTGCCGGCGGCGTTCATTGCCACCACCGGCAAGGCGCACTGGCATGTCCTGAACCGGTCACGGGCAATCGAGAATGGCAGTTTCGTGGTGGCGCCATGCGCTTCGGGGCCGATTCCGGGCGGCGGCCAATCCTATGGCCATTCGCTGATCGTCGATCCCTGGGGCCGGATCATGGCCGATGGCGGCGAGGGGGAGGGCGTGGTGTTGGCAGAGCTGGATCTCGACATGGTGGGTGAGACCAGGTCCCGCATTCCCAGCCTGTCCCATGGCCGCGACTACGCCTTCATGACCGGCGAGCCGGCAAGGGCGGCCGGCTGAGATGGCAATGCCGGCCTTCGATACCAGCGGCGCCGACGCCATGCGCCGGAGATTCCTCGGCTGGCAGTGCCGGGTCAGGCAGGCGGCAGTGCGGGAGCGCTCGGGGCAACCGGACCAGGCCATGACGCCGATGTTGCGGATGGCCGGCCAGGCGCCGGTTCGGGTGATCACCGTGCTGAACCGCCGGGAGGAGTTCTCGGTCCTCCCCGAATTCAGGCATATCGTCAGGCGGTCGGTGGATCCGGCCGCCATCCGCAACGCGGCGCTGACATTCCTGGCTGCCGGTTATTTCCAGGGACCCGACCGGTTTTCCGACCTGCTGACAGCCTGCTGGCCCCCGGAATCGATGACCGCCGCCCTCCTGGCCAGGCAGGAGCGCTGCATCCTCGAATTCGATGCCTATGCGCACAGCTTTCACCTGGATTGCCGGATCACAGAGCTTGAGGAGACGCAGCATTCCTTCCAGGCGACCTGGTGGCACAACCGGTTCTTCAACCCGGATCTGCGTGCGGAGTCACGCATCCTTGCCTTCAGTCCGGACTGGATGCGGGCAGTGGATAACACCGGGCAGGCGGCATCAACAATTGCGTAGCTTAGCGAGTAGGAGCGCCGGTTTTGCGCGAACAAGCGGCCGGGAGGCAGGCACGCGGACGCGTGGCTGATCCAGCCGTCATTTCCGGGGAGCAATGGCGCTCTCCGCAATAATGGAGGAATACGATGAATAGGTTTGCAAGTACAATTGCCGCGGGTGTGATTGCGGCGGCGCCGATGTCGGCGATAGCCCAGGACAGCAGCGACCCGATCGTGATCGCCACCCATAACTGGTCCAGCCAGATCGTGATGACCTACGCGGTCGGCCAGATCTTCGAGACCATGGGAAACAATGTCGAGTTTGTCTCGACCGATTCCCAGGCGGTGTACGAGTCGATCAGGCTCGGCGACGTGTCGCTCGAACTGGAAGTCTGGGAAGGCGCCTTTGGCGTTGCCTTCAACGAAGCGCTCGAAAAGGGCGGCATTCACGATGCCGGCGACCACAATGCGGTCACCCGCGAGGAGTGGTGGTACCCGATCTGGACCAAGGAGTCCTGTCCCGGACTGCCAAGCTGGGAAGCGCTGAATGAATGTGCGTCCCTGTTTGCCACGCCCGAAACCGGCGACAAGGGCCGGTTCCTTGGCGGCCCGGTCGACTGGCTCAAGCACGATGCCGAGCGGGTCGAGGCGCTTGGCATGGATTTCGTGGTGGTCAATGCCGGTTCGGCAGCGGCCCTGTGGGCAGAAGTTGCTTCGGCCGAGAAGACCGGACGCCCGGTGGTCCTGTTCAACTGGACCCCGAATTTCGTCGAAGCGGTCTGGCCGGGCGAATTCGTGGAATTCCCGACCTATTTCGAAGGCTGCAAGGATGACGCCTCTCTCGGTCCCAATCCGGACATGACCTATGATTGCGGCAACCCGCCGGATGGCTATCTCAAGAAGGCCGCATGGGATGGCATGCCGGAGAAATGGCCGAATGCCTACGAGGTGCTGACCAGGATTTCCTTCACCAACCCGCAGATTGCCGAAATGGCCAAGCTGGTTGATGTCGACGAAATGGAGCCGGAAGATGCGGCGACTGCCTGGCTCGAAGCCAATGAGGATGTCTGGCGGCCATGGCTGGAAGGCGTAAGCTGATCCCGTCACCACCAGACACGAAGCCGCCCCGGCATTTGCCGGGGCGGTTTGCCGTTCCGGCACCAGGCCCGGATGCCGACATGGCAATGATGGCGCCCGCCGGTTGGAAATGACGGGCATCCCGGTCTAATATGCAGACGGAGAGCTGGCCCACCGCAACCGGCGGCTGGCTGGTGGGGGAGTTGCAACCATGAATTCCGAAGATCATCCCGTAATTTCCTGTTCGAATGTCTGGAAGCTGTTCGGCGACCATCCGCGGCGCTATTTCGACGGCCTTGATCCGGACAGTTCTTTCGACAGGATCCGCGAGGATGGCTACATCGCTGCCGTGCGCAGCGTCACCGTGGAGATCCATCGCGGCGAGATGCTGGTGATCATGGGATTGTCGGGCTCCGGCAAGTCGACGCTGGTCCGCTGCATGTCCCGGCTGATCGACATTACCGGCGGCGAAATCTCGGTGGAGGGCAGGGATTTGATGTCGCTGTCCGAGAAGGAACTCATCGAGCTCAGGCGAAACAAGATGGGGATGGTGTTCCAGAGCTTCGGGCTGCTCCCGCACCGTACCGTCCTGCACAATGTGGCGTTTCCGCTGGAAATGCGGGGGCAGGACCGGTTCGAGCGCCGCCGTCGGGCGCTGGAGGTGATCGAACTCGTTGGCCTTGCCGGCCGCGAGGATTACTATCCCCGGGAATTGTCCGGCGGCCAGCAACAGCGGGTCGGCATTGCCCGGTCGCTGGCGATCGAGCCGGATATCTGGTTCCTCGATGAGCCGTTTTCGGCGCTGGACCCGCTGATCCGGCGGGAAATGCAGGACGAGTTCCTGCGACTGCAGGACATGCTGCAGAAGACGATCGTGTTCATCACCCATGACTTTTCCGAGGCGCTTCGCCTGGCCGATCGCATCGCCATCATGAAGGATGGCCTGATCGAGCAATGCGACACGCCCGACCAGATCGTGCTGAACCCGGCCACCGACTACGTGGCGAAATTCACCGAGGAGGTGGAAAAGGCGAGGGTGGTCCATGCCGGCGTGCTGGCATCGCCGGCCGGGGATCGAACGCCGGTGGGCGAGGCCATTTCGGCCTCGGCAACCCTGCATGGCATTGCCAGGCAGCTGATCAATGACGAGAGGGACGAATTCCCCGTCGCCGACCGGGACGGCAATATTGTCGGGCTGCTTGATCGTCGGGAGGCGCTGGCGCTTCTCTATGGTGACAGCCAGTGACGGCAGGCGCACAGGGGAAGTCGGAGACCGTCTCCCGGACACAGCTGGGACGGGCGATCCTGCTCCTGGCCGTGCTCCTGGCCGTGTGCAAGCCCCTGCTGCCGGAATTCCTGGTCCGGCCATCCGAATGGCTGGTGTTCCCCTTTGCCGACTGGATCAACTGGCTCTTCGTCTTCGTCAAGGATGATCTGGGCTTCATCCATGTCACCAGGGCCTTCGCCGCCGGCATCGAATGGATGCTCGATGTCACCGCCAACCTGCTCTACGGACGCAATCGCTGGCCACGGATCGGGCCGATTCCCTGGACCTTCGTGGCGATCACCGCGGCGGCGATCGGCTATGCGCTCAATGGCTGGCGGTTGGCCTTGCTGTCCGGCGGCACCTTCGTCTGGATCGCGGTGATGGGGCAGTGGAAATGGTCCATGGAAACCCTGTCGGTGATCGTGGTGGCGGCGCCGGTGGCCATCATCGTCGGCCTGGTGCTGGGAGTCGCCGCCTGGCGATGGCCCACGGTCGAGCGGATCATGAACCCGATCCTCAACATCGCCCAGTCGCTCCCGCATTTTGCCTACATGATCCCGGTGGTGGTCTTTATCGGGGTCGGCCCGAAATCCGGCGCCGTGGTGACCATCATCTTCGCCGCACCGCCAATGATCAGGATGACGCTGCTCGGCCTCAAGAAGGTCGCCTCGGAGATTACCGAGAGCGGCAAGATGTGCGGTGCCACCGGCTGGCAACTCTTGCGGCATGTCCGGGTTCCCTCGGCCAGGACCGAAGTGCTTGTCGGCATCAACCAGGTCATCATGCAATGCCTGGCCATGGTGGTGCTGGCCAGCTTCATTGGCATGCCGGGCCTCGGCCAGAAGCTGCTGCAGTTGCTGCAGGCGCTGAAGATCGGCCGGTCGGTCGAGATTGGCGTCTCCATCGTGCTCATCGCCATCGTGCTGGACCGGTGCTCCAAGGCCTGGGTCGAGAAGGAGCCGGTGCATTTCGAGAAGGGCACAGCCTGGCATGAGCGCTACCGGACCCTCGTTGCCTGGGCGTTGCTGTCGGCGCTGGCGCTGGTGGTGGCCCAGTTCTGGCAGCTGGCCGACCAGATCCCGCGCCAGCAGACCCTGACCATCTACAAGGAAATCGACACGGTCGTCGACCTGTTCATCATCGTTGCCGACCCGGTCACCCAGGGCATCCGGGCCTTCCTCATCACCTGGGTTCTGATCCCGATGCGCGATGCCTATCTCTGGCTGCCATACAGTTCGGTGCTGGCGCTGGCGGCCGGCATCGGCTGGCTGGCCGGGGGCGTGCGGTCGTCACTGACCTGCGCCGGCTTCGTCATGCTGATTGCCATGTCAGGCTGGTGGGACCGTGCCATGATCACCACCTACATGGTATCCTTCGCGGTGTTGCTGGTTTGCGCCATCGGGTTGCCGCTGGGGGTGTGGGCATCGAAAAGCGCCGTCCGGGCGAAGACCATCCTGCTGTTCTGCGACACCGCCCAGACCTTCCCGAGTTTCATCTACCTGATCCCGGTGGTCATGCTGTTTGGCGTCAATGATGTCGCCGCCATCGGGGCGGTGGTCGTGTTCGGCCTGGTGCCGATGACCCGCTATACCATCGAGGGGTTGCGGGCGGTTCCGCCCGAACTGGTCGAAGCCGCCGACATGTGCGGTGCCTCCTCCCGCCAGAAGCTGTGGGCGGTGAGCATGCCGATGGCCCTGCCCACCATAGCCGTCGGCCTCAACCAGACCATCCTGTTCTCGCTGTTCATGGTCATCATTGCCGCCTTTATCGGCACCCAGGATCTCGGCCAGGAAATGCAGCGGGCCCTGTCATCGACCGATGTCGGCAAGGGGCTGGTGCTGGGCCTGTGCGTGGCCTTCATCGGATTGCTGGTCGACCACCTGATCGTGACCTGGTCGGCACGGCGCAAGCAGGCGCTGGGGCTGGCGTGACCGTGCCGGTGACACCCGTATTCGAGACTGGCTACGAACGGGCCGGCGTGATCGTCCCGGGAATGCCGGTTCTGCGGCCCGGCGTCGAGCGCTACCCGGTGCCCGGGGGCGGATCGCGGACGGTGCCGGTATTTGCCGGCGACGAGATTTCGGTCCTCGATTTCGAGGGAAGCCAGTCGGCAGAGCTGGTATTCTTCGATCCGGATGGCAATTCCGATGCCGCCATGATCGGCGGAACCAGCAATGGCCGGCCGGCCGGGTCGATCCAGGTGCTCGGCGATGGCAGCAGGTCGGCAGAGCGGGTTCTGGCCAGGCTGACGAGTGCCGGCATCCGGATTGCCCTGGGTGATGCCGCCATCGCCCTGGGCAATGGCTCGCGACCGGGCGACATGGCGCATTTCACCGCCGAGAGCGACGGGTTGCTGGTGGTGTCGGCGCCTGGCGGTCCGATGCGCCCGCAGGACCAGGACACGCCAACCGAGATCATTCTCTATATCCGCCGCCAGCATGGCGGGCCGGCCACGACCTTGCTGGAGCCGCCGGACCCGCTCGCCGACCCGCTCGCCGATTTCAACATCCAGCCTGGTCAGGCCGTCCCTTACGAAGTCAGGAAGGGTGACTATATCCAGATCCTCGATGTGCAGGGACGGGAATGTTCCGACTTCCAGGCATTCTCCCTCGGCAAGCTCGACCAGGGAATCGAGCGTGAAATCGATCCGACTGCGACCCGGACCCTGACCGGCACCGGTTATCCGGCCCCCGGAATATTCTCGAAATATTTCACCGTCGATTTTGATCCGCTGGTGGAGATCGTCCAGGACAGCTGCGGCCGGCACGACGCCTTCGGGCTGGCATGCACGGCCAGGTATTACGAGGATATGGGGTATCCGGGCCACGTCAATTGCTCGGACAACATCAATGCCAGGCTGGCCAGCAGCTACCAGATCAGGGAGCGCGGTGGCTGGCCGGCGATCAATTTCTTCTTCAACACGGCCATTGATGATGCCAATGCCATGGGATTCGACGACCCGTGGTCACGCCCGGGTGACTACGTTCTCCTGCGGGCATTGACCGACCTGGTCTGCATCTCGACGGCCTGTCCATGCGACGTCGATTCTGCCAATGGCTGGAACCCGACGGACATTCAGGTGCGAACCTACCGGGCCAGCGAGGATTTCAACCCCTCGATCGGCTACCGGAGGTCGGCGGAGGCGAAGATGGAAGAAACCAGGAAGACCGGATTTCACGATTGCTTTGCCCGCCACACGCGGGATTTTGTCGAATACAACGGTTTCTGGCTGCCGAAGACAATGTCCGGGCACGGGGCGATCGACGAATACTGGGGGTGCCGCGAGCGGGTGGCGGTCATGGATTTGTCGCCGCTGCGAAAATACGAGATCACCGGCCCCGATGCCGAACAGCTGATGCAATATTGTGTCACCCGCGACATGAGCCGGCTGTCGATCGGGCAGGTTGTCTACACCGCGATGTGCTACGAGCATGGCGGCATGATCGATGACGGGACGGTGTTTCGTCTCGGCGAGATGAATTTCCGCTGGATCGGCGGGAACGACACCTCCGGCCTGTGGCTGCGCCAACAGGCGGCCGAGTTGGGGCTGAATGCCTGGGTGAGGAACTCCACCTCCCAGCTGCACAATATCGCGGTCCAGGGGCCGCGATCCCGGGAATTGCTCGCCGGCATCTTCTGGACGGCGCCGCAGCAACCGACCATCGAGGAGCTGGGCTGGTTCCGGTTCGCGGTGACCCGCGTGGACGACTTCAAGGGCATTGCCTGCGTGGTCAGCAGGACCGGTTATACCGGCGAGTTGGGATACGAGGTGTTTTGCCATCCGCGGGATGCCGTGGCGGTGTTTGACCGCATCTGGGAAGCCGGGGAGGAATTCGGAATCGTCCCGCTCGGACTCGATGCGCTGGACATGCTGCGGGTCGAGGCCGGCCTTGTCTTTGTCGGCTGCGAATTCGACGACACCATCAACCCGTTCGAGGCCGGAATCGGCTTTACCGTTCCGCTCAAGACCCAGAATGCCGACTTTATCGGCCGCCAGGCGCTGGAAGAGCGAAAGGCGCATCCGACCCGCAAGCTGGTCGGCCTGGAGATCGAATCCGGCCAGACTCCTTCAACCGGCGACTGCATCCGCATCGGCAAGGCACAGATCGGGCAGATCACCTCGGCAACACGCTCACCGATACTGGCCAGGACCATCGCCCTGGCCCGGCTGGACATTGTCCATTCCGAACCCGGAACCGAGGTGGAGATTGGCCAACTGGACGGCCAGCAGAAAAGGTTGAAGGCGAATGTGGTCAGCGTCCCGCATTTCGACCCGGAAAAGAAACGGGTCCGGGGCCTCGCCTGATCCCGCCGGAGAGCAGGCGAGGCAGGAAGTGTCCATGTCCTTACGGCAATTCCAGACGAAGAATTCCTGGCCGGGCACGGGATGGCTGAGCGCCACATACGGCTCTCGGCAATAGCCTCAACGGTCTCCGAACGGCAGGGGCCGGCGATTTCGTTCCATCATGCCACCCCTGTTCAACCCCGTGACATTCGTACCGGCCATGAATGTCACAATGCGGCATCACGTCCGAATTCACGTCGATACTCGAGGTCAATCCCCTCCAGAGATGCACAGGCCAGCAAGGTCTTGTGAGTCCTCCGGCGCCCGGCTCGGCGACCATTTGGCACAGGATGGCACGCGTCTCGGTCTCGAACACAGGATCGCCCAGTGCCCTGACGACCTTCCGGATGAGCGAGCGCCGGCCTTTCGGATTTCGACCTCGACACGCGTGAAAGGCTGTCTGCCGGCACCGCCGGGCGATTGATCGGTGTTGACAGCCACACTCTCCTTCTTCGGCAATACTGCCGGAAAGCCGGATATTGGCAGGGGGATCGTCCTGCGAGATGGCTGCAATCTCCTGCGCCGGCAAAAGGCTGCGCACGACATTTCGCCAGGTGCTGCGGCCGGCCGATTGGATGCCTGCCGGATTTCAACCCGTGCAGCCGCCCCGTGCCTCTGGCTGAAAATGAATGCGCCGGCCGCAACGGGGCGGCCGGCGCATGTCATGCAGGTGACACGGCGTTCAGTCCGAGTCGATTGCCTCCTTGATCGTATCAGTCGAGCCATGCTTGGCAACCTTCTCCCGAAGGCGGGCATTCTCCGACTTGATCGACCAGACATGCCACCAGATCCAGAACACCAGGCCGATCAGCAACATGATCCACTCGGCACCCTGGAAGGGATAGATGGCACCAACGTCAGCCAGGTCGACAGCCCAGCTCGATATACCAGTCGTACTCATTTCAGTCTCCTGTTCTATGTCTGCTGGAATCAATCAGACCATTGACTTTTCGCCATCCCGAACATCGGCGGCAGCGGCGGCCTCCTCCCGGCTGGACGCGAAGTCCAGGCCAAGAAGTTCGACCTCCTTCGGTATTCTCAGGATACCCATGGCCGACAGGATCTTGGCTACGATCCAGCCGGGAAGGAACCCGAGCACGCCGAACATGATGATGGCGCCAATGAACTGACCAAGCGGATTGATGGAGGCATAACCTTCATACGTGGATGCCGGATGGCCCCACAGGACGAATCCGCAGATCACCAGGCCGATGAACCCGGCATAGCCATGAACCGCAACGGCCCCGACCGCATCATCGATCTTGAAGCGGTTCTCGACCCAGAAATGCAGCTTGTATGCCAGGTAGGTTCCGATACCGCCAATGATCATCGCCTGGATCGGGTGATAGAGATCATTGCCGGCCGATGCCGTGATGATCCCGGCCAGGCCACCGGAATAGGTCCAGAAGGCGTTGCCCTTCGAGGCCATGTAGCCGATGAGCATTCCACCCGAAAGCGACATCAGGAAGTTCACGGTAATCGCGCCCAGTGTCGTCGGCGTCAGGTAGATGGTGGTCGCAGTCCAGGTCTCACCGGTGATCTGTCCGCCAATTCCGGCCGGATCGATCATCGGCACGTTGCATGCCACGTAGAAGCCCCAGAAGCCGGTATAGATCAGGAACAGACCGATACAGACGAACCAGGGGTTGTGCGGCATGATGTCACGTGGCGATCCGTCGGCCCGGAATTTTCCGAGGCGCGGCCCCAGGACAACCAGCACACCGAGGGCAAAACCGCCGGCAATGGCGTGGATGACTCCCGATGCATAGGCATCGTGATATCCGAGTAACTGAACCATCCAGCCGGCATAGTGCCAACCCCAGGCGGCATCGACGATCCAGGCGCCCGATCCGATCACGACCGCCAGGATCCAGAACGCCCCGGAATTGATCCGCTCGATCACCGAGCCGGACACGATCGAGGCGGCCGTCCAGGAAAACAGCAGGAACGCGGCCCAGAAGACCCCGGTAATCCTGTCACTCAGATTGGTTCCCATTGTCTCCGAAAGCGGTGAATTTGCCGCGGCCGACGTGAAATCGATCGGTCCGAATGGAAAGGCCGGCAAGGCCCAGTAGATCCACCATCCGAAGAAGAAGAATGTTATCGTTACCAGCGGGATCAGCATCGAGTTCTTCATCAGCGTGTGCATGTGATTGCGACGACGGCTGGCCCCCACCTCATACATGCAGAATCCCACATGAATGAGGAACATCAGGGCCACTGTCAGCCAGTAATAGAACTCGGTGAATACCGTGGTAATTGCATCAAGGTTGCTGCCCATGCAAGATACCTCCCTGTATTTGCGATTTTCCATCCCGGGCCGGGATGTCTTCACATTCAGGGCACCGGGATACCTTGCCGCAAACACGAGGACTGGCAATCCAGGCCACACATATCCGCAGGCGGCAAGTACCGCGGCCACGCGGGTCCATGCTATTTCACAAAACGGCAGATAAATCAATTCTTCGCGAGTCGCATGGCCTTGTCATGTTGCACGGAATCTGGAAGTGGTTCGCTGGCTAGGCCAGCCCGGAGACGGCCCGACCGGAATGCCGGCCATTTGGCTTGCGGGGCGCCGGGAACGATCGCCTGCTCTTCCTCCCGACCGGACCGGAAGAACGACGGCAAGGAAGGCGCCGGGCCAGGAAGCGGCCGAGGAAAATTCAGTTCGGAGACAGGAGAATGACGAGACCGGGACTCCTCCAGCAATGCCTGTATTCGGAGCAGGATGAAGACGTTCTCGCCGCCAATTTCAGGCTGTTCAGGATATTCGAGGCGACCGACCAGGATGCCTATCTTGCCGACAATGCCCACAACATCCGGGCGATCGCCGGCCGCGGCGACCTGGTTGTCGACCGCAAGCTGATATCGGCATTGCCCAATCTCGAGATCGTGTCGGTCTTTGGTGCCGGTTATGACGGCGTTGATGTCGGCGCAGCCAGCGAGGCCGGGGTCATGGTCACCAACACGCCGGATGTGTTGTCCGGTGATGTCGCCGATCTGGCGGTCGGCCTGTACCTGGCAGTCATGCGTGATTTGGTGACGGCAGACGCGTATGTTCGGCGAGGAATCTGGAAGGAGCGTGGCCCGTACCGGCTGTTCAACCGGGTTGGCGGGAGGACGGCCGGCATTGTCGGCCTTGGCCGCATCGGGCGGGAGATTGCCGGCAGGCTGTCGGCGATGGGCATGGACATTCTTTTCTGGTCGCGGACCAGCAAGGAGGCGCCGGCAGGTTGGACCCGGGTTGAGGACCGGCATGAACTGGCAGCGAGATCGGATGCGCTGTTCGTGGCGTTGGCGGCCAACCGTGACACCTTACACTTTGTCGATCGGGGCATGATCGAGGCGGTCGGGCCCGAGGGTGTCATCGTCAATATCAGCAGGGGGTCGACGATCGAGGAGCAGGCATTGCTCGACTGCCTGGAGACTCGACGCCTCGGTGCCGCAGGACTCGATGTGTATGCGAACGAGCCTGATGTGAATCGGCGATTCTGCCACCTCGACAACGTCGTTCTGCATCCGCATCATGGCTCCGGCACGATCGAGTCCCGGCGTGAGATGGGAGAGTTGGTGACCGGAAACCTGATCGCACATTTCCAGGGCAAGCCGCCATTGACCCCGGTAAATGCCGGTCGGATCGGGCAATTCAGGAAGGCGGGGTCCTGACATGGAAAACACGGAAAACTCCATCAGCGCCAGGTTGCTTGAGCCGGAATATTCGGTCCGCAATCCCGTCTTCGGCAACTACCTGGTTGGCAATGCCCATCTGAAGGTGCTTGCACGGAACCGGTTCGACTGGACAGAGGGGCCGGTCTGGTTCGGAGATGCCGGTTGCCTGCTGTTCTCGGATATTCCCAACAATCGCATTCATCGCTGGTCGGAAGGAACCGGAATTTCCACTTTCCGGTTTCCCTCGAATTTTGCCAATGGCCATACCAGGGACCGGCAGGGCCGCCTCGTTTCCTGCGAACATGGAACAAGACGGGTGACAAGGACCGAGTATGACGGCTCGATCACCGTCATTGCCGACAACTTCCAGGGCAGGAGATTCAACTCGCCAAATGATGTCATCGTCAAATCGGATGATTCAATCTGGTTTACCGATCCGCATTACGGAATTGTCTCCGACTACGAGGGCCACAAATCGGAGCAGGAATTGCCGTGCAATGTCTACAGGGTTGACCCTGCAACCGGCGAGATCGGGATCGTTGCCGGCGAACTTGCCTGCCCGAACGGCCTCGCATTTTCGCCGGACGAGACCCGGCTCTACGTGTCCGACACCGCCCGTGCCTATGATCCGGACGGCGATCCCCATATCAGGATGTTCGATCTTGACGGCGACGACCGACTGGTGGACCGGGGCGTGTTTCACCGGATCGATACCGGCAAGTCCGACGGTTTCCGGCTGGATACCGATGGCAATCTCTGGTCGTCAGCGGGCGACGGGGTGCATTGCATCTCGCCGGAAGGCGAGTTGCTCGGCAAGGTGCTGGTCCCCGAGAAGGTCTCCAATCTCTGCTTCGGCGGACGTGGCAGGCATGTCATGTTCATGACCGGCTTCACGTCACTCTACTCGATTGCACTCAACAGGCGGGGCATCCAGTCGCCGTAATCCGCCGAAGGTCTCTCCCAGGAACAGATCGCCTTCTACAATTACGGGAATTGACCTGACTCGTTCCCATCAATATCTTGGCAAGCATGAGCGGCGAGCGGGACATTCACGATCTGGCCCGGCAAGTCGCCGTTCTGGAGGAGCGCATGAATACCAGGCAAGCCGAATACGAAAGCGCACTGGACCGGCTGCGGGCCGACATGACACGGCTGACGGACGAAGCCGCGCGGAGCGCCGCCAAGCGTGATGTGGAAGCGGCCAAGCGTGATGTGGAAGCGGCCAAGCGTGATGTGGAGGCCGCCAAGCGCGACAAGGACAACACGCGCTGGCAGATTGGCCTCTGGGTCGCGGCGATCGTCGTTCTTGGCATCCTGATCCGCTGGCCTGCTTAGCGGCAGCCATCATCAGGCCAATGTCGGGGATCGAGGTCAGGACCCGGCGGGCCTCGGCCCGGGCATCCGCCTCGCTGGCGGGATGTCTGGCGCACTGCACCGTGAGCGCGGGGAGGTCATTGACCTGACCTGCCGAAATTGCCGGATTGGGCCAATATGTCCGCGCTTGCGCGCCGGGCCGGATGATGTGTTCGGGTGATGATTTCGACTCCCGGCTCGCCCGCTGTTTCTCTTCACGAGCCCGGTATCGTATTGCCGTCCTGACCACGGCTGACCCTCGCCTCGATTGTCGCCAGGCAATGCGGCCCGTATTGGTGTCGGGGATGGGCAGCTGTGCCCTGGCCGGCGGCGTGCTGGCCGGCAAATTCTGCGCGCCACAAGATTTCCGCGTCTGCTGCATCCTTCGCGGCCGGACACATGCGTTTCGGAATAATCCACATGCAATATGCATTCGGACCTGCTATGCACTCGTCCGCTGAAGGGTGTGTTATGCATTCGGCCGCAAGATGCGCTGACCGCGACACGCGGCTTCGGTGAGACGGGTTGATGTGCGACATGGGAGCCGGCATCTGGTGACTGGACAGTTTGACAACATGTTTCTTGCGCAGCTCGACGGGTTGAGGCGAGAGGGGAATTACCGGGTCTTTGCCGAGATCGAGCGCAACCGGGGCCAGTTCCCGCATGCCGTGCATTACCGGAACGGCGAGAGTCGACCGGTGACGGTCTGGTGCTCGAACGACTATCTCGGCATGGGACAACACCCGGTCGTCCTCGATGCCATGAAGGATGCGATTGACGATTTTGGTGCTGGTGCCGGGGGAACCAGGAACATATCGGGCACCACCCACAATCACCGCCTCCTCGAGCAGGAATTGGCCAGTCTTCACGGCAAGGAGGCGGCATTGCTTTTCACCTCCGGCTACGTGTCCAACTGGGCTGCGCTTGGCACGCTGGGTGCACGGCTGGACGATGTGGTCATCCTGTCGGACGAGATGAACCACGCGTCGATGATCGAGGGCATCAGGCATTCCAGGGCGAAGAAGCTGATCTGGCGACATAACGATGTGTTTGACCTGGAGCAGAAGCTGGCCGGGCTTCCCGGGGATTGTCCCAAGATCGTGGCCTTCGAGTCCATCTACTCGATGGATGGCGATATCGCCCCGATCGGTAAGATCTGTGACGTGGCGCAGGAATATGGCGCCATGACCTATCTTGACGAGGTGCATGCGGTCGGAATGTACGGCCCCCAGGGGGGCGGGATCTCCGAGTTGCACGGGGTGAGCGACCGGGTTGACCTGGTCCAGGGCACGCTCGGCAAGGCCTATGGCGTGATCGGCGGCTATATTGCCGGTTCGGCGGCCCTCTGTGATTTCATCCGCTCATTTGCCAGCGGCTTCATCTTCACCACCTCCCTGCCGCCGGCGATTGTCGCCGGTGCCCTGGCTTCGGTCCGTCACCTGCGGGTCAGTGCCCTGGAAAGGGCGGCGCATCGGAAGAAGGTCGACCTGCTTCGTGCCAAGCTCGATGCAAGGGGAATTCCGCACAAGCTCAATCCCGGGCATATTGTACCGGTCATGATCAACGACCCGGTCAAGTGCAAATATATTAGCGACATCCTGATGGATGAGCATTCGATCTATGTGCAGCCGATCAACTACCCGACCGTTCCCAGGGGAACCGAACGGCTTCGCATCACGCCGACGCCATTGCATTCGGAGGAGGAAATGAACCGTCTGGTCGATGCAGTGTCGGATCTGTGGTCGCAATGCGCGTTGGCGCGGGCGGTGGCCTGAGGCCTGAACTCAGTTCCGCGTCATCCGGTAGAGGCGGTCCAGGTCGAGACAGGAGGCAAGATGGCTGGCGAGGTCATCGAGCGTTGTCTCGACCAGTTGCCGGTACCCTGCCTGGTTGCCGGTGGCGCCAAGATCCCCGAGAAAGGCTCCCCGCATCCGGTCATCGGCAAAAAGCCCGTGCAGATAGGTTCCGGCCACCTGGCCGTCGGCCGAAACCGCCCCCTCGGCAACCGGGCCTCCTTCCTCCATGACATGAGCGAATGGTCGGCCCCGGTCAGGGCCGGCCGTGCGGCCGATATGGATCTCGTATGCATCGACCGGCCGGTCGATGCCCCGGTGGAGAACCGTGACATTGCTGACCGTCTTTTCGGTGGACATGCACGTCTCGACATCCAGCAGGCCCAGCCCCGGCGTTGCGCCGGCACTGCCCTCGATGCCGTGAGGATCATTGATCATCCTGCCCAGCATCTGGAAGCCGCCGCAGATTCCCAGGACCCGGCCGCCCCGGCGCAGATGCGCCTTGAGGTCGATGTCCCAGCCCTGCCGCCGCAGGAATTCGAGATCGGACCTGGTCGACTTGGTGCCGGGGATGATGACCAGATCGACATTTCCCGGAAGCACCTGGCCCTGCCCGAGCAGGCTGACCGAGACATGCGGCTCTAGCCGAAGGGGGTCGAGATCGTCGAAATTGGCAATTCTCGACAGGCCGAGGCAGACAATCCGCAGCCCGTCCCGGCGAGGCCGGATCCTGGCAAGGTCCTGGGCATCCTCGGCCGGGAGGCGCCAGGCATCGGCGAACCACGGGACGATTCCGACGCCGCGCCATGCGGTCCTGTGCTCGATGAACCGGTAGCCATCCTCGAACAGCGTCGGATCGCCCCGGAACTTGTTGATGATGAAGCCCTTGATCAACGCGTTATCCTTGCCGCTGATCACGGCCCTGGTGCCGACCAGCTGGGCGATGGTGCCGCCCCGTTCAATATCGGCCACCAGCACCACCGGAACCTTCATCTGGCGGGCAAATCCCATATTGGCCAGGTCGCCCCGGCGCAAATTGACTTCCGCCGGACTGCCAGCTCCCTCGACCAGCACGATGTCCGCTTCCCCGGCAAGCCGCCGGTAGCTCTCGCACACCTTCTTCATCAGGGCGGGTTTGTGCCCGACATATTCCCTTGCCGACAGGGTTGCATGGCGCTCCCCCTGCACGATGATCTGGGCGCCGGATTCGCTTTCCGGCTTGAGCAGCACCGGGTTCATGTCGGTAGAGGGCTCCACACCGCAGGCCTGGGCCTGCAACGCCTGGGCCCGGCTGATTTCCCCGTCGCGACAGGCGGCGGCATTGTTCGACATGTTTTGCGGCTTGAAGGGTCTGACCCGGAATCCACGCTGGCTGAAGGCCCGGCACAGGCCGGCAACCATGATCGACTTGCCGACATGCGATCCGGTGCCCTGGATCATCAATGCCCTGGCCATGCCGACACTCCTCCCCGGACGTAGCTGTCGCCTAGAATTCGATCCCGGGTTGGGCCTTGATGCCGGATCTGAAGGGATGCTTGACCAGGGTCATCTCGGTGGCGAGGTCGGCAATCTCGATGAGGCTGTCGGCGGCATTGCGACCGGTGAGGATCACATGGGTGTCCTCCGGCCTGTCATTCTCGAGAAACGCCACAACCTCCTCGATATCGAGGTAGCCGTAGCGAATGGCGATATTGATCTCGTCGAGCAACACCAGCCTGGTGGACGGATCGAGAATGATCTCCCTGGCCTTTGCCCAGGCGGCCCCTGCCATCCGGATATCGCGTGCTCGGTCCTGCGTCTCCCAGGTAAAGCCCTCGCCCATGGTATGGAACTGGCATTGCCTGGCGAAATGCTCCGTGATCAGCGACCGCTCCCCGGTCTCCATGCCACCCTTGATGAACTGCACGACCGCGCAGGGAATGCCATGGGCAATGCAGCGGAAGATCATGCCGAAGGCGGCCGAGGACTTGCCCTTTCCCTTGCCGGTATGGACGATGATCAGGCCCTTGTCCCGGGTCTTTGTGGCCATGATCCGGTCGCGGGCAGCTTTCTTCTTGGCCATCCTGGCCTTGTGGCGTTCAAGATCGTCGGTCATTGGTCATCCTCCCCTTCTTGCATTGCAGAATCGGCTATCAACTCCCGCAGCATGCCGTGGGTCGAATTGAGCCGCGGCTGCCAGAGATCACGTTCAATGGCTTCGAGCAACCGGCTGGCGATTTCGCCGAGTGCCGGCGGATTGTTGTCCCGGATGAAATTGCGGGTGTCCTCATCCTCCAGGTAGGCGCCGTAGACCAGGTCGAAGTGATGGGATCTGGCGGCGCCGGTGGTGGCTGCAAAGGCAAACAGGTAGTCGACCGTTGCGGCAATTTCGAATGCTCCCTTGTAGCCGTGGCGCTTGACGCCATTGATCCATTTCGGATTGACCGCCCGCGAGCGGACCACCCGGCCGATCTCCTCCTGCAACGTTCGTATGCGTGGCCGCTCCGGCCTCGAATGGTCATTGTGGTAGGCAACCGGGCGCACGCCGCGCAACTCCTCGATCGCGGCCGAGATTCCACCCTCGAACTGATAATAGTCATCACTGTCCAGTATATCATGCTCGCGGTTGTCCTGGTTCTGGATCACCGCCTCGACTTCGCCGAGGCGGGCCGAGAAATCGTCACCCGCGGTCACGCCCTCGGCCCCGCCGCCATAGGCATAACCTCCCCATTCGATGTAGCTGCGACCCAACTCGCGCCGCTCTTGCCAGATGCCCTCGTCGATCAGCGCCTGAAGCCCGGCGCCGTAAGCCCCGGGTTTCGAGCCGAAAACCCGAAAGCCGGCTCGCCGACTGCCGACTGCCTTCGTATCCCTGTGGAAGGCCGCCGCCGCCGGGTTGATGTCCTCGGGCTCGTCGAGTTCCATCACCGCCCTCGCGGCGCTGGCGAGCAGATCCATCTGCATCGGAAAGGCATCCCGGAAGAAGCCCGACACCCGGAAAGTCACATCGACACGCGGCCGGCCCAATGCGCCGGAAGGGATGATCTCGAAGCCGCTGACCCGGTTGCTGCCTGCATCCCATGTCGGGCACACACCCATCAATGCCATGGCCTGGGCAATGTCGTCGCCTCCCGTTCGCATGTTGGAAGTGCCCCAGGCGGTGACCGCCACCTTGCGCGGCCAGTCGCCGCAATCCTGCACATGTCGCTCGATCAGCAGCGATGCCGATTTCCAGCCGAGCTCCCAGGCGGTCCTGGTCGGCAACGACCGGCTGTCGACCGAGTAGAAATTGCGCCCGGTAGGCAGGACGTCGGGCCGGCCCCTGGTCGGCGCCCCGGAGGGCCCCGGCGGCACGAACCGGCCGTCAAGGGCGGCGGCCAGCGAGGCGATCTCCTCCCGGCCACAGGAATCAATGACCGGCAGGATCCCGCTCGTGACCTGCCGGAGAACGGTGGCCGAGTCCGGGCCGGGTGGGTCGGCTTCGCCATCAACCAGCTTGGCCGACAGCAATTCGAGCCGCTCGACGGTGTCGCCGGCGCTTCGCCACAAATCGGCACTGACCCCGGCCAGTTCCGGTGGCCTCTTGCCGGTCCATTCGGCGGCGAGGTCACAATCGAGCGGGTCGAACGCCTCGCCGAGAGCAAGATCGGCGGCCAGCGAGCGAGGCAGGGACGCGTTCGGGCCCTCGCCATTGCCGCGGGGAATGCGGACCAGCGCCAGCGCCAGGTCGCGCCGCAACCGGCCTTGCGGCGCCTCGCCGAATACGTGAAGCCCGTCACGGATCTGCGCCTCCTTCAATTCGCACAGATAGGCATCGAGCTTGCGCAACCGGCTGTCGGCATCGTCACCGGCATCGATTCCGGCATCAACATCGATTCTCGAGGTCTCCATGGCGGCAAGAATTCCCGATCGCAGCAATTCGATCCGGCGGGAATCGACGCCGGCCGCCTGGTAATACTCGTCGACCAGCGCCTCCATCTCGGCAAGCTGGCCGTAGCTCTCGGCCCTGGTCAATGGCGGCGTCAGGTGATCGATGATGACCGACTGGATGCGCCGTTTCGCCTGCGTGCCTTCTCCCGGGTCGTTGACGATGAAGGGGTAGATGTTGGGAGTCGGCCCGAGCACGACTTCCGGCCAGCAGCAGGGCGAGAGGGCCACGGATTTGCCGGGAAGCCATTCGAGGTTGCCATGCTTGCCGAGGTGGATGGCAGCATCGATGCCGAACCGGTCCCGTAGCCAGAAATAGAATGCCAGGTAGGAATGCGGCGGCACCAGGTCGGGAGAATGATAGGTCTCGACCGGATCGATGTTGTAGCCGCGTGCCGGCTGCACTGCCACCACGACATTGCCGAAGACATGGGCGGCCACCACGAACCGGCCATCCTCGAGGCCGGGATCATCCTGCGGTGGCCCCCATTGCTCCTCGATCTGCCGGCGGATTGCTGCCGGCAGCCCCTGCCATCGCTGCACGTAGTCGTCCAGGTCGAGCCGGCTCCCGGAAGGGCGGTGCGTCCTGCCAGGCTGCCGGTTGGTCGGGCCGGCCAGGAGCAGCTCCATGAGGGCGGCAGACGAGAAGGGGGCGGAGGCAACGTCATATCCGTCATGCCGAAGCGCCGACAGCAGCCGGATGGCAGATGCCGGCGTATCCAGCCCGACGCCATTGGCCAACCTGCCATCCTTGTTCGGGTAATTGGCGAGTATGACCGCCACCCGGCGCTCGCCTGCCGGTGTTGTGGCCAGGCGCAGCCAGTTCCCGGCCAGTTCGGCGACGAATTGAACCCGGTCATCCCTTGCCTCGTGGCAGGCGATCGGACATTGCGTCCGGTCATCCATTCGGGATTGCGACTTGAAGCCGATCACCCCGGCCAGGAGCCGCCCGTCAACCTCGGGAAGCGAGACATTCATGGCGATGTCACGCGGCGGGACCCCGTAATCGGCATCAAGCCAGCTGTCATGGCTGCAGGAGGCCAGCATGACCTGCAGAACCGGCCGCCCCGGTGCGTCAAGCACGGTTGGCTGGCGCTCCAGGCATGAAATTCCGGCACCGCCAATGGAAAAACTGGTCAGGTTCAACACGATATCGGGCGCGACGTCGCCAAACAGCGTCGTCACGGTCTCCTCCGACACCGGATCCTTCAGTGACGACACGTAGATTGGCAGGGGGTTGATGTTCCGCCCCTGCAACTCCCGGATCAGCCGGTCGACCGGCCCGGTATTGCCGCCCAGGAGCCAGGCCCGGTACATGATGATGGCGCCATGCCCTTGTCCATCGACCCAATGGCGGCGCAGATCGGCCAGGTTCGGCTGTTCGGATCCGGGCCAGTAGATGCCGGCCTTGAGCAGGGGTGTCGGCGGCAGCGGCCTCGGCTCGCCATGGATGAGATGGCGGCAGAATTGCAGGATCCGGCGCGAATTTGCCGGCCCGCCGGCGCTGAAATAGCCGTGCAGCTGGCTCCAATCCTCGTGGTCGAGCGAAGACAGGGCCAGCAATTCACCGTCTGGATCGTCATCGCCCGGAAGGGCGGCGAAGCGGCATCCCGCCTCCTGCAACCGGGTGGAAAACTGCTCCAGGCAGTATTGCCAGTAGCGATAGCCCCCGAGGGCCCGGATGATGACCAGCTTTGCCCGCGAGGCGGTCTTCTCGATATAAAGGTCGACCGAGTAGGGGTGGGCAAGCCATGACAGCTGGGCAAGGCGCAGGAAATCCGGCCCGGCATCGGAGCAGGCGGCGGCCAGGGCGGCGATCTCGGTGTCGGCCGCCGACAGGATGACCAACTCGGCGGGCGCCTGGTCAGGATCTACCGGTTCGGAGCCATCGGAGACGATTCCCGGTTGGGCCGCCAGCAGGTGCATCTACGCTCCGTCTTGCAGCTGAAGGCCGTTTTCGACCGCCGGCCAGTCGATCCCGGCCTCGCCGATCGCCACCAGGCTGGTCCTCCGTCTCGCCCCGACCTCGAAGGGTTGGTCGAAATGGCAGTTGATGCGAGGTCCGACGGCCTGGATGATCAGGCGCATGGGCTTGCCCTGCACGGCGGCGAAACCCTTGACCCGCAGCAACCGATGCCGGCTGATCTGTTCGGCCAGCCGCTCAAGGAATCCGTCGAGATCGGCAAGCTCGGGCAGGGCAATGACGGTCGAATCGAATTCGTCATGGTCGTGGTCGGGCTCCGTATCCGGGCCTTCGGCCTCGTCCGGCTCGTGCCGGTGATGAATCTCCGACCGGTCGGCCAGGCTGGATTCGGCTTCGGCATCAATGCCGAGAATCATCCGCAGATCGACGGCGCCATTCCTTGCCGCGACCACCGACACCCCCGGCCGCAATTGTTGCCGCAGGGATGTGCGCAGCTGGTCCACCGAGGCAGGCTGCATCAGGTCGGTTTTGTTGATCACCACCATGTCGGCGCTGGCAAGCTGGTCTTCGAACAATTCGATGATCGGCGTGTCATGATCGAGGCTGTCATCCTCCAGCCGCTGCCGGTCCAGGGCGCTGCGATCCTGCACGTAGTTGCCGGAATCAACGGCCGGACCGTCCAATAGCGCGACCACGCCATCGACGGTCAGCCGGCCCCGCAATGCCGGCCAGCCGAAGGCGCGCAACAGCGGTTGCGGAAGGGCCAGGCCGGAGGTCTCGATTATGATGTGATCGGGAGGCCGCTCCATGGATACCAGCGACAGGATGGCCGGTTCGAATTCCTCTGCAACCCGGCAGCAGATGCAGCCATTGGCAAGCTCGACCAGCCCCGACTCGTCGCAGCCCTCGATATTGCACCCGCGCAGAATCTCCCGGTCGACTCCCTGTTCGCCGAATTCGTTGATGATCAGCGCAATGCGCCTGCCTTCGGCCTGGTCGAGCAGCTGGCGTATCATCGTGGTCTTGCCGGCCCCGAGGAAACCGGTGATCACCGTCGTGGGTATCCTGCCCTGCATTGCCTCTCCGTCCCGATGTCCGAATCATCGCCTGTGTAACCGAATGACCCGTCACTGGCCAACTCTCCGAGATCCGCCGCCGGGCCTCGCATGAATGCAGGACAGGCGAGGAGGATGCATGCTCATTCTTCCCCCCGTCGCCCGAGGGTCTTGCCGACCCAGTCTGCCAACATGGTTTCATCCGTGAACAGGCGCAGACGCCGCAAACCCTCCGCCGGTTGTGGTGGCAACACCATGTAGACCGGCAGGAAGAGTTCGGCCGCCGCCCGCAGCTTGGCCGCGCCAGCTGTGCCGCCGGCATTGCGGCACAGCACGCAATCGCATCCCTGCCGCTCGAGCAGCCTTGCCTCATCCTGCCAGTTCTCGGCCGGGCGGGAGGCGAGGCAGGCGACGACATTGTCCGGCAAGGGTTTGCCGGGCGCCTCGATCAGCCGCAGCACGAATTCCAGATCCGGCCGGTTGGCGAGCAACTCACGGACAGGGGTGTCGAGCACCCCGCTTCCGAGCGGGGCAAACGCCCGGAATCCGCCCGGGATTGCCCCGATGGCCTCGTCCAGCGTGGCAAATTCCAGCCAGCGGTCATCCTCGCCGGGCATCCAGCGCGGGCGGTCAAACCGGAGCATTTCGATGCCGGCCATTTCACATGCCCTGGCGGCGTTGGCGGTGATGTTGACGGCGAAGGGGTGGGTGGCGTCGACCAGGAGATCGATGCCGTCCCGCTCCAGCATCTGCGTCATCCCGGCCGCACCGCCAAATCCGCCGCTGACAACGGGAACCGGGTAGGTGGCCGGCCTGGTGACGCGGCCGGCAAGGGAGGCGGTGACCTCGATGCCGGGATGGGCGGCGAGGAGGGCGGCAATCTTCCTGGCCTCGAAGGTGCCGGCCAGGAGCAGTATCCTCGAGGGACGCATCAAGACTCGCCACGCAGCGGCGGAAACGGCGACCGGCTGTGCCGGCCAATCACCGAGCCGTCGCGGTCGATGATCATGATCTCGACCTCGATCGGCGCATCTCGCAACATGGTCTCGGCAGCCTTCCGGGCCCTGGTCGCCACCGCAGCGGCAAGTTCGGGCCCGGCCAATTGGAGCGCCATCCGGGCGGTATTGGCCTTGGTGATCATCCGGGCGAGACCGGGTCCGTCCCGGCTGGTGCCCGCGGCCAGTTTTGCCAGCGCGGCAAGATCCACCTGCGAGCGGGAGGAATGCAGGTCGGATGCGCCCTGGGCCAGCTTGGAGAGCTTGCCGAACCCGCCGGCGATGGTGAGGCGTGGCACCGGATGACGGCGCAGGTATTTCAGCAGCCCGCCGACGAAGTCACCCATGTCGAGCATCGCATGATCCGGCAGCCGGTAGAGTCGCTGGGCCGCCGCCTCCGATACCGATCCGGTCGAGCCGACCACATGGTCGAGCCCGTTTGCCCGTGCCACGTCCACCCCCATATGCACCGATGCAATCCAGGCCGCGCACGAATACGGCTTGACGATCCCGGTCGTACCCAGGATCGAGAGCCCACCCTGGATGCCGAGGCGCGGATTCCAGGTCTGGCTGGCCAACTCCCTGCCGCCGGGAACCGAGATCTCGACGGAGAGGTCGCAGTGCCGCCGATGGATGTCGGCGATCCGGGACAGTGCCTCGCTGATCATCCGGCGTGGTGCCGGATTGATCGCCGGCTCGCCGACCGGCAGCGGCAACCCCGGCCTGGTCACGGTGCCGACGCCGTCGCCGGCCAGGAAGGTCAGCCCCGAGCCCGGGGAGGCCAGGGACACGGTGGCAATGATCAGCGCCTTGTGGGTGACATCCGGGTCATCGCCGGCATCCTTGCGGACCGCGGCACGCGCCCAGCCATCGCCCGATTCCCGGATCTCGAGCCCGAAGCACGGATCCTGGCCACCGGGCAGCCAGATGCCGACCGGGTCGGGCCAGGGGCTGCCGAACAGCCTGTTGCAGGCGGCCATGGCGGCCGCCATGGCGCAGGCTCCGGTGGTAAACCCGGTCCGAAGTGTTCCCGTCGGTATTCGTCCCATGACCTGTTACAATATGGACTTGTCAGATAATCAAAAGTCCGTTCTGGTAATTTACCGAATTCAACCAGGGCGCTACCCCCTTGACGAGGAATTCCAGGAGGCCGGGATTGGATTTGCCACAGGAATATGACTGGCCGGTGTTCCCCGGGGGGATGGTCTGGCTGGTTGGCGCCGGACCAGGCGACCCGGGTCTTCTGACCCTGCACGGACTCAACGTGCTTCGCCAGGCCGACGTGGTGGTCCATGACGCGTTGTTCAACCGCCAGATGCTGCAATTCGCCCGGCCGGAGGTGGTGGTCGAGAGCGCCGGGAAGCGTGGCGGCAAGCCATCGCCGACCCAGCAGGACATCTCGCTGCGGCTGATCCGCCATGCCAGGGCAGGCCGCCGGGTGGCCAGGATGAAGGGTGGCGACCCGTTCGTGTTCGGCCGTGGCGGCGAGGAAGCGCTGGCGCTGGTCAGGGCCGGGATTCCCTTCCGGGCAACCCCCGGAATCACCGCCGGGATCGGCGGCATCGCCTATGCCGGGGTTCCGGCCACCCACCGGGATGCAAACCAGTCGGTGACCTTCATCACCGGGCATGAGCGCGACGGCGATGCCCCGCACTCGGTGGACTGGGCCCAGATGGCCCGGGGCTCGCAGATGCTGGTCATCTACATGGCCATGGTGCACCTGGCGGAGATTGCCGGCCGGCTGCTGGAAGGCGGCCGGCAGAAGGAGGAGCCGGTGCTGATCGTGCAGAATGCCACCCTGCCCAACCAGCGATCGCTGGAGACCACCCTGGGAGCGGCGGCCAGCGACGCCGCCCGACACGGGATGGGGCCGCCGGCGATCATCTGTATCGGCAGGAACGTGCGGTTCCGGCTGGCAATCGACTGGATGGCCCAGCTGCAGGGGCAGGCACCGAGATCACTGGACCCGCTGGAGGCCGGGGAGTCGGACCGATGGGGAGGCCTGCATTGACCCGACGCCGCGGACTGGTCCTGGCGGCACCGTCCTCCTCCTGCGGGAAGACCATCATCACTGTCGGCCTGCTCCGGACGTTGGCAAGGCAAGGCATCGACGCCCTGCCGGCCAAGAGCGGGCCCGACTATATCGATACCGGCTTCCTGGCCGCGGCCGGCAGGCGACCGGCGCTGAATCTTGATGCCTGGGCGATGGCCAGCAGCGCGTTGCGTTATCTTGCCGGGGGCAACCTGCCGAACCAGGAAACCGGCTACCTCCTTGCCGAGGGGGCGATGGGGGTGCTTGACGGTGCCGGTCCCGGCCGGGCCGGTAGCGCCGCCAGCCTGGCCGAACTCCTCGGGGTGCCGGTGGTGCTGGTGCTTGATGTCTCCGGCCAGGCCGATTCGGCCATCCTGCCGGTGCTCGGGCTGCGCTCGGCATTGCCGTCGCTCGATCTTGCCGGGGTCATTCTCAATCGCCTGGCCTCGCCTCGCCATGAAGGCCTGGTGCGGGCGGCAATGGACCGCAGCGGGATCCGGGTGTTGGGGGCGGTGGCAAGATCGGCGGCGCTGACCTTGCCGTCGCGCCATCTCGGCCTGGTCCCGGCGGCAGAGCATCCGCAGCTCGAGGAGATGATGGAGCGGGCAGCCGACGCGATCGAGACCGGTATCGACATCCCCGACCTGCTGGCCGCCGCGGCGCCGGTCAGGGCGGCGGCCCTGCCGGCATCGCCGCCGTCAATTCCCCCCCTCGGCCAGCGAATATCCATTGCCAGGGACGAGGCCTTCGCATTCATCTACCAGCATCTGCTGCAGGCATGGCGGCGTGACGGTGCGGAGATCTCCTTCTTTTCGCCGCTGGGCGATGAATCGCCAGCCGATGATTGCGATGCCGTCTTTCTGCCCGGCGGGTATCCGGAATTGCATGGCGACGCCATCGCCAATGCCGGCCGGTTCAGGCGCGGCATCCAGGACGCAGCGGCAAGACGGGCGGTCATCTACGGCGAATGCGGCGGTTACATGGTGCTTGGAAAGACGCTGGCGGGGCGGGACGGGCGGCGGTTTCCGATGCTCGGATTGCTGCCGCATGCGACCAGTTTTGCCAGGCCGAAGCTGCATCTTGGCTACCGGCTGTTCACGGCCGAAAAGGGGGCGCCGCTGCAAGGGTGTTTTGCCGGCCACGAGTTCCACTACTCGTCCCATGATGGCGATTGCACTGGGCGCCCGATGTTCCGGGCAAGTGATGCCAACGGCAACGGCCTCGGCGGCATCGGTCAATTCAGCGGCTCGGTCGGTGGCTCCTTCGCCCACCTGATCTGTCGTGACCATCGCCGCCGCCTGCCTTCCGGTCGGTGAATGGCCGCAGCACATGCGGGTGTGATGCGTCGTAGAGAGCGCTGTCGCGGAACTCGCCGGGCGACAGGGCGGCGCCGACCAGAATCAACGCGGTGCGGGTGAGCTTGTGATCGCGGACCCGGGCGTGCAGCGATCCGAGATCGGCATGGATGATTTGCTGGTCCGGCCAGCCGACCCGGCTGGCGATGATGACCGGACAATCCTCGCCGTAATGCGGAATGAGCTTGCGCTGGATGGCCCTGGTATTGCGTATCGACAGGTGGATGGCCAGCGTTGCCCGCGTCTGTCCAAGCAGTTCCAAATCCTCCAGTTCCGGCATGGCGGAGGATTTCATCGCCGTGCGGGTCAGGATGACGGTCTGCGCAATCTCGGGAATGGTCAGCTCGATCCCGCAGGCGGCAGCGGCAGCGGCAAAGGCCGGAACGCCGGGAACGATCTGGCGGCGGATACCCGCCTGGTCGAGCAGCCTGATCTGCTCGGCGATGGCGCCGTACAGGCTTGGATCGCCGGAATGCACCCTGGCGACATCCTGGCCCTTCCGGTCGGCCTCGATCATCGCCTGCATGATCTGGTCCAGCGTCATCTCGGCCGAATTCATGACGGTTGCATCGTCGGGGGCAAAGGCAATCACCGCCTCCGGAACCAGCGACCCGGCATAGAGGCAGACCGGGCAGGCGCTGATGAGGTTGCGGCCGCGGATGGTGATCAGCTCGGGATCGCCTGGCCCGGCACCGATGAAATACACGGTCATTCCCCGGCCTCCATTCGAATGCCGTAACCCCTTGGCGTATAGGCCCGCCAGCCGTCATCACCGGCCGACAGATCGCCGGACCGGAAGCTGCGGGAGTCGCTGTTGCCGACCAGCACGATGGTCATCATGTCCGCCATCCCGGCTTCCAGCTGGTCCAGGCGGCCAATTCGCAGCTGGCTGCCGGGCCTGCCGAGATTGCGGGCGATGATCGCCGGGGTGTCGGCCGGCCGGTGCTCGAGCAGGATGTCCCTGGCGGTCTCGAGCAGGTCGCGGCGCCGTCTCGATACCGGGTTGTAGAAGCCGACCACCAGATCGCCTTCGGCCGCTGCCCGGACCCGGCGGATGATGTCATCCCGGGGGGTGAGAAGATCGGACAGGGAGATGGCGCAGAAATCATGCCCGAGCATGGCGCCGGCCTGTGCCGACGCCGCCTGCATGGCGGTGATACCCGGAGCGCTGACGATCTCGGCCCTTTGTGCCGCTCCGCTGACACCGCCAGCCCCGTCGCCGCGTGCCAGCAATTCCATGACCAGCGACCCCATTGCGTAAATCCCGGCATCGCCGGAGCAAACCAGCGCCACCGACCCGCCAGCCCCGGCCCGTTCAAGCGCAAACCGGCATCGTTCCTCCTCCTCGCCAAGCGGGAAGCCGTGCAGCTCCTTGCCGCCAGCCAGCGGCCCGATCGACTCGAGATACCCTCGATAGCCGACCAGTTGCCGGGCTTCTGCCAGCAGCAATGTCGCCTCCCGGGTCCGTGATGCGGGCTCGCCGGGACCCAACCCGACGATTGCCAGCCTGCCACGCTTCTTGCCGGAATCTCCTGCCAATGCACCTTGCCTGGCGATGGCGCAGGTGGCGGTGGCCGATTTGTGCTTCTCGACCACCAGACAGGAATCGGGACCGGCTGCGGCCAGCGCCGCGGCTTCGCTGACCCCGTGGCATCCGGTCTCCCGATGGACGATCTCCGAGGGGTTGCGCAGCCGGTGCCGTTCAGCCTCCAGCCGCTGCGGCGCAAAGAACCGTGCCTCGAGGCCAAGCGTCCCGGCCAGCGCGTGGATGGCGGCCTCGTCCGACTTGATGTCGACCGAGTGGACCGAGGCAATCGCCGATTGCGGCAGTCCGTTATCGGCAAGAACCGACATGACCAGGCCAATCATGTCGTCGGGCGGGCAATGACGGGAGGCGCCAACACCGAGATGCAGCACCTGCTGCCGGTAGACCAGGCTGCCGATCCCCTCCACCTGGATCAGGCATGGCGAGTCCGGATCGGGTGCATCATGGATCTCCACATTGGCAAGCCGTTCCATTGGTGCCAGCCAGTCTCCGCTGGTGCTGATCATGGTGGGCCGGCCGGCCAGGATCGCCGCGGTGACAGTCCTGGAATCGGCGGGGTTTTCCAGCTTCCAACCTTCCGGCGGGCAGTCGAGCGCCACGCCGAGTTTCAAGTCGCCGGCGGTGGTGATGGCGGCATGTGCGGACAAATGCCCGGCCAGCTGCCCGGCCAGGTCGTTGGCGCCGTGATGGCCGCCGAGCAGTGGCACCACCGACCGGCCATCCTCGGAGACGCAAAGCACCGGTGGCTCGGACTGCTTGTCCCGGATCAGCGGTGCCAGGATGCGGATCAGTATGCCGGCGGCGCAGATGCCGACCACCGGATGCCCGCCGACAAAGCTGTCCCTGACCGCACCGGCAAAATCGGCACAGCTGTCATGCGGCTCACCGCAATCGATGCCGTCTTTCAGGATCAGCCGGCCGCCAAGACAACCGGCCACCCCGCGGGCCGTCTCCAGCCCCGATGCCTCCAGGCAGAGGATGCGTATGTCAGCAGATTTCAAGGAGCCCGCTCCCCGGCACGATGACCGTGGAAAAATACGGCGCCACGTCCGGCGCCTCGACCAGCGGCAGGATGCGCTGGTTCCCCAGGCTGGCATGGGAGATGTACCGGGCGGTGTCGATCCTGCCAGATCGCGCCAGCGCCCGCTTGAGTTTGCCGGCATGTCGGCCGATCTTCACGATGACGAACGGGTCCGGCGAGGCCAGGCGGTCGGCGAGGTCATCTTCCGGCAGCAGTGCCGGCAGGATGGTCATGATCTCCCGCCGTCCGCACAGGGGCTGCAGCGCCGCCGCCGAACAGGCCGTCATCGATGTGACACCTGGAACAACCTCGATCCTGAACCGCCGGTCGATGCGCTCGAACAGGTATATGAAGCTGCCATAGAAGAACGGATCACCCTGGCACAACACGACGACATCCTGGCCCCGGGTCAGAAATCGGCCGATCGACTCCGCGGCCTCGCCATAGGCGACGAGGGCAGCAAACTGCTCCTCGTCCATCGGTATCGGGACCGGATGTTCCTCGACATCGGGATGGAACAGTTCGGCAGCAATGCTGCGGGCAAAGCTTGATCCGCCCTCCGGTGCCGGAAAGAAGACTACCCGTGCCTCGCCGATGATCCTGGCGGCCTTGCGGGTGATCAGTTCCGGATCGCCGGGACCAAGCCCGACACAGTACAGCACGCCGCTCATCGGCAATACCTCCATTGCGTGACCGGCATCATCGGTTGCCAGCCGCGGTAATTGCCCAGCGGTGACGCCATCTCGACCGACAGCCGGACCAGCTGGCCGCCGGCCTGGCGATGGATGTCGGCCAGCAGCGAGTTGCTCTCCAGCGTCACCGCGTTGGCCACGATGCGGCCGGCAGGCCGGAGCCGTGCCAGCGCCGTCTCGACCACGTCGCGATCGAGGCCGCCGCCGATGAAGATTGCATCGGGGTCGGGCAAGTCGGTCAGCGCCGCCGGCGCCCGTCCGGCAACCAGTTCCAGGCCCGGCGTTCCAAGAAACCGGGCATTCTCCCGGGCCATGTCACGGCGCGCCCGGTCGGGGTCAACCCCGATCGCCCGGGCATCGCGGGCGCAGCGCATCCATTCAACCGACACGGTGCCGCAACCGCAGCCGATGTCCCACAGCAGCTCCCCGCGACGCGGGCCCAGCGCGCAAATCGTCGCTGCCCGCACATCCGACTTGGTGAAATTGCCATCGGTCAGGAATGCGTCATCGGGCAATCCCGGGCCGCGTGGCAGCACGGTGATGCCCGGCTCCACCCGGCACTCGATGCACAGCGTGTGGAAGCCGGGAGTCTTGCCGGCCGGGTCCTGCCGCGCCCAGTCGCTGGCCAGGGCCGAGAGCATCGACTCGCCCGTTCCGCCAAGCTCGGCCAGCACGGTGAGCCGGCTCGGCCCGTAGCCCCTGTCTGCCAGCATCCGGGCCACCGCGCCCGGATCGTCGCTGCCACCGGTCAGCACTGCCAGTCTTGCGCCGGGAGCAAACCAGGGGATGATCTGCCCGGCTGGTCGTCCATGGATGGTGAGCGTGTCGATGTCGGCGAGGCTCCATCGCATCCGGGCACAGGCGAGCTGGAAGGCGGATAGCTGGGGATGGAAACGGATTTCCGCCGCCGGAAAACCGGCGGCAATCTTCGCCCCGGCCGAGAACCACAGCGGATCGCCGGTTACCAGCAGCGCCACCTTCCGGCCCCGATACCCGGCAATGGTTCCGATCATTTCCGAGAAGGGCGAGGGCCATCTCACGCGCTCTGCCGAGAGGCCGGGAGCAATGCGATGATGGCGGTCGCCGCCGATGATGACATCGGCGGCCTCCAGGGCCTTGACGGCTTCGGCCGAGAGACCTTCCAGCCCGTCCTCACCGATTCCGACGACGTCAATCCATGCTGTCATGACCGGGATACCCAGGATGTGTCAGGATGCCGGCTGGCAGCCGGCAGCGATTGCATTGACCGCGGCGGCGGCCATCGCCGACCCGCCCCGGCGTCCGGGAAGCGTCAGGAATTCGATGCCCGGTCGGCCTGCTGCCAGGCGCTGCTTGCTTTCGGCGGCGCCCACGAAGCCGACCGGGAAGCCGATGACCAGTGACGGTACCGGCCCGCCGCCATCGATGATCTCCAGAAGGCGAAAAAGGGCGGTCGGGGCGTTGCCGATGACCGCCACCGAACCGGCCAGGCGGGGCGTCCACAGATCGACCGCTGCCGCCGATCTGGTGGTGCCTTCCCTGGCTGCCATTCCCCCGGTCTCGGCATGGTCCAGGGTGACAATGATCTCGTTGCCCTCCGGCAGCGCTGGCCGGATGATGCCGGCTGCAACCATGTTGCTGTCGCACAGGATCGGCGCACCATCCATCAACGCCCGTCGTCCGGCATCTGCAAACCCGGCCGAAAACTTGAGCTCGGAGGCAAGATCGACCATGCCGCATGAATGGATGATCCGGACGGCAATATCGGCCTCCAGCCCGGTGAATCGCTGCAGGTCGGCTTCCTTCCTCACCAGCGAAAAGCTCTGGTGATAGATCCGGTCAGGCTGCCTTTCGTAGTTCAAGTGGCCGGCTTCCCGGATTTGCGGGCACTCAGCGGTCCATGCGGGTGCGAGGCGTGCGGGTAGGGCGGATGGTGGTGCCCGTGATCATGACCGTGATCATGACCGTGTCCGTGACCGTGACCATGATCGTGGTCGTGCAGGCGGCACAGACCGGTGCAGAAATCATCGCATAGCGTGCAATCCGACACGTTGGAGCCCGGTGCCGATGCGCCCTGGCCCTCGACATGGTGATGGTGGCTCTCCTGGGGCATGCCGACATCCTGTTCGAAGCCGACGATCCTCGTCCGGTACTTGCAAAGCGAACAGTTCATGGCCGTCTCGCCGGTCAGCGTCTCCCGCACGCGCCCGGCAAAGGTCTCGAGGACCATGGGATGGTCGTTGAGATAGCCGGCCTTCACGAACTCGATCCCGGGATGGCGAGCCGCGACCAGGTCGGTGAAACCGTAGATTCGGTCTACCAGCACGCCGGTAAACAGGAAGTAGGGGAACACCACCACCCGGCGATATCCAAGCCTGGCGACATGGTCGAGGCAGGGCTCGACCAGCGGAAAGGTGACGCCGGAGAAGCCGGTCTCGCACCAGCCGAAACCCATCCCTTCCCACAGCAGACGGGCGACCTTCGAGACATTCGAATTGGCATCGGGATCGGAGGCGCCCCGTCCGATCACCACCAGGCATGTCTCTTCGGCCGGAACCGGGCCGTTTGTTCGGTCGGCACTGGACACGGCCTCGCTGATGCGGTCGGACGCGGCGGCGATCATCCGGGAGTCGATGGCAAGGTCGCGCCCGTAGTCGATCCTGATGCCGTGCTTCCTCGAATAGGAATTCAGGACCGAGGGGATGTCATTCTTGGCATGCATCGCCGCGAACAGCATGCCCGGAACGGCGAGAATGTGATCACAGCCCTGGTCCCGCAGGCTGTCGAGACCGGCCCTGATGACCGGATTGGCAAATTCGAGGTAGCCATAGGCAATCGGCCAATCCGGCAGCAGTGACGGCATCTGTCCGACCATCGCCGAGAATTGCCTGACCGCATCCTCGGACCGCGAGCCATGGCCGCAAAACATGACGCCGATTCCTGCCATGATTGAAATCTCCGTAAATCCCGGCTGCCTGCCGCAAGCTGGCGCCGCCAGCCTGGATTCGGCCCGTCCCGCGCTGGCAGACTCTACGCAATGTCACGGCCAAAAGACAGCGGGGAATCGATGTCCGACGCCCCCGGCGACGGAAATGTCAGCGCACGAATTTGCGGTGCTTGAGCCGCTTCGGCTCCACCGCGTACGGTCCGAGCCGGCGAACCTTGTCGGCGAGATACGCCTCGAAATTGCCCTCGAACCATTCGACATGGGCGCTGCCCTCGAAGGCAAGCACATGCGTGCACAGCCGGTCGAGAAAGAACCGGTCATGCGAGATGATCATGGCGCAGCCGGCAAAATCCTCCAGGGCGTCCTCGAGCGCCCGCAGGGTCTCGACATCGAGATCATTGGTTGGCTCGTCAAGCAGCAGGACATTGCCGCCGGATTTGAGCAGCTTGGCCAAATGGACCCGGTTGCGCTCTCCCCCCGACAGCAGGCCCGTCTTCTTCTGCTGATCCGAACCGCGGAAATTGAAGGATGAACAATATGCCCGTGAATTGACCTCGGTATCGCCGAGTTCGATCATGTCATGCCCGCCGGAGATTTCTTCCCAGACAGTCTTGCCGGCATCGAGGTTGTCACGGTCCTGGTCGACATAGGACAGGCTTGCCGTTTCACCCAGCTCGATCGCACCGTCATCCGGGGCCAGATCGCCGGTCAGCATTCGAAACAGCGTGGTCTTGCCAATTCCATTGGCGCCGATGACGCCGACAATGCCGCCCGGCGGCAGGGAAAAGGTCAGGCCCTCCATCAGCAGCCGATCGCCCATTGCCTTGGTCAGCTTCTCGGCCTCGATCACCTGCGAGCCAAGCCTCGGGCCATTCGGGATCACGATCTGTGCCCGGCCGATCCGCTCCCGAACCGATTGCCCGGCCATCTGTTCATAGGCATTGATGCGGGCCTTCTGCTTGGCCTGGCGGGCCCGCGGGCTGGTCCGGATCCAGTCCAGCTCCCGGCTCAGTGTTCGCTGCCGTGATTTTTCCTCCCGCGCCTCCTGTTGCAGGCGCCCCGCCTTCTGTTCGAGCCAGTCGGAGTAGTTGCCCTTGAACGGGATCCCGCGACCACGGTCGAGCTCGAGTATCCAGCCGGTGATCTGGTCAAGAAAATAGCGATCATGGGTCACGATCAGGCATGTGCCCCGGTAATCGATGAGATGCTGCTGCAGCCAGGCGACGGTCTCGGCATCCAGATGGTTGGTCGGCTCGTCCAGCAGCAACAAATCCGGGGCTTCAAGCAGCAGCCGGCACAGCGCAACCCGCCGTCGCTCGCCGCCAGAAAGCGTCTCGACATCCGCATCGTCCGGTGGACAACGCAGGGCGTCCATGGCCTGGTCGATGCGTGAATCCAAATCCCACAACCCCTGTGAATCGATCCGGTCCTGCAGGCTTGCCATCTCTTCGGAATTCTCGTCGGCGTAGTTCATGGCCAGCTCGTTGAAACGGTCCAGCACCTGCTGGTGGGCCTGCACCCCGAGCATCACGTTGCCGCGCACGTCAAGCGAGCGGTCAAGCTGCGGCTCCTGCGGCAGGTAGCCGACCGCCACATCCCGCTCCGGTCGCGCCTCGCCGGTGAACTCGGTGTCGAGGCCAGCCATGATTCGCATCAACGTGGATTTGCCGGACCCGTTGACCCCGACCACGCCGATCTTGACGCCCGGATAGAAGGACAGGTGAATGTTCTCGAAGCAGGTCTTTCCGCCCGGATAGGTCTTGGACAGGCCATTCATGTGGAAGACGAACTCGTTCTTGGACATTGCTGGTTCCGGAATTGGCTGGAAGAAGCGGTTTCCTATAGTCTGATGTCTCTCTCGGCAATGCCGCTGTCAGGAGCCGCCATGAGCAAGTCGATCACGGAGCCCAACCATGGAGCCGGACGGTGACAGCCAATGCTGGCCAGGCACCGGTGCGGCAACTGGTCCCGCCCTGTCCCGGACAGGCCCGGATCGGCCTTCTCGGCGGTTCATTCGACCCACCGCATTCCGGGCATGTCCACATTACCCGCTGGGCATTGAAGTCGCTCGATCTCGATCAGATCTGGTGGCTGGTGAGCGGCGCCAATCCACTCAAGCATCGCCGTCCTCCACCGCCGGCGGCCCGGGTCGCGGCAGCTCGCCGGCTCCTGCGCCATCCGAGGGTCGGATTTTCGGATGTCGAGGCCAGGTCGGGCCTGGACCGCACCTCCGACACGCTGGCGGCGCTGCAGTCCGCATTGCCCTCGGTGAAATTCGTCTGGCTCATGGGATCGGACAACCTGGCCCAGCTTCACCGCTGGCATCGCTGGCGTGACATCATGGAGCGGGTTCCGGTCGGTGTGTTGTCAAGGCCGACCGACCGGTTTGCCGCCACCAGCTCGGTGGCGGCGAGGCGCTATGCCGAATCCCGCATCGGCGACCATGCCGTCCGCCAACTTGCCGATTGCGCGCCGCCGGCCTGGGGAATGATCAGGCTGCCGCTCGATGATACCTCGTCGACCCGGCTGCGCAATTGCCGGGTCGAACACCCCGCAGCGCCGGAAGGCACTGGCTGATCACGGCGCCTGCAGGCGCCGGTATCTTGCACCGGCGGCGCGCTCGATGGCGGCCGCGGCCAGGCGGTCAATGTCGAGTTCATGGCGGATTTCCTGCAGGAAGCCCAGTTCGGTTTCCGACAAGCTGCCGTCGGCGGCGGCAACATCGCAGGCCAGGGCGTAGGCGGTTTCAAGAAACCCGGCGGGAAGCTCTCGTCTGATCAAGGCAAAGAATTCCTGCAACCCGTGCTGCCGGTCGAAGAGCTCCTGCACATGGCCGGAAATGTCCCTGATGCGGGAATCGTCGAACCGGGCAAAGACCGGCAGGTGATCGACGATCTGGTCAATGGTCATCAACTCGGCAGTCCCCGCATCTTCGTCGGCAAGACAGGTGGCGACCATGATCGCAACCAGCGCCTCCTGCAGGCCTTCAGGCGCCGCCGTCTTCGGGAGGTCATGTCTCATCAGGCTCTTTCATCGCTTGGCACCCCCGGTGTTTATTGACGGCAAATTCCGCTGGCAATAGGAAGTCTCGACCCGGCCGGCATATTGGAAACCAGCATGGACAGCCTAGGCGACGCAGCGCTCGAATCGAATGCCTGGCCATTCGTCGAGGCGCGCCAACTTCTGAAACGGATCAAATCGGAGCGCGATCGGACCCGCCCGGTGCTGTTCCAGACCGGCTACGGACCGTCGGGATTGCCGCATATCGGGACTTTTGGCGAGGTGGCCAGAACCTCCATGGTCAGGCAGGCCTTCAGCCTGGTGTCGGATTTGCCGACCAGGCTGATCTGTTTCTCGGATGACATGGACGGGCTGAGAAAGGTGCCGCAGAATGTTCCCGATCCGCAGATGCTGCAGGAGGATCTGCATCTTCCGCTGAGCCGGGTCAGGGATCCCTTCGGGACCCATGAGAGCTTTGCCGCCCACAACAATGCCGAGCTGTGCTCGTTCCTCGACCGGTTCGGGTTCGAGTACGAGTTCGTCTCCTCCACCGAGATGTACCGGTCCGGCCGGTTCGACGACATGCTGCTGACCGTGCTGGAGCGTTTCGACAAGGTCATGGAGATCATGCTGCCGTCGCTCGGGGGTGTCTCCGAGGGAAGGCGGGAGACCTATTCGCCCTTCCTGCCCATCAGCCCGAAATCCGGTCGGGTGTTGCAGGTGCCGACGCTGGAGAGAAATCTCGCCAGGGGAACGATCACCTACCGGGAGCCAGATGGCGAGGCGGTCGAAATTCCGGTGACCGGCGGCGCAGTCAAGCTGCAATGGAAGCCAGACTGGGCCATGCGCTGGGCGGCGCTGGAGGTCGATTACGAGATGTATGGCAAGGATCTCGGTCCTTCGGCCGAGATCGGGGCAAAACTTTGCCGGGTGCTTGGCCGCAAGCCGCCGGTTGGCATGATGTACGAATTGTTCCTGGATGAAGGCGGCCAGAAGATCTCCAAGTCGAAGGGGTTGGGCATATCGATCGATGACTGGCTCGCCTATGCATCGCCGGAAAGCCTGGGACTGTTCATGTACAGGAAGCCGAAGACGGCCAAGCGCCTCTTTGCCGAGATCATTCCCAGGACGGAGGATGAGTACCAGCTGCACCTCCTTGCCTATCCCGGCCAGGATGCCGCCAGCACGCTGAACAACCCGGTCTGGCACATCCATGCCGGCGAGCCGCCCGAACAGAGCCAGTCGATACCCTACTCGATGCTACTCAATCTCGGCTCGGCGGTCTCGGTCGAGGACAGCGAGGTGTTGTGGCGATTCGTGCGCCGGTACCAGCCGGATGCCAGCCCGGAGACGGACCCGGAATTGTCGGCGCTGATCGACGGGGTGGTCCGCTACTACAAGGATGTCATCGCCCCGAACCGGGTTTACCGCCAGCCGACCGCCATCGAGCGGGAAGGACTCGAGGATCTGGCATCCCGCCTTGCCGGCTGGAGCGGCGACAGTGATCCCATATCGCTGCAGAACATGGTCTACGCGGTCGGCACGGAGCACGGCTTCGAGCCAATGCGGGGCTGGTTCAAGGCAATCTACGAAGTGTTGCTGGGCGCCAGCCAGGGCCCGAGATTCGGCAGCTTCATCCACCACTACGGAATCGCGGACACCGCCAACTTCATCCGCGAGCGAATCGGGTAGGGCAATCGCCCATGTCCGCCTCCCGGCATCGGGAGTCGGCCAAGCTGACGCACCAGATGGCACGACAAACGCTTGCAGCGCGTAACGCAGCACGCTACAGCGAATTATGAGGATCAGGCACAAGGGATTGCGGGCGCTGCATGAGCGGGACAATCCCGCGCGGGTGCCTGCGGGCCTGGCGCCACGGCTCAAGCGCATCCTGTTCCGCTTGCAAGAGGCGGCGCATCCGAGAAGCGCCGACGCGCCGGGCTTCCGGCTGCATCCCCTGAAGGGCGATCGCGCCGGCCAGTGGAGCGTTCGCGTCTCCGGCAACTGGCGCGTGGTGTTCCGCTTCGAGGACGGCGAAGCCGTGGATGTGGACCTGATCGACTACCACTGACCGAAGGGGAGTGCAGACCATGAACGACATTGCAAGCGAGCGCGTCGGCCCGATGTGGAACCCGCCGCACCTGGGCGAACTCATTCGCGAGAGCATGGACGATCTGGGCTGGAACGTGACCGAGACGGCGGCGCGGCTCGGCTGCGAGCGCGGCACGCTGTCGCGCCTGCTGAACGGCAAGGCGGGCGTGTCGGCGAACATGGCGCTTGCGTTGGAGGATATCGGCTGGGGTACCGCCGAGCACTGGATGCGGATGCAGGCGAGCCACGAGCTTGCGCAGGCGCGCCGGGGTCGGGCTGCCGAAGTGCGACGCACAGCGGCTTTGCACCAGTGACCCGGCCTCGCGCTAGCCCTGCAAGACAGTCTGCCGTGCCAATTGATGTTGACCTACGCACCTCGGGTGGCAAGATCGGACCGGTCATTTGCTGGAGACAAGGGAATACTTGGGCATGTTGACGTTCAACTCAATTGACGTGGAAACGGCCAATGCTGATCGCGCGAGCATCTGCCAAATCGGCATCGTCCACATCCGGGACGGTGAAATCGAAGATCAGTGGCAAACATTGGTGAACCCGGAAGACTGGTTTGATCCATGGAATATCTCGATTCACGGAATTGACGAAAGTGCCGTAAGGAATAGCCCTACGCTACCCGCCGTTCGTGACGAGTTGCGGACTCGGTTGCGCGGAACCATTCTGGTAAGCCACACCGCTTTTGACCGTATTGCATTTGAACGCGCAATGACGAGGTATGATCTCGAACAACTTCAGGTCACGTGGCTCGACAGCGCCAAAATCGCCCGGCGGGCTTGGCCAGAAAGTTACGGACGAAGTGGTTACGGCCTCAAGAATATTGCCAAGAACCTAGGAATCTCATTCGATCATCACGACGCACTTGAAGACGCTAGGGCGGCGGCAGAAATCGTACTGCACGCTTGCACTTCAACAGAGATAGACATTGAGGGTTGGTTACATCGGGTAGAACGACCAATCTTTCCTTTGTCACCGGGTTCGTCTTCCAGTTCGGCAACATCAGTTAAACGGGAAGGAAATGTGGAGGGAGCCTTGTTCGGCGAAACCATACTATTCACTGGCTCGCTCAGCCTTCCACGAAGGCTAGCAGCAGACATGGCCGCGCAGGCAGGATGTCATGTGGTAGACAACGTTAGTAAGAAAGTTACGACCCTTATTGTGGGTATTCAGGACGAAAGCAAGCTGAACGGCTATGAGAAGAGCGGCAAACATCGGAAGGTGGAAACGTTGATTGCCAAGGGTTCGGAAATTCAAATACTCTCGGAAAAGGACTTCTCCGAACTCATGGAGGTTGATATGCAGCCTAACCCGTCCTGAAAAATGCCATGCGAATCCCCTAAAGCTATCGACCGACAGTACTTCACACATAGGACGAGAGTCACATGACAATGCTTACCGGATTTGACGAGGCGGTTGTGGTCGAAGTCGAAACAACGGGGCTTGATCCGAAAACTGACAGAATTATTTTTGTCGCGGTAATCCGCGCAAATTTTGAGACCTAAGGGAAAATCCAATCAATCTAGATGGCAAGACCATGGATGCTGTGATCAACCCGCAATGCCGAATCCCCGAGGAGTAATCTCGTATACACGGGATAACGAACAGAGACGTGGCAGACAAGAGTTCTCTCTCGGATATGGCTCAAGAAATGCGGGATTTCATTGGAAGCCTTCCCATAATCGCCCACAATGCGTCATTTGACAAAAGCTTCTTTAGTTCCGAATTCTAGAGAGCCGGTGTCAAGACACTATCCCGAATTAAGAGTTATTGCACGATGCGACGATTTCAGGAGTTCAATCATGGTCGTCGAAGAGGAAGCAACCTCGACGACATGGTTGAGGTTATAGGAGTGGAATGACGAAAGGGAAAGGTACATGACGCCATCGAAGATGCGAGGTTGGCATGGCGGGCGGCTTGTTTGTTTTCCATGATGGATAACCGCATTGAGAGTCCGGGCGGTAAACCAGTTCTTCCATCACGAGGTAGCAAATCCGGTGAAGATGGTAGGTCCAGGCGTCAGTCCGACGGATTCAAATCGAGTGTAGAGACTATCGTGGGTGCAATCATCGTAGCTGTGCTGTTGGCATGGTGGCTTCTCTAGGCGATTATCCAGTAAGGGTAATTTTCGAATTTGCTGCCATCGCCGTTGTGATAACAGCGTCAACCTTTCTGCTGCTTCGACAAGATGCGCGTCGGCAAGGTGGGCGTAGCCCGCCGTAGTCCGATGCCTCCGGTGGCCGAGGACTTTGCCGACCAAGGGGAGGTTCTCGCCGGCCATGACGGCCTGACTGGCCGCCGTGCGCCAGCACTTCGTCAAGATCCACTGCCCCCGGCATTCGGCGTGACGCGGGAACAGGAAGGCGTCCGGGTCGCGGGGCGGGACAGCGCGGCGATGTGCGCCCGCGCGGCCTCGCCCAGCGGAACGCTGCGCGGGCCAGTCTTCGAATCGCGAAGGCTGATGGCGTCGGTACCGATATCGCGTCGGCACAGATCGAGCACCTCGCCCCGGCGACATCCGGTGAGGGCCAGCAGCCTGATCGCGGCGACGGCCTCGGGCCAGCGTGCCTCGTGCGCGTCGAGTGCGCGTCCGAGCCGGGCCAACTCGTCCATGTCGTGAAACCAGGAGACCTGCGTCCTTAGGTTCTTCGCAATACCGAGACAGGGGTTGGTGCCACCCTCGCGCAATCCCCATTCCTCGGCACGGAACATCATCGCACGCAGGATTTCGAAGGCGCGATTGGCCACGCCGGGCTTGTCCCTGCTGGCCGCGTCGAACCACGCCGCCACGTCCTCGGGTCCGATGCGGTCGAGCGGCACCCTGCCGAAGGCGGGCAGGATGCGGGCCTTGAGATAGATGCGCACGGTCCTGCGCACGGAGGGCTTCCAGTGCGGTTCCGACCGGCGCAGATACTCGTCCGGAAACTCCCGAAGGGTCGGGGTCTCCTTCTCCCTCTGGATGTCGTTGGCGCGATCGGCGCCCGGCCGGCCGGGGCTGTCAAGTCGCGGGAATAATGTTGAATTCATCATCACAGTTGTCGCTCAACAACGCGAAGGATTTCCGGCAAGCACAATGCGCCGCTTTCGGTCGGTTCACGAATGATCCTCGAGGAAGGGCGCCGGCACTCATTTGTGATGACCCGGCGTCCATGCCATGGGTGCCTTCGGGCAACGGGTCCGGTGTTGTTGGTTATCTGCGAGATTGTATCGAGGGTGACCGCATCCTTAAGTCGTCCCCTTGGCCAGTTAGGTGACGTGGTCTCGGCCCCGGCGATGCTGCTCGGTCTATCCCGGTCTTCCCGGCTTCTTTCTTCGATGTCGTCCCGCACGGGTGCCGGCCCGCCCCGATGTTGATCGGCCGCCGGGACCGGAGCTGGCTGCGGGTGCATCCGACTGTTGTCGGGCAAAGGGGTCGTCGGCGATGTCCAGCTCCACCTTTTCCAATCGCCTGACCTCGTCCCGCAGCCGTGCTGCCTCCTCGAATTCGAGATTCCCGGCCGCTTCGTACATCTGCTGGCGAAGTTCCTTCAGGTGTGTCTCCAGGTTGGCACCGACCAGTCCGGTCTCGACAGTGGCGGTTATCCTCGCCTCGTCGGTATCGCCATCGTAGAGTCCGGCCAGGACGTCGGACACGTTCTTGCGGATCGTTGCTGGGGTGATGCCATTGGCTTCATTGAAGGCAAGCTGCTTCTCGCGCCGGCGCCCGGTTTCCAGCAGCGCCCGTTCAATCGAGTTGGTCCTGGAATCGGCAAACATGATGACCCGGCCGTCGACATTGCGGGCGGCCCGGCCAATCGTCTGAATCAGCGATGTCTCCGATCTGAGGAAACCCTCCTTGTCGGCATCGAGAATGGCAACCAGACCGCATTCCGGGATATCCAGCCCTTCCCGCAGCAGGTTGATCCCGACCAGCACGTCGAAGGTGCCGAGCCTCAGATCCCGCAGGATCTCGATCCGCTCCAGCGTGTCGATGTCCGAATGCATGTAGCGAACCCGGATGCCCTGTTCATGGAGGTATTCGGTGAGATCCTCGGCCATGCGCTTGGTGAGCGTCGTGACCAGCGTCCGGTGGCCGTTGCCGGCGGTCTCGCGTGCGGCATCCACCAACTCGTCGACCTGGTGGGCAACGGGCCGGATGGTGACTGGCGGATCCAGGAGGCCGGTTGGCCGAATCACCTGTTCGGCAAACACGCCACCGCTCTGTTCAAGCTCCCAGTCGGACGGTGTTGCCGACACGAATACAGATTGTGGCCGCATCAAGTCCCATTCCTCGAATTTCAGCGGCCGGTTGTCCATGCATGATGGCAGGCGAAACCCGTGCTCGGCCAAGGTGAACTTGCGGCGAAAGTCACCCCGGTACATCGCCCGTAGCTGCGGGACCGAGACATGGGACTCGTCGGCAAACACGATGGCATGATCGGGAATGTATTCGAACAGGGTTGGCGGCGGTTCGCCCGGCTTGCGCCCGGTCAGAAACCGGGAATAATTCTCGATTCCGGCGCATGACCCGGTGGCCTCGATCGATTCGAGATCAAAATTGGTTCGCTGCTCGAGCCGTTGTGCCTCCAGGAGTTTTCCGTCCTGCTCGAGTTGCGCAAGTCGCTCGGCGAGTTCCTTGCGGATGCTCTTGACCGCCTGCTGCAGGGTCGGACGCGGCGTCACGTAATGGGAATTGGCATAGATCCTGATCCGCTCCAGCGAATCGGTGCGCTTGCCGGTAAGCGGGTCGAATTCCCGCAGGGTCTCGACGGTGTTGCCGAAGAACGAGACCCGCCAGGCGCGGTCCTCCAGATGCGCAGGCCAGATTTCGAGATTGTCACCACGCAGCCTGAACGTTCCCCGCCTGAAGGCCTGGTCATTTCGACGATATTGCTGCTCCACGAGTCCGGCGATGATGTCACGGGGATCGTAGGGTTTTCCGACCTCGATGTCCTGGGTCATCGCCCCGTAGGTCTCCACCGAGCCGATCCCGTAGATGCAGGAGACCGATGCGACGATGATGACATCATCCCGTTCAAGCAACGACCGGGTGGCGGCGTGGCGCATACGGTCAATGCGCTCGTTGATGTCGGCCTCCTTCTCGATGAAGGTGTCGGTGCGCGGGACGTAGGCCTCGGGTTGGTAGTAGTCGTAATAGCTGACGAAATACTCGACCGCGTTGTTCGGAAAGAAACCTTTGAACTCGCCATAGAGCTGTGCCGCCAGGGTCTTGTTGTGGGCGAGGATGATGGCGGGGCGCTGGGTTTGATCAATGATCTTCGCCATCGTGAAGGTCTTGCCGGTTCCCGTTGCACCAAGCAGGACCTGGTTCTGCTCGCCCTCCTCGAGGCCGGCCGTCAGCTCGGCAATGGCGGAAGGCTGGTCGCCGGCAGGCGAGAATTCGCTCTCCATCTCGAAGCGCCGGCCGCCTTCCAGCTTGCCGCCGTCAGTGTCGGTTGCGGCCATTGTGCTCATCCGTGTGCCTGTTCCGATACCTGGTCAAAACCGCCGGCTTTTCCGCATCCGGACGGCCCGCCGGTGCTGCTGCCGGTCCGGTCATGACAGCAATAGTGAATTGCCGATGACCGAGAAACTCCGAAATTGTGGAAAGGGGCAGGATGTCGGGCAATCCCCGAAGCGGAGGGGCGGGAGGTCTGTCGGGTCCCGTCGAAGGTGCCCGAAATCCGTTCGGATTGCGGCGGACTGGTGATTTGCTTGCCAATGCACGGGATCGCGCGGATAAATCACTGTCAATCTGTCGAGTCCCCGACCGTGTCCAGCCGCGATAGAGTGATGGCGAGCCCCGTCGGGCGAGAGGGAAACATGATTCTTCCAGCATTGAAATCCACCATCCTGGTTGCCGCCCTGGTCTCGGCGGCATCATTTGCGGCCGCCCAGGGCGTTGTAGAGCTCGAGGCAGAGCTTGATGACATATCCGAACAAATTTTCGAGGCGGAATCGGTTGTCCATTCCGGGGAATCTGCAGACGTCCGGGAAGTGGCGCGGCTGCGACAGGAGGTGCTGGCGCTTTCGGGGGCATTGATCAGGAACCGACTCCTGGTCCTGGAAGGCCGCGAGGCAACGAGAATCGTCGTGCCGGCGGTTGAGCCGGACGTCGAACAGGCCAGGCTGCTTGCCGAGGAATTGGTCGAGGCCGATGCCAGGATCAGTGATACCGCGGTCGAGGTCGAGGCGTTGGACGGTGTCGAGCAATCGGTGGCAAGGCTGCGGCTTGAATCCGAGCGGCTGGTCAGGACACAGTTGCTGCTCGCATATGTCCAGGCGAGATATGGCGTGGCGGTGCCAGGATCAGCCGTCCCCGCCATGGCGGCGGAAGGGGTCGCGTCAGGAATCCAGGCAGGCGTCGAGGCCGATGCAAAGCGTGCCGGTCCCGACGCAATGATCGACCACCACCTCGTCAGGGGGAAGGTAAACGATGGCGCTTGGCTGGCAGGCTGGTGGACCGTTGAGACCGACGATGACTGGCAGCTGTTCACGGCGACGAATTTCTCGTCCTGGCTGGCCGATGATGACTCCACCGGGTTTCGGGCCCTGCTGGAGGTGAGTTGCGAGGACGACCAGTACCAGGTTACGGTCATTGCCCGGGAGGGCGGCCTCTTTGGGTTGGGGTCGGCGCTTGATGTCGATTACCGGCTGGACGAGGTGTCGGTCTACAATACGGATTGGCGGGTACTGGATGGCGGGCAGACCGTCATGCTGGATGGCGTCGATGCCCATGACCTTGCCATCGGCATGACCGCCTCACGGACGCTCAGGCTGGAGATCTGGGACAGTCATGACAAGCTGCGGACCGTCAGCCTTGATCTTGATGGCATCCGGGACGTCTCCGATGTTGCCTTCGAGGAATGCACCGGGGAGGCGCTGGTGTTTTCCCGGCAGGATTACCGGCTGATCCAGACATTGCTCAATATCGCCGGTCATGATGCCGGTGCCGCCGACGGTGTCTGGGGGCCGAGGTCACAGGGTGCAATGCGCCAGTATCAGCACGCCGCCGGTATCACCGAAACCGGACAGCCTGATCGCCAGACGCTGAGGTTGCTGGGTCTCGCAGAGTGACCGCCGGGATGCCGGCCGCCCTGGCTGGTCATCGGTAGAGGGGACGGAGTCGACTCAGCCAGAAGCGTGTTCCGAACATGACCTCGTCGTCGGCCAGGCGGAATGCCCCGTCATTCCCCGTACGGGATCCAGACATTTTTGATCTCGGTGGCGTTGCGAAGAAACTCCTCGCCCTCGCCGACATTCCGGTCACGCCAGTCCACCGGCTGCTCGAGATCGAGCCAGCTTCGCTTGAGGTTACCGGCCGATTCAGCCTCGATTGCCTTCGTCAGCCCGGGCCGGCCAAAACTCCAGACTGCATCCACTCCCGAGTGACGCGCCAGGGTCCTGGCCAGTTCTTCGCCGTCCCCGGCGACAATGTTGACGACTCCCGCCGGCACATCGGATGTATCGAGAACCTGGTAGAAATCGGTCGCCGAGAGTGGGTGCGGTTCGGAAGGCACTAGGATGCAGGTATTGCCCATCGCCATCAGCGGCGCCATCACCGACACCAGGCCAAGGAGGGGGTACCGGTTCGGGCAGATGGCGCCGACGACGCCAACCGGCTCTCGCATGGCCAGCACGACGCCGCGCATCGGGACCTGGTGAACATTGCTGTCATACTTGTCTGCCCAGGCGGCATAGGTGAACAGCCGGTTCGTGCTGGCCGCAACCTCTTCCTCGCCATGCCTGACCGATACCGATGTCTGTTCCGCGATCCTGCGGGCAAACTCATCCCGCCTCGCCGACAGGTTCTCGGCAATGAAATAGAGGATCTGCGCACGCGAATGCCCGGAAACCGCGGCCCAACCCCGGGCCTTCTCCGCCGCCTCGACGGCGTTCCTGATATCCTTCCGATTGCCGAGCGGAGCATGGCCGAGATGGTGATTGAAGACTTCCGAGGAGACGGGCCTCGAATAGCCGCTGTCGGGTCTTGCCTGGCGGCCGCCGATATAGTGCTTGGCGGTGCGGTCGATCTGCATGGCTGACGGTGGGCCCCGCCGGCGGATGACACGCCTGCCGTCGGCGCCATCCCGGTACCGGTCTGACCTTGTATAGGCGGTCAGCCCCTCCCATCCACCTTCGCGACCAAAGCCGGACTCCCGGCGCCCGCCAAATCCGGCCGCGGCGTCAAAAAGGTTGGTTGAATTGATCCACACCACGCCGCATGCCAGGCGGGGGGCAATATCGAGGGCAAGGTTGATGTTCTCGGACCAGACCGAAGCGGCCAGGCCGTAGCGTGTATTGTTTGCCAGTTCGACCGCCTCGGCAGGGGTTCGGAACGTTGTCCCGACCAGCACCGGGCCGAAGATTTCCTCCTGCATGAGCCGGGATGCTGCCTGTAGTCCGGTAATCAGCGTTGGCGGATAGAAAAACCCGGTCTGCGGCAACGCCACCGGCGCCCGGTGAACCTGGCAGTCACGGTCCGAACACTCGTCGACCATTTCCCTGATTCGTGCCAACTGGACCGCATCAACGATAGCGCCGATGTCGATGCTCTTGTCGAGCGGGTTGCCGACACGCAGGCGGGCCATGCGGTCGATGATCTTGCGGTGCAATTCCTCGGCAATATTCTCCTGGACCAGCAGCCGCGACCCGGCGCAGCAGACCTGCCCCTGGTTGAACCAGATGGCGTCGACGACACCCTCGACCACCGAGTCGAGATCGGCATCGTCGAAGACGATGAACGGGGATTTGCCGCCAAGCTCCAGGGTGAGGGATTTGCCGCTGCCGGCAGTTGCCCGCCGGATGGCGCGTCCCACCTCGGTCGATCCGGTAAAGGCGATCTTGTCGACCTGGTCATGCGCAACAAGCATTTCGCCGGCCCGCCCGTCGCCGGTAATGATATTGATCACGCCCGGCAGAATGCCGGCCTCGGCCGACAGTTCGGCAAACAGCAGCGCAGTGAGCGGCGTGTATTCGGCCGGCTTGAGTACCACGGTGTTGCCCATGGCGATCGCCGGTGCAATCTTCCATGCCAGCATCAGCAGCGGAAAGTTCCATGGGATGATCTGTCCGCAGACCCCGATCGGGCTGCGGTCAGGCATCGTCGACGGCATCAGCTGCGCAGCACCGGCATGGAAATAGAAGTGTCGGGCAACCAGTGGAATGTCGATGTCGCGGGATTCACGCAGCGGCTTGCCATTGTCGAGGGATTCGAGGACCGACAGCAATCGGCTGTTCTTCTGGATCAGCCGGGCCAGCGAATAGAGGCAACGCGCCCGGAATTCCGGGCTGCCCCGCCAGCGTGGCTGGGCGTCCCGGGCCGCGGCGACCGCGTTCGCCACATCCTCCTGGTCTGCCTGTGCGACCGTTGCCAACTCCTCGCCGGTTGCCGGGTTCCGGGTGATGAAGGTCTCGCTCCCATGCCCGTCGACCATGGCGCCATGCACGAAATGACCGAATCGCCGCTGGTGGCGGTCAAGCCAGGCCATGGCCGGCCCGGGATCTTCCGGTGCCGGGCCGTATTCCATGCTGTCAAACCTGTCCTTGACCGTCATCGGTCAGCCCACAGGGTGGTTGTGGCCGACGGAGTAGTTGCCGGTCACATGGTGTTCGAGTTGCCGTTCGATGTCGGCAAGCAGGCTCGACGCGCCGAAGCGGAAATATTCCGGCGAGATCCAGGCATCGCCCAGCTCTTCCTTGACCAGGGACAGATAGACCAGGGCGTCCTTGGCCCGGGAAATGCCCCCGGCCGGCTTGAATCCGACCCGATGGCCGGTCTTCTGGTGATAGTCGCGGATGGTGCGCATCATGGTCAGCGAGACCGGAAGGGTGGCGTTGACCCTTTCCTTGCCGGTCGAGGTCTTCACGAAATCGGCACCGGCCATCATGCAGACCAGCGAGGCCCGGGCGACATTGCGCAGCGTTCCAAGCTCCCCGGTCGCCAGGATGGTCTTGAGGCAACGCCCCTCGCATGCCGAGCGGAACTCCCGGACCTCGCCGTACAGCGCCTCCCAGTCACCCGCCAGCACATGGCGCCGCGAGATGACGATGTCGATCTCTTCGGCGCCGGCACGGATCGATTCGCCGATTTCCGCCAGCCTGAGCCCGTAGGGCGATTGCCCGGCCGGGAACCCGGTCGACACCGCTGCCACCCTGACGCCGGAACCGGTCAGCGCAGCGGCGCAGCGGGAGATGAACGCATGGTAGACGCAGATTGCGGCAACGCTGACCGGATGGTCAGCCATTCCCAGCGCCTCCAGCAAATCCTCGCGAACGGGTTGTCGGGCCTTGGCAATCAGCCGACTGACCCGCCCCCCGGTATCGTCGCCGGCCAATGTCGTCAGATCGATGAGGGTAATCGCCCGCAGCAGCCAGGCGGCCTGCCACGCCTTCTTGATGCTGCGCCGCCCGGGAAGGGATTTCGTCCTGCGCTCAACGGCACTCCGGTTCACCTGCACCCCCTGCACCCAGTCGACATTGAGGGCCGTTCCCGGATTCTTGCCGGCAAGCTGCGATTCGGATGCCGAAGTCACGACTTCGGAGAGCCGGATCAAGGCCCTACCACCGGCATGCGACCGGGCCGCCATGCCCGATGGATGCCGGCCCCGGCGGCGTGTCGAGGCAGGATATGCAACGGCAGATCTGCATGCCGATCTCCTGACACATCATCATTCCAACCTCAATCCTGAACTTGGTCGCTCAAACATGCCGCCCGGACCAGCCCTGGTCCAGGGCGTGCCGGCACATGGCAACCAGGCCGAGCCCTTCCATCCCGTGCCTTCCGGGTCACGACCCGGATTGCCAGAGGGGAGATGGCGAAGTTTGTCCAGTCCGCGGCCATGGGAGCGAGCCCAGGCAACGACCGCCCGGCAACATTCCGGTGGGAGCCCCATGCCCGCATCCCGCAAACCACCACCACCGACATCCGAAGCCGGAAGTCCAGGTGGCGACCCCGCTGTTAAATTTGTCCTGAGGTTTCTTGCCCGATCTGCTGGCTCTGGGCAGCGCAAGGTGCCAACGGAAACCCAACCGTGCTGACCTTCAAGAAGGGCGTATTGCAACTGGCGTTCCATGTTGTTGCGCTCTGGTGCTTGTGGACGCTGCTTGCGTCCGTGCACCCGATCTTGTGAAGAGGCCGAGTGGGCCGGCTCAGGACCCTATGTCCAGTATAGGCGCATCGGATTGGCGATGAGTAGCTTTTCCTGCTGCTCCGGCGTGCGCGCGATGCGCGGTATGTAATCCACGAGCGCGCCATCATCGGGCATATGCGATTTCATGTTTGGATGCGGCCAATCGGTTCCCCACAGGACCCGATCTTCGAATTGATCAACGATACTCCGGCAATAAGGCACAACGTCGCCATAGGGTGCGCCTGCGAATGTCAATCGCTCCGGGCAGGTAACTTTGGTCCAGATGTTTTCATTCTCGGACATCAGGCGGATGAACCGCTTGAAATCGGGGTGATCCACACCCTTGGTCACATCCGGGCGGCCCATGTGATCGACAACGATGATACCAGGCAGTTGCTTGAGGAAGGGCTCCAACTCTTCCAAATCGGCCGCTTCGAAATAAACCACGATGGACCAGCCGAACGCCTGTATCTTGTCGGCAATTCCGATAAAGACCTCTTTTGGGGTCGCGTCCACCAGACGCTTGACAAAGTTGAAGCGAACGCCACGAACACCGGCGTCATGCATTTCGGCCAATGCTTCCCGAGATATATCGGCGCCGACGCTGGCAACGCCACGCGCCAACTCCCCGCCGGCGCGGCAGGCATCGACCATGGCTGAATTATCCTTGCCGTGACAGGTTGCCTGCACGATCACGTTTCGCGAAAAGCCCAGATGGTCACGCAAGGCAAAAAGCTGATCCTTGCCCGCATTGCAGGGGGTGTATTTGCGTTCTGGCGCAAAGGGAAACTCCGGCGACGGGCCAAAGACATGGCAATGGGCGTCCACCGCCCCTTCGGGCAGCTTGAAGTCCGGCAGCTTGGGATCGGGATGAAAGACCAGCCAATCGGCATCCATTTCCTGCTCGGTCATGCGAAAATTTCTCCATCCATCAGTTTGCGTGCCGTGCGCAAGATCGCAGCTTCCTTCACGTCACCCGCCTGGTCCAGGGTCGCGACCACTGTCATCTCTCCTGTTGGATGTTCTACCGACAATATGCGCTCATCTCCCTCGCCGCGCTGCGCTAGATCGTAGGCAGGTGAGCCCGGGATCAGGCAAGCGGTCGCGACGCTGACCGCGCCAAGCACACCGATGGTCTTGTGACAGCGGTGCGGAATGAATGTTCGTGTTCCGATGGCCCCTCCTGCAGTCGGAGGGCTGACCATGGTCATTTTCGGAACGGATTTTTTCGTCACGTCGCCAAGGTTCATCACAGGACCGCAGGCCAGCCGGATCGCTTCCAGCCTGGCTCGAAATGCGCTGTTGGCCTCCAGCTCTTCCGGAGTCTCTTGGCCGCTGATCCCCATTTCCGCCGCGCGCATCACCACGCAGGGCATGCCATTGTCGATCATCGTGACGGCGACGCCTTCGACCACATTGACGGCGTTCCCCGTGGGCAGCAGGGCACCGCAAGAGGACCCGGCTGTATCCCTGAACGTCAGTGGGACAGCCGCCGCCCCGCCGGGCACGCCATCAATCCGGGCATCTCCTTGATAGCTGACCTTGCCGTTGGGTGTGGAGACGCGCGCCACGGCAATCTGACCGGTGTTCTCCATATAAATTGCCACCGGGGTTTCATTGCCACTCGGCGCAACCAATCCGCGTTCAATGGCAAAGGCCCCTACGCCGGCAAGGATGTTGCCGCAGTTCTGCGCGTCGGTGACAACCGGCTGATCCACGAAGACCTGCAGGAACAGGTAATCAACATCCACCCCATCGCGGTCCGACTTGCCGACAACGGCCACTTTTGAGGTTAGGGGATCAGCTCCGCCCATCCCGTCGATCTGACGGATATCGGGCGAGCCCATGGCGCGGAGCAATAACGCATCGCGCGCCGGCGGGTCCGAGGGGAGTTCATCGTCCAGGAAATAACCGCCTTTCGAGGTGCCGCCGCGCATCCACATGCAGCGCACGCCTTCAGACATATTTCAGGCCCTGTTCTGCCAGTCGCTGGCGCATGTTGTAGATATCGAGGCCCAACTCTCCGGCTTCAAACCTTGCCCGTTTGCCCCCTTCATTGGCCTCGCGCGCCTGTGCCTTTTCCAGCACGTCGCCGGCCTGCTCTCGGCGCACGATACAGACACCATCATCATCGGCCACAATTATATCACCGGGGTTTACCAGGGCATCGGCGCAGATTACGGGCACATTGACGGACCCAAGCGTTTCCTTGATCGTGCCCTGCGCGTGCACGGCTTTCGACCAGACGGGAAAGCCCATATCTGTCAGATCGCGCACGTCACGCACGCCTGCGTCAATGATCAAACCGCGACAGCCGCGCGCCATGGCGGATGTGGCCAGCAGATCACCGAAATAGCCGGCATTGGACGGCGTAATCGTACCCAGCAGCATGATATCGCCGGGCTGCAATTGTTCGATCGCGACATGGATCATCCAGTTGTCGCAGGGCGGTGCCAATATCGTCACCGCCGATCCGGCGATCCGCGCGCCGGGGTAGATAGGCCGCATGTAGTCGGCCAGCAGACCTTTGCGCCCCTGCGCCTCGTGCACCGTGGCAACGCCGCATTCCGCAAGTCCGTCGATGACCGTTTGATCGGCCCGATCAATGTTCTGGACGACCAGCCCCGTGGTTCCTGGCAGGCAGGTCATTCCAGTTCATCCACTGTACGGGGGAACACCGTCTCGAATCCTTCGGCGTATCTGGCGGAACGTCCGCCCGCCTGTCCGCCCGAGTTACGGCGGAAGTGGTTGCCGCGGTTCTCTGCAACGTTCTTGTAGAAGTTCCACAAATGCTCCTGGCCCTGCATGCACTGGATCGCAGCCCATTTTTTGTCCCAAAAATCTGTGATGTCGAGGAAAGTCGTTGGCTTCCACGCCATCTGTTCGGTCTGATGTGGCTCAAACAAGTAAAGTTGTGGTGCTCCCAGAATTTTTTGACCCGGATTATGGCCCCAGGCCTGGGCGATCATCCGACATTCCAGCGCGAATTGCGTCGTGTTCATATGGTCGGTGTTGTAGGGATCCCATTTCGAATGAGACATCATGAACTTCGGCTGCACCTCGCGGATGACATCGACCATGCGCGCTTGCGTGTCCCGGCCCAGATCGAGGGGGTAGTCGCCCACATCGAAGAACCGAATGTCGTTGACACCCAGCGCGGCGGCAGCATTCTCGGCTTCCCTCCGGCGCTCAGCCTTGACCTTCTCGAGTGTCATGCCCTCCTGCTTCCAAAGCTTCGCGCTCTCTCCGCGCTCGCCGTAGGACAGGCAGACCACAGTAACCTCATAGCCCTTGGCCTGATGGAGCGCGATCGCGCCGCCGGCACGCCAAACAAAATCTGCGGAATGTGCGCTAATCACCAGCGCTGTTTTCTTGTCGGACACCAGGAGAGTCCCTTCCTTGCCAAATGGTCGGCGCAACGGGCCGGTCAGCGGCAGTTTTAGCGGCGATACAGCCAAATTGACCATTTCGAATTGAGCCAGTAGAATAAGAAAAATCTATAGGGGCGGTATGCGGGGCGGCTTTCCCAACATCCGGCACATGCGGATCTTTCTCGAAACCGCACGCACGGGGTCGGTTTCCGAAGCGGCCGAGGTTTGCCATCTGTCTCAGCCTGCAGCAACGCAGGCCATCTCGCGGCTTGAAGCCGATACAGGGGCCGAACTTCTGGTGCGCAGACGACAAAGGGCGGCGCTGACCACCTGCGGCAGGCTCTTTGCAGAGCGCGCCACCAGGGCACTGTCGCATCTCAGGAATGGCGCACAGGCCGCCTTGCGGGAGGGCGGGACAAGGACACCGCGAAGGGCGCGACCTGAGCTCTCCGTCACGGCCTCCCAACTGCGCAACCTCATCGCGATCGCCAACGCAGGCAGCTTTTCGGTCGCAGCCAATGCCCTTGGCCTGTCTCAGCCAACTGTTCACAGAACGGCCCGCGGTCTCGAGGCAGTGGTCGGCGTTCCCTTGTTCATCGCCCGCCCCTCCGGAGTGCGCCTGACACCTTCAGCTGAAGCCTTTGTCCTTGGGGCCAAACTTGCGCAAGCCGAAATCCGGCAAAGCGTTGAAGAGATCAGCCGCGAGCTCGGCCAGGAACGCGGCACGTTTGTTCTAGGCAGCCTGCCGCTTGCCCGGACAACCATCGTTCCCAAGGCTGTTCATGCGTTGGTCAGCAGTGTCGATGGGTTCCAGGTTCGCGTCGTCGAAGGGCGCTATGCCGAGTTGTTGCGCTCCCTGCGCGAGGGGGATCTGGACTGCCTCATCGGGGCGCTCAGGCATCCTGCCCCGGCAGAAGACATCACCCAGGAATTGCTGTTTCGGGATGCACTGGCCATCGTCGCTCACCCTGATCATCCGCTGACAGGTCGTGCCCTTGAATCGCTGGATGAAACCTTGGACTACCCCTGGATCGCGCCACCAAGGGAGACGCCCGCAGGACAGTATCTTTTCGAGACGCTGCGCATTCAGGATTGGCCGAAAACACCCGTGCGCGTCGTGTCTTCGTCCATGGCCATCCTTCGTGGGGTGCTGGCGGAGGGGCCGTACTTGTCCGTCGTTTCACGACACCAGGTCAATGTGGACGAGGCCCTGGGTGCCATTACGACGCTGGACATTCCACTAAAGGGCCATATTCGCGATATCGGCCTCACCTACCGGCGGGGCTGGCAACCGACGGAAACCCAGTCAAGGTTCATTGACTTCCTGCGAGAGTTCGGCACGCTCGGGCAGCCTGAATGACTCTCACTTTGGCCCGGGTATAGCATTTTCCAATTTTCGGCAGATCATTCGAATTGGGCGAGACCCGCCGCTGGCTGTTATCTGTTGGGCTCCATATCTCAAGGGAACGCACCCGATGCCAGGCGGCACGAAAATCTCGTTCATCGGCTTTGGGGAGGCCGCGCAAGCCTTCGCCGAAGGGTTGCTGCAGGAAAGCGCCCCGGTGCGCCTGCGCGCCTTCGATATCAGGACAGATGGCCCTGACGCAGCCGCCAAGCGTGCGGATTACGAAAGGCTTGGCGTGACCGGTGCTGAAAGCTGCGTCGAGGCTTGCGCAGGCCGTGATGCCATCTTTTCGCTGGTGACTGCGGGGCAAGCAGAAATCGCGGCCATTGCTGCCGGGCAAATTGCGCTGGACGGCACGTTTTTCCTCGATTGCAACAGCTGCGCGCCAAACACCAAGCGACGCGCGGCCACTGTCATTGAGGCTGCGGGCGGGAAATACGTCGATGTTGCTGTCATGACTCCGGTGCATCCCCGACTGCACAAAGCGCCGTGCCTGCTCGCCGGACCGCATGCCGAGGCCGCGGGCGAAGCCATGCAGGTTCTTGGCATGAATGTGGAATTTGCCGGAGGTGACGTCGGCAATGCCTCGACACGCAAGATGATCAGGTCGACCATGACAAAGGGATTGGAAGCCCTCACGCTGGAGTGTTTCCTTGCCGCACAAAAGGCCGGGATCAAGGACGACATCCTCGCCTCACTCGAAGACAGCATTCCGGGTTTCGACTGGCAACGCCGCGCGCCCTACATGTTGGAGCGTGCCGCGACCCATGGCCTGCGCCGCGCCGCCGAAATGGAGGAAGTCGCAAAGACCTTGACCGATTTGGGCATTGAACCGCATATCACGCAAGGCACGATTATCCGTCAACGCGAGGTCGGCGCACTTTGCCTTCACCTGGGTCAAACTGATCCACTGGACCTTGCGGCGCGGGCCGATGCAATCCTGGAGGGCCTGTCAGCAACGCCCTCTCCAACCAACCCAGAGGAATGAAAATGGCCCCGAAAAAGGACTACGAAGACATCCCCGGCACTTTTGTGTTCGATGCAGACCGCGGTCGTGAGGGATATCACCTCAATCAATTCTGCATCTCGCTCCGGCTGCAAAAGAACCGGGATGCGTTCAACGCGGATGAAGGTACGTATCTGGACAGGTATCCAATGACCGCAGAGCAGCGTCAGGCAGTAATCGACCGGGGCTGGAACCGCCTGCTCGAACTGGGTGGTAACATCTATTATACCAGCAAGCTGGCAGCGAATGACGGGATCAACTTCCAACAGCTTGCCGGTCTGATGACTGGCATGGGCAATGAAGCATACCGCAAGATGATGGTTGAAGGTGGACGCTCCCCTGACGGCAACCGCTATCAACACGAATGGGACGAAAGGGGAGAGAACTGATGGCACGAATTACCGCAGGTGTGGGCTGCTCGCACGTGCCGGCCATCGGCGTGGCGATGGATCAGGGCATCACTGAACAACCCTATTGGGTGCCGGTGTTCGAAGGTTTCGAGAAGTCTCGCGAATGGATGACGGCACAAAACGCCGATGTGATATTCCTGGTCTACAATGACCATTGCACGGTGTTCGATGCGTCCTGCATTCCGACCTTTGCCCTGGGTTGCGCCGAAAGCTTCGCACCCGCCGATGAAGGCTGGGGACCGCGCCCCGTGCCGGTGGTCAAGAACCATCAGGTTCTGGCCAGCCACATTGCACAATCGCTGATTCTGGATGAATTCGACATCACCATCATGAATGAAATGGAAATCGATCACGGGCTGACGGTGCCGATGTCGGTGATGTTCGGGGACAAGGGTCCGGATGACGAATGGCCTTGCCTGGTCATTCCGCTTTGCGTGAACGTGGTGCAATACCCCGTACCGACCGGAAATCGCTGCTACAATCTGGGCAAGGCGGTCCGCCGCGCGGTGGAGAGCTTTGAAGAGGACCTCAACGTTGTCATTTTCGGCACTGGCGGCATGAGTCACCAGTTGCAATACAAGCGCGCAGGGCTGATCAACAAGGAATGGGACACGCAATTCCTTGATCGGTTGACGTCTGACCCGGTTGGCCTGTCGCAAACCCCGCATGTGGAATACCTGCGCGAGGCCGGATCGGAAGGCGTTGAGATGGTGATGTGGCACGTCATGCGCGGTGCGCTCGACGACGAGGTGGAAGAAGTGCACCGGCACTACCATGTGCCTGCCTCCAACACCGCCGTTGGTCATATCATTCTGGAAAACAGGAAAAATCAAGAGGACGCAGCAGCATGAGAATATGTGTCGCTGGCGCCTATGGCGCATTTGGTACGAAACACCTGGATGCGCTGGCTGCGATCGAAGACGTGACCGTCACCGCCGTGATGGGGCCGGCACAATCGAAGATCGATACTTTGGCAGCAGAACGCGGCATCGGTTTCGCCTCGACCTCGCTGGAAGCTTGCCTTGCACGCGACGACGTGGACGCGGTCATTCTCGCCACGCCGACGCAGAAGCACGCCGATCAGGCGGTGGCCTGCATGATGGCGGGCAAACCTGTGCTGATCGAGATCCCGATGGCGGATTCACTGCAAGACAGCGAGCGCATCTGCGCGGTACAGAAGGAAACCGGCGTGCTGGCAATGGCCGGACAGGTGCGCCGGTTCAACCCGTCGCATCAGTGGGTCCGCAACAAGATCGATGCGGGCGAGCTGAAGGTCCAGCAGATGGACGTGCAGACGTATTTCTTCCGCCGCTCCAACATGAACGCCAAGGGCGAGCCGCGCAGCTGGACCGATCACCTGCTCTGGCACCATGCCTGCCACACGGTCGATCTGTTCCAGTACCAGACAGGCGAGGTCGCCTCCGAATGCTTTGGCCTCGAAGGCCCGCATCATCCCGAACTTGGCATTGCCATGGATATGGCCATTGGCATGAAAACACCGTCTGGTGCGATCTGCACGCTGTCGCTGTCGTTCAACAATGACGGTCCGCTGGGCACGTTCTTCCGCTATATCTGCGACAACGGCACCTATCTGGCGCGGTACGATGACCTCTATGACGGGCGCGAGAACCAGATTGATCTCAGCGATGTGGCGGTGTCCGACAACGGGATCGAATTGATTGACCGGGAGTTCATTGCCGCCATCAGGGAAGGGCGCAAGCCAAACGGCTCGGTACATGACACGCTGGGTGCCATGCGGACGCTGGATCGGATCGAGAAATCCTTCTCGTAGTCGCGGTTCGTGATCGATAGCCGCCCTTATGGATTGGACGGTCTGTTGTTGGCCAGACAGGTGCGGGTCAGGACCCGGTCCGATCGAGTGCCAATAGCAAGGGGGGCAGAATCAGAAAATCGACGATGATCCCGAGGACAACCATCATCGTGACCATCAGGCCCAGGATCCACACACCCTCGTAACCCGAAAACGCAAATACGACAAAACCTGCGGCGAGAACCACACTCGTTGTAAACAGCGCGTGGCCTGTCGTACGAAATGCATATCGGACAGCGTCGTCACCAGGGAGCCCATCGCGGCGGCCCCTCAGATATTTGCTCATGAAATGGATCGTGTCATCCACAATGATGCCAAAGGCAATAATCGTCGTTATCGTTGCGGCAAGACTGATCTGGCCAATCAAGTAGCCCCAAAGACCGAATGCAAGGGCCGGAGGCAAGAAGTTCGGAACGAGGCTGATCAGACCAAGTCGCAGGCTCCTGAATACCCAAATGAGTGTCAGGGAAATCAGTGTCATACCAATGATCGTCCCGCGCAGAATACTCTCCAGGTTGCGCTGGGTCAGGTAGGCAAATACGACGCTCAGACCCGATGCCCTGTCTGCAAGACCGGGCGCGTTGGAGTCGATCCAGGACTGCGCGCGCCGGTCAATATCGCGCATGTATCGAACTGGAAGATCAGCAAGCGTAACCGTCATCCTTGTCGCCGATTTGGCAATGTCGATGCGATCGTTCAAATCGGCACCGAACGGGACGGAAAACTCGTAAAGCAACAGGTACTGCGCGGCAAGTTCGCCATTTTCCGGCAAACGATATTCTGCCGGATCGTCACTGTGCATGCTTCTGTTCAGGCGTTTCATGATGTCGGAAAACGCCCTCACATGTGTCACCTCGGGCTGATTCCTCGCCCACTCGGCAAACCCCTCGACCTTGCCCAGATATTCGGGATCGGTAATCCCGCCGGGTTTCCCGGCATTCAACGAATATTCGAGGGAATTCAGGCCGGTCAGGTTCTCGATGACGAAGTCGGTATCGCGCCTGAACTGGTATCGATCGTCGAATGCCTTGGTCCAGTCGTCGCTGAATTCGTTCCGGGGAATACCGGCGATCAAGACAACGGAAACGATGAGTCCCGACCAGAGCAGCAGTTTGCGACGTTCGATGACAATATTGCTGAAGCGCTCGAACAAGGGAGACCGCTCCGACTGCTGACGAGGCAGGCGCAGAGGCAGTATCGACAGCAACACCGGCAGCAGTGTCATGGAATAGATGTAAATTGCCAGCATTCCGACCGCCGATAGATTACCCATGACCTGAACGGGCGGCGAATCGGAACTGTTCAGGCTGAGGAAGCCAATCATTGTCGTGACCGAAGTCAGGAACACCGGCCAGGCATTGCTGTTCAGCGAATCCGCAACTGCGGCATGCCGGTCCAGGCCCCGGCTCATCGCCAGCAGCGCCGCCGATACGATGTGGATAGAGTGGGCAACCGCGAGCACCATCACAACAACCGGTACCGCTGAGGAAAGGGGACTGAGAACCAGGCCGGCCCAGCCGGCAAATCCGATGGTGGTGACGATGCTGAATAGCATCATGACCACAATAACAACGACGCCGAATAAGGATCTCAGCAGCAGGGCCGATCCGATGAGTACCAGAAGAAACCCGATCGGTAGTGTGGACTGCACGCCCTCCTCCATGGCGGCAGCCGTGGTTCGGTTCAGGATGACGTCGCCCGTGAGATAAAATCCGAGTTCCGGATGGTCTGCGCGGGCCTTGTCCAGCACGGTGTTCAGAAAATCCGGAACATCGGCCACGATGGCGGTTTGATCGTCGGTCTTGACGAAGCTGATCGCCAGTGCGGCGACACGCCCGTCCCGGGAAATCAAACGTCCGGCAAGCTCCGGTTCGTTCAGCGCGATCTTTTCGATTCGCGTCAGATCGCTGTCGTTCAGTCCGTCTGCCCCGTCGACGAGCGGTTCGACAATCAGGTCGTCGCCTTCGGCGTAGGTATGGTTGTAGTTGGTCAGGGAATCGACACGGCTCGAATGCGGCGTCAGCCATGCTTCCTCGGTCAATGCCTCGATCGCTTCAAGAGTACTCCGGGTAAAAACTGAACCGTTCCGGGGTGCGATGGCGATCAGCACCGTGTTCGACGCCGCATAGGTATCTTCCAACCCATTCAATGCGGCAAGTTCCGGATTGTTCTCGCCGAGCAACTGCCGGAAATCGTTTGCTACGATGACGCGGTCGCCGCCTGCCGCTGCCAGCACCAGGAGCAGGATGGCGAACGCCGCGACCCACCATCGACGGCGCAGAACGAAATCGATGTAGCGGTTCAACTGCACGACCGGCCTCTATCGCGGCCGACAAATTCCGGGCGATGATTGTTCAGGTCGAGTTGCCGCGCAATTACTGCGTCGCAGCCGCAAGGTCCACTGTCCATCGTCAGGCGTTCCGCCCGAACAGGAAGGAAACGCTGTCCTTGGCGGCATCGACGCCGCTGCGCATCGCTCCATTCGTCACCGGCAAGTGCGTATAGTCGCCAGCGAGAAACAGGCCGCGGACACTGTTGGGCAGCGTCTCATGGCGCAACTTCCAAATGTCCGTCAACAGGCCACCGTGGACGAGGCATCCACCCTCATGCCAACGATACACACGGAAAAAGCGGGGTTTCCGCGGCATCTTGGGAAAGAACTTGCGAATTTCATCAATCACGCGATCCACAATTTCGGAATCGCTCAGGGGGACAGGGCCCTCGCATCGTCTTCCATCACCAGGCAGTGGTACATGCCCTTGCCTTCGGGCACCGCCGCCGGCGCCACCGCCTTGGTATTCTCCAGTGCGACGAGCGGAGTTCCCGATCCGCGCGGGAATACGGCGGCATAGGCGCCGGCCGGGAGAAGCTCGAAATCGAGCCCGACAACCACTTTGCAACAGGCCGAATAGTTTACCTGACCGAGCACGTCCCTGACATCGGCAGGCAGGTCCGGTCCGATACGCGCCAAGGCGGTTGCGGTTGTGCAGCAGACGACGGAATCGGCCGGAAAAAGGGTGCCGTCTTCCGCGACCACGCCCTTGACCGCGCCATCCTCGATAACGATACGCTCGGCCGGAGTCGAAACCCTGATATGGTCGGAACAGGCTTCCGCGAGGGCCGTGCCGAACGACCCGACGCCTGTGTCGGGCAGTGAAACGCGCTCGGCAGGATTCAGGGAGAAATTCCAAAGCAACGCCATCGACGAGGCGACGCCGGATTGTTCGGGGCCCCCTCCGGTATAGGCACGGATGTCGTTCGTCACCCATTGATGCAGGTAGTCGCCCATAGCGTTGGCTTCCATATAGTCCTGGAAGCTTTCCGGCCTGTCTAACGGAAGCAGCTTCGTAATTTCGTCGATGTCGAGCGCTTCGCTTTGCTCTTTGGACAGTTTGAAGAACCGCGCAAACTGAAGCATCCCCTTGAGCGACAACAGACGGAACGAGAGAAGGGTGCGGGCCGTTTGAAGCTTTTGCTTGAGCGTTCCGCCCGCGAACACCTGGCGGAACCGGCCACCACTGTAAACATAGCCGCCCTTGGTGTGCGGACTTTGCTTGAGCGGTACGCCGATCTCCTTCGCAAGGCTTCGGGCGGTGGCGTATGACTGCAGGAACAAAGAAGCTGCTCGATCGATATAGAATCCATCGACTTGGTCTCCGCCCATGCGGCCGCCTGTTTTGTCGGCAGCCTCAAGGACCGTTACCTCGACTCTGTCGTTTTGCTTCAGGAGAGTGTGCGCAGCGGCCAGTCCTGCCGTGCCTGCCCCAATCACCACAATCTTCTGTTTTTCCGCCATTGACAAGTACCTGGAATTTGAGCGCCGCCTTGGTTCCTCCCTGGATGCTACCATGGGCTCTGCTGTGCAGCTCGCACATGATCGGGCAACTTGTAGCTGATACCTTTCTCGTCGTATTGCGTGGCTTCGAAGATCTGATTGAAGGCTTGTTCCTGCATCAGGCGGTTACTGGTCATGAGTTTGATCAAGTGTGTTTTCATTCGGAAATAGATCAGGACCAGATTTCTTATTCTGATTGTGTTTGGATAATTGTAACGATCTGCCAATTCGTTGCCGATCAGCGCCCTCGACAGCCGGTAAGCGTACAGCTGTAAGGATCTTCTTTCCTTGTCTGTCTTCAGTCCTGCCATTGCCGGAATTGCCTTGAAAACCGCGTTCGCCACACCGATAGCATCATCATCTGGCGGAGGCTCGCACATATGGCCAATTTCGTAGATCCGCCTTGCCTCGGCTTCGTTGGTAAATTGAATGGCTTCGGGCACGCCCAGAAGATACCCTACATAACGCCAGATCCGGACGATGCTTTCCCGTTCTACCAGGTTGATGGACGAACCCATCGAGATCGCATGTTCAAACTGGCGTATCGAGAACGTAAAGAGAGCGATCCCGCCAATATGGGCTGCGCTCAGCGGCGTCCCCCACGCCGCGTGATCCCAAGCATCCGAATCGGCCAGCAACTTCCTCATTCGCGCATGGACGAACCGTATGCGCATTGAAACCTTCCACCCTTCACCATCCCGTTCCAAGCCACCCGGGAAATAGGTCTCGACCATATGACGATTGTTCTGCCGCAACCGCCTTTCGGCTCCCTGTCCCAGTCCGGTAACCCGACCTGTGGTCGAGAAGGACTTGCTGACCAGTGTTGAAAAGCCCTCCACTGCGCTGCCGACTGCGTAGGCGACGAGCATGTTGTTCATGTTCCTGTAAAAGGCGCTCTGGCCTGGTTTGAATTCCTCGAAATCAACCCAGTCCGGTACCTCAACTCTGTCAAAAAAATCCCGAAGGACCTGCGGCGCCTGCCTGAGTGTCGCTTCATCATCCTGCTCCACACCAGCGCGGATGAACCGGTGCATGTCAGCTGGAAGCAGCTTAGCGAGTTCTTCCATGACCGGATCGAGTTCGGGGTCACCGATAGTGGTATGTCGGATATAGCTATCAGCTATTTCCCGGTCGACGGCCTGCGCTCTGGCGTAACCATCGAGATATGCTGACGGAACGCTTTGCATCTCGGCCACCCTAGTCGAACTCACGAGGTATTGTCGAATCTGGGGGGATGTCCCGACCGATGTTGAAACTGGCATCGGTAAGCGCCGCCATTTGATCACTATGCCGCCCGTGCGTGTCGGTCGGGATATCTCCGTCTTGATCGTGACGCTGGGCAGTTTCATCGCCGGCTTCGTCAACGCCGCTTTCGCAACTGGCGGCGTTTACATCCTCCTGTTCTCATCCTCATCCGTTCTGCCGCTGACCGCTGCGGTCCCCCTGCAAACTGCATTCGCTGCTGCTTCGCTGATTGCCCGCGTCGCATTGTTCTGGGAGCACATCGATTGGCGGATCGTCCGGATGTTCTTTCCGGGGTGCCTTTTGGACGACGGCATCGGGGCATGGACCTTCGCCGCGCTGCCCGAACAGGTCATCGCCTTGCTACTGGGCATGGTCCTGCTGCTTCTGATCTTGATGCCGCGCTTGCCTTCCCTGCCGCTGAAACGGCCATTTGTCCTTACCGGCGTCGTGCACAGCTATCTGGGCTCCATCCTTGGCGTGGGCGGGGTGCTCCAACCGCTCTTGCTGCGGACCGATCTTCTCAAGATGCAGCTGACGGGCACGCTGGCCGCGGCGATGCTGTCGCTCGATGTGCTCAAGGCGCCAGGTTATAGCGCATTCGGCTTTGGCTACCTGGACTTTCCGCCCCACATCATCGGCGCGACCATTGCCGGGTTTGCAGGGACATGGGCAGGCAAACGGTTCACCCATCACGTCTCGGAGGCGCAGTTCAGACGCGTTTTCCGAATGCTTGTCTCCGTGGTGGCCCTGCGGTTCATCTACAAGGGAGTGTCAGGCGTCTGAGATCAGCAATACCGCTCTGGCCCGGACCATTGCCTGGCAGAATACCGGTCGCCATGCGCCCAACCGATGGGCAGGACGGTCTCGATCCGGGCGACATCCTCGGTGCTCAGGTCGATCTCGCCGCCCCGTACCAATTCTTTCAGGTGTTCCGGATTGCGGGTGCCGGGGATGGCCATCACCTGTTCGCCCTGGTGCAAGACCCAGGCAATGGCCAAGGAGGCGGCGGGCACGCCGATCTCTGCGGCGAGGGCCCTGAATTTCGCGTTGTATGCAAGGTTTGCGCTGAGGTTCGGCTCCATGAAACGCGGGTTCACCTTCATGAAAGGCATCCCTTCGATCTGCTCTGCGTGATGCGGACGGTCGGTCAGCAGGGCGCGGCCCACCGGAGAGAAAGCCATCAGCGTCGCGCCAATCTCTGCACAGGCCTGCACAAGGCCCATCTCGGGCGAACGGGTTGAAAGCGAGTATTCGGATTGCACCGCCGCGATGGGATGAACTGCATGGGCGCGCCGCAGCGACGAGGGGGCGATTTCGGAAAAGCCGATGGCCTTGACTTTGCCCGCCTTGACGAAGCCCGCCATCGTCTCGGTCACCTCCTCGATCTCGTGCCGGGTGTCGCGCCGATGGACATAATAGAGGTCGATCACCTCCACCCCAAGGCGCTTGAGGCTCGCATCGAGCGATTGGGTCAAATGGTCGGGCGCGTTGTTGAAACGGTTCTCGGGGTCGCGCGTGATCCCGACCTTGGTGGCGATGGTAAATGGATTGTTGCCACCCCGCGATTCAAGCCACTCGCCGATGACGTTTTCGGATCGCCCCATGCCATAAACATCCGCCGTGTCGACATGGGTGATCCCCATCTCGACACATGCATCCAGCACCTTCAGGGATCCCGCATCACTCGCCGGGCCATAGAAATCAGTAAAGGACATGGCGCCATAGCCAACCGCACTGACACGTGGCCCATCCTGTCCAAGCTTGCGCTGTTTCATTGTCTTGCCCCAGGTGATCAATCTTGACTTGAGTAAGTCAGGCCATTGTCGTTTGACAATCCCCCTTGATCACCTGCCCGTGCCCGCCTGTTCCAGTTCTTTCGCGCACTGAATGTAGTAGTGCCGCGTGGGGCAGTTGATCTGATCGACCGCGCGGTCTCTCAGTATCTCTGCCTTCAACAGGGAATTGCTCGCAGCGTCCTCTTGAGCATTGATCAGACGGTCCACAAGTTGCAGCGCCCATTGCAGGTCACCGTCGGCGCGGGCCTTGGTAATCGCCGCGCGAACGGCATCGGCGCCCCCGGCGATGTCGATAAATCGTGCTGCCTCGTCCTTTGGGGCCAGCGGATCAAGTGATGTAGGGTTGCCATCAAACCAGCCCATCGTCCCGACGAAATACGCACGGACCGAAAAATCGACGCGGCCATAAAACTCCCGCAAGTGGGGCTTTGCGGCGAGGTCGGGCGGCAACTTTACGCTGTGGGCCAGTTCATCAATGGTCATGCCTGCGTCCATTCCGTCGCGGGTCTCGTCAACAACATGACGAATGGCGTTGCGGTAATCTGTCAGCGCCTCCTTGATCGTCTCGGAACCAAACAGTGCCTTTGTGTGCCCGGGGGCCAGCACCTCGGGCTTGAACGCCATCAGCAGATCCAGCGTATCGGCCCAGGCGTCAAATTCGCGATATGCGGTGCCGCGGATGGCATAGAGGTTTGGGAAGGAGCGATAGAAGTTGTCGCCGCTGATCAGCACCTTCTTTTCCGGATACCAGACAACGATGTGGTCCGGTGTTTCGCCCGGCGCGCGGACCAATTCCAGATCCACGCCGCAAATGGCGAGTTGTTCACCTTCGTCGCCAATGCGCCGGGTCGGGGTCATGGCCCCTTCCCCCATACCCCTGAGCGGACGCGCCCCGGGACCGACACCAATGCCGATGATCTCGTTCGGATAAGACAGACCGATGCCGAATTGGCGTTTGGTGCGGGTTTGCATCGCCTTGATGGGTTGTGGGTGATCGGAGGCGACAAACAATGAGTCATCCGAAAACCGTGTGCTTGCAATGATCTCGGGGTTGCCGCCTTCCGCGAACACGCTCGCACCGGAGACGTGGTCGCGGTGGGAGTGGGTCAGGATGATGGTCTTGACCGGGAGGTCCGAAATCTTGCGAAACTCGGCCAGAATGTTCTCAGCCGCAGCCGTCGTTTCTGATGTGTCAACGATGATCAAACCGTCCGCACCGATGATCATATAGACATTGGACGCAGCAAATCCGAACGCCTGATAGACGTTGTCAGCCAGCTGCACGATATCCTTTTGGAAGTATTCGGGGTGCATTTTGAGTTCGGGATGCAAGTCCTTGTCCTCCGTTGATCATGCTGACTGAACCACTGTCGGGCTGTTCGGCGGTCCTTGTGGTCGATCCTGGCAAGACAACAGCAGTGGCGCTGACGCGTCCCTCGACCAGGAGCATTCGGGATCCCAAACACGAGGTGGCTGCTCGGAATTCGGCCAATGATAGCACAATTCACTTGAAATGGGATCCCAAAAATTGCAAAACTGTGACAATTGGGGCGTTGCATAACACTATGGGGATTCCCTCTTCTAGTTTGGGATCCCAAGTTGCATCCCCAGCCTAAGTCTGGAGGACACCATGATCATGAATTTCAAGCAATTTGGCCTGGGCGCCACGCTGTCAGTCGCCATGGGCTTTTTCGCCCAGCCTGCCGTCAGTGAAGAGTTGAGCGTCGCCACGTTCGTGCCGCCACAGCACCATACCAACACCGGCATGTTCGCATGGTTCGCAGAAGAGATCGACACGCGTTCCGGCGGGACATTGACCATGAAGCTATACCCGGCCGGTCAGCTGGGTGCAGGCCCGGTGCAGCAGTACAAGCGTGCGGTTGAGGGCGTGGGCGATATCACCTTTGGCGTCTCTGCCTACACACCGGCGCTGTTTCCCAAGACCATGCTGGCAATCCTGCCCGGCACATCCGAAAACGCGGACCAATCCACTCGGGCGATCTGGGAGATCTACGAAGACCATCTGGCTGATGAATATGGCGACGTAAAGGTCCTGGCCATCGGCACAGTTGCAGGCAACCTCCTTGCCGCCACGCGTGACGTATCCACTGTGGAAGGCCTGAAAGGTGCCAAGATTGTTCCCTTTGCGGCGATGACTACGCCGATTATCGAAGCCCTGGGGGCGGTGCCCGTCCAAATGCCGGTGACCGAGATGTACACGGGCCTGTCAACCGGAACGATTGACGCGACAACAGCATCCTACAATAACATCACCCCGCCCTGGAATTTCTGGGACGTCGCCACGCACATCGTCGAAAACGTGCCGGTGAGCTTTGCCGTGACCTATGCGGTGATGAACAAGGAACGCTACATGGGCCTCTCGGATGCGCATCGTGCGATCATCGACGAACTCGCCGGGCTGCCGATGTCGTTGGAATTGGCCAAATCGTTTGACGGCGCGGATGACCGCTCCAAGACGCTGATCGAGAACGCAACCGACAAGGGGTACGAATGGATCGTGGTGTCGGACGAGGAACGCGCCAAGATGGATGCGGCAGTCGCGACCGGCCTTGAGGCGATCTTTGCCGATTACGAAGAGCGCGGCATCACGAATGCCCGCGAGATCTACAAGGCGCTGAACGACTGAGCGCGCCGCCATACCGGTGCTCCGATCCGCCGTCGGGGCACCAATTGGCAGCTCAATACAATAAGGAATCCCGATGGCTGTCATCGTCCCGACAAACAAGTCCGTAGAGAGCCTTGAGGGCCTGCATCTGTATCACGGTGCGATTTCAAACTGTTCCATGCGGGTGCGGATGACGCTGATCGAGAAGGGGTTGAAGTGGGAAAGCCATCACCTCGATCTGAAGGAGAAGGAAAATATCTCGGACGACTATTTCGGGATCAATCCAAACGGACTTGTTCCGACCTTGGTGGATGACGGCGTGGTGCATATCGAATCCAATGATATCATCGACTATCTGGATAAAACCTACACTGAGCCGTCGCTGCGTGCGGCCGACATCGACGAGATGATGGAATGGCTCCACCTTGCCGCCGCGATTCACGTGCCCGGCTGCAAACCGTACGTCTACGCCATGAAGATGGCCCCGAAGCTCAAGAAGACGGCAGAGGAACAGGCCAGGTATGACAATCTGCAGAATAACCCGGAACTGAAGGCCTTTCACGCCAAGCACGCGGGCGACAAGAGCTTTGAGACCAGCGACCTGGACAAGGCCAAGGCGATCCTGAATGCGTGCTTCTTCAAGCTGGAGAAAACGCTGGAAGACCGGACCTGGATCATGGGCGATCAGTACACATTGGCGGACATCTCATGGATACCGCTGCACTTCGTGCTGAAAGGCTGCGGCTATCCCTTCGAGCAATTCCCGAACATTGCCCGCTGGGCCAAGGCGTTTGCCGAAAAAGACAGTTTCAAGGACGGGGTCCTCAAGTGGTGTCCTGACTTTGCAGAGGTCTGAGCCATCAAGGGATCTGAATTGAGCGACAGGGCGACCGCCAGCGTAAAACCCACATTCATTGCGCTTTTGGATCACGCGCTGATTTGGGTTTCCCTGATTTGTGGTGGTGCGACCTTGATCTTCATGACCGGATACTCCGTCTGGAATGTGCTGATCATGCGCAAGGCGCTGAACGCCCCGATCAGGGGTGCTGAAGATCTGCTTATCCTCGCCCTGGTGGTCATCGTTGCCTTGTCGATCCCGCTCGGTGCGCGCACGGGTGCCCATATCAAGATCGAAGTTCTGGAATCCCGTATGTCGGCCTGGTTCGCCAAATGGTCGATGATCGTGGTCAAGGTGATGGGCGCGTTGTTGCTGGGCTTCATGTCTTGGCGGCTTTGGCATGCCGGCGGCACCGCAAGCAAATTCGGTGAGACCACACAGCAACTGCTGATCTCGTTCGAACCCTTCTACTATCTGCTTGCTGGCTCGGTAGCGATCTATGCCGTGGTTCTGTTGCTGGATACCTGGCAGCTCTTGCGGTCGGATCAGGTTGTGCGGTTGCGCATTGGGGGTGATCCCCCATGATCAGCTTGACCATGCTCGGCATTCTGGGTCTGCTATCCCTGTTTATCCTGTTGGCGCTGCGCATGCCTGTTGCCCTGTCCATGCTTGGCGTCGGGTTTATCGGCACGATCATCGCCAATGCGAACAAGTTCATGGCCGTTGGCATGGCAGAGGATCAAGCCTGGGCGCGCGGGCTCAAGATCGCCTATTCGAACCTGGCGGGTGAGACATTCGAGGCAGCTTCGAACTACAACCTGCTGGTGATCCCGATGTTCGTCCTGATGGGCAACCTCGCGGGTGTCTCGGGCATGTCGAACGACCTGTTCTCGGCCGCCTACCGCTGGATGGGGCATCTGCGGGGCGGTCTGGCCTCGGCCACGATTGCCGCCTGCGCAGGGTTTGCAGCACTCTCCGGGTCGTCGCTTGCCTCTGCGGTCACCATGGGGCGCGTCGCCCTGCCTGAAATGAAAAAGTACAAATACGCCGACAGCCTCGCCACAGGGTCTGTCGCAGCGGGCGGCACGCTTGGTTTTCTGATCCCGCCATCCGGGGGCATGATCATCTATGCGGTGCTGACAGAACAATCCATCGGGCGTCTTTTCATGGCAGGGGTCTTTCCCGGTATCATTCTCACGCTGCTCTTCATTGGCGCCATCTACTACGTGGTCTTTCGCAACCCGGAGGCGGGACCTCGCGGTGAGCGGTTTGGTCGCGCCGAAAGGATCGCATCTCTTTGGCGTGCGGTGCCTATCGTAGGTGTCGTCCTGGCGACAATTGGTGGCATGTACACCGGGTTTTTCACGCCCGTGGAAGCCTCGTCCGTGGGGGCTTTTCTGACATTCGCTGTTGCTGTGTGGCGAGGATCGCTGAGCCGGGAAGCGTCCAAGGCGGTGATCCTGGAGACGATGAACGCCACTGCGACGGTCTTTCTGATCATCATCGGGGCCTTTGTGTTTATCCCCTTCATGGCGCTTACCGAACTTCCTGCACAGTTGGTCACGATCCTGACGTCTCTGCCCATCGGAGGGATCGGCATCCTGCTGATCATCGTTCTGATCTACATGTTCCTGGGCATGTTTCTCGAAGCCATGGCGATGCTGGTCCTGACCATCCCCGTCGTCATCCCAATCGCCATCGCCCTTGATTGGGATCTGATTTGGTTCGGCATCATCATCGTTATCGTTTTGGAGATGGGCATGATCAGCCCGCCAGTCGGCATCAACGTCTTTATCGTTAAATCCATCGCGCTAGATGTCCCCATGAGCACGATCTTTCGCGGCATCTGGCCGTTCTGGTTTGCCATGGCGGCAATGATCGGGCTGCTGATCGTCTTTCCACAGATCGCGACCTTTTTGCCGCAGGCTGTTGTCGGAGGATGACAAGGCGGGTTTCTGTCTTCTTCAGGCGACAGGGATCGGGCTGAGACGCGTTTCACCTGCAGAATTCAAGGAAAGAGATCATGCCTGTTCTTGGCCAAATCTGGGATCACCCCTACACGTTCCGGGCATTGTCGAGCTTGCCCGCGGTACCCATGATGATGGCCCTGTCTTCTGGTGACCACCGTGCTATCCACGATCTGTTGCATGTTGGAAGAGGGGGCTGTGGCCTTGCCCTGGTGTGATTTTGCATTCTCTTGTCCTTTCGGACTTGTAAAATGAGCAAGAATGGCTCTTCGCCTTCCGTCCATGCAACGGATAATGCCGACAAGTGGCGAGCGGATCAGTTCGGAATCAACGATTTTCGCCGGCAAACCGGCATTAATTCGTGACCAGGCTGCATTGCGTCCGTGACGCCGCCCATGACGAGGATCTGCCGGGCCCATGTCGGCAATGTCCCCGAGAATTTGGCGGCCATCTCCAACATGGCGATCTCGCTGATCAGGCTCGATGGCCACTTCGAACACGTGCCGCCAGTGGGCCGGCACTTCGCCGCCAGGCCCCTGGAGGCGGCGGGTGCCGTCATGGGCTGACGGCGCCTGCAGAGACCCATTCATCACGTATCGCTCCCTGAGGTCTGGCCCCTGGCCGGGCCTGCGGCGCCATGGTCCCGGCACGTCTGCGGTGCAGGATCCGGGCGGGAATGCAAAATTTCACGATGGTAGCCACCTGATTTCACTCAAGATAGCCACCTGATTTCACCATGGTAGCCACCCCTCGGGGCGACTGACTTTGTTTTGATTCAGAGTGCCTGTCTACTCCCCGGATTTGACGATCAATCCGGAGAGCAGGCAATGGCACAGAAGAGGTTGGCCATGAGGAAAGTGAAGAAGACACTGGCATTTCATTTTGAGGAAGGTCGCAGCGCCAGGTCGATTGCGACCCATTGTGGTATCGCCCGCCGTTCGGTCATGCAGACCCTCGAGCGGTTTGCGGCGTCGGGGCTAAGCTGGCCGGAGGCGGACGACATGGATGATGCGGCGCTGGAATCGGCGCTGTATCCGCCCCGGCCACCAGCGCCGACAGACGGGGAGGTGGACTGGGCACGGGTCGAGGAGGATCTGTCCCGCCCCGGCGTGACGCTGAAGCTGCTCTGGGAGGAATGGCGGGTGAGCCATCCCGCCGGGATGAGCTACGTGACCTGGTGGCGCCGGTTCCAGGACTGGCGCCCGGGCCCTATCAATCTATCACACTTGACTCCGTGAATTCTCCTTCCATTTCGCTGCCGTCCCAGTTCTGCATGGCCTGTATGGCGATGACGGCGTTGGACAGGAACCTGACCCCCTCCCAGAGCTTCTGGGTTCCGGGCAGTGGCTGGCGCTTCGAGGGGTGGAAGCCGGCCAGCCCGGCCGTCAGCACGACGAAGCGGGCGATGGTCATGTCCGGCGGTCCCCGGGCGACCTTGAAGCCATGATGGGCGGCGAGGGCGCAGAGCGCGGTGACGTCTTCCCGGGTGACATGCCGTCTGGCCGGCTCGTCCGGTCTCTCGCCGGCAAGCAGGGACAGGTCCCAGACCCGGAATGCGGTAATGGCGTCGAAGGCGAGGCACTTCCTGAGATCGTCGGCCGCATCGAGGTGACGGTCCTCGATGCGGGTGCCGGTCTTCAGCGCATGGAAGAAGCGTTCGATCCGCCAGCGCAGCTCGTACCAGCGCAGCACCGTGCGGGCGGTGTCCTGGCTGGCCCGGCCCTCGGTGGTCAGCAGCATCCAGTGCAGCTTCCCCTTGCCCTTCCCTCCCTTCCCCGTCGCCGGGCGGCGGGGCGGTCTCTCCTCCAGGGCGGAGACCGCGATCATGCGGATCGGCGCCTCGCCCGCCCGATCCTGCGGGGGAAGCAGATCGACCGGCGCGCAGCGCAGCGTCAGCCTCGCCGTTCGGCCCTTGCGCCGTCTCGGCCTGCCGCGGGCAGGGACCACGATCTTCCGCTCTCCCACCGGCTCCGTCGCCAGGACGTGGTCCCAGAGGCCCGCCTCGCCGCCCGAGGCCAGCGCCACCCGGCGCTTCGAGCCACGGGAGGCCCGGACCAGCAGCGCCGCCCCGGTCTCCTCCGCACGCGAGATCAGCCCCCAGAAGTCGCCCTCGCGGTCGCAGACCGTCACCACCCTTGTGTCGGGACAGGCGGCCGCCAGTTCCTGCGCCCGGTCGAGACCGTCCACCCAGCGGGTGCTGTCCTTGCCCTGCGCCCGGCGGAACGCCGCGTCCGCCTCGAACATCCCGAGAGGCCGGCCCGCGGCGTTCACCGCCACGCCGACATGGGCCAGGATGCCCGAGCTTCCCTTGCCGCCGCCGCCAAGATCATCGAGGCCGGAGGTCTGCGAAAGGCCGTCATAGTTCAACGTCGTCGTATCCTGCACGGCAAGCACCAGACGCTCGGCGCGGCACCGCTCCACCGTCTGCTCGAAATGCGAATCCAGTATGTGCTCCATCGTCACCGCCTCGCTGGACAGAAGCCGGTAGGCTGCCATCTGCTGCGCCCTTCCGGGGAAGATCGCCGGCAGGTGCTCGCCGAGGCGCCGCGTCCATGCCGCGCCCATCTCGGCGATCCGTCGCCTGACCCGGCCGTCGGGGTGGGTGCTCCTTCCATACTCCCGTTCGGCCCATCCTCCCTTGGTGTACATCGATCCGGACCAGCCGAGAACCCTCTCCGGCCCGCGGCGCAGAACCTGCCGCCAGCCCTCTTCAAGTGGCCTGAGCCAGACGGCGCGGCGCACCCCCGAATGGCGGCCCGAGGTCAGCTGCGGGCAGCACTTCCATCCCGCCGCCCGGTAGCTCAGGCCGGACATCTCCGGCCCGGTGAAGCTCTGCGCCAGCACCGGGCGCTCGCCATAGGCCGCCGCCCAGTCATCGGCAATGCGCGCCGTCGCCAGGCGAAGCGCCCGGGAGGCAAGGCCCTTCACGCGGATTCCGGGGAGCAGGAGGAAGCGGTTGTTGCACACGACCTTGCCGATATTGGCCATTCGGGCATCGGCCGACCAGCCGATGAGGCCGTCGCGCGGCCCGAGCTGCATCCCCGACGCCGCAAAGCCGATGCCGCCCAGGGACCCGTGCCGCGCCGAGCGGATCCAGTAGCGGACCTGCCCGCCCGGCGGACGTCGCCACCCCTCCGGGTGGTGCGTCTCGATCATCGCCTCCCAGCGGCGGCGAGCCGCCGCGTCCGTCACCGGCTCGAGCGACAGGACGCCGAGTTCCCGAAGCGGACAGGAGACAAGACGATCGGGAAAGTCCGACGCCGGGCGCGGGTGCGGCCCGGCCGCCGTCGCCTCCGCCTCCGGAAGACGCACCCCCGTCTCCCCGGCCAGGCGTGGAAGAAGCTTGCGCGCCGAGGCAAGGCACGGCCTGCCGGCGGGCCCGAACCAGCCCTCCCTTTCGCAGAACTCCCGGGCCAGCGCGGTCCGCGTCAGCCCGCCGCCCTTGCAGGCCGGGCCGAACCACTCCACTGTCTCCGCCGAGATCTGACGCATGCCAATCTGCATGGCCGCGTGATTCGCACGGAATCGGGTCCGGAGTCAAGTGTGTGTAGTTGATAGGCCCGGGCCGGGGTGCCACGATGCGCCAGAGACGCCATCCCGGCGAGCGATTGTTCCTCGACTATGCCGGCATGACCGTCCCGCTCCTTCAGGACGGCACCACCCACCGGGCGCAGGTGTTCAGCGCCGGGGTGAGGGTGTCCGGGCTGGTCTATGCCGAGGCTACCCTGACCCAGAACATCGATGACTGGTGTGCCTCCAGCATTCGCTGCTTCGAGAAGATGGGCCGGGCGCCGAAGGTTGTCGTGCCCGACAACGCCCTCCCTCCGTTACCCCCGGCCGCCCCCAGCCTCCTTCTCATCCTGATTGACGCTGGATTCCCATCGTGATTGTCGCCCCATAGCGAAGCGCCTGCCGAGGATCCGTGCCGGGCGCAGCCTGATCGTCTTCTACTTCCGCAAGGACATGAACGCGGTGATGGCGGGGATCGAGGACCGCAAGACCGATACCGGCACGATGAAGATGTCGTCGGCGGCGCTGACGGCTCTCGACCTGCTGCGTTATCCGCAGGCGTCGGGCGGCATCGACAATATCGCCACCGTACTCTCGGACCTCGGGCGGGAGATTGACCCGGCGCAACTCGCCGCATTGTCGGCGGTGGTGGAGCGGCCGGTCGTGCAGCGTCTCGGGCATCTTCTGGACCATTTCGACCACGACGTGCTGACGGAGCCGATGCTGGAGGCCCTGCGGGCGAGAGGGTCGCTGCCCTGGACCGAGCTCGACCGGAAGGGAGCACGGGACCGGGACTTCGCGCCTGAGCCGCGCCAGCGCGATCTGCGATGGCGCGTCATCGTGCGCCGCGTGCCGCGGGTTGACGCATGATCCCGGCGCAGAACGTCGTAGCCTGGGGCGCCGTCACTCCCTGGTCCGATCAGCGACAAGTCGAGCAGGACCTCATCATCGGCCGCGCTCTGGTGGAGATCTTCTCCGACGACATGTTGCGCGATGCAGTGCGGGTTCGAGGCGGGACGGCGCTCAACAAGCTGCACTTCCCAAAGCCGGTGCGCTATTCCGAGGATATCGACCTGGTCCGGACTTCCGGCGGGCCGATCGGTCCCATTCTCGATCGACTGCGTGGCGTTTTGGAGCCGTGGCTGGGGCGAGCGCGGTTCGATCAGTCCTGCGCCGCCGAAGTTTCGTTTCCGGGTCGATGCCGAAGACGGAAGTGGCGTGCCGATCCGGCTGAAGGTCGAGATCAACACTCGCGAGATGCAGGCATTCGACGGCCCGGCGTCGTTGCCGTTGAAGATCGACAATCCCTGGTTCTCGGGCGAAGCGGCCATTTCGACGTTTTCGCGCGAGGAGATGCTGGCGACCAAGCTGCGTGCCTTGCTGCAGCGCGATCAAGGGCGCGATCTCCACGACCTCGCGCACGCGCTGGATGTCTTCGAGAGCCTCGATATCGCCCGCACGGTCGAGGTGTTCGGGCGGTATCTCGCCCTTTCCGGCCAGACGATTTCCCGGGCGCAGGCTCAGGAGCGGATGTTCGCCAGGCTGGCCAACTCGCGCTTCCTTCTCGACCTGCGGCCTCTGCTGCCGGCTGCCCAGGCGGAGGCCCTGACGGAAGAGACAGCAGCGGATTGCTTTCGCCGCCTGTTCACCATGCTCATCGATCGGCTGCCCGGCGAGCCTTGGGGGAGGACGCAGACCATGAAGGAACGCTTCGAGATCTCGTGGTGACACGGGCTTCTCCATCCATGTAATTCCGTTCGGATTGGTCATGACGCGTCGACTGCATTCCGGGCTCTACGAAGATGTCCTGACCTCGGCTCTGGAGGCGGAAATCGATGCCCGAACGGCCGACGGCTGGTGGGTTGATGTCACATTGGCCGACTCAACTGTCCGTCCCGAACTCCTGGCACGTCATGTTTATCATCTCCTTCGACGAGCGCTTGAAGGGATTCCCGAAGAAGACGGTGCTCAACCGGCCAACCAGGTCGCTCTGGCGAATCGACCGGTGGAGGTCCTCGTCGAGTATGGTGCGGGGTAACCGGGCAACGCGCATTCCGGTCCTCGCAGCTTCCATGGATTACCGTCCGTTTATGGCTCCCTTCAGTACGCCTGTCTGATGAACCATCTCCTGCGCAATATCTTATGGGCAGCTTACACGCAGCTTCATGCCCAGCGCAGAGACGACCCTGAGAATCGTGTCCAGGCTGGGATTGCGGTCTCCGGACAGCGCCTTGTAGAGGCTTTCGCGGGAAAGCCCTGCTTCGCACGCAACCTGCGACATGCCCTTGGAGCGGGCGATATCGCCAAGCGCCTTGGCTATGAGCGCGGCATCGCCATCGGCTTCCTCGATGGCGGCTTCCAGGTATGCAGCCATTTCCTCCGGTGTGCGAAGGTGCTCGGCCACGTCGTATGGTGTGGTTGCAGTCTTGATCATTGTCTCCACCTAAAGGTCTTGCGCGAGCCGCAGGGCCACCTCGATATCTCGTTTCTGTGTCTGCTTGCTCCCTCCATTCAACAGCACGATGACCGTTGGGATCTGCGTCTTGTAATATACCCGGTAACCCGGGCCATGGTTTATCCGCAATTCTGAAACACCCTTGCCCACCGGCCTGACATCTCCCGGATTACCATCTGCGAGACGCTCGACCCTCACCAATATGCGGGCCCGCGCACGCACATCCCGAATTCTGTCCAGCCACCTTGCATATGTTTCGGTCTTGCGAAGTTCGATCACACAGACAATGTAGCCTGTTGGCTACAAATGGTCAACACCTTCCGGGGCGGCCCTGGAACCAGTCGCCTGTCGAGCACGGGGTTGACAGCTTGTTTGCTGCCCCTGCGAAACGCACGCTTCGCTTGCCTTCATTCCGAAGCCCGCGCTTTAGCGCGGGCTTTCGTGCATCTGGAGCGGACGACAACAGGTAACCGATATCGCATATCCCGACGAGTTCGGGCATATCGGCCCCTGCATCACCCGGACGCATCCCAGGTACAACGACAGCCCGGTATTCAGCCTCGCCGGACTCTCTGCCCCTCGACGAGGTCAGAAATCTTGCCACCTGGTTCTTCCAGCGACAGTGCCTATTGCTGAAATACGAAATCGACCAGCCCGGGAAGCGTCTCGCTTTGTGGGAGAAAAAGGCCTCGAGCCTCTACACCGCCAGGAACGTCTCGACCTATCCCGAACCCCGCAACTTCACGAACCGCCTGTTCAGCAGGATCGCTAGAATCGACGGATTCGTGTTCCATGTCGGGATCATGAAAACTGCGCTTGCCACCGACCGCTTGCCATCACCTCGACAGGCGGATTGCGCAACATGACGTCTGGAAATTGCCGTGAAGGTGTCATTCATCGAGCCCGCCCCATTTGACATATGCCTTTCTCTCTCCTTTCTCTGGAACCCGCTGAACGAGCGGACTCATGTACGCAAAACATCGCCCTTGCGGTTTTCAGCTGCCTGAATGCCGAGGTCTTCGGCGTTAGCGACTTTGAAGAACGCTGGTGCCGGTGATGTCTTCGCCTATTCTTGCCAACTGAAGTGCTCCGTCCCGAAGTGCGATCTTGATCTGCATTCTACCCGGGCGCAGGGTCGTCTGCATGCAGGTGTCTGTTCCTGAGAACGTGCAATCCGAGCCAAAGACAGGCTGCCACGGCAGCTGCCCCGTACATTGCCGGTTCCTTTGTCATGACGAGGAACGCCAACCCCAACCGCAGCACGACATCCCAGATCGGCAGCGCCGCGCGGTCAAAACGCGCCAAGGCGCTTGCCAGCAGGTAAAGCGCGAGGAAAAGACGCAAAAGCACCCAGACCAACGCGCCCCAATTCACCTCTCCGGTGTAGCCCGGCAGATACCTGATTTCGCTTCCAGAGCTGGTGCTTGGGTCGATAACGGCCGCCTCTATCAACAGGATTTCAGGGTAGAGGGCGAAGACGAATGGGATCACGAACATCACGATACCCACGCGCACGGCGGCGAAACCAGTCGACATCGGTTCGGCCTTGGTGATCGTCGCCGCCGCAAACGCAGCCAATGCCACGGGCGGCGTGATGGCCGAGGCAACCGCAAAGTAGAAGATGAACATGTTGGCGGAAAAGACCGAGATGCCAAGGCCCGCCAACACCGGACCCATCAACAAGGCCACGTTGATATAAGCGGGCACCGCAGGCATTCCCATACCCAGGAGAACTGCCAAAAGCATCGTCACAAAGAGCGCCGCAAACTGGAACAGAATGGATCCTTCGGCGCCAAGGTTCAGGCTCTGCAGCCATTGCAGGACATCCAACGAGATAAAGAACGGCATGCCGGTGAACTTCAGGCAGAAGTCAATGATCGAGACCGCCAGGAACATCAGGTAGAGCGTTGCAATCAGCGTGCCGGCATCGGCAAATGAGTGCAGCAGCTTGGAAGGCTTTGCACGCATCTCCGGATCAAGGAACAGCAGGAAACACAAGGCGATCACGGCCCACCACCCGGCACTGCCTGCATCCCCCGCAGCGTTCTGGATCAGCTGGAGGAACCAGGACAGACTTTCCACCCGGCAGACGCCGTCAACAAAGCTGCGCTCTGCCCCCAGGATACCACCCAACAGGCCGCAGCCCACATTTTCCTTGCTGGTCAGAAGCAGCACCAGAATGATGAGGATCGGCACGAAAATCATGACCAGGTTCAGGATATCCTGGCGATCCATATGCATCTCATCGGTCAGCTCGCCAATGGCCCGAATTTTCTGCTTTCGCGCCTGAAAAACCACCGACAGGAACAGACACAGGAAATAGGCGACAGCAGGAATCGCTGCTGCAATGATCACCAGATTGTACGGCACGCCCGTCAGTGCTGCCAAGATGAACGCCGCAACGCCCATGACGGGCGGCATGATCGAGCCACCGGATGACGCAGCCGCCTCCATCCCACCTGCAAAAATGCGGGAAAAGCCGCGCTTGATCATCATCGGAATGGTCAGCACACCGGTTGACAGGACATTTACAATCGGCCCGCCCGAGATCGTGCCAAACATGGCTGATGACACGATAGCCGCATGCGCAGGCCCACCCGCCAGGTTGCGGGTCCAGCGGAAGGCAACCTTGATCAGGGAGCGCCCCCCGGCGGATGCACCAAACAGCGCGCCAAGGATCAGATAGGGGAAAATCTCGTTCAGGATGATATCCATGAACCGGCCGAGCAGGCCCGATGCGTTGTTGACAAGAATGTCGTGCACGCGCGGTCTGCCGTCCGACAACAGTCGCGGCTCCCCTCCGATCTTGGTCACAAGGTATTTGTTGATGTCCTCGACGCCGTAGAAGTACCAGACCAGCACCGTGATGATCGTGTAGGCCGCCACCAGGATGGCGACTATCACCAACGGCAAGCCCCACACCTTGACGTTGTAGGTCAGAAAAACAACAACCGCCAAACCGATGATCAATACCAGCCAGGGCCCGGTTGTGCTCAGGCATTTCGGGTCATCTACGGTCGTTGGTTCGGGCAAGCCGAACAACTCGGCGTTTTCTTTCTCGATCCGAAGGCTTTCAGCGATCAGTCGCGCGCGATCTCCGGTGAGTTGATCGATGATGCAAACGGATTCAATCTCGACCAGATAGGTGGCGGAGATCGTCAGAGCCATGGCCACAAGCGCCACGTCCATCGCAAGGCCAATGCCCCGTCGCAGACTGCCTTTGTCTGCCCAGCTCCTCCAGATCGAATGGTGCAAGGCGACAATCAACATCATGACCGCGAACGCCAAGGGGTAATAGTATTCGAACGGGAATTTTCGGATGATGAAGGAGTCGTTGCCTGCCACTCTGGTGGCCCAGGCGTCCAAGCCCGGAATACCGGGCATGGCGTTGATCATACCGGTCACGACAAAGGCAACGGACAACCAGAACACAATGATACTGGCGATGCTCCATTTCGGCGCTGCGATGCTTTCCGCCGCTGACATTCTGAACCCCCAACCTCTCGTGGGACGGGGCCGCGACCGTGCCGTGGCCCCGCCAAGACCTCAAAAGGAGGTCCGTCACCCCATCAGGGCTTGGCGCAATCCGGCACTGTCATGCCGGCCTCTTCATAGGCGGCAACCGCGCCGGGATGGTACTTGAGAGGCACCGCGCCACACAGGCCGAACCCAACAGACCCAATCTGAGTCGTGCCCATATAGGGCGCCTTGGTCAGGAACGTATCCACGTTGTCGAGCATGGCCTTGGTAAGCGCCTTGGCAATGTCAAAGTCCATGCTGGCATTGACAACCTCTGCGGCCGCTGTGGTCGGGCTGCGCCAGATGCCGTCTTCGCTGACAATGGTCAGGCCATCGACCGGGGCCACATCGGACAGATCAAAGGTGATCCCTGCGGTGCCGGGACTCTTGATATATTTTTGCATGGCTTCGCCTTCCCAAACATCTTTCGGGATTGACCAAAGGGTCATGTCACCGGCAGCCAATGACCGCGTGATGCGCGCATCCGGAAACGTCACCGGCAGCATCATCGCATCGGCAGAACCATCGGTGACGGTCTTGGCCATCTGGCCCCAGTTCACCTGAATGCCGGTATAGTCCTTGCCGTCCTCGACGCCGCTGACCAGTTGAAGGATCTGGCGGTCATTGGCCAGCGCCGCGCCGCGGGGCGGACCATTCAGGATCGTCTTGCCCGCCACATCATCCCAGCCTTTCACGGTGGAGCTGTTATAGGCATAGAGTCCGAAGCCGCCGTAGTTGAACGTATACAGCGCTTGCACATTGCCGATCAGCTCTGTGCCTTTTTCCGCACCAAGCGCGGCGTAGGGTCCGGCCCCGCGCGACATCAAGAAGGTCAGAACGATCGGTGCGGCGGACACATCTGTCTTGCCCTCTGCCAGGTTTTGCAAAGAGTTTGTCAGCGTCTGGCCGTCAGCCACCTGCATATCGGCAAGCCCGCTACCTGAGACGATTTCAGCCAGCGTCGTGCTCGCCGTAAAAGGAACAGTGCCCGGAGGGCCGGTTTCCGCCGTCAAGATAACCTGGGCCGTTGCCGTGCTTGCCAAAAGCCCTAGCGCCATTCCGACGCTCACAAAAGTCTTGATCATGGTGTCCTCCTATTTGATCAATTATCGACCCTGCGTTGCCGCAGAGTTCAGTTGGTGTTCTTTCGTCCCGCGAAGTCCGGTGCCGTCGCCGGGGGCTTCACATCGTCTTCGTTCCAATAGCCGATCAACACGCCAAGCTTGTCTTCAAGCCCGACCATTTGACCCGCTCGTTCTTCGGATACGGTGTCACGCTGCCGATACTGCAAGGCCCAGGCTGCCAAGGCGTTATGCATCGCTTGCCGGGCCTGCGCATGAGCGGGCGAGCGGCCCAGATCAATGAACTCATCGGGGTCATTCGCCAGATCGAACAGCATCGGCGGATAGCCCGGTGCATGGACATATTTCCATTCTGTGTTCGCAATCATGTAGAGTCGGCAATCCAGCGGCTTGCGGCCCGTCTTCGGGCTGAAGGGCTGCATGAAATAGTCGTATTCGCTGACGACATGGTCGCGCCACTCGACATCCTCGCCTTTCAGCAACGGCATCAGGGAGCGACCATCGATGATGTGCTCCGGCACCGCGCCACCTGCGAATTCAATAAAGGTCGGCACCAGGTCGATCGCTTCAACAAACCGGTCGTCAACCGTTCCGCGCGTCGCGTCACATGCCGGGTCAGGGTCCGCCACGATCAGCGGCACCTTCACTGCCGGATCATGAAAGAAGTCCTTGTCGCCCATCCAGTGATCACCGAAGTAATCCCCGTGGTCAGATGTGAAGACGACCATCGTATCCTCGAGAAGGTCTCGATCTTCCATGAACGCGAACAAAAGCCCCAGATGATCGTCGATCTGCTTGATCAATCCCATATAGGCCGGGATCGCGGTCTCGCGCGGCTCATCCTTTGAAAATGTCTTCGCGCTCACCCGCTCCTGGTACAGCTTTGCCAGTGGGTTCACATCCGCGACTTCCGCCTCGGACCGGTGAACAGGCTGAACGTCATCCGGCCCATACATGTCATTGTAGGGGGAAGGGGCGATGTACGGCCAGTGAGGCTTGATAAAGCTGAGATGCAGCAGCCACGGCGTTTCACCGTCGTCTTCGGCCAGGAATTGCATTGCGCGGCGGGTCATGTAGGGCGTCTCGGATTCCTCATCCGTCACCCGTGCCGGCAGGTTGGCAACATCGTTGAAGAACCCGGACCGGACCTCACCATCTCGCATGACCGAATTTGCTGCCCAGTGCCACGGGTTCTCGTGATCGGTATAACCGCGTTCCTTGAGGTAGTCGTTATACGTCACACCCGGTTTCAAGACCCGGTCAGGGTGTATCCCGTCATCCCGCTCATAAGGCTCAAAGCCCGCTTGCGCATGGTGCACGCCGATCTCGCTTTCGGGATCGACGCCCAGTCGTTTCATCCCTTCCTGATCGGCGACCATATGCGTTTTGCCCACCAGAACCGGACGCATCCCCAACGGTTTGAGATGATCCCCGATGTTTTTTTCACCGATGCGCAAAGGCACGAAATTGCCCGTTGCGCCGTGGGAGGACACATAGCGCCCGGTGTAGAAACTCATCCGACTGGGGCCGCAAACTGGAGATTGCACGTAGGCATTTGAAAACCTGACGCCCCGTTTGGCCAATGCGTCGATGTTTGGCGTGTGCAACGTCTTGTGGCCTGCACATGACAGGTAGTCGTAGCGCAGCTGGTCACACATGATGAACAGGATGTTCTTGCGGCCGGTCATGCGGTCGGCTCGCAGGAATGTTCGGTGCCAGGCGGGATGTGCAGGCAGGTAACAGGCGCGCGCATCCAGTCGCCATCGACGTAGAAATCAACCGAGCCGTCCAGGATATGGAAGGCCTCGGCATGATGGCGGTGCAGGTGAGGGCCAGGTTTGAAATTGGCCTTCAGCTTGTCTTCCATCAGCGTGTACTGCTCGCCGGCATCGGCGGCAGATACCCTGACGAAGGTATGGCCCGCCGACCAGTCGTGGTTCGGCCCATCGCCTTGCGGAACATATGGGTAATCCCTGGCCACGGGATCAGAGATTTACCTTGCCGCCGTCGACGTTGATCGTCTGGCCAGTGATGAAGTCGCTGTCTGGTGTGACAAGAAACATGAGTGTGCCCATCAGATCTTCCGGCACCATTTCGCGCTTGATCGAGCGGGACTCGACCGTCGGAGCCCGCGCACGGTCCCACTTGTCATCACCCTTGATCGAGCTGCTTTCCGTCAGGCCAACCGCAATGGCGTTGATCTGAATATTCCTGTCGCCCAATTCGCGCGCATGTCCACGCGTCAGACCGATCACAGCCGCCTTGGATGCGGTATAGTGCGACAGACCTGGCGGGCCATAATAGACAGTTCCCGACGCGATATTGCAGATCTTGCCCCCGCCTGCGCGCAACATCGCCGGAACAGCAGCCTTGGTCGCCTGATGTATCGAGCGCGCATTGATCGTCATGACCTTGTCGAATTCGTCGTTATCGATTTGCAGGAAAGGCTTTGGCGTCAGATTCGCGAAAAGGCCCGCGTTGTTGACCAGAATGTTCAATGCGCCATATTCACTTTCGGCCTTTGCAACCATGGCATTCAGATCGTCGTCCGAGGTCACGTCCACCACCATGCCGACTGCGTTACCACCAGCCGCATTGATTTCATCAACGACTTCGGCGGGGTCCAGAATGTCCGTCACAACGACATTGGCGCCTTCGGCAGCCAGTTTCTTCGCGTATTCCGCCCCAATTCCGCGGGCAGCGCCGGTAATCGCGGCTGTTTTTCCATCCAGTCGGCCCATTGGCTCCTCCTGATACCTAGATTTCGATTTCGAGAATTTTCGCGACTTCGGGCCAGCTTTGGGCGCCGTTCTCGCGCAGGTCATTCGTCAGGTCTTCGGGCACCCAATCAATGAAGCATGATGTGAAGTGCGGGTGCGCCTCGATCGCCTTGAACCAACGCGCCACATTCGGCAGACGCCCGTTTTCCCACAAGCCGCGCATCGACATCATCGCGAGTCGATTGACGTAGGGCGTGAGCGAAATATCCGCGATCGAAAACGTGTTGCCGACCAACCAATCCTGGCCAACCAGCGCGTCTTCCATCTTGTGCAGGTAGGTATCGTACAGCTTGATCGCTTCCGTCGCACCCGGCGCCTCGAATCCGTAGCGAATGAACCCCTCTTTCTGCTCTTTCCAGTTCGAGGTCACCGATAGTTTCGGCGTCGACGCCATGAACTTCTCGGCGCCTTCTTTCCCGAGTTTCTTCAAGACCGTGTGACGGTGCGAACAGACAAAGGTTACCGTGCCGCAGGCCGGGTGCAGATCCTCATCGACCGCTTTGGTCCAGTAGCGCACCTGCGCCCGCTTCCAGGGATCGGTCGGGTGAACCGAGGTCTCAGGCATGATCTGATCAAGGTATTCGACGATCACCGTGCTGTCCGGGATTACCAGTTCATCATGAACCAGCGTGGGCACGACACCCTTCGGGTTCAGCTTCAGGTATTCCGGTTCGAACTGCTCACCTGCGAGAATGTCAATGTAGACGCCATCCCATTCGATGCCCTTCTCGGCCATCGCAAAACGCACCTTGGCCGCGCAAACGGAAGACCCGTGGTGATAAAGGGTAAACGTCATAGCTGCACCGTGACCCATTTGAGTTCTGTCATTGCTTCCATGTCGGCATCCGTGCCTTCACGCCCGACCCCGCTTTCGCCATTGCCGCCAAAAGGAATGTGGGCTTCATCGTGGATCGTCGGGCCGTTGATATGGCACATGCCCGCGTTCGAATTCCGGGCGAAATGGAACGCTTTGTCGATGTCTTTGGTAAAGATCGCAGACGATAGCCCGTATTCGGTGTCGTTGGCTTTTTCCAGGCCCTCTTCATAGCTGTCGATAGGATAGATTGACGTGACCGGCCCAAAGGTCTCTGTCCGGCAGACGGTCATCTCTTCGGTCACATCCGTCAGAAGCGTGGGCTGGCAGCGATTGCCGACCCACTCACCACCTGCAACCACCGTGGCACCTTTTGCTTTCGCGTCGTCGATGTGGCGCTTGATACGATCTCGCTGGCGCGGTGATATCGCTGGCGCAATCACGGTATTCGGGTCACGCAAGTCTCCCATGCCCAACTTTCCGACGATCATCGCGAACCGTTTCACGAATTCATCGTAAAGCGGGCGTTCAACATAAAAGCGGCTTGAGGCAATGCAGGCCTGACCCGAAAACATGAACATTGATCGGGCCGCCAGCGGCATCACCTTGTCCAGATCGGCATCGGCAAGGATAATCGTCGGGCTTTTGCCACCCAATTCCAGGGTGTTGGGCGTCTTGTTCTTCGCGCAAATCTCGTTGATATGCTGGCCAACAACGGTCGAACCGGTGAAGGTGACGAAGTTCACATCCTTGTGGCCGGTCAGGTCATCGCCAATTTCCGCGCCCGGGCCGGTCACGACATTGTATGCGCCGTCCGGCACCCCGGCTTCGGCAACGATCTCGGCGAACAGAACGGTCAGATGCGGGGCCATTTCCGATGGCAGATGCACAACCGTGTTTCCAACGGCCAAGGCGTTCGCCACTAGTCGGGTAGTCTTGATCAGCGGCACATTGAACGGCGTGATGACCGCGACGACCCCCAGGGGTTCGCGGATCGACATTGAAAACGTGCCCGGACGGTCAGACGGGATCGTTTCGCCCCGCACGTTCCGGCACAATCCGGCCGCAGCGCGCACCATCGTCAAGCCCTTCGTGAACTCGAACATCGCCTTCTGGACGGGCGAGCCGATTTCATCGATCAGGCAATCCATCAGATCTTTCTGCCGGGCCTCCATGATCTCTGCCACGCGTAGCAACCAGCGCTCGCGCTCAGTCGGCGTTGTGTCCCTGTAGGTGCTGAACGCAGCCCTTGCCGCTGCAACCGCTTTCCTGACATCTTCCGTCGTGCCCTTGGCCGCGTGCGCATAGTGGCTGTCATCCAGCGGATTGAGCACTTCAAATGTCGCGCCGCCAGCCGCATCAACCCATCGCCCGCCGATGAAGTGCCGCAAGGATTGAATGTCCGTTCTACCATCCATGAATAAGCCCCTGTCATCTTGTCGCGGGGACATCCCCACATCCGGCGGACCGTATCGCTATCAGCTCCCGACAAGGTGTGCCCGACAGTCGAATCTCACCCTTGGGATCCCAAATTCAGTCGAGGATTCGGCGAAATGCCGATTCCCGCCTGGTTAAGGTCATCTATTGGCATTTAGGGATCCCAAATCAAGTGAAAATTGGCGTTGCTCGCTCAAAACAAGCTAATTGCCTTGACTTTGGGATCCCGACAGACATGAATATCCGCATGGAATCTATCGATAAAGAGCTTGCCGCGAAAATCAGGCACGACATCGTGCTTGGCAATTATGGGGAAGAGGAGCACCTGTCCGAAGCACGGCTTTGTGATGCCCACAAAGTCTCTCGAACGCCAGTCCGCCTTGCTCTGCGCATGTTGGAGCAAGAAGGCCTCATCCGGCGGAGCGAGGGGCGCGGATATTTCGTGAATGCGCCCAAGGTCAGCGACATCCTTCAGGCGGTGCAGGTGCGCGGCCACCTGGAAAGCCTCGCGGCACGCCTCATGGCGCAATCGCCTGGGCGCCACAACGTGTTGCCTGCCCTTGAGGCCGCAATTGAAGAAATCGACGGCTTCGTCTCGGTGGGAAAGATGGATGATGCATCCCTGCGCGCCATGCAAAGACAGAATGCCATCTTTCACAAGACGATCCTGGTCAGTTGTGGCAACGATTTCGTTGAATTTACCTGCAGCCGAATCAGCCATTTGCCGATGCTCGAAGTCGGGTCAATGGTCTTTGACCGTGAAGTCCTGTCCACCAGGGAAGGTGTGGAGCGCAGCCTTTTCCGCCTGAAGCTTGGAAACTCACAACACAAGGTCATCTTCGAGGCAATCCAAAGTGGCGATGCCGTTCGCGCCGAAGGTGTGATGCGTGAGCATTCAAATACCATGGTGGAGTACATCAAGGTTTTCGAGAAGCGGAACGAAGAACTGACGATCAAGGATCTGATTGGCTATTCGGGCATCAGCGTCACCCGTGCAAAGAGCAACACGCCTTCACCCGATGAGGTGACCTGGTCGCTCGACGAGGTCCAACAGCCAGGAGGAACCTGATGCAAGATCCGCGCCTTTGAAGCAGACCAAGAAACGATATGCCAGCACACCCGGACCTCGTCGCCCAGAACGCTCAGTTCACCAAGAAAATCCATAAGCTGTCGGATAACGTCTATACGGCCGTGGGCTATGCTGCATCCAACGTGCATTTCCTGGTGGGTGACGCGGGTATTGTCCTGATTGACACAACTGAGACCACACAGGCCGCCGAGAACATCCTTGCTGACTTTCGCGCGTTCTCGGACCTCTCAATCACCACGATCATCTACACCCACTCGCACCGCGACCATATTTCGGGAGCAACGGTCTTTGCCGAAGGCCACGACGTCGAAGTGATTGCATCTGATGACTTCACCTCTGATCTTGTCGACATTGATGAGTCCCGCCCTGCCCCCAACAAGGCCCTGATGGCACGTACAAAGCGTCATTTCGGGATCAGCCTGCGACCCGACGAACGCATAAGCGTCGGTGTTGGCCCTGGCGACCGGCCCATGAAAGGGATGGGCGCCGGGTATATTGAGCCCACGCGGCGCATCTCGGGGAAGACGCATATGAGCCGCGAAGGGTTCGATCTGGAATTGGTGAAGGCCCCCGGCGAGACACCCGACCACATTGTGGTCTGGCTTGCGGCGCAAAAGATCCTGTTCAGCGGCGATAACTTTTACCACGCTTTCCCGAACCTCTATGCCATCCGCGGCACCCCCTATCGCGACTTTGATGCCTGGGCCGACACCATGGATCAGCTGATGGCGTTTGAAGCAGAAATCCTGGCCCCCGGACACACGCAGCCGGTGATCGGTGCCGATGCGGTCCGCACGGCACTCACCGATTACCGCGATGCGATCCGCCATGTCGTGTCAGGAACCGTGGAGGGCATGAATGCCGGGCTGGACCCTGTCACGATTGCCGCCGGTCTCAAACTGCCTGATCACTTGGCGTCCAAGCCTTACCTGCAAGAGTTCTATGGCGACGTCGGGTATGCCTCGCGGGCCTATTTCGCGGGGACGTTGGGCTGGTTTGACGGCAACCCATCCAGCCTGGGTGAACTGCCCCCCGTGATCGAAGCCGACAAGATCATTGCGCTCGCGGGCGGCGCCGATGCAGTTCTGTCGGCAGCCGAAACGGCGTTGTCAGATGGTGAGGCACAATGGGCGATGGAATTGGCGGATCGTTTGATATTCGCTGACCAGCACAAGGCAGCCGCAAGCAGGGTCAAGATCCAGGCCTTGCGGAACGCGGCAGATGTCACAGTCAATGCGCCGACACGCAATTACTATCTGCTTGCAGCACGGGAGTTGGAGGAATCCTTGGCGTAACTGCCGGGCGAAACAGAATGCCAGCGCACAATGAACCCGTCTTTTGGCTTGCACAGCAACCCTCGGTCGTTCGAAGGGCGGCCAAAGTCGCGCTTGTTGTCGGCATCGTCCTTGCCTGCATAAATCATGGTGACGCGATCATCTCAGGAAAACTGTCCGCGAATGGTCTTCGAAAATCATGGTGACGTTTTGCGTGCCTTACCGTGTGTCCACCCATTCTTCGGTGCTGGCAATTCGAGAAAGATCTCAGTTGATCGAGGCCCGATATCCAGCGGGTGGGACGAACACTAAACATCCACTCAATAACCTACTGAAGTCAGATCATGCCAAGAACAGCCAAGAACATTCTATTCATAATGTTCGACCAACTTCGGTGGGACTACCTGGGTTGCGCTGGCCATCCCCATCTTGAAACTCCGCATATCGATGCCTTGGCCAGGGAAGGGGTACGTTTTACACGTGCCTATTGCCAGTCGCCCGTGTGCGGATCATCGCGGATGAGTTTCTATACCGGGCGCTATTGTCATTCGCATGGTGCGACGTGGAATCGCGTCCCCTTGCGTGTTGGTGAGCGCACCATGGGCGATCATTTGCGCGATCACGGGATGGATTGCTGGCTTGTTGGCAAGACACATATGAAAGCCGACACCGAGGGTATGGAGCGTTTGGGCATTCCACCAGGCAGCATCATAGGTGTTCGAACCGAGCAATGCGGGTTCGACGTCTGGGAAAGGGATGATGGCATGCGCCCCGAAGGCCCGGACGGCCTGTATGACGAAGGGGGTGCTGTGCGATACAACCAATGGCTGCGCGCCCGGGGGTATCCCGGCGATAATCCCTGGCATGATTTTGCGAACTCGGCGCGCGACGAAGAGGGCAATATTCGCTCTGGTTGGTTGATGGAGAACGCGCGCAAGCCTGCAGCGATCTCGGACGACGAATCCGAAACACCATACATGACAACCCGCGCCATCGAATTCATGGATCAGGCCGGTGAGACCCCATGGTGTCTGCACCTCAGCTACATCAAGCCTCATTGGCCCTATATCGCGCCGCCACCCTACAACGACATGTACGGGCCAGAGCATGTAATCCCCGTGAACCGCAGCGAGGGCGAAAAAGAGGATATGCACCCGGTGTTTGCCGCCTACGCAAACGGCAAGGTCAGCCGGTCCTTCGCCCGCGAAGACGTGCGGCGGGAAGTCATCCCGTCCTATATGGGACTGATCAAGCAATGTGACGATCAGATGGGCAGATTGTTTGGCTACCTCAAGGACGCCGGTCTTTGGGACAACACCATGATCGTTCTCACCTCGGATCACGGCGACTATTTGGGCGACCATTGGATGGGCGAAAAGGATTTGTTTCACGACTGCTCGGCCAAGATTCCCCTGATTATCCGGGACCCCTCCGCCGCCGCCGACAAAACGCGCGGATCGACATGCGATCTGCTGGTTGAGGCGATCGATCTGGCGCCGACATTTCTGGAAGCTTCCGGAGGCGATCCACGACCGCACATCCTTGAGGGCCGGTCATTGCTGCCGCAGGTGAGAGGTGAAGCAACAGGCGACTGGCGTGCCTATGCGATTTCCGAAAACGAATATGGCATCACTCCCGGCATGGCCGGGTTTTCGAGTTCTGTCGACGATCCGCGCCAGTTCATGGTCGTCACGGATCGCTGGAAATACGTGCACGCGCAGGGTTTCAGACCCATGTTGTTCGACCTCGAAAACGACCCGGACGAGCTTGACGATCTCGGTGCGGATCCCGCGTTTGAAGACGCCCGAACCGAAATGGCAGCACATCTGTTCGATTGGGCGCGCCGGCTGTCGCAGCGCACGACCATGAGCGCCGCCGATGTCAAGGCCGAACAACAGCGATCGCCGAGACGCGGCATCCTGTTGGGTGCCTGGGATGAAGATGATGTCCCGGAGGCCATGCGCCCCTTCTACGGAAAAAAGCCGGGTCCTGAAAAACAAGGCAAGTAACGTGCCAAGACAGACCCATTGTCAGCGCACGCCGGAGGGAATGGAGTGGCTGTTGCGGCGGGCAGAACGGTCCATGGCCGGAGCGACCCGGATCAAGTCACCCATGCGCCGCTCACCACCGGCGAGGTCAGGGGAGTTCACCGGGCGGCGCTGGAGGTTCTCAAGACGGTGGGCATGGGCCGGCCCAACCTCCCGAACCTCGTCGTACAGCGCCTCCCAGTCACCCGCCAGCACATGGCGCCGCGAGATGACGATGTCGATCTCTTCGGCGCCGGCACGGATCGATTCGCCGATTTCCGCCAGCCTGAGCCCGTAGGGCGATTGCCCGGCCGGGAACCCGGTCGACACCGCTGCCACCCTGATGCCGGAACCGGTCAGCGCAGCGGCGCAGCGGGAGATGAACGCATGGTAGACGCAGATTGCGGCAACGCTGACCGGATGGTCAGCCATTCCCAGCGCCTCCAGCAAATCCTCGCGAACGGGTTGTCGGGCCTTGGCAACCAGGCCAAGCCTTCCCATCCCGTGCCTTCCGGGTCACGACCCGGATTGCCAGAGGGGAGACGGCGAAGTTTGTCCAGTCCGCGGCCATGGGAGCGAGCCCAGGCAACGACCGCCCGGCAACATTCCGGTGGGAGCCCCATGCCCGTATCGCACAAACCATCGCCGTCGCCGGCATTCGAGGCCGGAAGTCCAGGTGGCGACCCCGCTCCATGCCGACACAGCGAGTTGCGATTTCGTGAAGCCGGAGTTTTGCGATAAGAGACCTCCATGACAGGCCCGGGCGCAGAGGAAAGACCTGCCGGCCGCCGTGCCGGAGGGCGGGACGCCCGCAAGGCCGAGCGGCTGTTGCGGCGGGCAGAACGGTCCATGGCCAGAGCGACCAGTATCAAGTCACCCTATGCGCCGCTCACCACCGGCGAGGTAAGGGGCGTTCACCGGGCGGCGCTGGAGGTTCTCGAGACGGTGGGCATGGCGGCCCCGACCGACCGGACCCGGCAGGTTGGGCTGGCCCATGGGTGCTGGCTCGATGACGGGGGAAGGCTGCGATTTCCGCCATCGCTGGTCGAGGATTGCCTCTCCCGGGCAGCAACATCCTTCCCGGTATGCGGCCGTGACCGGCACCATGATTTCGAAACCGGGCCTGGCCGGGTCAGTTTTGCCACCGGTGGTGCTGCGGTGATGATGCTGGATCGGGAGACACGAAAATATCGGGCCAGCACGGTGGCCGATCTTTATGACCTGGCCAGGATTGCCGAGCATCTTGACAATATCCAGTGGTTTACCCGGCCAGTGGTGGCAACCGACATCACCGGCATGTTCGAACTGGATGCCAATACACTGTTCGCCTGCGCCGCCGGCACCACCAAGCATGTCGGCATGAGTTTTGCCGGGGGTGATCATCTTCCTCGCCTGCTCCCGGCCCTCGACGCGCTGGCCGGTGGCGAGGGGGCGTACCGCCGCCGCCCGTTTTGCACGGCCCACGCCACAACCGTCGTCTCGCCGCTGAATTTTGCCGCTGACAGCCTCGACGTTGCCTGTGCCGCCGTCGATATCGGCATGCCGCTGCACCTGCAAACTGGCCCGCAGGCCGGTGCAACGTCGCCGGCGGCGCTGGCCGGAACCCTGGTGCAGGGCTGTGCGGAAAGCCTGGCCTCGCTGAGCATCATCAACATGATGGCTCCCGGCCACCCGGTCGTTCTGGGCAACTGGGCATTCTCGGCGGATCTGCGCAACGGCGCTTTCGCCGGCGGCGGTGCCGAGGCGGCGCTGCTTGGCGCGGCCTCGGGGCAGATGTCGGCATTCTACGGAATTCCTGGCGGGATGGGTGCCGGCATGTCCGACAGCAACCTTCCGGACAACCAGGCTGGCTACGAAAAGGCGCTCACGGTGGTTCTTGCCGCGTTGTCGGGCGGCGGACTTGTTTTCGAGAGTACCGGAATGCTGGCCAGCCTGCTCGGATGCAGCATCGAGGCCATGATCATCGATAACGAGATGCTGTCGTCAATCCGCCGCATTGTCCGGGGTATCTCGGCTGATGATCTGTCGCTGTCCGTCGAGGCAATCAAGCGGGTGGCCACCGGCGAGGGTCACTACCTGGCCGACCAGCAGACATTGCAATTGATGGAGACCGAGTTTGTCTATCCCGAGCTCGCCAGCCGCACCATGCCGGAGGAGTGGGAGGCGGCGGGCAGCGCCGATATCTGGGAGCGGGCCAGGACCAGGGCCGAGGAGATTCTCCGGCAGGACCGGGAATCGAGGATCGATCCGGCGGCCGATCGCATGATCAGGGACCACTACCCGATCCAGCTCAACACGACCCCCCGGCCATGATCAGGCACTATAGGGCAGCGGTAATCGGCGGCGGGATCGTCGGCTGCTCGGTGCTGTACGGGCTGGTGCAGCGGGGCTGGACCGACTCGATCCTGCTTGAGCGGCAGAATTTGGCGTCAGGTTCGACCTGGCATGCGGCCGGAAACGCAACCTATTTCGGCCCGTACCCGTCCATGACCCGGCTGGCTGTCGATTCGATTGCCACCTATCTCGCTGCCGAGGCGACGACCGGACAATCGGTGGGGTTCTGTCAGACCGGCAGCCTGCGGTTGGCGACCTCCCCGGCCGAGCGATTCGCCTATGAGGCAATGATCCCGGCCTACGAGGAGTTGGGCATTCCGTATTCGGTGGTCACGGCCGCCGAGGCGGCATGCGAGCACCCCCTGATCAACACCAAGGGGGTGGTTGGCGCTGCCCGAACGCCGACCGACGGTCATGTCGATTCAGCCGCCACCACCCTTGCCCTGGCCAGGGCGGCCCGGTTGTCGGGAGGCGTGATCAGCACCGGCGATCCGGTCACGAAGCTGGAGCCGGTCCCTGCGGGCTGGAGGATCACCTCGGCAAAGGGCGAGATCGTTGCCGAGCACATCGTCCTTGCCGCCAGTTTCTGGACCAGGGAGCTTGCCGCCACCATCGGTCTGCAGCTGCCGCTCCACGCCATCCAGCACCACGAGATCATCACCGGGGACGTAGTGGAGATGGCTGGCCAAACGGGCGAGCTTCCAGTCATCCGCGATCCCTGGTCGTCGGCCAATATTCGTCGGGAGGGCGGCGGGTTGTTGTGCGGGATCTACGAACAGAGCCCGGAATTCTGGGGCGTCGGCGGCATCCCGCCGGATTTCGGGGAGGAGTTGCTGCCGCCGGATCTCGAGCGGCTGATGCCGGAGCTGGAGAGGGTCATCCATCGGATGCCGGCATTTGGCAGGGCTGGAATCAGGCAGGTCAACAATGGACCCATCTGCTACACCCCCGACGGATGCCCGTTGCTCGGGCCGGCAGGCGCCCAGGGAGCATGGCTGGCATGCGGCTTCACGGTCGGCATCGGCACCGGCGGCGGTGCAGGGCAGTTCCTTGCCCACTGGATGACCACCGGTGAGCCGCCTTATGACCTTCCCGCCATCCATCCCTCCCGGTTTCCAGGCGAGACCGACCGGCAATCCACCCGGGAGCAGATCAGGGCAACCTACGCCCGCGGCTATCGCACGACGTGACTCCTGCATCAGGCCGGATGCAATGGCCGCAACCGGGGCAGGGTGGGCCGAATACGCCCATCGGATGCCCCGCTCTCGCCGGTGGCAGCGACAGGCGAGCCCAACTCGGATGGGAAATTGTCGATGTCGAGACGGGCCGCAGCCTTGCTGTCATGAACGTATCCGGACGTTTCGGCCGGACACTGCGGACTCGGCCCTTGCGAGGTCATCACGCATGGCCCGGTGATGTTCGACGAAGAGTGGCAATATGGGATGCCCTTCCCGGAGTTTTCGAGTGCCGGGCATGGGCTGACGCCGTGACGATATGAATCCGGCATGTCCGGCAAAGTCGGCGACCCTCGGCTCCGGGTCAGGCGGGCCGCGCCGCCGTCAGTAGTTCAGCCCGGCCATGTGCATGGTAGGGACATGGATCTCGTCCATGTGGACAATGATGCAGGCGCGTCCGGCGACCTGCGCGTCAGTCGGCCGACCAGGATGACAATACAGGCGGTGATGGCGCCGGCGGCAAGGCGCTGGCGCCCGGCATTCTGCCAGCGGTACTTGATTCGGTTGCCGGCCTGCAAGGCCGAGAGCCATTCCTTGACCAACCATCTCTCCACGTACCGCCCGGAGGTGTCGCTGGTTCGCCTGCACGGTGCATCGACCCAGATGCTCATCGCCATTCCCGATTTCGGCACGTAGCTGGCGGCGGTGCAGTTTCATCCCCGGACGATTCCAGGAATGCATTGGCCGTGGCCCGCCGCGTGCTGTCGGAGCCGGCCTCCGAACAGATTCCCGATGCCGTCAGCTGCGAGACCCGCCTGACCAGGGAACATTCGACCGGGAGATCGTCGTCGCCGCCGACCGCGTGCAGGCAGACATGATCGCGCAGTCCTCGCTTCGGCCCGAATCGTAGGATTGCCCGATCTGAACCAATATCGCCCGCGGCATGCTCGGCTGCGGTTCCCGACCTGCGATGGACTCCGCCCGCCAATTCCACCACATTCACCAGAATAGTTCCTGACGGATTGCACGGATGTCACATGTATTCGGACGAAACGCGCGCATTCAGCTTCCCGCCGTCGCCAGGGGCGACGGCGTCTACCTGTTTGACACGGCCGGCAAGCGGTATCTTGACGGGTCGGGCGGGGCAGCGGTGTCGAGCCTTGGCCATTCGGATCCGCAAATCCGACAGGCGATCCTTGACCAGCTGGACCGGGTTGCCTTTGCCCATACCGGGTTCCTGACCTCCGAGCCGGCCGAGGAGCTTGCCGAATTGCTGGTCGAGCAGGCGCCGGCGGGCATCGACAGGGTCTATCTCGTATCCGGAGGCTCGGAGGCGGCCGAAGCGGCGGTCAAGCTGGCGCGACAATATTTCATCGAGACCGGGCAGCCGGACCGTCGCAACATCATCGCCCGCCGCCAGAGCTTTCATGGCAACACCCTCGGTGCCCTGGCGGCTGGCGGCAATCTGTGGCGGCGGGCGCCGTTTTCGCCGCTGCTGGTCAAAACCTCCCATATCTCGCCATGTTTCGAATACCGGGGCCGCCGGGCGGACGAGTCGGAGGTGCAGTATGGCTTGCGGGTCGCCAACGAGCTCGAGGAGGAAATCCGTCGGCTTGGGCCGGAGACGGTCATGGCATTCATCGTCGAACCGGTGGCCGGGGCCACCATTGGCGCCGTGCCGCCCGCCGCCGGCTATTTTCGCCGCATCCGCGAGATCTGCGACCGGTATGGCGTGCTGCTGATTGCCGACGAGGTGATGTGCGGGATGGGGCGAACCGGCACCATGTTCGCCACCGAACAGGAAGGGGTGGCGCCCGACATCATCGTCCTGGCCAAGGGGTTGGGCGCCGGATACCAGCCCATCGGCGCCATGCTGTGCCAGGAATACATCCGTGATGCCATTGTCCGGGGCTCGGGTTTCTTCCAGCACGGCCATACCTATATGGGGCATCCGGTGGCCGCCGCCGCCGCCGTGGCGGTGTTGAAGGCCATACGAAGCCGGGGGCTTCTCGAGGTCGTGCGGAGGCAGGGCGAGGTTCTCCGGGCAGGGCTGGAGCGTGATTTCGGCCGGCATCCGCATGTTGGCGACATTCGCGGACGGGGCCTGTTCATGGCCATCGAACTGGTGCAGAACCGGCAGACCGGACACCCGTTCGACGCTGGGAAGGGCCTTGCCGGCAGGATCAAGAAGTCGGCATTCGAGGCAGGGCTGATTTGCTACCCGATGTCGGGCACGGTGGATGGCAAATCGGGTGATCACGTGCTGTTGGCGCCGCCATTCATCATCAGCGAAGATGAGATCGACGAGCTCTTGTCGAAGCTTGCTGACGCCGTCGCAACCGCCCTGGACGACATTGCATGACCTTCCGGCTGCCGCGCCTGATGGTGGCCCCCACCGGGGCTCGGCGTAGCAAGGCAGACCACCCGCGGCTCCCGGTTTCCATATCCGACATCGTTGCCGCCGCCAGGGATTGCTTCGATGCCGGCGCCGGCGCCCTGCACGCCCATATCCGCAGTGATGACGGCAGCCACAGCCTCGATGTCGGCCGTTACCGGGAACTGTTGCAGGAAATGATGCGCGCCGTGCCGGCGATGCCGGTGCAAATCACCACCGAAAGCGCCGGCATCTATACACCAGCGCAGCAGAGGGAGGTCCTGCGTCAGTTATCGCCGGTTGCCGCCTCGGTGTCGATCCGCGAGATACTCGCCGATGGTGACCTTCGGGCTGCCCGGCGATGCTACCAGGATGCGGCAGGGGCTGGCACCGCCATCCAGCACATTCTCTATGACTCCGACGACATTCGCCTGCTCGGCCAATCGATCGATATCGGCACCGTGCCACCGGATGGGCTCCAGGCATTGCTGGTCATGGGTGCCTATGACAGCAGGCGGCCAGCCCGGCCATCCGAGCTGGAGCCGCTGCTCGGCCAGGCATTGGCACTGCTGCCGGATGCCGACATCGCCATCTGTGCATTCGGCCCCGACGAGACCGTGATCCTTCGGGAGATGCTTGCCCTCGGCGGGAAGGTACGGGTCGGCTTCGAGAACAATCTCCACTCGATGGACGGCACGCTGGCCCATGACAACGCGGCACGGGTCGCCGAGATCCTCGGCGAGTGACGAAACGGTCCGCCGCCGGGGCTGCAGTTGCCGGTCCGGGATGGCGCTTCCCCGCTTGCGGCCATTGGCCGGAGCAATTGACGAATTCCGGTCAGGATGGCATACCAAATGCCATCGGGCTGGACCTGCTTTGCTGCCCGGGATGCGGGGACATCCGGCCCACCGGCGATTCCGGGACCGGCCTGGCAGCAGCGGGAAACTGCCATCGGATTGGGGAGTAGAGCCAGGATGACGACAATCAGCTCGGTTCGAGCAAGGTCTGGAACTGGACCGGCCCCACCGTTCCACCGCAGCGGAATTTCTGCACCAATGCAACCGATCTTCTGCATGAGAGCGGCGATGCAATGTCGTCGTTCCGGTTTCATCAATGGTTGACTTGCGAGGTCGAGACCGCTGACGGCACGGTCGGGATCGGCAATGCCTCGCTGGCGCCGGGCGTGGTCAAGAAGGCCATCGATGACTGGTTTGCGCCAATGGTCGTCGGCGAGGACCCGTTCGATTACGCCCATATCTGGGAGAAGATGTACCGGCGCTCCCATGCCTGGGGGCGCAAGGGGATCGGGATGATTGCCATCAGCGCCATCGACATTGCGATCTGGGACCTGATCGGCAAGCTGGCCGGCAAACCGGTATTCAAGCTGCTGGGCGGAAGAACCAAGGACAGGATTCCAGTCTATTATTCGAAGCTCTATGCCGGCCCGGTCAAGAATATGCAGGCCGAGGCCGAGGCGGCGGTCGTGGCCGGATACCAGGCATTCAAATCGCGGTTCGGCTACGGGCCGAAGGATGGCATGGCCGGGATGCGGGAGAATCTGAAACGGGTCGCCGCCGTCCGGGAGGTAATCGGGTATGACCGGGATCTCATGCTCGAAGCCTATATGGGGTGGAATCTCGACTATACCCGCCGCATGCTGCCGAAGCTTGAGCAATACGAACCAAGATGGCTGGAGGAGCCGGTCATCGCCGATGATCTGAATGGATATGCCGAACTCAACCGGGGTCCGATCCCGATCTCGGGAGGGGAGCACGAGTTCTCGCTTCTGGGCTGTGCTCAGCTTCTGCAATCGAAGGCGGTCTCGGTCCTGCAATATGATACCAACCGGGTCGGCGGCATCACCGCCGCCCAGAAAATCAATGCGGTTGCCGAGGCCCACCAAATCCCGGTGATCCCGCATGCCGGACAGATGCACAATTATCACCTGACCATGGCCAACCTGAACTGCCCGATCAGCGAGTATTTTCCGGTTTACGATGTCGAAGTCGGAAACGAGCTGTTTTATTACATCTTCGATGGCGATCCGGAGGCAGTGGATGGCTGGCTGCAACTCGATGACGAGCGGCCGGGTCTCGGCATCGAGATCAGCGATCGGCATCGCGACAAGTTCGAGGTCATCGAATGAGACGGTACCAGGGCATCTGGCCGGTTGCCCCGACCATTTTCCGGGACGATGGGGCACTCGACCCGGGCGGGCAGCGCCGCGCCCTCGATTGCATGATCGCACAGGGGGTGGATGGGATTTGCATTCTTGCCAACTATTCCGAACAGTTCCTGCTCTCCGATGACGAGCGCGAGCAGTTGACCCGGCTTTGCATCGAGCATGTCGATGGCCGGACTCCGGTCATCGTGACCGTCAGCCATTTTTCCACCAGGATTGCCGTCGCCCGCGCCCGCATGGCCAGGGAAATCGGCGCATCGGCGGTGATGATGATGGCGCCTTATCACGGCGCGTTGCTCAAGGGCACGCCGCAGCAGACCCGGGAGCAGTTTGCCAGGGTCGGCGAGGTCGGAATTCCCATCATGCTGCAGGACGCGCCGCTGTCGGGTGTCGATTTGCCGGTGGCGCTGCTGGCCAGCATGGCCCGGGACATCGAAATGCTGAAACTGTTCAAGATCGAATGTCCCGGCACCGCCGACAAGCTGCGACAACTGCTCAGCGAAGCAGGCGACGCGGTAGAGGGACCCTTTGACGGGGAGGAGGGGATTACCCTGCTCGCCGATCTCGAGGCCGGCGCCACCGGCTCGATGACCTCGGCGCTGATTCCCGACCTGATCCGGCCGGTCATCATGTCATATCTCGACGGCGACATGGCCGGCGCCGGCGCCGCCTATGCCAGCGTCCTTCCGGTCATCAACCACGAAAACCGCCAATGCGGGTTCAGGGCAACCAAGGAGGCGATGCTGGCCGGGGGAATCATCGAATCGGCATTCTGCCGACACCCGATCCCGGCATTGCACCCGGTTACCAGGGAGCGCCTGCTGGCACTCATGCGACCGTTGGACCCGCTGATCCTGCGTCGGGCATGATGGGCGGCTCCGGGCAGGATATCAGGTCCCTGGTCAGCCGGGAGACGCGGGTCCCGCCGCGGCGCAGCCTGGCCGAAGAGGCGGCGGACGCGTTGCGGGACTTGATCCTGGTGGAAAAGCTGGCGCCGGGAACGCCGGTTCAGGAGCGGGATTTGGCGGCAGGGCTCGGGATCAGCCGCACGCCGCTGAAGGAAGCCCTGCGGATCCTGGAATTCGAGGGGCTGATCGAATTTGGTCCAACCCGGCGACCACGGGTGGCCAACCCGTCGCTGGAGGAGTTGTCGCAGAACATCACCGTGCTTGGTGCGCTGGAGGGGCTGGCTGGCGAGACGGCCTGCAACCTGGCGACCGACGAGGAAATCGCCGGCATTGGCCAGATCAATGACCACCTCAATGCACTGCCGGGGAATGTGCAGGATCTCGAGTTCTTCCGGCTGGACATGGCGTTTCACGGCGCGATCGTCACCGCCTCGCACAATTCGGCGCTGGCCGCCACGCACCGGCAGTACAATGCCAAGCTGTGGCGGGCGCGGTTCATGTCGTCCCGCCAGGTCGACTCGCGGGCCAACACGCTGGCGGAACATTGCAAGATTGTCGATGCGTTGCTCGCCCGCAAGCCACGCAAGACTGCCACCGCGCTTCGAGACCATCTGAGGAGCACCATCCGCAACATCACGCGAATTCTCGAAGGAGCGCCCCCGGCAGCGGACGGGTGAGCACCGCCATCGCGGATGGCCTGTCAGGGCAGACAGCTTTGCGTCCGGCTCCCGGCGGTGTTCAGCACCCGCTGGTGGTGACTCCGGCCATGGCGTCACGGTTGCTGGCCATGTTCAGGCACATGGTGAAGGCATTCCTGGCCGGTGCCGGATTGGCCCGGTTCCGGCCGGCGATGTCGAATGCGGTTCCGTGGGCCGGCGTGGTCAATGGCACCGGCAGGCCAGCCAGCACCGAGACCCCGCGATCAAATCCGAGCAGCTTGATGGCGATCTGGCCCTGGTCGTGATACATGGTCACCACCGCGTCATACTCGCCATCCCGAACCTTGAGCCACAGCGTGTCGGCGGGCAGGGGGCCGACCACGGAAATCTGCTTGTTCCGGGCCCGCTCGACAGCCGGGCGGATTACGCGAATTTCCTCGTCTCCCATCAATCCTCCATCCCCGGCATGCGGATTGTATGCCGCAACCACGATGCGTGGCCGCCGGTAGCCGGCTTTCCTGAGAGTCCGGTCGGTCAATTCGATCCTCTGTTCGATCTTCTCGATTGTCAGCAATTCGGGCACATCCCGCATGGCCACATGGCTGGTGACCCGCCCGTTCCACATGCCGTTGGCGACGTTGAATTCGCTGGCCGGGATGTTGGTCCCGAAGAAGTCGCGGGCAAATCCCAGCTCGTCGGCAAAGTCGTTGCCGCCGAGATGCATCGATTCCTTGTTGAAGGGCATGAAGACGATCCCGTCAACAACCCCATCCCGGGAAAGTTCGAAGGCCCGGCGCAGCCCCTCGATTGAACTCCGCCCCCCTGCGGCCGAAACCTGTCCGACCGGTACCTCGCCGATACCCTCGATGGCCAGGTCGAGATGCAGGAGCCCGCCAGCGGCAAAGTCGATTTCGGCACTCGGTTCGGCATGCCGGATGCCGCCGACCGCAAGGCCGGTCTGCTCCAATCCCCGGGCCAGGATCTCCGGTGCCCCGATTGCCAGCAGGCTGGCCGATGACCGGACCGTCTCGTCATCGATCAGCTTCACCAGCAATTCGGGACCGATCCCGGCCGGGTCGCCCTGCACCAGGGCAATGACGGGCTTGGCGCTCATCGGCATCTCTCCCGGTGCCGGGCGTCCAGCCTGTCGCAGGAATGGCTGCAACCAGGACATGCCAGGGTGACCGGCGGCGGGTTGGCGGCGATGCGGCTGTCCCGGTGCGGGGCAGGGAAGGTTGCGTGCATGAGTCCTCCTTTCCGGATTCCGGATTCTATACCCGGCCTCGCCACAGCCGCCACAGCGGCGGCCCGAGCAACACGGCGCCGGTGAGCAGCAGGAAGAACAGGGTCAATGGACGGGTGAACATCAACCACCATTTCTCGTCCAGCATCACCATGGATTGACCGAGACGCTGTTCCAGCATTCCGCCCAGGATCAGCCCGATGGCCAGTGGCACGACCGAAAACCTGTAGCGGCGCATGAAGAAACCGAGCACCCCCGAGACCAGCGCCACCCACACGTCGAACATCGACTGGTCGAGAGCATAGGCCCCGACCACGGAGAACACGAACACGCAGGGCCACAGCACCGGAACCGGTATCAGGGTCACCCGGGCGAATATCCTGGCGCCCCGCAAACCGGCAACAAAGAACAGGATGTTCACCAGCAGCATCGACCAGAAGATGGCATAGGCAAAATCTGCCTGCTCGGTGAACATGGTCGGCCCGGGTCGCAGCCCGTGGACCAGCAACCCGGCCAGGATGACCGCCGCCGTCGCGCTTCCCGGAATCCCCAGTGCGAGTGTGGGGACCATGGCGCCGCCGGTGGCGGCATTGTTGGCAGCTTCCGAACCGGCGACACCCTCGATTGCCCCCTTGCCGAATTCCTCGGGCGTGCGGGACCACCTCTTGGCCTCGCTGTAGCCGATCATGGAGGCCACGGTGGCACCTTCAGCTGGCAGGATGCCGATGAAGGTTCCGATACCGGAGGATCGGGCAATGGCCCGCCACGACTTCCGGTAATCGTCAAGGCTCGGCAGCCGGACGGATTTCATCAATATCCGTTCGCGGCGAATGTCCAGATGGGAAGACTGCACCAGCAATTCGGAGATGCCGAACACGCCGATCATGACCGGGACAAACCCGATGCCCTCGTAGAGTTCATAGGTGCCGAAGGTGAAGCGTTCGACCGTGGTCAAATTGTCGACGCCGACCAGGGCAAGGAAGATGCCAAGCCCGCCGGCGATCAGGTTCCGCAGCGGCGAGCCGTCGCCAATGGTGGCGAGCATCGACAGCCCGAAGAGGGTGAGGGCAAAATACTCCGGCGGCGAGAAATGGTAGGCGGCCCGTGCCAGCAGCGGCGCCGCGAGCATGAGGCAGATGACGCTGACGATTCCCCCGACCGTCGAGGCGACAACGGCCATTCCCAGCGCCCGTCCGGCCTCGCCGCGTTGGGCGAGGGGATAGCCGTCAAGGCAGGTGGTGGCGCTGGCCGCGGTGCCGGGCGTGTTGATCAGGATGGCGGTAATGGCGCCGGCAAAGGTGGCAGAACAGTAGATGGCGGTCAGGATGGCGATGGCCGGAACCGGATCCATGGTCAGCGTGAAGGGCAGCAGCAGCGCGGCGCCGGTGGTCGCATTGAGGCCGGGAAGCGCGCCGATTACGACGCCGCCAATGGTGGCGGCAACGAGCAGCAGAAGCAGGGTGGGATCGGTCAGGGACAGGGCGCCGTTCAGGAACGCGTCCATGGCCTAACCGTACCAGAGATTGGTCAGCGCACCGCGGGGAAAGCGGATCTCGAAGACCTGGTCAAAGAGGAAGAAGATCAGGGCCGGCACCACCAGGCCCACCAGGGCCAGGACCGTCAGCCGCCTTTCACCCCACAGGGCGGCGAGTGCCGCGGCAAATACGGCCAGGGCCAGGATGAAATCCACCGCCGTCACCAGCGCAAAGACCAGGAAGACCGCCAGCGTGCCAATGGTTCTCCCCTGCAATCGCTCACGCACCGTGATCGGGTCGAACCAGGCCATGGCGAGGGTAAGGCAGATGATGAGCCCGAGCAGCAACTGCGGGAAGTCCGATGGCTGCATGCCGCGCTTGAGGATCGGCGGCATGTCCCTGAAGGTCGTGGACATCCAGAACGCCGCCACGCAGAAGGCGATGATGATTGCCGGAACCAGGAAGCGTTCAACCCGTCCGCCTTGCATGTCGGATGTCTTGGGCAATGTCGTCGGACCGATCGGCAATTGGGCGCGGCCAGCAAAGGCCCGCCGCGCCCCGGGCCAAGTCTATTCGATGAAGCCGAGTTCTTTCAGCGCCGCCGACATTTCATTGACAGTGGTCTGAATCTGCGGTCCCCAGACATCGGAGCCGGCAACCGAGCTTGCATCAAGTCCGACCGATGTCAGGAATCCCTGGTAGACCCCATGGTTCATCGCCTTGAGCAATGCCGTTTCGATCTTCTCGGCAATCTCCGGCGGCGTATCGGCATGGACGGCAAATCCGCGCACCGTCGAGAAACTCACCGGAATGCCAAGTTCCTTGGCGGTCGGAACGTCGGGGATCTTCGACATTCTCTCATCGGCCAGAACGACTGTCGGGCAAATCTCACCGGCATCAATCTGTGCACTCGCTTCGGCGAGGTTCAGGACCCCGGCATCAACGGCACCGGCGACGAGTTGGGTTGCCAGTTCACCGCCGCCATCGAATGGCAGCATCTTCGGTGTCATCAGCTCGCCCTTCTTGGCAAACATGAAGGCTGACACGTCATCGATATTGCCCAGATGGGTCACGCCATAGGTAATCGGCGCTTCCTTCTGCTTGGCAACAAAATCCTCGGCACCGTCATAGACGCCGCATTTGGTCATCAGGATCTGCGGATCGTCGGTCCCGCGGGCGATCGGGCGCAACTCCTCGATCATCATTCCTCCCTGGCCCTTGGCCATGACCGCAGCGTGACCCACGGTGAAGGTCAGGATGGTGTAGCCGTCAGCCGGAACGGTCCGGTAATATTCGAGCGCCGCTGCACCGCCGCCGCCCTTCTTGTTGACGACAACCATGTCCTGGCCGAGTTCACGGCGGGCACGCAGCATCATCATGCGGGTGGTCACATCGGTGCCGCCGCCATGCCCGGCATGGGTGACAACCTCTACGGTCTTCGACGGATACTCATCCGCAGTTGCGGTTCCGCTGACCACGGGCAGCATGGCGATGGCAGCGGCCAGCACCGTGACCTGCGTGCGGAAGGCAAATGGTCTGTTCATTGGTTTCTCCTCGAGATTCAGGCTCAGGTGACCACAGGGTCACCAAAACAATATTTGGTATACCAAATATTGCCACTAGTCAATTTTCCGAAGACCGAGTTGGCCGAGCAGGGACACCGGACAGTGTCGTCTCGACACCCAGCGCGGTCAGGCGGTAATCGGCAGGCCAGGATGGCGGTAGCGAGACCGATCATCGCGGCAATTGCCAGCAAAAGCCGGGTTTCGCGCAATACATTCAAGAAAGCCGTAGGCATGGTGGCGCCGGCGCCCGTCTCCTCGTGTCGCGTTTCTGCGGATTTCGGCTCCCTCGATTTCGGGGAGAATGCGGTCAAGCGGCCGGGGTGACGGATAGGACAGTTTCGAATTTACCCGTGCTTCAGGGCGAGGAAGCCGGCCGTGAAGGTCACGAGGTCTGCAGCGTCGATGATGGTCCCACCGATGACCAGGACGGGTTGATCGTTCGGTTACGGAGAACCGACCAGTGCCCCAAGATCCACCGCCTCGTTGGAGCCGCTGGGGACGTCTTTCCCGACTGCACATGCCCGCAAATCGACATCGACAGACAGGAACGCAGGCCAGCCGAATCAAGGGCGACGATGATTGGTGATCAGATCTTCCGTTCGACCATCATTTTCTTGATTTCGGCGATGGCCTTGGCCGGATTCAATCCCTTCGGGCAGGTCTGGGCGCAGTTGAGGATGGTGTGACAACGGTAGAGCTTGAAAGGGTCCTCCAAATCGTCGAGCCGCTCGCCGGTCGATTCGTCACGGCTGTCGATCAGCCACCTGTAGGCATGCAACAGGGCAGCCGGGCCGAGATAGCGGTCGCTGTTCCACCAGTAGCTCGGGCAGGAGGCCGAGCAGCAGGCGCACATGACGCATTCGTAGAGACCATCGAGTTTTTTCCGGTCACCGACCGATTGCTTCCATTCGGCTTGCGGCCGGTTGGTCCGGGTCTCGAGCCACGGCATCACCGAGGCGTGCTGGGCGTAGAAATGGGTCAGGTCAGGAACGAGATCCTTGATGACCGGCAGGTGGGGAAGCGGGTAGACACGCACGCGCTTGCGGATCTCGTCGATCCCCTTGATGCAGGCCAGTGAGTTGCCGCCATCGATGTTCATCGAGCACGACCCGCAAATCCCCTCGCGGCATGAACGCCTGAAGGTCAGGGTCGGGTCGATTTCGTTCTTGATCTTGATCAGCGCATCAAGAACCATTGGGCCGCAATCATCCACATCTACGAAATAGGTGTCCATTCGCGGGTTCTCGCCCGAATCCGGGTCCCACCGGTAGATGGCGAATTCGCGGATCTGGCCCGATGATCCGGGTTTGGGCCAGGTCTTCCCGACCTGGACCCGAGAATTCTTCGGAAGTGCCAATTGGACCATCATCCATCCCCTTTGCGCCGGCCGGATTTGCGGCGGCATCCATGCTCCGAAAGCCGGGCTCCGGTCCCGGTCTCAACTCCCATTGACAATCTCCGAATAGGAGCGGTCCGGGCGGTGGCCCGAATGCTTGATGACGCATTCCTCGAAGACATCGTCCGGGTTGCGGCCAGCCAGGTAGTCTTCCGTGAACTCGATCGAGAAACTGGACATGACGCCCTTGTGCGAATCAACGCCGAGACCGATCGACGTGGCTGGCGACGATGCCTTGCGAGCGGGCTCCATGCAGGTTGCCATGGCCTGTTCGACCGAAACCGGCTCCGGATCATCGCAGGCGGCGAGCGTGGCGACAATGGCCAGGCCGATCCAGTGCAGCTTCCCTTTCATGTCAATACACCCTTGCCTTCGGCTCGATCCTCGCCGGGTCAATTCCACCCTTCTCGACCGGCAGCATGGTTTCGGTCTGCACCGGGCGGGTGCCGAGGCGCACATCGGCGCCATCCACGTAGGCCAGTGAATGCACCCTCCAGTTCTTGTCATCCCGGTCCGGAAAATCCTCATGCGCATGGGCGCCTCGGCTCTCCTGCCTGGCCTCGGCGGCGACGATGGTTGCCATGGCATTGGCCAGGAGGTTGGTCAACTCCAGGGTCTCCATCAGGTCCGAGTTCCAGATGAGAGACCGGTCGGACACTTTCAGGTCGGACTCGGCCCCGGCGACTTCCACCATCCTCCTGACCCCGCCCGCCAGGGTTTTGGAGCTTCTGAACACCGCCGCGTCTTCCTGCATTGTCCGCTGCATCCGGTCACGGAGCTCGGCCGTCGGCACCGCGCCATCGGCATGCCGAAGCCGGTCAAACCGGTCAATGGCAGCGTCGGTTGCTGCCCGGGAGGGGCATGGCACCACGGTCTCCGCGTCGACGACCGCACCTGCCCTGATTGCTGCCGCCCGGCCAAAGACCACGAGATCGATGAGTGAGTTTGATCCGAGGCGGTTGGCGCCATGCACCGAGGCGCAGCCAGCCTCGCCCACTGCCATCAGCCCGGGCTGGATCCGGTCGGGATCATCGGGTGCCGGGTTGATCACCTCTCCCCAGTAATTGGTCGGGATGCCGCCCATGTTGTAATGCACGGTCGGCAGTACCGGTATCGGGTTCCGGGTCACATCGACCCCGGCGAATACCTGTGCAGATTCGGAGATTCCCGGCAACCGTTCGGCGAGCACTTCCGGTGGCAGGTGGTTGAGATGCAGGTGGATGTGGTCGGCTTCGGGACCGACGCCCCTGCCTTCGCGGATCTCGAGGGTCATGCACCTGGAGACGACATCGCGACTGGCAAGATCCTTGTAGGTTGGTGCGTAGCGTTCCATGAAGCGCTCGCCCTCGGAATTCGTCAGGTAGCCGCCCTCGCCGCGGGCGCCCTCGGTAATCAGTACGCCGGCGCCGTAGATACCGGTCGGATGGAATTGCACGAACTCCATATCCTGCAGCGGCAGGCCGGTCCGGGCCAGCATGCCGTTGCCGTCGCCGGTGCATGAATGGGCCGAGGTGGCCGAGAAATACGCCCGGCCGTAGCCGCCGGTCGCCAGCACCACCAGCTTGGCGGCAAACCGGTGCAGGGTTCCGTCATCCAGCTTCCAGGCCAGCAACCCCTGGCAGACACCGTCATCCGACATCAGGAGGTCGGTGGCAAAATACTCGATGAAAAACTCGGCCTTCTCCTTGAGGGACTGGCCGTAGAGCGTGTGCAGGATGGCATGACCGGTCCGGTCGGCAGCGGCGCAGGTGCGCTGCACCGGCGGTCCCTCGCCAAATTCGGAGGTGTGCCCGCCGAAGGGCCGCTGGTAGATGCCGCCTTCCTCGGTGCGGCTGAACGGCACGCCGTAATGTTCGAGTTCGTAGACGGCCTTGGGCGCCTCGCGTGCAAGGTACTCCATGGCATTGACATCACCGAGCCAGTCCGACCCCTTGACGGTGTCGAACATGTGCCACTGCCAGTGATCCGGCCCCATATTGCCCAGCGATGCAGCAATGCCGCCCTGGGCGGCCACGGTGTGCGACCGGGTCGGAAATACCTTGGTGATGCACGCGGTCCGCAACCCCTGTTCGGCCATGCCCAGCGTCGCCCGGAGGCCCGAGCCGCCGGCACCGACCACGACGACATCGTAGTTGTGATCGATGATCTCGTATGCTGCCATGCCGTAATCCCGTCTCAGCCAGCGAACCCGAAAGCAATCCGTGCCACCATGAATATGCCGGTGGCGGCGAATCCCCAGCACAACAGCGTGTTGAGCACCAGCGCAACGGTCGCCATGCGCTTGCCATGGACGTAATCCTCGATGACCACCTGCAGGCCCTGCTGGAGGTGGCGGAAGCCGACGGCAAGAAACAGCATGGTGGCAACCGCCGCCAGCGGGCTGGAAAACGTCGCCAGCGCCTCGTCCCTCGTGGCACCGAGCGATGATCCGAACAGGAAGACAAAGACGGGTGTCAGCGGCACCAGGGCGATCGCGGTCAGTCGCTGCTGCCACCAGTGTCCGGTGCCCTCGCGGGCCGATCCGAGGCCGACGACACGGCTGTACTCGGTTCTGAAGGATCTAGCGGACATAGAGGAACACCAGGAGCGAGGCGCCGGTCAGGACCAGTGTCCCGGCCCAGCCGGCCAGCGCCGAACGCCGGACGCTCACCTCGTCGAGGCCGGCCCCGGTATCCCATACCAGGTGACGAATCCCGTTGCAGAAATGGTACCAGAGGATGCCGAGCAGTCCGAACATGACCAGGTCGCCGAGAATGGTGGTCATCAGGTTGTCGACCAGGCGGAAGTAACCGGGAGAGATCGACAGGGCGGAGAACCACCACACCACCAGCACGGCACCAACCGCCAGTCCGACGCCGGTAATCCGGTGGAGGATGGACATGATGGCGTTGAGCGGCCAGCGATAGATTGTGGCATGTGGCGACAGGGGTCGGGTATCGCCATGGGGTGCAGTCATTGCCGTATCCGTAACCTGCGGGTCGGTGCGCGTCGCCCGCCATTGAACATGCATTGCCGGTCAAATGCAATTGCGGTCTCGTCGCCGTTTGTCCTCCGGGACCCGCGGGTAGTTCATCCGCAGGTGGGGGCCGCCATCACCACCCGTTCCGGCCAATCAGGCATGACCCGTCGGCACCAGGGCCCAATAGTCGAGATCCAACAGCGTGACCGTCGGGTCGGCCAGTTCGGGAAAATCCGCAAGATGGCAATTGGTGGCAATGGTCCGGATTCGAAGCGACGCCGCGCCCGGAGCAGTGCTGTCGCGGCGCTCCAGGATCCGGGACCACGCATGGATGGTGGTGCCGGCAAAACAGGGGCCGACATGGGAGCCCGAATTGACCCCCAGCACCGGCTGGGCATTGGCCAGGCCGTAGAAAGACAGCGCCCGCGCCATGGAAATGACGTGACCGCCATAGACCAACCGCCGTCCATCCTCACGCAAGGTGGCATCGAAATGGACCCGGGCCGGGTTCTGCCACAGCCGCGTGGCCATCATGTGTTCGGCCTCCTCGACCGTCACGCCCTGCCGGTGATCGATGGTCTCGCCCGGCTCGTAGCTCGACCAGCAATGCGTCTCGCCAGCCTCGGCAAACCGGTAGCGGCAATAGTCCAGCCCCGCTTCGGTCTCCAGCTCGCCGGCCGCAAGGCTGGCCGGGATATCGGGGATTTGGCTGATCCCGCTTCGCTGGCCTGGATGGCGCTTGGTGACCATCACCCAGCGCGTGAATTCGATGACCGGGGCCTGGTGCTGGTTGACGCCGGTTGTCCTCACCCAGACGATTCCGGTCTTGCCGCTGGAGTTTTCCTTGACGCCGATCACCTCGGATGACGCCGAAATCGTGTCGCCGACGAAGACCATTCGCCGGAACCGGACGCCGGCATAACCGAGATTGGCAACGGCATTGATCGAAATGTCGGGCACCGTCCTGCCAAAGACAAAATGGAACACCGCAAAATCCTCGAGCGGTGCCTCCCGAAGGCCACATTGGCGGGCAAACTCGTCGGATGAGAACAGGGCATGGCGAATCGGGTAGAGGGCCATCACCAGCGCCCGGTCGCCGGAGGTGATCGTGCGGGGCGTGGGGTGGGCGATTGTCTGCCCGACCTCGAAATCTTCGAAGAACCGGCCGGCACTGGTTTTTGACGGTGTCATGGGCAATCCGGTTGGCTGGAATGTTGCCTGGCGGCATGCATCCGACCACCTATTAGTTTGACCGGCGGTGATGCGCAATTTGCCTTGACCGGTGCCAGCATATGGCTGCATGGGAGGTGTTCGGGCAGCGGCACGCCTGTCGCCGCACCCATCCTGCATTGCCCGGACGAATCCGGGCCTCCAGATGGGCCAGGAGTTGGAAAGATGAGCTTTACCACGTTCAGTCAGGCGCCGGCGCGCCTCAACAGGTCCGAGCTTGCCGTTCCGGGAAGCCAGTCACAACTGTTCGAAAAGGCCCTCCGTTCCGCTGCAGACATCGTGTTTCTCGATCTCGAGGACGCGGTGGCCCCGGATGACAAGGAGAAGGCCCGCAAGCTTGTCATCGAGGCGCTGAACGACCTCGACTGGAGCACCAAGACGGTATCGGTGCGGGTCAACGGGCTGGATACTCACTACATGTACCGCGACGTGGTCGATGTTGTCGAGCAGGCTGGCCATGCGCTTGACCTGCTGATGATCCCCAAGGTCGGAACCGCGGCCGATGTCTACGCGATCGACATGCTGGTGACACAGATCGAGACGGCAAGGGGGATCGGCCATCGGATCGGGTTCGAGCATGTCATCGAGACCGCGCTTGGCATGCAGAACGTGTCGGGGATCGCCGCCGCCTCGAGCCGCAACGAGAGCCTGCATTTCGGCGTGGCGGATTTTGCCGCCTCCACCAGGGCCAGGACGACCGGCATCGGTGGGGCAAACCCCGATTACTCGGTGCTGACCGATGCGGACGCAGACGGCTCCCGACAGCTTCACTGGGGTGACATGTGGCATTATTCGCTGGCAAGACTGGTGATTGCGGCGCGGGCCAATGGACTGCGGCCTGTGGATGGGCCGTTTGGCGATTATTCGGATGACGAGGGCTACCTGTCGGCCGCCGGCAGGGCCGCCGCCCTCGGATGCGAAGGCAAATGGGCCATACATCCCCGGCAGATTGCCCTGGCCAATTCGGCCATGAGTCCGACCGCGGCGCAGGTCACGCAGGCAAGGCGAATCCTCGAAGCGATGGCGGAGGCGGAAGCCGCCGGCAAGGGGGCGGTATCGCTGGACGGCCGGCTGATCGATTTTGCATCGGTCCGACAGGCGGAAGCCATGGTGGCGAAGGCCGACCAGATCGCGGCCAGTTGACCCCGCACCCGGTCGGCGGGGTCTGCACGATCTCCGGACCGGACATCCCCGAGGGAGACAGCGCTCACCGGCGACCGAGCCGTCATGACGGCCGCGCTTCGCCTTCACCGGCCAGCCAAGGCAACACATTTGGGTAATCCGGAAGAAGGTGCGTCAGCATGCCGTTTGCGGACACTTCCCATCCTGCCGGGCGGCGAGATGGTGGCTCGGTCAAGTCCCGTTCCCGGGGCGGCAGGCCCGTTCGAAAGTCGGCAACCATGACCAGATCCAGCCTCCAATTCCGTAATCCGGTCGTCATCCGGCTGTCATGTCAGGTGATGTGCGGACAATGTCTGATGATCCTTGCGGCCGGCGTCTCCTGCATGCAGATGGTCCTGGACTGCGACGACAGCGCCGTACAACCGCTGTTGGACGTCGTCGAAGACGAAGATCGCCCCGCCTCCGAAATCGTTTTGGCCACGCTGGAAGGTAAGACCGAAAAGCAGAAATCCCCCACCCCAAAACCTCGCTGGCTTTCGCCGCATGGATCTGCGCCTGCCTCGGTGGATGGACCGGATATCACGGATAACCCGGACCCGTCGTCATGCTGCACGGTCTCTATCAATTCCGCGCCATACAACGCGGTTACCGCATCAAACTCGATGTGTGAATCCGGTAGCCCCTTAGGGGGTGGAGGACGTCTTCCACCCTCTGCCACGGCGCGCGGCCCTGCAGGTTTCAAGCGATCGCGCCATATTCGGGCGGTGGCGCGCCTCGGCCGGCCGTTTATCCCTGCATGAGTCTGTAGACGAGAAGCCAGGTCAGGCGCCAATGCGTCGGCCGACCGGCTGCCGCGCACCCGGCGCCAATCCCTAAACGCCTGATCTGTCAGGTCGGCGAGGTCAAGCGCTTCCCGCCGGGTAAAGCGGAGAGCAAGGTTATAGTCCGCGTTGTGGCGGGCTTCCTGGAGCTGGACGAAGGCTGCGGCGACGTCGATCAGTGGCGGTTCAACTGATAGTCGGTCCAGTTCGGATGCGAGCCTGCGGGGCATCGACTTCCCGGTGAATGCAACGGCGGTCTGTTTCATTGCGGAGTGGTGAAAGGCGCGGGCGAGACTGTCACGCAGAGGGCCTCGATCGTTGCCCGCCAGCATGAGTTTCGTCGCTTCGTCGACCAGAAGGTGGAAAAGGGCGTAATAGGCAGCCGATACCGAGCGGCGAAGGCTGGCCTGGGTCGGTTTCTTAGGTTCCTTGCGCGCGAGGAAATAGGCTTGCCTCAATAACTCCGCATGAAGACTCATGCCGAATGCTCGACCTCGGATGCACCGCGAAAGCGGACGTAAACGAGCACGGAAGAATCAGTCTTCTCCTCGACAAGATTGCGAATGATCGAGCGCAGTCGCGACCGCTGGTCGAATTCGACGTCATCGTCCTCCAGCATCGCCCACACCCATACGGCGGGATCGTCGGTCGAGTCGGGGCCGGTTTCGACATGCCAGCTGCTGACAGGGGTGGGCAGTTCGGGAAGCTGGCGAAGTGCGGCTTCCAGGGCGTTTGCGGTGATGTCCATGTCGGTCACCCTCTTGATCTTTCAATGGCAGTTCCGTGTGCACATGGTGTCTTTGGGAATGTCCCGACCAATGTTGAAACTCTGAATTGAGGTCGGCGTTGCTTATCTCGAGCGCCGGGCTCGGGGTGTTCAAATCCAAATAAGAAGGCAACACCATGACAGAGTCCATACCTTCCACACGCCACATGTTCCAGCTCTACACACCGCCCACAAGACCATCCATCGGCAGCACGTTCTTGCCGTTCCCGGGCGGTCTTGTTCCAGGCCGTGCGGGTATCCTTGGGGGCTGCAGTCGGAACTGCCTGGAATTTGCCACGATTGTCTGGCGGTCAAACACGTTCCCGGGGTTCAACCACCCTGACCGCGGTGTCTTCAGCCATTTCGATGAACCGGCGGTCGAACGTGACCATTGTTTCGCAGTGTGAAGCGGCACCAAGGTGCAATGCATCGGCGAAATCCATGCCCGTCGCCATGCGGGCAAGGGCCTCGGCGACCAGGCCCGGATCCTCCACCGAAACACTTGGCAATCCGCAAAATGCGCGTAATGCTGCCACGACGTCCCCGGGCAGGAATCCATAGACACTGCGCAGCACGCATTCGGTCTCGAGCAGAACGGTTACACCGACAAAAATGCCTCCGGTTTCCACGACGGCTCGTGCCCGTGCGGCCTGGTCCGAATCGTCGCCCGTCAGGCACCTGACGATGATGTTGGTATCAATTGCCTGCATGGCGGCGCCTGGCTTCTGCCAAGATTCCTGCCTCCATGTCGGCAAGGGTCCTGGGCGCGCCGTCGCAGGTCAGGCACCCAAATACATCCTCCGGCCGGGTTGTGGCGAAGGCGGGCTCCGGTTTCAGCAAAACGCCCTCGGGGGTGGGCTCCACCACCAGCCTTGTTCCCGACTCCCAGCGCAGCAATTGACGGATTGCCTTGGGCAGTACGATTTGACCCTTGGTCGAGACCGTTGTGGTGTGTTCTGGCAAGGACGGCATCGTGGGCTCCCGGCATGGGCAATGAAAGTAAGGTGAGAGTAAGATAATTTGATCAAGTTCGTGGATCAAGGTCCATTCCTGGAACCACCAACATTCCCCGCAGACTGCAAATTCGATGCAATTGCTGCCATGCCCTGGCGTAGTTGCGACACGGCGATGGAGGATGTCGTCCTGTCATTCTCCAGTCGGGGAATGACGCCGCACCATCGGCGAGCTTTCGCCAGGTCCCGATGCACCTGCCGAACGTGTTTGGTCAGCGGGGTGTCCCAGACCTCGGGGAGTGTCATGAATTTCGTTGGCGACCGTTGTGACCGGGGGTGTCCTCGACAGCACGGCCGGCCAGCCTCCCTCCTGGCAAGGAGTTGAACCCGGTCGGATGACAGGTCTATGACTCGGGCGGCGTTGCCGGGAATTTCGCCCGCAGGGCCGACGACGATAACGACGAGACCGTGAACGGAAGCTGCACTCCGAGACAAGGGACACCTTCGTGTCTTGGCCAGTCCTGGAGCGCGCCATTTTCGGCCATGGACAAACCCCGCCGGTTCTGACGGTTGGATGCCTGCTTGCGGGCCGGAGCCAATAGGAGCAATGCATTTGCCGAACCTCGACGATACTCTCGCATTGTTGCAAACCATCTTCGGCTACGACCGGTTCCGGCCGGGGCAGGCTGAAATCATCACCGCATTGCTGGCGGGCGAGAATGTGCTGGCGGTGATGCCAACCGGCTCGGGCAAATCGATGTGCTACCAGCTTCCGGCCCTGGCGACCGAAAGCCTGTCGGTTGTGGTGTCACCGCTCATCGCCCTGATGCGTGACCAGGTGGCGGCGTTGCGCCTCAGCGGCGTGGCGGCCGGCGCGCTCAATTCGGCAACTCCCCGGGACGATGCCGCCGAGACACACCGTCTGCTGCGCGAGGGTCGTTTACGCCTGCTCTACATTTCGCCTGAACGGCTGATGCAGCCGAACGTGCTGGATGGACTCTCCCGCCACAACCCGACGCGGTTTGCCATCGACGAGGCGCACTGCATCTCGCAATGGGGCCACGACTTTCGTCCGGACTACCGCCGCCTGGCGGAGTTGCCGGCACATTTCCCTGACGCCCGCATCAGTGCCTTCACGGCAACCGCAGATGCCGTGACCCGACAGGATATCGTCGAGAGGTTGTTTGCAGGCCAGGCCAGGGTTTTCGTCGCCGGCTTCGACCGTCCGAACCTGCAACTCGGTATCGCCCCCCGTAATTCGGCGGCGAGGCAGATCGACGCGGTGCTGGACCGGCACCGCGGGCAATCCGGCATTGTCTACACCCTCTCGCGCAAGGAATCGGAACGAACGGCAGAGCGCCTGTCGTCGCAGGGGCGCACGGCACTGCCCTATCACGCCGGAATGGACCAGGAGTTCAGGGACCGGAACCAGGACCGGTTCCTGACCGAGGAAGGCGTCGTCATGGTGGCAACCATTGCCTTCGGCATGGGCATCGACAAGCCCGATGTCCGCTTTGTCCTTCACGCCAACATCCCGTCCACCGTCGAGGCCTACTACCAGGAGATCGGCCGGGCCGGACGTGACGGTCTGCCGGCGGAAACCCTGATGCTCTACGGCATGGGAGATATCCGGCTTCGCCGCCTGATGATCGACGAGTCCGACCGGCCGGATGAGGTGAAGCGGGTGGAGCATCAGCGGCTCAACGCGTTGCTTGCCCTCTGCGAGACCACCGGCTGCCGGCGCCAGGCACTGCTCGGCTATTTCGGCGAGGCTTGCGATTCATGTGGCAATTGCGACCGCTGCCTCCACCCGGTCGAGACCATCGACGGCATGGTGATCGCGCAAAAGGCGCTGTCGGCGGCGGTGCGTACGGGACAGCGGTTCGGCGCCGAGCACCTGATCGACATTCTGCGCGGCGATGCGACGGAGAAGGTTCGCCAGCACCGCCACGACCAGTTGCCGACATTCGGTGTCGGGGCGGATGTCCGAAAACCGCTTTGGCGTTCGTATCTGCGCCAGCTGGTGGCGGCCGATGTGCTCAAGATCGACATCGGCGGCTACGGCGCCTTGCAGCTGGGCAGTCGCGGCCGGGCGGTGTTGAAAGGAAATGAGAGCGTGGCACTTCACGCCGAAGCCGCCGGCCAATCCAGAGACCGTGTGAGAAAGACGGAGAGTTTGCCGGCAAATGTCGATCCGGCACTGCTTGCCAAGCTCAAGCAGCTGCGGCTCGAGATCGCAAGAGCCGACGGGGTACCGGCTTACGTCGTGTTCAATGACCGCAGCCTCCTCGACATGGCCGCACGGCAACCGCGAGACCCGGAACAGCTTGCCGACTGCCATGGGGTGGGCGCCCGGAAGCTGGAGCGCTATGGCGAGCGGTTTCTCCATGAAATCCTGGCCGCAACCAATGGCTGACACGGAACTCTGTTGGAGATCGACCGGCGGATATTCGTCACCGAATCGAATTCCCGTGGCTTGAAATTCGAGAGGTCACAAGAAAGAAACCCCTGCCTATCTGGCTGATTTGCAAGGGTTTTCCCGTGGGTCTGTCGCCGGTCAACCTGCCATTCTTATGGGAACCTTGTGATTCGGCTTGACGCCGAGCAGCGCCAAGGCCCGCGCCTGCACCGGGGTCGGGCTGGTGACGATCGAGATGAGGCTGCTCTCCTGGCCCGGCAGTCGCAGCTGGTTCAGTACCATGGTCGAGAGATCCTCCATGAGGGTGCGAAAGCTGTGCACCGGCAGCCCGTCAGGGGTACGCTTGCTCGCCGCCTTGTCCCGGGCACTCTCCGAGACTTCGGCCGGCGCCACCGGTGAGGCCCGTGCTCTTCGTGCACCTTCCGGATCATCATCCTGGAAGAGTAGCGGCGTCAGCGCCCGCCACAAATGCCATTCCGCGTACAGGTGTTGATGCTGGCCCAAATTGACCCACCTTCCTCCTCCAAAATTGACCCGTCTTTCCTTCCCGGTAGCCTATTCCCGGTAGTCCGCCCAGCGGGCGGGGGCCTCCGGCTCCATCATCCCGGGTTCCTGCACCCCGCAGGCCAATTGGCGGTCGATGCCCGTTCTTCAACTTCCGACGATGTACCAGTGCTGACATTCTGCTTCACGGTTTCCGGATTTGGCCGTATCGTAGGTATCGAGGAACGATCGGGTGCAAGGCAAGACTGCATGTCCCTCGTGCTTCCCGATCGCGTTCCAGCAAGAACAGGGAGAAAATCTATGCGAAAAGTTCTTGGAGTCGTCAGTGCCATGATGATCGGATTGGGTGGGGCCGCCGGCGCTGCCGAATTGTCGCTGGCATATTTCATGGGACCCAAGCACCCCATGAACAATGCGGTCTTTACACCATTTGCAGAGAAACTTGCAGAGGTTTCCGGCGGTGAATTGACCGTCAAGCAGTTTCCGGGTGGAGCATTGAACTCGGTTCCGCCCAAGCAGTATTCCATACTGCTGGACGGCGTGGCCGACATCGTCTTCACCCTGCCCGGTTACACCGGCGAAGTCTTCCCGATGACCAACGTCATCAACTTGCCGGGCCTGTGTTCCGACTCGATCACCTGCACGGCTGCGCTGCAGCGCGCCAGTGACATGCTCGAGACCGAATACAATGCCAGGGTCCTGGCAATCTGGGCGAACTCGCCACCGATTCTTCTGACCAGGGACAAGCCGGTCCGTACACTCGAGGATTTGCAGGGCCTGAAGCTGCGGGTCACGTCGTCAGGTCAGGTGCCCTTCGTGAAGGCGCTGGGAGCAAGCCCGGTAGGTCAACCGGTAAGCGTAATCAACCAGAACCTGGCCAATGGCGTGATCGATGCGATTTCCATCGATCCTTCCGGAATCGGATCCTTCAAGCTGCACGAAGTCGCCAATTACCTGACCACCTGGTTCCCGGGCTCGGGCTCGGCATTCGTGCTCCTGCTCAACCAGGATGTGTATGACGGGATGACCGACCAGCAGCGAGCCTGGATTGACGCCGCCGCCGATGCATCGCTCGCCGAAAGCGGTGCCACAGGTTTTGCCGCCTCGACAAAGCGCGGCCTGGAAATCGCCAGGGAAGCCGGCCTGGAATTCATCGAGATCAGCGACGAGGAAAAGGCTCGCTGGAATGCCGTAATCGACGAAACTCTTCCGGGAGTGCTGGCGCAACCCGCAGGTTCGGGCACCATCGCCGATGTCTTTGACGTGATGAAGGGCGGTTAGGCCTTGGCAGAAAGGCCGGATCAGATTTCCCGGTTCGACAAGGGGCTCGGCCTGCTGGCCGGGCTCTTTGCCGTGGCCGGGGGATTTGGAATACTGGTCCTGCTGGGTGTCACGGTCATTGCGGTATTCTGGCGCTACGCATTGAACGCGCCGATCTTCGGGATAGAGGACATCTCCATCGTGACGCTGACCGTCGTTGCGGCTGGCGCAGTCAGTTTTGGTGGCCGGAAGGGCGCACATGTCTCGATCGACCTGATCGACCGCTTCGTTCCGGCGCGCGTGACCCGTGTCACCGACACGGTCATGTATCTTTTGGCAGCCGCGATATGCTTCCTGGCCGTCTATGCGCTCTTCACCCGGGCTTGCGGGATCGAGAAGGCCTGCATAACCTCCAACCTCGCGATTGAACACCGGCCGTTCTTCTGGGTGCTTGCCGGGGCGCTGATGATTTACGCGCTGCAGCTGGCGGTTCATTTCCTCCGCTCCGTGACCGGACCGGCACCTGATGAAGCACCGGACTGATGGACGGCTCCACGCTGGCCCTGCTCGGGTTCGGGGCCCTGTTCATCCTGCTGTTCATCCGCATGCCAGTCGGCGTTGCGATGCTGCTTGTCGGGACGGCCGGAATCTGGATGATCCGCAAGCAGGCCGCGCTTCCGAAACTTGCCGGTGAGATCTTCGCCGAGGCCTCGAACTACCCGCTGACCATCATTCCGCTCTTTGTCCTGATGGGCAACCTGGCCGGCGTTTCGGGAATGAGCCGCGATCTCTACGACGCCGCCCATTCCTGGCTCGGCCACCTGAAGGGCGGGCTGGCGAGTGCCACGGTGGTCGGCTGCGCCGGTTTTTCGGCGTTGTCCGGCTCTTCGCTTGCAGCCGCCCTGACCATGGGGCGCGTCAGTCTTCCACAGATGCAACGCTACAAATACCATGACGGGCTGGCCACCGGAGCGATCGCGGCCGGCGGCACGCTCGGCATCCTCATCCCGCCCTCGGCCGGCTTCGTGATCTACGCGATCCTGACCGAGGAAAGCATCGGGCGGCTGTTCATGGCAGGTGTGCTTCCGGGGTTGCTCCTGACCATGATGTTCATCCTGGCGGTCTGGGTCGTCGTTTCGCTTGATCCGGGCAAGGCCCCCGGCGGTGGCGCGCGGGTCCCGGCGGGCGTTCGCATTCGTGCACTGGGTCGATCCGGCTGGATCATCGGGATCATCGTTTTGACCATCGGGGGAATCTACACCGGCATCTTCTCGGCCATCGAGGCCGCCGGCATCGGGGCATTCCTGGCGCTGCTGGTCACGATCATCCGTGGAAAGGCCAGCTGGCGAAACATCCGCGAAGTCACGGAGAGCACCCTGAAATCTTCGGGCACCGTGTTCATGATCCTGTTCGGCGCGTTCGTCTTCAAGACATTCATCGGTTTCACGGCAGTCACCCATGACCTGTCCCTGTGGGTCGAAGCCCAGGGGTTCAGCGGCATGCAGGTGGTGATTGCCTTTCTCGCAATCTTCATCATCCTCGGAATGTTCATGGACGGTTTCGCCATCCTTGTCCTGACGGTACCCTTCGTTCAGCCGATCATCGAACCCCTCGGGGTCAACATGATCTGGTTCGGGGTCTTGATGGTCATCGTGCTGGAAATGGGGCTGATCTCGCCTCCGGTCGGGATGAATGTCTTCGTGGTCAAGGGCATTGCGCCGACGGTTCCGCTGGGAGTCATCTTCCGTGGCATCTGGCCATTCTGGTTTGCCATGCTGGCCGTTGTCAGTTGCGTGCTGATGCTGCCGGAGTTGGCCCTGCTGCTACCCGACACGATGTTCGGAAGGTGAACGTACCAGGTGGGTGCTGTCATGGTCGCATTCAGCAAGACGCAAGGGAGGGGCAATGGATGCCCGGCAAATTCCGGACCACGCGCGGGCCGCCAGGAGGAGACAGTCCTGATCGGAAGATCTGCCAAATGAATAGGACGCTGCCTTCCGGACCCCTGTCATGGCCAACCGGGTTCCGGGCCGGGCCAGACCCATCCCTGTCGGCATGAGCGAGGTCGTCATTGCCGGCGGTGGTCCGGTCGGTCTCGGTCTGGCGATCGACCTGGCGCTCAGGGGCGTGACCAGCACCGTCCTCGAACGGTCCGAATCGGTGCACGGAATTCCGAAGGGGCAGAACCTCACGCAACGCACCGGCGAGCATCTTCGGGCCTGGGGTGTTTCGCAGGCGGTGCGGGATGCCAGCCCGATTCCACCGGAATTCGGAAATGCGGGGCTGGTAACCCATGGCAGTCTCCTGGGCCGCTATCACTACGACTGGTTCCGTCGCTCAAGGGTCGGTGCCTATTACTTTGCCGAGAACGAACGACTGCCCCAGTACATCCTGGAGCGAATTCTCCGGGACCGGGCATCGAAACTGCCGGAGATCACCCTGGTCACCGGGGCCAGGGTTACCGGGGTCGAACAGGAGTCATCGACGGTCCTGGTCCGCTACGAAACGACCCGCAACGAGCGCCGGCGCGTGCGCGCAAGATTCTGCGCAGGTTGTGACGGCGCCCGTTCCATTACCCGCGAGCAGGCCGGAATCAGGAGCGATACCGACCGCGAGGGACCCCGAATGGCCCTGCTGGTGTTCCGGTCGATGGAACTGCATGATCTCCTTGCACGCTTTCCCGGAAAGTCGATCTTCAATGTCATGAACCCCGACATGGAGGGCTACTGGCAGTTCCTGGGGCGGGTCGACCTCAATGGGGGCTGGTTCTTCCACTCACCGGTGCCGGAAGGCACCACTAGCGAGAACTTCGACTTTCATGCCTTCCTGCATCGGGTGGCCGGCAGGGAGTTTGCCCTGGATTTCGAGCATATCGGCTTCTGGGATCTCAGGATAAGCCAGGCCAGGTCCTATCGAAGCGGCCGCATCTTCATTGCCGGCGATGCCTGTCACAGCCATCCGCCATACGGTGGCTACGGCATCAACACCGGGCTTGAAGACGCACGAAACCTCGGTTGGAAACTTGAGGCGGTGCTGAATGGCTGGGCGGGCAAGGGTCTACTCGACAGCTACAGCCTGGAGCGGCATCCGGTCTTCGAGTCGGTCAATGCAGACTTCATTTCGCCGATGATCGATGATTTCCGGGAATTCACGGCCAGCTATTCTCCCGCCCGTGACCTCGAAGCATTCGAGGCTGCCTGGGCTGGCCGGGCCAACGCAGATGATTCCGGTGTCACGCAGTTCCTGCCACACTATTCTGGCTCTCCGATTGTTGCGGGGGCGGGTGAAGTCCGGTCAGGCGCCCGCGGCGTGCATGAATTCACTGCCCGGCCCGGCCATCACCTCGCCCCGCACCATGTACCGGGAGAAGATCTGTGGAACCTGCTGGGGACCGGCTTCACCCTGGTGGATCTGTCCGGCAACGCCGAACTCTCGAGGCGCTTCGAGCAGACTGCGCGGGCCCGCGGCATCCCCCTCGGGATCGTGACACTTGCAGACCCCCGGTTTGTCGGGGTTTACGGATGCGAGGCGATGCTGGTCCGCCCGGACCAATTCCTGGCCTGGGTCGGAACCGGCGGGCATGTGGATGCGAAAACCGTTCTCGACATCGCAACAGGAGCTTGAGGAGAGGGATATGGGGGAACCACGAGGGTGCCACTACATTTCAGGCAACTGGCTCGCAGATGCGCCCAACGGAATGATGACGGTCCTGAACCCCTCGGATTGCTCGAGAATTGCCGAGGCACCCACGGGTTCGGAATCGCTTGCCGAACAGGCGGTCATGGCGGCACACCACGCCTTCGAAACCAGCTCCTGGGCCCATGAGCCGCGGCTTCGGTCCGCCGCACTTCTGGAATTTGCCGATATCCTCGAAGCCCGGGCTGGGGAAATTGCCGAATTGATGTCGCAGGAGAACGGCAAGGTGCTGGACCAGGCCCGCCACGAAGTCGCTGCCGGTCATGGTGAAGCCAGGTACTACGCCGGCATTGCCCGCAACGTCTTCGGTCGGACCTTCGAGAGCGGTGCAGGCCGGATGAGCCTGATGACCCGGGAGCCGGCGGGCGTCGTTTCCGCAATCGTGCCGTGGAATGCGCCCGTCACCCTGCTCGTCAGGTCGGTCGCGCCGGCGCTCGCGGCCGGTTGCACGGTGATCGTCAAACCCGCCCCGCAGACCCCGCTGACGAATGCGGCGGTGATGGCCTGTTTTGATGCCGTCTCCTCGATTCCGGAAGGAGTCATCAACTCGGTCAACGAGTTCGGCACGGAAGTCGGCAGGGTATTGTCATCCCATCCCCGGATCGACGTGGTCTCGTTCACCGGCTCGACCCGCACTGGCCGGGCAATCATGGCCAATGCCGCCCATACCATCAAGCATGTCTCGCTTGAACTTGGCGGCAAGGCCCCCGCCATCGTCTTCGACGACGCCGATCTCGACCGGGCGGCAGCCGAGATCAAGCGGGGATCACTGGCGCTGAACGGGCAGATGTGCACCTGTGTCAGCCGGGTCCTCGTCCAGGATGGCGTATATGGCGAGATGAAGGAACGGCTGCGCAATCTCTATGAAACCACCAGGGTCGGAGACGCGCGGGCACCGGGCACGGAACTGGGCCCGGTCATCGACAAGCCCGCCCAGCAACGGTTGCTGGGCATTATCGATCATGCCGCAAAGGAGGCAAACCTCGTCGTGCGCGGCATGGCGGGCACCGGCGAGCTGTCCCGGGGCTTTTTTGTGACCCCCACCATGTTCGAGATCGGCGATGTGACCCATGACCTGGTGCAGGAAGAGTTGTTCGGGCCGGTCGTTTCGCTCGAACGCTTCACGACCGAACAGGAAGCGGTCCGCAAATCCAATGCCACGAGGTTCGGCCTGGCGGCATCGGTCTACACCAGGGATCTCGATGTCTCGATGCGGATGGGGCGCAGGCTCAAATTCGGCACGGTCTGGCTCAACTGCCACAACCGGTTGCTTGCCGAGGTGGAAACCGGTGGCTACCGCCAGAGCGGAATCGGTCGGTTGCACGGGATCGAGGCAATTAACGATTTTCTCGAGACCAAGCACATCTACTACGAGGTCAGTGGCCAATGCCGTTGATCGAGTACCTGTCACGCATCCACTTCGATTTCGGCGCCGTCTCGAGCCTGGGTGACCACATTGCGGAGATGGGCCTGGGCCGGCCGCTTCTCGTAACCGACCAGGGGGTCGCCAACGTCGGAATCCTCCAGCGCGTACTCGACGCGGCGAAGCCCTCGGTCCCGGTCGTGTATGACGGCACGACCGGCAACCCTACCGAGCAATCCCTGCTTGAATGCCTGCAGATCTGGCATGACCGGGGCTGTGACGGGATCATTGCGCTGGGTGGCGGCTCGCCGATCGATCTGGCCAAGGCGATCGCCCTCTTGTCGAGTCATGGCGGCAGCCTCGCGGATCATGGCGTCGGAAAGGGTGGATCCGACCGGATCGGACAGGTGTCGCCCCAGATCGCGATTCCGACCGCGGCGGGCACCGGGGCCGAAGTTGGTCGAGCCTGCGTGATGACCCTGCTCGATGGCTCGGTATCGGTCGCCGTCAACCTGAACATGGTGGCCGATGTGGTGATCTGTGATCCCGAACTCACCCTGTCGCTGCCGCCCGGGCTGACGGCGGCCACCGGAATTGATGCATTGGCTCACGGCGTCGAGTCCTGCTGCAGCTCCCTTGAAAACCCGCCCGCCGCGGCCATCGGACTCGAAGCCGCTCGCCGGGCGGCGAGGTGGTTGCCGGTCGCCGTCGAGGACGGAAGCAACCGCGAGGCCCGCTGCCAGATGATGATGGCCGCCCTGATGGGAGGAATGTGCCTTCAGAAGTCCCTCGGCGGCGCACATGCGATGGCGGCACCCCTGGGAGAACTCGGTCACCATCACGGAACCCTGGTCGGCATCCTGCTGCCGCACATCCTCGGCTTCAACGATGGCCATGCCGATGTTGCCTTTGCCGATATTCGCCGGGCAATGCGTGTTCCCGCATACCGGGGCCTGCAGGAATGGATGACCGATTTCGTGCGGGAACTCGGCCTGCCGACACAGCTTGGTGCATTGGGGGTTGAGCCGAATCTCCTTCCCGGGATCGCCGGGAAAGCCTCCGTGAACCACCTTTCCGCCACCAATGCCCGGCCCGCCAGCGCCGGGGACTACCTCGGCATGCTGAAGGACGCGATGTGATCACGTCCAGGTGAGTACCCGCCACCGGGTTGATGGATCATCCGGCGAGAATGCCTGCCTGCCAGGCGCGCCGCCGGGGCTGACCCGTGGAGGCCAGCACAGCGGCGAAAAATTCCCGGATACCAAACTTTTGCCCTGCTTCCGGCGCTGTGCAGGCAAGACATCTCGCGAACATCCGGTCTGACCGGTCATGTCCTGCCCTTCCGGACGAAGATCGGGGGTATATGTCCTTGACGTCATATCCCGGCGACCCCATCCTGAAACCATGAATTGGCGGGTGCGGATTGCCGAGGAGTTCGAGCCCGAGTTGTCAGCGTTGCATGTGGAAGTGCGCAGGGCGATTCTCGCGCATTCGCTGAACGGCTCGCGGCACGCCAACATGACGGAGCTGCGCTTCAGCGCCGTCGGTGGTGAATGGCTGGTCGCGTTCGATCTCGTGCGCCGCGCCCTCTTCTGGTGGCGGGCGACAAGTCGGGCGGCAGCGAGCGGCGATTCTACCGGACGCGCATCGGCAAAACCGACGAGCGGTTTGATCGGCAGCTTGCCCGGCTCGCTGATAAGGGAGATGTGCAATGACTGTGAGCCTTGATGACATGATGGCGGAACTCGACCCAACGCGGCGTCGCAGGATCGAGGACAGGGCGGCCGAGGTGATCGCCGAGGAGATGACACTCCGCGAGTTGCGCAAGGCCCGGGCCCTGACCCAGGCGAGCGTTGCCCGCGAGCTCGGCATCAGCCAGGATGCCATCTCGAGGCTGGAGAAGCGGACAGAATTCCTGCTGTCCACGCTGCGCCGGACGGTCGAGGCGATGGGCGGCAGCCTGTCGCTGATCGCCCGGTTCCCCGACCGCCCGCCGGTCGAGCTGGTCGGCATCACCGAGCACGATTCCGGCGATTAGGGCTATCGCCGGCAGCGGGAATTTTGTTCGGATAGACCCCATATCGTGTCACGGGACGCCGTGGATTGCCCGGTTGCGCTGTGCAAGCCCCAAGAACTGATGTCCAGCGTGCCCTGCACAAAGCGCGGGACATTCCGGCCCGGATGCGGGAGCCGCATCAGGCAGATCGATCGACTCCGCCTGAGGAGGAGCGAGGGACCAGCATGCGCCGCAGGGTCGATCCCTTGTCTACCAGATGGTGCTTGAGCGCCGCCCCGGCGTGAAGGGCCACGAGCGCGATGAGGCCATAGGCCAGATAGAAGTGGAGTTCGATGGCGAGGTCGCGGGCGCCCTCGGACATGTCGAACAGAGCGGGTACCTCGAACAGCCCGACAATGTCGATGCCCGCTCCCTCCGAGGTCGAGGTCAGGTAGCCGGTCACCGGCAGGAGCAGGATGAACGCGTTGAGGAACCAGTGCATCGCCGTGGCGCCGATGCGCTCGTAAGGTGTGACCTCCGGCCCCAAGGAAGGGGCCGGGTCGACGATCCGCCAGCCGAACTTGGCCGCTACGAGCATCAACGCCAGGATCCCGAACGCCTTGTGAAGCGCGAGCGAGCGGTTGTACCAGGGATCGTAGTAGGTGAGCCCCACCATCCACGCACCGAGTCCGACCAGCCCGAACATGGCGAGCGCGATCGCCCAGTGAAAGCCTATGGAGATCAGGCCGTAACGGTCCCGGCGGTTCATCCACATGGCGAAGCCTGCGTTGCCGCTATTGGCGTACTCCTTCGAGGGACAGGAAGAGATCCATGGATTCGGAGGCCGGCCCGAGGTCGCGCCCGGCGTTGAAGTCCCTCCGGTTGATCGTCACCGTACCCTCGAAACCAGCCCGGTAGCCGCCCCAAGGGTCGTTCCCTTCGCCCACCTTCTTCACCGCTATGGCGATGGGTTTCGTGACGCCCATCAGGGTCAGGTTTCCCTTCATCGTGCCGCCCTTGGCATCGCCCTCGTAGCCGGTGCTGACGAAGCTCGCCTTCGGAAACTTCATCACGTTCAGGAAGCCTGGCGAGCGCAGATGCTTGTCGCGCTCCGCATGGCCGGTGTCGATGCTGGCGGTCTCGATCTCGACAGCGACCATCTGTCCGCCCGGCCCCGCCGCCGGGTCGTAGGTGAACCTGCCGGAAATTCTGTCGAAGACGCCGATCACCCAAGAGTACCCGAGATGGGAGATCTTGAACTGGACGACGCTGTGGGCGGGATCGATCCGGTATTCGTCGGCAGCGGCCTCCGCAGCCGGAAATGCCAGCAAGGACAGCCCCATGACGACGGCGAGAATGCGCTTGTTCATGTCCATTCCTTATTATTGGCGGTGAGACTGATTATAGGCGGAGCAAACGGCTATATGGGATGAGGGGCGCCTTGAATCAAGATCAAGGCGTTTCGGACTTCCGGTCGGCTGGCGAGGTCGGGTCGGTTCCGGCTGAGTGCTAAATCGGGTCGGTTCCGGTAGGGGGCGTCCACTCGCTAAGCTTAAGGCTGTAACCCTGGGCCGCTGGCACCGTGCTTGAGATCATCGCCGATTTCGGCTCGAATTGCCTGAGACTGTTCTCACATCAGACCGGGCGGCGCCGCCTCCCCGCCAGGAAAACGGTCGTTTTGCTACAGCTACCGGCCCGATTGCCCGGACTCAGGATATTGCGGCTTTTCCCCGCAGGCTTGGGCCAGCGGTGGTCCATATCTTGCGTTCAATCACCCGTGAAGGCCACGAGAGAGCGTCACCCGGCGGGAAAGACGTACAGGCGGAGCAGGGTAAGAACAACGCCAGCGAGAAGCACGACCAACAGACCGTAAAGCGCCATGTCGCGGCGCGCCATGTCGGTCCGGAAACGCTCAAGGGTGGCTGAAAGATCAGCTTGCATCGTTTTCATGCGTTCCTCCATGACGGCGATTTGCCGGGCCAGTTCGTAATGGTCCGGGGCGCCGCTCATGCTTCCAAAAGTAGGGCCGGGCGATTTCGCGTCAACCCCCAAAATGACAGATACAGAATCTGTGCGGATTCTCAAGATCAGGCAATTCGACCCTGGATCCAGCGCCGCTCGCGGCAGTGCCAGGCTCTGGCCGCCTGGTTGCTACACGCAGACATGGCCGGGGGTAAGGGCAACGGCCGGAAGATTGCCCCGGAAGTTCTCGCCGCCTTGCGGCTTCAATTGACAGTGCCGGGCTGAGCGCTGATTGTGCGTGCGCCAGGGCCCGGTCCGGCCGCGGGAGATGACAGTGACAACTTCAATCCGCCTCTTCACCTGGCTGGCCGCCGTTGCGACCAGCGTGATGCCGGCCGTGGCCGCACCATCATGCGACACCTGGAACAGCATGGAATTCTTCATCCAGGCCACGGTCCATGATGTCGAGAATTGTGTGCAAGGCGGCGCCGATCCGCCGATCCGGATGCAAGAGATGAGAATGGCGAGACCCCGCTGCACTGGGCAGCCTTCTTCAACCAGAGTCCCAGGGTGACCGCCGAGCTGATCGTGGCCGGTGGTGATCCGAATTCGAGGGACAAGGGTGAAGCGACACCGCTGCACTACGCGGCCTTCAACGCCAATTTCGACGTGATCGCCGAGCTGATTGAGGCCGGCGCCGATGTGAATGCCAGGGACGATCGGGAAGGCAAGACGGCGCTGCACATTGCTGCCACCAAAGCTGACAACCCCGACGTGATCACCATGCTTCTTGATGCCGGTGCTGACGGCTCGGCAAGAACAGGTGACGGACAGACGGCCTGGGATCTGGCCCAGGACAACGAGGCGTTGCGCGGGACCAAGGCATGGCGGCTGCTCAACGAATTCAGATTCGAGTGATGGCGACAGCTGCACTGGCTTGGACCTGCCGTTCCTGACCATTGTCAAACAGCTTCCATGATGTTGAACTCAACACCATCACTGCCATTTCCCGGAACAGCGGGTTTCAACTGCACCCGTTGACGGCTGACCTTGCAAGCGGTCGGGATGGTGAGTGCCGGCTGGTTGTTGCTGGTCGTTTCTGGAATTGGGGGTGGCTTGGCCGGGTACAATCTCGGGTTGCTTTCCAATCTGCCGGTTGTTACGAAATTTTCCAGTTTTGCGACTTTCACGGGGTCATGCATGAAACGCTTCCGAATTGCGATGCTGGGGTCTGGCCAGATTGGTGGCACGCTGTCCCATTTGTCGGTTCTCCGGGAACTTGGAGATGTCGTGCTGTTCGACATCCAGGACGGGTTGCCGCAGGGCAAGGCGCTCGACATCGCCGAGAGCGGACCGGTGAGCCGGTTCGATGCATCCGTCAGCGGCACCACCACCTATGAGGGGATCGCCGGGGCCGATGTCTGCATCGTGACTGCCGGCGTGCCGAGACGGCCCGGCATGTCCAGGGATGACCTTCTTGGAATCAATCTCAAGGTGATGAAGTCGGTAGGCGAAGGAATTGCCGCCAATGCCCCCGACGCATTCGTCATCTGCATCACCAACCCCCTCGACGCCATGGTCTGGGCCCTGCAGAAATATTCCGGCTTGCCGCCCGCCAAGGTTGTCGGCATGGCGGGAATTCTCGATTCGGCCCGCTTCCGGCATTTCATCTCACTCGAGCTGGGGGTGTCGATGCGGGATGTGACGGCATTCGTGCTGGGCGGCCATGGCGACACCATGGTGCCGCTGCCGCGCTATTCGACCGTTGCCGGGATCCCGGTCACCGACCTGGTGAAGATGGGATGGATGTCGCAGGAAAGACTGGATGCGATCATCCAGCGCACCCGGGATGGCGGCATCGAGATCGTCAATCTCATGGGCACCGGTTCTGCCTATCATGCCCCGGCGGCCGCGGCCATCGAGATGGCCGAAGCCTATCTCCGGGACCAGAAGCGCGTTCTTCCCTGCGCAGCCCACCTCGACGGCGAATACGGAATGTCCGACATGTATGTTGGCGTGCCGGTCATGATCGGCGGCGGCGGGGTCGAGCGGGTTGTGGAGATTTCACTGGAAGGTGCCGAGCGCGAGGAATTCGATCGTTCGGCAGATTCGGTCAGCAATCTCGTGGCGGCATGCCGGGAGATCGACCCGTCACTGTAGCAAATCACCCTGGAGCCGGCCTGGTGGGCAAATCCGGCCCTGATTATCCGGCGGAGTCCCTGGTTTGGGCTCCGGTGTAATGATCCGGAGCTGCCGACTGCAAGGTCGCGCATCCGGCCTGCGTAGCGGGCCCGCGCCGACGGCCATGGCAAGTCTGTCCAGGACAGCATGCAGGGCCTGCGGTGTGGCGCCGGGCGGTCCCGGGCGTCCGTGATTGGCGGAATGGACAGGAAGAACCGGTAATGGCACTATCCTTGGCGATTCCCTATAGGGTCCCTGTCAGAGGATGGATGACCGGGGCGGAGAGGATCGGAATTCGGGCATGAATATCCACGAGTACCAGGCAAAGCAGCTGCTGCGGGAATACGGTTTGCCGGTGTCGGAAGGGCGTGCGGTGCTGGCCGGCGAGGATCCGGCGGCAGCGGCGGCCGAGCTGGACGGTCCGGTCCGGGTCGTCAAGGCGCAAATCCATGCCGGCGGGCGTGGCAAGGGAAAATTCCGCGAGGCCGATGCCGGCGATGGCGGCGGTGTCAGGATAACCCGGTCGGTGGACGATGCGGCGGCAACGGCCAGCCGGATGCTCGGCAACACGCTGGTGACTCACCAGACCGGTGGTGCCGGCAAGCAGGTGGGCCGCGTCTATATCGAGCAAGGCGCCGAGATCGAACGCGAACTCTATTTTGCCATCCTGCTCGACAGGAGCCGGGCGCGGGTATCCGTGGTCTGTTCGACGGAAGGCGGCATGGATATCGAGGAGGTGGCGCAATCGAGCCCGGAGCGGATCGTCACCCTGTCGGTCGATCCGGCAACCGGATTGCAGCCGCATCACGGCAGGAGCTGCGCCTCCGGCCTGGGGCTGGACGGGAAGCTGGCGAAACAATGCGCCGGGCTCTTGGCCAATGCCTACCGCCTCTACCAGGAGACCGATGCGGAATTGCTGGAAATCAACCCGCTGGTCGTCACCCGTGCCGGCGACCTCCTGTGTCTCGACAGCAAGATGTCATTCGACTCCAGCGCCATCTACCGGCACCCGGAACTTGCCGGGCTGCGCGACGAGTCCGAGGAGGACCCCAAGGAACTGGCGGCCTCGGAATTCGGGTTGAGCTACATTGCACTCGATGGCGAGATCGGCTGCATGGTCAATGGCGCCGGCCTGGCAATGGCGACCATGGACATCATCAAGCTTTACGGGTCTGAGCCGGCCAATTTCCTCGATGTTGGGGGCGGCGCATCGCGGGAGAAGGTGGTCGAGGCATTCAAGATCATTACATCCGACCCGAATGTCCGTGGAATCCTGGTCAATATCTTCGGCGGAATCATGCGTTGCGATACCATCGCCGAAGGGGTGGTGGAGGCGGTACGCGAGGTCGGCCTGGAGGTGCCGCTGGTGGTTCGGCTCGAGGGAACCAATGTCGAAAAGGGAAAGTCGGTCATCATGGAGAGCGGACTGAATGTCATCGCTGCCGATGATCTCGGTGATGCCGCCAGGAAGATCGTTGCCGCGGTCAGGGTGCCGGGTTGATCAAACCGCCAGCAGGAGAAGCGCACAGTCATGGCTATTCTGGTTGACCGTCAAACCAAGGTAATCTGCCAGGGTTTGACTGGGGCGCAGGGCACCTTCCACACCGAACAGGCCATTGCCTACGGAACGGTGATGGTTGGAGGGGTAACGCCCGGCAAGGGTGGCAGCACGCATCTCGGCCTGCCGGTGTTCGATACCGTCAGGCAGGCCATGGACGCGACCGGTGCCAATGCCACCGCCATCTACGTTCCGCCCGCCTTTGCCGCCGATGCGATCATGGAGGCGTGTGCTGCCGGAATCGAGCTGATCGTCTGCGTGACCGAGGGGATCCCGGTCCGCGACATGATCACCGCCCGGCGGGCGCTGGACAATTCCGGATCGCGGCTCGTGGGTCCGAATTGCCCGGGCGTCATCACACCGGACGCATGCAAGATCGGCATCATGCCCGGACATATCCACCGCCGGGGAAGCGTCGGCGTGGTCTCCCGTTCCGGGACCCTGACCTACGAGGCGGTCAAGCAGACCAGCGATGTCGGTCTTGGCCAGTCAACCTGTGTCGGCATCGGCGGCGATCCGGTCAAGGGGACCGAATTCGTCGATGTGCTCGAGATGTTCCTTGCCGATGACGAGACCGAATCCATCATCATGATCGGCGAAATCGGCGGAAGCGCCGAGGAAGAGGCGGCCGAATTCATCGTGGCGGAAGCCCGCCATGGGCGGGCCAAGCCGATTGCCGGCTTCATCGCCGGCAGAACGGCACCGCCGGGCCGGCGAATGGGCCATGCCGGCGCGGTGATTTCCGGTGGAAAGGGCGGCGCCGATGACAAGATCGAGGCCATGCGATCGGCCGGAATCGAATTTGCCGACAGCCCGGCAACGCTGGGGGAAGCGGTGCTGAAGGCCATCAACAACTGATCGATCGACGGGTGGGGAAAGACATGCAAGAGCAGAGCCCGAACCGGTATTTTCATACATCGAGTTTCCTGCAGGGGCAGAATGCCGAATATATCGAGCAGCTGCGCACCCGCTACATGTCGAGCCCGTCATCGGTCGACGAATCGTGGCGGCGGTATTTCGAGGCTCTCAGCGATGACGGGGCGGGTCCGTCGGTGCCGCCGAGCTGGAAATTGGCAAACTGGCCGATGCTCGACAATGGCGAGCTGGTCGCGGCATTCGATGGTCAATGGGCCGAGACCGATTCGATTGACGGCCGCCTTCTCGAATCGAGAATCAGGGGGCTGGCGGCCGCCGGCGGCATCGACATTCCGGAACGGGAGGTCCAGCAGCGGACCGTCGATTCAATCCGGGCGCTGATGCTGATCAGGGCCTATCGGATCAGGGGGCACCGGATTGCCAGGCTTGATCCGCTCGGCCTGACCCATCACACCGGCCATGCCGAGCTCGATCCGGCATCCTACGGTTTCTCGGAGGCCGACATGGACCGGCCGATCTTCATTGACAGGGTGCTTGGCCTCGAGACAGCGACCATGCGCGAGATACTGGCCATGGTCAAGCGGACCTATTGTGGCACCTTTGCCCTGCAATACATGCATATCTCTGATCCGGAGCAGAGCAGCTGGCTGAAGGAGCGTATCGAGGGCTATGGCAAGGAGATCGCATTCACCCAGGAGGGCCGCCGGGCCATCCTGAACAAGCTGATCGAGGCGGAAGGCTTCGAGAAGTTCCTGCAGGCCAAGTATACCGGGACCAAGCGATTTGGTCTCGATGGCGCCGAGTCGATCATCCCGGCGATGGAGCAGATCATCAAGCGTGGCGGTGCGCTCGGGGTGACCGAGATCGTCATCGGCATGCCGCATCGTGGCCGCCTCAATATCCTGGCCAATGTCATGAGCAAGCCGTACCGGGCCATCCTGAACGAATTCGGTGGCGGCAGCTTCAAACCGGAGGATGTGTCCGGCTCCGGCGATGTGAAATACCATCTGGGCGCATCATCCGACCGCGAGTTCGACGGCAACAATGTCCACCTGTCGCTGACTGCCAACCCGTCGCACCTGGAGGCGGTGAATGCCGTTGTCATTGGCAAGGCCAGGGCAAAGCAGGAGCAATTGGGGGATGAGCAGCGCACGCAGGTGTTGCCGGTGCTTCTGCATGGCGATGCCGCCTTTGCCGGGCAGGGAATCGTTGCCGAATGCTTCGGCCTTTCCGGGCTGGTCGGGCATGCAACCGGCGGCACCATCCACCTGATCGTGAACAACCAGATCGGATTTACCACGGCGCCGCATTATTCCAGGTCCTCGCCATATCCGACCGACATTTCCATGATCACCGAATCACCGATCTTCCACGTGAACGGCGATGATCCGGAGGCGGTGGTGCATGCCGCCAGGGTGGCAACGGAGTTTCGGCAGAAATTCCGCAAGGATGTGGTGGTCGACGTGTTCTGCTACCGGCGGTTTGGCCATAATGAGGGCGATGAGCCCATGTTCACCCAGCCGGAAATGTACCGGATCATCAAGAACCACGAGACCACGCTGGAACTGTATTCGAAGAAGCTGGTGGCAGAAGGGCTGGTTCCGGAAGGCGAAGTCGCCCGGCGCAAGTCGGAATTTCGCCAGCGGCTTGACGATGAATTCGAGGTGGCAAAGAGTTACAAGCCGAATGATGCCGACTGGCTTGACGGCCGCTGGTCGCATCTCCAGTCGCAGATTGATGACGACCAGCGGGGACGGACCGGCGTCAGGGGCGAGGTTCTGAAGCGCGTCGGCAAGGCGCTGGTGCATGTCCCGGAGGGATTCAGCCTGCACCCGACATTGAAGCGGCTTCTACGCTCCAGGGAAAAGGTCTTCGATTCCGGCGAGGGCTGCAACTGGGCAATGGGCGAGGCGCTGGCCTTCGGAAGCCTGCTCCTTGAAGGGTATGGCGTCAGGCTGTCGGGACAGGATTCCACCAGGGGAACCTTCAGCCAGCGGCATTGCGCCTTCATCGACCAGGATACCGAGGAGAAATTCGTCTCCCTCAATCATATTGATCAGGGCCAGGCCAAGTTCCAGGTCATCGACTCGATGCTCTCGGAATTCGCCGTGCTCGGCTTCGAATATGGCTATTCGCTGAGCGAGCCGAACACGCTGGTGATGTGGGAGGCGCAATTCGGCGATTTCGCCAATGGCGCACAGATCATGATCGACCAGTTCATTGCCACCGGTGAGCGCAAATGGCTGCGGATGTCGGGCCTGGTGCTGCTGCTGCCGCATGGTTTCGAAGGTCAGGGGCCGGAACATTCCAGCGCCAGGCTTGAGCGGTTCCTGCAATTATGCGCCGAGGATAACTGGATTGTCGCCAATTGCACCACCCCGGCCAACTATTTCCACATCCTTCGTCGGCAGATGCACCGTGATTTTCGCAAGCCGCTGGTATTGATGACGCCAAAGTCGCTGCTGCGCCACCGGCTGGCAGTATCGAGACTCGACGAGATGGCGTCGGGAACGACATTCCACCGGGTATTGTGGGATGATGCCCAGCACGGCAACTCCGATACCAAGCTGGTGGATGACAAGGATATCCGCAGGGTGGTCATCACCTCCGGCAAGGTCTATTTCGACCTTCTCGAGGAACGGGACGCCCGCGGCATCGACGACGTCTACCTGATGCGGGTCGAGCAGTATTACCCGTTTCCGGCAATGGCCCTGATCAAGGAGCTTTCGAGGTTCAGGAATGCGGAAATGATCTGGGTCCAGGAGGAGCCAAGAAACCAGGGTGCGTGGCAGTTCATCGAACCCAACCTCCAATGGGTTCTGCAGAAGATAAAAGCAAAATCCGGACGGGTGGAATATGTCGGCCGCCAGGCTTCGGCGTCGCCGGCGGCCGGGCTGTTCAGGGAACACCAGAGACAGCAGGCACAGATTGTGGATGAGGCTCTGACCTTAGGTGGAGATTGACAGCATGACAGCAGAAATTCGAGTTCCGACTCTCGGGGAGAGCATTACCGAAGCGACGGTCGGCACGTGGTTCAGGAAGCAGGGTGAGGCCGTTGCTGCCGACGAGGTGGTCTGCGAGTTGGAAACCGACAAGGTGACTGTCGAGGTACCGTCGCCCGAAGCCGGCATCCTGGCGGAGATCGTCGCTGCCCAGGGCGCCGAGGTCGAGGTCGGCGCCTTGCTGGCGATGATTGGCGAGGGCACCGGGGTGGTGGCAGAAGATCCGGCACCGAAGGCGGAGTCCCCGGTGGAGGCGGCACCTCCCTCACCGCAACCGGACAGCAAGCCCGGGCGCGACCCGGAACATGCGCCATCGGCGCAGGTGATGATGGCGGAACACGGGATCTCGCAGGATGCGGTCACGGGTTCGGGTCGTGACGGCCGGGTGATGAAGGAAGACGTGCTGGCGGCGATCGCGTCGGCAGGGCAGGCGCCGGCACCCGAGCCAGAGCCGCAGGCGCGGCCAGCCGAGGATGGCGAGGAGCGGCTGCGGATGTCGCGGCTGCGTCAGACCATCGCCAGCCGGCTGAAGGATGCACAGAACACCGCCGCCATACTGACCACCTACAACGAGGTGGACATGTCGCGGGTGATGCAGATCAGGTCCGAGTTCAAGGATGTGTTCGAGAAGAAATACGGCGCCCGCCTCGGCTTCATGTCGTTTTTTGTCAAGGCCTGTTGCGAGGCGCTTGTCGACGTTCCCGAGGTCAATGCCGAAATCGACGGCAACGAGATCGTCTACAAGAAATTTGTCCATATGGGCATTGCGGTCGGCACGCCGACCGGGCTCGTGGTTCCGGTGATCCGGAATGCCCACCGGCTTGGCTTTGCCGAGATCGAACTGGCAATCGCCAATGCCGGTGCCCGCGCCAGGGATGGCCAGCTGTCGATCGCCGAGATGCAGGGAGGCACCTTCTCGATCTCCAATGGCGGAGTCTATGGCTCGCTGATGTCATCGCCGATACTCAACCCGCCGCAATCCGGCATTCTCGGGATGCACAAGATCCAGGAGAGGCCGATCGCGCTGAATGGCGAGGTGGTGATCCGACCGATGATGTATCTGGCGCTGTCCTATGATCACCGGATCGTCGATGGCAAGGGCGCCGTCACCTTCCTGGTCAGGGTCAAGGAGCTGATCGAGGAGCCGCACCGGCTGCTGATGGGGATTTGAGCGACCTGGTTGAATCTCGGCCAGGATGGCCGGTGTCGGGGCGGAATTTCGGAACATGAACCTGTCGGGAAATGGAGGCCTTCATGGCAAGCTATGATGTCATTGTGGTTGGTGGGGGTCCGGGCGGCTATGTCTGCGCCATCAGGGCCGCACAGTTGGGGTTGAAGGCGGCGTGCGTGGAAGGCAGGGAGTCGCTCGGCGGAACCTGCCTCAATGTCGGCTGCATTCCGTCGAAGGCCCTGCTGCATGCCAGTCACATGCTGCACGAGACCCATGCGAATTTTGCCAAGATGGGCCTGGGCTCGCCGGCCGTGAAAGTCGACTGGAAGCGGATGCTTGCCTACAAGGACGAGTCGATCCTGGCCAATACCAGGGGCATCGAGTTCCTGTTCAAGAAGAACGGGATCGACTGGCTGAAGGGGTGGGGGAGCATTGCCGGCCCCGGCAAGGTGCAGGTTGGAGACGAGACCCATGAGGCTGGCAACATCGTGCTCGCAACCGGTTCGGAGTCGACCAGCATTCCGGGCGTCGAGATTGACGAGGACCGCATCGTGTCATCGACCGGGGCGCTGGAACTCGAGGCGATTCCCGAGCGGCTCACCGTCATCGGGGCCGGGGTGATCGGCCTCGAGATCGGCTCCGTCTATGCCCGTCTGGGATCGAAGGTGACGGTGCTGGAGTTTCTTGACCAGGTCACCCCGGGCATGGATGGCGAGGTCTGCAAGAACCTGAACCGGCTGCTCAAGAAGCAGGGCCTGGACATCGTGCTCGGTGCGCAGGTCACCGGCGTCGACAAGGGCAAGGGCGGGCTGGCGGTCAAATACCGGCTTCGCAAGAAGGAAAGCGATCACGACCACGAGGCCGACATTGTCCTCGTTGCCACCGGGCGCCGTCCCTATACCGGCGGTCTTGGCCTGGTCGAGGCCGGAATCGAGATGACGCAGGCGGGCCAGGTGGCCACCGACGACAGGCTGCAGACCAATGTTGCCGGGATTTATGCGATTGGCGACGTGGTGGCTGGCCCGATGCTGGCGCACAAGGCGGAAGATGAAGGAACGGCGGTTGCCGAAACCATTGCCGGCCGGTTGGGTCATGTCAATTACGGTGTGATTCCGTCGGTCATCTACACCCACCCGGAAGTGGCGGCGGTCGGAGCGACCGAGGAACAGCTGAAGGAGGAGGGTCGGCAATACCGGGTCGGCAAGTTTCCATTCATGGGCAATGGCCGGGCCAAATCGGCGCTGGCGGCTGACGGGTTTGTCAAGATGCTGGCCGACCAGTCCAGCGATCGCATCCTCGGATGTCACATCATCGGTCCGAGTGCCGGCGAGCTGATTCAGGAGATTTGCGTGGCCATGGAATTCGGCGCCGCGGCCGAAGATGTCGCCAGGACCTGCCACGCCCATCCAACCCTCTCCGAGGCGGTCAGGGAGGCCGCCCTGGCTTGCGGCGACGGCGCAATACACGCCTAACCTGACCGGGCCCGCAGCGACCGCGCATGACTGGCCTGGCCGGTCTGGAGCCAGTTTGCGGGATGCGGAGGTGCAGCCGCCGGTCAGTCGAGGATATGTTGGTGGAGCAGGACTCCGTTCTGGCGCAGCCATTGCCGATGTTGCAGGTAATCGGGACAGAGTCGCTCGACGATCTGCCAGAATCGCTTGGAGTGATTGAGTTCGGCGAGGTGCGACACCTCGTGGGCGGCAACATAGTCCAGCACCTCGGGTGGGGCCATGACCAGGCGCCAGGAGAACATCAGCCGGTTGTCGGACGAACAGGACCCCCACCGGGACCGGGTATCTCGCAGGCGTATGGCCGGATGCGGACGGGAGAGCATGTCGGCATGGTGGCGGGTCCTGGCCAGCAGCCTTTCCCGGGCCAGGGACCTGCAGAACTCGCCGAGCGCAGCTGGCAGTTTCGCGTCGGTGCAGGGTGCCAGCAACAGGCTGCCGTGGCACCGGATCCGGCTTCCGCCCGCCTTGCGGATCTCCAATGAACGTCCTTCAAGCGGAAACGAATCACCAAAGGTGGGGACCCGGCGCTGCACGGCGTCCTGGAGTTTGCGGGTGATCCAGCCCTGCCTGTCACGCACGAACCGGCGAGCCTCATCCATCCGGAGATGATCGGGAACCGTCAGGGAGACCCGGCCGCTGATCCGGTCGATCCGCAGCGATATCCTTCGCCCGTTCGCAATTCTCTTCACCACGATCGGGATCGGCGGCTCTCCGATCAGCAGGATGTCGGTTATCGGCACGGGCTTTCCTCTCGAGATGGTGGTGGCCAGGCGGCTCTGCGACGGGCTGGCGGCAGCCGGGTGCCTGGCGCATGCAGGCGTGTAATCGGGCCCATGACCGACCGCAATTCCTGCCACTCGCCACCGGCATCATCGGGGCGGCCAAATCCTGCTGCCGGCTGTTTGCAATCCCGGTGGCGGCGGGTAGAACCACCGGCATCCTACCGGCTTTGACATTACCGGTTTCTTTGTGGCAGTGGGTGCCGGATTCGAGCAACAAACACAGCAAAGAAGGGAATTCGATGGCCAGGGAAGAATGGGGCGTCAAGCGAATTTGTCAGGATCCGGGCTGTGGTGCACGGTTTTATGATTTGAAAAGGAATCCGATAAATTGCCCCGTTTGCGGCAAGGAATTCTTCGTGGAGACTCCGGCCGAACGGCCAGTCAGTGACTTCGAGGCTCCGAAGAAGGAAAAGGACGCCAAGAAGGATGCCCCCGAGGCGCAGTCGGATGAAGACGGTCTGCTGGATGACGTGGAGGATGGTGTTGAACTCGACGACGACATGCTGGACGAATCTGATGAGGATACTGTCCCGCTTGACGACATCGCAAATGTCGCCTCCGATGACGAACCGTGATTTTGCTTGCCTCGCAGCGTGAATTCACGCAATGAGGCGGGCCTGTACCGGATAATGGGGCCATAGCTCAGTTGGGAGAGCGCTTGAATGGCATTCAAGAGGTCAGGGGTTCAAATCCCCTTGGCTCCACCACCATCCGGTCATCAAGGCCGTCCCGTCTCCAGGATATACCCGACCATCGCCGGCCGGCATGGCCCGGTCGTGACACTGGATCCGGTCGCCCCCGGAAGCGGCGACTCCCTCCGGCCACTGACGCAGCGGCAAACGGACTGGATCTTGCCGTGACGGTGCGCGCCATTTCCTCGGGTTGATGTGAATCCGTTCTCAACGCCTCGAATTTTCTTTGACCATTTCCGGATATTGCAATAACCGGGGGACGACGGTTTTCCGCCCGCCGAATACGCGGTCGGGATGAAAAGGGAATACGGTGAGGAGTAGCCAGACAGGCGCCAAGACCGTGACTGCCCCCGCAACTGTAAGCGGAGAGTTGCCCCGGATATGACCACTGGCCGATCGCGGCTGGGAAGGGCCGGGGAGAGCAGCGACCCGCAAGTCAGGAGACCTGCCGTCGGCGAAACTCTCATGCCGGACGGGGTGATCCGGAAGAAGGCTTGCATTGGTCAGACATACCTTTCCAGACAAGCAGCGTGAATTGCGCAACTGCCCCGTCCCGGCCGGAATGGATCATGGACGGGACAGGATTTACACGGGCTGACCACGACACGCCGCCTGTCATCAATGGGCAGCCGCGCCGACGCCGCCGGCCGGCGCGGCTCGAGGCGCACAACCTGTCATGGCGCCCGGCGGGTGCGGCCAGCATCCTGACCGATGTCAGCTTCGAAATCGAGCCAGGCTCGATCCTGGCGGTGGTCGGGGCCAATGGCGCCGGCAAGTCGACATTGCTGCGGCTGGTCTATCGCTACTACAGGCCGCTTGACGGCCAGATCCTGCTGGACGGCCAGGACATCTGGACATTGCCGTCGCCGCGGGTCGCCCGGGAGATGGCGGTGGTTCTCCAGGAAAGGCCGACCGAATTTGCCCTGACCGTCGGTGAAGTGGTGGCGCTCGGTCGCCTGCCGCACCGGGGGCAGTCAGGGAGAGACCGGCAGGCAAATGGCTGGATTGTCGAGCGGTCAATGGCCAGGCTGGGTGTGTCGGACTTGCGCGACCGGCTGCTCGGAACCCTGTCTGGCGGCGAAGTTCAGCGGGTTGCCATCGCCCGCGCACTGGCCCAGGACCCCGGGGTTCTGGTCCTGGACGAGCCAACCAATCATCTCGATATCCGCCATCAACTCGAGACGCTGGAATTGCTGAAGGAGTTGGGGCTGACCGTGATCTGCAGCCTGCATGACATCAACATGGCAAGCGACCATGCCGACAGGATTCTTGTCCTCGCAGGTGGCAGAATGCTGGCCTGCGGCACGCCTGGCGAGGTGCTGTCCCCGGAGCTGATTTCGGCGGCGTTTTCGGTCACCGCCCGGATGGACCGGGCGGATGCCAATGGACGCCAAAGATTTTCGTTCGAGTTGTAGAAGAACGGGAGGGCGTCGCAATGCGAGGCGTTGCCATCATCATCATAATGGCCGGGTTTGGCCAGGCGGGTCTTGCCGAGCCGGTGACCGTCCAAAGTTGTGACCGGGTCCTGACCTTCGAGGCGCCGCCGGAAGCGGCGGTCTCGCATGATGTCAACATGACCGAGATCATGCTGGTGCTGGGGCTGGCCGACCGGATGGTGGGTTTTACCGGAATCAGCAACTGGAAAACGCTCGACGAGTCACTGCGGGCCGGGCTCGGATCCCTGCCGGAGCTCTCGCCGGGATATCCGACCAGGGAGGTACTGGCCGGGGCCGGGGCCGATTTCCTCTTCGCCGGCTGGAATTACGGCATGCGGGTCGGGGGCGAGGTCACGCCGGCGACCTTGGCGCCGCTCGGAATCGATGTCTACGAGCTGACCGAGTCCTGCGTCCATCTTGGCGACATGCCCGGGATCAGCATGGAAACCATGTATCGAGACCTGCTCAATGTCGGCGCAATTTTCGGGGAGGGCGATCGGGCCGAGAGCCTGGTTGCTGGCTACCGGTCACAGATGCGGGAGATCGCCGGCACGCTGACGATGGACTCGCCACCGCCGCGGGTGTTTGTCTATGACAGCGGCGAGGATGCGCCCTTCACGGCCGGCCGTCATGCCATGCCGACGGCGCTGATCGAGGCGGCCGGCGGCAGAAACATCATGGACGACCTTGACAAAAGCTGGGCGACGATCGGGTGGGAATCGGTAGTCGAGCGCAATCCCGAGATCATCATCATCGTCAATTATGGCAGCGTTACCGCCGAACAGAAGATGGAATTCATGCTCGCCAACCCGGCCTTTGCTGACATCGATGCGGTACGGAACGACCGGTTTGTCGTGCTCGAATATGTCGAAGCAACACCGGGACCGCGCAACATCGCCGCCGTCAGGAAACTGGCCGAGGGATTTCATGCCAGGTAGTGCCAACCCGGCAAATGTCACCGGGAAGGTGGCCCGGTCGCTTGCACACAGGTCGCTGGTCCGGTCCGTTCGGGCTTCGGTCTTCCGCCTGCCGTGAAACCGGCATCGCAACTGACCGGCCTGCGCGGCAGACTCCACGCCGGTTTTTTCCTGCTGTCCGGAATGCTGTTGCTGATCGTGTCGATCTCGTCGGCAGCCAGCATCGGGGCGGTCGAGGTTCCATTTCCGGTGGTCTGGGGGGTGATTGCCGACAAGCTGTTCCCGGGGACGGCAGACGGGACGTGGCCGGCTGGCCAGGCGGCGATTGTCTGGAGCATCAGGTTGCCGCGGGCTCTGCTTGCCTGCCTGGTCGGTGCCGGTTTGGGGGTGGTCGGGGTGGCCCTGCAATCGGTGACTCGCAACCCGCTGGCCGATCCGCACCTCCTGGGCATATCATCCGGCGGGGCCTTCGGAGCGATTCTCGCCCTGTTGCATACCGGAATGTTTCTTGGTGGCCTGACGGTGCCGTTGCTGTCCTTCCTGGGCGCCCTGGGGGCCACGTCGATTGTTCTCCTGGTCTCGAGGCTGGCTGCCGCCATGACCGCCACGCGGCTGGTGCTGGCCGGTGTCGCGGTGTCATTTGCCATCATGTCATGCGCCAATGCGCTGATCTTTCTCGGTGATCCGCGGGCAGCCCATACTGCAATCTACTGGATGCTCGGCGGGCTGGGGCTGGCCCAGTGGTCCCAGTTGCCGGTTCCGCTGATCGGCCTGGTGGCCTGCACCGCACTGTTCATGCTGAAATCGGCCGACCTCAACGCGCTGAGTCTCGGCGATGAAACGGCATCCACCCTCGGCATCCAGGTATCGCGGTTTCGGCTGACGGTATTCGTGGCCGGGGCGCTGCTGACCGGCATCATGGTGGCCTATTCGGGCATCATCGGCTTCGTCGGCCTGATGATTCCCCATATTGCCAGGATGCTGGTGGGCGGCGACTGCGCCCGCGTCATCCCGGCATCGGCCCTTGCCGGGGCCATCTTCCTGTTATGGGCCGACATCCTGGCCCGCACCATCGCCGCGCCCGAGGACATGCCGATCGGCATCGTGACCGGCCTGGTCGGTGGCGTGTTCTTCATCTGGCTGCTCGGCCGGCGCCGAAGCTGAGCACGGCGCAGGCGCGGTGCCGTATCGCCTTCCTTGCCGAGCAGGGCAGAGGGCGCCGTATCCGAGATTTGGTGATGATGCCCCCATCAGCCGGCACCCGGAGCCGCTGCTGAATTCGAGCAATCTCTCCTTGCGAATGTACACCGCCTACGAGAATTCGATGGCCGGCGCCTTGCGTATCCAGGCCCGAGACGGTGCGAGGACGGCCTGGCTGCCAGGCAGGCTCGTTGCTCCGAACCTGAAATACGGACTCCTGACCAGGGCCGGTGATCCGGCCTGGGAGGTTGAACTGGAAATCTGCCTGCATCGCAATGCCAAGCATGCCAACCACCTGACCGGGTCAATCCGGTCATTCCTGGCTGTCCGGGAGGCAATGCCGCTGGTATCCGGCATGCAGGCAGGCCCGCATGCCGGTCGCCATGAGGATGCAGGATCGGTGCCCCGCCCTGCAAGCTCTTCCCGTGAGCGATCCCCCGAACCTTTCAGCCGATCCCGGCCTCGTTCGGGGCGGCCATGTCGACAATGTCATGCATGATCCGGTTCAGGTCGAAATCCCTCGGGGTGTAGATGGCGGCCACCCCTGCATCGCGCAACAGCTGCACGTCATCATCGGGAATGATGCCACCAACGATCAGCGGGACGTGGTCAATTCCACGCTCGGCCATCAGTCTCATCACCTGCCTTGCCAGGTGGCCGTGGGTTCCGGAGAGGATCGACAAGCCGACGATATCGGCTTCCTCGTGCAATGCGGCGTCGGCGATCTCCTCCGGCGTGTGACGAATGCCGGAATAGACGATCTCCATGCCGCAATCGCGGGCACGGCAGACGATCTGCTCGGCACCGTTGGAGTGACCGTCAAGGCCGGGCTTGCCGACCAGCAGCCTGAGCCTGTGCCCAAGCCGGCTCGAAGCCTGGTCTACCGCCACCCTGATCTCGGCCAGGTCGTCGATGCGGTTCGACGGTGATGCGCTGACACCGGTCGGGGCACGGAATTCGCCGAACGCCTCCCGCATCACCTGCCCCCACTCGCCGGTGGTCATGCCGGCCTTCGCCGCCTCAATGGAAGGCGGCATGATGTTGCTGCCATCCTGTGCCGCCGCGCGCAATTCGCCGAACGCCCGTTCAACCGCGCGCGGATCGCGGTCACGGCGCCAGGCGGCAAGGCGCTGCTTCTGCTCCGCCTCGGTATCGTCACCGACATGGACAATGCTGTCCCCTCCGATCGCCAGCGGCGAGGCTTCGCACTCGACAAACCTGTTGACGCCAACCACCACCTGATCGCCGGTCTCGATTCGCCGGATCCGCTCGGAATTGCTCTCGACCAGCCGCCTTTTCATGAACTCGATGGCGTTGATGGCGCCGCCCATCGCCTCCACTTGCCGCATCTCGCCGAGGGCGAGTGATTTCAGCACCGACACCCGCTCCTCGATGGCCGGATTGCCATCGAACAGATCATCGAATTCGAGGAGGTCGGTCTCGTAGGCCAGGATCTGCTGCATGCGCAGCGACCATTGCTGGTCCCAGGGGGTCGGTAATCCGAAGGCCTCGTTCCAGGCCGGTAGCTGCACGGCCCGAGCCCGCGCATTCCTGGACAGGGTGACAGCCAGCATTTCGAGCAGGATCCGGTGGACATTGTTCTCCGGCTGCTGCTCGGTCAGGCCGAGGCTGTTGACCTGCACACCGTAGCGGAATCGTCGCAACTCTTCCTTCTCGACCCCGTACCGGTCCCGGCAGATCTCGTCCCACATCTCCGAAAACGCCCGCAGCTTGCACATCTCGGTCACGAAGCGGATGCCGGCATTCACGAAGAACGAAATCCGGCCGACTGCGGCCGGAAACTCGCCAGCCGGTATTCGCGACTGCAGCGCATCCAGCACTGCGATGGCGGTGGACAGCGCATAGGCGATTTCCTGCATCGGCTCTGCCCCCGCCTCCTGCAGATGGTAGGAGCAGACATTGATCGGGTTCCATTTCGGCATGTGGCGGACGCAGAATTCGGCAATATCGACCGTCATTCGCAGTGACGGCGCCGGCGGGCAGATATAGGTGCCGCGGCTGAGATATTCCTTGATGATGTCGTTTTGCACGGTGCCGCGCAATCCTTCCCGCGCAATGCCCTGCTCCTCGGCCAGCGCCACGTAGAGGGCAAGCAGCCAGGGTGCGGTGGCGTTGATCGTCATCGAGGTGTTCATCCGGTCCAGCGGGATCCCTTCAAAGAGGGATCTCATGTCACCAAGATGGCAGACCGGAACGCCGACCTTGCCGACCTCGCCCTTGGCCAGCCGATGATCGCTGTCATAGCCGGTCTGGGTCGGCAGATCGAAGGCCACCGACAACCCGGTCTGCCCCCTGGCGAGATTGGTCCGGTAGAGAGAATTGGATGTCGTGGCGGTGGAATGGCCGGAATAGGTCCGGAAGAGCCAGGGCCGGTCCGGGCGTCTGGTCATGTGTCCTCCAGGGCGGAAAACGTTCCCGACACTTAGCCGCACAGTCCCGGCGAGTGTAGCGGTTTCTGCCCGACAACCCCGGGATTTCAACGGGAATGGGAGTGATTTCCCCCTGGTGGATAGCGATTTCCTCGTGGCGGTGACAATGATTCGGCGCTGGTGTAGGCTTTCGGAGACACACACGCCGCCTTGATCGGTTCCGGCCGACATGCCGGGTGTATTGCAGAGGCTCGGGCCGCCCGTGGAGAGGGGTCGGTATCGCGATGTCGGCGATGGAGATCACGAAGAGGCAGATCGAGCCATGATCAGGCAACGAATCGAGACATTGTTCGGGAGCTTTGCGGAGCTGGTGTGCCGCAACCGCGTCCTGGCGATTCTTGCGGTGTTGCTGATCACGGCCGTGGCGGCATCCGGCCTGCGCAACATCGTGATCGACACCTCCACCGAGTCGTTTCTCTATCCGGACGATCCGGTACTGGTGCGCTACGAGGAATTCCGGGTCCAGTTTGGCCGCGATGACATCATCGTCATTGCCGTGGAGCCGGGCGAACTCTTTTCCGAAACCACCCTTCTTCGCCTGAAGGCGTTGCACGAGGATTTGGCTTCCGGTGTGCCACATCTGGACAGCATCACGTCGATGATCAATGCCCGGAACACGCGAGGCGAGGGCGATCGCCTTGTGGTCGAGGATCTCCTCGATGCATGGCCGCAAACCGGGGATGACTTGGCAGCGCTGCGTGACCGGGTTCTGTCCAACCCGCTTTATCGCAACCTGCTGGTATCGGCCGATGGCAGGGTGACCACGGTTGTGCTCGAACTGGCCCGGACGGCCGATGCCTCCAGGATTTCCGTCGATTCGGCGCTTGCCCTGTTCGACGAGGCGCCGCCGGTTGGGGGCGAGCCGGAGATCCTGTCCGACGAAGACACGCACCAGGCGCTGACAGCGGCCAGGGAAATCGTTGCTGACCACCGGGATGAGAATTTCGAGCTGCGGATTGCCGGGACACCGGCGGTGACCGACACGCTCAAGATTGCGCTTCAGGATGACATGAAGCGCTCGATCGGGCTTGCCATAGCCGTGATCGCCATCCTGCTGCTCATCATGTTCCGCTCACCGGTGGCGGTGCTGCTTCCGATCAGCGTCGTGGTGATGGCCCTGTTGAGCACGCTTGGCATCATGGGCCATGTCGGAACCTCCTTGAAACTGCCGACGGTGATACTGCCTTCCTTTCTGCTGGCAGTCGGCGTCGGCTCGGCGGTCCATCTCCTGGCCATCCATTTCAGGAATGTCGCGGCCGGGCTTGATCGGCATTCGGCGATCGTCGGTGCGGTGAGCCATGCCGGCCTGCCGATCCTGCTGACCAGCCTGACCACCGCCGCCGGAATCGGGTCCTTCTGGTTCGCCGAGGTCGCCCCGATAGGCGAGCTGGGCGGTTACGCGGCCATCGGCGTGATGCTGGCGCTGGTCTACACCCTGATCGTGTTGCCGGCTGGCCTGGCCCTTCTTCCGCAGTTGCGACTGCCGGGTGTTCGGCATTCCGGAAAGGCCGGGCAGTTGCTTGACCGCGTGCTGGCTGCTCTCGCTGGCTGGAGCGTGCGCAATGCCCGGCCGATCGCCGGGGCATCGCTGGTTGTGATCGTGGTGAGCACGGGCCTTGCATCACAGCTCCGATTTTCACACGACATCCTGGCATGGCTGCCCGATGACTGGCCGGTGCACCGGGCAACGCGTTCCATCGACAACGATCTCGGAGGGTCGGTGTCGCTCGAGGTGGTGCTGGACACGGGAGTCGAAAATGGCCTTCACGACCGGGACTTGCTGATCAGCCTCGAAACCCTTGGAGACGACATCAAGGCTGCATCGGCAGGAACGCCGGTCTCGGTCGGAGCCGTGCTGTCGGTGGCGGATTTGTTGAAGGAAATCCACAGGGCCCTGAACGAAAACCGGCTGGAGTTTCACCGCATACCGGAGAATCCCGCCCTGATCCCGCAGGAGTTCCTGCTGTTCGAGAATTCGGGGTCGGACGATCTTGAAGATCTGGTGGATACGCAATTCAGCATTGCCAGGTTCTCGATGCGTGTTCCCTGGCGGGACACGCTGGAATATCCGCCATTCATCGTCGATGTCGAGAACCGGTTCGCCGCCGCCTTCGGCGCCGATGACGAGGTGACGGTCACCGGCATCATGAGCCTGTTGAGCAGGACGCTCGATGCGGCAATCCGGTCGGCGGCAAGGAGTTACGTCATTGCCTTCGGTGTCATCACACTGATGATGATTGCGCTGATTGGCCGCATCGGAACCGGGCTGATCAGCATGATCCCCAACCTGGCGCCCATCGCTCTTGCCCTTGCCCTGATGCAGGTGGCCGGCATTCCGCTGAACCTGTTCACCATGCTGGTTGGCTCGATCGCCATCGGGTTGGCCGTCGATGACACGGTGCATTTCATGCATCACTTTCACAGATACCTGGATCGGACCGGCTCGGTAGAGGAATCCGTTCGCCGAACACTGCAGACATCCGGTCGGGCCATGCTGGTGACCTCGATCGTGCTGTCCGCAGGCTTCTTCATCTTCTGCCTGGCCGACATGAAGAACCTGATCGATTTCGGCCTGCTGACCGGCTTGACCATCTTGACCGCGCTTGCCGCCGATTTCATCGTTGCACCGGCATTGATGGCGCTTCGATATCGACACCTGGTGGACATGGATGATCAATCCCGAAAAGGAGGCGTTCAATGAGGAAGACCGTCATTGCTGCTGCCATGCTGATGGCGATGTTGCCGACAGCATTGCATTCGGAGGACCGCGCAGCTCTGGACATCATGCGAAAGGTTGATGCTCGTGACGATGGTGACAACCGGACGGCGAAACTCACCATGGTGCTTGTCGACCGCAACGGCAAGACCCGGACCAGGGCCCTGCAAACCTTTCTCAAGGACCAGGGGCCGGATACGCGCAACCTGATGTTTTTCCTCGGACCGTCCAGTGTCCGCAATACCGGGTTCCTGACCCATGATTATCGTGAGCCGGAGCGAGATGACGACCAATGGCTCTACCTTCCCGAATTGCGCAAGACAAAACGCATTGCAAGTTCGAGCAAGTCACAATCATTCATGGGTACGGATTTTTCCTATGCGGACATGACACGCCGGGTGCTGGAGGAGTGGACATACCGCTTGCTGGGCGAGCGGGAGGTGCGCGGCAAACCTGCCTGGCTGGTCGAGGCCATTCCGGCCTCGAAGACCATCGAACAGCGATACGGCTACGAAAAATCTGTCCTGTTCGTTCGCAAGGATATCGACATGGTCGTACGTGCCGTCCACTGGATGTCGGATGGCAAGCGGTTGAAATACCTGGACATAGTTGACATTCAGCGCATCGACGGAATCTGGACGGCAATCGAGATCGACATGCGGACGGTCAGGAACGAGAAGACGGAACATCGCACGGTGTTTCGTCTCGAGGACGTCCGTTACGGTCAGGGTCTTGGCGAGGATCTGTTTACACTCCGACGACTAGAAAAAGGGATCTGATCGTTGCCATGGCGTTGTGGGCCCTCCTTGTCCTGTTGTTGACCGCACAGCCGACCTTTGGGCAGACAGAGCTTGATCAAGTGCTGGACGGCTTCAGCGATGCGCCATCAATCGACTTCACCGGCACTGCCGAAAACGGGAGAATCGACGACATCGATTCCATCCTCGCCGGATTTGGCGACGAGGCTCGATCAGTACAGCAAGCGTCGCATGACGACATCGATTCCATCCTCGCCGGATTTGGCGATGAGACCGAGCCGCCACCGACCGGGTCGCATGACGACATCGACGGCGTTCTTGCCGGATTTGGCGACGACGCCGGTCCGGTGCAGACCGGGCGGCATGACCCTGCCCTGTCATCGGAGGCGGTTCGGATTGGTGGAAGGATCAGCCAACGGCTGATCTACAATTTCGCCCATCGTGCACCCTTGCCAGCGGGGGTTGATCATCGGGGCCTGTCATCATTCCGGACACGGCTGGACCTGGAGGTGGAAGCCGATCTCGGTCCCGACTGGCGTGCCATTTTCGAGGGGCATGGCTGGTTCGATGGCGCCGCCGATCACGTTGCCGATCGCCTCGGCCGCCCCCGGTCGTATCGTGATACACATGTGAGGGGCGCCGAGATCGGCGAGTTCCTGGTCCAAGGCCCGCTTTCGGACCGCCTCGATCTCACCATCGGTCGGCAGATCATGGTCTGGGGCCGGTCGGACATGTTCCGGGTGACCGACATTCTCAATCCGGTGGATAGCCGGCTCCCGGGCCTGACCGATATCGAGGATCTCCGGCTCCCGGTGTTGGCCGTGCGCCTCGACCACTATTCCGATCCCTGGACCATTGGCATGATGGCAATACCGGAGCGGCGTTTCGACATGAGGCCAGCATCTGGCAGCGACTTCCATGCCGGAGCCATGCCCGCCCCGCCCCGCGACATGCCTGGCAGCCGGTTTGGCGCCCCCGAACTGGCGGCATCACTGACCGGCACCTTTCCTGGTTGGGACATTTCCTTCCATGTGGCACGGGTTTTCGATGACCGCCCGCACCTGCGCATGACCGAAGGCGGCGAGGCGCGGCTTCGACACAACCGGATTTCGATGATGGGGGTGGCGGGCAATGTTGTCAGTGGCAACTGGTTGATCAAGGCCGAGGCCGCCGCCTACACCGGTCTGCGCTTCAGTAATGTGACGGATCGCGAATTCACCCGGCTCTCCGTCCTGGCCGGTGTCGAATATTCCGGCATCGAGAACACCGCCATCGCCTTCGAGGCGACAAATGGTCACATCCGTGAATTCGACGAGCGCCTGCGCGAGTTGCCGGATGACCGGCGTCGCAACGAAATGGCAACGGCGTTGCGAGTCACGCGCAGCCTCCGCAATGACGCGTTCGATGTATCGTTTCTTGCCCTGACATTCGGTCCGACCGGCAAGGAAGGAGCCATGCAGCGAATTCAACTGGACCACGAATTGAGCGATGCGGTCCAGCTGAGCGCCGGCATCGCCCTCTACCGGGACGGCAACCGGACCCCGTTCCGCAATATCGACGACAATGACCGGCTGTTTGCCTCTATCGAGTATCATTTCTGAACCCAGGGATAACGGCGGCCGATCGGGGATCGTTGAAAGGCCGCCGGCAAGAGTATCTGCTTCAGCCTGATCAACGCGAGGGAGGCGAGCAATTGTTCTGTCTCGAAACCATTCATGCCCGATAATGGCAATCCACCCACGCTCACCGAGCGGTGGGCGCTCGGCGGTATCGTCGCCTTGGAGGGTTTCGGCTATCAACTGAGCTTCTTGCAAACCCATTGACCCGTGCAGCAAATGAACACCCGTCCTCGAACTGCCTGACCGTCACCACCAACTGTGGCAGGCGTCGTCGCGGCCGGTCCAACTTCCAGACTACCTGCGTGCCGCACTGCCGCCCCAGCCTCCTTCTCATCCTGAGTGACGCTGGATTCTCACCGTGAAATGTTGCGCGCAACATGGATCCTGATTGCCGCCCCACGCTCAACATTGTTCCAGCCCGCCCGACCACGCGGCGGGGCCTGCGGAGCCAAGGGCCCGGCACGTCTTCGGTGCAGGATCCGGGCAGGAAACGCCACCGGCCGGCATCACTCGTCTGCAGACGACCCCGACATGTTCGCCGGATGACGGCTGGATTCCGGAACCGGAAGCTGGATCTGGTCATGGCTGCCGACTCTTGAATGGGCTTGGGTGCAGACCGTGTAATGTCATGCTGGCCATTGACCTTGCCGGAAAACGCCCTACATGCTGCGGACACGTTCTGCGTTTGATTTGTGCTACCTAGATAACCGCACTGCCGATTAGCTTCGTTACCCCTGACAATGTGAGCGTTGACCAACCCGCGTCGCCGCAAGGTGCGGCGCGCGAAACCTGAACTCCTTTGAAAGGAAATGACTATGACTACTGGAACCGTCAAGTGGTTCAATACGGCCAAGGGTTTTGGCTTCATCCAGCCGGATGACGGCTCAAGGGACGCCTTCGTCCACATTTCGGCCGTGGAGCGCGCCGGACTGACATCGCTCAATGATGGACAGAAGGTCTCCTTCGAGCTGCAACCGGGACGCGACGGCAAATCGTCAGCTGAGAACCTGTCCATCCTCTGAAGGCCGCGCTGAATTCCGCCTCCAACTCCGGTTGGAGGCGAGCACCCCGCCGTCAGCGACAAGGTGCCGTGCAACGGCCGGGTTTGACGCTGACGGCGCAATCACGAGATTCCGTAAGGTGTTGACGCCCGGCTACCGCCGATACGCGATCGGACAAGCCGGGCGGTCGTCACCCGGATTGTTCCCCGCCCGACAGGCGCCATGAGCATGGCTCGGCCCGGTAAGTTTCGGATGACCCCATCCCGAAAACACCCGAATTGACCCGCAGGACATCATCTGCGGCCGCACCGTGATTCTTGTGCCCGCCGGTTCGGTACAAATTGACCGGCTTCGGTGAAGTTGTTAGTATACTAACAATATTGCCAGGAGCCGTTTCACGTGCCCTATCATTCCCCCGACTCCCTGCCGGAGGCACTGAAGATACTTGAGCAGGGACAGGTAACGATCATCGCCGGCGGCACCGATTTCTATCCGTCAAGGGCCGGCGGAGGGGCGGGTGACTCGCTGCTTGATGTCACCGGGGTTCCGGAACTCGGGGGCATCACCAGGTCGGAGGAAGGCTGGAGGATCGGTGGTGCGGCGACCTGGTCCGAAGTCGCCAACTGGCCGTTTCCATCGTCCTTTGACGGGCTCAGATCGGCGGCGCGCGAGGTCGGGTCGGCGCAGATTCAGAATGCCGGAACCGTTGCCGGCAATATCTGTAATGCGTCACCGGCCGCTGACGGGGTTCCGCCATTGCTGGCACTGGAAGCCGAGGTTGAGACCGTATCGTCAAGTGGTGCGAAGCGGTTGCCCCTGGAGGAATTCGTCGTCGGACCCCGTCAGACCCGGCTCGCTGCCGGCGAAATCGTCATCGCCGTTCATGTTCCATCGAAGCGCGGTGCCGGCTACGGCGCGTTCCTGAAACTGGGCTCCCGCAGATATCTGGTGATTTCGATTGCCATGGTCGCGGCCAATGTCGACCTGGAGGTGGATGGCACGATCAGCTCGGCCCGGATCGCCGTCGGCGCCTGTTCTCCAGTGGCCAGGAGATTGCCGGAACTCGAGCGGGCTTCGATCGGGCGAGACCTGAACGGGCTGAAATCGACCGACTGGATCGAGAGGAAATTCCTGTCCCCGCTTTCGCCGCTGGATGATGTCAGGGGCAGCGCCGAGTATCGCATCCTGGCCTCGGCGGAACTCTGCCGGCGGACCCTGGAGTTGGCGGTGAACGCCGGATCGGAGCCGGGCACCTGAAATGCAGAAGGCCGCCGGCATGTCCATGATGGTCAATGGCCGCCAGTCAGATTGTCACCCGCTGCCGGGCGAGCGCCTGACCGAGACCTTGCGCGAGCGGCTGGGTTGCCGGGATGTGAAGGTCGGATGCGATGCCGGAGATTGTGGCGCCTGCACCGTGCTGGTCGAGGGTCAACCGGTATGCGCCTGCCTGACGCCTAGTCGCCAGGTTGGCGGGAGGCCGGTTGAAACCTTGTCGGGCCTCCTTGCCGACGAGCCGCGTGCCCAGGCGTTGGCCGAGGCCTTCCAGGAATATGGTGCCGCCCAGTGCGGGATTTGCACGCCAGGCATGATCGTGGCGGCGGTGGCGCTGCTGCGCAGCAACCGCTCGCCGTCGGACGAGGAATTGACGGATGCCCTCGGCGGCGTGTTGTGCCGTTGCACCGGCTATCGCCGAATCATTGCCGCGGTGATGGCTGCCGCCAGGGGCGAGGGCCGTCTGCCGACCAACCCGACCGGGGTCGGTGTCGCCATCCGGCGGGTCGATGGCGCTGCCAAGGTGGCCGGGAGGGAGGTGTTCGGCGATGACGCCGGCGAGCCTGACTGGTTGGTGGTTCGGGTAGTCCGCTCTCCCCATCACCGGGCCGCATTCGAATTCGGCGACCTCGAGGGCTTTGTTTCGGCAGCCGGCGGCATCGAGGCCGTCCTGACCGCGGACGATATCGCCGGGGTGAACCGGTTCGGAGTCATTCCCGGCTTTGTCGACCAACCGGTTTTTGCCGAGAAGGAGGTCCGTTTTCGCGGTGAGGCGGTGGCGGCGCTGGTCGGGTATCGAGGAATCGTGCAGGAATTCGACACTGCCGATTTTCCGATCAGGTGGACAGAGTTGCCGCATCTTGCCGATCCTGGAGAAGCGCTGGTTTTAGGCGCCCCGCTCATCCATCCCGATCGCGAGCGGAACGTGATGTGCAGCGGTGTTGTCCGGCGGGGCGATGCCGACCGGGCGCTGGCCGAGGCCGAGTTTTTCGTTGAAGGCCGGTTTTCGACCGGTTTCGTCGAGCATGCCTATATCGAACCGGAGGCCGGAATTGCCATGATCCAGAATGGCAGGGTCGAGGTCCATGCCGGCACCCAGGCCCCGGTCATGGATCTCGAGAGCCTGTCGGCAATCCTCGGCATGGATACCGGGGATGTGCGGATCGTGCCGGTTGCCGCCGGTGGTGGGTTCGGCTCGAAGCTGGACTTGTCGGTGCAACCCTACCTGGCGCTCGCCGCCCTCAAGACCGGCCGGCCGGTCCGCCTCGCATATTCACGCAGCGAATCGATGCAATCGACCACCAAGCGCCACCCGTCCTGCCTTCGCATGAAGATCGGCGCCACGCGGGATGGTCGCCTGTGCGGCATCAACTACGAGGGCAGGTTCAATACTGGCGCCTATGCGTCCTGGGGCCCGACCGTGGTCAACCGGGTGCCAGTGCATGCATCGGGTCCGTACAAGGTTGATGACTATGTCGCCGTCAGCGCCGGTGTGCATACCAACGCACCGCCCGCCGGGGCCTTTCGCGGCTTCGGTGTTCCGCAGAGCGCCATTGCCCAGGAAACGCTTTTTGACCGGCTGGCCAACAAGCTCGGCATGGACCCGCTGGAATTCCGGATTGTCAACGCCCTCGAAAACGGTGCCCCGACCGTGACCGGCCAGGTCTTCAGCCAAGGCGTCGGAATCAGGTCGTGCCTGGAGGCCCTGCGTGACGGGTGGTCGGAAGCCAATCTCCGGGCTGCCGACTACAACCGTCGTGCCGCGTGCAGCGGCGAGGCTGGAAGAATGGGGGTCGGCGTGGCTGCCGGATGGTATGGATGCGGCAATACGTCGCTCGCCAACCCGTCAACCATCAAGGCGGGCATCCGGCCCGACGGAACCGTTGTGCTGCACCAGGGGGCGGTGGATATCGGCCAGGGGGCGAACACGGTGATTGCCCAGATCTTTGCCGAATCGCTGGGCGTCCCGGTATCGTCGATCGATCTGGTTGGCGCAGATACCGACGTGACACCCGATGCCGGCAAGACTTCGGCGTCCCGCCAGACATTTGTCTCCGGCAATGCCGCCCGCCTGGCCGGGGAATCGCTACGATCGATGATCCTGCGCCTGTGCAATGCTTCGGAGGATGCGGAGCTGGAGCTTGGCAATGGGTCGATGGCTGCCAGGGACAAGTCTTCCGGTCATGGCATTGATCCGGGCCGGCTGGAGGTTGATGATGACGGCTACGTGCTGCAGGCCGTCGAGACCTATGATCCGCCGACCCGGCCGCTTGACGATGACGGGCAGGGCATTCCTTATGCACAGTTTGGGTTTGCTGCGCAGATGGTGACGCTGATGGTCGATACCAGCCTCGGCACGGTCCGGCTCGACCGGATCCTGGCCGCCCATGATGTCGGGAAGGCGATCAACCCGATGCTGGTCGAGGGCCAGGTTCATGGCGGCATTGCCCAGGGAATCGGCATGGCGTTGATGGAGGAATATGTGCCGGGGCGCACCGAAAACCTGCATGACTACCTGATTCCGACCATCGGCGACATTCCGCCGATCGATACCATCATCATCGAGGAGGCTGATGAGCACGGCCCGTTCGGGGCCAAGGGGCTCGGCGAACATGCCCTGATCCCGACCGCACCGGCAATCCTGAATGCAATCCGCCGCGCTTGCGGCGCCACGCTCAACGAGGTTCCGGTCACGCCGTCACGGCTGTTGACCGCAATCCGGCGGGCCAGGGACGAGATCGGAGGGACATCTGCATGACCGAGAAGATTCGCTGCGATGCCTGTCCCGTCATGTGCTACATTGCCGAAGGGCGAGCCGGGGCGTGCGACCGTTATGCCAACCATGACGGAAAGCTGGTCAGGCTTGACCCGCTGACGGTGATCGAGGCGACCGAAGACAGGGGCGGCAAGGCGGTGCGGTTCCTGGATCTCGACGATGACTGGGATGGCGATCTCGTGCGGTCCGGTCGGCCTTTCGTGACTGCCGTCGGCGCTGGAACCACCTATCCCGACTACAAGCCTGCCCCCTTCATCGTCAGCCAGGCTGCTGACGGCGTGGACATGGTCACCGTGGTGACCGAAGGAATCTTCAGCTACTGCGGTGCCAAGGTCAAGATCGACACCGACCGTTTCATCGGCCAGGAGATGGCCGTCATTCGCAGCCGGGGCGAGGCGGTCGGACATGTAACCACCAGTGAATACGGATCGAAAATGCTCGCCCTCGGCGGGGTTGAACACCTGACCGGAGGCAGCAAGGCCGAAGGGCGGGCAACCTGCGATGCGCTGCTGGAGTTGTGCAATTGCCAACCGGTGGAGCTTGCCGTGGATGACGGCGCCGAACTGACGATCGAGGCCGGCAAGGCACCGGTGATTGACGGCGCCAGGGAAAACCTCATGCGGGTGGGTTGTGGGTCGGCAACCATTGGCATGTTTGCCAGGCAGTGGGAGCCGCATGTCGACGAGGTGGTGGTGGTTGATGATCACATCACCGGTGTGCTGACCGAACACGAGGCCGGCAAGCAACTCGGCATGCGGCCGGCCGGAATTCGGGTTACGGGCAGGCGTTCCACCCCCGGCCGGTATTTCAAATCGGCTGGGCCGGGTAGCGGCTGGGGAGGGACCAGCATCGAAAACCCGCTGGACATCATCCGGACCATCGACCGCAAGACCGCCTGGCCGGGGTTGCGGCTGCTGATGGTGTCCACCACCGGCGAGCAATGGGCCTATTTCGAGTTGGACGGAAATCTCGAACCGGTGACTGCCGACATCCCGCCGCCATTGCAGCAATCGGCCGAACTGATTGCCGAGAATTGCGAACCCTCGATCTGCTCGGTCCTGTTCATGGGTGGTGCCGGTGGTTCGCTACGGGCCGGGGTGACCGAGAATCCGGTCCGGTTGACCAATTCGGTTCGGGATTCGCTGACCTCGGTCACCTGTGGCGGTGCCGAAGTCTATATCTGGCCGGGCGGTGGCATCACCTTCATGGTCGACGTGACGCAGATGCCCGTCAACTCCTTCGGCTATGTCCCGACGCCGGCGCTGGTGGCGCCGGTGGAATTCACCCTCAAGCGGCACGACTACGAGCGACTCGGTGGCCACATGCAGGAGATCAGGCAACTCGAGGATGTCATCACCCCGGGTATCAGGAGGGTGGGCGTGGAAGGTGGCTGGGTCGACCCGGTCCGCCGGCACAAGCGGGACGACTCGGGTTGAGTGGACGGGCGCGATGAGCGGCATGCAGGCAATGATGTTGTCGGAGCAGCGGTTGCGGCTGCAGGAGGGGCCGATCGACCTCGTCATCGCTGCCGAATCGCCGGAGACGGGAGCGAGGGAGCGGGCATTCCGGGCCGCCGCCGACCGTTTCAGGGGTCTTCTGCAGGAACTCGTTGACGAATTGCCATGTCTGCGGCGGCAGACCGGCCGGGGAACAGCCAGGCTGAAGGGGCCGGTTGCCAGGCGAATGGGCCGGGCGGTGGCACCGCATGGTCTGCACGGCTTCGTGACGCCGATGGCCGCGGTGGCCGGTTCCGTGGCCGACGAGATCCTGGCGGTCATGATGTCGGCAGCCCGTCTTGACCGGGCCTATGTGAACAATGGCGGCGACATCGCCTTTCATCTCGGTTCCGGCCAACGCTTCAGGATCGCCATCAGTGATCTGCAGGGGGCCGAGCATGGGCGGATCGATGTTGATCACCGGTCGGAAGCCGGGGGAGTTGCCACCAGCGGGCAGGGCGGCCGCAGTCATTCGCTGGGAATTGCCGATTCGGTGACCGTGATTGCCGCCTCGGCGGCATCGGCCGATGCGGCGGCCACGCTGGTTGCCAATGCGGTGAATTTGCCCGGCCACCCGGCAATCGAGCGCCGCCCGGCCCGCAAACTCAGCCCCGACAGCGACCTCGGTGACCGGCTGGTGGTGACGCGGATTGGCGAATTGCAGCATGGCGAGATCGACACCGCTCTCGACCGTGGCCGGGAGGCGGCCCAGGACATGCTGGCGGCAGGGCTGATCGAATCGGCGGCCCTTCTGCTGCGGGGCCGGGCCCGGATCGTGAGCAGGCCGGAAGGAATTCCCGGCACCGGATACGGAATGGAGCGACATGTTTGAACCCGAGATCAGGAAGATTGCCAGCTGGGTCGAGGAGATCCGCCACGAGGGCGGCCCGGCCCCGGACAAACCGTTGCGCAAGGCGGCGATCATGGCGGTTATCGTCAACCCGCATGCCGGACGCTACGTCGAGGAGATCGAATCGGCATCTGCCGGCCTGGTGAAACTGGGGGTCGATTTGGCCGGGCGGCTGAGCCGGTTGATTGGACCGGACCCGGCGGTGGTGGAAGGATATGGCAAGGGCGCCATCGTCGGCGAGGATGGCGAGATCGAACATGGCGCATTGTGGCATGCGCCGGGAGGCTACGGCATGCGGGAGGTTCTGGGGGGCACGATGGCCATCGTGCCGTCGGCCAAGAAGGTTGGCGGTCCTGGCACCCGCATCGACATTCCGGTCACCCACATCAACGCCTCCTATGTGCGAAGTCACTTCGACTCCATCGAGATCGGGCTTGCCGATGCGCCGCAGCGACATGAAATCTGCCTGATACTTGCCATGACGTCCGGTGCCAGGATTCACAACCGGGCTGGCGGGTTGCGGGCAGACAGGATCAAGGGAGAGGATGGATTGAGATGAAGGCACAAATTCGCAAAACACTGGTGAGCGTCGAGGAGACCTGCCAGGAAGCCGGGAAGGAGATTGAGCCGCCGACCCGCAAGGCAGTGGCAGTGGCAGTGATTGCCAATCCATATGCCGGAGAGTTTGTCGAGGATTTGTCGCTGCTGATGGATATCGGCGCCGAACTGGGCGGGCTGCTCGGCGATATGTGTGTGGGTGCGCTGGGGATCCGGCCGGACGAGGCTGAAAGCTATGGCAAGGCGGCCTTGGTTGGCGAGGGCGGCGAGCTTGAGCATGCCGCCGCCATCCTGCATCCGAAGCTCGGAGCACCGCTGCGAAAGGCGGTTGGCAAGGGTGCGGCCCTGGTTCCGTCTTCGAAGAAGGCCGGCGGCATGGGCCATCCGCTGGATGTTCCGCTCGGGCACAAGGATGCCGCCTATGTCAGGTCGCACTTTGATGGAATCGAGGTCAGGTTGAATGACGCGCCGCGTTCCGGCGAAATCATGGTGGCGGTGGCAGTTACCGACAGCGGACGCCCGCTGCCCAGGGTTGGTGGGCTCGCTGCCGCCGAGGCCGAGGGCAAGGACGGGCTTCGCTGAGCCCATGACCAGGACTGCAGCGAGCGAAGGCAGCGAGCCGGAAGCCTACCTTCTCGAGGAACAGGTCGGGTTTCTGCTCAGGCTGGCCAACCAGCGACATGTCGCCATCTTCCAGACGCAGGCACCGTGCGGATTGACCCCGACCCAGTTTGCCGCCCTGGTCAAGATTGCCGAGATCGGCGAGTGCTCCCAGAATGACCTCGGCCGCCGGATCAAGATGGATGTCGCCACGGCCAAGGGGGTGGTCGACCGGATCTTCGAGAAGGGGCTGGTCGAGTTTACCGATGATCCGAATGACCGGAGGCGCAAGCTGATCATCCTGTCACGCGCCGGCAAGGCGGCCATCCCGGAACTTCACCGCCAGGGCAATGGCATTACCCGCTCGACACTCGAGCCGCTCACCGATGGCGAACGCGAGGTCTTCCTGCAACTGGTGGCCAAGCTGACCTGAAGCAGGCCGCGCCGCCAGCTGTTCCGGATCAGGCACTGCCGCTGGCGAAATTCGTCCCGGCCGGGTGCCATTGCACTGTTTCCGGGCACCGGTTATCGGGAAGCCGGGTCCGTCGGAGCAGGTCATGTCGCTGGAATTGATGATCATATTGGGTCTGGCCGCCGCCAACCTGGTTCTCGTGGCGGCGCTGTTCATCGGCCGAACGCGGGGTGGCTCCGGTCTGTCGGACGAGGCCCTGCGGGGTCAGTTCCGGGAATCCCGGGAGGAGAGCGCCAGCGCAGCCCGCAAGCTGCGGGAGGAGCTGGACCAGTCCAGCCAGCGCAACACCGAGGCACTGACCGGAACCATCAGGAAACTCGATGAGGCGCGCAGCTCGCAGCTTCTGGAGATGCGGGGCGAGATCAGGAACCTGTCCGATCGCAACGAGAAACGGCTCGAAACTCTCACCGAAAAGGTCGGCGACCAGCTTGGTTCGTTGCAGAAGAGCAACGAGGACAGGCTGGAGAAGATGCGCCAGACCGTTGACGAGAAGCTGCAGGGGACGCTGGAGAAACGGCTGGGCGAGTCATTCAAGCTGGTCAGCGACCGGCTCGAGGCGGTCCACCAGGGGCTTGGCGAGATGCAGAAGCTGGCCACCGGCGTTGGCGACCTCAAGGCGGTGCTATCCAACGTCAAGACCAGGGGCGGCTGGGGCGAGATCCAGCTCGGCACCCTGCTCGAACAGATCCTGGCGCCGGTCCAGTTCTACCGCAACGCCAAGCCCAACCCGGAGACCAACGACATCGTCGAATTTGCCATCAAATTGCCGGGTGCCGATGACGGCGAGTCGGAGGTGCTGTTGCCGATCGACGCCAAGTTCCCGATGGAAGACTACAACCGCCTGCTGGAGGCAGCCGAGGAGGGCGACAGCCAGAAGGTGCAGCAGGCCTCCGGCAGCCTTCTTCGGGCAGTCGAGGGATTTGCCAGGGAAATCCGGTCGAAATATGTCAACCCGCCATTCACCACCGATTTTGCCATCCTCTATCTCCCGACCGAGGGGCTCTATGCCGAGGTGGTCCGCTCGCCGGAGATGCTTGACAAGCTGCAGCGCCAACACCGGATCGTGGTTGCCGGACCAACCACGTTGGCGGCGATTCTCAACTCCCTGCAGATGGGCTTCCGCACCCTGGCGATCGAAAAGCGCTCAAGCGAGGTCTGGAAAGTGCTGTCGGCGGTCAAGCTGGAATTCGGCAAATTCGGCAAGGTCCTCGACAAGGTCAAGCAACAGGTCGGCACCGTCTCCCGCACCCTCGAGACCACCGATACCAGGCGCCGGGCCATGGACCGGACCCTGCGGGATGTCGAGCAGCTACCCGACGCCGGCCAGGCCTCCGGCCTGCTCGGCCTCGGCCAGCCGGAGGGCCCGACCGGCAGCGAGGCTACGGAAGAACCTTCCGGATAGGCCTGCCTTGGCATGCGAGGGGACAGTCTCAAGAAGGCGTGCCCGGTTTCTTGCGTTTATGTCAGGCAGGAGTGCTAAGCGAGACAGGCCGAGGCACGAAAAAGTGAAGGCGTTGGTGTCTTGGACTCGCCGGATTGGCCATAGATTGACCGCCAGACCGACTGCCTCCCGGCTCCAAGGATATTGTTGTGCCTTGAACTGCAAATTACTATGCTCGCGCTTGAGTGTAAGGCCATGGGAGAATTTACCGTGCTAATTCAGCAGCTTAACAGCTTTGTGTTTGTAGGGACGTTCCCTCACGGACTCCTGGATGAGCGCGAACTGTTTGGGGGAAGCATCGACTTTGCTAGCATTGTGCGGGTTAACCCCATTACTCATTGCAGCTATGTCTCAGGAAAATTTGAGCTGAGAATGACGCCCGACCGAATCGACCTAAGGGCCAACGAAACAGACACCATCATTTCAGGCGAGTTGGCCGAAGCAGCCATGATCATCGCTGAAAAGCTGGATGACGTGAAAAACGCGGTTAGCACGACGGCGCTTGGCATGAATTGCGATGGGGCAATTCGGCGGAGTCATGTTGGATTGAATGGCTCCGAATACTGTGCAAGATTGGCTTCGGAAGCGGTTGCACAGTTGACCGGCGCATCAGAATTCAATCTTAGTTCCAGAATTTCCTTTGTCGAGAAATCAATCCGATACACCGTGCGGATAGAGCCACATGCAGAATCAAGCGGAGAACATCTGTTTGTAGCAGTAAACAGCCACCAACAATTTGAGGGTGAAGAAACAATGGTCGGAAAACTCCAGCAGGTCGGCGATTTCCGAAGATGTGTCAAGGGCATCCGCGAGCGAATTGTTTCAGATACAGAAAGTTGAAGGGCCATGAATTTTATTTCGACTACAATTCCTGATCGCAGCGAAAATACATTAAATCTTCACCGCACTGTTATTGCAGAACGGAGGGGGCTGATTCCTACGATCTGACGTCAATTCGGGACGCAATGTGGGCAGGACTGTTGGCAGCACTGTCCTCCGAGAGCCCGGAGACTGAGCAGGCTGAAAGGCAACGGTTGAGCCAAGGTTGGCGTGTATTGGGAAATCTCCGCTGGAATCTCTCAGGCTGCGGCAATTGTACGTTGCTGCCGACCAGCCGATTCGGTCTGACCTTAAGAAACAAATCGAGGGCCTCCTAGAAACAGCCGGGTCGGCCAACTGGGACGGAGAGGGAGCGATTGCCGTAACGAGAAAGTCCGTAGACGTGGCTCAAGAGTTGGTGGACCTGCTGCCTAGTAACACAGGAGATCCAGAGGTTGCGGCTACGCCACATGGCGAGATTGATCTTGATTGGATTGCAGGACGCGATTCGATGTTTACGCTAAGCATCTGCCCGGAAGGAAAGCTGGCGTGGGCCTCGCTGTTCGACGATTTCACTTGCCGAGGGACCGCCGTCTGGAAGGGCGAGTTACCATGCCCGGTTGGATGCTGCCTGCAAAAGTTCGGATAGTTTGTTTTTTGGCAGGTAAGTTGTGGCTGAACGAGATTGCTTGTTTGCTAGATTTTCGGTCGAAAGCGGACGACTTGCAGGGGGCCGCACAAAACCGAAATTGTTTGAACCCAACGTTGGGGGAGCGCTCTCTGTATTCGATGTGATTGGACTTTCGACTAGACGCAAGTGTGAACTGGGAATTGATCGAGTTGGCCAGCCGTTAGGGAAGCGGTTGTACGGATGGGGAGAACTGACCTGCCAAGATGTTAGGGACGTGGGGTTGGCAATCGATCGAGACGATGACCCGCCGGGGCATGCGAACGTAGTCGGATGGCCCGAAGCTCGTGAAGACCGGAAACAGAAGACATTAGAGCTTGTTAAGTTGGCGGTTGCCATTCGGCTGGATTCGCCGGCTGAGAGCTGTGAAGATTGTGCGGTTTACGATTGATCTCCCTCTTGCGTGTCGCCTGGGACATCCACCCGAACTGTCCATCTCTTTGGGAAATCCTCGGACGTCATTCCCCCTCGATGATGGGAGGTGCTGGGCTGGCGGGGTGTTGCGGCTGCGTCGGCTGCGGATGATGCCGTCGATGATGGTCATGCCGACGCCCGGCAGGTTGCCCTGGCCGACCGATTCGAGAATGTCCCGTCCTGGTGCATGCTGGGCCTGGTCGATCAATGCGAAATCGGCGGCATAGCCGTTCTCGATCAGACCGACATCGAGGTCACGCTGGCGGGAAGTATTGCCGGTCCCGAAGCAGAAGGCGGTTTCGGCCGCAACATTGCCTAGGCTCGACAGCATGGCGATCATTCGCAGGATGCCAAGGGGTTGTACTCCCGAGCCGGCGGGCCCGTCAGTGCCGAGGATCAGCCGGTCGAGTTGCCCGAGCTCACGGGCCGTATTGAGGGTCAGCAGGGCGGCCCGTTCGTTGCCGTTATGAACGACTTCAAGGCTCTTGCGGCAGGATTCGCAGAGGCAGATGATCTGGTCGTCCGGCAGTGCCGAATGGCCGCCATTGATATGACCGATCACGTCGGTGCCGGCCTCGAGAACGATATCCTTGTCGATGAGGCCGGAGCCCGGGATCGAGGGGCCACCGGTGTGGATGGTGCTCTGGATTCCGTATTTGCGCGCCCATTCCACCATCCGGTGGGCAGTCGGGCCATCCTTGACCGAACCGAGGCCGATCTCGCCGAGCAGGGTGACCCCGGAATCGGCGAGGTCCTTGAAATCCTGCTCTTCCATGCCGTGTTCGATGACCGGTGCACCGGCCAGCACCTTGACCCCCGACGGGCGAAAATTCTCGTACCAGCGCTGGGCGGCAATCGCCATCGCCTTCAGGCCAACAATATCCTTCGGTCGTCCGGGCATGTGCACCTCGCCAGCCGAAATCAGCGTGGTGACTCCGCCATGGAGCGTGGAATCGATCCAGTGCAGTTGCTGCTGGCGCGGGGTATAGTCACCGACGACGGGATGAATATGGCTGTCGATGAGACCGGGACACAGGGTTACCCCCATGGCATCGACCACGATGTCGGCGCCATCGGTGTCGATGTCCGCCTCGTATCCGAAATCACTGATCCGGCCGCCAATGGCAACCAGGCAGTCACCGTCCAGGATTGGCGATTCGATCTTGCCGGACAGGATCAGCCCGACATTGCGGATAACCAGCTTGTTTGCGCCGTCTGCCATGTTGATCTCCTGGATGGGTTGCCTTGTGCCGGTCGATCTTAACAAACCGCAATGGGCGTTCAACTCCGATGAATTGGCGGCAAATCCGGCGCCGCAATCGGCCCGTCTGCCGAACCCCGACTTGCGCCGGTGGGCTTGACAGGTGGGGGTGGCGAAATTAATTGTTAGTATACTAACGATCGTGCCTCGGCCCGGTGCTGATTGCCGTTGATTTCCAGGCGGAAGGAGTCGATGTGGCGATGCGCGGGACCAGGATTGCAGGGACAGGACCATGGACGAGTCTGCGACCATGACACGGACCGAATTTGCGGCACCTACAGGGGTGTTTTCGGAGAAGGTGACCTCGGTGAAGCATTACACCGACCGGATGTTCGAGTTCAGGATCACCCGCCCGCGCAGCTTCCGGTTCCGCTCCGGCGAATTCGTCATGATCGGCCTGCCGAATGCCGAACGGCCGATATTCCGGGCCTATTCGATCGCCAGTCCGAGCTGGGACGAGGAACTCGAATTCTTCTCGATCAAGGTCCCGGACGGGCCGTTGACCATGCATTTGCAGAGAATCCGGGTCGGCGATACCATCCTGATGCGCCGCAAGCCCACAGGGACGCTGGTTCATGATGCCCTGCTCCCGGGCAAGCGACTCTATCTCTTTGCCACCGGCACCGGGATTGCGCCCTTTGCCTCGATCATCCGCGATCCGGAAACCTACGTGAAGTTCGAGAAGATCGTCCTGACCCATACCTGCAGGCTGGTCGCCGAGCTCGAATACGGGCTGAATCTCGTCGAACAAACTTGCGATGACCCGCTGGTCGGCGACGAGGCCCGCACGCAACTCATCCATTTTCCAACCACGACGCGGGAGCCATTCAGCCGGACGGGGCGGATCACCGAGCTGATCAATTCCGGCAAGCTCTTTGCCGAGCTGGGCCTGCCGCCGCTGTCGCCGGGGGAGGACCGGGCCATGATCTGCGGCTCGATGGACATGCTGAAGGATACCAGGGCAATCCTCGAGAGCACCGGATTTGCCGAGGGGGCCAACAGTGCGCCGGCAGATTTCGTGGTGGAGCGTGCATTCGTCGATTGATGCCGTCCGGGTCAGACGCCAGGATGGCGGATCAGCTTGCCATTGTTGCCGTCCCGGTCAGACGCCAAGATAGCGGGTCAGCTTGCTGCGGTCATCGGCCAGGCTGGTCGCCGGCAGCGTCTCCAGCACCCGGCCATGCTCGATGAAGGAGACCCGGTCGGCGATTGACAACACCGCGTCGACCCGCTGTTCAACCAGCAGGATGCCGACACCGGCATCGCGCATCTGGCAGATGACATTCCTGATCTGGCTGATCATCGATGGCTGCAGCCCCTCGGTCGGCTCGTCAAGGAGCAGGAGTTCGGGCTCGAGGCACAGCGCTCTGGCCACGGCCAGCATCTGCTGTTCACCGCCGGACAGCGTCGCCGCCGGTTGACGCATCCGTTCCTCGAGACGGGGAAAGAGATCGAGCGCCCGTTGCCTGGCCTGCGGGCCGGATCCTCTTGTCATCAATCCGATTTCGAGATTCTCCTCCACCGTGAGTTCGGCAAACAGCCGCCGTCCCTGCGGAACCAGCCCGATGCGCTGCCTTGGGATCTCATGCGCCGGCAGGGCCTGGAGTTCGGTCTCTCGCATGCGGACCGAGCCGGCAGTCAGCCGGGCCAGTCCCATCACCGCGTTAAGCGTGGTGGTCTTTCCGGCACCGTTGCGGCCGAGAAGGCAGTGGATCTCGCCGGGCTGCACCGTCATTGACACGCCGAACAGCACCTGCACTCGGCCGTAGGCGACATGGATGTCACTGATTTCCAGCATCATCCGTCACCGAGATAGGCGTGCTGGACCTCGGCATTCGACCGCACCTCGTCGGGTGTGCCTTCTGCCAGCACCTGGCCAAAATTCATCACCGTGATGAATTCGGCGGTCTCCATCACCACATTCATGTTGTGCTCGATCAAGAGGATGGTGGTGTCGCCGGCAATCGACCGCACCAGCCCCTTGAATTCCTCGACCTCGCTTTCGGCCAGCCCCTGCGTCGGCTCGTCGAGCACCAACAATTTGGGGGCCTGGCCGAGCCCCATGGCAATCTCCAGCAGCCTTTGATGGCCGTAGCTCAGATCACCGGCAGTTTGCCCGGACCGGTCGGCGATGCCGACCATCTCCAGCACCTCCGTCACCCGCTTTCCGGTCTCCTCCCGGTCTGAGCCGAAGGCCCGCCTGACCCCGAGCGCAACATTTTCGTGGACCGTCAAGTTGGAAAACACCGAGGTGATCTGGAAGGTGTAGGCCATGCCCATGCTGATCCGCTTGTGGGCGGGCAGGGGTGATACCCGCTTGCCATCAAACTCGACCTCGCCGCTGCTGGCCGGAATTCGCCCGCAAACCATGGCCACGAAGGTGGACTTGCCGGCACCATTCGGCCCGATGATGGCTCGGACCTGTCCGGCCGGCAGGTCGAAATCCACGTTGCGCACCGCCTGCAGCCCACCGAAATTCCGGCACAGGGATTTGGTGGACAGGAGGTTCATGGCAGCCACCGCAACCCGCGACGTCGCAACTCGCCGGCAAGACCTTGCGGCGCAAACAGCGTCAGGAGCACGATGATCAGGCCCACCACCAGCAGATGCGCCGTCGTCACCTCGCTGGCCAGGTCGACAAGGTAGAATGCAAAGATGGTGCCGATGAGTGGGCCGATGGTGGTGCCGGCGCCCCCGAGCAACACCCACAGCAGCGGCAGGATCGAATACTGCACCGATGCGAAGGTGGCACCGGCATAACCGAACAGCAACGCATATGACGCCCCGGCGATTCCCGAGATGGTGCCCGAGGCAATCACCGCCAGGAATTTGTGCGTCCAGACATCATAGCCGAGCATGCGCGCCCGGTCCTCGTTCTCGCGGATGGCCACCAGGCACCTGCCAAACGATGTGCGAAGCAGGGCCGCCACCGCCAGGAATACCAGCGAGAAGATCAGGAACGCGGCAAAATACCGGTTTGTCGGCGTCGACAGGTCGAAACCGGCGATCATCCTGTCGGCCTGCTGGATGACGAAGCCCTCGTCGCCACGGGTGTACTTGCCGAAATGCAGCACCGTCAGGAAACCGGCCTGCGCAAACATCAGGGTGACGATCATGAATGCCACCCCGGTGGTCCTGAGCGCCAGGAACCCGACCACCGCCGAGACCATCGCCGCCGACAGGATCCCGGTCAGCATCGCCGGCAATGCACCGAGGCCAAAGAGGTGCATGGGTAGGCCAAGACCATACATGCCGGCGGCAAAGAACAGGGCATGGCCAAGGCTCAGAAGCCCGGTATAGCCAAAAAGCAAATTGTAGCCGGTGGCGTAGACGGCCAGCACCATGATCCTGGCAAGATTGCCATCATGGTAGTCGGACATCACGAAGAACAGCAGTGCCAGTGCCGCCAGCAGGCCGAAATGCAGCATGTGTTCGTTGCGCGGCGAAGCTGTCATTGCGTCCGGCCAAACAGCCCTTGCGGCCTGAACACCAGCACGAAGGCAACCAGTAGCGTGGCGATGATCTTGGCCAGGGTTGGGGAGAAGAACACGGAGATGATGCCGTCACTCATGCCGATGATGACGGCGGCAATGATGGTTCCGGGCAAGCTGCCAAGGCCACCGATGATGACGACGATGAATGACAGCAGCAGCGGGTCGGCACCCATCAGGTAGTGGGCCTGCTGGACCGGGACAATGAGCACGGCGCCGAGGGCGGCCAGGCCGGCGCCGAAACCGAAGACGCGGGCGTAGACCTTTCCGACCGGAATGCCGAAGGCAGTCGCCATGTCACGGTCGAGCTGCGTTGCCCGCATCACCAGGCCAAAGCGGGTGCGCGACAGGAATCGCCAGACCCCGAAGATGATGAGAGCGGCGGCAAGGATGACGGCGAGCTTGTAGGTGGTGGTGGCCAGCCCCCAGGGCCAGGTCATCTGCACCCCGCCCTCGGCAAATTCGAACCAGGGAATCGGAATTCGGTGGTTGAAAGGAGGTTCGACCGGACGGGCATCCGGGCCGAAGGTCATCAGCGTGACCTGCTGGATGACGTAGAGCAGCCCGATGGTGGCAACGATGGTTCGCTCCGGATCGTAGTCGAGCCGGAACAGTACCAGCCGGTCGGCCAGGGTTGCCACCAGGCCGACCAGGAGCGGCGCCACGATCAGCGCCGCGGCAAACCCCACCGCCGGGTGGCCGCCGAGCGACGTCGCCACCCACCATGCCGTCACCGCGCCCAGCATGAAGAACTCGCCATGCGCGACATTGACCACGCGCATGATGCCGAACACGATGCTCAGACCCACCGCCGTCAGGGAAATGACGGCGGCGGTAATCGCGCCTTCCAGCGAGGCCAGGAAAAGATGCGGACCGAAATCCATTTCGGCTCGCCGCCCGGGTCAGGCCGATCAGAAAGCCTGCGTGGTGTAGTCGACCTCGTCCGGGTAGAAGGTGTCCTCGATCGAGGTTGTATGAACCAGGTCGAGCCGACCATCATTGACCTTGGTGATGTACTGGTGGCCGAACACCTGGTGGGTCTTGCCGTTGAACATCTTCGCGCCCTGCGGATGATCATCCGAGAGCGGAAGATCGGTCATCGCTTCCACGGCCTCGATCAGGCTGGCCCGGTCCTGCGGACCGCTATAGCCCGATGCCTCCATGCCCGCCTTGATGATGTTGAGGGTCTCCCAGCACCCGAACATGTGGGCATAGGTCGACACATCCTGCGGGTCCGACACCGAGGCGCCATTGCCATCGACGCCGACCGCATCGCGGTATGCGGCGTCGTGGCTGGTCTGGTCCGCCTGGGCGTATCGGGGATTGCCTTCCCAGAAATAGGAACCCTCGAGGAATTCGAGGCCGGGGCTGCCGATATCGACCGCTTCCAGGCTGTCAATGAATCCGAACAGTTCCGGCCCGCTCGAGCCGAAAAACTCGCCGAGTTCCTTGACGAAGGTCAGCACCGCTGGTCCGACCATGACGTGGTAGAGGATCTCGGTATCCTGTGGAATCTTCGGGAAATACTTGGTGAAGGAGGTTTCGGTCGGCGGAATCGCGATATGCTCCAGCACCGAGCCGCCCGCATTCTGGAACGCGGCGGTGAAATAGTCGCGATGATCATGTCCGAAGGCAAAATCGGGGAAGATCATGGTCACCTTCTTGCCGAGATTGTCGGCGATAAACGGACCCATGGCCTCGACCTGGCTCTTCACGTCGGTGATGCCGGGTTGCAGCGTGTAGCGGTTGAGAATGCCGCTGGCCACGTGATGGCCTTCCGACACCACGAAATAGGGGATCTTCAATTCGCCTGCCCGCGGCGCCGAGCCGATAACCACATGGCTGAACAGGGTGCCGAAGGCGACATCGCAGTTCTCGAGGGTGGCGAATTTTTCGACCACCTCGGCTCCCCGTTTGGGGTCGGTGCCGTCATCTTCAGCCACGATCTCCACCGGACGGCCATTGATCCCGCCGGTATCGTTGATCCGTTTTACCGCGGCGGCCGTGGTCCGGTCGTACCACCTGCCATAAGCGGCGCCGATGCCGGTCCTGTGCACCTGGAATCCGATCCTGATCGGCTCGGAACTGTGCAGCTGCGAATATCCGAGGAATGCCGGAAGGGTTCCGCTGGCAGCCAGCGCGCCGGCGCCGGCGCCAAGCGTTTTCAGGGCATTCCTGCGGCTCATGATCCTGCTGTTCTGTTGCATCGATTATCTCCCAGTTAGAGTTCTCAGCCTTGGCGGCACATGACCGCGAAACCGTGCATCATTCGAGTTGCCGTGTCCAGCCGTTTGAAATGCAAGGGCCGTTCAGGCAGCGCGGGGCCAGGCCAGAGGCAGGTCAATCGTGCCGGACATGCCGGCTCAAGGTCAGGCACCGCGGGGCGAGGCCAGCAGCCACAGGCTGAGAAGGGTGTAGAGGATCATGAACACCGACATCGGAATCTGGCTCAGCAGCGCCTGCCTGCCGGTCGGAAATATCCGGCGGGCGATTTCATGGGCGACCATCACCGCGATCACATGTCCGGCAACGACGGCAAAACACTGGGTCAGCCAGATGATCCGCACCGACTCCCTGGTATTGAAGAAGCCGGTGGTCACGTAGAAGTGACCCAGGCCCAGGAGGTCGGCCCCGGTCCCGAGCGGGTCGTTTGCCGCCGCCGCCGCATACTGGATGTTGACCATGAACGCGGTCAGGTAATGGGCGGCATGGTAGCCGAAGGCAATCGGCAGCACCGAGATCGACAACCGCCGGAAGGCGGTGCCGAAGCCGGTCGCGTCTCCATGGCCGGCGCCGGCGATCCGAATTCCGATCCAGGTGCAGGCCGAAAACACCAGGATCAGCAGCAGGGATGCCGCCATGATTCCGGCCACGGTTTCACCGATGACCGCCGACCGGCCGGGAAATTCGAGTGGATTGACGCCGATGAGGGCAAGCCACCAAAAGGTCTCGTTCAGCCCGTCAAAGCTGCCGGTGCCCAGTGCAATCAACACGAAAAGGGCTAGGCCGGCCGGAACGCATTCCAACCTGACCAACTGCCAGCCTGGCAAGCCGACCTCGCTGCCGCCCCGGGCCAGGCGCAGCGGCGACAGGCTGCCAACCAGCCGGAACAGCATTGTGAAGCACTCGCTGCGCTCGAGCCAGGCCTCGCGTCCACAAAGCAGCATGCCGGCCATCGTCACCAGCCAGTATGCGGCAACGAAACCGGCAAGGCGCGGCGGGTTGTCCGGCGCCGGGTCGGCCAGCGACACGATGTGAAAGATCAGGAGAAACAGGATGCCGATTCCGTGGCCGACCCATGGCGGCGGCGGGGCCAGCCGGCCGCTCGACTTCCCTCCCGTCAGGACCCGGTGAAGCCCGGTCCAGGGGTTGACGAAGCTCCAGATATCCCCGACCACGCCCTGCAGGAAAACGATGACGATCCACCAGACAGTCCAGACGGCAAGTGGAAGCGGGTTGGTCAGCGGGTCGCCCGGCCCAGTGAATCCGAGCACCACCAGCAGCGCCAGCACCACCAGCGATGCAAGGCTGGAGGCGGTCCGCAGGAATTGCGGGCATCCGACCTGCGGCAATTTCAGCGTAACGAACATCCGCCGCGACAGGTGCGACGGCGCCAGCGCCAGGACGGCTATGGTCAGCACAACCGCGGCAATGCCGGTCGAGATGTAGAGTTTGGTCGGAAGCAGCAGCACGAAACCCTGCTCGGCCGCATGGGCATGCGCCCGCGACGCCCCGAATGCCAGGAATGCGCTGGCCGGTTGCAGGATTCGTACCATCGGTCTCCGTATAACCTCCACCGGTGAAGGATCATGCAATCATTCCCGCAGTGCAAGGCCCGATTTTTGTGGAACAACCAGGTTGAATGAGACGGTCTGACCGCCCGCCGGTCCTAGCATTTCGCCCCGAACCTGCCAGGCCGCCTCCGACCCGGTTGTGAATGGCGCATCTTCCCAAGGACAGGTCGGGCCGGCAACAGGCGTCCCAATGGGCAATCCGGTCCGACAACAGCCGCCGGCCTGAACAGGTGAATCATTGAGATTGATTGCGGCGGCGGGGTTCGATTAGAAGCCGGTATTCGATGATCGATCGTGTATCGAGAATTCAACCTGGCTTCAGGACATCATCATGAAAAACCCGCATGCTGCCGCAGCCGAGTCACGGGCATCCTCCGGCGCCGACGGCGCAATGAAGGACGCCTACGAAATCGGTGAAATTCCGCCCCTTGGCCATCTTCCAGCCAGTATGAAGGCCTGGGTCATTCGTCCCGACAGGCTGGGAGAGCCGTGCACGGCCATGCAGGAGGAGGAGGTCGAAATCCCGGAGATCGATAGTCAGGAAGTGCTGGTCCTGGTGATGGCTGCCGGGGTCAACTACAACGGCGTCTGGGCGGCGCTTGGTCAGCCGGTCTCGACCTTTGACGTGCACCGGGCAGACTACCATATCGCCGGCTCCGATGCGTCCGGGATCGTCTGGGCTGTGGGCGACAAGGTCCGTCGCTGGATGGTGGGCGACGAGGTGGTGATCCATTGCAACCAGGATGACGGGGATGACGAGGAGTGCAATGGCGGCGACCCCATGTTTTCGACCAGCCAGCGCATCTGGGGATACGAAACACCGGATGGGTCATTTGCCCAATTCGCCAGGGTGCAGGCGCGCCAACTGATGCCTCGGCCGATGCACCTGACCTGGGAGGAATCCGCCTGCTACACGCTCACCCTGGCCACGGCTTACCGCATGCTGTTCGGCCACCGGCCCAACATATTGCGGCCGGGGCAGAATGTGCTGGTCTGGGGTGCATCCGGTGGGCTTGGATCCTTTGCCATCCAGCTGATCAATACCGCCGGTGCCAACGCGATCGGCGTGATTTCCGATGAGGCGAAGCGGGACTTCGTGCTCGACCTCGGTGCGAAGGGCGTCATCAACCGCAGCGAATTCAGCTGCTGGGGCGCGCTGCCGGTCGTCAATTCCCCGGAATACCGGGAGTGGTTCGGCGAGGTCCGCAAGTTCGGACGGGCAATCTGGAACGTTACCGGCAAAGGCAAAAATGTCGATATCGTCTTCGAACATCCCGGCGAGGCGACCTTCCCGGTGTCGACATTTGTCGTGAAGAGGGGCGGCATGGTGGTCATCTGCGCAGGAACGTCCGGATACAACCTGACCATGGATGCTCGCTATGTCTGGATGCACCAGAAACGCATTCAGGGCTCGCATTTTGCCAATCTCAAGCAGGCAAGCCAGGCCAACCAGCTCATGATCGAGCGGCGGCTCGACCCGTGCATGTCGGAAGTCCTGCCCTGGCAGCAGATCCCCGATGCCCACATGAAGATGATGCGAAACCAGCACAAGCCAGGCAACATGGCGGTGATGGTATCGGCGGCACGCCCGGGCCTGCGAACCATCGAGGACGCCCGGGAAGCCGGCACCAGTTTCGTGTAAGCCACCACAACCCCGGCAGAGGGCAGGGACGCACCACACGTGGTCGGGTCGCCAATGCACTCCTCGGCCGCCAGGGCATCAACGTCTCCTGATGATTCCGAAATAGACATAGGCGGCAACCAGGATTGCCGTGAGACCAAGACCGACATTGCCATAGAGCGTGCGCACCTGAAGGCCCAGAAACAGCGAGAACGAGAATACGAGATAGAGTGCCACGATGGCGCCGACATGGGCCAGAACCCTGGCCATGACGCGGCCTCGCTGTTTGCGCATCGGCATCTCTCCCCGGGCCCGCGGCATGGGGCGTGATATCATGTGGCGGTCATGGGTCAATCCTGACGAGTCGTGACCTCATTGCAGTCGCTCCAAATTTTGTCATTGATTGCCGGTCGAGGGATCGTATCATCCGAGACATCGCAACAATGACACCGATGATGCCCTTGTCGAACAAGACACCGTGATATCGATCGAAGGAAGGCCATGACCAGCAGCAACACTGATCGGAAGGCAACGGGGTTGCCTGGACAGCCTGCCTCGCATGACGGCCCCGCGGGCCATTATTGCAGCGGGTTGCAGATGGAGCCGGAGCTGATGCTCGAACTCGGGCAAAAGACCCTGGAGTTGCTGGTAGACCGGTCCAGAAGCCTGGCCGGAGAGGGTGCCTGGGAGGGGGATTTCCGGGAAGTACTCGAGGCGCAGTTCCTTGCCGACCCGCCGGAGAACGGGCGTCCCCCGACGGAGGTCATCGAGTCGGCGCTGCGTGACATCTTGCCATGTGCGATGCGATTGGATCACCCTCGCTGCTTTGGATTTGTTCCGTCCTCGACCACCTGGCCGGGCGTGCTGGCCGATTTCATGGCGGCCGCATACAACGTCAATGCCTGCACCTGGCTTGCCGCAAGCGGACCAAGCCAGGTTGAACTGGTCGTCCTCGAGTGGTTTCGAAAATGGGTCGGATACCCGGAGGGCGCCGGTGGGCTGTTGACCAGCGGCGGTTCGGCGGCGGCCGTCAATGCCTTCGTTGCCGCACGGGAGGCGGCAGGAAATCCCGAATCGGCAACTGTTTACATGAGCAACCAGAGCCACAGCGCGCAAATCCGGGCCGCCAGGGTCACCGGGATCCGACGGGACAACGTCCGGTTGCTGCAAATTGATGACAATCACCGCCTGGACATGGATGCCTTGCGCGAGGCGGTGAGCGACGACCGTGCAGCCGGTCTGTGCCCGATGCTGGTATGCGCCAATGCCGGCGCCACCGGAAACGGCGCCATCGATCCACTCGAGGAGATGGCGCAGTTCTGTGCCGCGAACGCCATCTGGCTGCATGTCGATGCATCATATGGCGGGTTTGCCATGTTGACCGAAGCCGGCCAGCACCTCATGCGTGGTATTGAGAAGGCCGATTCCATTGCGCTGGATGGGCACAAATGGCTCTTTCAGCCATACGAGGTCGGGTGCCTTCTGGTGAAGGATTTGCGCCGGCTGGAGCGTGCATTCGCAATCGGCCACGATGTTCTTCAGGACACGATCTGGGGCGCCGATCACCCGAATTTCTCCGACCGAAGCCTGCAATTGAGCCGCTCCTTCCGCGCCCTCAAGGTCTGGATGTCCATCCAGACCTTCGGCGTGGCCGCGTTCCGGCACGCGGTCTCGAACGGAATGACGCTGGCCTCCCGGGCCGGCGATCATGTCCAGGCAAGCCCGGTGCTCGAACTCATGACGCCTGTTTCACTTGGCGTGTTGTGCCTCCGGGTCAACTCTGGAGCGGCCGGCATTGACGAGACCGTGCTGGACGACATCAACCGCACCGTGCTGGCCCGCATGTTCTGGGAGGACCAGTCATTCATTTCGTCGACAAATGTCGGCGGCCGCTTTGCGCTTCGGCTTTGCATCATCAACCACGACACCAGTTGGGATGATGTGCTCGAAACCCTGGAAGCCGTTGAACGATTCGGCGCCGAGGAGTTGGCAAGACGGGGCCCCGACACCTGACAGGCCCGAAGATCGAATGTGCCAACCGGCAGGTCTCGGCGGTCCCCTAGTTGCCAGGTCGATCCGCGCAGCAACATGACGTCGACCGTAATAATTCGGACGGATTATCGGCAGTCGCGAACCGTGGATTGAGTGTGCCAATCAAGGCCAGCACTCGGTACGAATAAACAGCCAATGGCGCATTTGTTTCACCTGGACCGAACAGGGTCCGGAAGCTGTCGAGATTACAGGCGACCACTGCCGGCGGAGGGAGCTCTGCAAATGCCGTCAATGAAGAACCCGTGCCATCACGGTGAATTATTGAAACACGAGTTCCTGGTTCCGCTCGATATGAGCGAAGGTCAACCGCCGGGCGGCTCAACGTGCCTCGCACCGGTATTTGGAGGTTGACCAGGGAAACGACTGGCGTGACCGTGGATGTCGCCCTGCGCCTTGCCTGCTTATGCGGTGCAACCCCGAGTTCTGGCTGAACATGCAACAGAATTTTGGTGTTGTTCATGCCAATGTTGATATGTCGGGGATAAAGCCATTGGAGGACGCTTCCAGCAAGAGGTCGCTCGGGGTCGGGTGAGTCAGGGCCGGGTTGTACCGTGGCCTGGTCGGGTTCGATTGCATCGATGTCGGATCATGGTGTGCGATCAGGGCATGCGTGCCAGGAAGGCGCGGGTTCGGTCGTGTTGCGGGTTTTCGAACAATTCGCCCGGGGGCCCCTGTTCAAGGATGATTCCCTGGCTCAGGAAGCACACCTTGTCGGCCGCCTCGCGGGCAAATGAGAGTTCATGCGTGGCGATCAGCATGGTCATGCCGTCACGCTTGAGCTGGTGGAGAACGTCCAGCACCTCGCCAACCAGTTCCGGATCGAGGGCCGAGGTGATTTCATCGAACAGCATGATGCGTGGTGCCATGGCCAGGGCCCGGACGATGGCCACCCGCTGCTGCTGGCCTCCCGAGAGCTGGTCCGGCCAATGGTCGAGATGGTTGGCAAGACCGAACCGGGCAAAAAGCGCTTCAACCCGCGGCAGCAGGGAGTCTTCAGGCTCCTTCAGGACACGCCGTGGTGCCAGGAGCACGTTGTCGAGCGCCGTCATGTGCGGGAACAGATTGTAGCTCTGGAACACCATGCCGATCTGTTCCCGCACCGGGCGCGGGTCCAGGCCGGGAAGGGAAATGTCGGCATCGTCAAGCCAGATGGCGCCGTCATCGATCGGTGTCAGCAGGTTGATGGCTTGCAAAAGGGTGGACTTGCCGGAACCGGAGGATCCGATCAGGCAGACCAATTCGCCCTTCTCCACCGACAGGTCGATATTGTCGAGGACCCGAAGCTCGCCGAAACTCTTGCTGACCGCATGCAGGCGTAGCTTGGGCATCTCAACCCTTCCTCCGGTTCCGCCGGGCAATCATGCCGACCCCATGCAGGCGGAGCTTGGGCACATCAACTCCTCCGTCGGTTCTGCCGGGCGATCATGCTGTCGGTCAGCCTGGTGGCCGGCACTGTGACGGCGAGGAATATCACCGCCGCCACCACGTAAGGCGTGAAATTTGCCAGCAGCGACTTGAACACTCCGGCCTGCCGGAAGATTTCGACCGGCCCGATGAACGACAGGAGTGCCACGTCCTTCTGCAGGGCGATCAGCATGTTCATGTTGGCTGGTATGACCCGGCGCAGCGCCTGCGGCAGGATGACGTAGCGCATCACGTCGGCCTGTGACAGGCCGAGCGACAGGGCGGCGCTGCGCTGGCTGACATGAACCGATTCAATCCCAGAGCGGTAGATCTCGGCGACATAGGCCGAGTAGGTCAGGATCAGCGCGATCGATCCCCACAGATAGGGCGAATTCCACGGACGACCGAGACCAAGCCCCGGTATGCCAAAGCCGACCAGGTAGACGACCAGCACCACCGGAACACCGCGGAAGATGTCGGTGTAGATCATGGCAAACAGGCGAAGCGGAAACAGCGCCGGGGAGCGGACATCCCGGCAGATGGCAATGACCAGCGCCCAGGCGGCGATCAGCGGCGCCGACCAGGCAAAGATGGCAACGTCCAGCAGGAATGCCTGCAGCAGGGTCGGAAATGTCCTGGTGAAAATGTCCCAGTTGAAGAAACTGTTCTTCACCGCCTCCCAGCCGGGAGCCAGGGGAACAAGCAGGACCAGCGCCGCCACGACCGCCAGTGTCGAGATGCTGGCAACCGTCAGCGATTTGCGGCGCGTTTTTCTTTCAAACTCGATACGGCCGAAGCGTTTGCCGGCCGATCGCTGTTCATTATGGGTCAACGCTTACTGGATGACCGGTACCCCGGTGGTCTCCGACAGCCAGACGGCCTCGATCTCGGCCAGGCTGCCATTGGCAGACAATGCGGAAATCGCCGCGTTGACGCAGTCCCTGAGCGGGTTTCCTTCCTGCATGAGCAGGCCGAAATTGTCCGGATTATCGGAGCGTGACGCCGGAAACTGCCCGAGTATGGTCCCGCCATCCAGCACGACGGCCGAAAGATAGAGGGCGGTTGGCAGGTCGAAGAGTGCCGCATCAATCTGGTTGGCCTTCATGGCCTCGACCACATCTGCACTGTCATTGTAGAGGAGCGAGTCGGAATCCGGATTGATGAAATCCGTGAGCATGGGCACGGCCGTGGTGCTGGCCGCTGCACCCCATTTGAGGCCGCGCAGCGAGTCCATGTCGGGGCTGGCGCCGGCATCGACAACGTCCTGGCGGGTCAGCACGGCCATGGCGGCCGAGTAGTATGGCATGGAGAAATCAATCACCTTTTCCCGATCTTCGGTGATCGAGAACTGTTGCAGGTTGAAGTCGAAATTCTTCTCGCCCGGCTGGATCGATTCGTCGAAGCCGGTCCTGACCCAGGCTACCGCGTCTTTTGCAAAACCCATCTCGGCAGCGACGGCATAGGCGACAGCGGCTTCGAACCCGTTGCCGCTTTCCGGGTCGTCATCGATGACCCACGGAAAATAGGCCGGGTTGCCGGTGGCAATTGTCAGCACGCCCGGTGAAATGGTCTTTCCCTCGGCGCAGTCTCCCTGGGCGTTGGCAGTCAGCGGAACCAACGAGTACAGCGCCACGATTGCGGCAATTCCGGTTGTTCTCAGCATGGTCATCACCTGTCAGCAAGTCTGAATTCCCGGACATCTTTAGGCCCGCCCCGGCGGTTTGTCCAGATTTTGCCCCATCCGGCACCGCTGCCAGCGCCTGGCTGGCAAACCGGCCGCAGGGCGGGTGCGGGCCTCGTGCCGGATCAGCCGAACCGGCGGAAGACCGCCGAGGCAATCCATCCGGTGGCAACAGCGACCAGCACGCACAGCAAGCCATAGGTAAAGGCGTGGTTGTGGGCCTCCGAGTAGATCCAACGCTCCAGCCCGACCTTGCGGACCTCGATCTTGTTGCTGTGCTCGGAAATGACTTTCTTGTCCCTGACCAGGAAGATCCTCGCCAGGTATTCGCCTTCGACCAGGTTTGCCGGCAGGGCAAACCGGGCCCCAAACAGCGTGTCCTCCCTGACGGTGATCGGCACCGGTTGCAGCGAGTACAGGCCGCTGCGTTCACGGATTCGTATCAACGCCTTGGTAAATTCCGGTGAATCGTGAATGTGTTGCGGTGCGCCAACCGACCTGATGAGTTCATTGACGCTGATATCCTTCACGAGGTCCTCGACATTGCTGACAATGTCCTTCAGCGGCCGTGTTGTCGCCACCGAGTAGAAGCTCGGCGCCGAATCGACCTCCACGGTATCGGCATTGACCCATACGCCGAGTATCCGTTTCTTTCGACGGACGATCACCGGCTCCTGCGGCCCGGCGACTGTGATGATGACATCGATGTCCCGCCCTTCCTCGATCGGGGCATCACGCTTGATGGCGCCGAAGATGAAGATCTCCGAGCCATCGAAATTGGCGGTGATCGAGATGCGGTTCTGGCTGAGAACCGACACCACGGATTCGCTGGCGGCCAAATTGCCGATACCCGCCAGCGCAACCAGCAGAACCGAGCAGAGAACCCTCATCCGACCCGCTCCAGGGAATAGAGCTCGGAAGGCTGGAGAACCAGGTCGAGTGCAAGCTTGGCGCAGACCGCGAGCACGATGAGTGCCAGCAGGACTCGCAACTGCTCGGCCGGCAGCCTGATGCCAATCCTGGTTCCGACCTGGGCACCGATCACGCCGCCGACGAACAGCAGAACCGCCAGCGCCAGGTCGACCGTCTGGTTGGTGGTGGCGTGCATGATCGTCGTGAACCCGGTGACAAACACGATCTGGAACAGCGACGTTCCGACCACGACCTTTGTCGGCATGCCGAGAATGTAGATCATTGCCGGGACCATGATGAACCCGCCGCCGACGCCCATGATCGCCGCCAGGATGCCGACAAAGGCGCCAACGACCAGCGGCGGGATGGCGCTGATGTAGAGGCCCGAGGTCCGGAATTTCACCTTGAAGGGCAGGCCATGAATCCAGCCATGCTTGTGAAGCTTGCGCCGCACGCCGCGGCGCGATCGTGTCCGCATGATGGTGCGAAGGCTCTCGACAAACATCAGGCTGCCGATCACGCCGAGAAAGACCACGTAACAGAGCCGGACCAGGAGATCGACCTGGCCGATCTCGCGCAATAGGGCAAAGAACTGCACGCCGACCGCGGCACCGACCACGCCGCCGGCCAGCAGATAGACACCCATCTGCAGATCGACCGTTTTTCGACGGTAATGGGCCAGGGCGCCGGAAATCGATGAGGCCACGATCTGGTTGGCTTCGGTTGCGACGGCCACGGCTGGCGGGATGCCGATAAAGAACAGCAGCGGTGTCATCAGGAAACCGCCGCCAACCCCGAACATTCCGGAGAGGATGCCAACCAGGCCTCCCAGGCCAAGCAGCAGGAAGGCATTGACCGAGACTTCTGCTATCGGAAGATAAACCTGCATATCAATGCTTTGGCGGCCAGGGGGGCGGACGAATCGAGGGGTCGCGTGTGGCGGCGTCCGGTTTACGGAGTCCGGCGCATGGTGTGCAAGGCTCAATTCACGATTGTCCACCGCAAGTTCGGCTGGAAAGGGGCACGTGGACACCGCATGGCCGTGCCATCCGCTGTTGGCGGGCGATCAGGAGACGAAAAGTTGCCGGTCGAAATTGGTCAACCGTTCATGGCCATCGGCGGTGACGGCAATGGTCTCCGACATCCCGAAGCCCCGGGCCAGTACATAGGTGTGGAAGGTCATGCCGGCCTCGAACATCCAGTCGGAGCCGGGCGTGGCTTCCAGGGACTCGCCGCCCGAGGGCTGCAGCAGCAGCCCGACCGAGTAGAAGGTCTTGTTGGTGTAGCTGTCTCGCAGGCCAGCAGTGAGCACGCCCTGGCGATAGACCCGGTCCGCAGCCGCAGCCGCCACCCCGGCCCGCACCTCGGCCAGCGCCGCGTCCTGGATGGCAATCAGCGTATCGACCACCTGGTAGTCCTCGTCGGAAGCCTGGCCAACCCGTACCGGACGCATGAAGCGGGCATGGTAGTGTCGCACATTCGGCGTTGTCTCCACCTGGACCAGGTCACCGGTTTCCAGGATCCGGTCGGAATAGCCGCCATGCAGGTGAAACGCCCTCTCGCCGGATGACAGGACGCCGGGGCCGGGAAGGTCGCTGCCGGATCGAATCATCGCCGCGCAGATTTCAGCCGCCATCTCGCGCTCGCTGGTGCCGGCCCGGGCGGTATCGATTGCCGCCCGCATTCCCGCCTCGGCCGCTTTGCCCGCCCGACGCTGATAGGCGATTTCGGCCTCGCTCTTGATCAGCCGCATGGCTGCCACCAGCCGGCTCTCATCCAGCCAGGACACGCCAGGAAGGGACTCTCTCAGCCTGCCGTACCTGCCGGCCGACAGCGGCCAGGCCGACAATTCGATACCGAGGCGGGCGGAATTTCCCGTCAGCCGGGTGATGGTACGAGCAACTGCTCCCAGAGAATCCTCGCCATCCGACCACATGTCGCGGTCTGGAAACACGCAGGTGGCGTCAAGGTAGTATTCCTCGACATCGCGGCAGATGATGATCGGAAGCCCGCTGGCCGGGACCACTGCGCATTGCAGGCTGCCATAGCCGCGGGTGAAGAACCCGGTCAGCCAGGTGACGGTTTCGGGCTGGAAGGCAACCAGGCCATCAAGACCTCGCCCGACCAGTGATTGCTGCACCCGCTCGAGCCGCGCCAGGTATTCGGCCCGGTCGAACCACGGGCTGGCGATGCCGTTCATGCGCCCGCCCGTGCCTGGTGCCGCTCCTGCACGAAGGCGGCAAAACCGGCGAGCATCGTCTTGGCCGGCAGGGCGGGATGGGCCTGCGCCTTGAGCTGGTCGACATCGGCGCCGTCATTTTCCATCCGTGTCCGGTTCTCCTCGAACCAGATCGGCGCCTGCTCCCTGGTGATCTCCGGGTGTCCCTGGATGCCCCAGAACGGCCTGTCCCGGTAACGCCAGACCTGGTTCGGACACTCATCCGACCAGGCAAGGACGGTCATGTCGTCATGGTCGGCCCGCACCTCGTCATTGTGCCAGACGAACATGTGCACGGTCTTGTCCAACTCCGAGGCAATGGCATCATCACCCGCCGCCGCCGAGACCGGCAGATCCTTGTAGCCGATTTCGCACCGGCTCCGGCGAAAGACCTGGTCTCGTCCGCAAAGGGAAGAGGCAAGAATCTGGCTGCCAAAACACACGCCCAGCATTGGAATGTCGCGATCGGCAGCCTCGGCAATCAATTCATGCTCGCGGTGGATGAAGTCGATGTCCTCGTAGGCGCCATGCGGGCTGCCGGACAGGAACACGCCATCATAACAGGAAATGCTGTCCGGAAAGTCACCGCCGAAGGCCCACCGGCGCTCGACCTCGAGGCCCCAGCCCTCAAACCGCTCATCGAGCCGGGCAACCGATTGCAGTTTGGGCCCATTGCCGAGATACAGAAGCCGCGCCGTCATCCGTTGTCACCCCCTTCCAGCCAATTGCTACACCGCATCTGTGGCCGCGGCCTCGATGTGCTTTTGGTTGGGGGTGTTGCGATGTAGTATGATGGTTGCCATGCAGATTGATCTTAATGCCGATCTCGGTGAGGGGTTCGGGCCCTGGAGGATGGGCGATGACGAGGCGATGCTGGACATCGTGACCTCGGCAAATGTTGCCTGTGGTTTTCATGCCGGCGATCCCGACATCATGCATGGCATGGCCTGCAAGGCCAGGGCCAGGAAGGTGGCGGTCGGGGCGCATCCCGGCTACCAGGACCTGATCGGCTTCGGCCGGCGGCCATCCCCCGGAGTAACCGCCAGCGAAATCGAGAGGCTGGTGGCCTACCAGGTCGGTGCCTTCCAGGCGGTTTGTGGCCTTGCCGGTTACCGGATGAGTTACGTCAAGACCCATGGTGCGCTGGGCAATGCGTGCAACGATGATGATGGGCTGGCTGCTGCAGTGGCCCGGGGAATCGCCGCCGCCGACCCCTCGCTCGTCTGGCTGGTGATGCCGGGGACCCCGACCGAGCGGGCGGCCGACAAGGCCGGCCTGCAGCCGGCACGAGAGGTCTATGCCGACCGGATCTATGCCGACAGCTTCAACCTGGCGCCCCGCAGCCGACCTGGCACGGTGATACACGATCCGGAGGTAGCCTGTAGTCGGGTGCTGGAGATGGTGTCGGAGCGCCGACTGGTCTCCGAATCGGGCAAAACCCTGGCGGTCGAGATCGACTCGATCTGCGTGCATGGCGACAATCCCGCCGCCATTGGCATGGCCCGCGGCATTCGTGCGGCACTCGAGGCCGATGGCTGGACGCTGGCGCCCTTTGCACAGGCCTGATCAGCGGCCGGCCGTCACACCGCCGACGAGGTTGACCCGGAGCAGGGATTCGGTGGTAGGCCGGGATGTGACCGGCCGGATTGACGCCAGCCGTTCCTGGTGCCGTCCGGCGGCCAGGCGGGCGATACAGACTGCGTCTTCCAGGGTGACCCGGGCAAACTGCACGGTCTCGCCCGGTGGGATCTGGGCCATGCGACCGATATCGGCGCTGATGATGGTGGCAATCTTGGGGTAGCCGCCAGTGGTCTGGCAATCACGCATCAGGATGGTCGGTGTTCCGTCTCCCGGGACCTGGATACTGCCGGCGAGCACCCCGTCCGAGACGATATTGCCATCGCCCCGATGGGCGAGTGCCGGACCGGAGACCCGGTAGGCCATGCGGTCGCTGTCGGGCCTGATGGTGAAGGTGCTGGTGGCCAGCAATTCGAGGGCGCCGGAGGCGAAATGGTCATGTTGTGGCCCGGCGACAAACCGGATGGGACCGGCGGGGCGCTCGGCCGGGGTGGTTTGCAGGCATGCGCCATGCCCGGGCGCCATCGCCGGTAGCAGGTCGCCCGCTGCCAGCACTTTGCCGCCGATGCCGGAGCGTCGATGCACGGACAGGCTGCCCATGACCGGTGGCAGATCAAGCCCGCCGCCGATCGCCAGATAGGCGAAGACCCCGCCGGTGACCGGTCCGATCTCGATGATGTCGCCGTCCCGGGCGGTTGCCGACCGTCCGGCGAGGATGGTGGCGCCGGCAATCCGGAGCATGGTGCCGGGCCCGGTGAGCGCAATGACCAGCCTGCCGCCTTCGACCGCCAGCCTGCCGCCCGCCATTTGGAATTCCACGCAGGCGGTGTCTGGCGGGTTGCCGGCGAGGGCATTGGCCAATGCTGCCGATTCGGGGTCCATGTACCCCGAGGTGGAGACACCGTACCGGCGCCAGCCGAATCGACCCCGGTCCTGGACCGTGGTGCCGGGACCGCAATTGATGATGCGAAGCCCGGTCATGCGGTTTCGCAGGCGGCAACGATGTCGCCAGCAGCGGCCAGAGCTGCCAATTCGTCCCAGGCATCGGCCCGGATCGGCTCCATGCAGACCTCGTCGCCGGCCCTGAACAGGAAGATCGGATCGCGGTCGGGGTGGAAGCAGCGAACCGGCGTGCCGCCGATGAGGTGCCAGCCGCTTGGCGCCTCGATGGAGCCGATGGCGGTCTGATGGCCGCCGATCGAGATCGAACCGGCCGGAATACGCCGGCGAGGCGTCTTGCGGCGTCGCGTGGCCAAGCGCGGGTCGAGCCCGCCCAGATAGGTGAATCCCGGCACGAAGCCGACCATGTGGACCCGGTAGACCGCCCGGCTGTGCAACTCGGCAATTCGCTCCTCGCCCATCCCGTGCAACTCGGCCAGCACGGCAAGATCCTCGCCGAATTCGCCGCCATAGACGACCGGAACCCGCCAGCGGCGCCGGCACCCTGCCTGCGGGGTGGCCGCCTCGGCCAGCCTGGCCAGCGTCTTGGTGAGGCCTGCATGGTCAGCAGTCAGCGGGTCAAGATGCACGAGAAGCGAGCGATAGGTCGGCACGGTTTCGACCACACCGGGGAGAGCCCGGTTTTCGATCATCCGCTCCAGCCCGATGACCTTCCGGTTGACCTCCACATCGATGGCCTCGCCGAATTCGACGGCAATCGCCGTGTCGCCGCATGGCAGGATTCGGGGCCAGGGGCCGGTCATGGCGATGCAAGTCCGAGGGCGGCGATGACCTTCTCGGCGGCGGCAATTGCGGTGCGCTCCAGCGCCTCCCTGGCCGCCCCGCCAACATGCGGCGTGAGGATCAGGTTCGGGCAGGCAAGCAGCGGACTGTCATCGGGAGGCGGCTCCGGGGAAAAGACATCGATTGCCGCCGCCGACAGCCTGCCATCCTGGAGGCCGGCAATGAGCGCCGCCTCGTCCAGGAGCGAGGCACGGGCGGTATTGATGATGATGGCGCCGGGTCGCAGCACCTTGATGCGCCCGGCATCGAGCCAGGTATGCCGGTTCGGCCTGGAATGCAGGGACACGATATCGGACCGGGCGCACAAATCGTCCATTCCCACCAATTCGACCCCGTCGCGTGTCATCTCCGATGCCGTTGCATGTCGCGATGCAGCAATGACGTCCATGGCAAAGGCCTGGGCCAGGATGGCAACCTGGCGGGCGATCCGGCCGTATCCGACCAGTCCGAGTGTCTTGCCGGCAATCTCGATCCCGGTCTGCCGGTAGCGGAAGTCGAAATCGCCGCCGCGGGTTGCCTGGTCAGCCTGCGGTATCTGCCGGGCGCAGGCGAGGATCAGTCCCATCGTGTGTTCGGCCACCGCCACGGTGTTGACACCTGGCGTGGACAGGACCGGGACCGACCTGGCGTCTGCGGCCTTCCTGTCGATGGCATCGGTTCCGGCGCCATGGCTGACAATGACTTCGAGCCCGGGAGCGGCGGCAATTTCGACCGCCGACAACCCGTGATTGCGGGTAATAACCGCCCGGGCGGTGGCCAGGTGAGGTTCGAGTGTGGCGAGATCGGTGGAGTCCGGTGTGCCGACCGACAGCCCGGCGTGGTGCAGCAGGTCGAGGCCAGCAGCGGCGATGGGCTGGACGATCAGGCAGTCGGTCATGACGGTGGCTCCAGGCAGACACGCATCAGTATCTGCGCTGCGACTGCGAAATCGTCCAGCTCCATCGATTCCTGTGGATTGTGGCTGCCGTTCCGGTTGCGGATGAACAACATCCCGGTCGGGACCCCCCTGGCGGCAAAGATTGCCGCGTCATGCCCGGCCCCGCTCGGCATGGTGATGGCTGGCGCTGCCTCGGCCCCGCAGGCCGCATGGAGGCAGGCAATCGTGCCCTTGTCCATCAAGGCCGGGCGGCTTCCGGTCCTGGGTCCGAGGTCGAACTGTACCGAGTGCCGGCGGGCGATTTGGTCGACCAGGCCGGCAAGGTCGCCGGCAACCCGGTCGAGTATGCGAGTGGACTGGCTCCTGACATCGAGGGCGAAATCCACCTGGCCGGCAATCTTGCTGAAGGCGTGTTCGGCCGGGTCGGTCACGAACTTGCCGAAGGTGATCGACAGGTCATCGCCATCCTGCTCCGATTTGCGCCAGAGCCGGTTCGCGGCCATGACCAACTCCGCTGTTGCGGCTACCGCGTCGCGGCGCAGCCGGCGCGGCGTCGCCCCCGAATGCGAATAGCTGCCGAGGCAGCGTGCCGATCTGTGCCTGAATGACCCGCGGATGCCGGTCACGATGCCGATTGGTACGCGCCTTCCGAGAACAGGCACGGACCTTGCTCGATATGGGGCTCGATGAACATCCGGATATTGCTGGGCTCAAGCCAGGCCTCACCCCGGGAGAGCCGGCCGGTATCGCCCCCGGCGGCGGTGATGGCTTCACCCAGTGTTATCCCGTCCGAATTGCGCCGGACCCCGGTCAACTCGTGTCCTGCCAACTGGCCGAATGCGGCCCGGCTGCCGATATAGGAGGCCGGAAACCACGTGCTTTCCTCGGCACGTATGGCCATCACCGTGATGTCGCATGGGGCTCGAGTGCCGGCGGCGGCCAGCCCGGCGATGATGGACAATCCACACAGAACGCCGGCCGCACCGTCAAAATTGCCTCCCCGTGGGACGGAATCGAGATGCGAGCCGATGATGATGCGCTTGCCGGCATCTCTGCCGGCCAGGGTCAGGTAGAGATTGCATGCCGCATCGGTTTCGATCCGGAGGCCCAGCCGCTCACCCTGGCGGCGAAGAAGGTCATGGCCGATCTGCTCCCCGATGCCATAGGATTGGCGAGTGATGCCGTCCCCGTCTCCGGTTCGCGCGGCAAGCTCGTCGAACAGCCGCCCAGCCAGTTCAATGTCGGGAGTTGGCATGCCACCGCCGGGGGTCATGGCCGGGACCCCGGTTGCGAGGATGGCGGTCGGGCGGCAGTCGGTATCCGTGGAATTCGGCAGAACTTCGGATGCGCCCGGCATTCCAGCGACCACATGCCGGTGGTGCCGGCCCAGGCTGCGAGGTGTTGCCGGATACCATCCGGGCAGGGGCAATCCCGGCCGGTGGCGGTATGGGCCATGAGGCGGCGGGAATGGTCTGAATTCCTGTGTTCTTGTATCCATTCCGGACATCTGCCACATTGTGATGTGATCAGTGGCCATGCGAGACTGCCAGGATCGTGCTGGCTGACCTGATCCAAACCCGACTATAACCTGATCGGTGAAATGGGGGAAAGTCCGGCTACCGGACTGACAGGATTGAACATGGCATTTGAACCGGGGTCTGCATTGCCTTTTTCCCGGGAGGAGCATCTGGACCGACAGGCCCGCCTGCGCCGTGAATTGCGGGCAGCCGGCCTCGACGCGATGCTGATTTTTGCCCAGGAGAGTCACTACTGGCTTACCGGATACGATACCGGCGGGTTTGTCTTCTTCCAGTGCGCCGTCATCACCGCTGACGAGGATCCGATCATCCTGCTGACCCGGCGGCCCGATCTGGTCCAGGCCAGGGTGACCAGTACCATCGAGGACATCCGCATCTGGTGGGATTCGGAGGAAGCCGACCCTGCGGTCGATCTGCGGGGGATCCTCGAAGAGCTTGGCCTTGCCGGCAAGAAGGTCGCCGTGGAACTCAACACCCATGGCCTGACCGGCTGGAACTTGTGGCGGGTCCAGGGGGCCCTTGCCGGTTTCTGCAGCCTGGAGAATGACGATCACCTCGTGCGGAGGCTGCGCCTGGTCAAATCACCGGCCGAGATCGACTATACCCGCAAGGCCGCCGAGATCCTCGACCGGTCCCTGTCGGCCGTGATCGCCGTTGCCCGTCCCGGGATCCTCGATTCCGAGATCAAGGCGGAGTATCTGCGGTCGATATTATGCGACGGCGCCGACATGCCGCCGAACGCACCGCTGTTCAATTCCGGCATACGAGCCACCTATGGCCGCGGCGTGTCGGAGCCGCGCCGGATCGAGGCCCAGGACCAGTTGCTCGTCGAATACCCGGTCGCCTATCGCCGCTACAACGTGAAGACCGAATGGACGATCCTGTTCGGCAGGCCCGATCCAAGACAGTTGCACATGTACGAGACGGCACGGGCAACCCTGGAGCGGATGACCGAGATCGCCCGGCCAGGATGCACGCTGGGCGAGATTTTCGAGGCCCATGCCAAGGGCCTTGATTCCGGCGGCTATTCGAAGCATCGTTACGGGGCAACCGGCTATTCGGTCGGTTGCACCTTTTCGCCGACCAGTATGGATGTGCCACCGATGATCTATCCGGGCAATCCGACGGTCTGCGAGCCCGGCATGACGCTGTTCTACCATGTGATGATCGGCGATTCGGATACCGGGTTTGGAATGGGAGTTGGTCATACCCTCCTGGTAACCGGGGATGCACCCGAGGTTCTGACCGGGTTGCCGGATGAGTTGACCGTCATTGACTGAAGCGGCAGGAGCCGCGAGTCGACAAGGAGGAGAATCGATATGAAATATCCAGTAGCAAGCCGCCGGCAGGTGGTGATCGGGCTGGCCGCGGCATCGGCGGTGCCGTCGCTCGGCTTCGCGCAATCGGGGACGCCAAAAAACGGCGGCACGCTGAAAATCAGCCATTCGACCCGGATTGCCACGCTGAATGTCCTGCAGCTGTCGGGACCGGCCGAGTATCCCTGCGTGGACATGATCTATTCCGGGCTGACCCGGATCGAGCCCGGCCGGAACTCGGCGGGCCCCGACCTGGCAACCAGCTGGGAGGCCAATGACGACGCCACCCAGTTCACCTTCCACCTTCGCCAGGGCGTGACCTATCATGACGGCTCGCCTTTCACGTCGGCCGACGTGGTCGCGACCTTAGAGGCAATCCTTGATCCGGATTTCGGCTCTCCTGCCCGGTCGGTGCTTGACGTGATCGATTCGGTGGTCGCGGTCGACGACCATACGGTCCAGGTCAACCTCAACGCCCCCTATGCCGATCTGGCCATTGCCACCGCCCATGCCAATGCGCGGATCGTGTCGGCGGCAGCGCTTGCCGGCGATCGGGCCGAACTCGAGACCAAGCCCAACGGCACCGGTCCGTTCAAGCTGGAAAGCTACGATTCGGCCAGGATCACCAGGCTGGTTCGCAACGACAGCTACTACAAGGAAGGGCAGCCATATCTCGACGCGGTCGAAATGCACCTGTTCCCCGACCTGGCGGCGGAAACCGCGAACTACCTGTCAGGCAATGTCGATGTGATGCTCAATGTCCAGCAGGCGGATTTCGCCCGCATCGCCGCCGCCGAGGGCAGCAATGCACTGCGGGTTCCTGCCGGTCGATACGTCAACGTGGTCATGCGCCAGGATCAGCCGCCATTCGACGATGTTCGCGTCAGGAAGGCGCTGGCATTGTCGGTTGACCGGCAGCTGCTTGTCGACCTGGTGCTGGAGGGGCTTGGCCGCCCGGCCTATGACAACATCCTGTCGCCGGAATTCCAGTATGCCATTGATACCCCGGTCATTCCCTATGACCCGGCGGCGGCAAAGGCGATGCTGGCCGAGGCGGGATATCCGGATGGCATCAGCCTGACCATGGTGGCGTCCAACCGGCCGGCGATCCGCGGGCAGGTGGCAATCGCCATCAAGGAAATGGCGCGGCCAGCCGGTTTCGACATCAAGGTCGAGGCCATGCCGCATGATACCTACCTGGCCAATTTCTGGCGCAAGGGCAATTTCTACATGGCCTATTGGGGAATGCAGCCGACCGAGGATGCAACCTTCAACCTGCTCCTGACCTCGACGGCATCCTACGAGGACACTGCCTGGTTCAACGAGGAGTTCGACGAGTTGGTGCGACGGGGCCGGTCAACCGCCGATCCTGCCGAGAGGGCGGCGATCTATGCGGAAGCGCAGGAAATCCAACTGCGTGACACGCCCTATATCATCGCCATGTACCAGGACGTGCTGACCGCCAGCCGCGACTGGGTCGAGGGCTGGACCGTCCACCCGCTCAACCGGGTGTTCTTCGTGGAAGATGTCTGGCTCGACAGGAGCTGACGATTGAGCCCAGCCTACCTGCTGCGCCGCCTGCTGGCGGTGGTGCTGGTATTGTGGATCGTGACCATCGCGGTTTTCGCGATCACCATGATTCTGCCTGGCAATGCCGCCATCATGATCCTCGGCGAATATGCCACCCCGGATCAGGTGGCGGCGATGGAGGAAAGGCTGGGCCTCAACCGCCCGGCAGCCATTCAGTATTTCGAGTGGTTGTTCAACCTGCTGCAGGGGGATTTCGGAATGTCCCTGCGGCTGTCACTTCCGGTGGCCGAGGTCGTCGGATCGGCCTTCAGGAACTCGGCATTGCTGGCGGTGACAGCTCTGGTGACGGTGACTGTGGTTGCGGTACCGGTCGGGATGCTGGCGGCGATCAAGCGGGGCACCAGGGCCGATCTCGGAATCAGCCTGGTCGCCTATATCGGCACCGCCATGCCGGAATTCGTGACCGCGACGCTGCTCCTGGTGATCTTCGCCGCGCCGGGCAATCCGCTGCTGCCGGCGGGAGGCTTCATCCCGCCAGGCGAGAGCGTGTCCGGCTTTTTCAACCACGTGATCCTGCCGGCCAGCGCCCTGGGTCTGATCCTGACCGCACATATTGCCCGCCAGGTTCGCTCCGAGATGTCCGATGTGTTGGCGAGCGACTACATCCGGGCCGCCCGGCTCAAGGGGCTGCGTGAGCGGCGGGTCATGCGCGGCCATGCACTGCCGAATTCGCTTGCACCGGCAGTGGCGGTGATTTCACTTGATATCGGCTATCTCCTGGGTGGCATCATCGTGGTCGAGGAGATCTTTGCCTGGCCGGGGTTGGGCCGATTGTTGATCCTCGCCCTTGAGAACCGTGACCTGCCGGTGATCCAGGCCATTACCCTCCTGCTGGCCATGGTCTACGCATTGTCGAACCTGTTGTCGGATCTGGTGATTGCGGCGCTTGACCCGCGGGTGCGGTATGAATGAACTCGTTCGGCATCCCACTGGCCTGGTCGGGACGGTACTGCTGACGATCATTGCCCTGGCGGTCGTGCTGGGGCCGCTGGTGGCGCCCTATGATCCGCAGGCTTTTCACCCGGCGGTGCGCCTGACCGGTCCCTCGATGGCACACTGGCTGGGCACCGACCAGTTCGGCCGCGACATCCTGTCACGCCTGCTGACCGGTGCCGGCCCGACAATCCTGTTCGGCGTTGGCGCCACCGCTCTCGGCGTGCTGGCCGGTTCCATCATCGGGGTCACGGCGGCCGTGGCCGGGGGCTGGGTCGACAGCGTGATCATGCGTACGCTTGACGGGCTGCTGGCGGTTCCGGATCTGCTGTTCACGCTGCTGATCGTCACCATTCTCGGCGGCGGCATCGGCGAAGCCATGCTGGCGGTGTCGGTGGCATTCACCCCCGGAATGGCGCGCATTGCCCGCTCCTCGGTGCTGTCGATCAGGACCAGGGAATACATCCTGGCCGCCATCGCCCGCGATGAGAGCCAAGCCTATATCATTTTCCACGAAGTCATACCCAATGCCATCGGTCCGATCATCGTCGAGGCGACAATCCGCGTCTCGTTCGCGATCATGATCGGCGCAACGCTCGGCTTCCTTGGCCTTGGTGCCCAGCCACCAAGCACCGAGTGGGGGTTGATGGTCGCCGAAGCACGGCAATACATGTACCGCTCGCCCTGGGTGGTCGCGGTGCCGGGGATTGCCATCGCCGTCGCCGCACTCGGCTTCAACCTTTTCGGCGATGCATTGCGCGACATGTTCGATCCGCGGAGCCGGCGGTCATGATGAACGGAAATCGCCAGCCGGTGCTCGATATCCGGGACTACTCGCTTGCCTATGGCGCCGCGGCTGGCCCGGTCGAGGCCCTTTCCGGCGTCACCCTGTCGATCCAGCCCGGGCGGACGCTGGGCCTGGTCGGTGAATCCGGCTCCGGCAAGACATCTCTGGCCTGGGCAATCATGCGCTACCTGCCGGTCAATGCGATCGAGCGGTCGGGCGAGATCCGGCTTGCCGGCGAGGACCTGCTGACAAAGTCGCTTGACGAGATCCAGGATTTGCGTGGCCGGAGGATCAGCATGGTGTTCCAGGATCCGGGCACGTCGCTGAACCCGGTGCTGCGCCTTGGCGACCAGGTTGCCGAGGTCCTGGTCAGGCACCGGTCGCTGTCGCCGAAGGAGGCCCGGGAGGCGGGCGAGGCCTGGTTGGCAAGAACCGGCATCAGCCGGCCATCCGACATGATGAACCGCTACCCGCACGAGGCGTCCGGGGGCGAAAAGCAGCGGGTGGTGATTGCCACCGCCTTTGCCTGCAATCCCGAGATGATCATCTTTGACGAGCCGACAACGGCGCTGGATGTCATCACCGCCCGGCAAATCCTCGAACTCTTTGACGATCTCCACGACGAAACCGGCGTGACCGCCCTCTATATCTCGCATGATTTGGGCCTGGTCTCGCGCATTGCCCAGGAGGTGGCGGTGATCAACCGGGGCAGGGTCGTCGAATTCGGTCCCTGCGAGCAGGTATTTGGCCAGCCGGAGGACAGCTATACCCGGGATCTCGTTGCCGCGGTCCCGCATCCCGATCACCGCATCGTGACCGGCCGGCCGAGGACAGAGGAGGAGCTGCTGGCGCTCGGCGGGGTCAGCGTCACCTATGGCAAGGGCAGCAACGTGTTTGGGTTCCTGCAACCGAAGCGGGAACTGGTCCAGGGCGCCCGCAACGTGTCTTTCGAATTGCGGGCCGGCGAGATTCTCGGAATCGTCGGTGAATCCGGGTCCGGCAAATCCACGATCGCCAAGGCGCTGGCCGGGTTGCAGGATTTCGCGGGCTCGGTGACCTTCGATTCGCAATCCTATGCCGGCCGACGCCGTATCGACCGTGACTACCGGCGGGGTGTGCAAATCATCTTTCAGCACCCGGACGCGTCGCTGAACCCTCGCCAGACCATCGGCAAGATCCTCTCGCGTCCGCTGAAACTCTATAACCTCGTGCCCCGGTCCGAGAGAGCCCGACGGGTGGACGAATTGCTGCGCAGCGTTCTCCTGCCCGAGGAATATGCCGATCGGTATCCGCACGAATTGTCCGGCGGGGAAAAACAGCGCGTGGCCATTGCCCGCGCCTTTGCCGCCGAGCCAAGGCTGGTGATCTGCGACGAAATCACCTCCTCGCTCGACGTGTCGGTCCAGGCATCGGTTGCCCGGTTGCTGGTCGGCCTGCAGCAGGAGACCGGAACCGCCTGCCTGTTCATCACCCATGATCTCAACCTGGTCCGCCAGCTCGCCCACCGGATCGCGGTGATGCTGCATGGCGATCTTGTGGATCTGTTCGAGGTGTCGGAGACCGGGGCTCCCGATCGCCACTCCTATACCAGGCAGCTGCTCGATGCGGTCCCGGTGCCGGTCGAGGCCGTGAAGGAAGGAATGACCGCATGACAGACCCGCTGATTGCCGCCCGCAACATCGACGAGGCAGCTTGCCTGGCGACGCTGACCGAGATGGTTCGTTGCAAGAGCTATTCCGAGACCGAGGGTGAGCGGGCGCTGGCCGAACGCATGGTGGAAATCATGGGCGGGATGGGGCTGGAGGCCAGCCTGCAGCCGGTCGAGGGCGACCGGGTCAATGCCATCGGCATCTGGCGTGGCAGTGGCGGCGGCAAGAGCCTGCTGTTCAACGGCCACCTCGATACCAATCCGGCGACCGAGGGATGGACGGTCGATCCCTGGGGCGGCCTGGTCGATGACGACTTCATCTACGGGATCGGCGTGTCGAACATGAAGGCAGGAGATGCTGCCTCGCTCTGTGCCGTGCGCACGTTGATGGATGCCGGCATGCAGCCCAAGGGTGACGTGATCCTGACCTATGTCGTGGGCGAGCTGCAGGGCGGCGTCGGAACACTCGCCGCAGTCAGGCAGGGGATCCGGGCCGATTATTTCGTCAATTCGGAGCCGACCGACCTGCAGGCGCTGACCATGCACGCCGCGGCATTCGTCTTCCACATCGAGCTTGAGGGCATCACCCGCCACCTGTCGAAACGCGAGGAGGCGGTCGATGCGATCCGTGCGGCCTGTGCATTGGTGCCGCGTCTCACCGAGCTGACGTTTTCCGATGCTCCGGATGACGAGACCCGGTCAATCAACCGGGTCCATGTCGGAACGATCAGGGGCGCATTGTCGCGCAAGTTCCATGACTGGCGAGCGCCGCAGGTTGCGGATTTTGTTCACCTGTCAGGCTCGGGTCGCTACGGGCCGGGCCAGACCGAGGCACAAGCCATGCAGGACATCCGGGCTGTGCTCGATCAACTGGCGACCGAGTGGCCGGGCCTGGCGGTTCGGATGTGGTCCGAAACCCGCGAAGACAAGCCCAACATGCCGGCATTCAGAGTTTCGACCCGGTCCCCGATCGTCACCGCGGTCAATGCTGCCTATAAGGCGATACGCGGCGTGGCGCAGCCCACCGGAACCATCGCTCCGCCCTGTTTCTTTGGCACCGATGCCGGCCACCTCCATGCCGAGGGCGGAATGGAGGGCGTGGTGTGCGGGCCTGGCGGGCGCTACAACACCATGCCGGATGAACGGGTCGACCGCGACGACTATCTCGACATGATTCGCATCTACCTCCTGACCATCTGCGACATCTGCGGAATCGGGCCGGCCCGGTAGCGCCGCCTCCCGAAGCATGGTGGGAGTTGCCGGGCCGGCGGCCTTGCCAGAGCCGGCCGGCCAATCAAGGCAGGCAGGGAGCGGCGGCGCTATCCGCCATCGCCGTCGACCCGGGCCAGCAACAGGTCAAGCTCGGCAAGATCGGTTGCTGTCATCCCGTAGGCTGGCTTGCGGGCCGTGCCATGGCGCAGCGCCCCGCGCCTCCGGAGGGTTTCCTTGCGTATCGGCAGGCCAAAGCCGATCTGCTGTTCGTGGCGGATCAGCGGCAGATACTGGTCGAACAGGTCTTCCGCCTCGTCGACGGCACCAGCCATGAAATGGTCATAGACCCTGACCAGGACGTCCGGAAAGGCAAAACCCGTCATGGCACCATCGGCACCACGATGCAGTTCCTGCGGAAAATACAGACCGTTATTGCCGACCAGGATGCTGGTTCGGCGATGCTTCCCCTCCTGTTCCATCTCGCGGATCCTGGTGAGCTTGGGCAGGCCGGGGCAGGCCTCGTGCTTGAGCATCACCAAATCGGGAAACGCCTTGACCATCCGTGACCAGGCCGCGGGTGACAGGTGGACGTTGCTGGCCTGCGGAAAATCCTGGTAGACGACCGGAATGCCGGTGCCGATTGCCTCAAAGGCCTGTTCGAAATAGCGAAAGACCGCATCATCGCCCTTCAACCCTGCAATCGGCTGCAGCATTACTGCTGCCGCACCCTGATCCATGACCGAATGCGACAAATCCCGCAGGGCGGTCAATGCCGTATGGGTCACGCCGACTACCACCGGCAGCCGCGGTGCAGCCAGCTTGAGCGCGTGCGTTGCAAACTCGGCCGATTCGGCATCTGTCATCTTGTTGGCTTCGCCCATCACCCCGAGGATGGTGATCCCGCTGACCCCGCAACCGACATAGAATTCAAGAAGTTGCGGCACGGCCTCCAGATCAAGTGACCCGTCCGGGCCGAAGGGTGTCGCCGAGATGACAAATACACCACTGGTCTCCTCGCTGAGCCTGAACATGGTCCGCTTGCTCCGTCCGTTCCGTCACTGCTGACAGTCGCTGATACAAGGCGTGCCTGTCAAGGCTGGCGCAGTGACGTTCGGGGCCAGCACAGGCGTCATCAGGCAGGCATCATCCCGGGTGCAATCCATTCGACGAATAACCGCACCATCATGGCGCCGAACCGTTGCCGGCGCCAGCGAGGCACCCCGTTCTGATGGACAGGCTGCGTGCCGGCCCTCGCAGGGGATGCGGCGCCCGGGGCAATCCGGCAGCGATGGCTGCCGCCCGCCGGCGGTGTCTCCCGGCCCGTATTCGGGCAGCAACCAATTGTTGTTTTCGGCCGGTGAATCGGGCATCCTCGCGCCGGTCATGACGCGGTGCACCCAGTCCTGATCCATGTATCCGGACGGGCAGGAGGGACAGGATGGCAGGCAGAATGAATGTCCTGGTTTTCATGGTGGACCAACTGGCTGGCACATTGTTCCCGGATGGTCCTGCCGGATGGCTCCATGTCCCCAACCTGAAACGAATTGCCGACTCGTCGGTCCGGTTTGCCAACGCCTATGCGCCCTTTCCGCTTTGCGCTCCGGCCCGGGCCGGTTTCATGTCGGGCCGGCTGCCGTCGCGCATGGGCATCTTCGACAATGCGTCGGAATTCAGGAGCGATATTCCGACCTTTGCCCACCTGTTCCGTGCTGCCGGCTACCGGACCTGCCTTTCCGGCAAGATGCACTTCGTCGGCGCCGACCAGTTGCACGGCTTCGAGGAGCGCCTGACCACCGACATCTATCCGGCCGATTTCGGTTGGACGCCGGATTGGCGCCGTCCTGGCGAGCGGATCGACTGGTGGTATCACAATTTGGGGAGCATCAAATCGGCCGGAACTGCCGAGACCACCAACCAGCTCGAATATGATGACGAGGTGGCCTACCACGCGGTGCGCAAGGTGCATGAATTCGCCCGCAATGACGACGAGCCCTGGATGATGGTGGTCAGCTTCACCCATCCGCACGACCCCTATGTCGCACGCCGCCGGCACTGGGATCTCTACCGGAACTGCGAGCGCCCGCAGCCGGCGGTGGCAGCCATGCCCTATGCGCAACACGATCCCCACTCCCGGCGTATCTTCGATGCCAATGACTGGCGAAGCTACCAGGTTACGGAGGCCGATATTGCCCGGTCGCGCCGCGGCTATTTCGCCAACATCTCGTATATCGACGAGAAGATTGGCGAGATACTCGCCGCCGTGGAGGCGATGCAGCAATCGGACCGGACGGCGGTGATTTTCCTGGCCGATCATGGCGACATGCTCGGCGAGCGCGGGCTGTGGTTCAAGATGACGTTCTTCGAAGGCTCGGCGCGGGTGCCGCTGATGATCGCCGCCGACGGTTTTGAGCCGGGGCTGGTCGAGGAACCGGTCAGCATCATCGACCTGGCGTCGACCCTGGCCGAACTGGCCGGCATCGACGGCGGTGAATTCGACCAGTGGAATGATGGCCGGTCGCTGGTACCGGCCATGGAGGGAAGGGCCGAGGGCCGGCCGGTGCTGCTCGAATACGCGGCCGAAGCCTCCAATGCGCCGCTGGTCGGAATTCGCGACGGGCGATGGAAATACGTTCACTGTGACATTGATCCACCGCAATTGTTCGATCTTGAGCGCGATCCCCATGAGCTGGACAACCTTGCCGGCAAGACGGAATACGATGCCGTGGAGCGGCGTCTGGGGGAGATCGTGGCCAGCGAATGGAACCTCGAGGAATTCGACTCTGCCGCGCGGCTGTCCCAGGCCAGCCGGCTCCTGGTTTACGGCGCGCTTCGCAACGGGAATTACTATCCCTGGGATTACCAACCGCTGCAGGAGGCATCCGAGCGCTACATGCGGAACCACATGAACCTCAATCATCTCGAGGAGAGCACGCGGTTCCCGCGCCCGACCGCAATTGCCGGCCATGACGTGTAACAGAAGAAATGGAAGCAGATTTTGTCATCGTGGGGTCGGGTAGCGCCGGCTCGACGCTTGCCAGCCGATTGTCGGAAGACCCTGCCATCAAGGTGCTGATCATCGAATTCGGCGGCACCGATATCGGCCCGTTCATCCAGATGCCGGCAGCCTTGTCCTACCCGATGAACATGTCTCGGTATGACTGGGGCTTCAAGACTGAGCCCGAGCCCAACCTGAACGGACGCCGCCTGGCGACGCCCCGCGGCAAGGTCATCGGCGGCTCGTCATCGATCAACGGCATGGTATATGTCCGCGGCCATGCCAGGGATTACGACCACTGGGCCCAGGCAGGCGCCGCTGGCTGGTCCTATGCCGACGTGTTGCCATATTTTCGGCGCATGGAATGCTGGGATGATGGCGGTCACGGCGGCGACCCCGCCTGGCGGGGCAGAAGCGGACCACTGCATGTTCAGCGAGGCAGCAGGACGATACCGCTCTTTGCCGCCTTCGAGCAGGCCGGACGGCAGGCCGGCTTCGAGCTGACCAGCGACTACAACGGCCAGAAGCAGGAAGGCTTCGGGCCCATGGAACAGACGATCTGGAAGGGGCGGCGCTGGTCGACTGCAAACGCCTATCTGAAGCCGGCCCTCCAGAGGTCGAATGTCCGTCTCGTTCGGGGGCTGGCCCGGAAGATCATCTTCGAGGAACGGCGTGCGGTCGGCGTGGAAATCCGGCGGTCCGGGAAAATCGAGACCATCCGGTGCCGGCGGGAGGTGATCATATCGGCGGCGCCGCTGAATTCGCCCAAACTGCTCATGCTGTCGGGAATCGGCCCGGCCGACGAACTCGGAGAATTGGGAATTCCGGTCATGGCCGACCGGCCCGGTGTCGGTGGCAACCTGCAGGATCATCTCGAGGTGCTTGTGCAGAAGGAATGCCTGCAACCGGTCACGCTCGGCACCTATTTCACGCCCTTCCACCAGGCCAGGATCGGGCTGCGCTGGCTGCTGTTCAAGACCGGCATCGGTGCATCGAACCATTTCGAGAGCGCCGCCTTCCTGCGCTCGAAGCCGGGTGTCGAGTATCCGGACATCCAGTATCACTTCCTGCCGATCGCCGCTCGGTATGACGGCAAGTCGAGCGCTGGCAACCACAGTTTCCAGGCCCATGTCGGCCCGATGCGCTCGCCATCGCGGGGCAGCGTGACCCTGAAGAGCCCGGACCCGGACGATTCGCCAGCCATCCGCTTCAACTACATGTCGGATCCGCAGGACTGGATCGATTTTCGCCACTGCATAAGACTGACCCGGGAGATCTTCTCGCAACCGGCCCTCGCCGACTATGCCGGCGACGAGATCGCACCTGGGAGCGACTGCAATTCGGATGACGAACTCGACGACTATGTCCGGGAGACCGCCGAGAGTTCCTACCATCCCTGCGGTACCTGCAGGATGGGCAGCGCTACCGACGGCCAGGCAGTTGTCGATCACCAATGCCGGGTCATCGGGGTAGACGGCCTGCGTGTGGTCGACAGTTCGATCTTTCCCCGCATCACCAACGGCAATCTGAATGCGCCGTCGATCATGGTCGGCGAGAAGACAGCCGATCACATACTCGGCAAGCCGCCGCTGCCCCGGGACGAGTCCGAGCCCTGGATCAACCCCCGCTGGCGGGAAAGCGACCGCTGAATCCGGCCCCGAACTGCCGCCGCATTCCTGCAGCGCAATTGGCGAGCTGGCAAGATCCGGCCTCGAACCCGAAAGGGGTGGCACCTTCGGGCCCAATGCAGAGCATGGTGGCCGAACTGTACCGCCTGCGCATCCTGCATCCGAAAATCCGGCCGGTTGCCAGAGCTTCCGGGAGTAAACCTTGTAGATCGGAAGTATCGTGCCCAAAATGCAGACAGGCGACAATCACCTTCTTTGCGCCATTGTCCAAATGACGATGTCTACGCCGAGACCGCCCCGGGGAATTTCTCGGGGCTTCGCACTTTCGGAAGACCCAAATTTTTTCCGTCGATGACAAGGGCGTATTCCTTCGCGGCAACGTCATGGTTCCACTGCCCATGTACCGTGTCGAACCCGGTCAGATGCCCGGCGCAGGTGGCACCGCCCGTGATCTCGTTGGCGTGAACGATCTCGAATTCCGACCAGTCCCAGGCCGCCCGTAGCGCCAGGCGTCCCATGCGCCCAACCCGTTGATGCCGACACGAATGGTCACGATGCAGCTTTCCTCTCGTACCAATTCTTCGTCTTGTTGACGATGCGGACCACGGACAGCATCACCGGCACCTCGACGAGGACCCCGACAACCGTTGCCAAAGCCGCACCAGAATTGAAACCGAACAGGCCGATGGCCGTCGCCACCGCGAGTTCAAAGAAGTTGCTTGCCCCGATCAGAGCCGATGGCGCGGCGACGCAGTGGGCGACACCGAACTGACGGTTCAGGAAATAGGCCAGGCCCGAGTTGAAATAGACCTGGATCAGTATCGGCACGGCCAGCAACACGATGACCAGGGGCTGGGCCAAGATCTGTTCGCCCTGGAATCCGAACAAAAGGATGAGTGTCGCCAGGAGCGCCAGGAGCGAAACGGGGTGCGTTGCCGCCAGGACCCTGGCCAGGGCAGGTTCGCCACCGCTCTTCAAGAGATACGAACGCAAGATTTGCGACACGATCACCGGAGCGACGATGAACGCAAAAACGGAGATCAACAGCGTATCCCAGGGGACGATGATGGACGAAAGACCCAGCAAGAGCCCGACAATCGGCGCGAAGGCGAATATCATGATGGCATCGTTCAACGCCACCTGGGTCAGCGTGAAGTGCGGTTCGCCATCCGAAAGGTTGCTCCACACGAATACCATGGCGGTGCAGGGTGCGGCGGCGAGGATGATCAGTCCGGCAATGTAGGAATCGATCTGATCGGCAGGCAACATGTCCCGGAACAGATAGCCGATGAACAGCATTCCCAGGGCCGCCATGGAAAACGGCTTCACGGCCCAGTTGATGAACAGGGTTACGCCGACACCGCGCCAGTGCTCTTTGACGTGGTGCAATGCACGGAACTCGATCTTCAGCAGCATGGGGATGATCATCAGCCAGATGAGCACCGCCACGGGCATGTTGACCTTCGCGATTTCGGCCTTTCCGATGATTTTGAGTGGGGCCGGGAATACATGGCCCAAGGCGATCCCGGCGACGATGCAGAGTGCAACCCAGGCGGTCAGATAACGCTCGAAGACTCCCAGCTCCGCCCTTTCCGCCTTCCTGGCGGTGATCTCACTTTGCGCGGTCATTCATAAGTCCTTGCCGATTTCATCCAGCCGCTGCTGCAAGGACATCCTGTCCAAGGGGGCGATCGGCAAATCGGCAAGAGTTGATATTCGTTGGTCAAGCATCCGGTACGTGTCATTAAAGACAGCCGCGATTTCGGCATCATTACCTGTCGATTGCGCGGGGTCAGGAACTCCCCAATGGGCACGCATCGGTTGACCAGGCCACGCGGGGAAAATTTCCTTTGCAGCGTTGTCGCAGACCGTGAAGACGAAATCCATTTGGGGGGCACCCTCGGCCGCGAATTCATCCCAACTCTTTGAGCGAAGATCGCCAGTATCAAAGCTCAAGCTGGACAACAGATCCAGTGTGCGTGGATGAACGCGGCCCGAGGGCTGGCTCCCGGCGCTGTAGGCTCTGAATTTCCCGGGGGCCAATCGGTTGAGGATGCATTCGGCGATAATGCTTCGTGCCGAGTTCCCCGTGCACACGAAAAGAACATCAAGAACACGATCTCCCATGAAGCCGCCCATCGCTTCAGACTTCTCATCGCCACGCCACCGGGGAGAGCACAGTTCCGGTCGACCGCCACAGCAATTTCCGGTCAGAAAGGAAACCAAATCCTTCATCGCCGGAATGCGGGCGGAATAGATCATTTGCCTGTGGTTTCGAACGCAATCGACCATGCCAGCCGCCTTGAGTTCGTTCAGGTGATGCGTCAGGGAAGACGGGACGACATTCAGTCGTTCGGCAATCTCGCCCGCGGTAATTCCCTCATCGCCCACCTCGTCAACAGCAGGAACACGTCCAGCCGCGTTCCATGCGCCAATGAGGCCAACATGCGCACCACTTGCTCACGATCCATATTTTGAAGATATTCGAAATGAGATAATGTAGGAAGTGATTATTCTGTGACAATGGTGGTCAAAATTATGTACGCGGATTTGCGCACCCTCATGTATGACCGGAAACAGGGAGTAGAGAAGAAAAAGAAGTCGTACAATGCGGCCAACTGGATGGCGGAACAGCTTCGTGAGCCAGCTCAGAACGTTGCAAGCCGAATCGAAGCGCTGACGTGTGGACTCGAAACGCGGTAATCGGCGACAGGATCATTCCCAAATTCGAAGAAAGCCATATTTCACATTCGGCCTGGAGCCTGCTCGAAGGAAAACAGAGTCGCTGCTCCTGACTTCATGATTGACGCATTTAGCTATAGTCAATATATGGCTTTTTTCGAATACATTGAAGAAACCCTCGAAGCGTCATGCCCCGGCTCATCTCCGCACCCTTCTTCAGCGCCAACCCGGTCTTCCGGCGGGCCGAATACGCCACTGCGGTTGGTCGGCGACCGGATGACAAGATCGTCACGGCGATGCTCACCCAGCACCTCCAGGCCGGCAATATCCGGCGCATCGCCCGTGGCGTCTTCGCCTCGGTGCCCAAGCATGCCGACGCTGCAACATGGTCGGTCGACCGCTTCCTGGCCGCCTCCCGTCTGCGCCATTGCGCCACGATCGCCTATCACTCGGCCCTCGAACTGCACGGCTACGCCTATACGGAGTGGCATGACGTGCAGGTCATCGCGGAGGGTGAGCCCGGCCTGTTCGAGGCAGCCGGTTTCGCCTGCCGGTTCGTCAGGGCGCCTCGCGGCTTCGCACCCCCGGATGGCGTCATGGTGGTCGATCGCTTGGGGCAGGAGGTCCGGGTGACGACGATCGAGCGGACGATTGCCGATCTGTTCGACCGCTACGATCTGGCCGGGGACGCGGAAGAACTCTTCAACTCCCTGGACCTGGTGGTGCGGATCGACGCCCTGGCACTGGTCCGGTACGTGCGCGCGCTCTGCAAGGCCACCACCGCCGGCGCCATGGGCTTCTGGCTGGAGCGCGAGCACAAGCGGCTGGGCGTTCCGGATGTTGCGCTTGAGGAACTCCGCACGCTCATGCCAGCTCAGCCCCGCTACGTCCTTGGCACCAAGTCGGGCGAGGGAAAGACGGCCAGGGACTGGAACGCCATCCTCCCCGTCGACATCCTCGAGCGCCGTTTCGAGGGGCTGTAGATGGCGGCGCCGTCTGCCCGGACCCTGCAGCGCCTCGCCGATGAGACCGGACACCAGGCCGGTACGCTGGAGAAGGTGCTGCGGCTCCTGGACCTGCTGCAGGAGATCGCGCGGGATCGGGTTCTGGCGGGTCGTCTCGTCCTCAAGGGCGGAACGGCGCTCAACCTGTTCCACTTCGGCCTCGACCGGCTCTCGGTCGATATCGACCTCAACTATGTCGGCGCGCTCCACCGGGCCGCGATGGAAGCCGAACGCCCCGACGTCGATGCCGCGCTCGACCGTCTCCTCGCTTCCCAGGGATACGCCGTCCGCCGCAGGCCCGACGAACACGCCGGCGGCAAGTGGCTGGCGCGCTACGCCTCGGCGCTCGGCGGCAACGCCACGCTGGAAATCGACGTCAACTACATGGCGCGCCAACCACTGTTCGGCATGGCGCGCATGGAGTCCCTTCCCCTGGGCGGCATGCGGGCAAAGGACGTTCTCGTTCTCGACCTCTACGAGATCGTCGCCGGCAAGCTTGTCGCGCTCATCGACCGGCACGCAGCCCGCGATCTCTTCGACGCGCGGCGTATCCTCTCCATGGACGGGCTCGACTGGAGCCTGATCAAGGCTGCAGTGCTGGCCCTGGGCGCCAGCGGGCGACGCGATTGGCGCAACAGGTCGATCGACGCCATCAGGGGCGATCGGCGCGAATTTCGCCAGAAACTCGCAATCTGCCTGCCGCGTGGCGGTCTTGCCGCCAGGGGAGAGGTCGACGCGTGGATCGAGGAGACAGTTGCGCTCTGTCGCGAGAGATTCGAATTCCTGTTTGATCTGACAGCAAATGAGAGGGCCTTTCTCGACGGTGTGCTCGATCATGGCGAAATCGACGCGGAGCTGTTGGACATCGCCCCCGAGATCCGCGTCCGAATCGAGGCCATGCCCATGCTCGCGTGGAGGACCCGACATGTTCGGGAGCATCGGGGGCTGGAGGCTTGGAAGGTGGACCCATAGAGCACACGCTCGAATGCATGGTGAGTCAGGACCGGATCGATTCCGGGCTTTTCTTTTTCAGAGGCCGATCTACCCCGGGGCGTCAATTGTTCGGCGTCGGGTCTCACCCCTCACATGCAGGCCCGAGAGCTATTGTCAAAGGGTGATGTTTGGGGGGCCATCGGTCAAGCGGCGATCCTGGCTGGCTGATTGCCTGATTTGTCGTTCGTCTCTGCGTCCTCGATGACCTCGATGCCATCCCTGAACTTCACGCCGGTGATGACCTATCCCAACTCCCCGAAGCGGTGCAGCCGTCTCCACCCTCCCTCTGTACAGAGGCCGAGCCTGAAGATCATGTTCAGCCAGTTTCCTTTTGCAACACACATCCACGCTTAGGGTTCCAGGTTCACCGGATAGAATAGCCGCCTTCAACTGGCAGATCGACACCGGTGACGAAGCTGGATTTGTTGCTTGCCAGAAACACCGCGGCATCAGCGATTTCATCAACACGTCCCAAGCGCCCCAGCGGATGCATCACCGCACCCCATTCGGCTTCGGCGCGATCCATGTCGCCGCCATAGAGGTCAGCCATGCCTTTTGTGGCAATGCCGCCCGGCATCAATGTGTTGGACCGGATGCCGTCTTCGGCGTAGTCCAGCGCGATGCCTTTGGAGAGCATCGTGAGAGCGCCCTTGCTCGTGCAATAGGCGGTCTGCCCGAAATTCGCGACCTGCGCCATGATCGACGAAATATGAACGATCGAGCCGCCACCAGCTTCGATCATGTGTGGAATGCATTGTTTGGACATGTTGAAGTGCCCGCTGACATTTACGTTCAGCGTCTTTTCCCAGACATCGTCGGCCACGTCAGCGAGAGGAACGCGCTTTGCGAAATAGGCAGCCGAGCAGACCAGCACGGTAGGGCGCCCCAATCTGCCCGCAACCTCGCTGACCGCGTCGGCGCAGGCGCTGGCATCCGAGACGTCCAGCGTGATGGCGAGGCCATCGATGGTGGCTGCCACCGCCTGCGCCGCATCGCCCGCAACATCCAGCACGGCGACGGCCGCGCCTTCTTGTGCGAACGCGTTGCAGATGGCCTGCCCGATCCCGCTGCCACCGCCGGTGACAATCGCGACCCGGTTCTGCAATAGCGTCCCATTCATATCCGACTGTTCCTTCCGAGCGTTCCGATAAGCGCATCGCGATACTACACGAAACCGTGTCGCGGGCGAAATTTGTCAGCTAAACCGGATACGACAGGAAATTGATCCCCGTGGCCGCATTCATCAATGCTCGATCTCAGGATTTGCCTGGCCCGCAGCGTCATATGGGCGGGCACCAAGATTTACATGGTCAAATCGTCTTGTTTGGGACAAGCTGCCTGCAGCCGGGCGGCCAGATGGCGCGTCGATCAGATAAGCTTGGGACAGTTCCATCGCCGCTGAATGCCCCATAGTGGGCGGTGCCACCGCGGCCCCGGACAAGGATCGACTTTGAAAGTTCAACCCAACACTGAAACCGCAGAACCCGCCGTGAGCCTCGACGCGATGCGGGCGTATCGGCTGGGTCGCCTGCGGCAGGAATTGAACCGCCGCGATATCGCGGCAGCGCTTTTGTTCGATCCGGTGAACATCCGCTACGCCGTCGATTGCACCAACATGCAGGTCTGGACACTGCACAATCCCGCGCGCTACGTCCTCGTGTCGGCAAACGGGCCCATAATCTTATGGGAGTTCCACGGGGCAGAGCATTTGGCCGAGGACTTACCGCTGATTACTGACGTCCGTGTTGGCACACCCTGGTTCCACTTTGCGGCCGGCGATCAGTGCGTCGCAAAAGCAAGAGAATTCGCCGCCGAGATCGCCGAGGAGATCCGCCTGCACGGGTGCGGCAATCGGCGGATTGCCGTAGACCGCGTCGATACCATTGGAACATTCAGCCTCTTGGCAGAAGGACTGGTGATCGAAAACGGGATGGCGCTTGCTGAACAAGCGCGCCTGATCAAGTCCTTTGACGAAATTGCCGCAATGCGCATCGCGGTTTCGGCCTGCGAAGAAGGCGTGCGCCGAATGCGCGCGGCGTTTCGGCCCGGTATGACGGAAAACGCGCTCTGGTCGCTGCTGCATCAGGCAAATATCGAACTTGGCGGCGAATGGATCATGACCCGGCTTCTGTGTTCGGGCCAACGGACCAACCCGTGGTACCAGGAATGCGGTCCAAAGCTGTTGAAAGAGGGCGAGATTGTCAGCTTCGACACCGATCTGGTAGGTCCCTACGGTTATGTTTGTGACATCTCACGTGCCTGGATCTGTGGGGAAACAAGACCGACGGACAGGCAGCGCGAATTGCTTTCGGTCTCCAAAGACCAGATCGAACACAACCGCGCGTTACTGCGGCCCGGTGTCTCAATGACAGAGATTTCGGAACTATCGTTTCGGATGCCCGAGAAATTTGTGCACCAGGAATACCTGGGCCTGATTCACGGTGTCGGTTTGGGTGACGAGCATCCGGTTGCCGTGCCCGCAAGATTTGCACATCGGGGCGTGAAGAACTCGGTTTTGCAGCCGGGCATGACGGTCAGCATCGAAAGCTATGTAGGCGAGGTCGGAGGCCCGGACGGCGTGAAACTCGAAGAACAGGTTCTTATCACGGAATCCGGCAGCGAGGCGCTGTCCACCTATCCCATGGACGAAACATGGACGTGATGGCTTGTTGCGGGCTTTCGAAGATGCCCACCTGCGGAATCAGGGCCCTCTGGCCGCCGCGTTAGGGATCACCTGTGCCGATCTGCTCCTTTCGTTTCGCCACATATGCTTCGAGTTCTTCGCGCACGGCATCGTTCAGAGATGGTTCCTGATATTCCTCCAGCGCCTTTTGCCATAACAGCGTCGAGCGTTCGACCGCCTCTTGCGCGCCGGCGGCCTCCCAATTCTCGTAGTTGGTCCAATCTGACAGCATCGGTCGATAGAACGCGGTTTCATATCGTTCCATCGTGTGCTGCGCGCCAAAGAAATGGCCGCCGGTTTGAACCGACTTGATCGCCTCGAATCCAAGATCGTCCTCAGAGAAGGAAACCGGGCACAGGAATTCCGTCATATTCTGGATGATCTCGACGTCGAGGACGAGTTTTTCATAAGAGGCCGTCAGCCCGCCTTCCAGCCAGCCCGCCGCATGATAGACCATGTTGCCGCCGCCCATGACGGCACCCCATGTGGACATCCCGGTCTCATAGGCGGCCTGAAGGTCGACGGCATTCGAGGCGTTGGCGTTCGAGGTTCGGTAGGGCAAGCCATAACGCCGCGCCAGCTGGCCGGCGATCATGTTGGCCTTGGTGTTTTCGGGCGTGCCAAAGGCGGGGGCGCCTGACCGCATGTCCACATTCGACGTAAACGCCCCGTACATGACGGGTGTGCCGGGATTGACAAGCTGGGTCAGCGCAATGCCAAACAGCGCCTCGGCATTCTGCTGGGCGAGAGCGGCGGCCAGGGTGACCGGTGTCATCGCGCCCATCAGCGTGAAGGGCGTTACCGTAACCGGCTGGCCGTGTTCGGCCATTGCAATCAACCCTTCGGCCATCGCATCGTCAAAGAGGCGCGGCGAGTTGACCGAGATGATGGTAATGACGCCGGGATCAGATGCCATCTCTTCAACGCTCATGCCACGCGAGATCGCCATCATCCGGATACCGTCCAGCGCGCGCCCGCGCCCGATACCCGTGCAATGGAAGGACAGGTCGGACAGCGTCAGATTGGCGACAGGTCGGACAGCGTCAGATTGGCGAAGTAAGTGTCCAGATGACGGTTGTTCGCAGGCAACTCCACGGGCGAAATGACCTGATTGCCGATAATATCGATGGCATTGAAATGATGCGCCAATCGGATGAAGTTCTGGTAATCCGCCAGATTGCCATCGCGGCGGCCATTGATCCTGTCGTGCACGTTGGGCGGGCCCGCCACCAGACCGAAACAGATGTTGTTGCCGCCGATGGTCAGGCGTTTGTCGGCGTTGTGACCGGTTAGGGTGAATTGGCCCGGCGCCTTGCCGACCGCTTCCATGACGATACTCTCGTCCAGCCGGATGATCGACGTGCCCCGATCCACGCTGGCCCCCGCCGCCTCGAAAAGTGCCATCACCCGATCGCTCATCACTCGGATCCCAAGCTCGGAAAGAATGCGCATCGAGGTGTCGTGCAATTGCTGGATTTGGTCGGGGTCCGCCAGTTCAATGGGTTGATATGGGTTGATGACCTGACGGCGCGGGAGTTGGGCAATACCACCGCCGCTTCGCCCCGATCTTGCGCTGCGCCCGCCTGTGCTACGCTTGCGTCCCATGCGATGCCTTTCTGAGTTCAATACCCTCGGCCCGGATCCACGATGTTGAAAAGCGGATCGCCCCGGCGATAGCGGGACAGGTTTTCGCTGAACATTGCGACGGATTTCAGCTCCCAGCCTTCGTAGACCGACGAACAATGCGGAGTGAGAATGACGTTTTCAAGATCCCAGAACGGGCTGTCTGTCGGCAGTGGTTCAGTTTCGAATACATCAAGCGCAGCGCCTCGCAACTGTCCGTTGGTGAGGGCTGCCACCAATGCGGTCTGATCCACAACCCCGCCGCGCGAGACGTCGATCAGAACAGCGCCCGGTTGCATCTGCGCGATGGTCGCCGCATCGACCATATGTCTGGTGCTTTCGAGAAGTGGCACGCAGATTGCGATGAAATCAGCCCTTGGCCAGAGAGTTGGCAGTGCGTCGACGCCATGCACTTCGTCCATATGATCCATCGCCGACGGGCGGGCGCGCACCCCTGTCACATGCAGACCCATTGCCTTGCATCGCTGGGCGATTGCGCGCCCGGTCTGCCCCAAGCCGACGATAAGAATGCGGCGTCCCTCAATCGGCGTGACCCGGCCTGCGATCCATCGATGCGCGGCCTGTGCCTTGACGAAGCCGGGCCGGTCGAGCGAGAAATGCAGAATCGCGCCCAGCGTGTATTCCGCCATCATACCTGCGGCGACACCGGCGGCATTGGTTACGGTCAGTCGTCCGGAGTCCCAACCGGCAAGGTGATCCGTCCCCGAGCCACCGACCGAGACCCATCGAACAGTGTCGCTGTTCACAAGCGCCTGCCGGGGGAAACCGGGCGTCCCTGCGAAACGCACGGAATAGACCACTTCTGCGCCCGTTGTCTGGATCATTTCTGGCAGGTTTTCGTAGCTGTCGCAGGATTGGATTGGTAGATCCGGGTGCGCAGCCCGCACGATTTCGAGCGCGGGTGCGGGCGTGTCCATGTGCAAAATGACAATCGGCGCTCGCATCCCTTAGGCCCGCTCCACGATTATGTCGCCATTGCGTAGGTCTTGCTGACCATCTTGCGTGACTACCCCATGTTTTGGGCGCGACAACACAGGCGGAATTGACCGACGCGCGGTCAACCCTGCTAGTGTAGTCGATCCATTGGTCCAGTTAAGGGGCGCGCGCACCAAGAATGCGCTCGCCCCACATTCTGTCAGGCCTCAATCGCAAGAAGGTCGAAGAAGACATACTTCGTCGGGTGCATTGCCATTCCCTTGACCCGCTTGTTGTAGGCCGTCGCCACTTGCATAAAGAACGGCTGCACGATCGGGCCGCGCTCTCGCATGATTGTCATAAGCTTCGCCATGACCTCCTTGCGGCGCTCTGGATCGATGGTGCCGCCGATATCGGTCAGTAAGCTGTCGAACTCTGCGTCCGAGAAGCTGGATTCGTTCCACGGCGCGCCTGTGCGATAGGCCAGGCTCAGAACCATCATACCAAGCGGTCTGTGGCCCCATGCGGTAAAGCTGAAAGGATATTCCGTCCAGCGGTCCCAAAACACCGACGCGGGAAGCGTCTGGATCTTGACGTTGATCCCGGCCTTGGCCCAGTCCTCGACCATCACCTGAACGACATCAAGTTCCCAGCTTGGCTGCGTTTTGACGTTGATCTCAAGATCAATTCCATCCGGGTATCCGGCCTCGGCAAGGATGGCCTTGGCTTTTTCGGGATCGAACGGGAACGGCCCCAGATCGGCCCATTCGGGATGAATCGGCGAAACGTGGGTGTGATCGCCCAGCGCCGCATTGCCCCGCATCCCCCGATCAATGATAGTTGCGCCGTTACTTGCGTGACGAAGTGCTTCCATGACTTTCGGTTTGTCAAACGGAGGCTGGTTCATCTTGCCCCGCACGACGGCCGTGGCGGCGGTGGTGGCCCTGTAGACCTCGATGTTTTCGTTTGCCATCACCATCGGCGCCTGATTTTCCGAAATCTCATAAACGCCATCGATCTGGTCGGTCAGCAAAGCGCTGAGTGCGGCATTGGGGTCCTCGCCAAGATCGGTGATTTCGATCCGGTCCAAATACGGTCCTTCACCCATGAAATGGCTGTCCATGACACGTTCGAGGACCGCGTTTTCGCCGATATTATGTTCGACCAGCTTGAATGCGCCGGTGCCGTTGGAACCTGCGCCGTAGACGCCGTTTTCTTCGGGGTCGAGCATGTAGAACGGGAAGTGGAACAGATGTTCCGGAACGGCGCCCTGGGCATTCTTGAGGTTCAGTTGCACTGTCGAGGAATCGATGACCTCGATTGCATTCGCATCCCAAAGCTCCGACCGCATAACGGCGTTGCCGTCGCCATCTTTTTCACCGGTATCGACCTCGGTCAGCATGTAGTCGCCCATCAGCCCTAGGATCGACGACCCGACCTCTGGCGTTAACACGTGCTTGAAGTTCCATGCGACGTCTTCTGCAGTGAAAAGCCGGCCATTCTGCCATTTCACGCCGTTACGGACGTGCAGCGTCCAGGTGCGCAAGTCATCGGTCGCTTCCCAACTGCTCAGCAGCCAGGGCCGCGTGATGTTGTCCCGCCCGGTCCGAACGAGGAAATCGCACACGGGCCGGATCGTCGCGCTGCCTGCTTCTTCGAACGAAATCGCATGTGGGCTGCTGACGTCGAGGACACGCATCCCCATACGGATGGTGCCGCCCATGGGCATGTTCTGGGCGCTCGCGGGGCTGGGTGCGGTAAGTCCGACAAAGGAATAGGCCGCCGTTGCGGACAGGCCCAGCAATGTGGATTGTCGCAGAAAGTCCCTGCGGCTAAGCTCTCCGTTCCGATACCAGCTCTTCAGCTTCGGGATATTTGCATTCTCGGTCATTGTTCTCCTCCTATTGGTTGCAATGTATTCGTGGTCGTTCAGGTCGCAGTATGTCGTTTTGCGAAACGTTCCACCTCTTGTTTGGGCACCGGGTTGGGGCCTTCTCTCTCCTCTTCGACACCAGAACCGCGCAAATTGGCTAATGCGCGGAGGTCTTGATCAGTCTTTCAGCGTGCTTTCACGAAGGCCATCGGCAAGAAGGTTGAGGCCCAGTACAAAGGACGAGATCGCAATGCAGGGAAACACGGTCATGTGCGGCGCAAAGGTGGCCATGGCACGTGTTTCGTTAATCATACCTCCCCAATCGGGTTGCGGCGGCGGCAATCCCAGCCCGAGAAAGCCCAAAACGCCGATTGTGATCGTTGTGTAGCCAAGCCGCAGACAGGCATCGACGATCAGCAGGGACGTCGCATTGGGCAAAATCTCGCGAAACATGATGTATGCCGCGCTTTCGCCGCGGGTCTGGGCCGATGCCACGTAGTCGCGGCTGCGCAGGTCCAGAACGATTCCCCTAACGATTCGCATGATACCCGGTGCGCTGGCAAATGTCACGGCAACGACGATGTTTAGGCCCGAGGCGCCAAAGGTGGAGATGATGACCACGTAGAGAACCAGCACCGGGAAAGACAGCACGACATTGGCAAAGCTGGACACAAGATCGTCGATCCAACCCCGGAAATAACCGGCAACCAGCCCGAGCGACACACCCACTGCGTAGGCTGATCCAGTCGCGATGGTCGAAAAGAACAAAACCCGACGTCCGCCCCAGATGATGCGGGACATGATATCGCGCCCAAGATGATCTGTGCCCAACCAGAACACGCGCCCGTCGGGGGCGATCATCCCGGGCGTCTGGAAGGGCGTTACCTGCTCCGTCGGCCCAAAAGGCGAGAGAAGCGGGGCTGCCAGCGACACCGCAATCCAGAAAAGGCAGATAAACCCGCCGATCAGCCCGACCGGGCTGAAAAGGATTCTTGGCAGACGCGAGCGCCAGCCTCTGACCCGGCGGGTTTGCAGTTCCGGGGAACCCGGATTTAGAATGAACTCCGTCATGTAAACCGCACCCGCGGATTTAGCATGCCGTAGCCGACGTCGGCGATGGTCTGGGTTCCGACAGCAACGATGACCGATATCATCGCGCAGGCCTGCAGCATAAAGATATCCTGGGTCAGCGATGACTCCAGGAGCAGCGCTCCGAACCCGCGATAGGCAAAGAAGAACTCCACCACGATCACACCGGAGAGCAGCCAGTTGATCTGAAGCACGATCACGGTAAACGGGGCGATCAGCGCATTGCGGAGCGCGTGCAGCAAAATGACCCGGCGAAATGGCATGCCTTTCAGTATGGCCGTGCGGACATAGTTGCTTTGCATGACTTCGGCCATTGATGCCCGCATCATCCGGGCAACGTATCCAAATCCAAACAGGATCAGCACCATCGCGGGCATGACCAGTTGCAACGGGTCAAAGCCGTTGGACATGGTGCTTGTCGCCGGGAACCAGCCAAGCAGCAGAATAAATACGAATGCCAGAAGAACCGAGCTCGCGAACTCCGGCACCGACGTTGTGACAATGGAAAACAATGAGATCACGCGGTCCAGGGCTCCACCCTCTTTCATACCAGCCAGTACACCTGCGACAATTGAAAGCGGGACCATTACGGCGAACACGGTTGCCGCGAGGATGCCGGTATTTGCCAGCCGTGGCCACAACACGTCCGACACCGGAGCCCTGTATTTCAACGACTGGCCGAAATCGCCGGTGACCATACCGCCAAGCCAGGCCAGATAGCGTTCCCAGACCGGCCGGTTGTAGCCGTTCGCCTCCAGCCAAAGGATGCGCTGCTCGTCTGTGGAATAGGGTCCCAGCACCTTGACCACGACACTGTAGCCGTTGATCTCCAAAAGCAGGTAGGTGAGGATCGACACGACCAGCATCGTCAGCACCATCAGCATAAGGCGACGCAGGATAAAACGCGTCATGCCCATCCCCCGCATTCGGCAATGTATTGCCTGTTGATCCATCGAGACGGGCAGTCCATATGCGGATCAGCGTAAGGTCCCACTTCAAGTGGCTCCTTCCGGCTGACGGACCTGGGCGGAAAACTGGGTGTGAAGGTGTTCGCCGGCGGTCACAGGCGGGTATTTTGCCGGTTGCTCGGCGCTGCGGCACCCGGGCAGGCATTCCACCACAGCGTCATAATTTGGCTGATGAAAGAACCCCAGCGACAGCCGTTCACTGCCCATTCTGGCGTCGAGCGGCGGATTGACCACCCGGTGCAGGGTCGAGACCCACCGATCATTGGTCCAGCGCGCCATCATGTCGCCGATGTTGAGAACAAAAGATCCAGTTGGCGCAATGACGGGCGCGAATTCGCCGTCCTTTGTCAGCACCTGCAGACCGCCGGGGGCGTTGTCGGGTTTCAGGATCGTCATGGTGCCAAAGTCGGTATGCGCACCTGCGCGCAACTGCCCGGGTTGGGGCGGTTCAGATTGGTCGGGGTAATACATGGCACCCAGGATGCTGATTTGCCGGTCGATGACAGGTGAGAAATGATGCTCGTCCAGATCCAGCGCATGCGCGAACAAACGCATCATTGTCTGGCTCAAATCCGTCATTGCGGTCCAATACGCTTGCCACGCCGTCTTGAATTCGGGGATGTCCTGCGGCCATAAATTCGGCGCAAAATGCGAACGGCTTCCGGGCGCGCTGTAGTAGGGCGCGTCCGAGGTCACCTCTGGCCCGATCGAGAACGACTCTTTCAGGTCCGGCGGGGTCTCCTCGCCTGTCGTGACACCAAGTGCTGCCTTGCCGAACCCGATATACCCGCGGATAACGTCAGGCTGCGGTTGGGCCACCTTGATTTTGCTCTCCAGCGGCCCCCGGAAGAACTGCTTGGAGATGTCGTAGACGGCCTGGGTGATCTTGTCCGGCACGCCATGACCGAGGATGCAGAGAAACCCGATATCCCGGCAGATTCGGTCGGTCTCGGCGGCGATTGCCTTGCGGTCAGCGCCGTCGCCATGCACAAACCGGTCCAAATCAACTGTAGGCACGACGGTCATCGGAAAGAGCCTTCGAGGCGGCCAGATCTTGTGAACAACATTTCTTAACTTACTGTCCGCTTTGATCTACCAGACCCGCTGCAGGGGACTCTTTCGGGCGGATCTGATCGGACTCGGAGTGCATCTTGCGGATTACAAGCCTAACATCGCTGAGACCAAATTGTCAATTCCAGATGGGGGATTTGTGCCATGGTATACGATCTTGTAATCCGCAACGGAGTGCTGATTGACCCGTCCGGTACCTATACCTCTGACGTCGCGATTTCCGGCGAACGGATTGCGGCCATAGGCACTGAGCTTCGTGGCAGAAAAGAGATCGACGCCGGTGGCAAATACGTGGTCCCCGGCGCCATCGATGGCCATGTGCATATGCGGACCGAACGGGACGCGTTCTGCTACGACGATACGTTCGCTACAGGCTCGGTCGCTGCGGCTTTTGGAGGCACGACCACGATCATCGATCAAGTGCAGGCAGAATACGGACGGACGCTGACTGGTGAACTGGATACGCGAATGGCATTGGCCGAGGGGCAAAGCTGCGTCGACTTCGCCTTTCACATGAATATTCGCGAGCCGATCGAGGAGCGGTTGGCCGAGATTCCGGCGATCGTGGCGCGCGGGATTTCAAGCTTCAAGTGGTTCATGGCCATCCCCGGTTGGGGTATACCGGACGCGTTCTTGCAGCGCGGTATGTTCGAAGTCGCCGGGTTGGGCGGGCTGTCCATTGTTCATGCTGAAAATCAGGGGGTTATCCTGGAAATGCGTCGCCGAGCGGCGGCCGAGGGACGACGGAACATCTCCGATTTCATTCGCAACTACCCGGCTGCCGCCGAAGCTGCCGCAATCGCACTGGCAATGGCGATGACAGAAACCGCCGACGGTCGCACCTTGATCTTTCACAACACCTGCACCGAGGGAGTTGCAGCCATCCGTGCCGCCAAAGAGCGGGGGTTGCGGGCCTATGGCGAGGCGGGATTGGCGTGGCTGACCCATACCGATGAGGTCTATGCTGGAAATCAGGTGGCGGCGTTGCCATTCCTTCTGACCCCGCCGATCCGGGACGCGCAGCATTGCGATGCGCTCTGGCGCGGCCTTCAGGGAGGCGCCCTCGACATCGCGTCGACCGACCACGCCGCCATGCGTCTTGTGCCCGAAGATCAGGCCCGCGAGGTTGCCGCCTATTTCGGGCACGACGTCAGGGCGCCGCCGGCAACGCCCGACACGCCGAGAGACGCCGAAGGCAACCGGTTGATGCCCGTGCTGCCGCCCGGCGGTGTGGAAACCCGGTTTCCGCTGCTTTTCTCTGAGGGAGTCAGGAAAGGCCGCCTTAATCTGGAACGGTGGGTGGACGTGTGCTGCACGACGCCGGCCCGGATTTTCGATCTGGCAACCAAGGGACGGCTGCTTCCGGGGTATGATGCCGATATCGTTATTTTCGATCCAAATGCGCGTCACATCTACAGCGTGGAGGGTCTGCATTCGAACACCGACTATTCCGTTTGGGAAGGCTGGGAAGTCGAAGGCAAGGTGGAAAAAACCTTTAGTCGTGGCAGGATGATCGTTGATGGCGATCAATTTCTGGGATCGCAGGATCACGGCGCGTATCTGGCGCGGTCCGCTGGCTGAATGTGCGTCTGGACGATCAAGTCGCCTTGATCAACGACGCTGCGCGAAGGATCGGCAATTCGATCCCAGCAGGCATTTTGTGCGGGGCAGACGTGAGCCGTTACATGTTCTTCGCGCGGCGATGCTCTCTTTTCATTCGACAAAAAGAAGCAGACAGAGGGCGACATGTCCCATTTGGAATTTCTCCGTGAGAACGTCCGCTTTCTGTCCGCCGGCGGATTGTTGTCGTTCTCATCGTCCTACGGTCAGACATTCTTCATTGCCATATTCGCAGCCCAGATCATGGGAACCTATGGTCTCAGCGACGGCCAGTGGGGCGGGATTTATTCCCTGAGCACAACCGCCTCCGCGATCGTCATGTTTTGGGCCGGCGGGCTGGCCGACATATTTCGCGTACGCGCACTTGCCTGGATCGTTATGCCCGGATTGGCGCTTGTCTGCCTGGCAATGGCAGCAAACCCGACGATCGTCGGGCTGATCGTAATTGTATTTCTACTAAGGCTTCTGGGGCAGGGAATGATGACCCAGTTGGCGGTTGTGGCAATGGCGCGCTGGTTTGCCGCCCGACGGGGATTGGCACTGTCAATTTCGGCATTGGGTCTTGCCGTGGGGACGGCGACGCTTCCGGTGGTGGTCGCGTTATTGTTCGGGATCATGTCGTGGCGCGCGGTTTGGGTTTTGTCTGCAGTGTCTTTGATGCTCACATTTCCCGTGATCCTATGGCTTTTGTCTGCCGAGCGCACACCGCAATCGCATATCGAGACACCCAACGCCGCGGGTATGGATGGTCGGCACTGGACCAGATCGGAAGTTCTGCGGTCGCGGTTATTCTGGATGCTTGTCCCTATGATCTTGGGGCCATCAGCCTGGGGGACGGCGCTGTTTTTTCAGCAGGTGCATATTGCCGCAGTCAAAGGCTGGCCGTTGGTCGACTATTTGGCACTGATTCCTCTCTTGGCGGCCGTTTCCATTGTCAGCACCGTGATATCGGGACAGGCAATAGACCGGTTTGGATCTGCGCGTCTGGCAAATGTTTATCTGTTGCCCCTTGCACTGGCGTTCTTGGTCATCGGGCTTGCAGATTCTCTGGCGATGGCTGCAGTTGGCATGGTGATACTTGGGATTGCGTACGGAATTCAGGCGACTTTGCCGACCGCAATCTGGGCAGAGTTTTTTGGCACGCGTCACATAGGTGCTATCAAGGCCGTTTCTGCCAGTGTCATGGTCCTTGGAAGCGCGGTCGGCCCTGGTATCTCGGGCGCTTTGATTGATCTTGGCCTGACGTTTCCCCAGCAGATGATTGGCATTTGCGCATATTTTGTCGCGGCAAATTTACTGGTCTGGGTCGCAATTCGTGAAGCGCGGACACACTTGCCGTTGGTGACGGCCTCACCGCGCCTCGGGTGAAGCGACCGGCGCGTCACGAAGGCGGATTACCGGCTCCATTAGATCAAGCGCGTTCTGTGTCAGGTGGCACTTCAGAACATGCTGATCACCAATCGCACGCATCGCGGGCATCTCGTTTTCGCAGATGGCCCGGCCCGCTTCGTCTTGTGCCTGCGTCTTTCGCGGGCACCGCGTCTGGAAAGGGCATCCCGATGGTGGATCTTGCGCCGACGGAATATCACCTTCGAGCAGGATGCGTGTCTGTTCCACCCGATTGTCGGCGATGGGTACCGCAGATAGCAGCGATTCCGTATATGGATGATACGGTGGTGCAAACACCTCTGCCGTAGGACCCTGTTCCACAATATGGCCCAGATACATAACGACGACCCAATCGGCCAGATGATGGACGAGTCCCAGATCGTGGCTGATGAAGATCAACGTTGTCCCATGTTCGACCTGTACTGCCGTCAGCAGTTCAGTGATCGCTGCCTGAACAGAGGCATCCAGCGCTGATACCGGCTCGTCTGCGACCACGACGCGCGGGTCGCCCGTGAAAGCACGGGCTATGGCCACACGCTGTTTCTGACCACCGGACAATTGCCTCGGCAGTCTTTTGGCGAATTCGCGTGGCAGGCGTACGCTGTCGAAGATCGCATCGACCTTGGTTGCGCGATCCGCGTGACTGTCACCGATACCGAACTTTTTCAGAACACGCGCCACCTGCGCACCGATTGTGCGCTTGGGATTCAGCGTGTCGAAGGGGTTCTGAAAGATCATCTGGATGTTGCGCACCAGCTCGCGGTCGCGTTTGCGGACGGCCGTCGCGGCGATCTCGTTTCCGTCAAACCGGATGGAGCCCTTTGTGGCAACTTCCAGCCCGGTCAGCACTTTGGCCAGCGTCGACTTTCCGCATCCCGATTCTCCCACCAGCGCAAGGGTCTGGCCCTTTCTGGCGGAAAAACTGATGCCGTCCACGGCACGCACCACGCGCTGTCTGGACCCGGACAGAAAGCCGCCATGCTGTTCGTAGTGTTTGACCAGTGCGTCGAACTCGATCAGCATCTCGTTGCTTTCGGGCGCCCGCCCGACAGGCTTGACCTCGTCTTTCGCGGTCCAGTCGATCTCTTCAAGACGCAGGCATCGCGCGGTGTGGCTTTTGGTTCCCGGCAATGCGCGCATTTCCACGGGCGCGCTGTCGCACTGGCCGGCCACGAAGTGGTCGCAACGCGGGCCGAAGGCACACCCGGGGGGGCGTTCGAATGGCAGCGGTACCTGCCCGGGAATCGTGCGCAGCGTATGACCGCATTTGTCCGCATCTGGCACCGGCAATGAGCGAAGCAGACCCTGGGTGTATGGATGACGCGTGCGGTCAAAGACGTCCAGGGTCGGCCCGCTTTCGACCGCCTGGCCGGAATACATGACCACAATGCGGTTGCAAGTACGTCGCACAAGCCCAAGATTGTGACTGATGAACAGGATCGACGCCCCGAACTGCGAGCTCAGATCGCGGATCAGGTCGATGATCCCGGCCTCGACCGTCACGTCGAGCGCGGTTGTCGGCTCGTCCATCAAAAGCAGCTTGGGTTTGGCAAGCAGCGCCATCGCAATGACCACCCGCTGTTGCTGGCCGCCCGAAATCTGATGCGGGTAAGAGTGCATGAGCCGGTCGGGATCAGGCAGCCGCACGGCTTCCAGCATGTCGAGAGCCTGCCGCTCGGCATCTTCCCGCGAGGTGCCGAAATGGACTATGGGAACCTCGCCCAGTTGTCTGCCGATCTTCATCGACGGGTTTAGCGAGGAGCTGGGCTCTTGATAAACCATCGAGATTTCCGAGCCGCGGATCTGCAACAACCGCTGTTTCGAGGCCGTGACGAGATCTTCGCCCAGAAACCGGACGCTGCCACCGGTAATCCGCCCTGCGCGGCTGAGATATTGCATCACCGCAAGCGCGACGGTGGACTTGCCGCAACCGGATTCGCCAACAAGACCAACAATTTCGCCCGGCATGACCGTGCAGTTGAACCCGGTTACCGCCGGAATTTCGATCGCATGGGTCATGAAGCTGATAGAAAGATCGGTGATATTCAGGACGGGCTCGATGACGGCTCTCCGGGTGCGCAACCGACGCAGGATCGCCTCGGCTGGCCTTAGTTGACGGAATCACATTGGATATTGCAAGCATTGACCGGCGGTCCGGTATGACGTTGCATTGTATTGTGTCTTGCGGAGAGTGCCCGAATGCAACACACGGGCCGCGCAAAGGAGCCGCCAGAATGTCCGAAGACGAGTATCCCCGCGACCTCTTTGGCTATGGGCCGGTGCCGCCAAAGGCCAACTGGCCGGGAGGCGCGCAGATTTGCGTGTCTCTGGTCGTCAGTGTCGAGGAAGGCGGCGAAAACAGCATCCTGCACGGAGATGGGCAATCGGAATCGATCCTGTCCGAGGTGGCGGGCCTGTCGCCCGTGGTGGGCGGACGCGAGCCAAACATAGAATCGATGTACGAGTTTGGCAGCCGGGCAGGATACTGGCGCGTCTTGCGGGCTTTGCAAGAACGCGAACTTGCCGCGACCGTCTATGCCGTGGGTATGGCAATCGAACGAAACCCGGCTGCCGCCGAGGCCGCAGTTGCGGCAGGCTATGAAATCATTGCGCATGGCCACAAGTGGATCGATTATGCCGCCGTGCCCGAGCAGGTCGAGCGGGACCACATGGGTCTCGCCATCGAATCCATCACCCGGATCTGTGGGAAACGGCCGCTTGGTTGGTGCACGGGGCGGCCAAGCATGAATACACGTCGGCTGGTCGTCGAAGAAGGCGGATTTCTCTACGACAGTGATTCACTTTCCGACGATCTGCCTTATTGGGAGCGGGTATCAGGCCGCAATCACCTCGTGATCCCGCATCAGTTCGATACCAACGATTCAAAATTCGTCCACGCGAACGGATTCGCGTATGGCGGCCACTATGAGGCCTATTTGCGTGACAGTTTCGACGTACTGTATCGCGAGGGCGAGGCACATCCCCGGATGATGACCGTGAGCCTGCATCCCCGGATCGTTGGCCGGCCAGGGCGCATCGCTGCGTTGGAGCGGTTCCTTGATTATGTCCTGACGCATGACAAGGTCTGGATTCCCACTCGCGAAGAGATTGCGCGCCACTGGATCGCGCGCCATCCGGCCCCAACTTGGCATCGTTGACAAATCCCTGACCGATATGCACTGTTCCGAATACGACAATTTTTCGCATTCGGAGCATATGATCAGGGCCAAACACTCGACTACTGTTCTGTGCGCCAGAAATAATCTGCCCGTACCCGGGGCCGCGGTTGCGTCGGCGAACCATTCAGCGATGGTCGGCACCGCAGCGCCGTCCGCAATGCGCCGGCGGCCTTCTCCGGGGATCACCTGACCCAATGCACGCGGCAACCACGCACTCGGTCGGGAATTCCCATACCGTTCAGCCTCACGACAATCGCGGTCCGGTGCAGTTGGGGGTCTGCCTGACACGGCAATTCCCTCTTGCCCCGGTTTCTCTGGTGCTGGACTCGCCAAGGGTCGCAAATGGCATTGCCGGGAGACAGTGGTTCACGCATGTTTCGCTGACATCCGACGACGATCCAGTGATATCCAGCTGCAACTTTCCTGCCGTGAACACAGTCCGCATCGATCAAAGCCCCTCGCTCGACGTGCCGCCGGTCTGTTTGGGGGACGCCAGCCTTCGCTTCAGTGAGCCGCAGGTGCTGCGATGATGGCTTCGACGAATTTGTCGCGGCGGTGCAATCGTGGGCGGGATCTCCGGCGGCTCGATGCTCTTGGCGCATGCCGAATTGCTCGACGATCGCCGCTGCGCCGTACACCGGGCCAGCGCCCAAGCGATGCAGGAGAACTTCCACCGTGCCATTGTGACGGGAAATATCATTTGCGTGGACGGGCGGTTGATCACCTGCGCTGGCGGCATACCCACCCTGGACATGATGCTACATCTGATTGAACGGTTTGGCAGCAGCCAGCTTGCCTTCAATGTGGCGGACGCGCTGATTTATCCGTCAAAACGTGGTGACGGCGAACCCGCTCGCGGATCGCTTGTGGCCCGAACCGGTGTGGTCAATCGGCAACTGACCCGCGCTGTGGAATTGATGGAGGCCAAGATTGCAACACCGATCTCCGCTACCGAGATCGGCAAGCGCGCCGGCGCAAGTGTTCGCCACCTGGAGCGATTGTTCTCACGGCTCTTTGCCGTCTCACCAACGCAATATTGCACGCGCATCCGCTTGGACACGGCGCACTGCTTTCTGGCGAAAACAGATCTTCCGATTGTCGAGGTTGCACTTCGCTGCGGTTTTCGAAATGCCTAACATTTTAGCCGGCGATACAGCGACGCATACGAAGAGTTGCCCGGTATTCGGCAGCACGCAAGTCGGTAGGGCCAGTCGAATTCGGTCAAATATCCGACACATCGGGCACACACCATCGTCGATCAGGCATTTCTGGGCTACAAACAGACAAGGCAGATGAAATTGCACAAGAATCGGGAGCGGGAATTTGAAACGCCTTGAAGGTCGCACTGCAATTGTGACCGGTGCCGCCTCTGGCATCGGGCGCGAGATCGCTCTTTTGTTCGCAAACCAAGGCGCCAGCGTGCTCGTCGCCGATATCCGCGAGACGCCAAAGGAAGGCGGCGACCCGACAGAGACCATGATCCGAAATGCGGGCGGGCGTGCAATTGCCATGCATTGCGACATATCGAAATGGGAAGACATCGATGCGATGGTCACGCGCGTGGTCGAGGAATGGGGATGCCTTGATATCTTGGTGAACAACGCCGCGCATTGGACCACGACGCGGCTCGCCGACACGACAAACGACCAATGGCGCGAAGTGATGGCAGTGAATTCCGACGGCTACTTCATGTGCTGCAAGCGCGCGGTTCAGCAGATGCTAGGCCAACCGGTGCGCGGCGAAGCCCGGGGGCGCATCATCAACATCACCTCTCAGCACGGCATGATCGGGGCGCCCAACGATGTCGCCTATGGAACAGGCAAGGCATCCAGCGTCTACCTGACGCGGCAGATCGCAACGGATTACGGGCGCGATCATATCATTTGCAACGCGGTTGCTCCTGGACGCATCATCACCGGCAAACCCGGTGTCTCGACCGAACCCAAAGGGTTGGAGGAGGCGCGCCAGCGCACCCCATACCCGCGCCTCGGGCGTCCCGACGACGTGGCGAAGGCGGCGCTGTTCCTGGCAAGCGACGACTGCAGTTTCATTTCCGGTGTAAACCTGATGGTGGATGGTGGATGGTCCGCAAGCTGACGGCTTTGCGAAAGGACGTGTCATGACACTTCTCATAACCGGCGGCGGCGGGTTCGTGATGAGCAGCCTCGCGCTTTTGTGGTTGCAGAAACATCCCGGCGAACGGGTCGTGGTGCTGGATGCCGGTCCCAGGGACGTCGCGCTCGACAGGTTCTTCGCGTCTGTTGCTGACAGGCTGAGTTACGTTCAGGGAAGTGTGCTGGATACTGCATTGCTCGACCAGATTGCCGAGACCGAGGACATCGACCGCATCGTCCATGCTGCAACGGTCACTTTATTTGCGCCAGAGTTGCCAGATGGCACAAGAGTCACAAACCCAGAGACTGACGCCCCTGCGACCGTTCTCGAGGTGAATATCATGGGTACGGTGCGCCTGCTTGAACTGGCGCGACAGATAGCTGGGCTCAAGTGCTTTCTCAATCTCAGTTCCGGCGCTGTCTATAACGATTATGGCCCCGAACCACCGGGGCCCATGCCGGAGGAAGGATGGGTCGATCCACCGGAATTCTACGGCATTACCAAACTTGCCAGCGAGATGACTGCCAAGCACTATGGCCACACTTTCGGCTTCAAGGTGGCGTCGTGCCGGCTGTCCGGTGTCTACGGCCCGATGGACCGGTGGCGGCCCAGCCGGGCCTATCATTGCCCGCCCTACGTCGCGATCCACCACGCGCTTGCGGGAAAACCCGTCCGCATCAATGCCCCTTCAGGAATCGGCGACCACATCCATTCGCAGGATGTCGCACGCGCATTGATCACGCTTCTGGAAAAGGACGGCGCATTCGCTCATTCCGTGTACAACGTGGCGCAGGGCGAGGCAGTGACGCTTGAGGAACTTCTGGAAAATGTCCGGGACATTCTGCCCGGCCTGACTTGGGAAATTGCAGACCAGTCAGCGTGCGACATCGTGATGGACCCGACCTTCATCGGCGGACGCTGGGGCGCCTATGACATCTCTCGGATGGCCGCCGAAACGGGCTGGACGCCACGTCCGCTAGCAACGGCTCTGGCCGATTACGCGACGTTCGTCCGGGATTTCGGGGAAACGCCTTGAGCCTGGTTATCGAAATGGACGCCTGAGCCATGTCCAGCCGGCCTGCTTCAATCTTCCATCTCGCGTTCACGGTCACCGACCTGGCTGCGGCAAGGGCATTCTATACCGATGCGCTAGGCTGCGTGCCCGGGATAAGCTCCGAGGACTGGATCATCCTGGATTTCTTTGGCCACAAGGCAACGGCTTACGTCGATCGCAGCCGTTCTGTGAACGAGCCGGTCCACGACGACGACCCGGACATGCGGCATTTCGGGGCAATCTTGCCACGGTCCGACTTTCAGGCACTTGCCGACCGACTGCAGGCGCGCGGGCAGGAATTCATGATCCCGCCAACGCTGCGGGACGGCGGCACCGAGAATGAAAACTGGATCATGATGCTGCGCGATCCGGCCGGGAACGTATTGGAGTTCAATGCGGTTCTGAACCGCGACAGAGTTTTTTCGCCATGCTGACCTGCCGCGGCAATCCGCGAAAATTCCGCACGTCGGATCACCGCGAGAATGGAATCGACCAAGAATCCGGTTATTGACGTCACTCTATTGGGCACAGGCGGGGGGCCATGCAGAATCCGGCAACATTTCTCCGACGGAACAGTCACGAGCCGGGCAGGTTTTCTTCCAGGCAACTCCCTGTCCGGAGGAAAGTCGCTGCAGCTTGCCGACATCCAGGGCGATGCCCCGACAAGCTACTGATGAAGTCATTTGCTCGTGCGACCGCCCGCCGGGATGCGAGGTCGAGCGGGTCAGCAGGCTGGCGGTGCAGCGACAGATACACTATGCCTGTCTTCGGATCGTGAATTGCCGGGAAGTCGCTGCATGGCTGGAAATGGATCTGACCGGGGTGACGAAAATCCGCTCGCCGGCCCGGCGGCTGGCGAGCCGGTTCTGATCGATTGCCTGCAGTATTGCCAATGGTCGCGGCAGGTCTTCTTGCAAATGCGTGAGGGCGGGGTTGACGCGATCCACGCCACGGTCGCCTACCATGGCAGCTTCACCGACGCGGCGGCGGGAATCCAGGAATGGAGTCGTCTGTTCGAGGCCAATGCCGACCTGGTCATGCCCGGTCGGGCCTCGGCCGACATCATTGCTGCCAGGCAATCGGGGCGGACCGCGGTGTTCATGGGTTTCCAGAACCCGTCGCCGATCGGCGATGATCTCGGGCTGGTTGGCACATGTTTCCAGCTCGGCATCCGCTTCATGCAGCTGACCTATAACAACCAGTCGCTGCTGGCATCCGGCTGCCAGGAAACGGACGACACCGGCATCACCAGGATGGGCCGCGAGGTGATTGCCGAGATGAATCGCCTGGGAATGGTCATTGACATGAGCCATTCGGGAGAGCGATCGACCCTGGAGGCGATCGAGCGGTCCCGGCGGCCGGTTGCAGTGACCCATGCCAATCCCGAAAGCTGGCACGCCACGAAACGCAACAAGTCGGAGGCGGTGATATCCGCCCTGGCCCAGACCGGCGGCATGCTCGGATTTTCGATCTACCCGCTGCATCTCAAGGGCGGTTCGGGGTGCAGTGTCGGGGAATTCTGCCGAATGGTGGCCAGGACTGCCGACACACACGGTGTCGACTGTCTCGGCATCGGCTCGGATCTGTGCCAGGGACGGCCGCCCTCGCAGTTGGGCTGGATGCGCCGCGGCCGCTGGATGAGGCCAACGGTCAGCAACGGCGACGCGGAGGGCTTTCCTCCGCAACCCGAATGGTTCCGGGACAACCGGGATTTCCACCGCATCCGGACCGGGCTTGGTTCTGCCGGTTTCAACGCCCCCGAGATCGATGCCATCATGGGCGGCAACTGGCTGCGTTTTATTGCTGCCGCCTGTCGGCCATCGGCTGGTGCGGTGTGAACAGGCCGGATGACACGCCGCCGAGAATCAGGATACGGCCGCCCGAAGCCGTGATGCGGCTTGACCGGATGGGCGCGTCCCATCCGACCAGGCTGAGTTTCATGCGCCAGCTGGTCCGGCGATTGCACCTCTGCCGGGTGTCGGTCGCCCGCGAGGTCTGGGAGTTGAACCCGGAGGGGTTCGGCCGGGCCGTCTACACCCTGGAGATGGATGGCAACCGATACAGCTTCTGTGCGTTTTCCTCGCCGCTTGCAAACAGCCGGCGCACGGATCGGGTCATTGCCGAGGCCTGGGATGCGACCTTCGTGCTCTGTGACGGTGCCGTCGATGGCGATGATTTGGCAAGGCTGGAGGCAAATGTCTCCCGTCAGGAGGCCGGACGCTTCGGCCCGACGGAGCTGGTGATCAGCCGCGCCAACAAGAGCATGCGGATGTTCGAGCATGTCGTTGGCCGACTTGCCGCCGGCACGCAGCCGGATGCGGCGATGACGAGGCGGGTCGGTTACCTGATGCGGACCACTGCCGTCTATGGCAATGGCAAGTTTGGCCTGGCCGACCGGGACCGCATCGCCGGCCGACCGGCGCTGGCCGCCCCGTTCCAGGCCGAATTGCTGACCGTCTGGCTGATCCGGGGATATTCCCATGACCTGGTCGAGCATATTGCCGCCGCCAGGAATCCCGAGGGCTGGCAGAGGTTGACCTTGGAGGGACGGCGCTCGCTCGGCATCGGCAATGCGACCGGGCTGGGCATGGCGCCATTCCTGATCACCCACCCGACCCTGATCGACAACTGGATGAAGGCACGGGAGACCGCCCTTGCACGGGTCAGGTCGTTGCCGGTGCCGGACAACGACGCGGTCGACCGGTTCCTGGCGCTGATCCGTCGGGCGCATGAGCATGTCGCCGAGCTGGAAGTCGGTGACCGGCAGCAGGCGGACCGCAATCGGTGCCTCGAGAGCGAGCTCCGGGAGTTGGCAGAGGGTGGAATTGCCGATGCACTCGGCAGCGAGTTCCCCTGGGATGCGGTCATGCGGAAGGCCGGCCAATATTCGCTGGAATGCCAGGAACTCATGGTGTCGGCAGTGATCGAGCCGCATGGAGACCGGGTGGACTGGCTGGGCGAGACCATGTCGAGCGACCGGGAATTCACACTCGATCCGGCCATGACGGTTGGCGAACTGGGTGAGGCGCTGGACAGGAATTGCCGTTGGGCCGAGGCATTTGATTTCGATGACTCCAGGGCCGACCGGAGATTCTGGTACGTGTCGGAAGAGAAGCTTGAGCCAAGGCTGGGCGACAGGTACCAGGAACCGGGCTCGGAGCGGGAATTGCCGCTCGACATTGCCAGGCAGTTCCAGCATCTGCGCCGTGCCGTCGGCCAGGTCGGCCCCGACAGCCTGGTGGCCAAGCTCTTGCTGATGAGGCCGGAATTGCGCGGCGCTGCCTGCCGGGTCCAGAACGCAGAGCGCAGCCCTTATGCCGAGATCAGGGACAATTTGCTCGGCGAGGAGATGCGGCCGATCGACCTGTTGCGCAGCAAGCTGGCATTCTTCGGCGCCACGAAATTTGATCCGAAATCGGATCTCTGGACCCGGATCACCATGTATCAGGGTGCGCCGCTCTTCGACACCATCGGTGACGCTGCGGCCGATGACTGGGCCTTTCCGGTGTTGGGCGGCGGATGATACGGCTGTCGCTCAACGAGATCGAGGTCACGGCAGCCAAGGCGGCAGTGGCGTTGGGCTGGTCACCTGCCGTGGCGCTGGAGACCGGTCGGGCCGCGGTCTGGGCCGCGCAATTCCTGCCACGGGCCGCGGTGCAGGTGCTTGACCTGGCTCGGCAGACCGGCGAGGAGCCGCTGGTGTCCCGCAAAGCCGATCGCATGGTGGTGGAGCGAGCCAATCCGGCAACGGTGTTGTCGGCGCTTGATTTCCTGGTGGCCGGGGCTTGCAGCCAGGCCCTGTTCCGGCGCTGCGAGGCCCCGTATGCGCTGATATGCTACGGCGGCGGGGCCGCCCGCATCCAGGGCGGCGGGTTCAGCTACCTGCAGGCGGGCATGCTGGCAGCAACGGGCCCGTCCATGTGCCTGGTCCCGGCCGGCATGGATGGCCGCCCGGGCGACGTGCTGGTCGAGAGAACCTGCCCGGAATCGTCATCGCCATGGCCGGAACGATCGGTGGACGGTGCCTTCCTGGACGGCGAGGTCTGGAGATGCGTACAGGAATTGGCGTCGAAAACGCTGGTTCCTGCCACCAGGCGGTCGCGTGAATCGGGCGCCGGCGCCGGTCTGGTGGACCATGACTGAGACGGCCTCCGGCAGCGACTGACTGCCGGAGGCCGGAATTGTCAACCCGGCATGCAGCCGGGACGCGGGAGAATGGCCGGACTATTGCGGGATGGCTCCCTCGAGTCCCTCGACATAGAAGTTCATGCCGAGCAAATCGCCGTCGCCAGCAGTCTCGCCCTCGGCCAGCCAGGGCGAGCCGTCCTGCCGGTTCAGCGGGCCGGTGAAGGTGTGATATTCGCCGGACACGATCGCGTCCGAAATGGCCTGTGCCTCGGCCTGGACATCTTCCGGAATCTGATCCGAAAACTCGCCGATCTCGACCATGCCTTCCTTGATTCCATGCCAGACATCGATGCTCTCCCAGGTGCCGTCAATCTCGGCCCCGACGCGCTCGACGTAATAGGGTGCCCAGTTGTCGATGATTGACGACAGCCGCGCATTCGGTCCGAACTGCTTCATGTCCGAAGCCTGGCCAAAGGCGTAGATGCCCTTCTCCTCGGCGATGGTCATGGCTGCCGGGCTGTCGGTATGCTGCATGATGACATCGGCACCCTGTTCGATGAGGGTGGTCGCGGCATCAGCCTCCTTGGCCGGGTCAAACCAGGTGAATACCCAGATGATCTTGAATTCGACATCGGGGTTGGCGCGCTTGGCGTGGATATAGGCGGCATTGATGCCCCTCACGACTTCCGGAATCGGAAATGACGCGATGTAGCCAATGGTGTTGGTCTTGGTCATCTTGCCGGCGATATGGCCGATGACTGCCCGACCTTCGTAGAAACGGGCCGAGTAGGTGGACACGTTGTCCGCCCGCTTGTAGCCGGTTGCATGTTCGAAATGCACGTCGGGAAATTTCTTGGCGACATTGATTGTCGGGTCCATGTAGCCAAATGACGTCGTGAAGATCAGATCATGACCCGACAGCGCCATCTGCGTGAGAACCCGCTCGGCATCGGTTCCTTCCGGAACATTCTCGATGAAGGTCGTCTCGACCTTGTCACCATGCGCTTCCTCGACTGCCAGCCTTCCCTGGTCATGTTCATAGGTCCAGCCAAAATCACCGGTGGGTCCGACATAGACGAACCCGACCTTGACCGGCTCGGCATGCAGGGCGGACCCGGCAAGTGCAAGAATTGCGGTGGCGGTTGCCAGCGCCGCGGTGAATCGTTTCCCAAAAATCATGAATTCCTCCTTGAGATCATGTAGAATTTCCAAGCTTGCGCGAACGCCTAACCCGATGAATGGAATGGCTGTCCGAGTGACGCGGGTGCACTGTTCGCCGTTCGCGATCCGGAACCAGAAATAACGACGAGCGCGACGATTGTCACCACGTAAGGCGTCATTGACAAGTATGCCGGATCAATTTTCAGACCGATGGCCTGCAGATTGAGTTGCAGCAGGGTGATTCCGCCAAACAGGCAGGCACCGAGAACAACCCTGAACGGCTTCCACGAGGAAAACACCACCAGGGCGAGCGCGATCCAACCGGCGCCGGCGGTGATGCCATCGGTCCATTGCGGAACCCGCAAGAGCGAGAGATAGGCGCCTCCCAGCCCGGCACAGGCGCCGCCGAACAGGATCGCTGCCAGCCTGGTGAGGACGACCTTGTATCCCAGCGCATGGGCGGCGTGGTGATTTTCGCCCACCGCCCGCAACGCCAGGCCAGCCCGGGTCCTGGCCAGGAAATACCAGACCGCAATCACCACCAGGGCGGCAACATAGACCAGCCAGTCATATCCGAAGAGCAGTTTTCCCAGTACCGGGATATCGGCCAGGATTCCGAGACCCTGGCCCGAGAAGGGTGGCGGCTTGATACCGGAATAGGTCTGGCCCAGCAGCGATGACAGGCCCAGGCCGAACATGGTCAATGCCAGGCCGGTCGCCACCTGGTTGGCGTGCAGATACTGGGTCAGCAGGCCGAAGATCAGCGACAATGCCGATCCGGCCAGCATGCCGGCAAACACGCCGACGATCGGCGAGCCGGATTCCACCGCGGCGATGAAGCCGCAGACGGCGCCGATGATCATCATCCCCTCGACGCCGAGATTGAGCACGCCCGATTTCTCGACAACCAGCTCGCCGATGGCGGCAAGCAGGATCGGGATGGCGGCAAAGACCATGGTCGAGATCAGCAACAGCGGATTGATGGCGCCAAAATCCATGTCAGGAGCCTCCTTGTCTGCCGATGACGACGCGGAACGTTGCCAGGAAATCCATTGACAGCAGGAAGAACAGCAGCATGCCCTGGAAGGCCTGAATCGCCGCTGCCGGCAATCCGAGCATGAACTGGGCCATTTCGCCGCCAATATAGGTCAGCGCCATCAGCAGCCCGGCCAGGACGATGCCGATCGGATTCAGGCGACCGAGGAAGGCGACGATGATGGCGGTGAAGCCATAGCCGACATTGAAGTCGATGGAGATGATGCCCGACGGGCCCGAGAGCTCGAAGATGCCCGCCAGCCCGGCCATGCCGCCACCGATGCCGAGGCAGGCCACGACCAGGAGTTTGGGATTGACCCCGGAGAATGCCGCGGCGCGCGCTGACTGGCCGGTCAGGCGGATGTTGAAGCCCAGGCGGTGGATGCGCATCAGCGCGTGCGCCACCAGCGCCAGCACCAGCGCCGCCATGACGCCGGCATGGATGCCGGTTCCGGTGAACAGTTCGGAATTGGCGGCGCTTTCATATTGCTGGAGGTTCCGCGATCCGGGAAAGCCGAACCCCTCCGGGTTGCGCAGAAGCCCGATCGAAACCGATGCCAGGAACTGCTCGGCCACGTAGACCAGCATCAGTGACACCAGGATCTCGTTGACGCCGAAGCGGATCTTCAGGAGGGCGGGAATCATCGCCCACAACATGCCGCCGATCACGCCGGCGATGATGACCATCGGAAATATCCACCAGGCATCCAGCGGATAGAATGCCAGCGCCGCGCCGCCGCCGGCGATGGCACCCATGATGTACTGGCCCTCGGCGCCGATATTCCAGAGATTGGCCCGGAATCCGAAAGACAGCCCGATTGCGATCAGTATGAGCGGCGCCGCCTTGACCAGGATCTGCGGCCGCGCATAGGATGCCATGCCCGGGTCGAACAGCGGCGACCAGAAAATTGTCTTGACCGCCGCCACCGGATCCTTGCCAAGCAGCACGAACATCATCATGCCGGCGATCATGGTCGCGGCCACTGCGAGCACCGGCGTGGCGAGCATCCATGCCCGCGAGCGCTGCCGTCTTCGCTCAAGCCTCAGCATGTGCCTCCTCCGGCCGCCGCAGATCATGCGAGCCGCCCATCAGCATTCCGATCTCTTCCCGCGACAGTTCGCCAACCGGCCGGGCATCGCTCATCCTGCCCTCGTTCAGAACCGAGATCCGGGTGGAAATCTCGATCAGCTCGTCGAGATCCTGGCTGATCGCAACCACTGCGGCTCCCGCCGCGGCCAGGTCGAGCAGCGCCTGCCTGATGGCGGCGGCGGCCGACGCATCGACACCCCAGGTCGGCTGGTTGACCACGAGGACCAGCGGGTCTTGCAGGATTTCCCGGCCGATCACGAATTTTTGCAGGTTGCCGCCCGACAACGAGCTGGCGGCACTGTCGGGGCCGGTGGTCCGCACATCGAATTCGGCAATGACGCGATCGGCAAATTTCCGTGCTGCCGGCCAGTCGATGACCCCATGCCGTGCCAGTTTCATTCTGGCGCATCCGGTCATGAACGCATTCTCGGTCAGGCTCATATCGGCGGCCGCGGCATGGCCGATGCGCTCCTCCGGCGCTGTCAGCAGCCCGGCCTGGCGGCGGGTATCGGGAGATGCGCGGCCAAGATCGTCCCCGCCCATCAGGATTTCGCCCGAACTGGCTGGCGCCTCGCCGGACAAGGCTGCCATCAACTCCTCCTGCCCGTTGCCGGCAATCCCGGCAACACCGAGGATTTCTCCCCGCCGCACCGCGAGGGACACGCCGCCGAGATTGGTCCCGAAATCGGACACCGCCGACGTCGACAGGTTGCGTATTTCCAGCATCGGCTCACCGGCGGATGCATCCTCGGCCCGTGCCGGCGCGGCGAAGGAGCTGCCGACCATCATCTCGGCAAGCTGCCGGGCCGATTGCTGCCGCGGGTTGCAGGTGGCCACGACCTGACCCGCCCGCAGGATGGTGGCATGGTGGCACAGCGAGCGGATTTCCTCGAGCTTGTGGGAAATGTAGAGGATCGATGTGCCTTCTTCGGAGAGTTTCCGCAGCGTGGCAAACAGGATACCGGTCTCCTGCGGGGTCAGCACCGAGGTCGGCTCATCCATGATCAGCAGCTTCGGCTCCTGCAGGAGGCAGCGGACGATCTCGACCCGTTGGCGCTCGCCGACCGACAGATCGCCGATCCGCTGTTCGGGATTCAGGACCAGCCCGTAATTCTCGCCGGTCCGGCGAATCAGTTCGCCCAGCCGTCGGGGTGAGGGTGGACGGTTCATGCCCAGCGAGATGTTTTCCGACACCGTCAGCGCATCGAACAGCGAGAAATGCTGAAATACCATGGCGATGCCCTGCGAACGGGCAACATTGGGCGAGGCGGGGGCGTAGGGCTGGTCCCGCAGGATCATCCGTCCCGAATCCGGGCGAATCAGGCCATAGACCGTCTTGACCAGGGTTGATTTGCCGGAGCCGTTTTCGCCCAGCAGCGCGTGGATCTCGCCGGCATCCATTCCGAAGGTGATCTCGTCATTGGCCTTGACGCCCGGATAGGATTTCGACAGTTCCTCGACCCGGAAGAACACGGTCATGGCCGAGCCTCGGCCGGACCCGCCATGGCCTCGCCGCGCGCAAGCATCCGGCATGCCAGGCCGATGGCGATCGCCTGCGGGTGTTTTCCGAGATCCGGCATGCCGATCGGGCACTCGATCCGGTCGATCGCTTTCCCGGCATGGCCGGCCTCGGCCAGCCGCTTGCGGAATCGGGCCCATTTCGACTTCGATCCGATCAACCCGACCGAGCGGAACGGAACGGCAAGAAGGCGGTTGCAGATGTCGAGATCGAGGGCATGGGAATGGGTCATGACCAGGTGGTCAGCCTCCGCTGGCGCGAACCGGACCGTGTCGGCCGGGTTGGCGGCGACAAGCTGCTCGGCGCAGCCGGCGATGTCGGCCGGGTAACGGTCGGCAGCGACATCGACCCAGGTGATGTCGAAACTGTCGAGCGGGGCCAGGGTTGCCACCACCGCCCGGCCGACATGGCCAGCCCCGAACAGCCACAGGCTGCGCCGGCGCCGGGCGGCCGCCTCGCCAACCCAGTTCCGGCTGAACAGGATTTCTTTGCCATCGCCGGCAATGTCGGGCGGGGCCTCGCCGGCATCGCCGGAGATTGCCCGCAGGTAGCTGCCGGTCTCGCCAATGGCCAACCTGGCCTCCTGCAACCGGTCATGGTCGAAGAACTCGGTGACCAGCGTCACCGAACCGCCACAGCACTGGCCAAGCCCGGGTCCGAGCGGCCGGCGCTGGACCCCGGCACTGCCGGCGCCCCTGCCGAGTGACGACCGGGCGGCCTCGGCGGCCTCGTATTCGAGGGCACCGCCGCCAATGGTCCCGGACTGCCCGTCCGTCCAGACCAGCATCGACGCCCCGGCCTCGCGCGGCACCGACCCGGAGGTTTGCACGACCAGCACCCTGGCCACCCTGCCATGTCTGCCGACCGCAGCCTCGATGTCTTGCAGGTGGAAGGCCATCGATCAGCATCCCGCCTGCCGCTGCACGGCGGCGAGGATGCGCTCGGGAGTGGCCGGGGCGGACAGGGAGGGGTAGACCGATCCGTCTCCGCAGGAGGCAACGGCGTGGGACAGGGCATGCAAGACCGAGATTGCCAGCATCAGGGGCGGCTCGCCAACGGCCTTTGACCGGTAGATGGTTTCCTCGCGGTTCTCGACCCGGTCCCAGAGCGACACGTTGAAGATCGCCGGCCGGTCGGAGCAGGCCGGGATCTTGTAGGTGGATGGCGCGTGTGTCGTAAGCCTCCCGGCATCGTCCCAGCACAGCTCCTCCGTCGTCAGCCAGCCGGCACCCTGGACATAACCGCCCTCGACCTGACCAATGTCGATGGCCGGGTTGAGCGATTTTCCGCATTCATGAAGAATGTCGGCCCGCATTATCCTGTTCTCCCCGGTCAGGGTGTCGATCATGACCTCGGTCACCGCGGCGCCATAGGCAAAATAGTAGAATGGACGGCCGACCCCCCGCACGCGGTCCCAGTTGACCTTCGGCGTGGCATAGAACCCGGTGGCCGAGAGCGGCACCCGGCCCAAATAGGCCGATTTGACCGCGTCGCCAAAGCTCCAGGCTTCGCTACCGGCCTGGAATTGCCCATCCTCGAATTTCACCTGCCCCGAATCCATCTGGTGCCGGGCGGCAACATGGTCGGTGATGCGGCCGACAATCTCCCGGCAGGCGCGGCTGACTGCCATTCCGTTGAGATCGGAGCCGGAGGAGGCGGCGGTCGGCGACGTGTTGGGAACCTTGCCGGTATCGGTGGCGGTGATCCTGACGCTGTCGAGGGGTTGGCCGAATTCCTGTGCCGCCACCTGGGCCAGCTTGATGAACAGGCCCTGTCCCATCTCGGTTCCGCCATGATTGATATGGATCGAGCCATCCTGGTAGACATGGACCAGGGCGCCGGCCTGGTTCAGGTGGGTCAGGGTGAAAGATATCCCGAACTTGACCGGCGAAAACCCGATTCCCTTCCTGAGAATCCGGTTTGTGGAATTCCACTGGCGGATGGCCTCGCATCGCCGGGCATATTCCGACGATGCCAGCAACTCCTCTGCGATGTCGCCGATGACGCAATCCTCGACCGGCATTCCGTAGAAGGTCTTCTGGCTGCCAGCCCTGACCGGCGGTGCGTAGTAGTTCAGCCGCCGCAGCTCGGCCGGGTCGATTCCGGTGTCATGGGCAAGATGGTCGAGAACCCGTTCGATGCCAAGCATGCCCTGCGGGCCGCCAAAACCCCTGAAAGCGGTGGCCGACTGGGTATTGGTCCGCAACCGTTCCGAGGTCACGCTGATCGCCGGGATCCGGTAGGCATTGTCGGCATGCAACATCGCCCGGTCGGCGACGGGCAGCGAGAGGTCACGCGACCAGCCGCAGCGAACCAACTGCCGGAACACCACCCCGGCAAGCCGGCCCGACCGGTCACAGCCAGCCTCGTATTCGATCCTGGCATCGTGGCGCTTGCCGGTGATCATGAAATCGTCATCTCGGTCGAAGCGCATCCGGCACGGGCGTCCGGTCACCCTGGCGGCAACGCCGCAGGCACAGGCAATGTTGTTGGCCTGGCTTTCCTTGCCGCCGAAGCCGCCGCCCATGCGGCGAACCTCGACCCGGACCGCATGCATGGGTTTGCCAATGGCGTCGGCCACCTTGTGCTGGATCTCGGTCGGATGCTGGGTCGAGCTGTAGACCAGCATTGAGCCATCCTCCTGCGGCACCGCCAGCGCCGCCTGACCCTCCAGGTAGAAATGCTCCTGGCCGCCGATCTCGATGGTGCCCGACACCCGGTGCCCGGCCTTGCCGATCGCCTGCACCGGGTCTCCCTTGCAGTAGACCAGCGGCTCTTCCAGCCGGCTGCCTGCCCGCAGCGCATCATCGATCGACAGGATTGCCGGTTGTTCCCGGTACTCGATCCTTGCCAGCCGCGCCGCCTGTCGGGCGGCCAGGTGCGATCGGGCGATCACCAGGAAGATCGGCTGACCGGCGTAGTGGACCTCCCCGTCGGCGAGCAGCGGCTCGCCATCACCGGATGGCGAGACGTCATTGGCGGCCGGGAGATCGCCGGCGGTGAGGGCGCAGACCACCCCGTCGGCAGCACGGACATCGTCGAGGCAGGCAGACATGACCTCGGCCCGGGAGACCGTCGAGCAGCCGAAGGCCAGGTGCAGGGCCGAGCCTGGCGACGGAATGTCATCGACATAGAGCGCCCTGCCGGTGACATGCAGCACGGCCGCATCATGGGCGGTTGGCTGGTGAAGCGCCGTCAAGGGCCCGGATCCAGGATGTTGGCGGGCATGTCCGGGCAGCTGTCTTCGAGGAAATATCGCAGCAGCATGTTGCGCGCCGCCTGCATCCGGTACTGCCCGCTGGCCCGCATGTCCGAGATCGGCGCAAAGTCGTGCTCCATGGCCTGCATTGCCGCATCCACCGTGTCACGGCTCCAGGCCTGGCCGGCCAGCGCCTCCTCGGTCCGGCGGGCCCGGCGGGGCGTTGCCGCCATGCCGCCAAAGGCGACCCGCGCCGAGGCCACGCGCCGGTTGTCGATGGCGATGTTGACGCATCCGCAGACGGCCGAGATGTCCTGGTCGAACCGCTTGGACAGCTTGTAGCATCTCAGCCCGCTGCCGCGTGCGGGAATCACGATGGTCTCGACGAATTCGCCCGGGCGCAGATCCTGCCTGCCATACTCGACGAAGAACTCCTCGATCGGCAAGGTCCGGCGCCGCGCACCGCGGCGCAGTTCGAGCCGGGCATCGAGGGCAATCAGCGCCGGGGAGGCATCGCCGATCGGTGAGCCATTGGCGACATTGCCGCCGATGGTGCCGGAATTGCGGATCTGGACGGAACCGAAACGCCGCACCAGCTCGGCCAGCGACGGAAAGCGGTCGGCGACGCAATCGCCGAACTCGGCCAGGGTGACGCCGCCGCCGATGCGAAGCTCGCCTCCCCTCTCCTCGATGCCGCTGAGCTCGGGGATGCCGCCGATGAAGCAGACCGGTCGTATGTCGCGCAGCTGCTTGGTCACCCACAGCCCGACATCGGTGGCGCCGGCCACCAATGTCGCCGACGGGTTGTCAAGGTACCATTCGGCGAATTCCCCGATCCCGGCGGCGACATGCCAGCCCCCGCCGCCGGCCCGGCCGGCGGCATCCGGCAGGGCATCGCCGATGGTGCCCGACCATGCGGGAAGCGGCTTGTCGCAGGCGGCTTCGGCGGCCCTGACAATCGGGGCATAGCCGGTGCAGCGGCAGAGATTGCCGGCCAGTACATCGTCATGCTTCCGGTTGTCGTTCAGTCTACCGGCAACCAGCGACATCACGATTCCCGGGGTGCAGAACCCGCATTGGCTGCCATGGTGCTCAACCATCGCCGCCTGCACGCAATTGGGACTGCCATCGGCCTCGCACACCCCCTCGATGGTCCGCAACGCCTTGCCATGCAGTTGCGGCAGGAACATGATGCAGGAATTGACGGCCATATGGACGAGGCCCTGACCGCGTCGCTCCGACACCAGCACGGTGCAGGCCCCGCAATCTCCCTCGTTGCAGCCCTCCTTGGTACCGGTCAGGCCTCGCGACAGCCGCAACCAGTCCAGGACCGAGGTCTGCGGATCCGGATCCGGCAGCGACACCGGCGAGCCATTCAATGTAAATTCAAGTCCCGACATGGTCGTCACGCCGATAGCCGGATTGACCGTGCAAGACAATCCGCATCGATGCAATAGTTGTGGACATCTCGGCCCGCCTTTCGCGCCCGCCGGCCCCGAAAGACAGGCCGGCCAGGCGAGCCGTTGCGACCTGCTTCCCGAAACCGGGCGGCGGGTTTAAGGGTGAGGGCATGGCCAATGAATTCCGATTCGTCCATTTGCGCGTGAGCAGCGAGTATTCGCTGCTCCGGGGTGCGGTGAGGATCAGGGATCTTCCCGGGCTCTGCCGGCGGTTCGGCATGCCGGCAATTGCCATTTCCGATCACAACAACATGTTCGGTGCGCTGGAATTCTCCACCGGGATCGCCGGCGCCGGAATCCAGCCGATCCATGGTTGCCTGGCCAGCCTGCGACTGTCCACGGCGGCCGAGGATGCCGGCGGCATGGCCGAGACCGCACCCATGGTGTTGCTGGCCCAGAACGAGGCCGGGTACGGCAACCTGCTCAGGCTGAATTCGTGCCTCTACCTGGACGAGGGTCGGTCCAGCCCCTATCTGAACATCGACGAATTGCGGAAGCATTCCGAAGGGCTGATCTGCCTGACCGGCGGGTCGGACGGGCCGGTGGGGCGGCTTGTCCTCGAGAGCACCATGGACCGGGCCGGAGAGTTGCTCCTGGAGTTGGCGGGGATCTTCGCCGGCAGGCTGTATGTCGAGTTGCAGCGGCATCCGGCCGAGGGATCGGAGCTGGCGCAGCGGCAGGATCGCGCCGAGCAGGGACTGGTCGAACTGGCCTATCGTCACCGGCTTCCGCTGGTGGCCACCAATGACGTGCATTTTCCTGACCGGAACGATTACGATGCCCATGATGCAATGCTGTGCATCGCCAGCGGGTCCTATGTCGATCAGAAGACCGGCCGCGCCCGGTTGACGCCGGAACATTACTTCAAGTCGCAGGCGGAGATGGTCGAGCTGTTCGACGACCTGCCGGAGGCCGTCGACAATACAATCGAGATTGCCCGCCGCTGTTCGTTCCGGGCGGTTGGCCGCTCGCCGATTCTGCCGAGATTTACCGACAACGAGGCCGAGGAGATGCGCCGGCAGGCCAGGGAGGGGCTCGACGAACGCCTGAAATCGATGACCCTGTCGGCGCCGGAAGCCGAGTATCGCCAACGGCTCGACTACGAGCTGGAGGTCATCGAATCGATGGGCTTTGCCGGCTACTTCCTGATCGTGGCCGATTTCATCAAATGGGCGAAGTCGAATGACATTCCGGTCGGGGCAGGTCGCGGCTCGGGGGCTGGCTCGCTGGTGGCGTTTGCCCTGACCATCACCAATCTCGATCCGATCCGCTTTTCCCTGCTGTTCGAGCGGTTCCTGAATCCGGAGCGGATCTCGATGCCGGATTTTGACATCGATTTCTGCATGGATCGCCGGGACGAGGTCATCCACTACGTGCAGCAGAAATACGGCAGCAAACGGGTGGCCCACATCATCACCTTCGGCGCCCTGCTTGCCCGGGCCGCGATCAGGGATGTCGGGCGGGTATTGCGGTTGCCGTATACGCAGGTTGACCGCATCGCCAAGCTGATTCCAAGGGATGGTGCACGCAACGTGCCGCTCGACGAGGCACTTCAGACCGAGCCGAGGCTTGCCGAGATCCGGGAATCCTCGGAGTTGATGGGCAGGCTGTTCCATGATGCCGCGGCGCTGGAAGGGCTGTTGCGCAACGCATCGACCCATGCGGCCGGGGTGGTGATCGGCGACCGGCCGCTGGAGGAGCTGGTGCCGCTCTACAAGGACCAGCGATCGGATATTCCGGCAACGCAGTTCTCGATGAAATGGGTCGAGAAGGCGGGGTTGGTCAAGTTCGATTTCCTGGGGCTGAAGACCCTGACGGTGATCAGGAAGGCCGTCGACCTGCTGGCGGAGCAGGGGGTGGAGGTCGATATCGACGCGCTCGATTTCGACGACCGCAAGACCTTCGAGCTCTGCGCGTCGGGCGACACCGTCGCCGTGTTCCAGCTGGAAAGTTCCGGCATGAAGGACACGCTGCGGATGATGATCCCGAATTCGATCGAGGACATCGTCGCCCTGGTGGCGCTGTATCGGCCGGGCCCGATGGAGAACATTCCACTCTATTGCGATGTCAAGAATGGCAGGAAGAAGCGCCGGAGCCAGCACAAGCTCATTGATCATATCGTCGACGAGACCCATGGCATCATCGTCTACCAGGAACAGGTGATGCAGATCGCCCAGGCAATGGCCGGCTACAGCCTGGCCGAAGCCGATCTGCTGCGGCGGGCCATCGGCAAGAAGATCAAGTCGGACATGGACGCCGAAAAGCCGAAATTCCTGCAACGAGCCGGTGACCGCGGGGTCAGCGAGCGGGATGCCAACTCGGTCTGGGACCTCCTGGCACGGTTTGCCGAATACGGGTTCAACAAGGCGCATGCCGCCGCCTATGCGGTGGTGGTCTACCAGACCGCCTGGCTGAAGGCCAACCACACGGTGCCCTTCATGACCGCGGTCATGAATTGCGACATCGGCGACGCCGAAAAGCTCCAGGCTTTCGTGCAGGAATTGCGGCGGCTGGAGATCGAGCTGGTTCCGCCCTGCGTGAATCGGTCGCAGGCCGAGTTCTCGATTGCCGATGGCAGGATCCATTACGGCCTTGGTGCCCTCAAGAATGTCGGCGTCGAAGCCATGCGCCAGCTGGTCGCGGCCCGGGAGGACGGCCCGTTTGCCAGCCTGGCCGATCTTGCCGAACGGGCGGACCTCAAGGCCATCGGCAAGCGGCAACTCGAGACGCTGGCCAGGTCCGGCGCCTTCGACCAGCTGGAGAGCAACCGGCGCAAGGTATTCGAGGGTCTCGACCTGCTGACCTCCTATTCGGCCACCATCCGCGCCGAACGGCAATCGGCGCAGATGTCGCTCTTCGACGATGCGTCGGACCAGTTGCCGGCCCCCGAATTGCCAGATCCGAATCCCCGCGGCTGGACCGCTGCAGGTCCGAATCCGGGAGGAATTTTCCGCAATCGGCTTCTACCTGTCAGGCCATCCGCTGGATGCGCATGCCGCATTGCTGAAACAGCGGCGCGTGGTCGGCATTGCTGATCTCCAGGACATGACCAGTGACAAGTGGAAGGGTTTTGTCATCGCCGGCGTGGTGTCGGCGGTCCGCAAGCGGGTGTCCCGCCGGGGCGATCCCTTCGCCTTTGTCGAGATCTCGGACCAGACCGCGATCACCGAGATCACTGTATTCTCCGAGGAGTTGCGCAAGGCCGGCTCCCGGCTCGAAGCCAATGCCATGATGCTGATCGTGGCCGATGCCAGGCTGGAGGATGGCCAGCTGAAATTGCGGGCATCGATGATCGAGTTCATCGAGAACGGTGCCGAGCCGCAAGCTGGCGGCATGCGGATCTATTTTGACAGCACGGCGGCACCGTCGAGCGTCAAGTCGCTACTGGACGACATCGCCGCCGGCAACCTCGACCCGGAAAACGGCTCGGTCAGGTTCTGTCCCGTGGCGGGATCGCTGGATGTCGATGCCGATATCGAGATCGCCGGGCAGTTTCCGGTCGGCCGGAAGGTGAGAAACGCAATTGCCAGCCTCGATGGCGTGGTCAAGGTCGAGGAATTCTGACCAGGATGACCGGTGGGCCTGGGCAAGTCACCGGTGCCCGCGATTGCTTGCCAGGCCATGACGGGCTGCAGCGGGCCAGCCACGAAATCCGTGCGAGGAGCTTGGCCGGCTAATGGCAAGCCAGCTCCGAATCTGTTCCTTTACCCGGCCAGGGATGTGGGCGTAGAATCTGATTCCTGTCTGGTCATCGAAGACAGTTTTCCTGGTCTGCTCGCCGGGAAAGCCGCGAATTTGAGAGTTCTACGCTTTACAGGCGGATCGCATTTCCGGAGATTGGACGAAGATTTGCCAGATTGTGTTGGGGATGTGCCGACGCCAAATGCCAGGGAGCGCTTCTACGAGTTGTTCCCGACCTTGAAGAGATAACCTGAATGCCGCGCAGAAACGACCAAATCGAGAAACTTGACAAGGCAGCGCGTGCCGGCTGGCTGTATTACGTCGCAGGCAACAGTCAGGAGGAGATCGCCAGGAAACTTCATGTCTCGCGCCAAACCGCGCAGAGATTGGTGTCAACAGCGGTGAAGGAAAGACTGATCAAGTTCCGCCTCGATCACCCACTCTCGAACTGCCTTGATCTGGCCGAACAGCTGATCGACCGATTTGGCCTTTCCCATTGCGAAATCGTTCCAAGCGACCCGGATGCACCGGGCCTTCTGAGCGGCGTTGCCACGGCGGCCGCGGCTGCCATGGAGAGGCAGTTCAAGTCACGCCAACCGATCACCGTCGCGTTCGGGACAGGTCGAGCCCTTCGGGCCTGCATAGAGCAAATGCCGGTCATGGACTGTCCGCAGCATCATGTGGTTTCGCTTGTTGGCAACATGCATCCCGACGGAACAGCGTCCGCTTACAACATCGTCGTTCGCATGGCCAATCGGGTTGGATCGCAGCACAACCCAATGCCGCTTCCGGTGCTTGTTCGAAACGAGAGCGAGCTTCCGGTTCTGCAGGCACAAGAACCTGTCCAGCGCACCTTGGAACTTTGCGCAAGGGCCGTCGCCACGTTTGTCGGCATCGGACATGTTGATGACACCTCTCCGCTTGTTGTCGACGGGTTCATTTCAGCCGGTGAAAGCCGCGCGCTCTTGAAATTGGGAGCCATCGGCGAGATCGTCGGTTGGGTCTACAACATCGAAGGTCAGCTAATCCGCGGGTCGACGAACAGCCGCGTTTCGAGCGCGCAGCTCATACCGGGAAATCCGCGGCCCTTCATCGGGATTGCCGTTGGCCAGAACAAGTGCCAGGCGATTCTGGGTGCGTGCCGCGGCAAATTGATCAACGGGCTGATTACCGATGAATTTACGGCAGCCTCAGTCCTGGAATTGGCATGATTTCCCCTGGAACAAGCCGGTCTTCAGGCCTGGTTCACACGAGGCTCTCGGGCGTCGAGAGCCGGACAAGATGTCTGAAGTCAAGAAAGCTATTGACAAGCGTGTACTTGTAGAGCATTTGCCCACGTAAATCTACATGTGCTCATTTGTTGAGCTCTGGAAGGAACCATGTCAAGAACTCTTGGAGGAACAATGTCAAGAACAACGCGAACCCTGTGCGGAGCCACTGCGCTGTGCATTCTCGCTGGCACTGCATTTGCAGACAGTCACGACAAGTCGCTCACGATTGCAATCGTGAACAACGGCCACATGATCAACATGCAGAAAGTGGCGGAAGCCTATACCGAAGAAACCGGCGTTGAGCTGAAGTGGGTTTCGCTGGAAGAAGGCGTTCTGCGCGAGCAGGTAACGTCCGATACCGCAACCGGTGGCGGTCAGTACGACATCATCAACATCGGCATGCAGGAAGCACCCATCTGGGGTCAGGCAGGCTGGATCGAGCCGCTGAACTTCAGCGCCGAATATGACGTCGATGACTTGCTGCCAGCCATCCGCAATGGCCTCAGCTATGAAGGGCAGCTTTATGCCGCACCGTTCTATGGCGAGTCCTCGATGGTCATGTACCGCAAGGACCTGACCGACGCGGCCGGCGTTTCGATTGCCGACCACGACAGTTGGGACAACATCAAGACCGCTGCCGCTGCGATCCACGATCCCGACAATGGCGTTTACGGTGCCTGCCTGCGCGGCAAGCCGGGCTGGGGCGACAACATGGCGTTCATCACGACCGTCGTAAACTCCTTTGGTGGCGCATGGTTTAACGCTGATTTCAAACCGCAGCTCGACAGCGACGAGTGGAACGCGGCCATCAACTTCTACGTTGATCTCCTCGGTTCCTACGGCCCTCCTGGTTCGGAAGGCAACTCGTTCAACGAGATCCTCGCGCTCTACAATGAAGGCAAATGCGGCATGTGGATCGACGCCACCATCGCTGCCTCGTTCCTGGAGGTTGACGGCGTAGCCTACGCGCAGTCTCCGAACGCCGGCAACCCGGTTGGCGCGAACTGGCTCTGGGCCTGGGCAATGGCTGTTCCGGCCGGCTCTCCGAACGCCGATGAAGCCAGTGCCTTCATCGAGTGGGCAACGTCCAAGGACTATGTCAAGGCCGTCGCCGATCACCCCGAGTTCGGCTGGGGATCGGTTCCGACCGGCACCCGTGCATCGACCTACGCCTATCCTGAGTTCCAGGCAGCTGCCGCTTTCGCTTCGGCCGAAATGGCTGCGATCGAATCGGCCGCTCCTGAAGCCACCGACCTGAAACCCTATGTTGGTGTCCAGTTCGCCGCGATCCCGGAATTCCCGGAAGTCGGATCGGCCGTTGCGCAGGAAATGGCTGCCGCCCTGTCTGGCGCCAAGTCGGTCGAAGACGCACTGGCGGCGGCGCAATCCGCAGCTGACGCCATCATGCGCGAAGCCGGCTATTACTGACCGGTTCGAAATCTAGTGAGGGCCCGGCAACGGCCGGGCCTTCATCTCAGTCGCTCCGCCGAGCCGGAGTCTGCCTGGCAGGCTCAACCATCGCCGGCAAACGGACAACCAAACCGCAACGCGCAGGACGAGATGTCCGCTCGTCAACGGGAACAGGGTGATGTCTGACAGAACGCTCCCACGGCTCCTGCAAGCACCGGCAGTCTTGCTGTTGTTGATCTGGATGCTGATCCCGCTTGGGATGACGCTGTACTTCTCGTTCATTCGGTATGTGTTGAACAATCTCCGCCGTCCGGAATGGACAACGCCCAGCCTTTCCAACTGGCGCGGATTTGGGAATTACGATTTCGTTTTGAACAACAAGGACTTCTGGTTCGCCGTTCAAAACAGCCTGTTCATCGTCTGCAGCATCCTGTTCTTGACCGTGATCCTGGGTGTTCTGATCGCCGTCCTGATCAACAAGGCCTTTCCCGGTCGGGGGATCGTCAGGGTTCTTCTGATTTCACCCTTCTTCGTGATGCCCGCGGTGAATGCGGTTCTCTGGATCAACATGATCCTCGACCCGGTCCTGGGCCTGCAGGGCATTGCCGTGAACGGGTTGAACGAAGTGATTGCTGGAATGAAGGACACGCCGCTCATCGGCTGGTTCTTCTCGCTCTGGCCGACATTGGAGCCGATCTCGTTCCGCGCCACGCAAACCTCGGCCTATGCGGTCATCATAATGGTCACCTGGCAGTGGACGCCCTTCGCCGTCCTGATCTTCATGACCTCGCTGCAATCGGAAGACCAGCAACAGAAAGAGGCCGCGATCCTCGACGGCGCCAGCGCTTGGTCGCAGTTCCGCTTTCTGACGCTGCCGCACCTTGGACGCCCGATTGCCATCGTGGTGATGATCCAGGCGATCTTCCACCTCTCGCTCTATGCCGAGATAGAAATCGTCAGCCGCGGCAACGGCAACAAGAACCTGCCCTACCTCATTGGCGAATTCGCCAACAACAACATCGGTGCAGCAAGCGCCACAGGCATCTTCGCGGTCATCCTCGCCAACATCGTCGCCATCTTCCTGCTGCGCATGGTTGGCAAGACACTGATGGAATAGGGAGCAGGCCCATGGCCATTGTCGCTCAGGAATCCAGGTACGGAAAGATCAGCCGGCCCGTTCTGTCCTGGATCGTGGGACTTCTGTTCTTCTTCCCGATCTTCTGGCTGGTCGTCACCAGCTTCAAGACCGATGCCGACGCGGTGAAACCCGACTTCCTGATCTTCTTCACGCCGACGCTGGAGAACTATCTGAACATGACCGAGAACTACGACTACTGGCGCTTCGCCAGGAACTCGGTCATCACGTCGGTGTTCGCCACGGTCCTTGCGCTCGCCGCCGGAATCCCGGCGGCCTACGCAATGGCATTCAACCCGGCGCGGGCCACCAAGGACGTGCTGATGTGGATGCTCTCGACCAAGATGCTGCCGGCCGCCGCGGTCTTGTACCCGATGACGTTCATTACCAAGAGCATCGGACTCTATGACACGCATTTCATGGTGATCCTTGTCCTTTGCCTGATCAACCTGCCGATCGTCATCTGGATGCTCTTCACCTACTTCAAGGAGATCCCGAAGGACATCATCGAGGCTGGTCAGATGGACGGCGTGAACACATTTGGCGAGATCAAGGAGATCCTGATCCCGCTGGCTTGGGGCGGTATCGCCTCGACCGCGCTTCTCTGCTTCATCTTCTGCTGGAACGAAGCTTACTGGACGGTGCGCCTGACGACGACCGAGGCCGCCACCCTTTCGAAACTTATCGAGGGCAACCGCGCCCCGGAAGGTCTGTTCTTTGGACGTCTGTCCGCCGTCTCGGCGGCTGCCGTCGGGCCTATCGTCGTGCTGGGTTGGTTCTGTCAGAAACAACTGGTCCAGGGCCTGACCTTCGGCGCCGTGAAATAGGAGACGATCATGGGACGCATCGTGCTTGAAAATGTCACCAAGAGCTTCGGCAGTATCGAGGTCGTCCCGCCGTTGGACCTGACCATCGAGGACGGCGAATTCGCGGTTTTCGTCGGTCCCTCGGGTTGCGGCAAGTCCACGCTGCTGCGGCTGATCGCCGGCCTGGAGGACACCACGTCGGGCAGGGTCGTCATCGATGGCGAAGATGTCACGCAAGTGCCGCCATCCAGGCGCGGCTTGGCCATGGTGTTTCAGTCGTACGCACTTTACCCGCACATGACGGTGCGCAAGAACATCGGCTTCCCGCTCCGGATGGAAAGAATGGAGCAATCGGAAATCGACAAGCGCGTTGACCAGGCCGCAATGTCGCTGAACCTTGGCGACTACCTGGACCGGAAGCCGGGTCAGCTTTCGGGCGGTCAGCGCCAGCGCGTCGCCATCGGCCGCGCCATCGTGCGCGACCCCTCGGCATTCCTTTTCGACGAACCTCTGTCGAACCTTGATGCAGCGCTTCGCGTCGGCATGCGTCTTGAAATCAGCGAAATGCACGAGCGCATGAAGACCACGATGATCTACGTCACCCACGACCAGGTCGAAGCCATGACCATGGCCGACAAGATCGTGGTCCTGCAGGCGGGCGTAATTGAGCAGGTCGGCTCGCCGCTGGACCTGTACCACAATCCCCGAAACGAGTTCGTGGCCGGGTTCATCGGCTCGCCGAAAATGAACCTCTTGAAAGGGGCCGAGGCTGAGAGGCACGGCGCCGTCACCGTCGGCATCAGACCCGAGCACATGGATGTCAGTACGACCGACGGCATGTGGAAGGGCGTTGTCGGCGTCGCTGAACACCTCGGTTCCGACACCTTCATCCACGTCCACGACACAGGTCTCGCCGACATGGTGACAGTGCGCATCTCGGGCGGCATCACGGCCAGGCACGGCGACACGATCTATCTGACGCCACAAATGGATCGGCTTCACAAGTTCGACGCGGCAGGCCTGCGAAGCGAATGACGCGTCAATGAGTCGGGTCAAGCCGGTTCTGACGAAAAGTGTGGCACAGAGTATGGGCGAGCCAGGCACCGAGATCACCTCCAGGACAGAGATTGTTCCGCTGCGGGCAAGCACCCTTGATAGTCTCGCGCCTGACATCGAGACGCCCAACTATGGCCATTGCCAGCTTGCCGCAGGGATTGTGCATATCGGCGTCGGCAATTTTCACCGGGCACATCAGGCCTGGTACCTGCACCGGCTTATGCAACGGGGGCATGCCTATGACTGGGCCATCATCGGCGCCGGGGTGCGCCAGGGCGATGCCACGATGCGCCGGGAGCTTCTGGCGCAGGATTGCCTGACATCATTGATCGAGTTGCGCCCGGACGGGACTTCGGCCGAAATCTGCGGTTCAATGATCGACTTTCTCCCGGTGGAGGAGGACAACGCCACCCTGATCGCGCAGATGACCGACCCGGCAATCCGCATTGTGTCGCTGACCGTGACCGAGGGCGGCTACTACATCAATCCGGCCAGCGGTCTGTTTGATACAGACCATCCCGACATTGTCTTCGATGCAGAAAATCCTGGAAAGCCAAGGACGGCTTTCGGCGCAATGGTGGCCGCACTGGCTAAACGGCGCGTGACCGGCACCGGGCCATTCACAATTCAGAGCTGCGACAACTTGCGTGGAAACGGGGACATAACCCGGTCGACGGTCGTGTCGCTGGCCAAGCTCTCTGACCCCGATCTTGCGGATTGGATCGGGGCGAATTGCAGCTTTCCGAACTCGATGGTGGACTGCATTGTCCCAGCCACGGGTTCCAACGAAATTGCACAAGCCCGTGCCTTTGGGGTAGAGGACGCAGCCCCCGTGACCCATGAGAACTATCGTCAATGGGTGATCGAGGACGAATTCTGTGCGGGCCGTCCCAGTTGGGATCAGGTCGGCGCGATTTTCACTGACCGCGTCCACGACTACGAGACGATGAAGATCCGCATCCTGAATGCGGGCCATCAAGTGCTCGCCAATGCGGGCGAGCTTCTGTCAGTTGGCACGATTGCCGAATGCATGTCCCAACCAGGCATTTCGGCGATGTTCGGCAAGGTTCAGCATCAGGAAATCGCCCCATATGTGGATGCGGTGCCAGGGTTGGACCCGGCCACCTATTATGCGCTGATCGAATCGCGGTTTTCCAATCCCAATATCCACGACACCACGCGCCGCGTCGCCTTTGACGGCTCATCACGGCACACAGGGTTCGTGATTCCAATACTCCGCGACGCGTTGGCGGCAGGTGGCACCATCGAAGGCCTGAGCCTGGTCGAAGCGCTTTGGGCCAGGATGTGCGAGGGCTCTCGCGAAGACGGTTCGGTCATCGAACCAAACGATCCCAGCTGGGACAGCCTTACAGCGACGGCCAAAGAGGCCAAGTCCAACCCGCAAGCTTGGCTGAACCAGCACGACATCTACGGTGACCTGGCCGACAACGCGCGGTTCGCCGAGGCTTTCGGGAACTGGCTTTCAGTGATCTGGTCGGAAGGCACCGCGGCCGCCTTGGACAAATACGCCGAGTAGTATGCGAACAGCTGACTGGAGAGTATCGTGATCCTGTGCTGCGGCGAAGCACTGATCGACATGATTCCGTCCGAAACTTCCGAAGGTCACGCGTGTTTCATGCCGCATCCGGGCGGCGCGGTTTTCAACACTGCTATCGCGCTGGGACGTCTGGGCGTTGCATCCAGCCTCTTGACCGGGCTGTCAAACGACCTGTTCGGGGACCAGCTACGAGCCGCACTGCTGGAAAGCAATGTCGGCACGGAATTTTCCGTTGCGACCGGCAGGCCAACGACGCTTGCTTTCGTGGCACTCGAGGACGGTCAGGCATCCTACAGATTCTTTGACGAGAATTCGGCCGTGCGCATGATAAGCGACAACGAAATCCCGGCCATCGATCCCGAGATCGACTGCTTGTTTTTCGGAGGAATCAGCCTCGCCAGCGAGCCCTGTGCCAACACGTTTGCGAGCCTGCTGGAACGTGAGCGCAAGTCAAGACTGACGATGATCGATCCGAATATTCGTCCCCATTTCATCCAGGATGCCGGTCGCTTCCGAGCGCGGATCGCCCGCATGATTGAGGGATGCGACATCGTCAAGTTTTCCGACGAGGACCTTGAATGGCTGTTCCCGGAGAACCTGCCAATTCACGACAAGGCGTTGATGATACTGTCGCTTGGTCCTTCGCTCGTTCTCGTAACGAGAGGGGGCAAGGGCGCGTTTGCAATGTCGTCATCCGGCATTGAACTGACCGCCGGGGCGGTCCGGACCCAGGTTGTGGACACGGTGGGCGCCGGCGACACCTTTAACGCCGGTTTCCTGGCCGGGCTTTCCCGTGGCGGCAATCTATCGCGCGCAGCGGTCTCGGAGATCTCGGATGCCGAATTGCAGTCGGCCCTGGAGCTGGGAAGTGCGGCCGCAGCGGTGACGGTTTCGAGGGCAGGGGCCAACCCACCCTGGGAAAGTGAGTTGCCATGGCAGTGAGCAGTTCCGCACCCGGGACCCTTCGGGTAATGGCAGCGCGAACACTGCCCGAAACACAATGTTACGAGGCGCGCTCCATGCCAGAATCCAATTCCCCTGATGCCAATGCAGCCTCCATTCGAGCGGGGATCTTGCGGCACTTGCGGACATCTCTGGGGAAGGATCCCGAACATTCCAGCCAATACGATTGGCGAATGGCGCTTTCCCTTACCTTGCGTGATCTGGTGGTCGAACCGTGGTTTCAATCCGCTCGGCAGACACGCGCGGCCAATGCCAAGCGAGTCTATTACCTGTCGATGGAATTCCTCATCGGGCGCCTGATCGAGGATGTCGCTGCAAATCTGGGCGTTGAACACGCATCGCGCGAGGCATTGGAGAGCCTTGGGCAGAATTACGCAAGTGTGGTCGCCGACGAACCCGATGCGGCGCTTGGCAATGGCGGGCTCGGGCGGTTGGCGGCATGTTTCATGGACAGCCTCTCAACGCTGGCCATACCGGCTTACGGGTACGGCATTCGCTACGAGCATGGGTTGTTCGAACAGCATTTCGAGAATGGAGCACAGGTCGAAACCGCAGAATCCTGGCTGGCTCAACGACACGCCTGGGAATTCGAACGGCCCGAAATCTCCTACTCGATCCATTTCGGTGGCAGCGTCGCCAAGCGCGAAGGCGGGACAATCTGGACCCCTGGCGACACGGTTATCGCCACCGCCCATGATACGCCGGTCATCGGCTGGGAAGGCAAGTGGGCCAATACGCTTCGGCTTTGGGCGGCCAAGCCGACAACGCTGTTCGACCTGGAGAGTTTCAACCGCGGCGACTACCTGGCGGCCAATGCTCCGGAAAGCCTTGCCCGAACGATTTCGCGGGTACTCTATCCCGACGACACCACGGCAATGGGCAAGGAATTGCGTCTGAAGCAGGAGTACTTCTTTACCGCTGCCTCGATCCAGGACGCGCTTCGGCGCTTCCTGTCAGAGGGACATGGGCTTGAAGACCTGTCGGACCATGTGGCGATCCAACTCAATGACACGCACCCTGCAATTGCCGGGCCCGAGCTTGTTCGACTGTTGGTCGATGTCAATGGCATGGCGATGGCCGATGCGATTGCCATTGCCCGCGACTGCCTTGGTTTCACCAACCACACGCTGTTGCCCGAGGCGCTGGAGCGCTGGCCGGACGACCTGTTTGCCCGCGTCCTGCCGCGCCATCTTGAGATTATCCGGGCCATTCAGGACATCAACTTGCGCGATACGGGATACGATCTACGCATCATCGACAACGGCGAAGTGAAGATGGGTGAGCTGGCATTCGTCATGGCACATCGGGTCAACGGTGTTTCGGCGCTACATTCGGATCTGATAAGGAAGACGGTTTTTGCCAACTTGCACGAGGTCTATCCGGATCGGGTCATCAATCAGACGAATGGCATCACGCCGCGCCGCTGGCTTCACTCTTGCAATGCGCCCCTGCGGGCACTCATCGACGAGACCATCGGGCCAGGTTGGGCGGATGACCTAAAACGGTTGTCGAACCTTAATCCTTACGTCGATGACGCCGGCTTTCGCGAGAGGTTCCACGAAGCCAAACACCGGAACAAGCGTCGGCTTGGCGCATGGCTGAAAGAGCGTGAAGGGCTTTCCATCGATCCGGATGCGATGTTCGACACCCAGATCAAGCGCATTCACGAATACAAGCGCCAGCTCCTGAATGTTCTCGAGACAATTGCCCGTTGGAACGACATCAAGGACTCTCCGAACAGGGACTGGACTCCGCGCGTGAAGATCTTCGGTGGCAAGGCTGCGCCAGGCTACGCGATGGCCAAGTCGATCATCCGCCTGATCAACGATGTTGCGACCACGATCAACTCCGACAAGATGACCAGGGACCATTTGCAGGTCGTCTATCCGGCCAATTACAATGTCTCCATGGCGGAGCTTCTGATACCCGCGTCGGACCTGTCCGAACAGATCTCGACCGCCGGAATGGAAGCGTCGGGCACGGGCAACATGAAACTTTCGTTGAACGGAAGCCCGACCATCGGCACTCTTGACGGTGCAAATATCGAAATTCGCGACCATGTCGGTGCCGAGAATTTCTTCCTCTTTGGCTTGTCGGTTGACGAGGTCGTCGAGCGCCGCCGGGTTCCCGGATTCGCATGTAATGCGATCAAGGCCAGCCCCCGTTTGCGCCGCGCAATTGATCAGATCTCCCACGGGGTGTTCTCGGAAGGGGATAGGGAACGCCATGACAGTCTGCTGAGTGACCTCGCCGGACAGGACCGTTTCCTCGTGACGAGTGATTTCGACAGCTATTGCGAGACACAGCGCAAAGTTGACTCAGCCTATCGAGATCGCGACGCGTGGACCCGAATGGCGGTACTGAACACCGCCGGAATGGGCTGGTTCTCGTCTGATCGAACAATACGCGGATATGCAAACGACATCTGGGGCGTGTCTTCACTGGCGTGAGTTCCGCCCCATCAGCGTCTGCGAATGGGAAACGACATGATATCGAGTGAGGACGCTCAAAGGATCGCATTCGGGACGCATCCGAACCCCTTTTCGGTGCTTGGACAGCATGAAGTCGACGGAAAGCCGACGATCAGGGCGTTCCTGCCCGGCGCGACCGGCGTCGAGGTCCTGAATGCCAGGACCGGTCGCCGGGTCATGGTGCTGAAGCCGATGCCAGATGCGCCGGACATTTTTGTCGGGCAGGCCTCCAGGCGAAAAAATCCGTTCCCCTACCGGCTGCGCATCACCAAAGGCGAAGACAAGTGGGTTGCCGAAGATCCCTATCGATACGGACCGGTTCTGGGTGAGCTGGACGAACACCTCATCGGCGAGGGAGCGCATCTGAACCTGTGGAAGGTGCTTGGCGCGCACGTCATCACCCACGAAGGGACCGAGGGCACGCATTTTGCCGTCTGGGCTCCGAATGCCAGCCGTGTGTCGGTCGTTGGGGACTTCAACGGCTGGGACGGCCGATGTCATGTCATGCGGTTGCGCGGCCAGTCCGGTGTTTGGGAGATTTTCCTGCCCGGTGTTGATGATGGCGAAGCCTACAAGTTCGAACTGCTCGGGCCCGACGGCGGACTCTTGCCTCAAAAGGCTGACCCGTTCGGCTTCGGCGCCGAACATCCGCCCAAAACCGCCTCGATCGTGCGACGGTTGGGTGTCCACGCCTGGGGCGACGCACGGTGGATGGCGTCCCGTGAGGCTCGCCAGAGGACAGACCGTCCGATCTCGATCTACGAGGTTCATCTTGGGTCCTGGAGGCGGGTGCCCGAAGACGGCAACAGACCGCTCTCCTACCTGGAGCACGCAACCCAACTTGTCGGTTATGCCAGGGACATGGGCTTCACCCATATCGAGCTGATGCCGGTATCGGAGTTTCCCTTCGACGGTTCCTGGGGCTACCAGCCGGTGGGCCTGTTCGCACCGACGGTCCGTCACGGTACGCTGGAAGAGTTTGGCGCCCTGGTCGATTCCTGCCACGCGGCAGGAATAGGGCTCATCCTTGACTGGGTTCCAGGACACTTTCCCGAAGACCCGCACGGGCCGGGGCGTTTCGACGGCTCGGCGCTCTACGAACATCAGGACCCGCGAGAGGGCTTTCACCCGGACTGGAATACTCTGGTCTACAACTACGGCCGGCGCGAGGTATCCAACTTCCTCGTCGCCAATGCGCTTTACTGGTTGAAGGAGCACCATGTTGACGGGCTGCGGGTCGATGCCGTCGCGTCGATGCTTTACCGGGACTATTCCCGAAAGGAAGGTGAATGGGTTCCCAACAAGTATGGCGGGCGCGAGAATTTGGAGGCCATTGCTTTCTTGCAGCGCACCAATGCCGTCGCTTATGGCGATGTGCCAGGCATCATGATGATCGCCGAAGAATCCACGGCCTTTCCGGGCGTCAGCGGAGCAGTGGATGCCGGTGGTCTCGGCTTCGGGTTCAAGTGGAACATGGGCTGGATGAACGATACGCTGAAATACATGGGCGAGGACCCGGTCCACCGCAAATACCACCACGACAAAATGACATTCGGATTGCACTACGCTTTTTCCGAGAACTTCATCTTGCCCATCAGCCATGACGAGGTCGTCCACGGCAAGGGCTCGATGATCGACAGGATGCCGGGCGAAGGCATGGAGAAATTTGCAAACTTGCGTGCCTATTACGGTTTCATGTGGGGGCATCCGGGCAAGAAACTGTTGTTTATGGGCTGCGAGTTCGCGCAGGGCAAGGAGTGGAACCACGACACATCGCTTGACTGGCATTTGCTTGACAGAGATTTGCATAGCGGAATGCAGCGCCTGGTGCGCGACCTGAACCGTCTTTATCGGGACACGCCCGGCCTTTACCAGCTTGATTGCAAGGCGGAGGGGTTCGAGTGGGTCGAGGGCGGCGCAGCCGAAGAATCCATATTTGCCTGGATCCGGCGCGGCGAAAGCGGAGCGCCGCCTGTTCTGGTGGTCAGCAACTTCACCCCGGTCGAAAGGACCGGACGGCGGATCGGTGTCCCCCGGTCCGGACGCTGGATTGAGCGCCTGAATACCGACGCTGCGACCTATGGTGGCGGCGAACGTGGAAACCTCGGATGTGTGGACAGCGAGCGGATCGCCGCATCCGGACGCGAGCACTCGTTGTGTCTGACGCTCCCACCGCTTTCAACGCTCTTTTTTGAACTTGATACGACCTGAGGGACATAGGTGAAACCAGGGGAAGGAAATCGGATGACACAGGAGGCTCACAGGCTTGCGCAGCAAACGATGGCGTTTGTGCTGGCAGGAGGGCGCGGCAGCAGGTTGTACGAATTGACAGACCGGCGCGCCAAACCCGCCATGTTTTTCGGTGGCAAGAGTCGGATCATCGACTTCCCGCTGTCGAATGCGGTGAATTCCGGAATTCGGCGCATCGCGGTTGCCACGCAGTACAAGGCGCATTCGCTTATCCGGCACTTGCAGCGTGGCTGGAGCTTCTTTCGTGCCGAGCGGAATGAGTCGCTCGACATTCTGCCTGCCTCGCAACGTATGGACGATGAAATCTGGTACAGGGGCACGGCGGATGCGGTGAAACAAAACACCGACATCATTCGCAGCTATGGGCCGAAATACATCGTGATCCTTGCCGGAGACCACATCTACAAGCAGGACTATGCGATGATGATCGCCCATCACGTCGAAAGCGGCGCGGATGTCACGGTTGGCTGCATCGAGGTGCCGAGGACGGAAGCGACGGGTTTCGGCGTCATGAAAGTCGGTGCCGAGGATCGCATTCTCGACTTTGTCGAGAAGCCACGGGACCCACCGGCCATGCCAGGCGATCCGGACATGGCCTTGGCCAGCATGGGCATCTACGTTTTCGAAACCGAATACCTTCTGGAGATCCTGAACGAGATGGCGGGTGAGCCTGACTATGGCAACGATTTCGGTGGCGACGTGATCCCGAAGATCGTCAGGGAGGGAAGGGCAGTCGTGCACCCTTTCAGCCGGTCCTGCATTCGGTCGTCGCTGGAGGAAAAGGCATATTGGCGGGATGTCGGTACGGTCGATGCGTTCTGGCAGGCAAACATTGACCTGACGGATTTTCGGCCCGAGCTGGACCTCTACGATCAGACTTGGCCCATCTGGACATATTCCGAACTCACCGCCCCGGCCAAGTTTATTCACAACGAGGAAGGCAGGCGAGGACAGGCGATTTCGTCGATGGTTTCGGGGGGTTGCATCATCTCGGGATCCAGTCTCGATCGATGCCTTCTGTTCACGGGCGTGAAGACCCACTCCTACTCCCAGCTCGAAGGCGTTGTCGCGATGCCCTATGTGGAAATCAACAGGCGCGCGCGTCTGAAGAACACGGTGATTGACCGCGGTGTCGCAATCCCGAAAGGGTTGGTTGTCGGCGAGGACCCCGAACTGGATGCCAGGCGCTTTCGTCGGACGGACAATGGCATTTGCCTGATTACCCGGCCGATGATCGACCGACTGGATGGCTGACGTGAACGTTCTCTTCGTCGCTTCCGAATGCGCGCCGTTCATAAAGACCGGCGGTCTGGCCGACGTGATCGGCGCAGTGCCGAAAGCGCTTGCTGCCGTCGGAGTGAATGTTCGGGTGCTGATCCCGGCCTATCCGGCACTGAATGATCTCGTTGCCAGGGGCAGGACGGTCACCCGGTTCAGCAAACTGTTCGGCGGGAATGCAGAAGTTAGAGCAACAAGGTCGGAAGGCATCGACCTCTTGCTGCTTGTCGCACCACGCCACTACGACCGCGCTGGAAGCATCTACCTGGGCCCGGACGGCAGTGACTGGCCCGACAACGCCATGCGTTTCGCCGCCCTGAGCCTTGCCGCGGCGGAGATTGCCTCGAACGGGATCAAGGGCTGGAAGCCCGATATTGTGAATGTCCATGACTGGCAGACCGGGCTGGTGCCAGCCTATCTGGGGCGAGCCGGACGAGCCACGCCCCCCGTGGTCATGACCATTCATAACATCGCGTTTCAGGGACATGCTGATGCAGAACTGCTTTCGAAGCTGAAGCTGGGACAGAAACTGTTTACCCCGAACGGGCTCGAGTTCTACGGGAAGATCAATTTTCTCAAGGCCGGCCTGGCTTTTTCCGACAAGATCACGACTGTAAGCCCGACTTATGCCACCGAGCTGCTGACGCCAGAATTCGGCATGGGGTTGGATGGTCTGCTGAGGGCGCGTCGAGGCGACCTTAGCGGCATCTTGAACGGAATAGACCTTGACGTCTGGAACCCTGAAACCGACCCGAACCTGGTCAGGACCTATTCTTCGCGGTCCCTGGGGCGGAAGGTTGCGAACAAGGGCGAAGTCGAAGCCCGGTTCGGATTGAAGCGAGGCGACGGCCCGTTATTCTGCGTTGTCAGTCGCCTGACCTCGCAAAAGGGCCTGGACCTGTTGCTGGACTGTCTGCCCGGGCTGGTCGCCGAGGGTGCCAGCCTGGCGCTTCTTGGATCGGGCGAGGCCGAGCTGGAACAGCAATTCGTGGCAGCATCGAACCGCTACCCAGACAAAGTCGGCGTCATCATCGGGTATGACGAACCCTTGTCGCATCTTTTGCAAGGCGGCAGCGACGCCATCCTGGTTCCGTCACGTTTCGAGCCCTGCGGCCTGACGCAACTCTACGGCTTGCGCTATGGCACGTTGCCGGTGGTTGCCCGGACCGGCGGCCTTGCCGACACGGTCATTGATGCGAACGAGGCTGCCCTGACGGCTGAATGCGCCACGGGTTTCCAGTTTGCACCAATCAATGCCACGATGCTGCGGCAGGCGATCCTGCGTGCCTGCGCAATCTATCGGCGACCAGAAATCTGGTCCGCCATGATGCGCCGTGCCATGCGATGCCCCGTGGGCTGGGACGCTTCAGCCGTTGCCTACCAACGCATTTATGCCGGGTTGCTGGCTGATCGAGACCAGGATTGATCCGGCCATGACAAGATTCCCCGTGACTCAAGGAACATTCGACCGACTGGGCGCGCATCACGATGGCAGCGGCGTCAATTTCGCCGTCTTTTCCGAAAATGCCACAAGGATCGAGCTCTGCCTCTTCACGCCTGATGGCACGAAGGAAACGACGCGCATCCCGTTGCCCGAACGGACCGGACCCATTTGGCACGGCCATGTTGCGGGACTGCCCGTCGGCACCCTCTACGGATACCGCGCCCATGGCAGCTATGCGCCCGAGACCGGGCAGCGCTTCAATCCCAACAAATTGCTCAACGATCCGTACACTCGGGAATACTTCGGCCAGTGGACAGCCCACGCCGCGACCTTCGGGTATGAACTTGAATCATCGAGTGGCGACCTGTCGTTCAACCGCGCTGACAGTGCGCCACATGTCCCGAAATCCGTCGTGTCAAACCCGGACCTGTTCCCCGGCCTCGCCGGAGGACGGCACGTCCGCAGCGACAACGACTTGATTTACGAGGCACATGTCAAGGGACTGACACAGCGACATCCGCTGGTGCCCGAACACCTCCGTGGCACCTACGAAGGACTGGCCTCCGACCCGGTGATCGACCATCTGCACAAGCTGGGGGTGAAGGCGATCGAGCTGATGCCGGTTCACAGCTTCGTGGATGACTCATTTCTTCTGGAGCGCGGACTGAAAAACTATTGGGGCTACAACTCCATCGGGTTTTTCGCTGCTGAACCGCGCTATTTCGGTCCCGCCGGTCTTGTCGGCTTTCGCCAGATGGTCGATCGGTTCCACGAGGCCGGGGTCGAAATCATCCTGGACGTCGTCTACAATCACACCGCCGAGGGCGATCACCGCGGCCAGACGCTCTCATTTCGCGGGCTCGACAATGCCGCCTATTACCGCCTGCTTGCCGGGCAGCCGCGTTACTATGTCAACGATTCCGGCTGTGGAAACACGCTGAACGTCTCGCATCCCAACGTGCTGCGCTTCGTGCTCGACAGCCTTCGTTTCTGGGTGGAGTGCATGGGCGTGGACGGGTTTCGATTCGACCTGGCCACGACGCTGGGGCGCGAGAACCACGGGTTCGATTCCTGGGGCGGCTTTTTCGATGCGCTACGCCAGGACCCGGTTCTGGCACGTGTGCGCATGATTGCCGAGCCTTGGGACATAGGGCCGGGCGGTTACCAGCTGGGCAATTTCCCGTTCGAATTCTCGGAGTGGAATGACAGCTATCGCGATACCGTGCGCCGCTATTGGCGTGGTGACGCGCACAGCGCTCAGGAACTGGGCGCGCGGCTTCTTGGATCAGCTGACAAGTTCGACCGGGGCGGAAGGCGCAGCTGGTCCTCGATCAACTTCGTGGCGTCGCATGACGGGTTCACATTGGCCGACACCACGCGCTTCAGCAGCCAGCACAACGAGGCCAACCTGGAAAACAACCAGGACGGACATCACTCGAACTACAGCGACAATTGCGGCCACGAAGGAGACACTGACAATTCGGCAGTCATTGCAGTTCGCGACCGACGCATCCGCAGCATTCTGGCTACGTTGTTTCTGTCGCAGGGCACGCCAATGCTTCTTGCAGGTGACGAAATCGGGAATTCACAGGACGGCAACAACAATGCCTATTGCCAGGACAACGAAATCGGTTGGGTGAATTGGGACGGTGCCGATGAAGAATTGTTGGCGTTCGTCACGAAGCTCTCTGAATTCCGGCGTGCACATCTTGCGGTTCGTCAGACCAATTTCCTGCACGGCGCCAATCGGGAAGCCGACGGATTGCCTGATGTTGAATGGACCGATTTCAGCGGCGGGCCTCTGCACTGGCGCGATCCTGGGCTTTCGAACTTCTGCGTGACGCTGAGGTGTTCGGCCGGCACTCCGCAGGCCACCGACCCTGATACGGTATTTGTGGCCTTCAACAGGTCCGGACACGCATTCGACGTCTCGTTGCCAGGCATGAAACCAGGACACCGATGGGTGCGCAGCATCGACACCAGTCAACCAAGGCCTGATGCCGAGGGAATGACGGAAACCGCGACGGCGCGTGTCGCTGCGGGTTCTGTCGCCGCCTTCTCCTGCCAACAGGACAGCGAAGACGCATGAGCGACGACATCGACCTGGCACGCCTGGCAACGGCACATGGGATTTTTGAAAGATACCTGGACATGCAGGGCCGGATGCAGAGGGCGACGCCCGAGACCCTTCGCTCACTGCTGGCGGCAAACGACATCGCTGCAGAAAGTGCAGGTGCAGTTCGCGACAGTCTTGCGGCATTGGCGGCACGAAAGAAAGCACGCCGGTTTCCGATGGAAACGATCGTCGAGAGCCGGCGCAAGGCTCGGTTGGCAATCCATGGCTCGGCGACCTGGCAGCTTCATTGTGACGAGACTGGGCGGCTTCTGGCCGATGGGCGCGCAACGGATGTAGTCAACCTGCCGGCGGTTGCGTCCGGGACATATGCGCTTGACCTGACCCGTTCGGGTCGGCGCGAGACCACGAGAGTCATCGCTGCGCCGGCGCGCGCGCCTGGACTCCAAGGCGGCGCCGGCGCCACCCGGATCTGGGGAATGAACCTGGCGCTCTACGGGCTGAAATCGTCTCGCAATGCAGGGATGGGCGACTATGCGGACTTGGCTGAATTCTCGCGCGCCTCCGGAGAGGCGGGGGCCGACTTCATAGGTATCAACCCGGTCCATGCCATGGGGCACTCCTTTCCGTCGTCCAGCCCCTATTCGCCATCGCATCGAGGTTTCCTGAATACGAGGCACATCGCCCTCGACGCGATTCCGGGTCTGGAATCGTCTCTCGCCGCGCGTCAGGCACGTGCCCGGGCGAAACCTGAACTTGGCAGTTTGAGAGCGACACAACATGTGGATCTTGAAAGCCACAACTCTGTGCATCAGCGCCTGTTGAGCGCTCTTTACAATGCATTCCGGGCGGACGCCCCTGATCAGGCTCGCCTGGATTTTGAAGAGTTTTGCGCCGAAAGCGGAGACGACCTGGCGCAATTCGCCCGCTTCGAGACCGCTGCTGCTTTATGCCCGGCGGATCTGCACTGCAGCGCTCCGGTCGATCGAAGCTTGCCGAACGGGGCCTGCGAGGTCTTTCATTCCTGGCTCCAATGGGTCGCGGACCGCCAGCTGGCCAGGGCTCAGCAGACGGCCCTCAAGGCCGGGATGTCTCTCGGGCTTTACATGGATTTTGCCGTGGGCGCGCGCAGGGATGGAGCCGAAGGATTTTGCGAGCGGCGCGTCATCGCGAAAAATGTTTCCGTCGGCGCTCCGCCGGATCACTTGAATCCGGACGGGCAGAACTGGAACCTGACCGCCTATGCACCGCGCAAGCTTGCCGGGCAATGCTACCGGCCATTTCGACGATTGCTTGCTGCAACGATGCGCCATGCCGGTGTCGTTCGCATTGACCACGCCCCGGGATTGAGCCGAAGCTACTGGATTCCCGACGATGGCACCCCGGGAGGCTATGTAGGACAACCATTCGAAGCCTTACTCGCGATCATCAAGATCGAGGCAGAAAAATCTGGCACCACGGTCGTTGGAGAAGACCTCGGCCTTGTCCCGCGAGGGTTTCGGAAGTCGCTTCGCGACAACGGAATCTACGGCTGTTCGGTCATGCAATACGAGCGTGACGAGACAAACCGTCTCAATCCAGGGAACTGCTCGTCATCCCGTGTCCTGGCAAGCTTCTCGACCCATGACACGCCGACCATCCGAGGGTTCGAGAGCTGTCGGGACATCCACTGGTGGCAAAAGCTCGGCTGGATCGGCGAAGCTGCCAGCGCCCACGCAAGAAAGAAACGAAAAGAGGATGTTCGACAACTTGTCGGCGAACGACCGTCAGCCGATTTCACGAACACTGTTCACGCCCTGCTTTCCAGCTCGCCCGCCGAGATGGTCACTGCCCAGCTGGATGACATCCTTGATCATGAGGATGCTCAGAACTTGCCGGGCACGACGACCGAGCATCTGAACTGGCGCCGCAAGTATCATGTAGCGGTCGAGAAAATTCCCGAAGATGCGAGGTTTCGGGAGATTGGTGGATTGATGAACGAAACCCGCGGCAAGAACATGCCGTCCAGCATTGAAGAGAAATCCAATGGATGTTGAGAGCATGACCACCACGCCGTTCGAAGGCCAGAATCCCGGAACGTCGGGATTGCGAAAGAAGACCCGTGTCTTCATGCAGCCGCACTATCTGGAGAATTTCGTCCAGGCCATCTTCAACGCCATTGGCGGCGGCGCCGGCAAGACATTCGTTATTGGCGGCGACAGCCGCTACTACAACACGGAAGCGATCCAGCAAATCATGAGGATCGCGGCCGCCAACGGGGCAGCGAAACTCATTGTCGGCCAGAACGGCATCTTGTCCACGCCGGCAGCGTCCCACCTGATCCGGAAGAACCAGACCGATGGCGGGTTCATATTGTCTGCAAGCCACAACCCGGGCGGCATCGACGAGGATTTCGGCATAAAGTTCAATGGCTCGAATGGCGGCCCCGCTCCCGAGGATCTGACAGGCAGGATGTTTGACGAAAGCAAGGCACTGGAATGCTACGCGCTCGCCGTTTTCGAGGATGTCGAGCTGGGGCATGTCGGGGCGGTGACCCGAGGAGGCCTTGAGATCGAGATCGTCGATCCGGTAACGGACTATCTGGCGCTGATGGAGCAACTCTTCGAGTTCGACGCGATTCGCGCGCTCTTCGCGAGTGGGTTCACCATGCGTTTCGATGCGATGCACGCTGTTACGGGCCCCTATGCCCACGCCATTCTTGAAGATCGTCTGGGTGCGCCAGCGGGGACCGTGATCAACGGCGTCCCAAAGGTGGATTTCGGCAAGGGTCATCCCGATCCCAACCCCGTTTGGGCGAAGCCGCTGATGGATCTGATGATGTCCGACGATGCTCCAGATTTCGGTGCCGCGTCCGATGGCGATGGCGATCGCAACATGATCGTTGGTCGCCGCGCCTATGTGACCCCATCCGACAGCTTGGCCATTCTGGCCGCAAACGCCCATTTGGCCCCGGCCTACTCTTCGGGGCTGACCGGAATCGCGCGTTCAATGCCGACCAGCGCCGCCAGCGACCGGGTCGCCAAGGAACTGGGCATCGAGGCATTCGAGACTCCCACAGGCTGGAAATTCTTCGGCAACCTTCTGGATGCCGGCCGGGTGACGATCTGCGGCGAGGAAAGTGCCGGAACCGGCTCCACCCACCTGCGCGAGAAGGACGGGCTCTGGGCGGTGCTCCTCTGGCTGAATATTCTGGCAAAGCGCAATGTCTCGGTTGCCGAGATCCTGGAAGATCATTGGAGCAGGTTTGGCCGCGACTACTATTCGCGCCACGATTTCGAGGGTGTTGAGATCGAGCGGGCAAACGCGCTTGTGGACAACCTGGAACAAGGCCTCGCAGACCTGCCAGGTCGATGTTTTGCCGGCCTGACCGTCAAGGCAGCAGATCAGTTCTCGTACCATGATCCGGTGGATGGTTCGGTCAGCCGCAATCAAGGATTGCGCATTTGCTTCGAGGGGGGTGGACGCGCGGTGTTCCGACTGTCGGGAACGGGCACCGAGGGCGCAACTCTCCGCGTGTATCTTGAGCAGTTCTCGCCTCCAGACGGAGATCATGGCCAAGAGCCGCAGGATGCCCTGAAAGCCGTTCGTGATGCTGCCTATGGGGCGAGCAGACTTGAAGCTTACCTGGGGCGAGACGAACCGGACGTGCGGACATGAGTATAACGAATTCAAGAGGTTGAACCGATGACTGACTGCTGGAGACGGTTGGAGGAGAACCGCGAGAATTCGCGGGATCGCCGGATTCTGTCGTTGTTCAGCGACGACACAAGACTTCAGTCCTTTGCCGCCGAAGCCGATGGCATGTTCCTGGACTTTTCCAAGACCAACATCGACACGAAAGCTCTCTTGCTGTTGCTCGAACTGGCAAAGGCGGCCGGTTTGGCCGAGAGACGGGATGCAATGTTCCGCGGCGATCGGATCAACAGCACCGAGAACCGCTCGGTGCTGCACACCGCCCTGCGATCATCCGGCAAGGGGTCGCTCGTCGTGGACGGCCAGGATGTCATGCCAGACGTCGAGGCCACCCTTGAAGACATGTCGACCTTAGCAAACGGCGTCCGCGCAGGCCTGGTGAAATCCGCCTCGGGAGACCGATTTGCCGACGTGGTCAATATCGGAATCGGAGGCTCGGATCTTGGGCCGGCGATGGCTACACTTGCCCTGGCGCCCTACCATGATGGACCGCGATGCCATTTCGTGTCCAATGTCGACGGTGCGCATGTCACCGACACGTTGCGCACCCTCGATCCGGCAACGACGCTGATCATCATCGCCTCCAAGACGTTCACAACCATCGAGACGATGACCAACGCGGCTACGGCGCTGGGATGGCTGCGCAATGCGCTGGGTGAAGACGTATCCGGCAACCTTGCCGCGGTGTCTTCTGCCCCGGACAAGACAAGCGAGATGGGCGTCCCCTCCGAACGGGTCTTCGGATTTGCCGACTGGGTCGGTGGGCGCTACTCTCTCTGGGGGCCGGTCGGATTGCCTGTCATGATGGCCATTGGCCCGGACGGTTTTCAGGATTTCCTGTCCGGCGGCGCGGCCATGGACGCACATTTCCGATCTGCGCCATTCGAGCGGAACCTTCCTGTCCTGATGGGCCTGATCGGTGTCTGGCACCGAAATGTCTGCCGATATCCGGCCCGGGCGGTGATCCCTTACGACCAGCGCCTTGCACGCTTGCCTGCATATCTTCAGCAACTGGACATGGAGAGCAACGGCAAGCGCGTGGCGATCGACGGGCGGGTTCTGGAGCAGCCGTCCGGGCCGGTCGTATGGGGCGAGCCCGGAACCAACGGTCAGCACGCATTCTTCCAGCTCTTGCATCAGGGCACCCAGGTGACTCCGGTCGAGTTTCTGGTGGCTGCCGAGGGCCATGAAGCGGGCCTCGAAGAGCACCACGACTTGCTCAAGGCCAATTGCCTTGCCCAGGCGGAGGCCCTCATGGTGGGCCGCTCGTTTGGTCAAGCGTTGGAAGTCGCGGCTGGATTGGGCTTCGAGGGGCCAGCGCGGCACTGTCAGGCTGCGCACCGGACCTTTCCTGGAAACAGGCCGTCAACGACCCTTGTCTATCCAAGGCTGACGCCATTCACCTTGGGCCAGATCATCGCGCTCTATGAACATCGGGTCTTCGTTGAGGGTGCCATCTGGGGGATCAACTCTTTCGATCAATGGGGTGTGGAACTGGGCAAGGAACTGGCCAAGACCTTGCTGCCAATGGTGCAGGGCCTTTCGGAAAGAGAGACCGATCCTTCGACCAGGGAACTGATCCGGCGGCTGGCGAAACGGCCAGACAAGTGACTTGCGGCCGAACGATTTCCGCGTTCCCAATGTCCTGGCCAACCGTTGCAGGCGGCTCTGCACCGCGTCGCTGTCGGGCATGCCTGCTTCACCATGCACGACAAGCCGAACGGCATCGGTGTCAATCCTGGCTTTCGACTGCATCAGGATTTCCGGGACGCTGGCGGAGAACCGGTGGCCAAGAAGCAAGGCGCGGCCCAGGTTGGCAACCGACAGGAATGCTCGTTCGCGGTGCGAGATCCCGATGAAAGGGAATTCAAGCAGGCGAGGGAAACCGTCCTTCGCCCGGATCTACTGGTGATCGCGCCAGGCCAGATCCGCCAACGAAGACCGGGAAGACCGTGACGCCCTTCGGCATCATGGACCCATGTCCCGAGGCGCCGGGAAGCCAGGCGATCCTCGATCTCGGACGTCGCGTCAACCGCAAGTGGCACACCCATCCGAGCCGTTCCTGTTGCAACGCTGCGATGAGACCGGTAGTTGGGCCTCGTTTCTGACAGGCTTACAATCGCAGGGGAGCAGTGACTGATGGCTTCCGGACGGCCGCGGCCGATCAACGTCAAGGGCTTCCGTGACTACTTCGGCGAAGAGGTCACGATCCGCCAGGATGTGCTTGACAGGATAACCGGTGTCTACCGGCGTTACGGTTTCGAGCCGCTGGAGACGCCGGCGGTGGAAACCCTGGCCGCGCTTGGCAAGTTCCTGCCAGACACCGACCGCCCCAATGAGGGGGTGTTCGCATGGCAGGAGGATGACGAGTGGCTGGCGCTGCGCTATGACCTGACCGCGCCGCTGGCCAGGGTGGCTGCCCAGTACCGCAATACCCTGCCGCTGCCATATCGGCGATATGCGACCGGCGTGGTCTGGCGCAATGAAAAGCCCGGCCCCGGCCGCTACCGGCAATTCTACCAGTGCGACGCCGATACCGTCGGTTCGGCGACGATGGCGGCCGATGCGGAGATGTGCAGCCTGGCATGCGAGATCCTCGAATCGCTGGGCATTGGACGTGGCGACTACCAGCTCAGGCTGAACAACCGGAAACTTCTCGACGGCACGCTGGCGGCGGCTGGCATCCTGGACCAGGACGACGCCGGCGACAGTGACGCCAGACGGGCCACGGTCCTCAGGGCAATGGACAAGCTCGACCGGGTGGGCGAGGCGGGTGTCCGCGACCTGCTCGGCAAGGGCCGGCTCGACGGCAGCGGCGATTTTACCGCCGGGGCCGGTTTGGGCGCCTCGCAGATCGACTTGGTCATGGCTTTCCTCGGTGCCGGCGGGTCTGGCTCGGAGGCCACGCTTTCGACGCTTGGCGAGATCGTGTCCGGAAGCCGGTTGGGTGCCGAAGGTGTTGCCGAATTGTCGGAGATCATGGAATTGCTGGCGGCCCAGGGCGCCCCTGCCAGCCAGTGCGTGGTCGACCCGTCGGTGGTGCGGGGACTCGGCTATTATACCGGACCGGTCATGGAGGCTGTCCTGACCGTCGAGATCAGGGACCGGAAGGGACGCCGACGGCAATTCGGATCTGTGGTGGGTGGCGGCCGCTATGACGGTTTGGTCAGGCGGTTCACCGGCCAGGATCTTCCGGCCACCGGAATTTCGGTCGGGGTGGACCGGCTGCTGGCGGTCCAGGAGGCGCTGCGGCCGGACCGGGACCCGGTGCAGGGTCCGGTGGTGGTGACCGTCATGGACCGCGACCGGCTTGGCGATTACCAGGCGATGGTGGCGGAGTTGCGGTCGGCCGGCATCAGCGCCGAGATGTTCCTGGGCAATGCGAAGAATTTTGGCCGGCAGATGAAATACGCCGATTTGCGCAACGCGCCGCTGGCGATCATCGAGGGGGAAGACGAGCACCAGAGGGGGGTGGTACAGATCAAGGATCTGGTTCTCGGCAAGAGGATCGCCGATGCGGCAAGCCACGAGGAGTGGAAATCCCGGCCGATGCAGGAGGAGGTTTCCCGGGCGGATCTGGTGAACGAGGTCGCCCGGAAACTGCACTCTGCGAGGCACGGTGATGCCGGGCGCTGACCGGGCTGCAGCCGCAGCCGAGGCTGACCGGATTCTCCACCATTTCCTGTCGGAAGGGGGCGGAAGCCGGATCGAGGTCGACACGCTGCAGCCGGCAGACCAGCTGCTCGACCTCTATGGCGAGGATATCAGGTCCCGCGCCTACGTGACCCGGGACCCGGTGCGTGGCGAATTGATGCTGCGGCCGGATTTCACCGTTCCGGTGGCCAGTCACCACATGCAATTCGGCCCGCCATCGGCGAAATACTGTTATAGCGGACCGGTATTCAGGCGCCAGCCGGTGGCGACTGCCAGGGCAAACGAGTTCATCCAGGTCGGCCATGAACGCTTTGGCGACGGCGATGTGGCGGCAACCGATGCCGGGATCTTCCGGCTCTTCCACGATATCCTGGCCCCGTTCGGGCTGCAGGTCGCGACCGGCGATCCGGGGTTGCTGATGACGGCGGTCAGAGGGTTGTCGCTTTCGCCGGAACGCAAGGCGGCGCTACTTCGCCATGTCTGGCGCCCGCAGCGATTTGCGCAGCTGATCAGGAGATTCGGCGAGGAGATCCCCTTGCCGGCACATCGGCGCCGCCTGGTCGAGGCGGCCAGGTCAGGCGGCGATCTTCGCCGCATGATCGGCGAGGCCGGTGCCGAGTTTGGCGCCAGGCCGGTCGAGGATGTGATCGAGCGCATCGGCATGATCGGCGATGACTCGGTCGCAAGACCGCTGACCGGGCAGGAACAGCGATGCATCAGCGAAGTCCTGGACCTCGCCGGCCCCATTGCCGCCATGCCTTCCCGACTGAAGCAGCTTGCCGCGGCAATTCCGGCGCTTGGCGAGGCGACTGACCGCATGCAGGCCAGGGTCGACGCCCTCAATGATGTCGGCTGCTCGCCCGACCGGCTTGGATTCGAGGCCAGTTACGGCCGTACCACGATGGAGTATTACGATGGTTTCGTGTTCGGGTTCTTTACGCCCGGCGGCCTGGAACAGGTGGCCTCCGGCGGACGATACGATCTCCTGAACGAGGTGCTGGGCTCCGGACGGAGCTGCCCGGCGGCCGGCGGGGTGGTGCGGCCGGAGGTGCTGGCAGCATCGCGGTCGGCCCGCCACCAGGCAAAGGGCGGGAAGGCGCGAGCCCTCTCGGGCGGAGGATTGCGGTGATGCGGCTGAAGATCGGGCTCCCGGCCAAGGGGCGGCTCTGCGAACAGGCCCTGGACTGGCTCCGCTCACGCCAGGTGACCATCGAGCGCCCGGACTCCGGTCGCCGTTACTCGGCCCGGGCCACCGGCGCCGTCAGTGCCGAGCTGATCTTCATGTCCGCTGCGGAGATCCCGGGCGAGCTCTGGCAAGGCACGTTGCACCTGGGAATCACCGGCTCCGACCTGGTGTATGAAAACCTCCCCGACTGGCAGGACCGGCTGGAATTGTTGATGGAGCTAGGCTTTGGCAGTGCAAGGCTGGTGGTGGCGGTGCCGGCATTCTGGGTCGATGTTGATTCGGTCGAGGATCTGGACGAGGTGGCGGCGCAATTCAGGGCGAGGCAGGGCAGAAGCCTGAGAATCGCCACCAAGTTCCACAACCTGGCCCGGGAGTTTCTGCGCTCATCCGGCCTGACCGACTACCGGCTGGTCGACAGCCAGGGCGCCACCGAAGGCGCAGTGGCCAACAACATGGCCGAGGCTGTTGTCGACCTGGTCTCAACCGGCGAGACCCTGGCCGCCAACGGGTTGAAGCCCCTCGATGACGGTGTGGTCTTCCAGTCGCAGGCAGTGCTGCTGCAATCGGGCTCGGCCCGACTCGGCAGCGCCGAGCGTCACGCCGTGGCGTCGCTGGTCGGAGACTTGTCGCCGACCGGAACCCGGTAACAGGCACAGCACCGGCTGACATCAGTCAGATGACGCCGATTTCCAGCAACGCGTCATGGATTGCCGGCGGAATGTCGTCATCGTTCTGCCTGCTCGCCGGAAGATCGGCCGGACTGTCATTCGGCTCGAGATACCGCCAGCCCTGAAAGGGCTGACGCGGCACCGGGAACGTCCGGATGATCTGCGGGTCGAAGACAATGGCACAGCGGGTCACCCCGTCGTCGCAATCCCGCCTCTCGAGGGCAATGATTCGCTGCCGGACCATGATCCGGCCGCGCACGACCCAGTAGAGCGACCCGCCCCGCAGGATCTCGTCGGCCCGTCGCGGGTGCGACCGGGTCACGTGTTCGGGATTGATCCCGCGGGAGCCGAACCGCGTCTCCTGCCATGTCTCGAGTTGTTCGACGGTGAAGGTGCCGACGCAGAGCTTGACCAGGTTGGTGTGGATGTCGGACGGGGTGTTCACGCCGTCCCTGCCTCACTGTCCAGGGCAGGGCGGGAACCCATTCAGGCGCCGAAAGCCCGGGCCTGCATCCGGCGGGGTCAGCCCCGCGCCCGGAGCCGTGCCGATGGTGGTCATGTCTTGCAAGATCCCCCTCTCCCCCAATGGCGGTTGCCGAGTCGCAACACTACACAAGCAAGAGCAGAATTGCACAAGCCTCTCCCCTTTTCCCGTAGTGTTCCTCCTGTCGGAACGCGGCGGCGGCCGGCCAAATGACCACTTACAATCCGGAATCATGTCACTATATGTTTGGACAGAGGCCTGTTCACCCCGGATAGGGAATCCAGCAAATGGCAATACAGCCAGCAAAATTCCGGTCAGTTGATCCGGTCTGGGATCGCATACGCAGCGAAGCCGAGGACATTGTCGCCGAGGAGCCGTTGCTCGGCGGGCTTGTCCATACCAGCCTCCTGCATCATCGGTCCTTCGAGGAGGCGCTTGCCTACCGAATCGCGGTCAAGCTGGCATCGCCGGAGATGTCCGAGCAGATCCTGCGGGAAATCGCCACCAATGCCTATGATAGCGACAAGTCGATCGGCGATTCGGCCCGGGCCGACCTGGTGGCAGTTCTCGATCGCGATCCGGCCTGCAACACCTTCGTTCAGCCATTGCTGTATTTCAAGGGGTTCCAGTCACTGCAGAGCTACCGGGTCGCCAACTGGTTGTGGAAGCAGGGCCGCTGCCACCTGGCATATTTTTTCCAGATGCGGATTTCGGAGATCTACGGCGTCGACATTCACCCGGCCGCCGAAATGGGCAAGGGGCTGCTGATCGATCACGCGCATTCGGTCGTGATCGGTGAGACGGCGCAGGTCGGCGACCATGTGGCGATGCTGCATTCGGTCACGCTTGGCAGCACCGGCAAAGAGGATGGCGACCGCCATCCGAAGGTAGGAAGCGGCGTGCTACTCGGAGCCGGTGCCAAGGTGCTCGGCAATATCTCGATCGGCCATTGCTCCCGCGTCGCCGCCGGGTCGGTGGTGCTGAAAGATGTGCCGCCCAACAAGACGGTTGCCGGAATCCCGGCAAAGATCGTCGGCGACGCCGACTGCTCTGACCCGTCGGAACTGGAACACATGTATTTTCACCCAACGGCCTGAAGCCACCAGCGCCACTCCCGGGCCAGCCGGACGATGTCGGCAGTGCATAACCGTGTTTGCAGGGGGGAGGCGTAATCTCCGGGAGTTGCGCACACCGCCAGTTGGATGACTATGAGAAGGTCCGTATGAGTGCGACAATCACTGCCAATGCAGCTCCCGACACCACACCGATCAGCCAGCGTTGCATGGATGCTTCTCGCTGCGTAATAAGGGCCTCGACGCGCCGAATGTCCTCTTTTGTCGCCAGGTAATCCAACCGTGCCTCGATAGCCGACACGCGGCCATGAAGACCGTGCCCGTTACCGCCGCCGCCATGGCTGGCATGTTGCGGAGGCGTCTGCCGCAACTCGTGAACCTCTCCAGTCATGCCTGCACCTTGCGGAGCCACTCCCAGAGTTCGCCCCGGTTGAAGCCATTATGCGCTGCCCACTCGAAGACGACACCCAAGACTTCGTTCGAACTGCCGATTCCAATTGCTTCCGAAATTTGTGCTGTCGTGACGATGCCTTCAGTCGGTGCAACGAACGCCATATTGTCGGTCAGGATGAAGTGATGCCCGTTCGGCCACTTGTCCCGAATGGCCTGCCACACAGCATCGTTAGCTTCATTGAGAAAGACCGCGTACACGGCCATGGCTCACCTCTCCAAGTCAATGTTGGTCGATACACCACACCATACCATGGTATGAAGTCCCACGGCATTTCCCGGAAAATTTTCTGTTGATGGTATCCTGCTTCCTTTCGCAGTCGTTTTCCGCCGTGATCCAGACAATATTGAAGATTCGTCCAGGAAGGTGACAGGACAACAACGCGGTCACCTGGCAGGTCAAATTCCGGAACTGCCATGCACCGGTAACTCTACATGTCCGGCCCCGCTCGCCTCTCGGAATGGTCCCGGATCCCCGCACGTAGCCAAACTATCGTCCTGAAGATGAGATGGAAGATGGAGTCAGTGTATTGACTTGCCTGGCCGGCATCGGTTAACGGGTTCCGCCCGACATGCTCGGAAAACCTTGGTGCTGGTGGCCCCCGCAAGGGGGTTCCTGTCGCCGTGTTCGAAATTGGCACGGAAAGGACAGCGCCCTTCGGAACTGGAAGGAGTACAGCCGTGACCAAACGCACGACTGCCAAGTACAAGATTGATCGCCGCATGGGCCAAAACCTGTGGGGCCGGCCGAAGTCACCGGTCAACAAGCGAGATTACGGACCAGGTCAGCACGGCCAGAGACGGCGCAGCAAGCTGTCGGATTTCGGACTGCAATTGCGGGCCAAGCAGAAGCTCAAGGGCTATTATGGCGACCTGACCGAAAAGCAGTTTCGCCGGATCTATGCCGAGGCCGAGCGGGAGCGTGGTGATACTGGCGAGAACCTGATCGGACTTCTCGAGCGAAGGCTCGATGCGGTGGTCTACCGGGCAAAATTCGCCATCACCATCTTTGCGGCAAGACAGATCGTCAATCACGGCCATGTTCTGGTCAATGGCCAGCGTGTCAACATTCCGTCCTACCGTCTTGATGAGGGCGACGTAGTGGAGATCCGGGAAAAGTCCAGGCAGATGACCATGTTCATCGAGGCTGCCGACCTGCCGGAACGGGATGTGCCCGACTATGTCGAGGTCGACTACTCGAAGATGGTGGCGAGGCTGCTCAGGATTCCTGGTCTCAATGACGTTCCCTACCACGTCATCATGGAACCGAACCTGGTCGTCGAATATTACGCCAAGAACTGATGCGCCTCTGACCCTGCCGCCGTCGGCCGGGTCGGTGGTGTCGGCACCCTGCTCGTGCCCGGTCGCCGTCGGCGGGAATGAAGGCTGTGTTCGGGAATCTTCGCACCACGATCCAGATACGCGATGCAGAGGCGCGCAGGTTCTGGCAGCGCCCAGTCTTCCTGTTGTTCCTGATGGCCGCGGCCATGCCGCTGTCCTTTTCGACGTGGATGGCGCTACTCAACAATTTTGTGATCGAGGCGGCGGGGTTTGACGGAGTCTCGATCGGCTGGTTGCATACCGTCCGCGAGATTCCGGGATTCCTGGCCGTCGGCGTCATCCTGTTGATCATCCTGATGAGGGAGCAGGTGCTCGGCCTGCTTTCCCTGCTGCTGCTCGGTGCGGCTACTGCCGTTGTCGCGTGGTTCCCGACCTATGGCGGGTTGCTGGCCACCACCATGATCGGCTCGGTCGGGTTTCACTATTTCGAAACCGTAAGCCAGTCCCTGCAGTTGCAATGGCTGGACAAGGAGAGGGCTCCGCAGGCGCTGGGCTGGATCGTTGCCATCGGCTCCGCAGCGTCGCTGCTGGCCTATGGCCTGTTGGTCGGCACCTGGAAGACGTTCGGCCTGTCATACAACACTGTCTACATGGCCGCCGGTGGCGCAACGGTAGTCATTGCGGTCTACTGCATGCTGGCCTTTCCGCAGATCGAGACTCCAAATCCGCAGCGTACCACCATGGTATTCCGCTGGCGCTACTGGCTGTACTACACCTTTGAGTTTGTCTCCGGCGCTCGTCGGCAGATATTCGTGGTTTTTGCCGCATTCATGATGGTCGAGCGCTTCGGCTTCGAGGTCCACGAGGTCACGGCGCTGTTCCTTATCAACTATGTCGTGAACATGTTGGCGGCGCCCCTGATGGGGAAGGCGGTCAGGGTATTCGGCGAGCGGGCGGCGCTGGCGGTCGAATATGGAGGCCTGACCCTGGTTTTCCTGGCCTATGGAGGCATCTACTATTTTGGTTGGGGCGTCATTGTCGCCGCAACCCTCTACGTGCTCGATCACCTGTTCTTTGCCCTGGCCTTTGCCCTCAAGACCTATTTCCAGAAGATTGCCGATCCGGGCGATATCGCACCAACCGCCGCCGTGTCCTTTACCATCAATCACATCGCCGCCGTGTTCCTGCCCGCACTCCTGGGATATCTGTGGATCAACTCCCCGGGCATGGTGTTCGGCCTGGCGGCAGCCTTTGCCTTCCTGTCCTTTGCCATGGTTCTGCTGATTCCCCGCCACCCCCGGCCAGGCCATGAGACCGTGTTTTCCGGTCGGAGAAACCGGGCAGGCTGACGAACCAACACCTTCCGCAGGTCGGGCCAGGAGGCAAAACACGGCCAGATGTCATGATAATTTTGCTTGACTGAACTGAGCTTCGACTACATTTCTTAGGCAAGTTTCGCAATTCGGAGTGATTTGGCATGGATGCCAGTGTAGGCCGATCTGATCTTCACGACAAAGAAGCCTTGAGGTGGTTGGCTGAAGCCGAGATGCTGCTTGATGAATGCTTCATCTGTGCCGAAGAGGACGAACTGCTTCCTCCTTCGAGTACCGCGATTGCCAGCTCACGGGAACTCCTGCGGAAGTTTTCGGTTTGCATTACATCCCAGCCGGATATCTACCCGATGGACGAGGCTGGTGTAGCAATCGACTTTCGTACATCCGTCGGCAAGAGCGGTGTCCTGTTTGTTGTCGATCAGGATGGTTCAGGCACGATGTTTCATTGCACGGAGGGGGTGCGGGGTCGGGTCAGAGTCAAAGACGCCACACGGCTAATCGATGAAGGCGCCATTGCCAATCTAGAGCGTGCGGGCATCCGGTAGTGGCAGACCCTACTTGCGCGTCGATTCCGCCAACCATTGTCACTCACGAGAATCTGGGAAGGCACGAATGGTCAAAGACAGCCGCCATTAGGGTTCCTGGACGGTTGGAATGTGGCGAACCGCTCCGAACACGGGCACAAAACTTCATGCCACCGACGGATGGCCGCGAGCTATCCGTCGACCGGATGGACCATTGCGATCGGAAAACGCTGGCGGATTTGGCCAAGAAGAATACCACTCGAGAGATCCCTTCATTCAAGGGATGGTACACGCTGAGTTCCGACGAAGTTGCTGCGGGGAAATGCGATGTCCAATCCTCTCCCTTGCCGGGGAGTGCCTGCCACGCCGATATTGTTATGCCCGTCGATTTGCGTGCATCCGACAGCAGGGATGATTTGATGGAATATGCCCGAGATCTTGCCTACCGAGCCGGCTTTGAGCCTTGGGAAGATTGACAGGATGGAACTGCATCTGCTCCATCAGCCACAGGCAGAGCCAAACAATGATGGGTCAAACCCCAATTGATCAATTGGTCGACCTGCCGGAATTCGTCCTGGTACCCCGGCCGATCGTCTGCCGGACATCAAGGCAGCAGGCGGTGTGGGGCGGCTATTGCACGGGATACAAGCAGACAATGACCACAACCAGTTCCATCCTTTCCCTCGACTTGTTGCGACCGGCTTCCTGTTCGCTGCAACGAGTCTTTGAAGCCTTGTTCTTCGGCCGCTGGAGCCGGTTGGGCTGATGGTCCTGCCTGCAAGACAAGGCGCGGCTGACCTGCCGGCGGGTCGGATGTTCGTCGCGCCGACATGTGGTCAATTCGGGTTGCCTTCGCCAGTTGGTGGCACCATAGTTTCGGAAATGGCAATGGAGATGGGCGTGATGCTGTCCAGTCTATTTGGGAAGGCGACGACGCCCGGACCGGCCGAATTCCTGCCGGGGCGGGGGGAGCCGATCGAGACCGCCGAGTTGCATTTTGTCAGCGGGAGGCGACTCAAACCGCCATACCCGGAGGGAGCGAGACTGGCCATGTTTGGCATGGGGTGCTTCTGGGGTGTCGAGCGGCTGTTCTGGAGATTGAGCGGCATTTGGGTGTCCTCGGCCGGCTATTCCGGCGGCCATACGCCCAACCCCACCTATCGGGAAGTCTGCTCCGGTCGAACCGGCCATAACGAGGTCGTTCAGCTGGTCTATGATCCGGACCATCTCGGATTTGCCGAGTTGCTGACCATATTCTGGGAAAACCATGATCCAACGCAGGGCATGCGCCAGGGCAATGATGTTGGCACCCAGTATCGTTCCGGCATCTACACCTATGACGACGAACAGCATGACCAGGCCCTGGCAAGCCGGGATGGATATGCCGGTCAGTTGTCAAGTCGAGGGTTCGGACCGGTGACTACCGAAATTATCGCCGCACCGGAGTATTATTTCGCCGAGGATTACCACCAGCAATATCTGGCGAAAAATCCGGGCGGATATTGTTCGATGCGCGGGACGGGAGTGGCATGTCCGGCCGGTGTGACTGCCGCCGGTTTGGCGGCAGGAGGCTGAACGGCGCCGGGCTGCCTTGGTCCGGGACCGGGCCTCGGACAGGATAGGACACGATTCCGGGTATTGATCTGCAAGGGTATCACGGGAATGGCTCGGGCAGCCGGAACGATGCCGGGGCCGAGATCGGTATGCTGGCGGTTCAGGCGACGCAGTTGGAAGCACTGGTGTCTTCCGGTTCGAAATCACCCTGAGCTGGCGAGTCAGGCACATGCAGGGACAGACATCTTTGGAAGAGACCGAACTCCACCTGGCCGTAAGCCTGGCTGCATCCCGCCAGGGCGCCGAATTGCTGGCCGAGATGTTGCAGGCGATTGAACCGCCGCCCCAGGCGAGCTTTGTCGAGTGCGTCCCGGGGGCCAGCAGCGGTTGGGAAGCTGGCGCCTATTTTCGGGAACCACCGGATGTGCTGGTCCTCGACCTTCTTGCGGCGTCGGCCGGCAGCAGCAAATTTCGCACGGAACCCGTCAGGAACCGGAACTGGCTGGCCTGCAACCGGCTGGATTTGGGGCCGGTGGAGGCGGGAGGGTTCTGGATACATGGAAGCCACGAGACGAATCCCTGCCCGCCCGGCAAGCGACCGATCGTGATCGATGCCGCACTGGCATTTGGTACCGGTCGGCACGGTACCACGGAGGGCTGCATCCGGTTGCTGGACCGGCTGTTCGGGATGGGCTTCTCACCCCGCAATGTGTGCGATATCGGTTGCGGCACCGGGATACTGGCCATTGCCTCGGCAATGTTCTGGACCTGCCAGGTCATCGCCAGTGACAATGATCCCGATGCAGTGGACCAGGCCGCGGGAAACGCCGCCAACAACCAGGTAGGTGATCGGGTCAGGGTAGTCATCTGCGACGGATTCGAGGACCCTGCCCATGCCGGGATGGCGCCATACGATTTGATCACCGCCAATATCCTGTCCGGGCCATTGAAGCGACTTGCAGGGGAATTTTCCAGCCACTGCCGGGAGGGTGGACACTTGATTGTCTCCGGGTTGCTGGCCGAGGAAGAGGGCGAGATGCTTGATGCCCTGACTACCCGCGGGTTCGAGGCGAAAGGCAGGATACCGATCGACGAATGGCTGTCCCTGCTCCTGGCCCGAACGGGCTGATCCAGGCCCAATACTGGTGCCGGTGTCACATTCCGGAACCATGTCGTCCGGGTGTAGACCGTCAACCCGATTTTTCGACAACCTCCCACAGGTCGAGATGCTGCAGGATGTCCTGAAAATACGTCTCCAGTTCCCGGACAGACATGAAGATGCGATCAGGCCGACGCCTCTTTCGACCGGGTAGTCGCAGGCAAGGGCCGCCGGTGCCCCTTCGTCGAGATCGATGCCGATATTGCGCCCGCCCGCCCGGCTTGCGCCGCATCACCGCACCGCCGCCGGGATGGCTCTCGATACAGACGGAGTGCGGCGGCATCATGGCTGTCAAGTCTGGCACAGGCCGGGCGTTGCCTTCGATCCGAAAACGACCATGCGGTCTCTCCCGCTCACGAGAGCCCGATCCATGGAATCCGGTATCTATTGAGTCAATGCCACTTGCCGGGGCTTGCGCCGGCAGGTCGGCAGGCGATACACCAACTGCCGGAACCACCGCCAGGGAACGCATGACCGAGCCCGGCCCCATCATGGGGCGCATGGAGGCCTTCAGCCGGGAAAATGGTGGCGGTGTGAGCGCTCGCAGGGGCGGCGGCTGCACTGTTGCTTTCACGGCAACGCAGGCGCCGATTGCCCGGCTCGGGCCGGAGGGCCTGGGCGACCGGATGCGTATTTTTCGACTGGTCCTGGCAGGAAAGGTGGAAGGATGTCGGCCATATGGGCGGCATCGTGATTGTCGCTCCATAGCTTGACGATGCCTTGATCAGATCGCCTCATCCGGGAACTTCCGGACCTGGAGGTGAGGGAGAATGTGCAAGGTCGGGCTGGGTGTCCTTGCGAGCCTACGGTTCGACGCCTGATTCAAACCGTGAAAGCGCATTACGTTTTACCTTATAGAATAAAATCATAGCCCTTGGTGATGGATTGGCATAAAATTTATCTTTTTCAATAAAACGCTTGACCTCAAGAGCGCTCCGGCATAAATTTACCGAATTCAGTAAAGAGAACTCGAATGGACAACGAAACGGACAATGCCAAGCTGACAGAGGCCTGTGGCAGGATCAGGGCACTGCGTAAAGCGCGCGGCCTGAGCCTGCACGAGCTTGCCCGACTGTGCGGGATCAGTGCGTCTGCCCTTTCGCTGATCGAGACGGGCAAGCGCGACCTTCGTGTAACCAGCCTCTTTCGGATCGCTGATGCCCTGAGAACCTCCGCTGGCCTCATCCTGGATGACGACCATCGCGTTTCAACGGAAGCTCCGGCCGATAAGGGCGAAGGATATGATCTCGAGGGCTACATATGAGCACCGCCGTCCCCGTCTGGTTTGGAGAACTGCACATAGGAGACGTTATAGTCTTGGCCGACGGTGCGCTTGAGTTTGATTACACCAAAGCCTGGCTTGCGACACGTGGCGCATTCGCCCTGTCGCTGACTCTCCCGCTGAACAACAAGACCTACCCTTCCGAGCAGATTTCGCCCTGGCTTGCGGGTCTGTTGCCGGAGGAAGAACAGCTGGCGGTTCTGACCCGCTCGCTCGGTCTCGACCGGTCCGACACGCTGGCGGTGCTCGGAGAGATTGGCGGCGACACCGCCGGTGCGTTGTCCTTCGGCGTGCCGTCACGGCGCAGTGAGTGGACCTGCACGCCTCTGACGGAATTCTACGGGCTTGATGATCCGGAGGCGGCGCTGGAGCGCCATTTCGATGATCTGGAAAAACGCCCGTTCCTCGTCGGGGAGGAAGGCGTCAGGCTCTCGCTTGCAGGAGGTCAGAAGAAATCGGCGCTCGCTGTCCTTGATCCGGCTGGAAGCCCCGTTCTTCGACTGCCACAGGAGGGCGACGTGCTGGCCATCCCCCGTCACGGCGCACCCTCGACAATCATCCTGAAGCCCGACAATCCGATCCTGCCGGGGATCGTGGAGAACGAAACCTATTGCCTGTCGCTTGCTACTGCGATCGGGATTCCGTCTGCCGAAATCACGATCCTTCCAGCCGGAGAGCGCAGAGCGATCTGCGTCCTTCGATATGACCGGCGAGTTGGCCAAAGCGGCGCGCTCTTGCGGGTTCATCAGGAAGACTTCGCCCAGGCCAACAGCGTGCCTCCGGGCCGCAAATATGAGCGCGGGACACTGCCCGGCCCGAGCCTTGGAAAACTTCTGGCGACCGGGCGAAGCCTGCTGCCTGCCGACGCGCTGGCGCTTCTCGACCAGCTCATTTTCAACATTCTGGCAGCGAATACCGATGCGCACGCGAAGAACTATTCGCTGCTTCTGCCGGTGAGTGCAGGGCCACGGCTTGCGCCGCTTTACGATGTCTCGACCGTACTGCCCTGGCCGAACGTTGTTCAATACTTCGCCCAGAACATCGCGGGCAGGAAGCGCAAACCGGAAAACGTAGACGTCCGGCATTGGGACGCCATCGCAGCGACAATGGGCTACAGACCAGCCGACGTTCGCAAACGGGTCCAGGAACTGATCGATGGCATGGTCGGCGCACGCGTCAGTGTGACGAAAGCGGTCTCTGGCCTTCCGGGCAGTTCAGCGGGATATGTGGAGCAGACGGCCGCACTTGTTGAGGAGAATGCGTTGCGGATTGGAGGGCGTTTGCGCTGATCGTTCTAACGACGAACTGCGATCACAGTTCGCCGAACAATTGGATTGTCTTCAGACATCCACGGCAAACGCCACAGGCAGTTGCCGCGCGATGGCACGAAAATGTCCAGCCAAGCATGTCCGGACTGATCTCGGATGCGACGACCAACTCCTTCGTGGTCATGCGTGCAGCAGGTGCTGAAAGCCTTGATGTGAAATTCCCCGCCCGGATCTGACAGGCCAGGACGAGCAACACCGTCCGCAGGTACGAACTGCACCGTGATGCCGGTGCCGTCCCGCTCGTTCTCGAAGAAGGCTGCGCGCATCGCGGGCATTCTTCGAAACTGCATTTCTCACAAATCCTGCTTTCACGAATCGCGCGCAATATTCCACCATGCGCCAGAGTGCGCCTCAATCTGACGCGACAATCTCGTTTGACGAAAGTGCCGGGACAAAGGTTGTGCTTGAGGCACTCAGCCCAGGACCGTCCAGGAGACCGGGAATTGCATTCATGGTGACTGCAGACCCACCGCGAAGTGCTGTAGGTTGCTTGTTCTTGAACTGATTGAACCGGTGTGTCCAAACATCAGCACTATAGTCGGAAAACCGGTAGCCGATCGTGAACGCATGCGTCAGACCGACCAATTCGTCCAGCTGATCGAAGGCCTTCCAGCCGTGGAATTCGTTCCAATTGGGCATCTGCGCCTCCCTAGAACAATGTTCTCGACGCGTTTCGTGATGCAGGGCGCTTGCATTGTGAGGCTGGCGGAGCCGGAGTGATGCAGCGACCTGCCAATGGTAATTGGGCAAACGACGGCGTCTGTTTTCCGATTGAACTACCGGGGATCGCACGAGGATAGTCCGTTCATCGATCAATGAACGGAGGATATTGTCATGTCTGATCTGAACGGTGCGGCCCCGGTGGTGCGGCGAGACAAGGATGAGTGGCGTGCCATCATGGCCGATTACGATGCCTCGGGGATGACGCAGCTGGGCTTCTGCGAATCGCGGGGGCTGTCCCGTAAGCGGCGCGTGGCCTGCAAATAGGGCGGATCGGCATAGACCAGCTCCCGGCCCCGGAACGGATACTCGGCCAGGAAACGGTGGCAGCAGCCATGGATGAGCTCGACCGCACAGTCGCAGCGGAAATTGTTGATGGACCGGACATTCCTGTCGATGCCGATATTGCGCAGCGCCGGCGGCTTGCGCTGCATGATGGCAATCAGCGGCTGGCAGAGCCCGGTCGTTGCCTTCGGCCCAAACATGCTGCCATGTCGCCTCCCGCGGTGATTCGCCCGGATGGCGAAAGACTACGCAGGCGGGTCTATGCTGTCAAACGGAAAGTGTCGGCAGTGGTGGTGGCGTGACATCAGGGCGGGAGAACAGGTGCGAGCCCGGAATCAGGGCCATATCGTGTCAAGGGTCGCCGTCGTTTGCCCGTTTACTGCCAATGAACCCGCATTGACCGGTCCTGTTCCGTGCGGGGCGGGGCTCTCGGCGAGGTCTGACAGCGCTTGCCTGGTGCAACAGTATTGGGCTGATTGCTTGCTGCCGGATTGTGTCAATGGCAGTCGACCAGTTGCTGGCGCTGGTCTCCCAGGCCCTGGACGCCGAGGGACATGATTTGGCCGGCACGCAGGAATTGCTGCGGGTTCTGTCCCATGCCGACACCGGGCGGCGTGCCGGTGGTGATGATGTCGCCAGCCTGGAGCGACATGAATTGCGAGATGTGGCTGACCAGCGTCATCACCCCGAATATCATGGTCGCCGTCGACCCGTCCTGGCGGCGCTGTCCATCGACATCCAGCCACAATTGCAGCTTCTGCGGGTCCGGAACCTCGTCGGCCGTTACCAGCCATGGGCCGATCGGGCCAAAGGTGTCGGCGCTCTTGCCCTTGATCCACTGGCCTGACCGTTCGATCTGGAACGCCCGCTCCGAGACATCATTGACCACGCAATAGCCGGCAATGTGGCGGCTGGCCTGTTCTTCGCTGACATAGGAGGTATCCCTGCCGATCACGATGCCCAACTCGACTTCCCAGTCGGTCTTGGTCGAACCCCTCGGGATGATGACGTCGTCATACGGCCCGCAAATGCTCGATGTCGCCTTTCCGAACAATATCGGCTCATCGGGTATTGGCTGGCCGGTCTCCGCTGCATGGTCACTGTAGTTCAGGCCCACGCCGATGAACTTGCCGACCGAGGCGACGCATGGGCCGATTCTGGTTCCTTCGGCGATGACCGGCAGGCTGGCAATATCCAGCCCGTCCGCCCAGGACATATCCGCCAGGGAGTTGCCGTCAATGTCGGCGATACAGGATGACAGGTCCCGATAGCCTCCGTCATCATCGAGTATTGCCGGAATTTCGGCGCCGGGATTTCCAAGTCTGGCCAGTTTCATCGTCAGCTTCCTGTTCAGTTTGCTTGCCAGGTCCACCGGGCTGTTCCGGATTTGACCTCGGGCCTCGCCGTTACCAGAAGGGTCGTGCCATTGGCAATTGCCACAAGGTGATTCCCGAACCGGGTGCAAGCATGTCGCCGGGTATGGCGTTCCGCATGGCCGGTGGTTGCCAGCTTGCCCGCTGCTGATCGGCGATCTATGGCCTTATGCGCACGGACGGGTTCTGTTGTAGGAGTGCCGGATGCAAGTTCACGATTCGAACCGGTTTGACCTGCTGATCATTGGCGGCGGTATCAACGGCGCCGGAATTGCCAGGGACGCTGTTGGCCGCGGCCTGTCGGTCATGTTGTGCGAGAAGGATGACCTGTCCGAGGGAACATCGTCGAAATCGAGCAAGTTTGTTCACGGCGGACTTCGCTACCTCGAACATTACGAGTTCGGCCTGGTTCGCAAGGCGCTGATCGAGCGGGAGATCATCCTCGGAATTGCTCCCCATATCTCGCGCCCGCTGAAGCTGGTGCTTCCGGTTGCCAGCGGCATGCGTCCCGAATGGCTGCTCAGGCTGGGGCTGCTGGTCTATGACAACCTGGGAGGACGAAAGCAGATTCCGGCCTCGTCATCCATGCACCTGCGAGATGATCCCGCCGGGCAGGTCCTGGCCCCGGATCTGGACCGGGCACTTGCCTATTGGGATGGGTGGATCGATGATTCTCGGCTAGTCGTGCTCAATGCACTCGACGCCTCAAACCGGGGCGCACGCATCTGCACCCGGACCGAATTGGTCTCGGCGAGGCGGGAGGCGGGCTCATGGCTTGCAACGACCAGGAATGCCGAGACCGGGGCGGAGGAGGTGATTGCGGCCAGGGCCGTGGTCAACGCGACCGGCCCGTGGGTCGAGGAGACGTCCGGCATGCTGGCCGGCGCCAGGTTGAGGCAGCGGATCCGGCTGGTGAAAGGAAGCCACCTGGTAGTGAAGAAGTGGTGGGATGGCGACTATGGGTTCGTGCTCCAGGCGCCGGATCGCCGGATCATCTTCGTGACGCCGTATTTTGGCGATTATGCCATGGTCGGCACCACCGACGTGCCATTTACCGGCAGGCTGGAGGAGGTGGAGATCGACCAGGAGGAGATCGATTACCTGCTGGCATTGCTGAACCGGTTTTTCCGGGAGCGCTTCAGCGTGGCCGATATCCATCATTGCTATTCCGGGGTTCGTCCGCTGTTTGACGATGACCGGTCAAAGGGCGCGTCATCGGTGACAAGGGATTACCGGCTCGAATTCGACGGCGGCGGTGACCAAGCTCCGGCGGTCTTCGTCCTTGGCGGCAAGCTGACAACATACCGGAAGCTGGCCGAGGATGTCATGCGCGGGCTGAAGCCCTGCTTTCCGGGGCTCGGTGGGTCATGGACCGGGACGGAGGCGCTGCCTGGAGGCGAGCCTGCCGGCAAACTGCACGTGTCGAGCCCTGCCGCGGCATGGCTGCCCGGGCAGCTGGCAACAGGGCTTGCCGGTCGTTACGGGTCGCTGGCCCCGGAATTGCTGGAAGGAATCGAGTCGCCGGACCAGATGGGAGTGCCAATCGCCGGCCAACTCTATCCGGCCGAGGCCCGGTGGAATATCGAGCGGGAATGGGCCAGTACCGCATCGGACATCGTTGATCGGCGCAACAGATCCTGCCTGGAATTCACCGCTGCCGAGCGTGAAGCGCTCGAAGGATGGATCAGCGAATACCGCGGCGGTAACCGGGATTGATCCCGGTGTCGATCAGTTCAGCACGCCCGGCCAGTTGGCATCGCCGCGGGCAATGTTGCCAGGAATATCCTGCGACCAGGTTCTCTGCACGCCCAGGCTGTAATTCAGGTAGAGCCTTCCGTCATGGATCGTCCAGGCATCGGGATCGGTGGAGGCAGTATAGTTGTTTGACACCGCCCAGGCACAATAGCCGCCATATTGTGGTGCATAGGCCTGCGGGTCGGCGTTGAACCTGTCACGGTTACCGGTGCTGGCAAACCGCCAGGTTGCCCCGTTCCACTCCGCCTCGATGTCCCGCTTGCCCTTGACGGGTTTGGCCTCGTCAAAATAGGCGACCGGGTCGTATCCGCGGATGGCCAGGCCGCGCCGGGAAAACACCGGCGGCTCGGCCGCCAATGCTGGAAGGGCCGGCACCAACAGCGCTGCCCCGACAAATCCGCGTCGTGTGATCAACATGGCATCATGCTCCAAATGGTTCGGGAACTGGTCTGCCCGACAATATGGCCCAAGAGTTGCCGTTATGCAAAGGCAACTGGGCGGCGGCTACAACGGGTCAGCCTTGCAGGATCAGACACCTGTATGCGCACGGGATTTGTGAGGAGACCCTCGTATGGCCTGGGCGGCGGCCCGCCATTGTCGGTGTCATCAAGCTGCCACCCATGGGCCCTTGCCATTCGGGTCAGGGCACGGGAATTGTCGAGGGGGAGGGTGGAAATGCCCGGCGGCGGTTGGTCAGCCAAAACAAAACTGCGGCCCCTGGAGGAGACGGGGCCGCAGTTCCGGGAGAAAACGGTTTGGTGGTTCAGCGCCTGCCGGCGTCTCCGAAGGACAAGTTGTCGACGTCGCCGCGGCTGAGACCGATATCGTCAAGCTGGCGGTCGCTGAGCCTTCCAAGCGAGGCCCGGGTGCGGCGCTCGAAGTTCCAGTCGCGCAGCCGGTTTGGAAGGAGTTGTGCAATCGAGACGATCCGGCTCATGGAAAGTCCGGAATGTTCGACTCGCGATGCAAATGCAATAGAGGCCATGATCAAATTCCTTTACTTTCAGGGTTTCATCGACAGCACCAATCTAGGTCCCGCCCCCGCCTCGCACAAATGCCGAATCGTCATTGCCGATTTGCACGCAAGTCATGGGTCGAATTGGGAGCGGCATCGGTGCTGGCCGTCGCCCGTGCATGTCCTCCGGGCTTCGGGCCAGGGACGGTGACGGGCCGTTCCTTCAGGAATCGGAGGCCTGGGCAATCCGGTGGGTCCGGCAGCGGCCGGACCGGTCTGCCGACCTTGTTGCCACCTTGCGAATTTGCTGCTGTCGGTCGTTCTTGGCGGGATTTGAATCGCCGGTTTGGCGGTGTTGGGTGGGGCAGCTTGGTGACTGATTTTGCGGAATTTTTCGAAACCTCTGGAAATGTTCATGTTTCGTCCCTATTGTCCTCGTAGTCATTTGGGAGAGTTCATGCGGGTATTGGGGCTGGACCCGGGTCTGAAGGTTACCGGTTGGGGCGTTATCGATGTCGAGGGATCGCAATTGTCCCTCGTCGGCAACGGCGTCTGCCGCGCCAAGGGAGACAATTTGGCGCAGCGCCTGGTGGATTTGCACCGGCAGCTGACCGCCGTCGTCGAAGCCTACCGGCCGGATGAGGCAGCGGTCGAGCAGGTCTTTGTCAATTCGAGCATGCGGGATTCGCTGAGTCTCGGTCATGCAAGGGGGGTCGCGGTACTGGTTGCCGCCCAGGCCGGGCTCAATGTCGGCGAGTATGCGCCCAATACCGTCAAGAAGGTCGTGGTCGGAATTGGCCATGCCCAGAAGGACCAGGTCGAGCACATGGTCAGGATGCAGCTGCCGAGCGTCAAGATCTCGGTATCTGACGAGGCGGACGCGCTCGGCGTGGCCATCACCCACGCCGTCCATGGCCGGTTTGACGACGTCATCGCCGCCTCGCTGGCCAAGGCGGAGGCCTGAACTGTGATCGGCAGGGTGCAGGGCATCGTGGTCGAGCGACATGACGACCACGTCGTCATCGACACCGGCGGTGTCGGGTATGTGGTCTATTGTTCCGAGCGGACCCTGGCCGCCATTCCGGCGGTGGGAGAGCGGGCGGTCCTGCACACCGACCTCTTGGTGCGGGAGGATTTGTTGCAACTCTTCGGATTTCGTTCGGCTAGGGAGCGTGAACTGCACCGCTTGCTGCTGACAGTTCAGGGTGTCGGCGCCAGGGCAGCGCTGGCGATGGTATCGGCAATCGGCGTGGAAGGCGTGATCAGATCCATCGTCCTGCAGGACGCGAATTCGATACGGGCTGCGCAGGGGGTGGGGCCGAAGCTGGCGCAGCGGGTAGTCAACGAGCTGCAGGAAAAGGCGGCAGCGCTGGCTGCCGATGGTGGCGGAGAGTCGGTGATCACTGACGATGCCGGCATCGGTGACGAGGCGGCGGCCGGGTCGCAGGCCGAAGGGTTGCGCGTGGCCGCCAGCGCCGGGGCGGTTTCCGCCCTTGTCAATCTGGGGTATCGCCAACCGGAAGCAATCCGGTCGGTGACCGAGGTGGCGGCGAGGCACCCCGACATGGAAACCGAGGCTTTGATACGAGAGGCACTGAAACGGCTTGCCCCAGCTTGACGAGAACATGACCGAACGGTCCGGGACGGTCAGTCCCGAGCGCCAGGAGCAGGATGCCGAGCAGTCGCTTCGTCCGATGACCCTGGATGCCTTCATCGGCCAGAATCAGGCCAAGGACAATTTGCGGGTCTTCGTCGAGAGCGCCCGGCGGCGTTCGGTGGCGATGGACCACACACTGTTTTATGGGCCACCGGGACTCGGCAAGACAACCCTCGGTCAGATCGTGGCCAGGGAGCTCGGTGTCAATTTCAGGATGACGTCGGGACCGGCCCTGGCCAAGGCGGGAGACCTGGCGGCGATCCTGACCAATCTCGAAAAGAATGACGTGCTGTTCATTGACGAGATCCACCGGTTGCAGCCGGTGGTCGAGGAGGTTCTCTACCCGGCGCTGGAGGATTACGCCCTCGACCTGGTGATTGGCAGCGGGCCGGCGGCAAGAACGGTGAGAATCGAATTGCAGCCCTTCACCCTGGTCGGTGCCACCACCCGGCTGGGATTGTTGACCACGCCGTTGCGGGACCGGTTCGGCATCCCGATCCGCCTCGAATTCTATCGGGCGGAGGAATTGCACGAAATCGTGATCAGGGGTGCCAGGGTGCTTGGCATCGCCATTGACGAGCCCGGCGCACTGGAAATTGCCGGCAGGTCCAGGGGAACGCCGAGGATTGCCAACCGGCTGCTGAAGCGCGTGCGTGATTTTGCCTTCGTCGAGGTCGACGACGCCATCTCCCGGGAGGTTGCCAATGGCGCCCTGGTGCGGTTGGATGTCGATCATCTGGGGCTCGACGGCGCCGACAAGCGCTACCTTTCGCATATCGCCGAGAATTACGGCGGCGGGCCAGTTGGCGTGGAGACGCTCTCGGCGGCACTGTCGGAAGCCAGGGACTCGATCGAAGAGGTCATCGAGCCGTTCCTGTTGCAGCAGGGGCTGATCCAGAGAACGACCCGGGGGCGCATGCTGACCGCGAAGGCCTGGCGGCACCTGGGATTGCAGGCACCCGAGACCCGGGACCAGCAGACATTGTTTGATCCGGAAGAATGCAGCACCGATTCCGATTGACGGTCTATTACGAGGACACCGATTTTGCCGGCGTGGTCTACCATGCCAACTATCTCAGGTTCATCGAGCGTGGGCGGACCGAATTCATGCGCGAGCTTGGAATCGACCAGGGCGAAATGAAACGCCGTGACGGGCTGGCAATCGTCGTCAGACGCATGGTGTCCGACTTCCACAGCCCGGCAAAATTTGGCGATACGCTCTGGGTGCACACCCGGCCGCTGCGCTGCACCGGGGCAAGAATCGATCTTGATCAGCGGGTGTTGCGGGATGAAGAGTTGCTGTTTTCGTCGGAGGTGACGCTGGCCTGCATCCGCAACTCCGGCGCACCGGCGAGGATTCCGGCGGCAATCCGGACCGGGCTCGCTCGGGCTCAGGGTACGGAGTCGGTGCAGAGCTTGATTTGATGCGGCTTGCCGTCTAGTGTCCTGCAGTTGGCCGGTTCCGGCCCAAGAGCAAGAATTGCGCGGAAAAGCGCGGTCATGCACAGAGCAGTAGTATGGAAACAGAAGCGGTATTGACGACCCTGGCCGTAGATTTTTCGGTCGCCAACCTGTTCCTCGAGGCCGGGCTGGTGGTGAAGCTGGTCATGCTGCTGTTGCTGTTTGCCTCGTTCTGGAGCTGGGCAATCATCATCCAGAAATTCATCAGCTTTCGCCGGGTCCGGGTTGCGGCCGACCGCTTCGAGAGACGGTTCTGGTCCGGCGAGCCGCTGGAGGAATTGCATGAACGCCTGGGTGACCACCCCAGCGGCGGCTTCGAGCAGATATTCTGCGCGGCGATGGATGAGCGAAGCCGGTCCCGGCGGCGCGATGGCGGCTTGCAGCCAGGTGTCGGAAGCCGCATCGACCGATCCATGGGCATCGCCGTGGCGCGGGAAACCAGCCGACTCTCATCCGGCCTGGGATTCCTGGCAACCGTCGGCGCCACCGCACCCTTTGTCGGGCTCTTCGGCACCGTTTGGGGAATCATGAACGTGTTTCGGGAGATCGGGGTTCAGGAGAACACCAATCTGGCGGTGGTGGCCCCGGGAATCGGCGAGGCGCTGGCGGCAACCGCCCTCGGCCTGCTGGCGGCCATTCCGGCCGTTGTATTCTACAATCACCTGTCGGCGGCATCGGATCGGCTTGCGGCCCGGTTCGAGGATTTCGCCGACGAGTTCTCGACGATCATTTCCCGGCAGCTGGACCAGTAGCGATGTCGGTCACGTTGCAGAAAGTCGAAATCCGTCGGCGCTGGCGAGGCCGGCGCACCCACCGGCCGATGTCCGAGATCAATGTCACCCCCTTTGTCGATGTCATGCTGGTGCTGCTGATCATTTTCATCGTGGCCGCACCATTGCTGACGGTCGGCATCCCGGTTCAGTTGCCGGAAACCGCGGCAAAGCCGCTACCATCCGAGCCCGAGGAGCCGCTGACCCTGTCCGTTGCATCCGACGGGCGCATCGCCCTGCAGGCCACCGAGCTGCCGAGAGAGGAGCTCATCCCGAGGCTGCGGGCGGTGCTGGCTGAACGAAGCTCGGACAAGATTTTCCTTCGTGGCGACCGCGATGCCAGATACGAGGTCATCATGCAGGTGATGGGAGCCTTGAACAATGCCGGATACCGAAACATTGGCCTGGTTACCGAAGGGAACGGACCAAAGCTGGACGGTGACGGAAACTAGGAGCGTAACGTGCGCACCGGCGCGATTATCTCGGCAACGCTTCACTCCGGATTGGTGCTGTTCCTGATGTTTGGCGATACCTACAGGGAACGGCAGGATGACACCGAATTCGTGGCCGCCAACGTCTCGCTGATTTCGCTGGAGGAGCTGGCAGCATTGCAGCTGCCGCCCGATCTGCCGGATGAGCCGGAATTGGTGGCCCCGGTCCCGGAGCCGGCGGTGCAGGAAGAGCAGGAGAGCGAGGCGCCGCCGCCAGATATTGCCGCCGAGACCGAGCCGGAGACCGACGACGGCACCGGCGAGCGAGAGGCGGTAGCGGTGGTGGAAGAGCTGGCCCCCGATGCTCCGGAAGAGCCGGCCCGGCAGGCGGCACCGGTGGTGGCCCCGGAAGCGGCCCCGGAGTCGGATGCGAGGAGTGCCGAGATCGAACGGGAGGCAGTGGCTGCCGAGCCGGAGGTCGAGGAGCAGGTGATTGAGGACGCGCAAACCGAAACCGCCCCGGAGCATGCCGCCACCGAAACCGTGACCGAGGCGGACCAGACCACCGGCTTTGCCCTGGACGTGGAGCGACCGCGGCGGCGCCCGAAGGTGCAGGCAGCCAGTCCGGATGCAGATGACTGGTCCGATATCGAGGATTTGATCGCCCAGGCACAGGAGGTGGTGCCAGAGAGCCAGGAGCCGCAGCCGGAACCGGTGGCCGGCCCGTCGCTGACCGCCGCCGAGCGCGACGGGTTGCGCCGGAAGATCCAGAATTGCTGGAACCTGGCGTCAATGTCGGACGAGGCGCGACATATTACCGTCACCGTCGGTGCCGAACTCGACGAAACCGGACGGGTGCTGGAAGGATCGATCCGGCAGGTCGATGTCAGCGAGGGATCGGCAATTGCCCAGGGCATTGCCTTCGAGGCGGGAAGGCGGGCGATTGCCCTGTGCCTGAGCCGCGGCCATGACCTGCCGAGGGAAAAGTTCGACAGTTGGCGTTTTATCGAAGTGGTGTTTGACCCCGAAAACATGAGGCTCAGATGACTAGACCAGGGAAATTGCTGGCGACACTGCTGGTGTTGCTTGTTGCGTCAATCGGAACCGGCGCCTTTGCGCAGTCCGCCAACAGCCCGCTTCGCATCGTGATCCGGGAGGGCGTGATCAGGCCGCTACCCTTTGCGATTCCGGCCTTCCTGTCCGAATCGGGGCTGGCGAGCGAGCTTGCCAGGAACATTGCCAGGGTCGTCTCGCAGGATCTCGTCAATACCCGGCTGTTCCGCGAGATCCCTGCGGCCGCGCATATCTCGACAATCGACCGGGTTGACGGTCCGATCGGTTTTGCAGACTGGCGGGCGGTCAATGCCGAAGCACTGATTGTCGGTTCGGTAGAGGTGGCCGGGGACGGGAATCTCACCACGCGATTCCGGCTGTTCGACGTGTTTGCAGGGACCGCGCTCGGCAGCGGTCTCCAGTTTACCGGTTCCACCGAAAACTGGCGGCGGGTGGCGCACAAGATCGCCGACGCGGTGTATTCGAGGATTACTGGTGAGGGCGGGTATTTCGACACCCGGATCGCATTCGTGTCCGAGGCCGGACCCAAGGGCGATCGGACCAAGCGGCTTGCGATCATGGATTACGATGGTGCCAACGCCTCGTTCCTGACCGGCGACGACACCATCGTGCTGGCGCCGCGGTTCTCGCCTGACGGCACCAGGCTGATCTACACCTCCTACGAGACGGGAATCCCCCGGGTCTACCTGATGGATATCGAGACCCGGGAGCGGCGGGCCATCGTCGAATCGGCCAACATGACCTTCGCGCCCCGTTTTTCGCCGGATGGCACCAAGGTGCTGCTGTCGATCACCGAACAGGGCAATTCGGACGTGCACGAAGTGGAGATTGCCACCGGTGCCTCCCGCCGGCTGACCCGGAGCGGGGCCATCGACACCGCGGCGAGCTATTCGCCTGACGGCAAGTGGATCGTGTTTGAATCGGACCGCGGCCGGAGCCAGCAGATCTATCTCATGCGGGCCGAAGGCGGCGAGCCACGTCGCATCAGCTTCGGCCAGGGTCGCTATGGCACGCCCGTCTGGTCGCCCGACGGCGAGTTCATCGCCTTCACCAAACAGCATGCCGGCCGGTTTCATATTGGCGTCATGCGGTCAGACGGAACCGAGGAACGACTGCTCTCGGCATCCTTCCTCGACGAGGGGCCAACCTGGGCACCCAATGGCCGAGTGATCATGTTCTTCCGGGAGATGCCCGGCTCGTCCGGCGGGCCGGTGCTGCTGTCGGTTGACGTAACCGGCCGCAATCTCAGGCGGGTCCCGACGCCACAATATGCATCCGATCCTTCATGGTCGCCATTGCTTCCCTAGCAGGGCCGGTTCGGTTATGCAGGAAGGCATGGAAGCACTGATGCAATTCACGCAGTTACGGGAGGCTGGAATTCAAATGAAGACGGCAAGATTGGCAACCTGCATTGCGGCCGCCGCGGTTCTGGCCGGGTGCAGCGGCAGCAATTCCTTCATGGGTCGCGGCGTGACGGATGGGCAGCAGGGCGTTGTCGAGGAAACCACGCTGCAGGATTTCCCGCCGGACTCGCCGGAATACTTCACCAGCCTGATTGGTGATCGCGTGTTCTTCGAGGTGGACAATACGGCGATCAACTCCGAGGCGGCGCTGGTTCTCGAACAGCAGGCGCAGTGGCTGAACCAGAATCCAGGATTCACGGTAACGGTGGAAGGTCATGCCGACGAACAGGGAACGCGGGAGTACAACCTGGCTCTCGGGGCCCGCCGCGCCAGCGCGGTCAGGGAATTCCTGGTCGGTCTCGGTGTTGCCGGAAACCGGGTCACCACCGTCACCTATGGCAAGGAGCGCCCGGTTGCCGTGTGCTCGAACGAATCGTGCTGGTCGATGAACCGCCGGGCGGTGACCGGCCTGGCCCGGGCAACAACCGGCTAGATGTCCTTGCGCCGCCTCATCCATGTCGCCTGTGCCGGCCTGCTGGCCGCCACGCTGCTGGCCGGATCGTTGGTGGCGCAGGAAGCCAGCGAGGAGACGCTCGCCGACATCAGGCAGCAACTATTCGATATCTACGCGCAGATGGAAGGGTTGCGGTTGCAATTGCGTCCGTCCGGAGGAGCAGACCAGCCAGGCCGGCAGACCGGCGAGGCGGTGTCGCCTTCGGCGCAGCGACTCGATGAACTTGAAGCCGAATTGCGGCAGGTCCTGGCGCGGGTCGAGGAGCTTGAATTCCGGATCATCAGGATCGCCGAGGACGGGGCCCGGCAGATCAGGGATCTCGAGTTTCGCCTGGTCGAGCTTGGTGGAGGGGATTTGTCGTCACTCGGACCGGCCACGATTCTCGGCGGTGAGCCAGCTGAAATCGAGGCGGAGGATGCCGGCATCGGTTCCGTCGGCCTCCCGTCCGACCTGCCATCCGGCGAGCAGGAGGTGTTCGACCGCGCCATGGCGGCATTCGAGATCGGGGAGTTTGCCGAAGCGACCCGGCTATTCGAGGAGTTTTCCGATCAGTTCGCCATCAGTTCGCTGAACGCGGATGCACATTACTACCGCGGCATGTCTGAATCGCGTCTTGGGAACATGACGGCGGCGGCACGGGCCTATCTCGAAAGCTACCGGGCAGAACCGGAGATGGACTCGGCGCCGCGGGCGCTGGTCGGGCTGGGCAGTGCGCTTGAGCAGCTCGGTCAGATTGCCGAGGCATGCCGGGTCTACAAGGAGGTGCTGGTGGCGTTTCCGTTGACCGGACATGCCGCCACCGCCGATATCGAAGGCAAAAGGCTGGAGTGCAATTGACAGCAGGCATCCCGCAGCGCCTGGCGGCATCACTGCGTCGGATCCGGGGATTTCAACAGGCAGGACGGGTTGGCGTTGCCGTGTCGGGCGGCGGTGATTCGATGGCCCTGCTGACAGTTCTGGCCGAATGGTGCGACGAAAGCCGGACGGAATTACACGCGGTGTCGGTCGATCACGGCATCCGTCCGGAAGGTGGCAACGAGTGCCGGATGGTGCATGAATATTGTGACTCGCTGGACGTGAGCCACGATACGCTCACCGTATCGGTGCCGCTGGAGGGAAACATCCAGCATGCCGCCCGTCGGGCCCGCTACCGCATGATTGCCAGCTGGGCACGCCGACGGGAGCTTGAATACGTGGCGCTGGCCCACAGCCTCGATGACCAGGCGGAAACGGTGCTGCTCAATTTGGCGCGCGGCTCCGGCGTCGATGGCCTGGCGGCGATGCCGGACCAAATCCGGCGCCGGGGCGTGTGCTGGATCAGGCCGTTGCTGGATGTCGGGCGCGACGAATTGCGGCAGTTCCTGGTTGCCCGGAACATCGGCTGGGTCGATGATCCGTCGAATGATGATCCGGGCTTTGACCGCATCAGGGCAAGGCGGATGCTGGATGCGCTTGGCGAGTTGGGCCTGACCAGGGACCGGCTGGCCAGGACGGCAACGCTGATGCAGCAGGCCCGCGAGGTCCTGCAGGATGTCGGGATGGCGGCACGGGCGAGGGTTGTTGCCGAGAACCGGCTCGGGGATTCACATTTTGGTGAGGAATTCTGGCAACTCGCACCGGAGACCCGGCTGCGTCTGGCCGCCGATACCATCCGGCGCGTATCCGGCTCGGAGTACCGCCCCCGGCTCTCGGCATTGCTGTCGGCTCTCGAGGAGGTTGGCCGGGGCCGGCGGCACACCCTGGCCGGTTGCATGGCGGTTCCGGGAGCAGGCAGATCGTTCTGGATCATACGCGAGGCGGCCTCCTGTTCCGGACCGGTGGCGTCCAACCAGTGCTGGGACCGGCGCTGGCGTCTTGCCGGCAAACCGGCACCGGACGGCTCGACCATCGGCGTTTTGGGGGAGGACGGGCTTGTCAGGTGCCGGAACTGGCGGGAAGGCGGTGACCCCAGGGAGAGCGTGCTTGCCTCGCCGGCACTGTGGTCGGATGGCCGGCTGTTGGCGGCACCCTTTGCCGGATTCGCCAATGGCTGGCGTTTCGACCGGTTGCAGGATGAGGGTGCGGCCAGCTGACCCCGTCCACGAGACAGCGATGGGCATGGCCGGGTGCGGGAGCTGACACGGCCACACCACCCTGTCCATGGGGTCGGGGCTCGGCCGGGTGCAGGATGAAGTGATGGCCATATGTTCCCGTCCAGGCGGTGATGGCGGGCTTCGATCGGGTGCGGGATGGGGAAATCGACCGGCAAATGACGGCATTCGTTTGAAATCGGCAATTTTGTATTTATCTATGTGAACGGTTAGTCTGGGTTTTCCACTTCATCGGGTACCGGCGGCGGCCACGAGCGAGATTTCGTAACCTGGAGGATTTTCGATTGGGCAATGGCATGAAAAGTCTGCTTCTGTGGGGGGCGCTGTTCGTCCTGGTAGCCGTGCTGTTCAACGTGTTCACCGGCGGCGGGCAGATCACGTCGACCCCGACGGTGCCGTTGTCCAGGTTCCTGCAGCAGGTCGAGGAGGGCGAGGTTGCCAATGTGGTGCTCGATGGCGAGAAGATCTTCGTCAGGACCGTCGGCGGCGCCGAATACTCGGTCATCCGCCCCAGGGAGGTGGATGTCACCGAAACCCTGATCGAGAACAACGTGCAGATCGATGCCAAGCCGCAGGATCCCAGCGGCCTGATGTCATTCGTCGCCCCGATCCTGCCATTCCTGATCCTGCTCGCGGTGTGGTTCTACCTGATCAACCGGATGCAGGGCGGCGGCCGCGGCGGCGCCATGGGCTTCGGGAGGTCGAAGGCGAAACTGCTGACCGAGAAACAGGGGCGGGTCACCTTTGCCGATGTGGCCGGTATCGACGAGGCCAAGGATGAACTCGAGGAGATCGTCGATTTCCTGAAGGATCCGGAGAAATTCTCCCGCCTCGGCGGCATGATTCCCACGGGCGCATTGCTGGTCGGACCGCCGGGAACCGGCAAGACCCTGCTGGCCAGGGCGATCGCCGGCGAGGCCGGGGTGCCGTTCTTCACCATTTCCGGCTCCGATTTTGTCGAGATGTTCGTCGGCGTCGGCGCATCCCGGGTCCGCGACATGTTCGAGCAGGCCAAGCGCAATTCGCCCTGCATCGTCTTCATCGACGAGATTGACGCCGTCGGCAGGTCCAGGGGAATCGGCTATGGCGGTGGCAATGACGAACGGGAGCAAACCCTCAACCAGCTGCTGGTCGAGATGGATGGATTCGAGGCCAATGAAGGCGTGATCATCGTTGCCGCGACCAACCGTCCGGATGTGCTGGACCCGGCATTGCTGCGACCGGGGCGGTTCGACCGGCAAGTCGAGGTACCGGTGCCCGACATCACCGGCCGGGAGAAGATTCTCGAAGTGCATGCCAAGAAGATCGAGATCGGCCCCGACATCAATTTGCGGATCATTGCCCGCGGCACCCCGGGGTTTTCCGGCGCCGATCTTGCCAATCTGGTGAACGAGGCGGCGTTGCTGGCCGCCAGGGTTGGTCGAAGCTACGTGACCATGGAGGATTTCGAGTCGGCCAAGGACAAGGTCATGATGGGGGCCGAGCGCCGGTCGATGGTCATGACCGAGGAGGAGCGGCGGCTGACCGCCTATCACGAGGCCGGACATGCGCTGGTCGGCATGAATGTTCCGCAGCATGACCCGATCCACAAGGCGACCATTATCCCGCGCGGGCGGGCGCTGGGGCTGGTCATCTCCTTGCCGGAGCGTGACCAGCTATCGGTGACGATCACCAAATACCGCTCGAAGATTGCCATGGCCATGGGAGGCAAGGCGGCCGAGGAGCTGGTATTCGGTCCGGAAAATGTCACATCCGGCGCCGCCTCCGACATTGCCCAGGTGACCAAGATCGCCCGGGCCATGGTCATGAAATTCGGCATGTCCGAACAGCTTGGCAATATCGACTATGCCCAGGAGCAGCATACCTATCTGGGGGCGATGAATCAGGGACCTGGCATCAGCCCTGAGACCCAGGAGAAGATAGATTCGGAAGTCCGGAAAATCTGCGAGTGGGGGTATGACCGGGCCCGGTCGATCCTGACCGAGAAGCGCGACGAGTTGGACCGGCTTGCCGGCGGCCTGCTGGAATACGAGACGCTGACGGGGGACGAGATCCAGAAGATCCTGGATGGCGAGCCCTTGGGACGCGATGACGGGGATGCTGATCCGGGTGGTTCCACCACCACGGTCACCGCAATCCCCAAGATGGGAAAGACCCGGACCGGCAAGGCCGGTGGCAGGCTGGAGCCGAATCCGACCTGAAATGTTGACCGGATCTGCAAGGACATGGAGCATGAAATTGGTGACGGGACTGCCGGCAGGGAGCAACGTTCGGGCAGGGCCGTGTCCGGTTGAGTCGCTGGCAACGGTACCGGACGCAAGGAGCAATCGATGACGGGTTTGCTGATCGGCCTGTTGCTGCTTGCGCTCCTCATCTACCTGAATCGCAAGCAGGCAGGTGGTGGCCCGGCCGGGATGTTCGGCTACGGGCGGTCACCGGCCAAGCTGCTGAGCGAGGACCGGAACCGGGCGACATTCGCCGATGTTGCGGGGATCGACGAGGCCAAGGAGGAACTCGAGGAGATCGTGGAGTTTCTCCGCCGCCCCGAGGTGTTTTCGAGTCTGGGCGGGAAGATTCCCAAGGGCGCATTGCTGGTCGGGCCCCCGGGAACCGGCAAGACCCTGCTGGCCAGGGCGATCGCCGGCGAGGCCGGGGTGCCGTTCTTCACCATTTCCGGGTCGGATTTCGTCCAGATGTTCGTCGGCGTCGGGGCCTCCAGGGTCCGTGACATGTTCACGCAGGCCAAGAAGAATGCGCCCTGCATCGTCTTCATCGATGAGATTGATGCGGTCGGCCGATCACGCGGCGTCGGAATCGGCGGTGGCAATGACGAACGGGAGCAAACCCTCAACCAGCTGCTGGTCGAGATGGATGGCTTCGAATCGAATGAAGGGGTGGTCATCATTGCCGCCACCAACCGTCCCGATGTCCTCGACCAGGCGCTGCTGCGGCCGGGCCGTTTCGACCGCCAGGTCGTGGTGCCGGTGCCGGATTTGAAGGGACGGGAGAAGATCCTGCAGGTTCATGCCCGCAAGGTCCGCCTGGGGCCGGATGTCGACCTTCGTCGGATCGCGAGGGGAACGCCCGGTTTTTCCGGCGCCGACCTTGCCAATTTGGTGAACGAGGCGGCGCTGCTGGCCGCCCGCATCCGCCGGCAGGCAGTCTCCATGGAGGAATTCGAGAACGCCAAGGACAAGGTCATCCTCGGCAGCGAGCGCCGGTCGATGGTGATGACCGAGGAGGATCGCAGGCGCATCGCCTACCACGAGGCCGGGCATGCGCTGGTCGGGATGAATGTCCCGCAGCACGATCCAATCAACAAGGCGACAATCATTCCAAGGGGAATGGCGCTCGGCGTTGTTCATTCGATGCCGGAACGTGACGAGGTGTCGATTACCTTTACCAAATACCAGTCGAAGATCGCCATGGCGATGGGAGGAAGTGCGGCCGAGGAGCTGATGTTCGGCTCGACCAACGTGTCCTCCGGCGCCGCCTCCGACATCAAGCAGGCAACCCGGATCGCCCGGGCCATGGTCACGCAGTTCGGCATGTCGGAAAAGCTCGGCAAGATCGACTATTCCGGCGGCCAGGACAGTCAGCCGGGACTGCCCCAGGGTGATGTATCGAGCCCGGAGACGAGGGAACTCATCGATTCCGAAATCCGCCGGATCGTCGATGAGGGATACAAGAAGGCCATGTCGATCCTGGTTGAACGGAAGGTACAGCTGGAGAGGCTGGCAGAGGGGCTGCTCGAGTTCGAGACGCTGACTGGCGAGGAGATCGGGCGGATCGTCGATGGCGGCGTCAAGCCACAGAAAACCAGGGACAAGCCGGTCAGCAACGCCATTCCGTTTCCCCGGCGCCACTCCACCATGATTCCGAAGAGCGGACGACATCCCGGTGGTCAATCCGACAAGGATCCGGGCATGGAGGTGACCTGACCGGAACCTGGCGGCCATTCCGGTTGCATCGCCATGGTGCGGGCTTTATGCGGCGGTGCGCAACGGGTCCGAAGAGGTTCATGATGGCATCATTTCGCAATGCGGGCCATTCCGCACGGGTCGAATGGATCGGCCGCGTTCCCGACCGGGAATCATCGCTGCGATCGTCGCCGCTTGATACCGCCATGCTCGAATTTGCCGGGATTGCAGGTGAATCGCATGGCGGGCTGACCCGGCCTTCCTGCGTGCGGGTCGAGGACCTCTATGAGCAGGGCACCGAGATCCGCAATACCCGGCAATTGTCGATAGTCTCCTCCGAGGAACTCGACGAGATTGCCTGCAGGATGGAGGTCGACCTGATCGAGCCCCGGCTCCTGGGCGCCAGCCTGGTGATCAGCGGCATTCCCCGGTTGACGCTGGTGCCACCGGGATCGCGCCTGCAATTCCAGGGTGGAGCGACGGTGACGGTCGATTTGGAGAACCTGCCCTGCAATCTTCCTGCCCGCGAGATCGAACGGGAAAAACCCGGCTTTGGCAGGAAATTCAAGGCAGCGGCGCGGAACCGGCGCGGTGTAACGGCCTGGGTCGAACGTGAAGGTTCGGTCTCGGTCGGTGACCGGGTCTGCCTGTTCGTGCCGGTGCAGCCGCATTGGCCGGATGAGTCCCGGCCGATTGGTGCCGGACCGGAACCGGCGCCGGCCGATTGAATGTCCATCACATCGTGTCGGGCCTGCCGGGCAGTCTTGCCGGTGGCGCCTGGCCGCTTGAAGAGGTGCAGCAGGGATGAATGCCAGGACAATTGACGGAAAGGCCGCCGCCGCTGGCATCAGGCAGCAGGTGGCGACGGAGATCGATGCGCTGAAGGGCAGGTGCGGCGAGGTGCCGGGGCTGGCGGTGGTGCTGGTCGGGGAGGATCCTGCCAGCCAGGTCTATGTTCGCAACAAGTCCCGGCAGACGGTCGAGGTCGGCATGCAATCCTTCAGCAAGAAGTTCGGAGCCGATGTCAGCGAATCGGAGCTTCTGCAGCATGTCGATGATCTGAACAACGATCCGAAGGTCGACGGCATCCTGGTGCAGTTGCCGCTGCCCGACCACGTCGATGCCGACAATGTCATCAACGCCATTGCGCCGGCAAAGGATGTCGACGGGTTTCATGTCTCGAATGTAGGCCTGCTCGGCACCGGCCAGAAATCGATGGTCCCGTGCACGCCGCTCGGCTGCCTGCTGCTCCTTAGGGATCTTCACGGCGATCTTTCGGGCATGCAGGCGGCGGTGGTCGGCCGCTCGAATATTGTCGGCAAGCCGATGGCCAACCTGTTGTTGCGGGAGCATTGCACGGTCACCATTGCCCATAGCAGGACCCGGGATTTGCCCGATGTTTGCCGCCGGGCCGACATCCTGGTCGCCGCGGTCGGTCGGCCGCATTTCGTGAAGGGGGGCTGGATCAAGGAGGGAGCGACGGTCATCGATGTCGGAATCAACCGGATACCGGCCCCCGAGCGAGGTGAGGGTCGGCACAGGATCGTCGGTGATGTCGATTACAACTCTGCCCTCGACTCGGCCGGGGCCATCACGCCGGTTCCGGGCGGGGTCGGTCCGATGACCATTGCCTGCCTGCTGGCAAACACCGTAACCTCATTCTGTCGGCGGCGGGGAATCGAGGAGCCTGCCGGCCTCAGCGCCTGAACGCTTGGTCCGGCCCGGTCGCAGTGACTGGACCGGGAGCATCCGCGGCTGCACTCCGGTCAGGATGGCGCTGGCATCGTCGCCCATGATGTCGGCGAGCGGTGGCTGGCGGCAGTCGAGACCGCCGGTATATGTTCCGTAGGCAGGCAGGATGATCCGGTCCCGGTTGACGAGGAAGCAGGGTCGGCTGAGCGACCGCCCCCTGGCGCTGAGTCTTGCCTTCGGATGGTAATGTCCGGAAAGCTCGGGTGTCCGGTCGCCGGCACAGTGCCGGAGCCGGATCCCCTCCACCAGGATTTCCTTTCTGGTCTCCCCCCATCCGGTGTCCGGGTTCGGGTCGTGATTGCCGGTGATCCAGATCCAGCGCCGATTACTGCCGATGGCTGCAAGCCGGCCGCCAAATGACGAGACGACATGGTTGGCCGAGTGATCGTCGTCGAAGCTGTCGCCGAGGCAGATGACCTTCCTGGCCGCGGTGTGGTTGATGTCCGCCCACAACCGCGCCAGCGTATCTGCGGTTTCGTAGGGCGGCAGCAGAACCCTGCCCCGCCTGGCGGCGCGTTCGGATTTTCCAAGATGCAGGTCGGCGACGACCAGTGCCGACGCGGCCGGAATGTACAATGCACCCGTTCCGAACGCCCGCATGCGAAGACCGGCAAATCCGAAGTCGATATTGCCAGGACGGCGATCAGGGTCACGGTCTCGCAAGCGCTGGCTCCTTCGGCGCCGCCTGCCGTTCCAGCTCGGCAATCAGCATCTCGTCGGCATTGCCCTTTACCGGGACCTTGCCGGCTTCGAGCAGCAGCGGGGCGGCAAGTGGCGTGATGCCGGCGGTTCGGACATGGTCGATACGGCCACCCACCCGGGCGATCATCTCCTCGATCCTGGACAGGTCCATCATGCCCTGCAGCGATTCCTGGCGGGCAAGACGCAGCAGCAGGTGGCCAGGGTCGTATTTGCGCAGGGTGTCATGGATGATGTCTGTGGAGAAGGTGACCTGGCGTCCGGTCTTGCGCGTCCCCGGAAAGGATCGTTCGACCAGGCCGGAAATGGTCGCTACCGTGCGGAAATTGCGCTTCATGACCGCGTTGTCGGCCAGCCATGAATCGATGTTGTGGCGCAAGTCGCCCATTTCCAGCAGCGATGCCGGGTCCTCGATCGGGTCCAGCCCCCAGATCAGCAACGCGTAGTCATTGGCGACGAGTCCGAGCGGGTTGAGGCGGTCCTTCTCCATGCGGTGCGTCAGCACCAGGCCGAGCGTCTGCAGGGCGTTGCGCCCGGCAAATCCGTACAGGCAGGTGTAGTGATTGCCCTGGTGCCGAAAGCCCTCGACCAGCAGCCGGTCCGGGGCTGGCAGCATCGACATCCGCTGCTGGGTCCGCAGCCACCGGCCGACATCGTCCGGCAGCTTCGACCAGTCGCCAGACTGAAGCATGTCCATCACCCGCCGGCACAGCAAGGTCGAGGAGGAAAATTTTGTTCCCGAGAACACGGCGATTTTCGGTCTTCGCGCCGGGTCGCGGCTAACCTCGACCGTCATCTCCCGGATGGCCTCGAAGCGGACGGTCTCGCCGCCGATCAGGAAGGTGTCGCCTGGGACCAGGAAGGTGGCAAAATTTTCCTCGACCTCGCCGAGTGACCGCCCGCCCCGGCGCCGTCCCAGTCGAACCTTCAGCTTCCCGGAATCGATGATGGTGCCGACATTCAGACGAATTGACCGCGCCGTCCGCGCATCCCGGAGTCGCCACCTGCCATTCTCGCCCTTCATCAGCCTGCGCCAGCGGTCATAGGCTTTCAGCGCGTAACCGCCAGTGGCGCAGAAATCCAGGCATTCGGCAAACTCGTCCCGCCGCAGATTGCGGTAGGGGCCGGCCGAAATCACCTCGTCAAAGAGTTCATCCTCGTCGAATTCGCCGGAACAGGCGACGATCATGATGTGCTGGCACAGGACATCCCGCGGACCGTCCGGCCTGGGGTCGCCATCCAGATCATTCTCGGCGACCGCGTCCAGCGCCGCCACGCATTCGATGACCTCGAACCGGTTGGCCGGGACGACGAAGGCTCGCGACGGCGCGTCGTAGCGATGATTCGACCGCCCGATTCGCTGTACCAGCCGCTTTATGTTCTTCGGCGCGCCGACCTGGATGACCAGGTCGACATTGCCCCAGTCAATTCCCAAATCCAGCGTTCCTGTGCAGACAATGGCCCGCAACTGCCCCTTTAGCATGGCCTTCTCCACCCTGCCCCTGGCCTGGCGCGAGAGTGAACCATGGTGGATGGCAATGGGCAGGCCCTCCCGGTTATCCTTACACAGCGCCTGGAAAAAAAGCTCGGCCTGGGCGCGGGTATTGACGAAGACCAGCGTTGTTTGCGCCTTGCGGATTTCATCCAGCACATCGGCGGCGGCATGGCGGGCGCCGCCGCCGCTCCAGGGTGGCGGGACGGCCGACATCAGCATCCTGATGTCGGGAGCCGGTCCGGCCTCGGCCCTGATCACCGTGCAGCGTTCCGGCCGGAATGACATGAAACCCGCCATCTCGTCGGTGTCTCGCACGGTTGCCGACAATCCGACCCGGCGCAGCCCGGGAGCAAACCGCTGCAGCCGTGAACAGCACAGCATCAGCTGATCGCCCCGCCGGGACTCGGCCAGGGCATGGATCTCGTCGAGAATCAGCCGCTGCAGGCGGTCGAATATTGCCGGCGCTTCCGGGTAGGTCAGAATCAGCGCCAGTGACTCAGGTGTGGTCAGCAATATTCCGGGCGGATCGACCCGCTGGCGCCTGCGCACGGGTTGCGGTGTATCGCCGCTCCGGTCTTCGATCCTGATCGGCAGCGCAAGTTCGGTGACCGGCGCCGACAGGTTTCGCTTCATGTCGGCAGTCAGGGCCTTGAGCGGTGAGACATAGAGGGTATGCAACCCCTCGAAGCTCCCGTCTGCCAGCTCGATCAGGCTCGGGAGAAACCCGCCAAGCGTCTTCCCACCACCGGTCGGTGCCACCAGGAGCAGCGATTCCTCCCGCGCCATTTCGATCATCCGTGCCTGGTGCGGGCGCAACTGCCAGCCGCGGGCTTCAAACCAGTCACGAAAATTCTCCGGCAGGCAGGTCAATCGCAAATTCCCGGTGGCAGTTTCGGCATCATTCTCCATCCGGGAAATGAAATTACAAACCGCTTTCCGTCCCGGCAACGCACCCGTCTCGCAAGGTTGTGAAAAATCCCCGGTCCCGCGCTGGCCCGGCGGCAGAAATCGCCTCGATACGGACGAATTGCGCCATGCGCGCGATGGGAGTAAGGAGACGGTGATTGGCGAGTTGGCGGAGTGGTTACGCAGCGGACTGCAAATCCGTGTACACCGGTTCGAATCCGGTACTCGCCTCCACACCTGCCACCCCCGGCAAATCCAGGCGGGCCCCCGGGGTTGGACGGGGAGCCGGGTCACCACCCACCGCCGGTGCCCTGCCGACGGTGAAGGTCCCTGTATTGGCTGGCCCCGGACAGATCCGGAGCCGAATCGGTTCGGCCCGGTGGCAATTGCCGGTTCCTTCGTGCAGTTCCGTCATGCTGGATTCGCATCGGGCAACGGGTTTAGATAAACCCGCCCACGCCCGTTCCCATTCGAATTCAAGCCAGTTGAGCGGTCCTGAAGGCTGCTGAGAATGTTCCGGATTGCTGCCACTCAACCCCGTGCCGTGCACTGTGCCGCCGCCGCATGTCCTCCCGGTTGAAGAAATGTCGAGGCAAGTTCATGCGGAATTCGGCCTGATCCTGATCATTGCAAATGACTATATCGGGATTATACCGGACTATTTCGGTTGCAATCGGCAAGCATGGAAGACTAAACCAGAATTCAAAGCAGGAATGGACATGATATCATGATCAAACAAAGTGAATTGAATGCGATGAGTCGGGCCCAACTCCAGGCGTTGCTGAAGAAGGTGCAAAAGAGTCTCGACGCCCGGTCGGACCAGGCGATGAAGCGCAAGGCAAGCGAGCAGGCGTCCAAGGTGGCCAAGAAATTCGGCTACAGCCTGGAGGACCTTGTCGGCGCCGGTGTCGCAAGCAAGAAGCGGGCGAGCAAGTCCAGGGATCCCAGGGTCGGCCGGAAGATCCCGCCGAAATTCCGCAACCCGGACAACGCCTCCGAGACATGGTCCGGCCGAGGGAACAAGCCCCGCTGGATGCTGGCTGCGCTCGATCGCGGCCTGACAATGGACGATTTGGCGATCAACTAGGCACGGCCTCCTGGTCATGCGAAGGCAGGGATGACGGGGCTGAACCCGTCGGCTGGCCAGCGCCTGCTCGCCCAAACTGCCCGGGTGCCGGTCTGCGGGTCCGGCGGATGCAGGGGAGAATAATGGCAGGCTCGGAACTGTGGAGGCCCACTCGCCAGGCTGCCTGGCAAACCCTGCTGGCTGGCTTCATGCGAAAGACCGGGGTCGGGGCCGGCGCTGATGACCCCGATTACGATGCGCTGTGGGAATACTCGATCAGGGACCCCGGCGGTTTCTGGAGCGAGGTCTGGGATTACTGCGGTGTCGTCGGTGAGCGTGGCGATACGGCGCTGAGCCCCGGTGCCACCATCGCCGATGCCAGGTTCTTTCCACAAGGCCGGCTGAATTACGCGGAAAACCTTCTCGGTGCCCCGTCCAACCAGGTTCCGCTGATCTTCCACGGCGAGAATGGCCATCGCCGCGAATTGCGGCGGCCGGAACTCCTGGCGCTGGTGGCGCGGGTGCAGGCGGCGCTGACGGCCGACGGTGTCGGTCCGGGGGATCGGGTAGTCGGCGTGGTGCCGAATACCCCGGAGACCGCGGCAGTCATGCTGGCGGTATCGGGTCTGGGCGCAGTCTGGTCCTCGTGTTCGCCGGATTTTGGCCGGGCCGGAATCGTCGACCGGTTCGGCCAGATCGCCCCCAGGGTCATGTTCTGCACCGATGGCTACTGGTACAATGGCAGGTGGATTGCCACCCTCGACACGGCGGCCGGGGTGGCGAAGGAGTTGCCGTCGGTGCGACGGCTGGTCATGGTGCCCTATGGCGGGCTGGATGCCGGGCCGGATGAGTCGCCGGTCATCGGACTGGGCAGCTATGCCGGCAGTGCCGATGTCGGCGATGTGCGTTTCGTGCGCCAGGGTTTTTCCGAGCCGGCTTTCATCCTGTTTTCATCGGGAACTACTGGGTTGCCGAAATGCATCGTGCATGCTGCCGGCGGCACCATTCTGCAACATCTGAAGGAACACCAGCTGCAATGCGACATCAGGCATGGTGACCGGATGATGTTTTTCACCACATGCGGCTGGATGATGTGGAACTGGATGATGAGCGCCATGGCTTCGGGAGCCACGCTGGTTCTCTATGACGGCTCGCCGCTGTATCCCGGGCATGACCGGCTGGCAGGAATCGTCGCAGCCGAGAAAGTCACGCATTTCGGCGCCTCGGCCAAGTATTTCGACGCATGCGCCCAGGCCGGTCTGTCGCCGGCCACCGACACCGATCTGGGCGCTCTGCGGGTCATTCTCACGACCGGCTCGCCGCTCTCGCCGGAGACATTCGACTACATCTATGCACAATGGAAACGCGATCTCTGCCTGTCGTCGATTGCCGGCGGGACCGACATCATCGGTTGTTTTGTCGGCGGCTCCCCGGTCAGCCCGGTATATCGGGGCCAGTGCCAGAAACGGCAATTCGGCATGGATACCCGGATCTTCAACCGGGATGGCGACGATGTGGTCGGCGAGCCGGGGGAGCTGGTCTGCGCCTCGGCGCATCCGTCGATGCCAACCGGTTTCTTCAATGATCCGGACAACAGCAGGTATCACCGGACATATTTCGAACGCTATCCCGGGGTCTGGCATCATGGTGGGCCGGACATATTTCGAACGCTATCCCGGGGTCTGGCATCATGGTGACTGGGCGGAGCTGACCTCCGAGGGCGGAATCGTTTTCTTCGGCCGGTCGGATGCCACGCTGAATCCTGGCGGCGTCCGCATCGGTACGGCCGAGATCTATCGTCCGGTCGAGCGTCTGGCGCAGGTTGCCGAGGCGCTGGTAATCGGCAGGCGGGTGGGGGCGGATGTCGAAATCGTCCTTTTCGTGCGCCTGTCGACCGGGGTCGGCTTGGATGATGATCTGCGAGACATCATTCGGAGCGCCATCAGGAGCAGCGCATCGCCGCGGCATGTTCCAGGAAAGATCATTGCCGTTGACGACATCCCGCGAACGAAATCGGGCAAGATCGTGGAACTGGCGGTCAGGAATGTCGTCGAGGGCAGGCCGGTTGGCAACACCGCGGCGCTGGCAAACCCGGAGGCGCTGGAACAGTTCCGGGGCCTTCCGGAGTTGCAGCTCGGCGATTGCTGAGCAGCCGGGCGGGGTGATCGCCGACCTCCGGGACAAGGGATGGACCAACCGCAACCTTCTTTCGTCATTCCGCATGATGGCCGGCCTTGAATTCGGCCGGCGAATTTGTTGAAACCGTCATCCCGGGGTCGGGTCGATGGGCCAGGCCCGGGATGGCGGGCGATTTCGAGGGAGTATCAACCAGTGCCAGGTCTTACATGGACAGCGAAGGCGGCCGCCGCGGCGGCGATGATGGCCTTGGCCGCATGCGGCGATTTCGACGATGTCGGTGCATCCAGGCCGATCAGCCCCGAACCCAGGCAGGTATCCGAACAGCAGGCATCCGATATCGCCGCGGTGGCGGCGCGGGTCACGCCCATTGCCACGGAAATGTGCGTTGAGATGCGCCCGGGCCTGGATTGCAACTACCAGGTGCTGGTCCACCCCGACCCGTCGGCACCAATGAACGCCTTCCATACCGTTGATCGCTCGGGCCGGCCGTTGATCGTCTTCACCGAGCGCATGATAGCCGAATTCGCAAACCAGGATGAAATGGCCTTCGTCATTGGTCATGAGGCGGCACACCACATTGGCCGGCACATTCCGCAGCGGCAGCAATCGGCGATGGTTGGCGGCGTGCTGGCCGGCGTCGTTGCCGCGGCCATTGCCGGCGACTCGGCGGGTGGGGCATCGGACACGGTCGATTCGGCAGTCCGGTTCGGGAGCATGGTCGGGGGGCGGATCTACTCGAAGGAACACGAGATCGAGGCTGACCGCATTGGTGCCATGATCACCGAACTGGCCGGCTTTGATTCGGTTGTTGGCGTGGGACTCTTCCATCGCCTGCCGGATCCCGGAAACCGGTTTCTCGGATCACATCCGCCAAATTCGCAACGGGTAGAGGCTGTTCGACAGGTAGCCGCTACATTTTGAGTGACGGCGCGGTGGCGCCTCCGCAGCTTCAACCAGGAATTCGGTGGCAGTTGCACAACCTGCTTTCCCTGTGGCAAGCTTGCCCTTTCGGGGGCGGATCCATCCGGCAGAGAGCGGAATGACTGACTTTGCTCAACAGAGAGTCGCAATGGTCGACAGCCAGGTCCGTCCGTCGGATGTTACCAAGTATCCAATCATCAGCGCCATGCTGAAAATTCCGCGCGAGGATTTCGTACCGGACTCCGACCGGCAGACCGCATATGCCGAAATGCATGCCAGGCTCGCAAAAAGGCGGGTGGTCTTGGAGTCGCGTGTGTTGGCCAAGATGCTTGACGAACTGGACATTCGCCCCAATGAATTCGTCCTCGATATCGGCAGCGGTATGGGCTACTCGGCGGCGCTGATTGCCCATTTGGCGGAAGGCGTGGTGGCGCTGGAGGACAGCGCCGAGATGTCGGAAGCGGCCAAGGCCAATTTTGCCAATTTGTCGGTGGACAACGCGGTGTCGGTTTGCGGCAAGCTGACCGAGGGGGCTCCGAGGCACGGCCCCTATGATGTCGTCACGATCCAGGGAGGGGTCGAGACCATTCCGGCAGCGATCATTGGCCAGCTCAAGGAAGGCGGAAAGATCGGCTGCATCTTTTCGTTGCGGCAGCCGGGCGAATGCCGTGTCGGCATTCGGCAGAAAGAGCGGTTGGTCTGGAGGACGGCGTTCAACGCCGATGCGCCGATCCTGCCCGGATTCGAGGCCGAACGTGGGTTCGTCTTCTAGGTGAGAAGTTAGTGGGGCCGGGCGACGAATCGCCCGGCTTGGGGGAAATGATTACAAGGTACCTGCTTGGCGCAGTCGCACTGGCGTTGGCAGTTGGTCGGCCGGTTTCCGGTGAAACGCTGACCGACGCCTTTGTTGCGGCCTATCAGAACAGCAATCTTCTCGAAGCGTCGCGGGCATTGCTGAAGACGCAGGATGAATCCGTCGTCACGGCGCTGGCGGCGTTGCGGCCGACGGTGACCGCGGTCGCGTCGGTGGAGTCGAGCCTCACCAGGGCGCCGATGCCTCGGAGCATCCGGCGGATTACCGATGGTGCGGTGGCCGGGTCGCTGGGCCTTACCGTCGAATTGCTGCTGACCGATGGCGGCAACAGGAAGATGGCGGTCAAGGCGGCGCGGGAAACCGTCATGGCCACGCGACAGACGCTGCTCGATGTCGAGCAGGCAGTGCTGCTGAACGCGGCAATTGCCTACCATGATGTTGTTCGTCAGACTGAACTTCTGCGCCTGGCCGAGAGCGGCCTCAACGTCATGGAGACCGAAAGGGAGGCCGCCGAAGGACGGTTCGAACTGGGCGAGATCACCCGCACCGATGTCAGCCTGGTCGAGGCGCGGCTGGCGGTTGCCAGGAACCGGGCATTGCTGAGCCAGGGCGAACTGGAAATCGCCCGCGAAAACTACCGGCTGGCGACCGGCTCCTATCCGGGCGAACTGGCGGGGCTGCCACCGAGCCCGGAGATACCGGCCACGCTCGAGGATTCCCGCTCGATTGCCATGCGAATTCATCCGTCGATCGTCCAGGGCAAGCACCTGGTGGCGGCGGCACAGCTGGCCCTGGAGCGAGCCAAGACCGCGAATGACCCGAGGCTGACCCTGGCTGGCACCGTCAGAGGAAGTCGCGAGGTTGGCGACTGGGCAAATGGCGTCGACCGCCTGTCGGTGTCGCTGTCGGCAGCCATGCCGCTCTATGGCGGCGGCAAGGCCATTTCGGTGGTCAGGCAGGCACGGGCCAATGTGGACAGGACACGCTCGGAATTGCAGCAGGCGGCACAGGTTGCGTTGCAACAGGTGGCCATTGCCTGGACAAGGTTGGAGATTGCGGCCTCGTCGATCGAATCCCACGATCAGCAGGTTGCAGCGGCCGAACTGGCCTTCGAGGGGGTCAAGGCCGAGGCCGAGCTTGGGTTGCGCACGACCCTGGATGTGCTGGATTCCGAACAGGATCTCCTGTCGGCCAGGAATGATCGGGTGGCGGCTATTCACGAACGCCAGATCGCCGTCTATCGCCTGCTGTCGACCATGGGGTTGATGACCGTCCAGCATCTCGGATTGGGCATACCGGTCTACAATCCGGAAGAATATCTCGCCAGCGTGGAATCGGGCTCGGTCGATGCCGGGCCGGCCAGCAGGATTGACGGCCTGTTCAAGACCCTGGACGTGGAGTGAGGCCCCGCCGCATTTGGGCCGGGGCGGCGATCCAGCGTGAGGAAGTTCACCTTGCCGGTGAGATCCCGCCGCATTTGGGCCAGGGAGCTGGTCGGGTGACGTGTATGGCGTTCATCCAGGACCCCGGAAGCTGGGGAACAATTCTTGCGTCCGGACCGGGAGCTGGCCGGATGAAATGATTGGCCTTCAGCCTGTCCCGGTGCGGGCGTCGGCAAGCATGTGCCAGAGCCTGTCGGAGTTGAGCGGCATGTTGACCTCCCGGACCCCGACATCCCATAGCGCGTCCTGCACGGCATTGGCGGCCGCGGCCATGGCACCGATGGTGCCGGCCTCGCCACAACCCTTCATGCCGAGCGGATTGTTCGGCGATGGAATTGGCTCCGAGTGAAAGTCGATGAAGGGAAGGTCGGCCGCCCTCGGCATGGCGTAATCCATGAAGCTTCCCGAGAGCAACTGACCCGATTCGTCAAACCTGGCGTGCTCCAGGATGACCTGGCCGATCCCTTGCGCAACCCCGCCATGCACCTGGCCCTCTGCCAGCATCGGGTTTATCAGGAAGCCAAGATCATCGACCACGGTGTAGCTGGAGATTTTCAGCCGGCAGGTGTCGGGGTCGATCTCGACTTCGCACACATGCAGTCCGTTCGGATAGGACCGCCCTGGCAGCTCCTCATGGTGTCGGAACGAGACCAGGTCGGTGCGTCCCCGTGTTCGGGCGATCTTGGCCGCCGCCTGCAATGTTACAAAACTGTTGGTTCCACCGATCCGGAACGCGCCCTCGTCGAATGTGACCTGGTCTTCGGCCGCATCGAATTCCTCGGCGATGAATGGGATGAAATTCGCCACCAGCCTGTCGGTGGTGGCGTTGATTGACACCCCCTGGACGGTGACTGACCGGGAGCCGCCGGTGCCGCCGCCGGAGCCGACCCGATCGCTGTCGCCCTGGACCACACGGATGTTCTCGAACGGAATTCCCGATCGCTGGTGCAGGATCTGGGAGAAGACGGTCTCGTGTCCCTGGCCGTTGGACTGGGTTCCGACATGCAGGTCGACCATGCCGTCCACGGCAAATTCGATCCGGGTGGCCTCGCCCGGGTCGCCGAGGATCGCCTCGATGTAATAGCACAGCCCGATTCCCCGCAGCTTGCCATTCCGGACACTTGCCGACCGGCGGTGCGGGAAGCCGGCAAGATCGGCCTCGATCAGCGCCCGGTCCAGTACCTTCGAGAACTCGCCGACATCAAACACCTCCTTGCCGAAATTGCGGTAGGGAAATTTGTCCGGTGCAATGAAGTTCCGCCGCCGCAATTCCGATTGCCTGATGCCGAATTCACGGGCGGCCCGATCCATCAGCCGCTCGAGCATGTAGATGGCTTCCGGCCGCCCGGCACCGCGATAGGCATCGACTGGCGTGGTGTTGGTGTAGAATCCACGGACCCGGAAAAACACCTCCGGGATGTCGTAGGTCCCGGTGAGAACCTTCTCCGACAGCTCGGTCTGGATGAATTGCGCGTAGAAGGAATTATGCGCGCCCAGGTTGCACCTGGTCGAGACCCGGTAGGCCAGGAACCGGTAGTCGTCGTCGAAGGCCGCCTCGACCCTGGAATACAGATCCCGGCCGGAATTGTCGGTCAGCATCGCTTCGGAGCGGGTCGACATCCAGCGCAATGGCCGCCCGAGCATGCGCGCCGCCTGGGCGACGGCGAAATTTTCCGGGTAGCAGAACGCCTTCATGCCAAATCCGCCGCCAACATCCGGCGTCACGACCCGGATTTGCGACGTCCCGATCCCGAGAACCTCGCTCAACTCGTCCCGCGGCTTCCAGACCCCCTGGCCGTTGACGGCATAGTGCAGCCGGCCGTCGACCCACTCCGCATTGCAGCCGCGCGGCTCGATCGAATTGGCGATGATGCGGGTATCGTCCACCCGTATCGAGACCACGTGCGGTGCCGAGTTGAAGACCAATTCGACCGCCCTCTCATCACCGCGCCGCCAGTCGAATGCCTGGTTGCCGGGCGCCTCAGGATGGATGGTCTCGCCGCCCGCATCAACGGCCAGGTGTGGCTCCAATTCGTCGATGTCCAGGTCGATCAGCTCTGCCGCGTCCCGGGCCTGGTCCATCGTGTCGGCAACCACCATCGCCACGGCTTCGCCGACGAATCGCACCCTGTCTTCGGCCATGACCGGGCGGGGCGGGTTGGCGGCCATCCTGCCATCGGCGAGTTCGAGAATTCCGGCGGCCATCCGGTTGCGCATGCCGGCCGCAACGAGGTCGGCGGCGGTATAGACGGCATGAACGCCCGCTGATGACCGGGCGGCGTCGGTGTCAATCGAGATGATCCGGCCATGGGCGATCGGCGAGTAGAGAAACTGCACGAACAGCGCGCCCGCGGGCGGAATGTCATCGATGTAGTTGCCTTCCCCGGTGAGGAGCCGCACATCTTCCTTGCGCCTGACGGGCTGGTTGACGCCAAATTTCATCATGTCCGCTCTGTGGTATGCCCCGCGACTCCGGGTTCGGATGCTGGTATCGTCCGGATGTGGACCAGGCCATTCGATAGGAGCAAGGCGGATTGTTGACAAGATATTTGTCATGGCCGGCTGCTCCAGACGGCGCCTCCGGCGGCCGGCTTTGATGCCTTCAAAATCCGCTCCGCATTCAGTAAGTGTCCGGTCACCAAGCAGGCAGCCTGACCAGGAACCATGCAGCGATGATGGACAAGCATTTTGATCCGGCCGCGGCCGAGGATCGCATCTACCGGGAATGGGAGGCAGGCGAGGCGTTCCGGGCCGGCGCCAACGCACGGGCTGGCGCCGAGTCGTACTGCATCCTGATTCCGCCGCCGAATGTCACCGGCGTCCTGCATATGGGGCATGCCTTCAACAACACGATCCAGGACATCCTGATCCGCTGGCGGCGGATGCAGGGCATGGACGTGTTGTGGCAACCCGGACAGGACCATGCAGGCATTGCAACGCAAATGGTCGTGGAGCGATCACTGGCCGAGAAGGGCGAGCCTTCGCGCCGGAGATGGGACGGGAGCGCTTCCTCGAACGGGTCTGGGAATGGAAGCAGGAATCGGGCGGTGCAATCATTCACCAACTCAAGCGGCTGGGCGCCTCCTGCGACTGGTCCCGGAACCGGTTTACCATGGATCGCGGCTTTCACGATGCAGTTTTGCAGGTGTTCGTCCACCTGTACCGGGATGGCTGCATCTACCGCGGCAAGCGGCTGGTCAACTGGGATCCGCATTTCGAAACCGCGATATCCGACATCGAGGTCGAGCAGATCACCGTCGAAGGCAAGCTGTGGCATCTTCGTTATCCGCTGGCGGGCGGTGCGACCTACCGTCATCCGGTCAGACTTCGACGAGGATGGCAAGCCAACCGGCTGGGAGGAGCGTGGCTATCTGGTGGTGGCGACCACCCGGCCGGAGACGATGCTCGGAGATACCGGCGTTGCCGTCCACCCGGAGGATGACAGGTATCGGCACCTCGTGGGAGCCAGGGTCGAATTGCCGCTGGTTGGCCGCTCGATCCCGGTGGTCGCCGACAGGCATGCCGACCCGACAAAGGGGACCGGTGCGGTCAAGATCACGCCGGCCCATGATTTCAACGACTGGGAAGTCGGGCAGCGAACCGGGCTTCCGGCAGTGAATGTCATGACCCCGCGTGCCGAGATGATGCTCAGGGACAACGACGAATTCCTCGACGGCTGTGACGTTTCGGACGAGGTTCTCGAGCTGGACGGTCTCGACCGCTACCGGGCCAGGGAGCGGATCGTCGAGCTGGCGAAATCCGGGGGCTGGCTGGACAAGGTCGAGGATGACAGCCATCCGGTTCCCCATGGTGACCGGTCAAAGGTCGCCATTGAGCCCTACCTGACCGATCAGTGGTTCGTGGATACCGCCAGGATTGTTGGTCCGGCGATCTCGTCGGTTCGGGAAGGGGAGACCCGGATCCATCCGGAGCAATACGAGAACATCTACCTGAACTGGCTGGAAAACATCGAGCCATGGTGCATTTCGCGCCAGCTCTGGTGGGGACACCAGGTACCGGTCTGGTATGATGATGACGGCAACGAATATTGTGCGGTCACCGAGGAGGAGGCGGCCGCCCAGGCCGAAGGCCGGGCCATCAGGCGTGATCCGGACGTGCTCGATACCTGGTTCTCGTCGGGATTGTGGCCGATCGGCACCCTCGGCTGGCCGGACAGCACCGAGGAGCTGGCCCGCTATTTTCCGACCGACGTCCTGGTCACCGGGTTTGACATCATCTTCTTCTGGGTGGCCCGCATGATGATGATGCAGCATGCCGTGGTCGGCCGCAAACCGTTCCACACCGTCTATGTCCACGCCCTCGTCCGCGACAAGTTCGGTCGGAAGATGTCGAAATCCCTCGGCAATGTCATCGACCCGATCGACCTGATTGACAAGTTCGGCGCCGATGCGGTGCGGTTCACCCTGGCATCGATGGCCGCCATGGGACGGGACCTCCGTTTGTCCGAGGACCGGGTGGCTGGCTACCGGAATTTCGGCACCAAGCTGTGGAATGCCGCCCGGTTTGCCGAAATGAACCAGTGCCGGATGCAGGACGGGTATTCGCCGGAACGGGTCTCCGATCGTGTCAATCGGTGGATCGTCGGCGAGGTTGGCCGGACCCGGGAATCAGCCGACGCGGCGCTGGAGGCATTCAGGTTCAACGATGCCGCCGAGAGGCTCTATTCCTTCGTCTGGGGAACGGTCTGTGACTGGTATCTCGAGTTTTCCAAGGAAATGCTGAAATCGGAAGACGACGCCCTCCTCGCCGAGACCCGGCAGACGATATCCTGGGTGCTCGACCAGTGCCTGATCCTGCTCCACCCGATGATGCCATTCATTACCGAGGAAATCTGGAGCTTCGGCGAGCGGTCAGGCATGCTGATCCACGAGGCCTGGCCGGACTACACCGCCGATCAGCTGGCCGACGACCGGTGCGACCGGGAAATCGGCCATGTGATCCGACTCATCGAGGAGATCAGGTCGGTGCGGGCGCTGATGCGGGTGCCGGCGGCCGCACGGATCAGCCTCCTGCAGCTGGAGCTTGACGAGGAACTCCAGGGCGCAGTGACCCGCAATCTGGAACTGGTGTCGCGCCTGGCCCGGGTCGAATCGCTCGAGAAGGCCTCCGAGGCGCCATCCGGCTCGGCGACGATCTGGATTGAAGGTGGCTCGTTCTGCATTCCGCTCCGGGGAATCATCGATGTCGATGCCGAAACCGCCCGACTCGAGAAATCGCTGGAACGGGCGGGAAAGGAAATCGATCAGCTGAAGGCGCGGCTCGCAAATCCGGGCTTCGTCAGCAACGCGCCGGAGGCGGTGATCGAGGAGACCCGGTCCCGGTTGACCAGCAATGAGAATGAAGCCGAGGCACTGGCCAGGGCGCTCGAGAGGCTGCAACCGGCCGCCTGACCGCCAGGCGGCGAGGGTGGCTACATGACTTGCCTGGATCCCGGCGGCGGCTCGCATTTCGCCCGGGAAGGGGACGTTTAGAGGGCAGTGTGCCCGGAGCCGACGAGTTCGGCCTGGCTTGCCTGATTTCGGGCAGACGGCAGAATTCGGTTGAAGTGAACCCGGAGTCGCTCCTGCGGCCTCCAGGAATTTCCTGCGAGTATCCCGGAATCCAGGAGAAGCCAATTCCTATAGGGCATCTGCTGCGTTCGGGTTATGTTGCGGCGGCGCCTGAGGTCCAGACCATGCAACGTTGCCGGGCAACTCTACGCAACATAACGTTCCGGCAACCTTGGTCGGGGGCTTGCATCGGGCCTGCGCGGCTTTTGCTTTCGTTCTACCGGCCCGTCTGCTGCGGTTGACACCGGCGTCGGGATTGGCGGTTTGCCGGCAATTCCCCCAGGTCAGTCCTTGCTGCAGATGTGGGCGGCGGCTTCGAGTGCGCCGCTTCCGTGCTGGCAGCCGATTGCGTCAAGGCCGGCCTCGATTGCGCCGAGGGCGCCGAGGATCATGTGCGCATTCAGATGTCCCATGTGGCCGATGCGGAAATACCCGGATGCATCCGGATCCTCCGGGGAGCGCATGCCCAGGCCGATACCGAGGGTCAGGCCGGCATTGTTCTCGGTCCAGCCCCGCAGCAATCGTCCGTATGGTGCGTCGGCTCCTATTGTCGTCACCGCATGGCTCCGGTGCCGGGGGTCGGCAATATTCAGGGCGATGGAGCCATTCTCGCCCCATTTGTTCGCCGCCGCCCAGACCGCACCCGCCAGCCTGGCATGCCGCCGCCAGATGGCTTCCAGGCCTTCCTCATGCAGGATCATGTCCAGTGCCTTTCGCAGTCCGAACAGGTGATGGGTAGGGGCGGTGCCGCAGAAGATCATGTAGAACTCGTCCGGGTCCACCCGTCGCTCCCAATCCCAGTACGGGGTGCGCAATCCGGCCGAACGACTCATTTCGCGTGCGCGGTCATTGAAGAACATGAATCCCAGTCCGGGCGGCGTCATCAATCCCTTCTGGCTGGCGGCGATCATGACATCCACGCCCCACTCATCCATGAGGAACCGCTCGCAGGCGAGGCTGGCAATGCAGTCGACCATCAGCAGGGCGGGATGACCGGTGGATCCGATTGCTTCCGACAGCGAGGCAATATCGTTGCGAACCGAGCTGGCAGTATCAACCTGAACGGCAATCACCGCCTTGATCTCGTGATGGCGATCGCGGGCGAGGCGGTCGGCGACCCTTCCTGCATCAATGGTGCCGCGTGGACCGAAATCGATGTATTCGGCCGACACTCCCATGTTTTCGGCAAACCCGCCCCATCCCTGGGCAAAGAGGCCGGTAGCCAGGACCAGGACTCGATCGCCCGAACTCATGGTGTTTGACAGGGCCGCCTCCCAGACGCCGTGCCCGTTGCAGATGTAGATCGTTGAATGACCCTCGGTTCCGGCCACGGCACCGAGGTCGTCCAGCAATCCATGCACCATGTGCTCAAGATCGGCAGAATAGATGTTCGGAGCCGCACGGTGCATGGCCTGCAGCACCTGGTCGGGGATGACGGATGGCCCCGGAATGGCCACGTGGGACCTGCCCCTGTTCAAGTTCATCCTGCGTGCCTCCCTCCGGAACACGGATCGCCGCGCCAATTCATCGGGTTTTGTCCTGCCTGCGGTCGTAGCCCCGGGCAAGTGTCGCCGGCGAGGTGCCCAGCAGGTAGCGGATCAGTGTGATCAGATTGCGCGATCCTCGCATCAGCCAGCCTTCCTCCTGGTAGCGGCGGGGGTCGGTAAGGATTGTGCTGTTCATCGGACGGATGCGTTTTCGCAATGCCCGGGCGATTGCCACGTCTTCCATGAGCGGTATGTCAGGATATCCTCCGGATTGCTCGTATTGCTGGCGCGAAATCAGCAATCCCTGGTCGCCATATGGCAGGCCCAGGATGATCGACCGGAAATTCGCCCAACCGGCGACGAAGCCGGCGCAAAACCCGCCACCGATGAATCCGAGGCGGAAATGGCTGGCCAGTGCCGGCCTGTGGGTCATGTGCCAGGCGACATCCTCCGACCATCCGGTCGCCAGGACGGTGTCGGCATGGAGAAACAGGAACCACCGGCCTCCGGCAATCCGGGCGCCGGCTGCCAGTTGCCTGCCCCGGCTGGCACCTCCCCTGATGAACCTGGCGCCCAACCCGTCGGCAATCGCCTCGGTGCTGTCTCCGGATCCCCCATCGGAAATGATCAGCTCCCGAATCATCTGCTTGCGGACACCCTCGACCAGGCAATCTGCAAGTCCCGGCAGGCAGCCTGCCGAGTTGAGCGTCGGGACGATGACCGAGAGCGGAGCAAGCATGGGCAGGCGTGATGTCAGTCTTCGGGGAGCGATTGCGGGATCGGTCCGCCAACGCGGATCGGCATTATCCGGGTGGCGCGCCCGGAAGCATCATCCGAGTCGACCAACACCCCGCAACGGGTTGCCTCGCCGGTTGCCGGCGAGAATCGTGCCCTGGACAGCCCGGTGACAAACCGGCCAACCGGTTCGTCCTTCTGCATGCCGATGACCGAATGGTAATCCCCGCACATTCCCACATCCGAGATATAGCCGGTTCCGCCGGGAAGGATTCGCCAGTCCGAGGTGGGAATATGGGTATGCGTGCCGGCCACCATGGTGGCCCGTCCGTCGCAGTGAAAGCCCATTGCCGTCTTTTCGGAGGTGGCTTCGGCATGAAAGTCAACCAGTGCAGCATGGACCGACGCACCGATGGGATGGGCTGACAGCAGCTTTCCGACCGCGGCAAAGGGGTCGTCATACGGTGACTTCATGAAGACCCGTCCAAGCGCCGAGACAACCAGGAGTTTCCGGTTGCGACTGTCGGTGAAGATTCCATGACCATTTCCCGGCGCGTGGCTGGACAGGTTGAGCGGTCTCAGGAGCCGGGGTTCACGATCGATCTCCGACATCAGTGGCCGCTGGTCGAAAGCATGGTCGCCGAGCGTAATGCAATCGACACCGGATGCCAGGATGGATTTGGCGTGGGCGAGGGTGATGCCATTGCCCTGCGTGGCGTTTTCCCCGTTGGCAACGACGAAATCCGGATTCAACACTTCACGAACCCGCGGCACCCAGGAGGTCACCGCGTCGCGCCCACATCTGCCGACGATGTCACCGAGAAACATAATGCGCATTTGGGTCCTGCCTGCGTGGGTTCGGGCTCAGTTGCCCAGCTCGGCAACACCGCATTCGGTTACAATCATGTCGAGTGGTTGGTCAAACGGTTCCGTCGGGACGTGGTCAAGCTCCTGGCTGGAGAATGCCAGGCCAATGGAAACCACCGGCCCCGTCTTCCGCAGCCTGGCGAGGGTCCGGTCATAGAATCCCCCGCCATATCCCAGGCGGAACCCCCGCCGGTCGAATGCCAGGAGGGGAACCACGAGGATCTCGGGCTGAACCCAGTCTCCCGAATCGGGAACGGATATCCCGTATTCGGCCTTCACCAGTGACGAATCCGGGTGCCATTGCCGGAATTTCAGCGGCTTGCCGGGTCCATCCACCACCGGCACGGCAACACATCGTCCCTTGCTGGCAAGTTCGGCCATGGCGGCAACCGGGTTCAATTCCGAGCCAATGGCCAAGTAACCGGCGACCGGGCCGGTTGCTGCAATCCCCTTCAGTGCAGTCGCAAGCCTGGTAACGGCGAGCGATTCGCCGTCATTGCTTCTCGTTCCTGCCCGGTGCCTGACGGCGCGCTTGCGAGCCTGCTTCTTGGCGTCAGCCAAATTCATGGAATGGTGCCTCCCTGCAACTCGGCAAGGCAATACACCCCGGCAACGGGCTGGACAATTCCCCGGCCTCGGTCGTCCGGACCACAAACGTCGGATCGGGGTTTGCCATGGCGGCGATTTCATCCATATGTTGTCGATGGAGTCGGTCTTACCGCCAGGACGATTGCTTGCCCGGGGCGTCCAGAGGCATTTGCGCCGGGCATACCGGTTTGCAACCCTGGAGGAGTTCTCGCCGACCAGCGGTCTGCGGGTCGATGTCATGGGCATCGGGCCAAAGGCCGAGCTCTGGGTGATCGAATGCAAGTCATCCCGGCTCGACTACATGTCCGATTCGAAATGGCAGGGATACCTGGACTATTGCGACCGGTTCTTCTGGGCGGTGGACCGTCATTTCCCGCATGACTTGCTGCCGGAGGAGACGGGGCTGATCTTTGCCGACCGCCACGACGCCGAGATCGTCCGCATGGGCAAGGAAGACCGCCTGGCACCAGCCCGCCGCCGGGCATTGCTGCTCAAATTTGCCCGCAATGCCGCCGACCGCCACCAGGCGCAGCTTGACACCGCGGATTGGGATCGCCTGCGGGGCTCGGGAAGCCGGGCCGAAATTCGCTGATTTCCCAAACGCCCGACCGAGGACATCGGCGTCATTCCGAGGCCCCGACCCCGGAGTCAGCCGTGATGCAATCGTATAGCGCCGCCGGGCAGATCGACCGCCACCGCCACCGGATCTTGGTGGAAGGGCAGCCACAGCCTCGTCGGCGGAATGGAAGTAACGGGCAATTCACGCGAGCTCTGTCGGGCATGTGGTGATCATTCTGGTGGACATTTCCCGCAAGACCAAATAGGCAAGTGGTGACAGGTGTAACGGGCAAATGGTGAAGGAGCGCAACCACCTTGGCAGGCGATGACTACCCCAGACATCTGGTAGCCCCCCTGGAGCAAGCGCTCGCGGCCGCCCGGATCGTCAATCTCGTTGGTCCCAGGCAGGGCAGCCACAGCCTCGTCGGCGGAATGGAAGTAACGGGCAATTCACGCGAGCTCTGTCGGGCATTTGGTGATCATTCTGGTGGACATTTCCCGCAAGACCAAATAGGCAAGTGGTGACAGGTGTAACGGGCAAATGGTGAAGGAGCGCAACCACCTTGGCAGGCGATGACTACCCCAGACATCTGGTAGCCCCCCTGGAGCAAGCGCTCGCGGCCGCCCGGATCGTCAATCTCGTTGGTCCCAGGCAGGTCGGTAAAACGACCTTGGTCCAGAACCTGTTCGGCGAGGGATTCTACGTGACGCTTGATGACGCCGGGGTTTTTGCTGCCATTGAGTCAGACCCGGTGGGCCAAATGACGAGTCTCGCGGCCAATGCTTCCGATGCAAATATGCCCGTAATCATCGATGAGGTTCAGCGATCAGGGAACCTTCCACTCGCGATCAAGAGCATTGTCGACAAGGATCGGCGAAAGGGCCAGTTCTTGCTTACCGGCTCGTCGAACGTCTTCGCCACGATGAACGTCGCAGATTCCCTTGCCGGCAGGATGCTCGTATTGAAATTATGGCCTCTCACCATGGCCGAAAAGCAGCGGGTCGGGCCAAACCGTGTGCTTGATTGGGCCGCACAGGAGCGTCCCTCCCTTGATACGATCACTCTGCCGCCAGTGCTTTCCCGCAAGAAATATATCGAGCATGTCTTGGAGGGCGGATTTCCCGAACCGAGAGAACTGCCGCTGAAATCCCGGCAGGAACTTTACCGCGATTATGTCGATTCTGTCGTAGACCGGGACGTCGCCGACCTGTTTCACGTGCGCAAGACCGAACCGTTTCGCCGTCTGATCGACCAGGTGGCGGCAAGGACCGGCCAAGAGTTCAATATCTCCGACCTGTCCCGATTACTCGGAATCAAGCGGGATACGGTCGATACCTACCTCGACGCGCTGATCCGGTTGTCACTGATCATCAGGCTTGGCGCATGGAATTCGGGCGAGACTCACCGGGAAGTCAGACAGCCGAAATTTCACCTCGTCGATACCGGCATGTGTTGTGCGCTGCGGCATCTCGGCGCAAACGCCTTTGAAGCTGGAAGAGCCAATGCAACGCAGCTTGGCGGGCTCATGGAGAGTTTCGTATTCAACGAGATCCTGCGTTCGTTGCGTCAACAGGAGACGGATTTCAGGCTGTATCACTGGCGAAGTCCGGACCGACGGGAAATCGACATCATCGCCGATAGCGGCGAGAGCCTGGTTGGGATCGAAGTGAAGAGCGCCGCGACGATCAGCAATAGTGATTTCCGTCATCTGAAGTGGTTTGCGACGGACGGACCCGGCAAAACGCGCAGATTCACCGGTATCGTGTTTTATCTGGGAGAGCACCGGTTGAGCTTCGGAAATCGCCTATTTGGCCTGCCCGTGAGTGCGCTATGGTCGAATTTCGATCATTCCACCACGCATTAGATTTTGCCTAAACACGAAGCATGTCCCTGATGCGGACAAAAGTGTGCTCGGGGCAAGTTCAGTGAGAGGGAGCAGATCTGAAGCCGGTGCCCTGGCAGATGTCCGGCAGACCCACCGGACATTGTATCCTTGAAGGGTTGGCCCCAAACTCCACCTGCAATTCCATTTCAGTATCCACCTTGTTCCATGCCATTGATGTAGTGTGACTTGGCGAGAAGCCATCTTGTCCGCCCCGCCCCCGGCCAGGCACCCATCTGTGCCCCATATCCGGCCACCGGCTCGAATTTCCCGGCCATCCGACCATGCGGTCAATAACACCGTCCGGCAACGATATTTAACCCGCTACAGGCAAAACGAGGCGCATGACACACTTGGCAAACCGCATGAAGGCACCTTCCGTGGTGCCAGGAAAATGCCCGGCTACGGATGGCCGGAATCGCGGTCCGGCGGATGGTAGACTCCGTCCACAGTCGTGCCGCCATTGCCGTGATGGTAATCGGTGCGGCCTTTCAGAATCCCTTCGGCGCGGACGGCAGCAGCATTTGAACGTTGTGCGGCCAGGTCGCCCAGATATCCGACCAGGGTGGGGAAATCTCCTTCATCCGCTGCTATGAGCGCATCGATGTAGTCATCCTTCCTGTCCGCCGGGATCACCGGCGGGAATTCGCCAGCCTTTGCATAGGCGTATGCCATCAACAGCCGGGAGATCCGGCCATTGCCATCCTGGAATGGGTGGATACGCACGAACTCATGATGGAGCCACGCCGCCTCAAGCTCCGGCGCCAGATCCAACCCGGCATGGCTTTCATGGAATGCAAGGAACCGGTCCATCTCGGTCTGCACCTGTTCAGGAGGGCAGTATTCATGAACGAAGCCATCTCGCCGGCGCGGGTTGTTGGGACGGAGCTTGTACTGGCCCTTCCTGAGAGGGATCTCGATCCGGTTGCCGAAGGGATCGATGCCGGCGGCGCTCTCCTGGTGGCGGGTCAGGAGCAAATGCCATTCCTTGATCGCCGAGCCGACAAGTGGCCGTTCTTCCCTGACATGGGCGAACACCATTTCAAGTGCGGCTTCCTGGTCTTCAAGGAGGCCCTTCAGCGTGCTGCCTGCGATCTCGATGGCCGAATGGGCTCCCCGCACCCCTTCGAAGCCTTCGGCGATCAATGTCTCGGTCACACCCCGGGCAAGAGATACAGGCCCTCGATCTGGCCTGTCTCGATGGCGAAGGCGCGCTTCTGTGTCCGCAGCCAGACATCCATCGAGGACCGGTCGATGGACGGGTCCTTGAGCTTCCGGCGGGCCTGCCGCCACCTGCCGGCACAGGCGCGGGCATAGTCATGCTTCAATTGGCGGTGCTCCGGCGCAATGTCCCGCACTCGCCGCCAGATGGCGCCGATCGGTTTGTCTCTCTCGCCGCGCATGGCTTCAACCCATGTGCACCGGCACAGCCAGGCAAGATCGCTGTTCAATCCCGGCGAAGAGGCGAAATCAACCCTCATCCTCTGCCTCCCTGAAACCGGCACCCGGCCTGGCAGGACTATCTGTCGACATGGAGAAGGTGCCTTTCTATCCGGCATGCCCGACCGGGACCTTCGCCGACATCTCCATCTTCCGCGACACCTGCTGCGGGGCCGCAGACTGATGCCCGACGTCACCAACATGGACAGGCCGGGGATGCTTGGGCATCCGTGCTGGTTCAGAGGCTGGATCTGGTCGTGTTTGCCGACTACTGAATGAGCCTGACCGGAATTAGCGTGAGGCGGTCCTGCCGCCGGGCGCGGGGCTTGACGCAGGCGCGCCGGTTTCGTACCGTCGCGGTGTTGCGGACGCGCCTGCGTCCGGTCGGGTAGCGAAGAGGGTGTCATGCAGGACAGGGGGGGGGGTGTTCAGTCATCCTTGCGGCCCTCACGGCGGCGGCACTAGCCATCCCACCGGTGTAGGAAGCCCAAGCCAGGACCAAATCGAAAGACACTGGCGCCAACACGCCTTCCGTTTCTTCCGCCTGCACGGACTCTGCGGCGGAGAAACCCCAAAAGACCGCGGCCATGAACGAAGGAATGCTCAACGACGGGCCGCGGCGACGGTCGCCGGGAAGGCTGTCGGCGGCAGCGATGACGGCCACAAACGACCGTATGCGGTCTTGCTGGTGGCTCTGGCCGCGATATGCGCAGTCCTCTCGCCGGTGAAGGAGGCCGGGGCTCACATAAGTGTGGGCACAACAGTATCGGCGGGCACTGGCGCCATCACGCCTTCCGATTCCTCCCTCTGCACGGTCTCGGCGGCCGAGAAGCCCCGGGACGACCGGACTATGAACGAGAACGGCCCCTACGCCCTCGCGCGATCGGCCAACGCCTGGATTTTCAAGGCCAACTGCGATGACGGGGCGAACACGTTCGAGATCCGGGTCCATGAGGACTTTACGAAGACGGAAGCGGCGAGTGCGGCCGAGAAATACGGCGAGGCCGTCGGCCGCCTGCCCAAGGTGCTGCGATCCGGGTTCGGTAAGAATTCTGGGATCAATATCCTCAACATACACAAGGGGAGCCATCAGTGGTTTGGGTCCAGTCGGGTTGGAAAGATCGGAATCTATACGGAATTCGCAACGATCAAGCTTGACGAAACGAGGCTTGAAGAAGGACTGGCTCACGAGGCGGCGCATGTGTCGCTGGACGATGAGGTCAAGTCAGACCCCAAATGGCTGGCGGCACGGAAGGCCGACGGGGCGTTCATCTCGAGCTATGCGAAGAACAACCCCGACCGCGAGGACGTAGCGGAATCCTTCCTGGCGTATTTCTCCGCCCGGTACGTGCCGACAAGGATCGACTCCGACTGGAAAGATCAGATCCTGCAGACGATCCCGAACCGGATTGCCTATTTCGACGCCTTGCTGTCGGCCGACGACATGAAGCCTTTTACCGCCGCCCCGGTGCAGAAGGTCGCCGCACTGCCGGCAATCTCGGTGGCGGCGAAGGCGGCGTCGGCAACCGAGGGCGCGGGTGCGGTATTCACCGTCACTGCAAGCCCGGCACCGACAGCGGACCTCGTGGTGACGCTCACCGTCGCCGACGATGCCAGCAGCGACTTCCTGGCTGCGAGCGATGAAGGCAAGAAGACGGTCACAATCACCGCCGGGCAGAGCTCGGCCGACCTGACGGTCCCGACGCAGGATGACAGCGCGGACGAGGCGGACGGCTCGGTGACCGCGACCATCGAGGCGGGAAGCGGCTACACGCCGTCGGGCACGAACGCCTCGGCATCCGTTGCGGTCTCGGACAATGACGCCGCCCCGACCGCCTGCGTGCCGGAGCAGCTTCTGGAGAAGGTCGAGGGGTATTACGACCACAACAAGGCCAGGCCGCCCGGCTATGGGGCGAACTGGTTCCGCGCCCTGGTGGCGCTGGGCGCCCGCAGCCCGGATGGCTGGACCGCGGACAGCCGCACCATCCTGCCGATGACGGCCGCCGACGCCCGCGCCCGGGAGGCAAACTGGTTCGGCTGGGCACCGGTGGCGGAGGCGCTGGAATGCCTGGACGGAGCCGTCCCCGCCGAGCCAGAGATCACCATTGCCGGCGGCGCCGGCGTGACCGAGGGCGCCGATGCGGTGTTCACCGTCACTGCCAGCCCGGCGCCGGTTGCGGACCTCACGGTGTCGCTCACCGTCGCCGACGATGCCAGCAGCGACTTCCTGGCGCAGGCGGATGAAGGAACGCAGACGGTCACCATCAACGGGGGCCAGGCCTCGGCCGACCTGACGCTCACCACGGTGCAGGACAGCGTGGACGAGGCGGATGGCAGCGTGACGGCCACCGTCACCGCCGCCGCCGGCTATACACTCGGCAACCCCTCCACCGCCACGGTGGCGGTTGCCGATGATGACGTGCTGCCTGCAGTGGGCATCGCCGGCGGCAATGCCGTCACCGAGGGCGCGGCTGCCGTGTTCACCCTGACCGCGACGCCTGCACCGCAGGGTGACATCACGGTGAAGGTGAACATTGCCGACAGCGGTGCGTTCGCGTCGAGCGGCGCAGCCGGTGCGCGGCAGGTGACCATCGGCACGAGCGGCACGGCAACGCTCGATGTCACCACGGACGATGACGGCGCCGACGAGCCCGACGGCAGCATCACCGCCACCGTCGAGGCAGGCAGCGGCTACACAATCGGCACCAGCGGCACGGCATCCGTTGCGGTCTCGGATAATGACGAGCCGGTGCTGTCGGTGGCGATCTCGCCGGCTTCGGCTTCGGAAGGCGATACGGGCAAGACCTATGCGACGGTGACATTCGGTCTCGATCCGGTGCGCGGCGAGGCGACGAGCTTCAAGGCATGCCTGAAGAACACTGGCACGGCGGCACGGGGCGCCAGTGCCGACTACCAGTTGGTGGGCACCGGCAGCGACACGCCGCTCACGCTCGCGGGTGACTGCCACAGCTACACGCTGGCAGCAAACGCGGCGAGCGGCACGGTCCGGTTGCTGGTCCGCGGCGATGCCGATGTCGAGCCCGACGAGACGGTGGTGGTCGAGCTGCAGGACCCGCCTGCGGGGGTGACGGTCTCCGGGACTGCGGGATCTGCGACCTACACCATCCTCAATGACGACGCCGCCCCGACCGCCTGCGTGCCGGAGCAGCTTCTGGAAAAGATCGAGGGGTATTACGACCACAACAGGGACACGCCGCCAGGCTACGGGGCGAACTGGTTCCGCGCCCTGGTGGCGCTGGGCGCCCGCAGCCCGGATGGCTGGACCGCCGACAGCCGTACCATCCTGCCGATGACGGCCGCCGACGCCCGCGCCCGGGAGGCAAACTGGTTCGGCTGGGCACCGGTGGCCGACGCGCTGGAATGCCTGGAGGGAGCCGTCCCCGCCGAGCCAGAGATCACCATTGCCGGCGGCGCCGGCGTGACCGAGGGCGCCGATGCGGTGTTCACCGTCACTGCCAGCCCGGCGCCGGTTGCGGACCTCACGGTGTCGCTCACCGTCGCCGACGATGCCAGCAGCGACTTCCTGGCGCAGGCGGATGAAGGAACGCAGACGGTCACCATCAACGGGGGCCAGGCCTCGGCCGACCTGACGCTCACCACGGTGCAGGACAGCGTGGACGAGGCGGATGGCAGCGTGACGGCCACCGTCACCGCCGCCGCCGGCTACACACTCGGCAGCCCCTCCACCGCCACGGTGGCGGTTGCCGATGACGACGTGCTGCCTGCAGTGGGCATCGCCGGCGGCAATGCCGTCACCGAGGGCGCGGCTGCCGTGTTCACCCTGACCGCGACGCCTGCACCGCAGGGTGACATCACGGTGAAGGTGAACATTGCCGACAGCGGTGCGTTCGCGTCGAGCGGCGCAGCCGGTGCGCGGCAGGTGACCATCGGCACGAGCGGCACGGCAACGCTCGATGTCACCACGGACGATGACGGCGCCGACGAGCCCGACGGCAGCATCACCGCCACCGTCGAGGCAGGCAGCGGCTACACAATCGGCACCAGCGGCACGGCATCCGTTGCGGTCTCGGATAATGACGAGCCGGTGCTGTCGGTGGCGATCTCGCCGGCTTCGGCTTCGGAAGGCGATACGGGCAAGACCTATGCGACGGTGACATTCGGTCTCGATCCGGTGCGCGGCGAGGCGACGAGCTTCAAGGCATGCCTGAAGAACACTGGCACGGCGGCACGGGGCGCCAGTGCCGACTACCAGTTGGTGGGCACCGGCAGCGACACGCCGCTCACGCTCGCGGGTGACTGCCACAGCTACACGCTGGCAGCAAACGCGGCGAGCGGCACGGTCCGGTTGCTGGTCCGCGGCGATGCCGATGTCGAGCCCGACGAGACGGTGGTGGTCGAGCTGCAGGACCCGCCTGCGGGGGTGACGGTCTCCGGGACTGCGGGATCTGCGACCTACACCATCCTCAATGACGACGCCGCCCCGACCGCCTGCGTGCCGGAGCAGCTTCTGGAAAAGATCGAGGGGTATTACGACCACAACAGGGACACGCCGCCAGGCTACGGGGCGAACTGGTTCCGCGCCCTGGTGGCGCTGGGCGCCCGCAGCCCGGATGGCTGGACCGCCGACAGCCGTACCATCCTGCCGATGACGGCCGCCGACGCCCGCGCCCGGGAAGCGAACTGGTTCGGTTGGGCACCGGTGGCCGACGCGCTGGAATGCCTGGAGGGAGCCGTCCCCGCCGAGCCAGAGATCACCATTGCCGGCGGCGCCGGCGTGACCGAGGGCGCCGATGCGGTGTTCACCGTCACTGCCAGCCCGGCGCCGGTTGCGGACCTCACGGTGTCGCTCACCGTCGCCGACGATGCCAGCAGCGACTTCCTGGCGCAGGCGGATGAAGGAACGCAGACGGTCACCATCAACGGGGGCCAGGCCTCGGCCGACCTGACGCTCACCACGGTGCAGGACAGCGTGGACGAGGCGGATGGCAGCGTGACGGCCACCGTCACCGCCGCCGCCGGCTACACACTCGGCAGCCCCTCCACCGCCACGGTGGCGGTTGCCGATGACGACGTGCTGCCGTCCACCACCCCCGAACTCATCCTCTCGGGCGGGAGCGCCATCACCGAGGGCGGGAATGTCTCCTTCACCATCACCGCCAGTCCGGCGCCAGGGTCCGATTTGACGGTTGCCTACACCGTCGCCCAGTCCGGCGATTACCTGGCAGCCCCCGGTGCCGGCGCCCGGACGGTGACACTGGCGGCAGGTGCAACCAGCGCCGGCATCGAAGTGGCCACGGTGGATGATTCTGCCAACGAGGCCGATGGCTCGGTCAGTGCCGCCCTCGCCGGTGGCACCGGCTACACCGTGGCCTCGGGCAAGGGCAGCAGAGCCGTCACAGTCACCGACAATGACACTCCGGTGGTCAGCATCACCGCCGGCAATGGGGTCACCGAAGGCACGGATGCCTCCTTCACGATCACGGCAAGCCCGGTGCCGGGCGCACCGCTCGACGTGGCCCTCACCATCGCCCAATCCGGCGACATGGCCGCCTCCGGCGAGCCCGGTTCGCGGACGGTCACCATCCCGGTCTCCGGCAGCCTGGGCATCGACATTGCCACGGTGAATGACGCCGTGGACGAGCCGGATGGTTCGATCACGGCAAGCGTGAATGCCGGAGACGGCTACACGGTAGGCAGCCCGTCCTCGCAGACAGTGGCCGTGGCCGATGATGACGCCGCCCCCGCCACCCCAATCCTCAGCCTCTCGGCGGGATCCGCCATCACCGAGGGCGGCTCGGCCACCTTCACCATCACCGCCGATCCGGCACCTTCCAGCGACCTCACCATTGCCTACAGTGTCGCCCAGTCCGGCGAGTATCTGGCCGCCCCCGGTGCCGGCGCCCGGACGGTGACACTGGCGGCAGGCGCAACCAGCGCCGGCATCGAAGTGGCCACGGTGGACGATACCGCCAACGAAGCCGACGGCTCGGTGAGCGTCGCCCTCGGCACGGGCACGGGCTACAGCATCGCCGCCGGCCAGGGCAGCGCCGCCGTCGCCGTCACCGACAATGACATTCCGGCGCTCACCATTACCGCCGGGCCGGGCGTCACCGAGGGCGAGGGTGCCGCCTTCACCATCACCGCCGACCCGCTACCGGCCGCACCGCTTGATGTCACCCTCACCATCACCCAGTCCGGCCAATTTGCCGCCTCCGGCCAGCTCGGATCGAGAACCGTCACCATCCCGGTCTCGGGCAGCCAGTCCGTCACCGTGGCCACGGTGGATGATGCGGCGGATGAGCCGAACGGCGCCATCACCGCCGCCCTCGATGCCGGCACCGGCTACACGGTGGCGACGGCGCCGGGGGGTGCCGCCACGGTGACTATCGCCGACAATGACACCCCATCCGCCGGCCCGGCCTTCTCGGTCGGCGACGAGACCGCCGGCGAGGATGTCGGGATGATGTATTTCACGGTGCGGCTCGACCGGGCGATGCAGAAGGCGGTGAAGGTGACCATCACCGCGCGCGAATCGAATCCGGTCTCCGCACGATACGGCGAGGATTTTCAATGGTGGTGGCCAGAAGGCATCGCGCTCACCTTCTGGCCGGGCCAAACCGAGAAGAAGATGCCGGTCTATGTCTACAACGACAGCCATGACGAGGATCCGGAGACCTTCGAGGTGGTGCTCTCCAGCCCCACCGGCGGGGCGGTGATCGCCGATGGCCTGGCCATCGGCACTATCACCAATTCCGACCCGATGCCGGCGGCCTTTCTCTCCCGCTTCGGGCGCACCGTGGCCCAGCAGGCCCTCGATGGCATCGAGAGCCGCATTGCTGCCGACCGTGCCCCCGGCACCCACGCCACCATCGCTGGCCAGGCGCTGGCGCTGGGCACCGCCGGCCATGCTACCGGTGCCAGCCCGCTTGATGATCTGCTGACACGGCCGGGCCCCACCGACACCGACCCCTTCGACCACCACCCGCCCGAGCCCCTGTCCATGAGCGCCAGGGAAGCTCTCCTCTCCAGCAGCTTCACCACCACCGGCGAGACTGAGGCCGGCTCCCTGGCCATCTGGGGGCGGGCAGCACGGGACAGCTTCGATGGACAGGAAGGCAGCTTCTCCCTTGATGGCACCGCCACCACCGCCATGCTGGGGGCAGATTACGGACGCGATCGCTGGCTTCTGGGCCTGGCCCTGCTGCACTCAAGCGGCAAGGGCAGCTATGCCGATACCGATATCATGCCCCGGCCAGAGACCCAGATCTGCCCGCCAGCCGAGACCGGGCAGGCGCCGTGCGCCGAAGCCATCCGTGAAGGCGATGGCAAGATCGAGGCCTCCCTCACCGCGGTGCTGCCCTATGCATCCATAAGGCCCTCCGAGCGGCTGCGCCTCTGGGGGGCGCTGGGCCATGGCACCGGCGAGGTGACACTGACGCCGGAGACGGGAGATACCCTCACCGCCGATACCTCCTGGCAGATGGCCGCGGCCGGCATGAGGGCCGAGCTCACTGGCATCGGCTCGGGCACGCTTGCCCTCACCTCGGACGCGCTCTGGTCGCGCACTCGCTCGGAGAAGACCCATGCGCTGGCCGCCTCCGATGCCACCGTGACCCGGCTCAGAGCCGGGCTGGAGGCCACCTGGCAGATCGGCCTTGAGAGCGGTGCTACCCTCACCCCCGGGCTGGAGGTGGGTGCCCGCCATGATGGCGGCGATGCCGAGCGAGGGGCCGGCATCGAAGTGGGTGGAAGCCTGGCCTGGACAGACCCGGCCTCCGGCTTCGCCATGGATCTGTCTGCCCGCAAGCTGATTGCCCATGACGACGATGAGTTCGAGGAGAACGGCCTGGCGGCCAGCTTCACCTTCGATCCCCGCCCGGAGAGCGCCCGCGGCCTCTCGGTCTCGCTGCGCCAGGATGCGGGAGAGACCACCGGCGGCGTGGATGCATTGTTCATGCCGGAGGTACTGGCGCCAGGGGAAGGCGGCGGTGCTGCCACCACCGCCGAGGCTGCCTACGGGCTGCCGGCGCTGGCTGGCCGCTTCACCATCGCCCCGCATGCAAGGCTGCGCATGGATAACGCCTCGCGCGACTACACGCTCGGCTGGCGGCTCACCCCGGAGCGGGGGGCACCGGATCTCTCGCTCGGTCTTGAGGCCACGAGGCGGGAGCATGGGGCGGCAACGCCGGTGCATGGTGTGGGGCTGGGCATGACATTGCGGTGGTGAGGGGTGGGCTAACTCTGACGTGGATGGCCGGTGAAGGCCCGGCAGTCCGTTTGGAGAGTTCATCAAGCCAGGGGTTGGGAAATGCAACCGCCCGAAAATCTGCACATTCTGTTGCGGGGATGTGCGGGATTGGGATAATGTCGCCTTGGTGTGCCGCCTTAGCTCAGTTGGTTAGAGCACCAGATTGTGGATCTGGGGGTCCCCCGTTCAAGTCGGGGAGGCGGTACCATCTTCAATTCCGCAAGAGATGGAGGGGGCAGGATGAGCAATCACCAGGACGCGTCATTCCTGGAGTCGGTCGAACAGATGTACACGCAGGCGGCCGATCTTGTCAGCATACCTCCCGGTCTCAAGGAGAAGATCCGGGTCTGCAACAGCACCTATGTCGTTCGTTTCGGCGTCAGGATGCGGGGCGGAATTCACACCTTCATCGGATACCGTTCGGTTCATTCGGAGCATATGGAGCCGGTCAAGGGCGGCATCCGCTACGACCTCAACGTGTCGCAGGACGAGGTCGAGGCGCTGGCGGCGCTGATGACATTCAAATGTGCCCTGGTCGAGGTCCCCTTTGGCGGTTCGAAAGGGGGGCTGTGCCTGAATCCGCGGGACTACACCGTCGAGGAACTTGAACTGATCACCCGGCGTTTCGCCTATGAGCTGATCAAGCGTGACCTGATCAATCCGAGCCAGAACGTCCCGGCCCCGGACATGGGAACCGGCGAGCGCGAGATGGCCTGGATGGCCGACCAGTATTTGCGCATGAAGACCACCGACATCAATGCCCGGGCCAGCGTGACCGGAAAGCCGCTCAATGCCGGCGGCATTGCCGGGCGGGTCGAGGCCACCGGCCGCGGCGTGCAATATGCGCTGGAGGAATTCTTCCGGCATCCGGAAGACGCGGCGAAGGCGGGGCTGGAAGGCACGCTGGAAGGCAAGCGGGTCGTCGTTCAGGGGTTTGGCAATGTCGGATACCACGCGGCGCTGTTTGTGTCCGAGGATTGTGGTGCCAGGGTGGTGGCAGTCATCGACATTGACGGGGCCGTCATTGACGAGGACGGGCTCGATATCCCGAAGCTGAAGGATTACGTGACCGAAAATGGCAGCGCCAAGGGGTTTCCGGGATCCAGATTTGTCGAGGATGGACCGTCGGTGCTGGAGATGGATTGCGACATCCTGATTCCGGCGGCAATCGAGGGAGTCATCACCTCTGCCAATTCCGACCGGATCAAGGCAGCGGTGATCATCGAGGCGGCCAATGGGCCGGTCACGGCCGAGGCCGACCGGACCCTGCGCGAGCGCGGCCGGGTCATCATTCCGGACATGTATGCCAATGCCGGCGGGGTGACGGTGTCGTATTTCGAATGGGTCAAGAATCTGAGCCATATCAGGTTCGGACGCATGCAGCGCCGCCAGGAGGAAGCCAGGAACGTATTGCTTCTCGACGAGATGAACCGCCTGTTCAAGTCGTCCGGGGTTCCGGTAAAATTCTCCGACTCCTTCGTCGACAGGTTCTGCCAGGGAGCCGGCGAACTGGAACTCGTCCGCTCGGGACTCGACGATACCATGCGGCTTGCCTACCAGTCGATGCAGGAAGTGTGGAACAGCCGGGACGACGTGACCGATCTGCGGACCGCCGCCTACATCGTTGCCATCGAACGGATCACCAGGAGTTACCAGACGCTGGGGCTCTGAGTTCGGGCCGGGCCGGTCAGTCCGGCGTGCCAAGCAGCATGTGAATTCTCTCAGCCATGAGCTTGCTCTCGGCTCGCGGGGTGACGCCGCCCACGCCCACGCGCCTGCCAAACCGCCACCACAACCCAGGATGCCAGGCAAAGGGCATCGGCTCCCGGAGGACAATGAGGAACCCGTTGGAGGGCTTGAAGGCAAAGAGTCCGCGCTCGACACGGGCGATGTTGGCGGTCCTGGCAACCAGCGACCCGTCAGAGGAATACAGTTCGTTTGCCAGCAGGGTGAGCGAATTGGCCGATGCGGTGTGCATCCTGTAGGCCAGGAGAAACGACACCACCCCCATTCCGGCAAACAGCAACGCCGCGGTCAGTGACGAGTTTCGGTCATCCTGGGCCACGTAGAACAGGATGATGCCAAGCGCCACCATGACTCCGGTTCCCATGTGGCGCCTGACCGGCGATGGCACCAGGGTTGCGATGATTTCGGAATCTGCGGGAGGGTGTTCTCTCATCGGGCGGTGTGCTCAGCCGGATTCAATTCTGAGGATGTTGGTAAAGGCCTGGTGTGGAATTTCCACTCTGCCCACCTGGCGCATGCGCTTCTTGCCGGCCTTCTGCTTCTCGAGGAGCTTCTTTTTCCGGGTTACGTCGCCGCCATAGCATTTTGCAGTGACATCCTTGCGCAGGGCCGGGATCGTCTCCCGGGCAATGATCCTGCCGCCGATGGCCGCCTGCACCGGGATCTTGAACAAATGCCGGGGGATGAACTCCTTGAGGCGTTCGCACATGTTTCTCCCCCGCGCTTCCGCCTTGTCGCGGTGAACCATGATCGAAAGGGCGTCGACCGGCTCCTCATTCACCAGGATCTGCATCTTGACCAGGTTTTCCGGCCGGTATTCCGAGATCGAGTAGTCAAATGATGCATAGCCCCGGGACACGGATTTCAGCCGATCATAGAAGTCGAACACTACCTCGTTCAACGGCAGATCATAGGAAACCATCACCCGCCCGCCGGTAAACAGCAACTCCTTCTGGATGCCGCGTCGTTCATGGCACAGCTTGAGCACGTCGCCGAGATACCGGTCGGGAACGAAAATCGTGGCATCGATGCGGGGCTCCTCGATCAAGGCGATGCCGGATATGTCCGGCATGTCGGCCGGGTTGTAGAGTTCGGCAACGCTGCCGTCGCGGCCATGAACCCGGTAGATGACCGATGGCGCGGTGGCGATGAGATCAAGCCCGTATTCGCGTTCGAGCCGCTCCCGGATGACCTCCATGTGCAGCAGGCCGAGAAATCCGCACCTGAACCCGAACCCAAGTGCGGTCGATGCTTCCGGTTCGGTGCTGAAGGAGGCGTCGTTGAGCGAAACCTTGCCGATGGCATCGCGCAGGTTTTCGAAATCGGCGTTGTCGGACGGGAACAAGCCGCAGAAGACCACCGGCTGGCTCGGCTTCATGCCGGCAATCGGTTCGCTGCAGCCGTTTCGTTCATGGGTGACGGTGTCGCCAACCCTGGTATCCCGGACCCGCTTGATGGACGCGGTCAGGTAGCCGATCTCACCGGCCTGCAGGGTACTGGTTGCCTGCATGGCGGGTGTGAACACGCCGACCTGATCAACCGAATAGACGGCGTCGGTCGACATCATTCGGATCCGGTCACCCTTTTTCAGAACGCCATCAAAGATCCGGACCAGGACCACCACGCCGAGAAAGGGATCATACCAGCTGTCGACCAGCATGGCCTTGAGTCTGGCATCGCGATCACCTTCGGGTGAGGGCAGGTCGCTGACAATGGCCTCCAGCACCGAATCGACACCCTCGCCAGTCTTTGCGGACACGCGGACAGCGCCCGAGGAGTCGATCCCGATCAACTCTTCGATCTGGTCGCAGGCCTGGCCGGGTTCTGCGGCGGGCAGGTCGATCTTGTTCAGGATCGGCACGATCTCGTGATCGGCGGCAACCGCCTGGTAGGCATTGGCGAGGGTCTGCGCCTCGACCCCCTGGGTTGCATCGACGACGAGAAGCGATCCCTCGACGGCCAGCATTGACCGCGAAACCTCGTAGGAGAAGTCGACATGGCCGGGAGTGTCGATCAGGTTGAGGACGAAATCCTCACCCGATTTGGCCCGGTACTCGATCCGGACCGTGTTGGCCTTGATGGTAATGCCACGCTCCCGCTCGATATCAAGCGAGTCAAGCATTTGCTCCCTCATGTCGCGATCGCTGACCGTGCCGGTAACCTGCATCAGCCGGTCGGCCAGGGTGCTCTTGCCGTGGTCGATATGGGCAACGATGGAGAAATTGCGGATATGCGAGATGTCGGTCATGTGGCAATTGCCCTGGGGTCAATGAGGATGCCGCCAGGCTCGCGAGACCCGGTCACGCCGGGACGCCTGCGGGTGAGCCCGGTCTGAATGTCGTTTGGCAATTCTATGCTTGACGGTCTGGTTCCGGAACACGAGTCTCGATCAACCCTGCGATCATCGGCATATCACGCAATCAACCGGCAGTGCCAGCATGCATCGCCGGCAGGGGTCCGGTCAGCGCTTGATCGGCCTGAACGGAGCCAGAAGGGCGAGAGGGGCGGCGTCCTCGAATTGCAGCTCCAGCCTGACCAGTTCTCCCTCTCTCAGGCCGCGGTCCAGCCCGAGCAACATGACGTGATTGCCGCCAGGCTCCAGGGAGGTTGTCGTGGCCGATCGAAGTTCGATTCCATTCTCGATCGGATGCATGATGGCGATTCCGCCCTCGATTCGTTGCGAATGCAACTCGGCGCGTGCGGCGATGACGGTCGAGACCTCGAGCAGCCGATCGTCGCCATCGCACGCATTGGTGATCGTCATGTAGGTCGCTGCCGACCGTGCGGCCGGGGTTGCTGCAACGACCACGGCATCCTCCGCGGTCAGTTCGCACGCCTGTGCGATGCCGGCGGCGAGCATTGCCAGCGCCGCCAGGGTCAGCCGACGGATGAACGGGCCTGGCCCGCTGAATGTGGTACAAGTCTTGCCGGCGGCGCCGATCAGGAGGCTTCCTGCTCACCGGACTCACGAGCCCTGGCCACATCACGCTTGATCTTCAGCGCCCGGGCAGAAAGTTCGGAATCCGGGGCCTTGTCGAGAAAGCTGTCGAGGCCACCGCGGTGATCGACCGTTCGCAATGCAGCGGCTGACACCCGGAGCCTGAAGGATTTGCCGAGCGTCTCTGACATCAATGTCGCCTCATTGAGATTTGGCAAAAATCGCCGCTTGGTCCTGTTTTTCGCATGACTGACATTGTTGCCGGTCATCACTTTCTTGCTAGTCAATTCACAGACGCGTGCCATGGTGCCAATCCAGTTCCTGCCGGGAGTTCGAACCGAGGGTTGTTGCCTCGGCGAGCACGGTCTCTAGTCAGAAACCGGCCACCAGTCAAGGGATTGTCGGCATGGCAGCGACCAACAGGACGCAGCGCCCGGGGACAGTTTGCCGACCAGTGAAGCCGGGGCTGACCGCCGTCGGTCCTCGGGCCAGCATGGCAGGTGCGGCCCGAATGGCTGGCCGCCGGCAAGGGCATTCTCGTCTGGCGGCCCGTCCGGAAGAACAGGGCTCCGCTACTTGCTCTCCTCGAGCAGTCGGGCAATCCTGGCTGACATCCGGGCAAGCTCGCCGGAGATTTCCGGGCTGTATACCGAGTAGCCGGCATCGAGTTCTCTTTGCAGCTGGCGGCATGATTGCCTGACCAGGCCCGCCTGTTCGACGGATGAGTGGATTGTCTGCCGCAGGCGCGACTCCAGCCACTGCGCATCCTGGGCCCGCCGTCCTTCCCGCCAGTGAATGCCGGATTTTCGCCAATTCACCAATTGCGCAATCTCGTCGAGCATGGCGTCCAGGCCGACCTCCTCGATTGCCGACAGGGCCAGCACCTTGGGAAAATCCGGGGGGTTGGCCGACGATGCCGGGAGCAGGCGAATGGCTGCCCGGTATTCGGATGCCGCCGCCAGCGCCGCGTTCTTCAGCTCGCCATCGGCCTTGTTGACCACGACCAGGTCGGCCAACTCGATGATGCCCCGCTTGATTCCCTGCAACTCGTCACCACCACCGGGCGCGGCCAGGAGCATGAAGACGTCCGAGAATCGGGAGGCATCGGTTTCCGACTGCCCAACACCGACAGTTTCGATCAGAACATGGTCGAACCCGGCCTGTTCGCACAGGAACACCGCTTCCGTGGACCGGGATGCCACGCCGCCCAGGGCCTGGCTGTTTGGCGACGGCCGGATATATGCGCCGGACAATCCGGCAAGCCCGGCCATCCTGGTCTTGTCGCCGAGTATCGAGCCACCGGTACGGGCGGATGTCGGGTCAATCGCCAGCACGGCCACGCTGCATCCCCGCTGCACCAGCATGGACCCGGCCGCATTGATCAGCGTTGATTTGCCGGCACCCGGCGTGCCGGACACGGCAATTCTCACTGCCTCCCTCCGCCCGGTCCGGGCGAGCCTGTCCATCACGCCCGCCGCCAGCTCCTGGTCTTCGGCACGTGTGCTTTCGACCAGGGTGATTGCGGCCGAAAGCGCCCTCCTGTTGCCGGATCTGATATCGGCAGCCATGGCGGCGCTGCCGTGAAGTGTCCTGTCCTGGCTCTTGGTCATGCCGGTAATTTCGACTTCCATGCCATCATGATTCCGTGAAATAACGGATTGCGACATTGATTGCATGCCGGGTGGGAGTATTTTTGGCAAAAGAGGAGTTGTCGTGCGATTCGTGAAATTGGTGATACGGCCCGCTGCCATGGGGGCAATCATGTTTCTGGCGGCCGCAGGCGGTGCCAAATCACAGCAGGTATTCCCCGGCAACATGTCCTTCGATGTCAGGCTATCCGGCTGGTCGGTCGGCAGGATGGATTTGACCGTCGAGGCAGACCGCAGTTCCTACTCGGTCGGGGCGGTGCTGAAGACGACAGGACTTGCCAGCATGTTCAAGAAGATCGACTATCAGGCGATGGTCGAAGGGAGACTGGTCCGCGGCAGGTTTGTGCCGGCGCAATTTGCCGAGCATGCAATTGACGGCAGCGAGACCTCCTACGGCGCCATTTCCTATGTCAATGGCGCACCCAGCAATGTCCAGTCCTCGCCGCCGAAGCCTGTCGGCACGCCGCGGGCGCCGATGAGCAGGCAGGCCGGCACCGTCGACCCGCTCACCGCGGTGTTCGTCATCGTGCGGGATGTCAGCAGGGACGAGCTATGTGACCAGGATTACCCGGTATTTGACGGGGTGCGGCGGACACGAATCCTGTTGAATGTGCCGCGCGAGGAAGATGACGGCACCTATTGCGACGGGGCCTATATTCGTGTCGATGGCTACAAGGAAGAGGATCTGGCGGAGCAGACCGACTATCCGTTCACGCTGCTCTTCGAGGAACACCCCGACCAGGAAGGCCGGTTCCGGCTGATGAAGCTGACGGCCAGGAGCGAAGAAGGATCGCTGGAGGTCTTGCGCCGGCCGGAGAGATGACGTGGCCGGCGGGTGACCGCCGCCGCTTAACGCTGAATTAACCTGCTACCCAACAGTCAGGCCGCCCGTGCGCGCTGTGACCGCCGCTCGCTTTCTTCCCGGGACAGGGCAACCGATGTTCGGATACCCCGCTTGACGAAGGCTTTCAGCCCGTCGACGACGCGTTCATTCGGATCAATGCCGGCGCAGGTCAGCACCTCCCGCCCATCCCTGGATCGAGCCCAGCGCTCGATGACATCGGGGCCATTGCCGTATTTTCTGTCGTCGACTATGGCATCATCCAGTGCTGCCAGCACGACGGCGGCAAACAACTTTCGTGCCCGGGATCCCTGCTCATGATTGAATGCCGTATCGTCATAATCGGCCATGAAAGTGAGTCCCTGTCTGTAGTTGGTCGCGCCCGAAACTGCCCGTCAACCCGGTCGCAAAACCGGATTGCGCCTTGCATCGGCTGACTGTCTCGCAGGCGATTTCCAACCAATCGTTGATAATCGCAAAGCCCGACCATATAGGAATTGGTAGCAAAAATGCAACTGAAATCTGCAAACCATGCCAAAAATCAACGGAAACGAAATACGTCCCGGCAACATCCTGGAACACAATGACGGGCTGTGGAATGTCGTCAAGGTCGAGCATGTGAAGCCGGGCAAGGGAGGTGCCTTTGCCCAGGTCGAATTGCGCAATTTGCGCAACCAGTCAAAACTGAACGAACGGTTCAGGTCTGCCGACCGGGTGGAGCGGGTCCGGCTGGAGCAGCGCGATCACCAGTTCCTCTACCGCGATGGCGAGCTTCTGGTCCTGATGGATTCCGAGATGTTCGACCAGGTCAGCCTCGAATCCAGCCTGCTTGGCGAGCGGCTTCCCTTTCTCCAGGAAGGGATGACGGTCATGGTCGAATTCCATGGCGAGGAGGCCCTGAACATAACGCTGCCCCAGAAGGTTGCCTGCAGGGTCGACGAGACCGAGCCGGTCATCTCCGGACAGACGGCTGCCAACAGCTTCAAACCGGCGGTTCTCGACAACGGGTTGCGGATATCGGTGCCGCCCTTCATCGGCGTCGGTGATGACGTCATGGTGAATACCGAGACCTTTGCCTATTCGGAGCGGGCCTGAGGCAATCCCGTGGGCCGCGACGTGACCATCCGTCCCCGAAGCGGTGACGGGTAAGCCGGGACCGCTAGGCCGGACGCGACGCCAGCCGATGCAACCAGAGCCGCCGAGGCTCAGCCGATGATCAGGCAGGTGGTGACCGCCTTGGCGCAGATCTTGCCATCCCCGGTGGTGATGCGGGCCTCGGCAACGGCTGTTGAACGTCCTCCATGGACCACCGTCCCCTCGGCCAGCACGGTGCTGCCGATCTGCACCGGCCGGATCAGGTTTACCTTGTATTCGAGGGTGGTGTAATCCTGACCCTTCCGGATCCCGGTCATGACCGCACAGGCCATGGCACTGTCGAGCATGGTGCCATACCATCCGCCATGCACGCTCCCCATGGGGTTGGCCGACGAGAATTCGGGCGAGCCGCAAAAGACCACGCGCCCGGGCTCGACCGCGTGGAGGCGGAAATTCATGAGCCGGGCGATCGGTGGCAGCGGCAATTCGCCCTCCAGCATTTTCTGCATGAATTCCAGCCCGCTCATGGACCGGCGCAACTGCGCAGATGGCAGGTCATCCGGGCTCGAAGCATAGTGCTGGCGGTGCATGGCGGTTTCTCCCTTTCAAGTGACATGGCCCGATCCCGACCGCGAATCAAGCCCCGGCCCGGCCGCCATGGTGTTGAATCCCGTCCCGGTGCCAGGTTATCGCAGTCACCCGACAATCGCCTGTTCCGAATTGCGGCCGAGGGTGGTACGGCGGGTGCCATGCTGCGCAACAACCCGAATTTCAACCTGATGGAGAAGGCGGCCCGGTCCGTTGGCCGCCGCATGTTGCGGGATTTCGACGAGGTCAGGCAGTTGCAGACCTCCATCAAGGGAACAGCGTCCTTTTCGCGCCGGGCCCATGAGCGGGCGGAGGCCAATCTGGTTGAAAAACTTGCCGAGACGCGACCCAATTACGGGTTCCGCTGCCGGTTGCTCGACGACCGGGACGGGACCGACCCGACGCGCTACTGGATCGTCAATGCACTCGATGGATGGGTCAATTTCAGCCATGGCGTGCCGAGCTGGTCGGTCACCGTGGCGCTGGAGCACAAGGGGCAATGCCTGTTGGGGCTGGTATTCGACGTCATGTCCAACGAGATGTTCGCGGCCGAACGCGGGGGTGGAAGCTGGCTGAACGAGTCCAGGATGCGAAGCTCCTCCCGGACCAGGTTGGCCGAGATGCTGGTGTCGATTGAAGCACCGCAACCCGGCGACGAGCCGGGTGAGTCGGCAGAAAGGGCCGGGCGGATTGGCGGCCAGGTGGCGGGAACGAGGTCGCTCGGAAGCCCGTCGCTCGCCCTGGCCTACCTGGCGGCAGGGCGGTTCGACGGTCATGTCGGCACCGGCACGCACAGGGACGAGATCATGGCAGCCGAGTTGGTGGTCACCGAAGCCGGCGGGATGTCCAGCCTGGCACCGGGCGACGGTTGGTACGACATCATCGCCGCCGCCAGCCCGGCATTCGATTCCTTCGCCGGGCTCGTCCGGGGAGACGGTTAGGAGGCAACCTGCGTCGCATCCTGCGGAAGTCGCAGCTGCGCATCGCCGGCGACGAGGGGCTCGCTGCCAAGACGGTCGAAACGCAGATAGGCGATCGCCTTGTCTCCTGCCACCGTGTGCAGGATCCCGGCCTGTCTCTTCCCGGACATGATGGTGGTGCCGGGACTCGCCGCTCCCTCGACCAGCACCGTTGCCAGACCCTTGGTCAACCTGGTCTTGTGGCGCATGCGGGCGGTGACCTCCTGGCCGACATAGCAGCCCTTGTGAAAGTCGACTCCGTTCAGCCGCTCGAGACCTGCCTCAAGGATGAAGGTGCGGTCGGGAACCAGTTCGATTCCGGTCTCGGGAATGCAGTGCTCGACCCGCATACGGTCCCAGTCATCGCCGATGTCATCCCGGCCGGCCCCGCCATAGAGGCGCCATCCGAGTGAGGGGCAGCGGGGATCCGGCCAGGCGCCCTCCGGCACCTCTCCGGTTCCGCGGCTGACCGCGATTTTCGTTCCACCAACCGTGACCGCCTGCCGCAACCGGTAGAGGCCCAGGCGTTGCTCCAACTGGCTGGCCAGGCTGGCGTCGACATCGAGCATGATGGAATCGCCCTGCTCGAACACAAAGAAATCACACAAATACTTCCCCTGTGGCGTCAGCAGGGCGGCATAGACCAGGCCTTGCGATACCCGGCGGACATCATTGGTGATCAGGCCCTGGAGGAAATCCTGGCGGTCACGGCCGGCGACTTCGATCACCATCCGGTCATGCGTGCTGCAATGGGGCATGGGCTCTCCACCTGGCTGGATCCCGGCCGGACCTGCCTGGCCGACCTCGGGTCTTCCATATCCGGCCGGAACAGGTCGGGCAATGCGGACCGTGCCGATATCGGCCAGGAAGCGACCCGGCGCCGTGACGTGGCGGCTGCAACGCTGGCTGGTGGCAGCCTGCCAGGGCGGGCGGGATGTGCCTGCACCGGGTCTGGGGGCTTGCGAATCGTATCAGGGAGTTTAGGAAGGGTGCGGGATTCCGGGCCCGCAAGCTGGTTGGGGTCGCCGGCTGTGCCACGCATTCCGGTTGGCCGATATCCATGTCGGCCTGCATCCGGGAGTTTGCCGGGTTGATGTTCAAGGTGGAGAGTTCAGATGGCTGGTCATTCGAAATGGGCCAATATTCAGCATCGGAAGGGGCGGCAGGACGCGGCGCGCTCGAAATTGTTTTCCAGGCTGGCCCGCGAGGTGACAATCGCGGCCAGGCTAGGCGATCCGGATCCCGACAAGAATCCCAGGCTGCGGCTTGCGGTCAAGGAAGCCAAGTCCAGTTCGGTTCCGAAGGATGTCATTGACCGGGCAATTTCCAAGGCATCCGGCCCCGATGCCGATACGCTCGAGGAGGTCAGGTATGAAGCCTACGGACCATCCGGCGTGGCATTCATCGTCGAGGCGATGACCGACAACAGGAACCGAACGGCGACGACCGTGCGCACCATTGTCAACAAGGCGGGCGGCAAGATGGCCGAAACCGGCGCCGTCAGCTACATGTTCGAGAGGATGGGCGAGATCATGTTTTCGCTGGAGGCTGCCGATTCCGGCGACATGCTGGAAGCCGCCATCGAGGCCGGCGCCGAGGATCTCGAGAGCTCTGATGACGGTCACCGGATCTACACGGCCGATGCGGAACTGGCCTCGGTGTCGGCGGCACTCGAGGAGTCGGTCGGGGAGGCGGAGTCGGCCAGGATCATCTGGAAGCCGACAACCACCACCGAGCTTGATCTCGACGGCGCCCGCAAGGTGGTCAGGCTGATTGAGGCGCTCGAGAACGAGGATGATATCCAGCACGTGACCGCCAATTTCGAAATTCCGGATGAGGTCATGGAAATACTCTGATCGCCGGATTCGTGTTCAACTCCACAAGTGCCGCCGACTGCACCCGGGACCAGGTCATTTCTGCCCCGGCGGCAGCCATTCCCGGCCAGGCCACCGGACAGGTATCCGGCAGTAATCCTTGCCAAGGCTAGCCTATTCAAGCCGCGGCACCATGGCCGGTTTTGGCTGGATGGTGGTTTCCGGTCTGAATTTCGTGGCTGTGGTCATTGCCGTCAAGTATCTGGGCAATGACGTGCCGCCCATCCTGGCGGCGTTCCTGCGCTACCTGCTGGGCCTGGTGTTCCTCGTTCCCATGCTTCGCCCGCTGCTGCGCTCCGGGTTGAGCAGAAAGAACCATGCCCATTACTGGCTGCGTGGCCTCGTGCACTCACTGGGTGTCTATTGCTGGTTTTTCGCCATGACCCGGATCACCATCGCCGAGGTTACGTCGCTGAACTACCTTGCACCGGTATTCGTGACCATTGGCGCTGCCATCTTCCTGGGTGAACAGCTGGCCATTCGACGAATCCTGGCGGTATGCGCGGCGCTGGTCGGGTCACTGATCATTCTCCGGCCGGGATTTCGCGAGATTTCACCAGGGCATATTGCCATGCTGGGAACCTCGCTGTCATTCGGGGTGTCCTACCTGATGGCCAAGCGCATGAGCGACACGATGAGTCCGACCACGATTGTCGGCATGCTGTCGATCACGGTCACGGTCGTGCTGGCTCCGTTTGCCGCCGCGGTATGGGTTCCGCCGACCGCCTGGCAATTGTTCCTGCTGTTCCTCGTGGCGGCCTTTGCAACCGCTGGCCATTTCACCATGACCATGGCCTTCCGCATGGCGCCGGTATCGGCGGTGCAGCCGGCAACCTTCCTGCAACTTGTCTGGGCGTCTGCCGTCGGGGTGCTGCTCTTCGGAGAGGCTCTGGATGCGTGGGTTCTTGCGGGCGGTGCGATTATCATCGGCTCAGCATCCTTCATTGCCTGGCGCGAGGCGGTCATTGCCAGCCGGGGTCGATGACACGCTGCTGCCAGCATCGGATCGATGACAGGGTGCCAATTTCGCCGGGCTGTTGAATTGGTACCGCTGGCGTCAGGCGGCCTCGCGGCGGCGCAGGGAATGTTCGACCATGGTGATGTAGAGTGTGGCCAGCAGGCATGTCACCGTGCACGCCAGGAAGATTGTCAGCATCGGCGCCGGATGCGGATTTGCCGCCACGATGGTCCCGGCCAGCGCCGACACCCCGGCGCCGCCGCCGATGGTCAGGGCGCCGCCAATTCCCGATGCGGTTCCAGCCAGGTGCAGGCGGACCGACAGCATGCCGGCAGTCGCATTCGGAAGGATCATTCCGTTGGAGACGCCGATGATCGAGGTTGCAGAAAAGAAACCCAGCGGATGTGAAATGTCGAGCGCCAGGACAAGAAAGCCCACCACCGGACAACACAGCATGATTGCCGAGCCGTACAGCACCATCCGGTTGACCCCGAACCGCCTCGACCACCGTCCGGATATGAAATTGCCGAGCATGTAACCGAGGGCGGTCAGCCCGAAGCACATGCCGAGCTGTGATGGCGATAGCCCGAAATGGTCGGTTCCGATGATGGGTACGCCTCCCAGGAAGGCAAAGAAGCTTCCCGAGGCGCAGGTGGCCACCGCGGCGTAGCCCCAGAACCGGCGTGACCGGAACAGTTCGGGATAGCCGCGGAATTGCTGGACGAAGCTCGCCGACCGGTGAATGGCGGTCTCGCCCAAATCATGGAAGGTGATGGCCAGCAAAGCGAAACCGAACAGGAGCAGGAAACCGAAGCTGGCCTGCCAGCCGAAGCTTTCGTCAAGCAAACCGCCGATGGTGGGTGCGACCATCGGGACCATCGCCATTCCCATGGTCACGTAGCCGATCATCGACGCCGCCTCATCCTGCGGCACCATGTCGCGGACCACGGCCCGCGACAGCACCATCCCGGCCACGATGACCGCCTGCATCATCCGGAACGCCAGGAACACTTCGACGCTGGGCGACAACAGGCAGCCGATGGTTGCCAGGATGAACAATACGATCGCCCAGATCATGACCGGCCGTCTTCCATATCGGTCGGAGAGCGGTCCCACCACCACGTGCAGCAGGCCGTTCATGAACAGGTAGGTGGCAACCGAGAGCTGCATGACCCGGTATTCGGACTGGAAATAGGCGGTCATGTTGGGGAGCGACGGCAGGAACATGGTCATCGACAGCGCACTGGCGCTTGCGAGCAGAACCAGCGTGACAATGTGGGGAGGGGATGTTCTGTCGAGAAACCGGACAGCAATCTTCCTGGTCATCCGACCGTGTTATTGGCGAAGGCCCGGATTGTCCACCGACGGCGTTATGGCCAGCGAGGTTTGAATCGGCGGCGTTGGCCGCTATGTTGGGCGGCCGGCATGACCGGAAACTAGTTTGCGAGGTAGGCAATGATCCTTGATGAACTGTCGAGGCGGCGGGAGTTGGCAAGGATGGGTGGTGGGCAGAAGCGCATCGATGCCCAGCACCGCAAGGGCAAACTCACGGCCAGGGAGCGACTTGACCTCCTGCTGGACGAGGGATCGTTCGAGGAGTTCGACCTGTTTGTCACCCATCGCTGCACCGATTTCGGCATGCAGGAGACCAGCTTCCATGGCGATGGCGTGGTGACCGGGCAGGGTACGATCAATGGCAGAACCGTCTACGTGTTCAGCCAGGATTTCACCGTGTTTGGCGGCTCGCTGTCGGAGACCCATGCCGGCAAGATCTGCAAGATCATGGACATGGCGGTCAAATGCGGCGCCCCGGTCATCGGGCTGAACGACTCCGGCGGTGCCCGCATTCAGGAAGGCGTGGCCTCGCTTGCCGGGTATGCCGAGGTGTTCCAGCGGAACATTCTTGCCTCGGGGGTGGTGCCGCAGATCAGCGTGGTCATGGGTCCATGTGCCGGCGGTGCCGTGTATTCGCCGGCCATGACCGATTTCATCTTCATGGTCAGAAACAGTTCCTACATGTTCGTGACCGGGCCGGATGTCGTCAAGACGGTGACCAACGAGGTCATATCGGCCGAGGAGCTCGGCGGCGCCAGGACCCATACCGGCCGGTCCTCGGTGGCAGACGGGGCCTATGACAATGATGTCGAGGCGCTCGAAGAGGTTCGCCGCCTGGTCGATTTCCTCCCGGTTGACAACCGGCAAGGCCCGCCAACCCTTCCGGTTTTCGACGACCCGGACCGGGTCGAGGATTCGCTGGACACGCTGGTCCCCGAGAACCCGCATACGCCCTACGATATCAAGGAATTGATTCTCAAACTGGCCGATGAGGGGGATTTTTTCGAGATCCAGGAGGAATTTGCCCGCAATATTGTCATCGGCTTCATCCGCATGGCCGGCTCGACCATCGGCGTTGTTGCCAACCAGCCCATGGTGCTGGCCGGGTGCCTTGACATCGACAGCTCCAGGAAGGCGGCGCGTTTTGTCCGGTTTTGTGATGCCTTCGAGATTCCGATCCTGACTCTGGTCGACGTTCCCGGGTTCCTGCCCGGCACCGCGCAGGAATATGGCGGGATCATCAAGCATGGCGCCAAGCTGCTCTTTGCGTATGGCGAGGCGACCGTTCCCAAGGTGACCGTCATTACCCGCAAGGCCTATGGTGGTGCCTATGATGTCATGTCGTCGAAACACCTGCGAGGCGACATCAACTATGCCTGGCCGAGTGCACAGATTGCGGTGATGGGCGCCAAGGGCGCGGTCGAGATCCTCTATCGCGCCGAGCTGGAGAACGACGAGAAGGTGGCGGCCCGCAACCGGGAATACGAGGACCGCTTTGCAAATCCGTTCGTGGCTGCAGAGCGCGGTTATATCGACGACATCATCATGCCGCGCAATACCAGGAGACGGGTGACCCGGGCATTCGCGGCCCTGAAGACCAAGCGGGTCAGCAATCCACCGAAGAAGCACGACAATATTCCACTTTGATTCAGCCTGCCGAATATTGTCAATCTCACGCGAGGTCGGTAGTTTCGGCTGGAATTGTCGTTCCGGCACGGCAAGACAAGATGACATGATCGGTGGTGAGTCGGACCACCCGGAAACAGGAGAACACCAATGCGTTTCATGACAATGATTGCATGCGTAACCGGATTGCTGGCGGTTGCCGCTTGCGATGACAAGGAGATGGAGCGGGCTGCCGTCGGCGGCGCCGTTGGCACCGCGGTCGGCGAGATCGCCTTCGACAAGCCGGTTGAAGGCGCGGTTGCCGGAGCAGTGCTCGGTGCGGTGTCGGCGAACTAGCTTCGCACCACAAGTCGTTTTCCGGCCGGGTCGAGGCTCCTGCCAAATGCGCTGCCAGTGCATCGTGAAGCTGTCCGGCCGGAAATTGCATGTTTGAAAAAATCCTGATTGCAAACCGCGGCGAGATCGCCTGCCGGGTAATCAGGACATGCCGGAAGCTGGGTATCGGGACGGCGGCCGTCCACTCCGAGGCGGACAGCCGGGCATTGCATGCGAGGATGGCCGACGAATCGGTCTGCATCGGACCACCGCCGGCAATCCAATCCTATATCGACATCGACAGGATTCTCGAGGCGGTGGCAGCGACTGGTGCCGACGCCGTGCATCCAGGCTACGGCTTCCTGTCGGAAAACCGCAAATTTGCCGAAGCGCTTGATCGCAAGGGCGTGGCCTTCATCGGGCCGCCAGCCGAGGCGATCGAGGCGATGGGCGACAAGATCACCTCGAAATTGATTGCCGCCAGGGCTGGCGTCTCGACGGTTCCCGGGCAGGCCGGCAAGATCGAGGGACCGGACCACGCGCTGGAGATTGCCCGGGATATCGGGTTTCCGGTCATGATCAAGGCATCGGCCGGCGGCGGCGGCAAGGGGATGCGCATCGCTGCCAGTGAAGACGAGCTCCTGCCCGGCATACAGTCGGCCGGCAACGAGGCGGCGAGTTCATTCGGCGATGACAGCATCTTCCTGGAGAAATTCATCGAGCGGCCGCGCCATGTCGAGATCCAGGTCCTGGCCGACCGGCATGGCAATTGCATCTATCTCAACGAGCGGGAATGCTCGATCCAGAGACGCAACCAGAAGGTCATCGAGGAGGCGCCGTCGCCGTTTCTTGACGAGGAGACACGGGCGGCGATGGGCAGGCAGGCGGTGGAACTGGCCAGGGCGGTCGAGTATTGCTCGGCCGGAACGGTTGAATTCATCGTCGACAGCGATCGCAAATTCTATTTCCTGGAAATGAATACCAGGCTGCAGGTCGAGCATCCGGTGACCGAGCTGATTACCGGAATTGACCTGGTTGAACAGATGATCCGGGTGGCGGCCGGCGAAGAGCTGCAGTTCGAGCAGGCGGATATCGGCATCAATGGCTGGGCGCTGGAATCGAGGATCTATGCCGAGGATCCGTACCGGGAGTTCCTGCCGTCGGTCGGCCGCCTGACACGGTACCGTCCGCCGGCCGAAAGCCACACCGCCGAATCGGCGATCCGCAACGATACCGGCGTATTCGAGGGCGGGGAGATCCCGATCCACTACGATCCGATGATCGCCAAGCTGTGCAGCTGGGGCAGGGACCGCGAGCATGCAATCGAGGTCATGCGCAGCGCGCTCGACCGCTTCGAAATCGAGGGAATCAGCAGCAATCTTCCATTCCTCTCGGCGGTCATGGACAATGTGCGTTTTGAGAGCGGCGACATCACCACCGCATTCATCGACGAGGAGTTCCCCGGCGGATTCTCCGGCGTCAATCCGGATGATGCCCTGGCCAGGCAACTGGCCGCCGCCGCCGCCCTCATGCATTGTCTCCACGAAGAGCGCCGGTCCGGCCTCGCCGCCGCCCATGACCGGGCGGCTTGCAGCGACCTGGTAGTTCAACTGTCTTCCGGCCGATACGGCCTCACGGTCTGCGCCGCTGCCAGCAAGGTGACATTCGATGATGGCAGCGAAATCGGGCTGACAACCGACTGGTGTCCCGGCAGCCGGCTGGCAGAGTTCCGGTTTGGCGACACGGCCAGGGTCATGAAGACCGACCGGGCGCGCGGGGGATTCCGCATCCGCTACCGGGGATTTGACGAGGTCGTGCGGGTTCGAACACCGCTGCAGGCCAGTCTTGGCAAGATCGTCGAAATCGAGGTTGCAGAGGAAGAATCGGCGCAGTTGCTGTGCCCGATGCCGGGAATCATGGTGTCCTTCGCGGTGTCGCAAGGCGACGAGGTCCAGGCCGGCCGGCCATTATGCACCATTGAGGCGATGAAGATGGAAAACGTGCTGAGGGCAGATCGAACGGTCCGGATCGGCCGGATTCACCCGGCACCAGGCGATATCCTGGCCGTCAACGACGTGATCATGGATTTCGACTGACGTCCCGAAGGCTCAGCTTCCCTGGCGCAGTTCCCGCTGGCGCTCCGGCGACTTGTCAATCGCCCGGCTGATTTCACGAACCGACCACGGAAACGGCTTGCGCAACTTCACCTGCCCGTCCTTGCCGATCAGCACGATGGCGAAGCCTCGCGGACGCAGGCTGACCCTGAATTCACTCCGGGCCGACGGATCGGAATCAGTCAGGACCAGGACATGCCGTTCGACCAGGACATCCGAATTTTCCAGCAGCAACTCGACCTGTTCAATGAATCTCGGATCATCCGGCGTGTCGGCAAGCACGACCAGCAGCCGATTCTTCCACATGAAGTCGGTCATGGTGATGGACCCGTTTTCGGTCCGGGTCAGGTCAATGATGCCGGGCGGGTCGCTCTCGTCGGCAGCACCGGCCGGAACGACCTGCATGAGGATGGCGCAAGTCAGAAGGACTCTCGACAGAATCGACATGGTCTCCAGGTTCAGCCGACAGGTTTGTGGGGCAGACTCCCTTCTATCCGCAAGGCTGAAATCTGCAAGGACTCATTGGCGCCGCCGCCGGACTGTCCACGACATACCAACCGGACGGCACTTTGTCAGGCCAGGCCCAACAGCATGCGCGCGGGATATGTTGCAGCATCCGGCGCCACCAACAGACCATTGATTCGACCGCCCGGCCCTCGCCGGACCTGAATTGTCGTCCGAATTGGAAATCTGTCGGGGTTGCGGGTAAGCAGGGCCATCCACTGAATGGCGGGACATCATGCGCATTGAGGATTGGCAGGAATTGGCCCGACGCGAGGCGCGGGGCAGGTCGCCGGACGATCTGGCCCGGGAGACGATCGAGGGGATCCGGATCAAGCCGCTCTATACCTCGGCGGATCTGGCCGAGAGTGGTCACGTCGAGACATTGCCGGGGCTGGATCCGTTTACCAGGGGGCCGCGGGCAACAATGTATGCCGGCCGGCCCTGGACCATCAGGCAATATGCCGGTTTCTCCACTGCCGAGGACTCCAATGCCTTCTACCGACAGGCGCTGGAAGGCGGTCAGCAGGGAATCTCGGTAGCCTTCGACCTGGCAACCCACCGCGGTTATGACAGCGACCATCCGCGGGTGGTTGGCGATGTCGGCAAGGCCGGCGTGGCCATCGATTCGGTCGAGGACATGAAGATCCTGTTTGCCGGCATACCACTTGACCGGATCTCGGTATCGATGACCATGAATGGCGCAGTGATCCCGGTCCTGGCCAGTTTCATTGTCGCCGCCGAGGAGCAGGGGGTAAGCTGCGAGCGGCTTTCCGGAACCATCCAGAATGACATTCTCAAGGAATTCATGGTCCGGAACACCTATGTCTACCCGCCGGAGCCCTCCATGCGGATTGTCGGCGACATCATCGAATTTGCCAGCGCCAACATGCCGAAATTCAACTCGGTCTCGATTTCCGGCTACCACATGCAGGAGGCCGGGGCCAACCTGGTGCAGGAGTTGGCATATACCTTGGCGGATGGCCGGGAATACGTCCGGGCCGCCATTGACCGGGGGCTGGATGTCGATGCCTTTGCCGGCAGGCTGTCGTTCTTCTTCGCCATCGGCATGGATTTCTTCCTCGAGATTGCCAAGCTGCGGGCGGCCCGCCTGCTGTGGTCGCGGATCATGTCCGAGTTCGAGCCTGCCAATGACCGCTCGAAGATGCTGCGCACCCATTGCCAGACCAGCGGCGTCAGCCTGCAGGCGCAGGATCCGTACAACAACGTGGTGCGAACCGCCTACGAGGCGATGGCGGCGGTGCTTGGCGGAACCCAGTCGCTGCATACCAACGCCCTCGATGAGGCCATTGCCCTGCCGACCGAAGCTTCAGCCAGGATCGCCCGCAACACCCAGCTGATCCTGCAGGAGGAGACGGGGGTGACCCATCCGGTTGATCCACTGGCCGGGTCGTATTTTATCGAATCGTTGACCTGCCAGATGGCCGATGCGGCCTGGCAGCTGATCGAGGAGGTGGAGGAGCTGGGCGGCATGACCCGGGCGGTGATTGCCGGGATACCGAAACTCCGCATCGAGGAGACCGCGGCCAGGCGTCAGGCCATGGTTGACCGGGGCGAGGAGGTCATTGTCGGCGTCAACCGCTACCGTCCGGAGGATGACAAGCCGGTCGAAGCCCGGAATGTCGAGACTGCCCGGGTGCGCCAGCAGCAGATCGACCGCATCACCGGGATCAGGCAGGTACGGGACAGTACCGAATGCGATGCGGCGCTCGAAGCGCTGGAGAATTGTGCCGGCGCCGGCGGTAACCTTCTCGAGGCCGCAATTGCTGCCGCACGGGCCCGGGCAACGGTTGGAGAAATATCGATGGCAATGGAAAAGGTGTTCGGACGCCACCGTGCCGAATCACGCTCGCTGTCAGGTGTATACGGGAAGGCATACCAGGGTGATGAAGGGTTTGCCGCCATCCGGGACGAAGTGGACAGGTTCAGCCGGGAGGAGGGCCGCCAGCCACGGATACTGGTTGCCAAGATGGGCCAGGATGGTCACGACCGCGGTGCCAAGGTCATCGCCACCGCCTTTGCCGATATGGGATTCGACGTGGATATCGGCCCGCTGTTCCAGACCCCTGATGAGACGGCCCGCGACGCGATCGACAATGATGTCCACATCATCGGGGTCAGCACGCAATCTGCCGGGCATGACACGCTGGTCCCGAGACTGATCGAGATCCTCCGGGCCGAGAATGCCGGCGACATTGTCGTGGTCTGTGGCGGTGTCATTCCGCCAGGCGATCACGACATGCTGAAGGAAGCCGGCGTGTCAGCCATCTTCGGTCCCGGCACCAATGTTCCAGAGGCAGCGATCGCCGTCCTCGAGCTGGTTCGGCGGCGGCATTCCGCGGCAGGGAAGGGCTGAGTCAGAACAGGATCAGCGCCGCGATTCCCAGGAAGGCCAGGAATCCCACCACGTCGGTGACCGTGGTCACGAAGACCCCGGATGCCAATGCCGGATCGATGCGGGCCCATTCGAGGCCGATCGGGATGAGGATGCCGGCAAGCGCTGCCGCCAGCATGGTGATGATCATGGACAGGCCCAACACCAGGCCCAGCGTGACCGAGCCGAACCATGAACCGCCGACGATCCCGACAATCGTCGCAAAGATGAGCCCGTTCACGATGCCGACCGCGCTTTCGCGGCCAATCACCCGCCATGCATTCGAGGCCGTCAGATCCCGCGTCGCCAACGACCGGACTGCCACTGCCAGTGACTGCGTTGCAGCATTGCCGCCCATTGACGCCACGATCGGCATCAGCACCGCCAGCGCCACCATCATGCCAATGACATCGGCAAACTGGTTGATGACGATTGACGCCACGACGGCAGTTGCCAGGTTGACGATCAGCCACGGGAAACGCTGCCTGGCCGTATCGAGCACCCCGTCGAACAGGGTTTCGTCGCCAACCCCGGACAGCAGAAGCAAATCCTCCTCGGACTCCTCGTCCAGCACACTCATTGCATCATCGATGGTGATGACACCGATCAGCCGGTCTTCCTCGCTGATGACCGGGGCCGAAATCAGGTGATACTGGTTGAAGGTATAGGCGACATCCTCCTGCGACATTGTCGCCGGAATTGTCCGGAAATCCTCGTCGACAATATCGAGCAGGCGAGTCTCCCGCCGCGACGACATGACGCGCCCCAGGGCTGCCATGCCGACAAATCGGGCCCGGGGGTCGGTCAGCAGCAGGTGGTAGAATTGCTCGGGCAGATCGGTTCGGGCCCGCATGAAGTCGATGGCTGTACCGACGGTCCAGTGGGACGGAACCATGACGATCTCGCGTTGCATGAGACGCCCGGCCGATCCTTCGGGATATTGCAGCGAATGCTCGACGACGGCACGATCGGCGTCATCAAGCGCTTCGAGAACTGCCTCCATCTGCTCGGTGTCAAGATCCTCGACCAAATCGACGACATCGTCGGAGTCAAGCTCCCTGACCGCATCGGCCAGGTGTTCGGGAGCGAGTTGCGCGACAAGATCCTGCCGGATTGCCTCGTCGAGTTCCGACAGGACATCGCTGTCGAAATGCCTGCCCCAGAGCGCTACTGCATCGCGCCTGAGCTCAGGGTCGACCTGCTCGAGAATGTCGGCGATATCCGCCTCGTGCATCGGCTCCAGCAGGCGCACGAGTTGCGCCTGGTCACCATCCTGGACGGCAGCGCGGATCTGCCCGACCAGCTCCGCCGGGATCCGGTAAGGCTTACCGCCTGATCCAGCCTCGTGCTGAGTCAATGTCCTGTCCTCCGTAGGAATTGCCGCGATTGTAGCGAATCTTGCAGCAATGCAACATCGACTCGACCGACAACCACCGGTCCGGGTACATGGGTTGCATACGGGTATCGGAGCGCTGACATGGGTAGACGAACTCTGCTGGCTGGCCGGACGATCCGGTTCAAGGGCAGCCCCTTCGACATGGAAGTCGATGACGCCATCGAATACCGGGAGGATGGCGGGGTCCTGATCGAGGATGGCCTGATCCTGGAATGCGGCGATGCAGAGTCGCTGCAGCATGGCTCGCCTGATGCCGTCCGGCACGAATACCGGCAGCATTTGCTGATTCCCGGCTTCATCGATGCCCATGTTCACTATCCGCAGACTGCGATCATTGCCAGTTGGGGCAAGCGGCTGCTGGACTGGCTGGGCAGGTACACCTTTCCGGAAGAGATGAAATTCGGTGACCCCTCCTATGCCCGGCAAGTGGCGGCCCGGTATCTCGACCTCGTCGTCAGCAACGGCACCACAACCGTTTGTTCCTACTGCACCACCCACACGGAAAGCGTCGACGCCATCTTTGCCGAAGCCGGCAAGCGCCGGATGCGGCTGGCAGCTGGCAAGACCTGCATGGACCGGGGCGCACCGGCCGAACTTTGCGACAATGCCACCCGCAGCCATGACGAATCGCGGGCGTTGATCGATGCCTGGCATGGCAGGGACAGGCTGACCTACGCCATCTCACCAAGATTTGCCCTCACTTCGAGCCGGCAGCAGCTGGAGGTGCTCGGCGCATTGTGGCAGGAAAACCCCGACTGCCTCATGCAGACGCATTTGTCGGAACAGACCGAGGAGGTTGCCGAAATCCGCCGGTTGTTTCCCGAGGCGCGTGACTATCTTGACGTCTACGAGTCTTGCGGCCTTCTCGGTGAACGGGCATTGTTCGGCCATGCCATCCATTTGACCGACCGGGAACTCGGCCGCCTGAAGGAGGCCGGGGCCTCGCTCATCCATTGCCCGACATCAAACACCTTCATCGGTTCGGGCCTGTTCGATATCGGCAGGCGCATGGCGGAAGGCCAGCGGGTCGGGTTGGCGACCGATACCGGGGGCGGGTCGTCCTTCTCGATGCTGCGAACCATGGCCGCCGCCTACGAAATCGGCCAGCTACAGGGATTTGCCCTCCACCCCGGCCAGCTGCTGTGGCTGGCAACACGGGGCAATGCCGAGGTGCTGGGCATGGACCATGTGATCGGCAACCTGGCCGCCGGCAACGAGGCGGATATTGCCGTTCTCGATCTGCATTCGACGCCGGAGATTGCCCAGCGCGCTGCCCGGGCCGAAGATATCTGGGAAGAGGTGTTCCCGACGATCATCATGGGTGATGCACGTGCAATCCATTCGGTCTGGGTGAATGGAGAGGAGGTCGGAGGCGGGCGGCGTTGTTCGGAAGCGCCGTGATGCCGGGGCCGGAAGACCTCTACTTGGTCCCGAACATCCGATCGCCGGCATCGCCCAGGCCCGGAAGGATATAGCCGATGTCATTCAGCCGGTCATCGAGGGCTGCCGCCAACACCGGCACATCCGGATGCGCCTCCTCCATGCGGCTCACGCCTTCGGGAGCGGCAAGCAGGCAGAGCACGCGGATGTTCCTTGCCCCGGCCTGTTTCAGCCTGGATACGGCCGCCACCAGCGAATTCCCGGTCGCCAGCATCGGATCAACGACGATGACCAGCCGGTCCTGCAATTCGGTCGGAACCTTGAAATAATACTCGACCGGCGTCAGCGTTTCCTCATCCCGGTAAAGGCCGATGAACCCGACCCGGGCGGACGGAACCAGCTCGAGCACGCCGTCAAGCAGGCCATTGCCCGCCCGAAGGATCGAGATCAGTGCCAGTTTCTTCCCGGCAAGGGCCGGGGCGGACATCTCCATCAGCGGCGTCCTGATGCGGACCGTGCAGGTCTCCAGATCCCTGGTGACCTCGTAGGCCAGCAACATGCTGAGCTCCTTCAGCAACTGTCGAAAAACCGCGGTCGAGGTGCTGTCTTGGCGCATCAGGGTCATCTTGTGATGGATCAGCGGGTGGTCAACGACGGTGAGGTTCTTGTGCATGGGTCTGTTCCTTGGCCGGGTCACATCCGTGGACGCCCCCTGGTTGCTTCACATGTTTGCGCCGGCATTGCAAACCCGGCGAGCCTGCCGAACAATCGGCACCCGATGGCCATGGGCAGCAGCAGCCGAACCCCGCCTCGCCGGTGCATGCCCTGACCGACCGTGGACAGCCAAATCCTGCCGGACCTGCACATGCCCTGGCCGATCGTGGACAGCCAAATCCTGCCTGAGCCTCGCATGTTCAGTCCGATCGAGGGTAGCCGATACCGGTCAAGGCGTCGGAAATCTCGTCGAGGCTGGCGGGATCGTCGATGGTCGGTGGCACAGCATGCTCCTCGCCGTCGGCGATCTTGACCATGGTGCCACGCAGGATCTTGCCCGAACGAGTCTTGGGCAGGCGATCGACAATGACCGCCTGCCTGAAGGCGGCAACCGGACCGATCTCATCCCGGACAAGTTGTACGCATTCGTCGATGATGTCCTGGTTGGGCCGTGCGGTGCCGGCATTCAGACACAGGAACCCGACCGGCAATTGCCCCTTCAACTGGTCAGCCACCCCGATCACTGCACATTCGGCCACGTCGGGATGACCCGACAGTGCCTCTTCCAGCGCTCCCGTCGACAGCCGATGACCGGCGACATTGATGACATCGTCGGTCCGGGCCATGATGTAGACATAATCGTCCTCGTCCATGTACCCGGCATCGCCAGTCGAATAGAAGCCGGGGAACTCGCTCAGATAGGTCTCGCGATAGCGGTCATCGGCCTGCCAGAGCGAAGGGAGTGTCCCGGGCGGGAGTGGGAGCTTGGCCACGATTGTTCCAAGCCGCCCTCGTTCCACCTCCTTGCCGCCATCATCGACCACCCGAAGGTCGTATCCCGGCATGGCTACCGTTGGCGAGCCGGGCTTGACCGGCAGCAATTCGATTCCAACCGGATTGGCGGCGATCGACCAGCCGGTTTCGGTCTGCCACCAGTGATCGATGACCGGCACGCCAAGCATCCGCTCGGCCCATGACAGGGTGTCGGTATCGGATCTCTCGCCGGCAAGGAACAGCGTCCGGAGACAGGAGAGATCGTATTGTCCGGGCAGTTTGCCATCCGGGTCGGCACGCTTGATCGCCCGAAACGCGGTCGGCGCGGTAAACAGGGCTGCCACCCTGTGTTCGGAAATCACCCGCCAGAAGGCGCCGGCATCCGGGGTGCCGATCGGCTTGCCCTCGTACATGACCGTGGGATTCCCCGCCAGGAGCGGTGCGTAGCAGATATAGGAGTGGCCAACGACCCAGCCGACATCGGAGGCGGCCCAGAACACCTCGCCGGGGTCGACCCCGTAGATGTTCTTCATCGACCAGTGCAGGGCGACCATGTGGCCGGCAGTCGGGCGCAGCACGCCCTTGGGCTGGCCGGTGGTTCCGGAGGTGTAGAGAATGTAGGCCGGATGGCCGCCATCGACCGGCACACATTCGGTATCGGGTCCCGAATTCACGAATTCCTCCCAATCCACGTCGCGTGCATGTTGCAATGCCGCCGGCTGCTGCGGGCGTTGGCAGACAACGCAGAAATCGGGAGCATGCGAGGCCAGCCTGATGGCCTCGTCCAGCAGCGGCTTGTATTCGACAATCCGCCCCGGCTCGATGCCACATGAGGCCGCCAGCACGCATTTTGGCTGGCAGTGGCTGATCCGTACCGCCAGTTCCCTGGCGGCGAATCCGCCAAAGACCACCGAATGGATGGCGCCAATCCGGGCGCAGGCCAGCATGGCCTCGATCGCCTCCGGAATCATCGGCATGTAGATGATGACCCGGTCTCCTGGCACCACCCCCCTGGCCGCAAGGCCGCCAGCCAGCCTCGAGATCCGGTCCTGCAGCGTCCGGTAGCTGAAGCTCTTGACAGTATCGGTAACCGGACTGTCGTGAATCAGCGCCGTCATGTCGCCCTTGCCGCTCTCCACATGGCGATCAATGGCATTCCAGCAGGTGTTGCCCCTGGCATCCCGAAACCACTCGTAGAATGGCGGGTTGTCGTCAAACAGCGCCTTGCTCGGCGGTCTTTCCCAGTCAATGTCCTCGCTTGCACGCATCCAGAACCCGTCCGGATCCGCCTTCCAGTCCTGGTAAACTGTCTGGTAGCTCATGGTGTTGCCCTGACCTCCGGTTTGCCGCTGTCTTCACCGGGCGATGACGCCCGTGCAATCCGGCCGGTGTCACCGCCGGCCATGAATTTGCCCTGCCGAATGCAGCCGGGATGCCGCGCCGGTGCTCTCCGCCAATTCCGAACCGACCACCCCGCGTGGCATATCACCGCCCGTGCGTCAAGAATGGCAGCCAGCCCAGGACACGTCACGCCGGCATAGATGGCTGGCCGCCAATAGGCGGGATGGCAGGCGGGCGACCGGGATGTGCAACGCGGAACGGTCGGGCGAAGCCAGGCCGGGCTTCGCCCGGAACAACCGCAGCCAACGCTGCTCCAGCGACCAAATCCGCCGCCCGATATTGTCATCGGGGCGTGCTACCTGGATGGGGGGGGGGGTGAGTCAGTCGGCGAAGGTGAGCAGGTAGCGCTTGCTGTCGCGCTCGTAGACCACCGAGTCGCGCCTGATTTCAACGACACGGCCATCTTCGAAATCCATGCCGCGGTAGATGCTCTCGAAGTCGCCGTTGGGCAGCCTGACCAGGGCGCGCAAGCTACCCCTGTCCTGGCCGAAAATGCCGATCAGCCTGACATCCGATTCGACGATCTCCAGGGTCTCGTTGGCCAGCGACACCACGACATTGCTGGAGGTCAAGACGCTGGCGGCGGATTCCTCCGGCTGGATGGAAACAGTGGCGACCCTGGTATTGTCAGCCGGTCGTTCAATCGGCGTGACCGGAACGGGTCTTTCTCTCCGAACCGGCCGATCGAAGGCAATCTCGAAGCCTGTCGTGACCACATGCGCGGTTTCGACCGCGCCTGCCGGCCTGCGGAGCGGACGTTTGATTCCGGACAGGCCGACGGCCGTCCGGTTTTCCGGCGGGCTGGCCCCGAATTGCCCGGTGCGACCATCCGACCTGCCCAATTGGGTATCCAGCCCCGCGACGAACATTCTCGACGGTGCGGCGGGCAGGTCCTGCGGCTCCGGAGAGGCACCATGCACGGTTTCGGGCCGGTCGTGGCTGTCCAGCAAGCGGGCCAATGCAGCGTCGACCGAACTCTCGGTCAATCCCCCGGACGGAAGCGTTGTCGCCAGGACCTGCTGTTCGGTGGTGGCGTCCACGGCAACCTCTTCAGGCGCAATTTCGGTCTCGGCAAGAACCAGCTCCTGGGTCAGTCCGACCGTGTTGCGAACATGAGCCAGCAATTCTGCCTGCGACTTGTCTCCGTGCCCGACCTTGAACTTGTCCAATACCGGGTAGCTGACGGCGCGCGGGTCAAAGCCCCGATCGTCGAGAGTTCTGCCGGCAGTGACCCGGTTGCGCTGCCACTGGATCATGTGGCCATACGAATACGTCCCGGAGGTGAAGGACCCACCAAGTTTCGGTGATCCGAAATTGTCAAAAGTCGACGCTGTTTCGGAGCTGCCCGCATCCGGTATCCCGACGGTGCTGCCGGGGCGGCGAAGCGGTCTCGCCGCGCCGCCATCCAGCAATCCGGCAAGCCGTATCATCTCGCTACCGGCCGGTGCGTGGGACGGACCGGCCGCCTGTCCGCTCTGCTCGTTGGCAGTCGCATTGTCGGCAGGAGACAGCAGGGCCAATGCCGAGCCGAGAATGGCCGCGGTCAGAATTCGGGCCGGCCGTCCGGCCTTCCGTCTGGTGCTGGTCGCATCCCCGGACAAATGTCCCGGGCGGTTTCCGGTCCTGGCTGGAGAGGCGGGCAGGGGTTCCGTCCGCCGGTCGTCGGCATACATCCCGCGCCGAATGGCAAATTCGGTCAATCCAAACCCGGCAATCCGGCCGAAGACGGCAGGGTCTGCCGGCAAGGCCACGAATTCGACCGGGTTGAATCTCCTCTGCACGGCAAATTCCTCGGCAACTTTCAGGTTGTGGTTCTCGACATAGGCGATTCGCGCAAAATCGCCGTCAATATACCAGTCTATGCTCAATGCACGAACCTCGATCGGTACTTTACTGTGCAGGAAATCCCGAACCTGGCGCGCATGATCTTGTGGATCCGGTCCGCTGACCTCGCAAGATGTGTACCATACGATCGAGTCCGGAAGCACCAGTCGGGATACAACCGAAAACTTGCCCAGCCTTCCCATCCGGTGCCTGAGAATTCGGGTTTCGATCGAATCCGGGTCGCTGTCGATTTCCAGTTGTCCGATGACGTGCCAACGGCCACTCCCGAAACGGTGCGCCACCTGGGCCTCTGTTTCGGAAAATTCTATGGCAAAATTCGGTTGCATTCGGTTGCAATCAGCCTGTGGTCATTCGCGCTGGATCCCCATTGCTTCCAATGCGTGAATCCAACTGTTTCCTGCCAGTCGCGAACCCCCGATCAAGTCCGGGTTTCGATATTCATCGCAACAAGCCGACACACCCTGCTGTCGATTCGCGAACTCGCATTCCCCCAAATATTCACTCCAGAACTGGTGTCATCTACCAAGGTAGCCACCCCGACGGTCAGGACACGGATTTTGCCAATGCCTGCTCAAGGTCTGCGATCAGGTCATCAGGATCTTCGATGCCGATTGACAGCCTGACCACATCTGGATCTGCTCCGGCAGCCTCTTGTTGTTCGGGAGTGAGTTGCCGGTGTGTCGTTGACGCGGAATGAATCACCAGAGACCGCGCATCCCCCAGATTTGCAACATGACTGAAAATTTCCAGATTGTCCACAAATTTTCTACATGCTTCGTAACCATTCCGGTGGGTAAAGGTGAAAAGCGCTCCGGCGCCATTCGGACAGATCTTTTCGATCCGGGAATGGTAGGGCGATGACGGCAGACCGGGATAGGTAACCTTGCTGACGCTGGGATGGTTCTCCAGCCAGTTGGCGACCTTGCCGGCATTGTCGACATGCTTCTGCATCCTGAGCGAAAGCGTTTCGATTCCGAGCAGGGTGTAATGGGCGCCCTGCGGGTTCATGGTCATGCCGAGGTCGCGCAGTCCAATGGCGATTCCGTGAAAGGTGAACGCCAGCGGCCCGAAGGTCTCATGAAACTTCAGACCGTGATAGGCTGGCTCCGGCTGGGACAGCGACGGAAACTTGTCGGTCGCCGACCAGTCGAACTTGCCTGAATCGACAACGGCGCCGCCGGTGACCGTGCCGTTGCCGGTCAGGTATTTGGTCAGCGAATGCACGACCAGCGTGGCACCGTGATCGATGGGCCGGCACAGATACGGCGAGGCCGACGTATTGTCGACGATGAGCGGAATCTGGTTGCGATCGGCAATGGCTGCCAGCGCATCCAGATCGGTTATGTAACCGCCCGGATTGGCAATGGATTCGCAGAACAGGGCGCGCGTGTTCTCGTCAATGGCAGCCTCGACTGCGTCGAGATCCTCGGTATCGACGAATCTTGCGGTCCAGCCGAAGCGGTGGATGGTGCGGCTGAACTGGGTGACGGTACCTCCATACAGCCGGTCGGAGGTCACGATGTTGCAGCCGGGTTCCATCAGCGGGAATAGCGACATGATTTGCGCGCCGTGGCCGGAGGCGCAGCATACGGCACCAGCGCCGCCTTCCAGGGTCGCAATCCGTTCCTGGAGAACCGCAACCGTCGGATTGGTCAGGCGTGAATAGATGAATCCGACCTCCTGCAGGTTGAAAAGCGCAGCAGCATGTTCCGAGTCCCTGAACACGTAGGCCGTGGTCTGATAGATGGGCGTTTGCCGGGCTCCGGTCGTCGGGTCCGGTCGGGAACCGGCATGAATCTGAAGGGTATCGAAGCCGTAGGAGGGGCCGCCGTCGGTCATGGTGTACTCCTGAGTCGCAAGGCTGAAATGAAATCGTGGCCCCAAGCGTATAGCCGGGCAAAATCGCCAACGCAATTCACGGCCGCCGGACAATTCAATCTCGGAAAATCCTTCCGGGAATCGCCGGAGCGGCGAAATTGATCGGGAAGCGAAATGCGCTGGCACCGAAGGATATCCGCCGACCGCATCCCGGTTCCGGGACTTCCGGCCGCGGTCAATCGAGTCTCGACGAGATGATCCCGGTGTTGATTCCCGCCCGGCGCAACTCACCGAACAGCCGCTGATGTTCGAGTTTCGGGCATCGATTCTGGACCACGTCGATGCCGGAATTGCCGGCCAGGCGGGCGGCATCCTCGTTGATGACCCCGATCTGCATCCAGATCACCCTGAGAGAGGGAAAGAGTTCGATTGCCTGCGCCACGATCGGCAACGCCGCCTCGGGTCGCCGGAAGACGTCAACCACGTCGACATGCCGATCAGCCGGTATCTGCTCCAACCCGGCAAAGACGTTCGAGCCAAACAGCTGTTGGCCGGCATAGGCCGGATTGACCGGAATGACATCGTAGCCCCGCCGCCACAGGAATCGGCCCACGAAATAGCTCGGCCTGATCGGGTTGCCGGAGATTCCGACGCAGGCAAAACTCCTGACGCTTCGCAGGGTCTGTTTCAGGAACTTGTCAGTGGGCTCCGGTGTCATCGCCGTCGCATCCCTTTCCCGGGCGTTGCATCGCCGCCGGCCCGCATGTGCATTCCCGGCAGGTCTCATGCCGATCGGATGCGCCCGGAACCCGGTCAGTCGGCAATGCTGCGTCCAACACCCAGGCCCGGCATCCGGTTCGGAGGGCTCCGACAAGTGCCGCCGGGGCCAGGAAACATCACCGATCGCCGGGTTCTTGTCAGCCTGACCTGCGCCCGAATGCGTATATCGAGATGGCTGCCGCATTTGAAACGTTTATCGAGCCCGACCCACTCGCCAGCCCGATTGCCGCCAGCATGTCACACCTGTCCCTGGTGCCGGCCCGCAGGCCAGACCCTTCGGCGCCCACGACCAGGCCTGCTGGCCGATCGGACACGGCCTCCGCAGCCTGGTCCAGCGACTGATCTGCCCCCATGTCCAGCCCGACCAGCACCACCCCGCAATTCCTCAGCGTCTCCATCGCCGATCCAAGGTTTCGAACCCGCAGCAGGGGCACGCGTTCCAGCATTCCGGATGCCGACTTGGCCAGGGCGCCGGTTTCAGGCGGTGAATGTCGTGCCGGCGCAATCACGCCACCGAGGCCGAAAGCGCCAGCCGTCCTGATGATGGCTCCGACATTGTGCGGGTCGGTGACCCGGTCCAGCAACAGCAGCGGAAATCCCGGCTTGGCCCTGATCGCAAGCCCCTCGATGGTATCCTGCGGGAGTGGCGAAACCTCAATTGCCGCTCCCTGGTGGACCGAATGGGGCTCCAGCGGCGCCGGAAACCGGCGCGAATCGACCTGTTCGTATTCGAACCCGGATCGGTCCAGCGCCTCGGCCAGCCTGGCCGCCGCGTTGCGGGTCAGCACCAGCCGGTGCTTCTCCCGCGATGGATTGCACAGGGCCGCCTCAACGGCGTGGAGGCCGAATATCCAGTAGGTTCTGTCCTGCTGGTCCTGCCTTTGCCGGCCTCTCCCGTAATTCCTCATCGGCCGGCCAGTGCCTTTGCGACCGAGTCCCGGTGCCGACCAGGCAGCCAGGTCGGCCCTGGCCAGCCAACATCCGGCGATCGGGGAGCGTTGATGTCCATGCCTGTTCGAATCCGTGTCCAGTTGCCATCATCTGGCAGGCAAGGTTCTGCCTCCCGGTTAACCGGGTGACGACAGGACCTGCCCGCCACCCAGAATGACTCTCCCGGAGCTGCGGGGCAAGCCCATCGTGCCGGCAGGCAGGTCCGGCCCGGCTGGTGGCATGATGGCGGGGCGAGAGCTGGCCAGATCGACGGCATGATGGTGGGGCGGGTGTTGGCGTAATCTCGGCGATTGGGGTTGCGAACTGTTGCGCATTCCAGGCCAGCAGGCGGATTGTCATTCATCCTCGTTTGACGTATCTGGCATCTCCCGCAACACCCCGGACGACCGGGCGAGATTGGGGGCGACGTGCTGCAAGGTGCGGCAGCGGACTGTAACTCCGCCGGGGAGACCCACGCCTGGTTCGATTCCAGGGTCGCCCACCACCTCCCGACATCGGCGAAGGCCGAGCATGTGTGGCCCTGCCGGCAAAGGGCTGGCCTTGACGGGATCGTCGGCGCGGCCGAATTGCGATTGGGGTGATCCATGACCGAGTGCCGGAATGAACTCGGCCTGCCCATCGGGGCGCCGCTTGATGGCTGGACGGTGCGGCCAATTCCGGGTGACGAGCCCATGACCGGCCGCTACTGCCGGGTCGAGCCGCTCGATCCGGACCGGCATGACCATGACCTCTTCGAGGCATTTCATGCCGACCGCGAGGACCGGATCTGGACCTACCTGCCCTATGGTCCTTTCCACGACCGCGAGTCGCTGGGAGCGTGGCTTGAGCAGATTTGCCGCGCGAATGACCCGAAATTCCACGTCATCATCGAGGCTGGGAGCGGCAAGGCGGTGGGGGTTGCCAGCTATCTCAATATCAAGCCGTCCACGGGCGTCATCGAGGTTGGTCACATCAACTACTCGCCCGCCCTCCAGCGCCAGCCGGCAGCCACCGAGGCGATGTACCTGATGATGTGCCGGGTATTCTCTGAACTCGGCTACCGGCGATATGAATGGAAATGCGATGCATTGAACGCGCGGTCGCGGCGGGCGGCACTTCGACTCGGCTTTCGCTTCGAGGGCGTGTTTCGCCATGCCACGATCTACAAGGGGCGCAATCGCGACACGGCATGGTTTTCGATCATCGACTCGGAATGGCCGGCCGTTGAGCGGGCATTCAGCCAGTGGCTTGCGCCGGCAAACTTCGATCGCCAGGGCCGGCAGAAACTGGCACTCGCCAAGCTGATTGAACAGGAACGGCCGGTGTAGAGAAATGCTGAACAATGCCGGCTCAATCCCCGGTGAGTTGAGCAGTTCAGGTCGATGGCTGCCATTGGGGCCACGGCGCCTGGTATTCGAGGCAGGCGGCAATACGCAACACCGTCGGGTCGTCGAACCGCCGACCGACGACTTGCACCGAAGTCGGCAATTCATCATCCGGCGACCAGTTTGGCACGGCTATCGCAGGACAGACGGCGACATTGTTGAACACCGCGGTCATGTCCAGGCCATGCAATCGGCCATTTTCATCGGGAATTTCAAAATCGGGAGATCTTGCCGTGATCAGTGGTGCCGGCTTTGCCGTGGTCGGGCAGACCAGCGCATCATAGGTGCCGAACATGTGCGCCATGTCGCGCCATTGTCGGGTTCGGGCGATCGCGCCTCGTTCGATTGTCACGGCATCAAGCCGCTTTCCGCTCTCGAGAATCGAGGCCAGTTCGGGATCCATCCGGTCGCGGTCATCGTCCAGCAAGTGCCCGTATTGCGCGGCGAGATATACGCACCAGTAGTCGAACCAGTCGGTGGCGTGGCTCGCAGGCCAATCGAGATCGATCCAGTCGACGGTGGCACCGGCGTCCCGGAGTGCAACGACGCTTCTTTCGAGGTTGCGAAGAACGGCCGGGTCGACTTCGTAGAATCCCAAATCGGGACTGGCTGCGATACGCAAACCTCCTGCATCCGTGCGCAACGGATTGGGGACAGGCACCGGGTAGCGTTGGCTCTGGATATCCCGTTCGTCGGCGCCTTCGGTGACCCTCAGGAACAACGCTGCATCCTCGACCGTGCGGGCCAGGGGGCCGAAATGCGAGATATGGTCAAACACCGTTTCGGTGATTTCCATCGGGATGCGGCCCTTGCTCGGCTTCATTCCGACGCAACCTGACAAGGCCGCCGGGATACGCACCGATCCACCCATATCGGTTCCTTCGGCCAGTGGGACCGCGCCGGTTACGACCGATACCGCGGCCCCTCCGGATGACCCGCCCGGCGTAAGCGCCGGATTCCACGGGTTGCGCGTGACCCCCCAGAGTGGACTCTGGGTATAACTGGAATAGGCAAATTCGGGCGTCGTGGTCTTGGCCAACACGATGGCACCAGCCGCCTTGAGCCGTTGAACGATGATTGCATCACGGGTGCCGCGATGGCCCGACAAGATTTTCGACCCTCGGGTTGTCAGTTGCCCCTTCGTCGGCGTGAAGTCCTTGATCGATACCGGGACACCATGCAGTGGGCCAATCGCCCCGCCGTTTTCGAGAGCCATGTCGGCGCGGCGCGCGTCATCCAGGCCCTGCTCGGCATAGATCTCGGTAAAGGCGTTGAACCGGCCCTGGACATGATCGATCCGTGCCAGCGCGGCACGAACCGCCTCCTCGACCGAGAATTGCCTGTTCCTGAACCCGGCTGCAAGTTCGGACGCGGGTAAGTTCAAAAGGTGCAAGTCAGGGCTGCCCACGAATTCGACCACACGCATTATCGAGGATCGCCTCCCGATAGCCTGCCTCGCCAGATGAAGAAAGGGCCCCGGGCATTGCCGGGACCCTGAATGTGGAAGATTATTTCAGAAGATCGGTCCAGATCCGGTCGTAAATTCGCACGATCTGAGGGTCGCAGGGAGGTACGAATTCCGGATCAGGCGTGCCTTCCGGGATGTTGATCTCGTACGCATCCATCAGTTCCTGGTCGAGATAGGGCTCGGTGCCCATGATTCCCGAAGCGTAGCGGGCGAAATTGGACAGTTCGGCCGCACTCTCGGCCCGCATCATGAAATCCATGAAAAGCTTGGCGTTCTCGAGATTTGGCGCGCCCTTCAACACGACCAGATTGTCCATCCAGCCGGTGAAGCCCTCGCGCGGATAGGCATATTTGAGCGTGTCACGTTCGGCGCGGGCGCGCATTCCCATGCCGTTCCAGATCATGCCGGCCGAAGCATCGCCCGATACCAGCGCCTCCTTGGCTCCGTCCGAATTGAAGCTGAGCCAATGCGTCTTGGCTTCGTTCATCAGTTCGCTCAGGGCCTTGAGTTCCTCCGGGTTGGCGTTGCACCGGTCGTAGCCAAGGTACCGCAGCCCCATGTTCAGCACGTCATTGATGTCCCGGAACATGTTGATTCGGCCGCTGAGTTCTGCTGGTGGATCGAAGATGAGTTCCAGCGTGTCGATGTCGCCGGAATAGTCTTCGGTGTTGACCATGAAGGACGTCGTGCCCCATTGGTACGGGATCGAGTATTGTCGCCCCCTGTCGAAATAGACGTCGACCCAGGCCGGATCGACATTGCCGAAATTGGACATCTGGTTGGGTTCGACGCGCTCCAGGAGTCCCTCCTGGATCATGATCGCAACCATGTAGTCTCCCGGCACAGCCACGTCAAAGCCGGTGACCCCGGATTTAAGCTTGGCCAGGAGGGTCTCGTTCGAGTCGTAGGTGTCCATCGACACCTCGACATCGTGTTCCTCGGCAAACCTGTCCAGGAGCGTCTGCGGCATGTAGTCGAACCAGTTGTAGATGCGAAGCTGGCCCTCGGCGCCGGCCGCGCCGGCCAGTGAAGCCAGGCCTGCCGCCGCTACGGCGGTTGTCAGCAATGTCTTTAAGGTCATCATTCTTCTCCTTCTTGGTTTCAGTTTTTCCTCGTTCGGCCAACGAGGTAGGACAGCGTCACGAAAACCAGTGACGCCAACAGCATGAGGGTGGAGATCGCATTGATTTCCGGGGTGAAGCCGACCCGGACCATGCCGTAGATTGCCAGTGGAAGCGTGGTGGCACCGGGACCCGCAACCATGTTGGTTATGATGAAGTCGTCGAGCGAAATGATGAAGGCCAGCATGTATCCCGACACGATGCCTGGCAGCATCATCGGAACGAGGACATGCCTGAAGCTCTGCCAGGCGTTGGCATAGAGATCGCGGGCAGCCTGTTCGTAGAAGTCCTCGATCCCCTGCAGCCGGGCACTGATGGGCAGGTAGGCAAACGGTATGCAGAAGACCGTATGCGCGATCATCACGGTCATGAGGCCCAGGCTGATGCCGATTGCCAGGAAGAAGATGAGGCTGCCCACGGCCGAGATGATCTCGGGAACCAGGAGGGGGAGGTTGACCAGCGCGTAGGCTGCCCCCTGGCCGCGAAAGGCGCGGCCGCGGGTCATGGCGATTGCCGCCAGCAAGGCAAGTACGGTTGCCATCGCCGAAGCCGATACGGCAACGATCAATGAATTGACGGTAGCCTTCTGGATCTCGGGATTGGCAAAGACCTTGACATACCAGTCGAGCGAAAAACCGCCCCATTTGGTAATCGAGCGGGTGGCATTGAAGGAGTAGACCGCGATCACGATCATCGGCGCGTACAAGAGAATGAGGCATCCGATGGTCACGGCCAGGAAGCCGGGGAATCTCTTCAGTCTGGATGCCTGGCCAGCCATCACGAGGTTCCCCGCTCCCGCTTCGGCCGGCGGACGGCGATCATCAGTACAAGCAGCACGAGCGTGAGCAGGATCACCGCGGTTGCCGAGCCGAACGGCCAGTTTCGCGAGGCCTGGAACTGCATGGCAATGAGGTTGCCGATCATCAGCTTCTTGCCTCCGCCCAGGATATCGGGCGCAATGAAGGCGCCGAGGCAGGGGATGAAAACCAGGAGCGACCCGGCGATCAGACCGGGTCTTACAACCGGAAGAATGACCTTGCGCAGGATGGTCCAGCGGCTGGCATAGAGATCGTAGGCTGCCTCCATCAACCGGAAATCGAATCGCTCCAGCGCCGCGTAGATCGGAAGCACCATGAACGGCAGGTAGCTGTAGATGAGACCGATGCCGATCGCATAATTGGTATAGGCAATATGAATGGGCTCACTGATGATCCCGGCACCGATCAAGGCGGAATTGATCGGACCTTCGTCGCGCAGGATGAAGAGCATCGACACGGTGCGGATCAGCAGATTTACCCAGTAAGGCACAGTGATCAGCAGTACCCACATGTTGCGGGTGCGCTCCGGGCGCGTGGCAATGACATATGCGGTTGGCAATCCGATCAGCAGGCAGGACGCCGTGGCGACCGCGGCCAATCCCAGCGAACGCAGGAATACCAGCAAATAGGCGTCCTCGAATGCCAGCTCGTTGGTGATCAGGTCGCGCTCGAACAGAAACTGGAGATAGGATTCGATCGAAAATCGCCACTCGACCCCACCATATGTCCCCGGGGTGAGAAAGGAGTAGACAACGATAAAGGCCAGCGGGCCGACCAGGAAGAAACCGATGACCGCGATCACCGGAAAAAGCTGCAATGCCTGTCTGCCGGAAATCCTGTCGCCGACCCCGGCAGGGCCGGTAGCCTGGAAATCTATTCCGCTTGCCATCCTGTGCAGCCCCTAATCCGCCAGGAGCCGCACTGTCCCGGCATCGGGTCTCAGGCAAACGACTTCGCCCGGCGAGATGTCCACCTGGGTCCGATGGGCATTTTGTACCCTGGCGGTCAGTTCGCCTACGCCCTCGACCTCGACGATGAGCAGCGAGTCCGTGCCCAGGTAGATCAGTTCGCGGACCCGGCCGGTAAAGCAGTCATGGCCGTTTTCCCGTGTCACGTTCAGCCGTTCTGGCCGAATGGCGATATGCCTCGAGTCGAACCGGCCTACGCCGTCGACCGGAACAGCATCGATCAGGTCGCCGGATCTTGTCCGCACCCGAACCAACCCCGATTCCAGCATGCCGTCGACCTTGACATCCATGACGTTGACATCGCCGATGAACCTGGCAACGAAACGATTTCGCGGCACCTCGTAGAGTTCCCGGGGCGAGGCGACCTGCTGGATTTCACCATCGGAAATCACCGCGATTCGGTCAGACATGGCCAGGGCCTCTTCCTGATCATGCGTGACGAATACAAAGGTGATCCCGGCATCCCTCTGGATGCGTTTCAATTCGACCCGCATTGCCTGCCGGAGCTTGAGATCAAGCGCCGACAACGGCTCGTCCAGGAGCAGGACCCTGGGATTGGGCGCCAGTGCACGTGCCACGGCCACCCGCTGCTGCTGGCCTCCCGACAATTCGCGAGGCTTGCGGTCACTGAATTCACCGAGTTGCACGAGGTCGATCATTTCCCGTGCACGTGCCTGCGCCTCGACCGCCGCAACCTTTTTCATCTTCAGGCCGAAAACGACGTTATCCAGCACGGTCATGTGCGGAAACAGCGCGTAGTGCTGAAACACCGTGTTGACCGGACGCTTATTCGGCGGCAAACCGACAATTTCGTCGCCGAACAGGCTGATCGTGCCTTCGGTTACGTCTTCGAACCCGGCAATCATCCTCAGGAGAGTCGTCTTGCCGCAACCCGAGGGTCCGAGCAGCGTGAAGAATTCATTGTCGTAGATTGTCAGATCCACCTCTTTCAAGGCGACGAACCCGCTTGCGGGGTGCCCGTAGACCTTGCGGACCCTGTCGATACCGATGGCAGCGCGTCTGTGTGCAGGTTGGTTCGACATCGCCTCCCGAAGCGCAATTAATACCGCTGAATCTGGAGTTTTTTATATCAATACCCGCACTATGGGGTATATAACCCTGATGGGGTAGGTCTGGTGCGATCACCGCCTGTCACGAAACGGACCTGGAGCCGTGCCGATCCTGTTCGCGGCAATCGGGGCAATTGAGCGGCTCATCCGGCCATTGAGTCGATCCATTCCCCGCCGGTGTTCACGGCGTCGCCGATTTCGTGTGAACGATGAACGGGAGGTACAGGCCAGGTGACGGGAAACTACGCGGAGCTGGCAAATACAATCCGGGCGATTGGCTCTTCCGGATTCCATGCGGCGATGGAACGCCTGCTGCGATTGGAGATCAGTTTCGACAACTACCTGGAAATTGCCTATTTCGGCGAGCAGCCGCCAACCGTGCTCTATCGAAGCAGTCAGTCGAGATACGTGCACGCCGAATTGGACAGCCGCTACGTTCCCTCGCTCTACCTGCTCGATCCCTTCTATACCGCGCATCTCGGCAAGATCCCGGTCGGTGCATACAGGCTGCTGGACCTTGCCCCGGACAAGTTCAGGACGACGAGTTACCACCTGGAATACTACCAGAGGACGACCCTGATCGATGAGATCGCCTTCTTTGCCTATGTGTCCAACGGGTGGACGATCAACATCTGCGTCGGCCGGGACGAAACCTCGGAGGCGACATTCAGGAAAATCGACCGGGAGAATGCCCGCAGGATCGCACCGGCTGTGGCCGCGTTTCTGGAGCGTCATTTCGCCATTTCCCCGATTGCCCGGCGTGCAGTGTCGTCCGGCAGTGGTGCCGGTCTGCTCTCGTGGCTCGAGGAAGCCCGGGGGATCAGGATCACGCCGAGACAGGCACAGGTTGCGATGCTGCTGTTACGCGGGCATTCCTCGAAATCGATCGGGCGCGAGCTGGGCATAAGCTGGCAGACGGTCCGGGTGTTCCGGAAGCAGCTCTACAGGCGATGCGGGGTCTCGTCCCAGGCGGAGCTGTTCGCTCTCCTCACGCCGCTTGCATACGCGGGCTCGCTGGGACGGCCATGATCAAGCGGCCTGGCCGTGCGGGCACGCGGCGGGTGCGACCGAAGCCGTTCCGGAGCCACGGTCCCTGGCCGGGATGACGACGCCCTCCTCCCCCGGTCAGCGGAGGTTTTCAACCATGATCAGTTCGGTTGGTATCCTGCCCGGAGATGGCGCCTTGTCCTCGAAGTGTTGCACGAGCGAATCGACGGCAGCCCGGGCGGCGTGTCCCATATCCTGGTGCACGACTACATCGAACACGCCGGTGAGGAGTCCGTTCCGTGTCAATGGCGTCAGGTTGAAGGCGCAGTAGATGATCCGGCGCCACCGGTCCGTTTCCAGCAGGGCTTTCTCGATTCCCCGGTTGCCGCCACCGATACAGCAGATGCCGCGCAGGTTGTCACAATCCTTCAGGAGATCGCGGGTCATGGCGTAGTTGCGGTGCGGGTCATCGCCACCGGCGAATGTGGCCAGGACTTCGAGATGGCCAAAGCTGTCGCGGATGACGCTGCGAAACCCGGCCTCACGCTCCTCGTGGCTGCGATAGAGTTCGCCGCCGGCAAAGAATGCCAGCTTGCCTGGATCACCACACAGGCGACCGGTCAACAGGCCGGCGGCCCGGCCCGCGGCCCGATTGTCAAGACCCACATAGGTCAGCCGGTCGGAGGCCGGCAGATCGGTGAGTATGCAGATGACGGGCACGCCCTGGCCGGCAAGGCGGGCGATGGCATCTCGAACCAGGGGGTGGTCGAGCGGTTGCACGATCACCCCGTCCGTTCGGCGCTCGAGGCAGCCGTCGAGAGCACGGCACAGCGCCTCGGGAACCATTCGCCGCGAAAATGTCCGACGGTAGCTGAAGCCGACCCGCTCGCAATAGGCTTGCAGTTCCGATGACAGGACATCATTGGCGAAGCCGGCACCGCCGGCGAGGACGACATCGATGGTCAGGCCTGCCGGCACCGACGGAATGACCCTTGGTCGGGCGGTTGATGTGCCGAGGCGTTCGACGGCATCGAGCACCTTCCTGATGGTCTTGTCCCGCACCCCGGGCCGGCCGTTGAGAACCCGGTCGACCGTGGCCGTGCTGACGCCGGCCTGCAGTGCGATGTCGATGACACGCGGTTTCCGTTGATTGCCTGATGTATTCATCCGGGTTTTGATGCCTCATTGACGTCGCCCGATCAAGTTTTGGTTGCCGCCAGTGCGAGGGGGAGGCAAATCGGTGCTGTCACCGAGTGCAATCCGGGACAGGGTGGCATTAGATCGGCAGGGCAGGAACGGGAAGGGGATTCAATTGCTCGACACCCATGATCGCGAGGCGGTGCTGGCCGGGCTCGGCTGCCGGCTGGGCGAGGCTTGGCTCGGCTGTACGCGGATTTCGGATCTGCGTGATGCCGAGATCCCGGGAAACCGGGCGGAGGCCTGTCTTGTCGCCGACCGGATGGCCGAGCGGATCGGCGACCGGTTGTCCGGCTGGAAGGTCGGGGCGACCAGCGCCCGGATGCGCGAGCTGGACGGGCACAGCGATGTCATCCCCGGGCGAATCTTCGGATCGGTCACCTGGGAGGGAAGTTCGGTTGTCCTGCCGATCAAGCGGTTCCGGGAGGCACGGGTCGAGGCGGAGTTTGCCTTTCGCCTGGGCGCCGATGTCACCGCGGCGGAGATCGGCGATCCGAACCGGATGGCCGCGATCGCGGTGCTGCACCCGGCCGTCGAGATCATCGGCAACCGCTACCAGGCCGGCAAGCTGGGCGCCGAACGGAACTCGCTGATGACGGTGGCCGACAATGGCGGCGGCATCGGCTTTGTCTTCGGGGCGCCGGTCGAGGACTGGCGGGGCCTGGACCTGCTGCACCATGAGGTGCGGGTCAGCGTGGATGGCGGCGCCCCGTCGGACAATTTCCTGGGCAGCATGCGCGGGCCGCCGCTGCAGGCGCTTTGCGACCTGGCCAGCCACCTGGCCGGGCGGGGATTTCGGCTGGTGGCGGGCGATTATGTCTCGACCGGCGCCGCCTGTGTGCCGCAGCCGATCGCTGACGGCAGCCAGGTCGTGGCGGATTTCGGGGCGCTTGGGGCGATCAATGTGAGGTTCGACCGGGGATGACGGGCTGGAGACCGGAAATCGTGATCGTGGGCGCCGGCGGTATGGGCGCGCTGTTCGGCTCGATTCTGCAGGAGGGCGGTCTGCCAGTGACCCTGGTTGACACCAATGCCGTACATGTGACGGCGATGCGGGATCGGGGCCTCAGGATCAGCGGCTTCGGTGGCGAACGAATCGTGCAGATGGAGATTCGCGGCGACGCATCGGGCATCGGCCATGCCGACATCATCCTCTTTCAGTGCAAGTCCCACGGAACCCGCGACGGGGCCGAGGGCATCCGTCACCTGGTTGGCGGCGGTGCCTTGTGCGTGAGCTTCCAGAACGGTCTCGGCAACGAAGAGATCATCGGCGAGGTGGTGGGCAAGGGCAATGTGCTGGGCGGGCTGACGGCCATGGCCGCGGTGCTGGAGGGACCTGGGCATATCCGCGATTTCAGCCGGGTGCCGTCGCATATCGGCGAAATGTCCGGCGGCAGCAGCGAGCGGGCGGCACGCATCGCCCTGGCCTTGACCGGGGCCGGGTTGGAGACCCATGTATCGGAGAATGTCACCCTCGACATCTGGAAGAAGCTCCTGGGGAATATTGCCATGAGCGCGGCCTCGGGCGCGACCGACATGACCTCGGTCGAGGTGTTGTCGGTCCCGGAACTGAAGGCAACGGCATTCCGGGCGCTGGATGAAGCCCATGCCGTGGCATCAGCAGCCGGGATCAGTCTTGACCGCGAGGCGGTGGTCAGGGGGTTGAACATGATCACCGCGCCCGGCGGCACCGGCGACAACAAATCCTCGCTTTGCGTCGATCTGCTGAACCGCCGATCGACCGAGGTGGCGTTCATCTACGGCACGGTGATCGAGTTGGGGCGCAGGCATGGCGTTGCGACGCCAACACTCGAGACGCTGGCGGCGATCATCAGGGGAATCGAAACACGCAATCGGAAAGGGCAGGACAATGTTTGAGGGCAAGACCGCCTTTGTCAGCGGTGGCTCAAGGGGAATCGGGCGGGCAATTGCCGGCAAACTGGCCGAGGGCGGGTGCAACGTCTTCCTGGCGGCATCCAATGTCGGACGGCTGGAGGCTGCCGCCGGCGAAATCTCCCGGCTTGGCCGCGGCGAGACCGGCACCCATGCCGCCGATTTGCGCATGCTTGACGGCTGCAACGCCGCCGCCGGTGCCGCGCTCGACAGGTTCGGGCGCTGCGACATCCTGGTCAACGCCGCCGGCGCCACCCGCGGCGGCATCTTTCCCGACCAGCCGGACGAGGAGATGCTTGACGGCTTTGCGCTCAAGTTTCACGGTGCGGTGCGGCTGTCACGGGCGCTATGGCCGGCGCTGGTCGAGGCCAGGGGGGTGGTGATCAACATCGTTGGCGGTTTTGCCCGAACCCCGGCCGCCGATTTCATGGTCGGTGGTGCGGTCAACGCCGCACTTGCCAATTTTTCCAAGGCGCTGGCCGACAAGGGGCTGCAGGATGACGTGAACGTGAACTGGATCCATCCGGGGCTGACAGTCACCGGGAGACTGGAGGGCATCTTTGCCGACCGGGCGGTACAGCAGGGCAAGACCCGTGACCAGATCGAGGCGGAGTCGATTGCGGCCGAGGGCATTCGCAGGCTTGGCCAGCCGGCGGATGTGGCGGCATTGGCGACCTTCCTCTGCTCGCCGGCAGCCCGCCATGTCCATGGCACTGGAATTGCCTGTGATGGCGGCGGGGCCAAGGGCTACCATTGATGGATTTCGGCCTCAGTGACGAGCAGCGTTTGCTGGTTCGCACCGTCCGACGGTTTGTCGATGCCGAACTGCGCCCGCTGGAGCAGTCGGTCGAGGAGTCGGGACGGCTGGAGGCCGGAATTGCCGATACGATCCGGGCCAAGTCCCGGGCGGCCGGATTTTATGCCATGAACATGCCGGAGGAGCTGGGCGGCGGCGGCCTGTCGACCATGGACTGGATGCTCGTCGAGGAGGAATTCGGACGCACCACCGACATCCTGGCCCGCCGCGCCTTCGGCAATGTCTATGACATCCTGCTGGCCGGAGGGGAGACGCAACAGCAACGCTGGCTGGCTCCTGCCATCCGCGGCGACCGGACGTTTTCCATTGCCTTTACCGAGGCCGAAGCCGGCTCCGATGCCGCCGCCATCCGCAGCCGGGCAACACCCAGCGGTGATGGCTGGTCGCTGACAGGTCGCAAGCAGTTCATCTCGGATGCGCATTATTCCGACTTTTTCGTGGTCACCGCCGTGACCGACCCCGGTGCCGGGACAAGGGGCATTTCGACCTTCATTGTCGAGCGCGGGATGCCGGGAGTGCATGTCGGGCCGGACGTGCCGATGATGGGGTTGCGTGGCACCAGCCATGCCGAATTGGGATTCGAGGACGTCATGCTGGGGCCGGAACATTTGCTGGGCGAGGAGGGCGGCGGCCTGAAGCTGGCGCTTGCCACCCTCGGGCGCGTGCGCCTGGCGCAAATCGGGGCGAGGGCCATCGGCAAGGCGGCGATGCTGCTGGACATGGCCGTCGAACACGCCCGGTCGCGCCGCCAGTTCGGGCAGTCGATCGGCAGTTTCCAGTCGGTCGGCCGGATGCTCGCCGACAGCGCGGTCGAGATCAGTGCGGCCCGGCTGGCGCTCTGGCAGGCTGCCTGGCTGCTGGACCGGGGCAGCCAGGCCAGAACGCAGATTTCGGCGGTGAAACTGCAGGCATCCGAAACACTCGGCCGCGTTGCCGACCGGGCGGTGCAGATCTTCGGCGGCTCCGGCTACAGCAAGGAGCTGGTGGTCGAGCGCCTCTACCGCGACGCCAGGGTCTATCGCATCTTTGACGGCACCTCGGAAATCCACCGCAATGTCATCGCCGGCAACCTGCTGGCCGGCGACGATGCCTACAAGAGCCCGGCATGACCCATGAAAAGCAAGTTCACTGACATCGGCGAGGTTGCCGGCCTGATTCCGGACGGTGCCACGGTGGGCCTGATCGGCGGCGGCGGTGGGTTGGTCGAGGCAAGCCTGCTGCACGCCGCGGTCGAGAAGCGCTTCCTTGATGAAGGCCACCCTCGCGAACTGACGGTGGTTCACGCGCTGGGCATCGGCGACCGGGGCGAAAGGGGGGTGAACAGGTTTGCCCATCCGGGGATGACCAGGCGGGTGATCGGCGGACACTGGGTCTGGTCGCCGCGCATGCAGGAGATGGCCCGCAGCGGCCAGATCGAGGCCTATGTGATGCCATCCGGTGTGACCATGCAGCTGATGCGCGAGATCGCGGCCAGACGGCCGGGACTCATTACCCATGTTGGCCTCGGCACTTTCGTCGACCCCGACATCGATGGCGGCAAGATGAACGCCGCCGCCACGGAAGATCTGGTCGAGCGGATCGAGATCGATGGCCGGACATTCCTGCGCTACCTGCCCTACCCGGTGGATGTCGCATTGCTGAAGGGTTCGATCGCCGACGAGGACGGCAATATCAGCCTCGACCAGGAGCCGGCGAATGTCGACATCTACGCCATGGCGGCGGCGGCCAGGAGTTCCGGCGGCACCGTCATCTTCCAGGTGCGCAAGCGGGTGCCCCGCAATGCACTCGGTGCCCGTTCGGTGCGCATACCCTCGGCGCTGGTCGACGCCATCATCGTCGATCCCGACCAGCGCCAGGGCTACGATTTGGTCTACGATCCGGCCATCTCCGGCGAGCAGCGCGCCGAAGAGCCACCACCGCCACCGCCCGAATTTTCCATTCGCCAGATCATTGCCCGGCGCGCCCATGAGGAGTTGCGAGACGGTGCGGTGATCAATTACGGGTTCGGCATTCCGGACGAGGTTGCCAGCATCGTTGCCAGCCGCGGCGAACAGGACCGATACTACCAGACCATCGAGCACGGCACCTATGGTGGCACGCTCCTCACCGGCACCCTGTTCGGCTATGCCCGCAATCCCAGCTGCATGATCGATGGCCCGGCCCAGTTCGATTTCTATTCGGGTGGCGGGCTGGATATTGCCTTCCTGGGATTTGGCGAGATCGACGGTGCCGGCAATGTCAATGTCTCGAAGCTCGGTGGGCTGACCGTGGGTCCGGGCGGCTTCGTCGACATTGCGCAGAACGCTCGCAAGGTCGTCTTCTGCGGCACCTTCGATGCCCGGGGCGCCAGGATCGCCTCCGGCGACGGCAGGTTGCGGATCGAACAACCGGGACAGGTTCGCAAGATGGTCGGCAGGGTCGAACAGATTACCTTCTCCGGCGCGCAGGCATTGTCGCAGGGGCAGACCATCCTTTATGTAACGGAGCGCTGCGTCTTCGAGCTTTGCCCGGACGGGCTGCATCTGACCGAGATTGCGCCCGGACTCGAAGTCGGCCGCGACGTGGTTGAATGCATGGGATTCCTGCCGGTCATGAAGGAGGCACCGCAGGTGATGAAGAGCGAGTTCTTCCTCGATTGCCGGCGGATGGACGCCGATGGCTGAGCGCATCGCACTGATCGGGGCGGGTGCCATTGGCAAGCGCCACCTGGACGCGATCTCGATGTCGGAGTCGGCCCAGCTGGCTGCCATCGCCGATCCCTGTCCCGGTGCCGCGGAGATTGCCGCCCGGCACGGCGTGCGACATTACCCGGATGCCGGCAACATGCTGCGTGACATCACGCCGTCCGGCGTCATCATCGCCACGCCGACCGAGCATCACCTGGAGCCGGCGCTGACCGCGCTTGATGCTGGCTGCCACCTGTTGATCGAGAAGCCGATTGCGGCGACCGTCACCGAGGCGGAAGAGATTTCCCGGGCGGCTGGCGAGCGGGGCCTCGAGGTTCTGGTGGGTCATCATCGGCGCTACTATCCGCATGTGGCCAGGGCAAGGGAGATCGTGGTCGGTGGCTCGCTGGGCCAGCTGGTCACGGTTTCCGGCCAGTGGAGCGTGCGCAAGCCGGATCGCTATTACGCACCGGATTGGCGCAAGCGCCCGCCAGCCGGCCCGGTATTGACCAACCTTGTGCACGAAATCGACTATCTTCGCCATGTCGCCGGCGAGATCAGGTCGGTCACCGGCCTGGCGGGCAACCCGGTGCAAGGCTTCGAGAAGGAGGATGTCGCGGCCTTCGCAATCCAGTTCGAGAACGGTGCGGTCGGCGCCTTCGTCATGTCCGACCAGGCCGATTCGCCCTGGGCCTGGGAAATGGCCACCGGCGAAAACCCGGCCTACCCGCGCAATGGTCAGAACTGCATCACCTTCTCCGGAACCCGGGGCGCCCTGGAGTTTCCGAATTTGCGGCTATGGACTTCGGATGGAGAGCCGGCAAGCTGGGTCACCCCGAAATCCTCCCGTGACCTCCCGCTCGAGCTCGGCGATGCCTTCATCCGCCAGGTCGAGCATTTTGCCGAGATCATTGCCGGGCGGGCAGAGCCGGTCATTTCGGCCGCCGATGCCACCGGAACCCTGAGAGTCACGCTTGCAGTGCTGGAATCGGCTAGCTGCGGGAGCCGGATCGACATCGGCGGTGGCGGCCAAGAACATTGAGGGACGAGATGTCAGGATTTCATGTCAGGATCGGCGCCGGGGCCAGCTTTTCCAAGACCGTGTCGGAGACCGATGTCTACATGTTCGCCGGGATTACCGGCGATTTCTCACCCAACCATGTCAACAGGGCCTACATGGAACGGTCCTGCTACGGCCGACTGATGGCGCATGGGGCGCTGCTGGTCGGTTTCATGTCGACGGTGTCGACCATGGCCATCGCCCATACCCGCGGGGCGGAGGAGACGCCGGTTTCACTCGGCTACGATCGCATCCGGTTTCTCAAGCCGGTATTCCTGGGCGACACCATAACGGTCGAGTACGAATTCACCGCCATCGACCTCGAGCGCAGGCGGTCGACGGCAGATATCCGCATCAGCAACCAGGACGGCGTGCTGACCACGGTCGGGCAGCACATCCTGAAATGGGTGCCGAATGACTGAGTGCCCGCCATGAGCCAGGAGCTGGCAGGCAGGGCCGCGATCGTCACCGGGGCCAGGCGCGGCATCGGGCTGGCGATCAGCCAGCGCTTCAGCGAGCTCGGCGTGGCCGTGTCCGGGTGGGACATCGAGCCCGCCAGTGCCGCCGACAATCCCGCCCTTGCCCACCTGGCACAGGTCGATGTGGCGAATGCTGCCTCGGTCTCGGCCGGATTCAGTTCGTCGCTCGCGGCGCTGGGGCATGTCGACATCCTCGTCGCCAATGCCGGAATCAACGGCCCGACCAAGCCGGCCTGGGACTATACGCTGGAGGAATGGCAGGCGGTGCTCGACATCGACCTGACCGGCGTGTTCCTGTCGGCACGCGCCGTCCTGCCGCATATGCGCGATCGCGGCACCGGGCGGATCATCGCCATCTCCTCGGTCGCCGGGAAGGAGGGCAATCCGGGGGCCTGCGCCTACGGCGCCGCCAAATCCGGCGTGATCGGATTCGTCAAGGGGCTGGCCCGGGAATTGCTGCCCTCGGAGATCACGGTCAATTGCGTGGCGCCGGTGATGACGGAAACCGACCTGCTGCAGCAGATGAGCCCGGACTACATCGCCGACAAGCGCGGCCGCATTCCCATGAACCGGCTGTGCACGCCCGGCGAAGTGGCCGACATGACCGCCTGGGTCGCCAGCCCGCGCTGTTCCTTCACCACCGGACAGGTCTTTGATGTCACCGGCGGGCGGGCAACCTACTGATGGACGGGGTTCCGCTCGAAAGATTGTGCATCCACCAGGTCACCCTGATGCAGTGCGGATTCGCCGATGGCCTTGAATGCCTGGCCCGCCATGGCGTGCCAATGACCGCAATCTGGCACGAGAAACTTGACGAGATTGGCGTGGCGGCGGCACGACGAGCCCTGTCGGACACGCAGGTCAGGCCGGTTGCGCTCTGTGTTGGCGGCACCATGGCGACCGGCGATGCCGCCGAGCGTGCATCGCAGATCCAGGTGACTCGCCGCCGCATCGAATACTGCGTGGAGCTTGGCATCGGGAGCCTGCTGATGCTGACCGGTGGCCTGGGTGCGGGGGAGACCGATCTTGTTTCGGCCCGCAAGCGGGCGCTGGAGGGAATTGCCAGCACCGTGCCCGATGCCCGATCGGCGGGCGTTCGCCTCGTTCTCGAGCCGCTGCACCCCATGGTCTGCGGGTCCCGCTCGGTGATCTCGACACTGTCGGCGGGTTGCGATTTTCTCGACGAGCTCGATGCCGATGATGCAACCGGCCTGGCGCTCGACACCTATGCGCTGTGGTGGGATCTCGATCTGCCGGACAATATATGTCGGGCCGCACCCCGCCTGCGCCACTTCCACGTCTCGGACTGGCTTGCCGACACCGGTGATCTGCGCCTCGACCGGGGCATGCCTGGCGACGGCATTATCGACAACCGGGCCATCCGGCGGGCGGTGGAGGAGGCCGGGTTCGCCGGCCCGGTCGAGATCGAGATATTCTCGCAGCGTCGCTGGTGGACGCGCCCGCCGGACGAGGTGGTGTCGGAGATCGTCAGGCGGGCAGCGGAATGCGTCTGAGCTGATGGACATCGCGGCAATTGATGCATCAGGTCCAAGAATCGACATGCATGATCCACGGCAATCATGCTATGGCACTCCGGCCGCGATCCAGCGCATTGACGTGAGCGATCTGCGGACGCAGGGTCTGACGGCCCGACAAATGTCAGGAGAGGGGGGAGATTGCTCGAAATCCGCGGCGTCGAAACCGGCTACGGCAAGCTGAAGATCCTGCGTGGCATCGACATGAAGGTCGATGCGCAGGGCATCGTCGCGTTGCTCGGCGGCAACGGCACCGGCAAGTCGACTCTCCTCAAGGCCATCTCCGGCATACTCCCGGTCTGGAGCGGCGAGATCCTGTTCGATGGCCAGCCCATCCATGCCGCCCGCCCACACGAGATCGTGCGCGCCGGCCTGGTGCAGGTCACCCAGGGCAAGGACAGCTATCCGGGCATGACCGTCGAGGACAACCTGATGCTGGGTGCCTATTCCCGCAGCGACAAGGCGGCAGTGCGGGAAGATCTGGACAAGGTCTACTCGTTCTTTCCGATCCTGAAGGAGCGCCGCAAGCAGATGTCGGGGCTGTTGTCCGGAGGGCAGGTGCAGATGCTTGTCATCGGGCGCGGCCTGATGGCGGCGCCGAAGATGGTGATGCTGGACGAACCCTCGGCGGCGCTGGCGCCATTGGTGGTGATGGATATCTTCAAGCAGATCAACCGCATCCGCAAGGAATTGGGCATGACGATCCTCATCGTCGAGCAGAATGTCCGCATGGCGCTGTTGCTGGCAAGCTACGGATATGTCATCCATGACGGTCGCATCCATATCGAGGGCGAGGCCGAGGACATGATCCACGACGACAAGGTGCGCCATGCCTATCTGGGCGGCACGGTTGCCGAGGTCGCAAATGCGTGAGGTGATACCGAGATGCTGATGGATTTCATTGTTGTCGGCCTGTCAATCGGGCTGGTCTACGGGCTGGTGGCGCTTGGCATTTCGCTGATCTATTCCGGGCTCGACATCGTGCATTTCGCCCATGGCGAGTTCTTCATGTTCGGCGCCTTTTTCGGCCTGGTGCTCTATGGCGGTTTCGGCATCTCCTATCCCATCACCCTGTTCCTGGCGCTGATCATCACCGGGATCATGGGCGTGGTGATCGAGCGCGTCTTCTACCGGCGACTGACCAGCCAGGGCGGCGGTTATACCGTGGCCGGCATGGGCATGATCATCTGCGGGTTCGGCATGGCGATCATCCTGCAGAATGTCGCCTTCCTGATCTGGGGCGCCGAAGGCCATTCGATGGGCGTGCAGTTCGGGACTCCGATCGCCGTTGGCGGCATCACCCTGCCGCGCTCCTATCTGTGGATCCTGATCGTCTCGGTGGCGCTGATGGCCGGGTTGCACCTGCTGTTGCAGCACACCAAGACCGGGTTGGCCATCCGCGCCGTCGCCGCCGACAAGGACATTGCCTACCTGATGGGGATCAATGTCCCGCTGATGATTTCGCTCATATTCGGGCTGGCCTGCGGGCTGGCCGCGGTGGGCGGCGTCCTGATCGGTCCAATCAACTATGTCCAGGTCGAGATGGGATATCTCATGTTGATCAAGGCCTTTGCCGCCGCTGTCGTCGGCGGTTTCGGCTCACTGCCAGGCGCCATTCTCGGCGGCCTGCTGGTCGGCGTATTCGAGACGCTCGGCGCTGCCTACATTTCCGGCAGCCACAAGGACATCTACGCGTTCCTGCTCCTGATCTTCGTGCTGATGGTCCGCCCCACCGGGCTGATGGGCCGCCTGGCCAAGGTCAAGGCATGACAACCGCCAATTCACAACAACCGGAGGATACCATGAGTACCATGACCAAACTCGGCGCCGCCGCCACCATCATCGCCTCGATGACGGCGTCGGCAGTGCTGGCCGGCGATATCCGCATCGGCACCTCGATGCGGATGATCTCGGAGAACGGCCAGAAATACGGCCAGATGATGCAGGACGAGTTCGACGCCATCAACGCCGCCGGCGGCATCAATGGCAACATGATCGAGCTGATCCTGCTCAATGACGAGTGCAAGTCCGACAAGGGCGTGGCCAATGCCAACAAGTTCGCCTACCAGGACAACGTGCATCTGGTCATCGGCTCCTCCTGCTCGTCGGTGACCCTGCCGATGGTCGACGTCACCGCCCAGGCCATGGTGCCGCACATCATTCCGCACTCGACCTCGGACAAGATCACCCTCAAGGGTTCGGAGTGGGTCTTCCGCGTGCCGATCTCGGCCCGCTACTACAAGGGCGTCGCCGCCAAGTATATCGGCGAGACGATCGGCACCAACATCGCCTACGTGTTTGCCTCCGACGCCGCCGCCGTCGCCGATGCCGAGGGTCTGCGCGAGCAGATGGCGGCGCAGTTCGGCGCCGAGCCCGCCTACTGGGCGCAGGTGCAGGAGAAGGAGATCGACTTCCGCAGCCACATGCTGAAGATCAAGGCCATGGATGTCGATGCCCTCTACATCGCCGCCCTGCAGGAGCCGATGGCGCGGGCGCTGGTCCAGTCCTACGAGGTCGGCATTCCGGCCGAGGTCAAGCGCGTGGCCAACTCGGTCGCCTCCAACGCCCCGGTACCGGGCATGGCCGGTGACGCCATCAAGGGCGTCTTCTACACCGCCGCCTATTCCGACAGCGACACCAGGCCGATCGCGGTGGAGTTCAACAACATGGTGCGCGAGCGCTACGGCGTCGAGAAGATCGACCACGATTTCAGCCAGGCCTGGGATCTGATCCGCATCGTCGAGATCGCGCTGAACAATGCCGACATCTCGACCGCCGACGCCGATCTGGCTGCCGACCGTGTCGCCATCCGCGACGCCATTGCCGGCATCGAGAACTATGAAGGCCTGGCCTCCGGCCCGATCAGCTTCTGTGCCGACCCGACGCCGCAATGCCGTGACGGCAACCGCACCGTCGTGCTCATCGGCTACCTGAAGGGCGGCGCCGATTTCGAGCTCGGCATCCTTGACCGCGTGACCATGCCGATCGATTTCGGCCTGTAGGCATGCATCCGACCCGGACCGGGCAGCGTTCCGGTCCGGGTTGTTTCCTATTCCAGCAAAAGCCGGTCCAGATGCACGGAGCCATCGATACATTCCTGGCAGGCATTCAGCGCCTGTCACGCATTCACCCGGTCATGCCGTGGTGCGCCGGTCTGGTTCTGCTGCTGCCGCTGCCATGGCTGGCGGCCAACACCTACCAGGTGTACCTGCTGAACCACATCTGCATCATGATCATCATGGCCACGGGGCTGAACATCGTGAAGGGGTTCGCCGGCCAGGTCACCGTCGGTCATGTCGCCCTGGCCGCGGTGGGAGCATTCACCTCTGCAGTGCTGTCAACCAAGTTCGGCATGCCGTTCTGGGTCTGCATGCCGATCGCGGTGGTGGTCACCGTGCTGACCGGGGCCGTCGTTGCCATCCCGTCCTTTCGGCTCGAGGGCGCCTACCTGGCGCTTGCCACGCTTGCCTTCGCCCAGGCGGTGGAAATCTTCATCCGCGTCACCAACTACCTGGGAAGCGCGTCCGGGATCGGGGGCATCAAGCCGCCGGTGTTCTTCGGGATTGTCCTGAAGACCTACGAGAGCTTCTATTTCCTGGCCATGCCGACAACGGTGCTGGCGGTCTATGCCAGTTTTGCCATCCTCCGCTCGGCCACCGGCCGCGCCTTCATGGCCATCCGCGAGGACCCGCTCACCGCCGCCGCCTCGGGCGTCCATGTGAAGCGCTACAAGCTGATCGCCTTCATGCTCAGCGCAGTCTATGCCGGGCTCGCCGGCTCGCTGATGGCCCACATGCTGCCGGGCTATGTCCACCCCAACAATTTCACCGTGATCGAGATGGTGACCGTCCTGCTCATGGTCGTCCTCGGAGGCATCGGCAATATCTGGGGCGGCGTCATCGGGGCGATCATCGTCTCCATCGTCGCCGACGTGACCCGCGACTACTATTTCTACCAGTTGCTGCTGTTCGGCCTGGTGATCGTGGGCACCGTCATCTTCATGCCCAAGGGCATTGGCGGCATCATCGACCGCTACTTCGTCTCGCGCCGATTCGTCGCCGCCCGCCAGGCCACCGCCGCCCGCCAGCGCGAGCAGGTCGGCGCCATGTCGGACGAGGACCCGTGATGGCCACCCTGCTGAACGTGACCGGGCTGAACAAGCATTTCGGTGGCCTCCACGCCATCAGGAACGTGGATTTCGAGCTTGCGGATGGCGAGATGCGCGCCGTCATCGGTCCGAACGGGTCCGGCAAGAGCACCTTTTTCAACCTGCTGAGCGGCATATACCCCGTCGATTCGGGGAATGTCATTTTTGACGGCCATGACATCACTGGCTGGGAGCCGCACCGCATCGCCGAAGCGGGAGTCGCCCGCACCTTCCAGCTGCTCAGGATGTTCACCGAGATGAGCGTGCTCGACAATCTGCGGATCGGCCACCATTGCCATGTCCAGTACAGCACCTTCGCAGGCCTGTTTGGCACCGGCCATGTTGCGGTGGAGGAAAAGCGCATCATGGATGAGATGATGGAGATCCTCGAACTGATCGGTTTGGCGGATTTCGCGCATATCCCGGCATCGGAGATGTCGATCGGCCAACGCCGACTGCTGGCGCTGGGACGATCGATCGCCATGCGCCCCAAGCTCCTGTTGCTGGATGAGCCAGCAGCGGGGCTGTCGCCGGTCAATGTCGACAACATCATGAACATCATGGTGACGCTGAAGAATCGCTTCAGCCTGACCGTGGTCATCGTCGAGCATATCCTGAAGGTGGTCATGGATACCTGCGACCGGATATCGGTGCTCGATCACGGCGAGAAGATCGCCGAGGGCACACCGAAGGAGGTCAGCAACGACCACGCGGTGATCGAGGCCTATCTCGGCCGCGAGATGAGCGACGAGCAGGTCAAGGAACTCCTGGCCGTGTAACCGGACATCGCCGGCCGCGATGCGCTCCGGGAGTTGATCAACCAGGAGGGGTCTCCAGGAAGGGCCGGACCCGCATGTGCGGCGCATCGCCCTTGGATGCAATGATGTTGTCCGGGATTTGGACGCTGGACCCGCATGTGCGGCGCATTGCCCCATTCCGGCTACGTCAAGACCGCCCGGGATCTCGGATGCTACTCGCGACGGCTGTGCAGCCAACTGGTCACGACCCCGAAGTGAGAGGGGCGGCCATGGCGAGTTCACGTTTCTCATAGACGGTTTCGATTATCCGGCCGTTCCATGCGTAGCAGAGGTGTCGCTCCTGCCGGGCGTTGGAAAGAGGGGTCGGTCGAAACACGGCGACACACTCGCCGCCCGCCCGGCGCACGCTGTCCCAGGCAATCCCGTTCGAGCCGGCCGCACGCAGCGTTTTCGCCAGGTGCTGGCTCGCAGCGTAGTTGTCGTTGTGAAAGACGAGCGGTTGAACATTCGTCTGACCCCGCAGATCGTGCAGATCCCCATCGAGGTCGACCAGGTAGACACGCATGTCCAGCTCCATTTGCGTCTGTGCCGTGGCGGCCAGGAATTGCTGGCGATGGTGTCTGGTCTCGGCGATGGCCGTGCCGATGTCGTTTGCGGCATAAAAGACGCCGTATGTGCCATCCGAAAACCGGCTGCCAGACGGATTCAGGCGGGTGAATGCCGCCATGATAACGTCTGTTCCTGGCCCGCTGACACGATCCTCGGACGGCACGAGTTCGATATCGCCAACCTCGTCACGAAGCCTGGGATTGGTGAACGCTTCCAGTTCGAAGATCGCCTGGAGATCCTCCGGGTCCGTGACCCGTTCGAAGTGTTGAACCGGCGGAAACCGACTGGGGATTATTCGCCAGCACGGCCTCCACTCGACGCGCGTGACCGGTGGCGTCACGCCCATCCACCCCGCTCTGCGTCGAGGTATTGCCGCACGACGAAGAGGTCGGCCACCTGGCCGGAGAGCATGCGGTCGAGAGCCGGCCGACCGGAAAACAGCGGTGCCGTGTTCGGACGTCTCACCCATTCATCGGCAGCACGTTCGTCGGGGAGCAGGATCTGAAGCGCCTTGTAGATGCCCAGAATGTAGGAAATGCGCTCCAGCGTATCCATTGGCAGATTGGTGGTCGGACCCTTCTTCCACTTGAAGAAGGTTGATCGGGCCGTCAGCCCGAGCAGGATCATCTGTTCCTCGACCGAGAGGCCCCATAGGCCGGCAATGCGAAAGAAGGTGCGTAATGCCGGGCGAGAGAGACTCCTCCGGTCAAGCGAGGTTGCCAGGCGTGCGTGCTCAGTCATGGGAAAATCCATAAATGCATATATATGAAAATATAGTCTATAAATGCACTTCCTGCAAGCCGGGCTTGAGACGACGCACCGGTGAAGGCAGCCATTGGCGCTGGTGGCCGAATCCCAAGCAATGGAGAGAAAGCTGGCTTCGCGACCGGGCCTCCGGTCACCACGGTGACGGGAGGCCTGTGCTTCAAGGCGCTTTCCGAAATATCGATGAGGACATGGAATTCATGAAGAGATCTGCTGTAAATCCGTGGCCGTGGTCGCAGAGGGTCGACAGCCTTCACTGGGCCTACGTGGCATGCCAGGACATTTCAGGCATCTGCGTGTGGCTCGGCGGTGGATCTTCATCGGAAATTCCGTCTGTTCATGTCCGGCCCTGGTGCAGGCCCCACGGGGGAGTCGGGCAGGAGGATTTCCGGCGTCAGCAGCACCGGTTTGCCCTTGTTCGTGCCGGGCCCCGAAACCGATGCCGCCATTTCCGCGACCACCCGGTGCGCCAGTTCGGCAATCGGGGTGCCGATGACCATGGTAACGGTCCCGTCGGCGATTGCGGCACGGGTCTCACTCGTCAGGGGATGCACGATGAGGCGGACCCGACGGTTGGCGCCCCCCTGGCGAAGGGCGTCGATTGCGCCTTCGACACCGCCGCCGGCGATGTAGATTCCGCGAAGGTCCGGCTGGCTGGCCACGAAATCCTGCACCATTGCGTAGGTGATGCCCCTTGTCTCGAGGTTCAGCACCGCATCCCGCAGCCGAAACCCGGGCGCATGCTGGTGAAAGTAGCTCCGCAAGCCCTGCTCCCGCAGCTGGTGCGCCTGCCAGAGATTGCCACCGACCAGAACCGCGATCACTCCGGGGTCGTGGATGATGTTGGCCAGCATCCAGGCTGCCTGTCGGCCGGCATGGAAGTTGTCGAGACCGATGAAGTTGCACCTGATTTGTGGCGCAAAGTCATTCAGCATGGCAAGGACCGGAATTCCCGCATCCGCCAGCACCCCCACCGCCTGTTCGACCAGCGGATGGTTGACGGCAGAGGCGCCGACAACATCGGCGGTGCCTGTCATTGCACCCAGCAATTCCGCATATTCCGCCGGATCCTGGGTTTCGGCATAGTGGATGATCGCCGTTCCACGCAGGTCGCGGATGTTCTCGATTTCGGACCTGAGGGCGGTCGACAGGTCGCGATAGAATTCCTGGTCCTTCTTGGGCAGCACGAACCCGAAGGTGGCACGCGGGGCGTCGCGGTCCAACCGGTAGCGGATCACCGGCGTGGCATGGTAGCCAAGCGCCGCCGCGGCCTCGAATACCCGCCGGGCGTTTTCCTCGCGGACCTTTCTGCGTCCGGTCAGGACACGGTCCACCGTGGCGATGCCGACACCGGCCCGGGCGGCGATATCGGCCATGGTGGGTCGTTTCACATGGCTCGTCATGGATGAAAATCTATCCGAATGTGCAAACAAATGGAAAGTTTTTGATAAAAATGGATATGCCTGTCTTGCCGCGTTGCCGGGTCCTGCTATTTTCTCCGGCAGGCGGCAAGGGACGATGCCAGTTGGACCAACGGGACTACAGCCTGCTGGGCAAGGACGGGAAGCGCGCCGTCGAGACCGGACTGGCCGGCGCCAACTGGTACGCCACCGACATTCCGCGCAGGACGATGAAAGAACTGATGAAGCGCTCGGACGGACCGGCGATCCGGGACACGCTGGTCTGGCTGGCGGCACTCGCCGGACTTGCCGGAATCGCGATTTGGTTCTGGCCGTCCTGGTGGTCGGCGCCGTTCTGGCTGGCCTATGGCGTGCTCTACGGCTCCTCCACCGACAGCCGCTGGCATGAATGCGGTCACGGCACCGCATTCAAGACCCGCTGGATGAACGATGCCGTGTACCAACTCGCCTGTTTCATGATCATGCGGAACCCGGTCATCTGGAAATACGGCCATGCCCGCCACCACACCGACACCACGATCGTGGGGCGGGATCCGCAAATCCTGGCCCGGCGTCCACCGAACCTGTCCAAGATGCTGGCCAATCTCTTCGGCCTTGTCGACATTCCACTGGCGTTCAGGTCAATGATCCAGCTGGCATCAGGCCGCCTGACGGCGGAGGAAAGGGAGTATGTGCCCGAGGCCGAATGGTCGGCCGCCATCGCCGTGGCCCGAATCTGGTTGGCGATCTATGTCGCCACCGCCGGCCTTGCTCTCTGGATGGGGTCGATCCTGCCATTGATGGTGATTGGCCTGCCGCGAATGTACGGCGCCTGGCACATGACGATTACCGGAATTCTTCAGCACGCGGCGTTGGCCGACAACGTCATCGACCACCGGCTGAACAGCCGGACGTTGTTGATGAACCCGATCAGCCGGTTCATCTACTGGAACATGAACTACCACATCGAGCACCACATGTTCACGATGGTGCCCTACCACAAGCTTCCGGAACTGCATGAATGCATCAAGCACGACCTGCCCGCGCCCAACACCTCGACCTGGCAGGCCATTCGCGAGGCCGTTCCGGTGCTGGTCCGGCAAATGAAGGATCCCGAGCATTTCCTGGTACGCGACCTGCCATCGACGGCGCGACCCTATCTGTGGTCCGGACACGAAGTTGCTGCCGATGCAACCGAGTAAACCCTGGGAGGAACCCCGATGAAACGCGTCTACACCTGGACGGCCCAACCGGCCGAGCGCACCGTCACCATCGCCGGCATGCAGGCCGCGAAGGGGTCCCGCAAATGGACCCAGGTCACAGCCAACACCGCCGATGAAGCCGCCGCCGCCGAAGCGGCCGGCATCGACATGGCAATCGGCAACTTCCAGAATGTCAGGGCCGTTCGCGAGGGCTCATCCTCGATCTTCATGACTGCGGCCATCGGCATCCCGGACTTCGCCACCGCCGACGACTTTCTGCGTGCAGCCCTCGGCGCCCTGGCCGATGGCGCCGATGCCATCATGACGGCGAGGAGCATGAAAGTGGTGCGAACCCTTGCCGAAGAAGACATTCCCGTGATGGGCCATCTCGGGCTTGTTCCGCGCAAATCCACCTGGACCGATGGGCTTCGCGCCATCGGCAGGACCGCCGATGAGGCATTCGAGCTCTACCGCAAGTTCAAGCGCCTCGAGGAGGCTGGCGGCGTCATGGTCGAGGCCGAGGTCATTCCCGGGCCGGTTCTTGCCGAAATCAGCAAGCGTACCAGCATCATTACCGTGTCTCTCGGTTCGGGCCCGGGCGGCGACGTCGACTATTTGTTCATGAACGACATTTGCGGCGAACAGGAATACCTGCCCAGGCATTCGCGGGCGTTCGGCAACCTGCACCGACTCCACGAGCAGATCAAGGCGGAACGGATTGCCGCGGTGCGGGCATTCCGGGAGGCTGCGCAGGATGGAAGCTTCCCCGGCGAGGCTGAAACGGTGGCCATGGACACTCGTGAAATGGACGGGTTCCTCGAGAAACTGGAAAGGTCGGGATGAAGCAGGTTCGCATCCCGCGACATCAGGGCATGCAACTCGACCAGGGCGGGACGATCGGATGGCCAGTGACCGGGAGGTGCCATGTCCGTGTCGCTGGCTGCCTTGCCCACCTGCCAGCCCTTGCCTCGACCGGTCCATCCGGGTGGCGAGGTAAGCATTGCCGTCCGGCCGAGAACAGGAAAATGTCCGTGCGGTGCGGTTGGCAGACCCGTCCCGAAGTGATGACGTCCAAATTCGTGAAGCGGGTATCGGGATTCGTCTGACCTGATGGATATTCCTGCATTTGATGCATCAAGACCGAGAATCGACAAGTTTGCGCCCCGTGAGCCTTGCCATGCGGTGCTGGCGGCAATCCGACTCATTGACGGGAGAATTTTGCGGAAACAGGGTCGGCGTTCCGACAGCGTAGTCCATGAGGGGGAATATTGCTCGAAATCCGAGGCGTCCAGATCTGTACCGGCAAGCTGTGCTTCCTGCGTGGAATCGACATGCCGGTCGGCGCGCAATGCAGCGCCCAGATGGAAGAACGCACCGGCAGGTCGACTCTCCTCGAGGACATCTACGCGTTCCTGCTCCTGATCTTCGTGCTGATGGTCCGCCCCACCGGGCTGATGGGCCGCCTGGCCAAGGTCAAGGCATGACAACCGCCAATTCACAACAACCGGAGGATACCATGAGTACCATGACCAAACTCGGCGCCGCCGCCACCATCATCGCCTCGATGACGGCGTCGGCAGTGCTGGCCGGCGATATCCGCATCGGCACCTCGATGCGGATGATCTCGGAGAACGGCCAGAAATACGGCCAGATGATGCAGGACGAGTTCGACGCCATCAACGCCGCCGGCGGCATCAATGGCAACATGATCGAGCTGATCCTGCTCAATGACGAGTGCAAGTCCGACAAGGGCGTGGCCAATGCCAACAAGTTCGCCTACCAGGACAACGTGCATCTGGTCATCGGCTCCTCCTGCTCGTCGGTGACCCTGCCGATGGTCGACGTCACCGCCCAGGCCATGGTGCCGCACATCATTCCGCACTCGACCTCGGACAAGATCACCCTCAAGGGTTCGGAGTGGGTCTTCCGCGTGCCGATCTCGGCCCGCTACTACAAGGGCGTCGCCGCCAAGTATATCGGCGAGACGATCGGCACCAACATCGCCTACGTGTTTGCCTCCGACGCCGCCGCCGTCGCCGATGCCGAGGGTCTGCGCGAGCAGATGGCGGCGCAGTTCGGCGCCGAGCCCGCCTACTGGGCGCAGGTGCAGGAGAAGGAGATCGACTTCCGCAGCCACATGCTGAAGATCAAGGCCATGGATGTCGATGCCCTCTACATCGCCGCCCTGCAGGAGCCGATGGCGCGGGCGCTGGTCCAGTCCTACGAGGTCGGCATTCCGGCCGAGGTCAAGCGCGTGGCCAACTCGGTCGCCTCCAACGCCCCGGTACCGGGCATGGCCGGTGACGCCATCAAGGGCGTCTTCTACACCGCCGCCTATTCCGACAGCGACACCAGGCCGATCGCGGTGGAGTTCAACAACATGGTGCGCGAGCGCTACGGCGTCGAGAAGATCGACCACGATTTCAGCCAGGCCTGGGATCTGATCCGCATCGTCGAGATCGCGCTGAACAATGCCGACATCTCGACCGCCGACGCCGATCTGGCTGCCGACCGTGTCGCCATCCGCGACGCCATTGCCGGCATCGAGAACTATGAAGGCCTGGCCTCCGGCCCGATCAGCTTCTGTGCCGACCCGACGCCGCAATGCCGTGACGGCAACCGCACCGTCGTGCTCATCGGCTACCTGAAGGGCGGCGCCGATTTCGAGCTCGGCATCCTTGACCGCGTGACCATGCCGATCGATTTCGGCCTGTAGGCATGCATCCGACCCGGACCGGGCAGCGTTCCGGTCCGGGTTGTTTCCGTTCCTCTTGAGGAACAATGGACAGTGAACAGTGCCGCGCTGATTGACTTGGCCTCCAGCTATGCTGTTGTAGTAGTAGGGCATAGCAGGGCACAGGTCAGACCCGGATGGCAAATCGGACCAACAAGAATGGCGCCACTCTCGGCTTCGAGGCGCAGCTCTGGGCGGCGGCGGACAAGCTCCGTGGCAACATGGAGCCGTCCGATTACAAGCACGTCGCTCTGGGTCTGATTTTCCTAAAATACATCTCCGACGCCTTTGAAGCCAAGCGGGAGGAATTGCTCACCGAAGAATTGGCCGACCCGGAAGATTCCGAGGAGTACCTCGCCGAAAACATCTTCTGGGTCCCGAAGGAGGCCCGCTGGTCGCATCTGCAGGCCAGGGCCAAGCAGACGACGATCGGCAAGGACATCGACGACGCCATGCAGGCGATCGAGGCCAGAAACGCCTCCCTGAAGGGTGTTCTTCCCAAGGACTACGCCCGCCCGGCGCTCAACAAGGTGATGCTCGGTGAGTTGATCGATCTTGTGAGCGGTATCGGCATGGCCGAGGAAGCAGGCCGCTCCCGCGATATTCTCGGTCGGGTCTACGAGTACTTTCTCGGCAGCTTCGCCGGCGCCGAGGGAAAGCGCGGTGGCGAGTTCTACACGCCGCGCTCCGTGGTTCGGCTGCTGGTCGAGATGCTGGAGCCCTACAAGGGCCGGGTCTACGACCCCTGCTGCGGCTCCGGCGGCATGTTCGTCCAGTCCGAGAAATTCGTCGAGGAACATGGCGGACGAATCGGCGACATCGCCATCTACGGGCAGGAGAGTAACTACACGACTTGGCGGCTCGCCAGGATGAACCTTGCGGTGCGCGGCATCGATGCCGATATCCGCTGGAACAACGAAGGCACATTCCACAAGGACGAACTGCCGGACCTCAAGGCCGACTTCATCCTCGCCAATCCACCGTTCAACGTCTCCGACTGGGGCGGCGACCGGATGCGCGAGGATGCCCGCTGGACGTTTGGCGTGCCTCCCGCGGGCAATGCCAACTATGCTTGGCTGCAGCACATCCACCATCACCTCGCCCCGAACGGCACGGCGGGGGTGGTTCTGGCCAACGGCTCCATGTCCACGGCGACTTCCGGAGAAGGCGACATCCGCCGCGCCCTGGTCGAAGCCGACGCGGTGGACTGCATGATCGCGCTGCCTGGACAGCTCTTCTACTCGACCCAGATCCCGGCTTGCCTCTGGTTTCTGGCCCGCAACAAGAGCTCCGGCAATGGCTGGCGAGACCGGCGAGGCGAGGTATTGTTCATCGATGCCCGCAAGTTCGGACATATGGTCGACCGGACCCGCAAGGAATTTTCCGACGAGGATGTCACCCGGATCGCCAGAACCTACCACGCCTGGCGCGGGGAGCCGGACGCGGAGACTTACGAAGACGAGCCGGGATTCTGCAAGGCCGCCACGCTTGAGGAAATCAGGGAACACGGCCACGTACTGACACCCGGCCGCTATGTTGGTGCGGCGGCAGCGGAAGACGACGGCGTGCCGTTCGAGCAGCGGTTTGCGGAGTTGAGGGAGATTTTGGCGCAGCAATTTGAGGACGCCGAGGAGTTACGTGTCGCAATTGAAGCAAAGCTGCAAGAGATTGCGTAACGATGGCTTCTTCCTATCCTCTTCGAGAACTGGGAGAAATGTCGGTAAACCACGATGCGCGACGCGTTCCCGTGAAGGCCGCCGACCGCAAACCTGGGTCCTATCCCTACTACGGCGCGCAAGGGATCGTTGACTATGTCGATGACTTCATTTTCGACGGCACATTTCTTCTCGTTGCCGAGGATGGAGAGAACCTACGTAGCCGGAACGAGGACATCGCATTCATGGCCAAAGGGCAGTTCTGGGTGAATAATCACGCCCACATTCTCAGGGGCGACTCCGATACTGCCACGCTATTTCTGAAATACGCCATCAACTCCAGCGACATTTCGGGCTACATCACGGGTTCGACCATTCCGAAGCTATCTCAACGGAGCCTCCGCTCCATTCTAGTGCCGTGCCCGCCGCCCGCTGCGCAGGAAGAAATCGTATCGCTACTTGGATCCCTCGACGACAAGATCGAACTGAACCGCCGCATGAACGAGACACTGGAGGCGATGGCGCGGGCGGTCTTCAAGGACTGGTTCGTCGATTTCGGCCCCACCCGCGCCAAGGCTGAAGGCCGAGCGCCATACCTCGCCCCGGAAATCTGGGATTTGTTTCCCGACGCGCTGGACGATGACGGGAAGCCGGTTGGGTGGCAAGTTTGTTCGATAAGCGATCTGGCGGATACCAACCACCAAAGTTGGACTGCGCGGAATCATCCGCCGTTTGTCGAGTATGTAGACCTCTCGAATGCAAAGTGGGGCAACATTGACGCCATCACGACGCTAGCTTGGGAAGAAGCGCCAAGCCGTGCCCGCAGGATTGCAAGAGCCGGTGACACCATCGTCGGCACGACCAGACCAGGGAACGGGTCTTTCGCCTACATCTCGCAAGATGGATTAACGGTAAGCACCGGCTTCGCGGTGTTGTCTCCGCGCGAAGCGATCTATCGCGATGTTGTCCACATCGCTGCAACCAGACCAGACAACATTGAACGGTTAGCGAACTTGGCTGACGGCCACGGCGGAGCTTATCCGGCTGTGAAGCCCAATGAGGTATCTGATACCGAGCTGGTACTTCCAGGGGAAGCAATCCTCACCGCCTTTGCTGAGGTTGTCTCGCCCTTCCGCGCGAAAATCGAGAGCGCCAAGATCGAAAGTCGCTCCCTCGCACAGACTCGCGATCTCCTCCTTCCGAAGCTCATGTCCGGCGAAATTCGCCTCCGTGACGCCGAGAAGGCTGTCGAGGCTGTGACATGATCCGCGCACCCGTCAAACCGGGACTGCTCCGCTGGGCGCGTGAGCGCGCTGGGAAATCTCAGGACGATCTGACCCCGAGGTTCAAGAAACTGCCGGAGTGGGAGCGGGGGGAGATTCAACCGACCTTGAAGCAACTCGATGCCTTTGCTCGCGCCGTCCATGTACCGTTCGGCTACCTATTCCTCAGCGAGCCCCCCGAGGAAGCACTCCCGATTGCCGACTTCCGTTCCGTCAGGGGTACCGCAAGGTCCGGTGCGAGCCCGGACCTGATCGACACGCTACACGCCATGCAGCGGCGCCAAGCATGGCTTCGCGAACACCTCGTCCAAAACGATGGTCAACCATTGACTTTCGCTGGCAGTACCCGTCTTGCCGACGATCCGGTTGCGGTGGGTCTCGAGATCCGGCGCGCAATCGGTCTGGACGAGGGTTGGGCGGAGGATGTGCGCAGTTGGCAGGATGCCGTGAGTGAGTTACGCCGCATGATTGAGCAGATCGGCGTGATGGCCGTGATCAACGGCATCGTTGGCAACAACACGCACCGGCGCCTGAGCGTGACAGAGTTTCGCGGGTTTGCACTCACGGATGACTATGCACCCCTGATATTCGTGAACGGTGCCGATGCGAAATCCGCTCAAATGTTCACCCTGGCCCACGAGTTGGCACATATCTGGCTTGGCGAAGAGGGACTTTCCGGTTTCGACAGGCTGCTTCCCGGTGGCACCGACGTGGAAGATTGGTGCAACCTGGCAGCGGCCGAAATCCTTGTACCATCGCGCGAATTGCGGGTGCGCTGGTTTCAGGTGAAGCGGGAAACGCATCCCTTTGAGGCGCTTGGTCGGTTATTCAAGGTGAGCCCGCTGGTCGCTGCCCGCCGGGCCATGGATCTCAAGCTCATCGAGTGCAGTGCCTTCTTCGAATTCTACGAAAGCTGCATCAACCCGGACCGCCCAGGCGTGACATCCGCTGGCGGCAATTTTTATAACAGCCAGAATGCGCGTGTTGGCAAGCTTTTCGCGACCCATGTGATACGTGCAGCTATGGCAAGTGAAATTGGTTTCAGGGAAGCCTATGAGCTGACCGGGCTGTGGGGTGGAACGTTCCGGGACTACGCTGGCAGGCTGGGTATCCCGCTCTCATGATGGCAGGCCAGACGACATACCTTGTGGACTCCGATGTCCTCATCACCGCAAAGAACTTGTACTACGCGTTTGATCTGTGCCCCGGGTTCTGGGAGAGCTTGCTTTTCTATCATGGAGAGGGTCGGGTCTTCAGCGTTGACAGGGTGCGAAACGAGTTGCTCGCCGGTCGCAGTGACGATGACCTGTTTCAGTGGGTGAAGAACGACCTGCCGAACGAGTTCTTCCTGCCAATGGTCTCCGGTGAGTTGACCCGCGCCTATTTTGAAATCATGATGTGGGTTCAGCGACATCCAAACTACTACGAACCTGCCAAGGCAAAATTCGCGACAGGTGCGGATGGCTGGCTCGTGGCTTGCGGGCAAGTGCTCGGTGCAACTGTTGTGACGAACGAACAGCCTGCCCCTGAATCGAGAAGGGACGTGAAGCTGCCGGATGTTTGCGACGGGTTCAGCGTTCCTTGGCAAAGTGTGTTTGGCATGCTGCGAGCACTGGGAGCGCGTTTTGATAGGGCGGGAGCGGTTGCATGAGCCGTAACGGTTGTCGGTTACTACGATTCAACCATATCGCCTGTGCAAGATGCATGGGTCCCCGTGAAATGATTGGGCACGTGCGCACAAGATTCGCTCCGGGGATGGGCAGGTTCGCCACCTGATGGCCGAGACCACCGAGAATAAGCTCGTGGATTACACGGACCGGGGCTCTGCCGGAGCCAAGATAACGTGCACGAGCGAAGATGGCGGCGCCATACAAGAAGTGCTTTCCAACAGGACAGGTTGCTTGTGTTTGCCTGGGCAAGATGTGGCCTCCTCTTGAAAAGCTCGGTGTCGACATTCGCGGGGCATGCGCTTTTGATGCAGACCCTCGACCTTCTCCTTCCGAAGCTCATGTCTGGCAAAATCCGTATCCTTGATGCCGAGAAGAAACTGGAGGCAGTGGCATGAATTCGACGTCGGGACGATCGGTGCGGCTGTTCCTGGTGGATGGCACCGCTCCCGGACTCATCACCGCCGAGATCATGAACTGGACCGGGCATGTGCTGGCCGGGGCACGCAGCGGCCTGACTGCCTTTCTCAAACGCCGGGAGCTTGACCGGACTGGCATCTATTTCCTCACTGGACCGGATCCCGAAGACCCGGACACATTGCAGCTCTACATCGGCGAGAGCGACAATGTGCGCAAACGCCTCGTCCAGCACGCCAAGGACCGCAACAAGGATTTCTGGGAGCGCACCTGTGTGGTGACCAGCAAGGACCAGAACATCACCAAGGCGCACGCACGCTATCTGGAGAGCCGGCTGATTGCCATTTCCAATGAAAGCGGCACCGTCACTGTCGCCAACGGGACAGCACCGCCCCCTGTCCCGCTGCCCGAGGCCGATGAATCGGATATGGAGTTCTTTGTCGATCAACTCCGGCTGATCCTTCCCGTCCTCGGTCTCGACTTCATGCGTCTCAAGAGCGTCGCTGCCGATGACAGATTCGACCAAACCGACGCCAAAACACTTTTCAAGCTGACGAGTAGAAAGCACAGCCTCGAAGCCCAAGCGCGCGAGATCAATGGTGAATTCGTTGTCCTTGCCGGCTCCGACGCTGCGAAGAATTGGTCAGGTCCAACTGACCGCAGCTATTCAAGACGGCACGCCCAGTTGATTAGGAGCGGGAAACTCCTGCCCGGTGCCCGGGGGCATCTGCGCTTTGCCGAAGATGTTGCATTTGGCAGCCCCAGCGCCGCGTCGTCAGTAATCCATGGAAGACAGTATAACGGCAGGACATCCTGGAAGGTCGGAGACTCGAATGTCACCTATGGGGATTGGCAAGCCGAGCAGGCGGCCAGAACATCATCCGAAGCATCAGATACCAGCGATGATGACGGTGCGTCGCCATGAAATTCTCCGAAGACGATGTCGAGAATGCTGCTCTCGAATGGCTCTTCGAGCTCGGCTATGCTGTTCTGCATGGCCCGGACATCTCCCCGGATGGTTCCTCGCCCGAGCGCACCAGTCACGACCAGGTGTTTCTGACTCGGCGCCTTGAAGCCACGCTTCGGCGCCTCAATCCGCATCTGCCCGACGAGACCCTGGAGGAGGTGCTGCGCAAGGTTGAGCAGACAGAAACCCCCTCGCTCACCGAGGAGAACCGGCGCCTGCACCGCTACCTGGTCGAGGGCGTGCAGGTTGAGGTTGCCCGCGAGGATGGCAGCATCGGCGGGGAGACCGCTCGGCTGATTGATTTTGCCGATGCCAGCACCAATGACTGGCTGGCGGTGAATCAGTTCAGGGTGATCGAGCACGAGCACAACCGCCGACCTGACATCGTGCTGTTCGTCAATGGCCTGCCGCTGGCGGTCATGGAACTGAAGAATCCCGGCGACGAGAATGCGACCCTGGAGGGGGCCTTCAACCAGCTCCAGACCTACAAGAACCAGATCTCGTCCCTGTTCCGCACCAATGCAGTGCTCGTAACCTCGGACGGGATCAAGGCACGCCTTGGCTCCCTCACCGCCAGCCTCGAGCGCTTCATGCCCTGGCGCACCGTGGATGGCAGCGACGTTGCGCCGGCGGGTGCCCCGCAACTCGATGTCATGATCAAGGGCGTGTTCGAGAAGGAGCGGCTCCTGTCGCTTATCCGGCACTTCACGGTGTTTGGTGATGTCGGCGCCGGGTTGGTGAAGATCGTGGCCGGTTATCACCAGTTCCACGCCGTGCGTCACGCCGCCCGCAGCACCATCGATGCCACCAGCCCCGAGGGAGATCGCCGCATCGGTGTCATCTGGCACACCCAGGGCTCCGGCAAGAGCCTGCTCATGGCCTTCTATGCCGGACAGATCATCGCCCATCCGGCGATGCAAAACCCGACCATCGTCGTTATCACCGATCGCAACGACCTTGATGACCAGCTCTTCGGCACCTTCTCCATGTGTCGCGACCTGCTGCGCCAGACACCCCTTCAGGCCGGCAGCCGGGAGGATCTGAAGCGGGTCTTGACCCGCCCCTCCGGCGGCGTGGTGTTCACCACCATCCAGAAATTCGCACCCGGGGACGGCGAGACCGACTACCCGGTCCTCACCGACCGCCGCAACGTCGTGGTGATCGCCGACGAGGCGCATCGCAGCCAGTACGGCTTCCGGGCAAAATTGGCGTCGAAGACCGGCGAGATCTCCTACGGCTTTGCCAAGCATCTGCGTGACGCATTGCCGAACGCCTCCTTCATCGGCTTCACAGGAACGCCGATCGAGCAGGCGGACGTGAACACCCCGGCCGTGTTCGGCGAGTATATTGATGTCTACGACATCAACCGCGGCGTGGAGGACGGGGCAACGGTGCCGATCTACTACGAGAGCCGCCTGGCCCGGATCGAACTCGACGAAGAGGAGAGGCCGAAACTCGACGAGGAGATCGTGGAGCTGACCGAGGACGAGGCCGAGAGCGAACAGGAGCGGCTCCGGCGCAAATGGTCCAAGGTCGAGGCCGTAGTCGGCGCCGAGAAGCGCGTCGCCCTGGTTGCCGAGGATTTGGTAGGACATTTCGAGAGCCGGGTGGCCGGCATGGATGGCAAGGCGATGGTCGTTTGCATGAGCCGGCGGATCTGCATTGCCCTCTACGGCGAGATCATCAGGCTTCGCCCCGACTGGCACAGCGACGACAAGGAGAGCGGCGGCGTCAAGATCGTCATGACCGGCGCCGCCTCGGATCCGCAGGAATGGCAGCCGCATGTCGGCGGCAAGGCGCACCGGGACCTCCTGGCCAGGAGGATCAAGGATCCGAAGGATCCGCTCAAGCTGGTCATCGTCCGGGACATGTGGCTGACCGGCTTCGACGTGCCATGCATGCATACCATGTATGTCGACAAGCCCATGCGGGGCCATGGGCTCATGCAGGCGATTGCGCGGGTCAACCGGGTATTCAGCGACAAGCCCGCCGGTCTCATCGTCGACTATATCGGCATCGCCCAGAGCCTGAAATCGGCCCTCGGACAGTATTCGGGCGGTGACCGGGGCCATACCGGCATCGACGAGGCCAAGGCCGTCGCCGTCATGCAGGAGAAATTCGAGATCGTGCGCGACATGTTCCATGGCTTCGACTACCGGAGCGGACTTGCCGGCACGTCGGCGGCGCGGCTGGCCGCCCTTGCCGGAGCGATCGAGTGGATCCTCGAGATGCAGCAGCGTCAGGCAGCCGGGGAGACGACGGAGGAGGGCAGGAAGCTTGCACATCGCCGGTTCGGCGACGGGGTGCTGGCACTCACCAGGGCGTTTGCCCTCGCCGCCGCCAGCGACGCCGCCAGGGACATCCGGGACGAGGTCGGCTTCTTCCAGACCGTTCGGGCGGCGCTGGTCAAGAGCACGCCTGGAGGCGGCATGTCGTCGGCCGCCCGGGATCTGGCCGTGCAGCAGATCGTCAGCCGCGCCGTGGTCTCGACCGAGATCGTCGACATTCTCAGGTCGGCCGGGCTGGAGGCTCCGGATATCTCCATCCTGTCTGACGAGTTCCTGGCTGAAATTCAGGGGATGGAGAAGAAGAACCTGGCCATGGAAGCACTGCGCAAGCTTATCAATGGCGAGTTACGGTCACGAAGCAGTATCAACGTCGTGCAGACCCGGGCCTTTTCCGACCGGCTGGAGGAGGCAATCGCCCGCTACCACAGCAATGCCATCACCACCGCCGAGATCCTCCAGGAACTGATCAAGCTTGCCAAGGATATCCGGGCGGCACACCAGCGTGGCGAGGAGGAGGGGCTCTCCCAGGAGGAAATCTCCTTCTACGATGCCCTGGCGCAGAACGAGAGCGCCGTTGAGGTGATGGGCAACGACCAACTCCGTGTCATCGCTCAGAAGCTCTTGAACAGCCTGAAAGGGAACGCCACCGTGGATTGGCAACACCGACAATCGACGCGGGCCAAAATGCGAGTCTTGGTCAAGCGCATTCTACGCAAGCATGGCTACCCGCCGGACCTCGAGGATGCCGCCGTGCAGACCGTCCTGCAACAGGCCGAAATCCTGTCGGCGCGGTGGGCAGCATGACAGCTCGGCCCTTGGTGTGTCTTGAGTGAGTTTGTCGCTCGCAATGTTGCGCGAATCGTGGCCCTTGGGAAGTTAAATGCCGATTCAATTCGAAGCGGTTCATCCGCCTGCTGATTTGGCTTCCTGCGACTTGATACATTGCGCTGAAAGCTTGGCCGGAATTGCCTATTGTGAGCGCAAGCTGCCGTGAGGGCAAGAAATGGACCGGGCCAAACGCATTGAGAGCATCTCCAAACCGGCAACCTACCAGGATGTGCTGGATGCACCGCCCCACATGGTCGCCGAAATTGTCGCCGGCACGCTGCACACGCGGCCGCGGCCGGCCAAGCGGCATGCCTGGGCCAGCTCGCGCCTGGGCGGCCGACTGGACGGGCCATTCAATAGCGGCGATGGCGGCCCCGGCGGCTGGCTGATCATCGACGAGCCGGAATTGCATCTCGGCGAGGACATCGTGGTGCCGGACATCGCCGGCTGGCGGCTGGAGACCATGACCGAGGACATGGAGGGGGCATACTTCGAGCAGGCGCCGGATTGGGTGTGCGAGGTGCTCTCGCCGTCGACCCGAAAGCTTGACACGGGTGCAAAGCGTGCCGTCTATGCCAGGGAGAAGGTATCACATCTCTGGTTCGTGGATGCCGATGCCAGGACGCTCGAGGCGTTCGAATTGCGCACGGGGTTGTGGGTCTTGCTGGCCACGCTGACCGACGACGCGCCGGTCTCTCAGCCGCCCTTCGACGCCATCACCTTCCCGCTTGACGCGCTGTGGCCGGATGCGCGCATGTCCAATGAAAAGGGGGAAGGCTCGGCCGCCTCTGCCATGTAGGGCATGACACCGGTCGAGGCTGTTGCAGGGGTGCGGCAGGTGCCGAACTCCCGAAGGTGGCCTGCGGGTATCTGAAGGCTTCGAGTTGGTTGGGTGGTTGGTCAGGTATTGGCGAGCTTTGATCTGTAGGCGGTGGTGAGGTCCTCTTCGGTGTGGCCGAAATCGTAGGCGGGTGAGAGGATGAGGTCGGCCGAGTCGATGGTGATCACGACCAGTTCGGTCATGTGCGGCAGGTATTCGGCCCAGGCTTCCTGGAAGCGGGACCGGATGTCGTCGCTGGCGGCGGCGACATCCACGATCTCGGCGGTGCCGGCGATCCGGACAGCTTTGCGGGCCAGAACGTCGAGGAAGCAAGCCTCGACCCTGGCGTTTCGCCGCAAATTGGCCAGCGTGCCCGGGGAGCGGATATTGCCGAAACCGATGTGATTGTGGTCGATGACCACGAAGGTTCCCTTGGGCGATACCGCCGGTGAGCCATCGCCGTTGACGGTAGCGACCATGCCGGCACTGTAGGTGCGGATGATCGTCGTGCCATATCGGCAGTCAGCATGTCAGCCGCTTCGTCGGTGGCAGGCCAGGCAGGTCGGCAGTCAACGTGTCAGCCATTCTCCTCTCCTTGGCCGGCACCGGTGGCTGGCGGCCGGTTCGACTTTTCCTCGATTCCCGATTTGCCGGACCGTCCGCGGAGCTCGTCGCAGACCGATTCAATGCGGATGTCGTTGGCGGCCAGCAGCACCATCAGGTGGTAGATGACGTCGGCGGCCTCGTGGACCAGTGCCTGGCGGTCGGGGCCAGTTCCGGCCAGCACCGCCTCGACGGCTTCCTCGCCGAATTTCCGTGCACATTCGCCGCGGCCGCCATGCAGCAAACGCGCGGTCCATGATTGCTCCGGGTCGTTGCCGCGACGGTTGTCGATGGTCCTCTCCAGCTCTTCCAGGATGGTCATGTTGTCCTCACCGCAATTCCGGCCGCCTGCATATGTCGTTTTGCTTCCTGGATCGAATACTCGCCAAAATGGAATATCGATGCCGCCAGCACCGCCGATGCGCCGCCAACCCTGACACCATCCACGAGATGGTCAAGATGGCCAACCCCGCCCGACGCGATGACCGGAATGCGCACCGCCGCCGATATGGCCCGGGTCAGGGGGAGGTCATAGCCCTCCCTGGTGCCATCGGTGTCGATTCCGGTCAGGAGGATCTCGCCGGCGCCGCGCCTTGCCATCTCCCTGGCAAAACCGACGGCGTCGATCCGGGTTTGCCTGGTTCCGCCATGGGTGAAGATTTCCCATCGTCCGGTTCCGACCGATTTGGCATCGATGGCCACGACCACGCATTGCGACCCGAACCGGTCTGCCGCCCGCGAAACGACATTTGGGTCGGCGACGGCGGCCGTGTTGAAGGAAATCTTGTCCGCCCCGGCCCGGAGCAGCATTTCCACATCGTCATTGTTGCGAATCCCGCCCCCGACCGTCAGCGGCATGAAGCAGGAATCGGCGGTGCGTGAGGCCAGGTCCAGGAGGGTCCCGCGGGATTCAAGCGAGGCCGAGATGTCCAGGAAGCACAGCTCGTCGGCACCCTCGGAATCGTACCGGCGGGCCGCCTCGACCGGATCGCCCGCGTCTGTCAGCCCGGTGAAGTTGACCCCCTTCACGATTCGCCCATCCTTGACGTCAAGGCAGGGGATGATCCGGACCTTCAGCATGCGCCGGCCCTTGTCATTGCATGTCCTTTCGTCGGCAAGCGGGGAAGGCTCATCGGTCGCCAACCTCGGGGGCGGTGCCGAATTCCGCCGCCGCCGCTGCCAGGTCGATCGACCCGTCATAGATGGCCCTGCCGACGATCACGCCGGCGATGCCGGCCCCGAGCGTCGCCAGCGCCCGGATGTCCTCGATCGTCGATACGCCGCCGGATGCGATGACCGGAATATCGACCGCGGCGGCAATTCCGGCAATGGCCTCGAAATTGGGTCCCGACATCAGCCCGTCCCTGCCGATATCGGTAAAGATGATGGCGGCGATACCCATATCCTGCAGCGATGCTGCCAGGTCATTTGCCTGGAGGGCGGTGGTCTCGGCCCATCCCTTCGTTGCCACGAGACCGTCGCGTGCATCGATTCCGACCATGATGCGGCCTGGATGCAGGCGGGCCGCCTTTCGGACCAGGTCGGGATTTTCGGCGGCGGCAGTTCCAAGGATCACCTGGCCGATGCCACGGCCGAGCCAGGATTCGATGGTCGTGAGGTCACGAATCCCGCCGCCCAGCTGCAGTGGCAGGGTCGTGCCGGCCGCGATGGCTTCGATCGCACCGGCATTGGCAGGGTGGCCGGCAAAGGCCCCGTCAAGATCGACAACATGGAGCTTGCGTAATCCGACCCGTTCGAATGACAGGGCCTGGGCGACCGGATCATCGTTGAAGATGGTTGCGGTAGCGGGGTCGCCCCGGACCAGCCGGACGCATCGTCCGTGCTGCAGGTCTATGGCCGGTATCAGCATCATGGGATCAGCCCGGGGCCCAGGTCAGGAAATTCCTGATGATCGACAGGCCCGCTTTCTGGCTCTTTTCCGGGTGGAACTGCACGCCGGCAATGTTGCCGGAGGCGATGGCGGCCACCAATGGGCCGCCGTAATCGGCGTGGGCAATGGAATCACGCCGGTCGTCGGGGACAAAATGATAGGAGTGAACAAAATAGACATCGGTCCCGGGTGAAATCCCGTCCAGCAGCGGGTGCGGCCGGCCGGCGGTCAGGCCATTCCACCCCATATGCGGAATCTTGAGCGCCGGGTCGTCGGGGCAGATATTCTCGACCCTGCCAGGGATCCAGTCAAATCCGGGCGTCTCACCCGCCTCCAGACCAATGGTTGCCAAAAGCTGCATGCCAACGCAGATCCCGAGCAGCGGCACCTTCCGGACCATGGCCGAGTGCTCGACCGGTTGCCGCAACCCGCTTTCGGTCAGTGCGTTCCGGCAGGCGGCGAAGGCACCAACTCCCGGCAATACGATCCGGTCGGCGGCCAGGATGTCGTCCGGGCTGCTGGCAAGGGCAACATTGATGCCGCCCAGCTCGCTGGCCACCCGGCGGAAGCTCTTCTCGACGGAGTGGAGGTTGCCGGTCCCGTAGTCGACAATCGCAACCTTCATGCCCGGAGCTGGCCCTTGGTCGAGGGAATCCTGCCGGCATTTCGTTCATCCGGGGCCACCGCCATCCGCAATGCCCGGGCCACCGCCTTGAAGGTGGCCTCGGCGATGTGATGGGAATTGAAACCGCCGCGCTTCGACGCGTGCAGCGTGATCCCGCCCTGCATGGCAAAGGCCTGGAAGAATTCTCGTACCAGTTCGGTGTCGAAGGTGCCAATTCTTGCCGCCGGAATGTCGATCTCCCAAGCCAGGTATGGCCGGCCGGATATATCCAGGGCAACATCGATCCACGCATCGTCCATTGGCAGCTGGCAGGCGCCATATCGGCAGATGCCCTGCTTGTCGCCAAATGCCCGGGTGAATGCCTGGCCGATGACCAACCCGACATCCTCGACGGTGTGGTGATCATCGATAAAGGTGTCGCCTGCGGCCTCGACCTCCAGGTCGATCATCGAATGCCGGGAAAACTGTTCGAGCATGTGGTCAAGGAAGCCGATTTGCGTCTGGCAGGAGCACTCTCCGCTGCCATCCAGGTTGACGGTTGCCCTGACCCTGGTTTCCGATGTCGTTCGCTCGACGGTGGCGATTCGCATTGGCAATCTCCGGCAATTCCCAGGATGCGACGGCGTGTACGCGACCCGGACCAGTTTGTTAACCCTCTGGCTTGACCGATTGCAGGGCCGGCTGGTCAAATTTGCGGCGGCGCCCCGGCAGGCGGATGCCGTTCTCCCGACAACCGTGCAGGCAGTGGTGGTCATCCAGGCGACCGCCGACTGCGCCGCTGCGCCTTTCGCTCCCTGACCAGGATGTAATAGGTCGATGCGATGATGATCGAGGTTCCGGCCAGGAATGTGATGGTGATGTCCTCGCCGAAGATGACGACACCAGCGGCGATTGACAGCGGGACGGCAAAATAATGCAGCGGCGCCAGGGTGCTGGCCGGGGCCAGCTTGTGGCTGAGGGCCATGAGCCATTGCTGGAGGCTCGCCAGGAACCCGCAGGCGACCAGGATGGAAAATTCTGCCGGGATTGACGGCCAGTCGACATCGGCGGCCACGCACCACAGCGAAAATACCGCGGTACCAAAAATGTTGTAGATCAGCGCGGTCTTGACCGGCGAGTCGCTGGTTCCCAGTTTGCGCAGGAATATGAACATAAGCGCCGCGAAGAACGGCGCGGCCAGTGCATAGGCGATCCCCGGCTGCAGCCATCCTTCAACATCCGGCCGCAGCAATACCATGGTCCCGATCAGCCCGGTCGCAACGGCAATCCAGCGGCGCAAGCCGATGATCTCACCCAGCAACAGCGGCGCCAGCACGGTGATGAAGGCGGGCAGCGTCTGCGCAATCGCCGTCGCCGTGGTGATTTCGATCTTCGAGACCGCCAGCAGCCAGCAGGTCAGTCCGGCCAGGCCGGAGACACATCGCCAGATCAGCACCCGGACATTGTGCACCACCAGCACCGTCCGGCCATGCTGCCAGAGCCCGAGCATCACCAGCAGCGGAAGGCTGAACAGGTATCGGAACAGGAGAAAGACCGCGACCGATACCGAGTCGGCAAGCAGCTTGGCAGCGCTGGCAATGACGATCGACAGGGCAATCTCGCCGAGCAGTGCGAAACTGCCCAGCGGAACATTATCGCCTGCCTTCAGGATTGAATCCTCCGGGCCGAATTCTCCGCCGGGACCGGGTCGTGCCCGTCGACAATCCCGGGCCGGGTTCCTTCCCGGCCGATCAGTGTCCCTTGCGGAATTGATGCAGGGCAGGGGGGTGTCATGGGTTGGCGAGGATGCAAGGGTCCGAAACCGATCTCGCGGAAGGGCGAAAGTACGCTCATCACGGTTTGAGTCGGCGCAATATCAATTGCGACCGCTCAATAATGTTGTCTGTGATCGAATAAACGACCTATTGTCGATCAGCCGATACGTCAAGTGCGTAGAGAACACCATCGCATTGCTTCAGGATGGCCTCTGCGATCTCGGCCATTCGCCTGCGCATAAACGGCGCGCGGACCTCAATGTCCCTGGCGAACTTTTCCAGATCGGCGGGATAGAGTTCTTCAAATGTGCGGCGCCCACCGAATTTCATGGCGAAGTGCGGGCTGAAATCGGGATAGGCGACAGGGGAGAGGAGGTCGTAGAGCGGTGCAAGTCTGGTCCGCCCAGGCCGATACAGCAGGCTGAAATTCTTCGCATGGGCGTCGGCATTGCCGATGATGGCGTTGAACAAGGCCGCACCGAGCAGCTTCAGGGTCTCGGCGGCGGGACGGGTCGCAACCCGTCGGACCAGAGCGAAACAGTCGCGGAAGATCGACCCGCCATCGCTTGCATATTTCCTCGCCGAGGTGAAACCGAGCGCCCGACAGGAATCCTCCTGGTGCTGACGGATTATTCTACCATCCTCGCCGGTCTGTCGGTCATGGCGTTCGATCAGCAGAAAGCGTTTGTCCCCGATACTGCGATACTCGACCGACGCGACATCAAGGCCGATGGCGCGGGCCAACCGCATGCAGAAAACCTCGTTCTCGGCAGTGCCTTCGAACCTGACGATTTCGGGTTTCAGAATATGGGTCGTTGGCTGACTCGGCGCCGGCAGCGCGATTTGGCCAACCTTGCAGACAACGGGCAGTTTCGACTGCGCGCCCGCGAGCGAGAGTCGCAAGCCGTCTCCGCCGCCCGCCAGCATGGGATTTGTTGGCAATCGGTCGATGAGTGCAACAAGTTCGTCATCGCTCAGAACTCGGAAGGGGCCTTTGACATCAACTGAGGCGGGTTCAGCCTCCTCCGGCCAGATTTCGATGGCTCCGGCGACTTCCCCGCCAATTTCTTCCAGCAACCGGAACTCGTTTCGCTCGGAGATGCCGGGCGACTGCGCGATGGCCGTGCGCTGGGAGGCCTCTGGCAACAGGCCCTCGAAGAAGGGCCGCGTTGCACGCCGGTCGAAGGGCTCGGACTGTAGCGGCAGAGAGGCCGAAACCGGTCTCGCATCCGGTTTTGCAAGCCAGTCTTCGGTGTAGGAAAACTCTGGTTCGCCATACGTTCAGCGCAAGCAGGCCGACGCGAGCGCCATTCCACCAGACAACAAGCCGCCGCGTCATGCGAACGTCCCGTCAGGTGAGGTCAGGGACACATCGATCCCGAGCGCCGCCAGCACCGCTAGCGACTTGCCGAGTTGGGCCGTTTCCTTGCCAGCTTCCAGTTCGATCAGAAAGCGCACGCCGACATCGGCGGCAGCGGCGAACTCGTCCTGCCGCAGGCCTTGCGCCTTTCGCGCTGCACGTATGGCGTTTCCAATATCGGTCGGGGTCGTAGTGATCTTCCCGATCGGGAAGATGCTCAATCCTCGCCCGCACATCAAGATAAATCTTCCCGTTCGGGAACAATTGTAGCACCTGAGCGCTCTTGTAAGGTCAATATTCCCGAACGGGAATTTCTCGATTGGTCCGTCTCATGCATGGAATGGTGAGATGAAAATCTGGAGCGGGCGATGGGATTCGAACCCACGACCCCAACCTTGGCAAGGTTGTGCTCTACCTCTGAGCTACGCCCGCTATCCAGAGTGAGCCAGCGAGCTACACCGGCTGTCCAGAATGCGCCGCTTCTAATTTTGGGCAAACCACAGCGCAAGTGGAAAACGCGCAATGGTCGAGAATTCCGGACCGCGGTCACTCCGGGGCCGGTTGTCGGCTTCCGAATTGCTGCGGTCATTCCGGCGCTGCTGGCCGGTTGCCGGATTCCGCCTTGCTGCGCCGCTTGGCGCGAATGAGGTTGAGGGCCTCGACCAGGCAGGCAAACAGCATGGCGGCGTAGATGTACTCCCGGTCGATATGGTGGTGCAGCCCATCGGCGACCAGCGCCAGGCCGACCATGGCCAGGAAGGCGAGCGCGAGCATCTTGGCGGATGGATGTCGTTCGACAAACAGTGACAGGCCCTCGGCGAAGAACATCATGACCAGCACCGCGATGATGATCGCCGCAACCATGACCTCGATATGTTCGGCAATTCCGACCGCGGTGATCACCGAATCCAGCGAAAATACGGCATCGAGAATGATGATCTGCACGATCACCGACCAGAAACCGGTGCGCCGGCTTCGCTGCTGGCCGAGTCGGCCCTCGAGTTCGGCGAAGATCTCGTTTGCCGCCTTCCAGATCAGGAACAGCCCACCGCCAATCAGGATGATGTCACGCCAGCTCACGGTCTGGTCCAGAATGGCAAAAATCGGCCGGGTTAGCGAAACAATCCACGAAATGGCAAACAGCAGCAGGATCCGCATGAGCATTCCAAGCCCGAGACCGATCAGCCGCGCCTGGCGCCGCCGGTGTTCGGGCAGCTTCGATGCCGCGATCGAGATGAAGAGCACATTGTCGACGCCAAGGACGATCTCGAGAATCGCCAGCGACAGGAAGCTGGCCCAGACGGCCGGATCTGCCAGCAATTCAGCCATGCCGACTTCCCGGCATGATTGCTGGCCAGCCGATGGGGCCGCTCTCCGGCATCATCACCCGGACCGGACTATTCTGAAGTGCCTGGCTCATGTTCCGGTAACAACTCGACCAGCAACTGCTTGGTTTCGAATCCTTGTCCGGCCCTGACATGAATGGTGTCAACCGTGCCGGCCCGTTCCGAATAGACGCCGACCTCCATCTTCATGGCCTCGATGGTAAGCAGGACTTCGCCCTTGCCGATTTGCTGACCCTCATGCACCGATATCGAGGCAACGGTTCCGGGCATGGGGGCGCCGACATGGTCCGGGTTGCGGTCATCGGCCAGCACCGGTTGCGGGGCCGAGGCAGCAAAGCTGCGGTCGACGATCCGCACGGTGCGGGGTTGACCATTCAACTCGAAGAACACCCGCACACTGCCGTCATCCCGGGTGGTGCCGACGGCCTGGAGCTGGATCTCGAGGATCTTTCCGGGATCGATCTCGGCGCTGATGATCTCACCGGGCAGCATCCCGTAGAAGAATGTCCGGGTCGGCAGCGTGCGGACCGGCCCGTATTGCAGGTGGTGCTCCATGTAGTCGAGAAATACCGACGGATACATGAGGTAGCCGGCCAAATCCTCGTCATCGACCCCGAATCCGTCCAGCCGCTCCGAGAGTTCATGCCTGCATGCCTCGATGTCCACCGCCGGCAGAAGCTTGCCCGGCCGCACCGTTATCGGTTGCTGTCCCTTGAGAACCTTTCGTTGCAGGGCGGCCGGGAAACCGCCAGCCGGCTGTCCGATGTCGCCTCGCATCAATTCGACGACCGAGGAGGGAAACGACACTTCGACATCCGGATCCTCGATCTCCTCCCTCGATACCCCCTGGCTGACCATCATCAGCGCCATGTCGCCGACAACCTTCGATGTCGGCGTGACCTTGACGATGTCGCCGAACATCCGGTTGGCCTCGGCATAGGCCTCGGCGATGTCGGCCCAGCGTTCGCCAAGGCCGAGCGACCGGGCCTGCGCCTTCAGGTTGGAGAATTGCCCGCCGGGCATTTCGTGCAGGAATATCTCCGATACCGGGGCCGGCAGGCCCTCGTCGAAGGCGCTGTACAGGGATCGAACATCCGCCCAGTATTCGGACAATTCCCGAATGGCGGCGATGTCCAGCCCGGTGTCGCGCTCGGTATGGGTCAGGGATTCGACGATCGATCCCAGGCAGGGCTGCGAGGTTCCGCCGGAAAACGAATCGATGGCCGCATCGACGATGTCGGCGCCGGCCTCGCAGGCAGCGAGAGTCACCGCGACGCCCATGCCGCTGGTATCATGGGTATGAATGTGGATCGGTAGCCCCACCTCGTCACGGAGTGCCGTGACCAGCACCCGGGTCGCGGCCGGCTTCAGGATGCCCGACATGTCCTTGATGGCCAGGAAGTGAACGCCGGCCGCCTTCAGCTCCCTGGCGATGGCCAGGTAGTAGTGCAGGTCATACTTGGACCTGTCGGGGTTGGAGATGTCGCCGGTATAGCAGATGGCCGCCTCGCAGACGCGGCCCGTCTCCAGGACCGCATCGATCGCCACCCGCATGTTTTCGGTCCAGTTGAGGCTGTCGAAGATCCTGAAGACGTCGATCCCGGTCTTCGCTGCCTGCCTGACGAAGAACTGCACGACATTGTCGGGATAGTTGGTGTAGCCAACACCGTTGGCGCCCCGGAGGAGCATCTGCGTCATGATGTCGGGCGCGCCGGCGCGAATGTCGCGCAATCGCTGCCAGGGGCATTCCTTCAGGAACCGGTAGGACGCATCGAAGGTGGCGCCGCCCCAGCACTCCAGCGAGAACAGGCCGGGCAGGTTGTGCGAATAGGCGTCGGCAGAATTGACGATGTCGTAGGACCGCATCCGGGTTGCCAGGATGGATTGATGGGCATCGCGCATCGTGGTGTCGGTCACCAGCAGGCGCTTCCGGTTGATCACCCAGTCGGCAAGCCCCTCCGGACCACGTTCGACCAGGACCCTGCGGGGGGTCATGGCAGCGGGCTGGTGGCCGGGGGACGGAAATGCCGGCACCCTTGCCGCGGCTGGCGGCCGGTCCCGTTCGGCGATCTCGGGGTTGCCGTTCACGGTGGTGTCGGCAATGTAGCGGAGTATCTTGGTGGCCCGGTCACGGCGCTCGCGGAAGCGGAACAAATCCGGCGTCCGGTCGATGAAGGCCGTCGAGTAGCTATTGGAAAGAAATGACGGGTGCCGCAGGAGGTTTTCGACAAACACGATGTTGGTGGCAACGCCGCGGATCCTGAATTCGCGCAGCGCCCGACCCATTCGCCTGACGGCGCCGTCGGCGGTCGGCGCCCAGGCAGTGACCTTGACCAGCAGCGAGTCATAGTAACGGGTGATGATCCCGCCCGAATAGGCGGTTCCCTCGTCGAGGCGAATTCCGAACCCGGTTGCCGACCGGTACGCGACGATTCGTCCGTAATCGGGGATGAAATTGTTGAGCGGGTCCTCGGTGGTGATCCTGGTCTGGATCGCATGCCCGTTGAGGCTGACATCCTCCTGGGAGTCCATGCCGGTTGCCTGCCAGAGGCTCGCACCCTCGGCGATCAGGATTTGCGCCCTGACGATGTCGATTCCGGTCACCTCCTCGGTGACGGTGTGTTCGACCTGGATGCGCGGGTTGACCTCGATGAAGTGAAAACGGCCAGTATCGATATCCATGAGGAACTCGACCGTGCCGGCATTCACGTAGCCGGTATGCCTGGCGATGCCGACACCGAAGCCGCAAACCTCCTGTCGCTGGTCCTCGGTGAGGAAAGGGGCCGGCGCGCGCTCGACGATCTTCTGGTTGCGCCGCTGGATGGAGCAGTCCCGCTCGAAGAGGTGGATGACATTGCCTTCGGCATCGCCGAGGATTTGGACTTCCACATGCCTGGCATTGTGGATCAGCTTTTCGAGGAAGCAGGCATCATTGCCAAAGGCTGCCCTGGCCTCGCTTCGCCCCTCACCCACATTCGCTTCCAGCTCATCGGCGGATTCAATGCGGCGCATGCCGCGCCCGCCGCCTCCCCAAGCCGCCTTCAGCATCAGCGGGTAGCCGATATCGGCCGCCATTTCCCGGACCCTGTCCATGTCGTCCGGCAACGGGTCAGTCGCCGGAACCACCGGGATGCCGGCTTCGATGGCGACCTGCCTTGCCGAAGCCTTGTCGCCGAGGAGTCGCATGGCGTGGCCGGACGGGCCGATGAAGGCAATTCCCTGGCGCTCGCAGGCATCGACCAATTCCGGGTTTTCGGAGAGCAGCCCGTAGCCGGGATGAATGGCGTCGGCGCCGCATTGCCGGGCAATGCGCATGATTTCGTCGATGGAGAGATAGGCCTCGACCGGCCCCAGCCCCTGTCCGATCCTGTAGGCTTCGTCGGATTTGAACCGGTGGAGCGAAAGCTTGTCCTCCTCGGCAAAGACGGCCACCGTTCGTTTGCCGAGCTCGTTGGCCGCCCGCATGATGCGAACGGCAATCTCGCCGCGATTGGCAACCAGTATCTTGCTGAATTCCGGCATGCTACCCGTGCTGGTCCCTGACATCCTGCCGGCAAACCGGCCGACGATTTCGTTTCGTGCAGGCGGTCACCGGAAATGCCTCAATCCGGCGGTGATTTCCACAGAATTCGAACGGCCCGGCATGTTTGGTGTTACCAACGGACGACAACTGGAACATAATGGGAACTTTTCGCTTTACACCTGCCAGAGTTCAGATAAGACGGCGGCATGAAAAACGAAAGACATTCTTCGGCTGGCGCGAGCGACTCGCCGATGCTGCATGCTGGCCCCGACACCGCTCCATATCTTCGGGACCTCAATCCGAGACAAGCCGAGGCGGTCGAGACGCTCGACGGGCCGGTCCTGGTGCTTGCCGGTGCCGGCACCGGCAAGACCCGGACGCTGACCGCCCGGATTGCACATATCCTGTGCACCGGACGCGCCTGGCCATCGCAGATCCTGGCCGTGACCTTTACCAACAAGGCGGCGGCCGAGATGCGGGATCGGGTCGAGAAAGCCGTCCCGATGCAGGTTGGCGCCTTTCCCTGGCTCGGGACCTTCCACGCCATTTCGGCCAGGTGCGCATGATCTCCGATGCCGGTTTCGTCTCCGACGCCGGCCGTTGGAAGCCGTAGATCGTCCCGGTCCGGTGGACCCCCGGCCGGTCGTCATTCCCGCCAGTGCCTGGGTGTCAACTGACTTGGCTACACGGCCCCTCTCACCGGATCTCGATGCACAGGCTGACCCCGCACGTCTGCTGGCCGGCCAGGCACCAGCGTCGGAAATCCGGACCGAAGGCATGGAATTCGGAACCCTCCGCTGTTACATCGGGGAGCGACAGCTGTTTGGTGAAGGGGCCGGATTGATGCATGCCGAGATCGAGGGAAAAAGAGACGAGATCGCCGGGATCTGCCGGCGTCACCATGTGTCACGCCTCGAGGTGTTCGGCTCGGCGGCGGGGGGCGCGGATTTCGATCCGGAGACCAGCGATGCCGACTTCCTGGTGGAATTCAGCCGGATGGATGACGCCGATCCATTGGGCCAGTATTTTGACCTGGTCGATGCCTTGCGTGATGCGCTGGGCCGGAAGATCGATTTGGTCGAGGACGGTGCAGTCACCAACCCCCGCATCTTGGCCGCGATAAATCGTTCAAAGGAGTTGGTCTATGCGGCGTGATTCCTGGAGCCTGCTGACCGAAATCAAAGCCGCTGCAGAAGAGATCAGGGCTTTCATCAAGGACATGAACCATGATGAATACATGGAGGATTTTCGAACCCAGAAAGCAGTTGCATTCAACTATGTCATCATCGGCGAGACGTTGAACCGGCTGGAGGATGCGTCACCAGAACTGGCTGAACGGATACCGCATATGAGGCAAATCGTCGGTTTCCGGAATGTCCTCGTTCATGGCTATGTGAGCATCAGTCAGACCCGTGTCTGGCAGTATTCCGAGGTCAATTTGCAGGAATTGCTGAAGTCCGTTGGGTCACTCATTGATGAGCTTGATCAGACCCATGATATCAGCGCGGCCGCTGCACCTGAGGATGACAGCTGTAGTCCGGACCCCTTCTGAACGGGGGCCTTCGTCGCCCTCAGCCTGGATGTATCCAGGAAGTCAGGCGCACTGCGCCGTGAGTACGCGATCCCACGAAATTTGTTCGCGCGTGAAGTGGCCGTGAATTGCGGTCGGTCGATGCTCAGGCGATTCCAGGTGGCCGGGGAATCACTGGAGCATGAGGTGGTCACCGACCGGCTGTTGCTCACGCATTGACGTGTTCAGGCTGGCCATCGGATGACCGGCAGGAAGATGGCCAGCCAGGCGACGCCGGTGGCGATCCAGGACAGCTGCTATGGCAGCAGCCAGGAGGCCAGAACGGCCGCGACCAGCGCCGCCAACTCGGCCCACAGCCAGGGCCCGGGGACCGCGCCTGGCGATGCCGACACCGAAGCCGCAAACCTCCTGTCGCTGGTCCTCGGTGAGGAAAGGGGCCGGCGCGCGCTCGACGATCTTCTGGTTGCGCCGCTGGATGGAGCAGTCCCGCTCGAAGAGGTGGATGACATTGCCTTCGGCATCGCCGAGGATTTGGACTTCCACATGCCTGGCATTGTGGATCAGCTTTTCGAGGAAGCAGGCATCATTGCCAAAGGCTGCCCTGGCCTCGCTTCGCCCCTCACCAACATTCGCTTCCAGCTCGTCGGCGGAATCAATGCGGCGCATGCCGCGCCCGCCGCCTCCCCAAGCCGCCTTCAGCATCAGCGGGTAGCCGATATCGGCCGCCATTTCCCGGACCCTGTCCATGTCGTCCGGCAACGGGTCAGTCGCCGGAACCACCGGGATGCCGGCTTCGATGGCGACCTGCCTTGCCGAAGCCTTGTCGCCGAGGAGTCGCATGGCGTGGCCGGACGGGCCGATGAAGGCAATTCCCTGGCGCTCGCAGGCATCGACCAATTCCGGGTTTTCGGAGAGCAGCCCGTAGCCGGGATGAATGGCGTCGGCGCCGCATTGCCGGGCAATGCGCATGATTTCGTCGATGGAGAGATAGGCCTCGACCGGCCCCAGCCCCTGTCCGATCCTGTAGGCTTCGTCGGATTTGAACCGGTGGAGCGAAAGCTTGTCCTCCTCGGCAAAGACGGCCACCGTTCGTTTGCCGAGCTCGTTGGCCGCCCGCATGATGCGAACGGCAATCTCGCCGCGATTGGCAACCAGTATCTTGCTGAATTCCGGCATGCTACCCGTGCTGGTCCCTGACATCCTGCCGGCAAACCGGCCGACGATTTCGTTTCGTGCAGGCGGTCACCGGAAATGCCTCAATCCGGCGGTGATTTCCACAGAATTCGAACGGCCCGGCATGTTTGGTGTTACCAACGGACGACAACTGGAACATAATGGGAACTTTTCGCTTTACACCTGCCAGAGTTCAGATAAGACGGCGGCATGAAAAACGAAAGACATTCTTCGGCTGGCGCGAGCGACTCGCCGATGCTGCATGCTGGCCCCGACACCGCTCCATATCTTCGGGACCTCAATCCGAGACAAGCCGAGGCGGTCGAGACGCTCGACGGGCCGGTCCTGGTGCTTGCCGGTGCCGGCACCGGCAAGACCCGGACGCTGACCGCCCGGATTGCACATATCCTGTGCACCGGACGCGCCTGGCCATCGCAGATCCTGGCCGTGACCTTTACCAACAAGGCGGCGGCCGAGATGCGGGATCGGGTCGAGAAAGCCGTCCCGATGCAGGTTGGCGCCTTTCCCTGGCTCGGGACCTTCCACGCCATTTCGGCCAGGATTCTGCGTGAGCATGCCGAACGAGCCGGCCGGAAGCCGAATTTCACCATCCTGGACAGCGATGACCAGCTACGCCTGCTCAAGCAGGTCATTGCCGCCGCCAGGATCGACGACAGGAAATGGCCGCCCAGGCTGCTTGCGACAATGATCGACCGGTGGAAGAACCGGTGCTGGCTGCCGGCCGACGTGCCGGCCTCGGAGGGTGGTTCTGCCTTCGATGGCCGGGCGATCAGCCTCTACAAGGAATACCAGCAGCGGCTGGAGACGCTGAATTCCGTCGACTTTGGCGACCTGATCCTGCTGGTCGTCGAGTTGTTGCGCCAGGACGAGGAGTTGCTGGCCGGGTTTCATCGCCGGTTCAAATACATTCTTGTCGACGAGTACCAGGACATCAACACCGCCCAGTATGCCTGGCTGCGGCTGTTCGCCCGGGGCCAGGGCAATATCTGCTGCGTTGGCGACGAGGATCAGTCGATCTATGGCTGGCGAGGCGCCGATGTCGGCAACATCCTGGCATTCGAGCGGCATTTTGACGGGGCATCGGTCATCCGGCTTGAACAGAATTACCGGTCCACCAGGCACATCCTGGCCGTGGCCGGTGCCGTGATCGGCAACAATCTGGACCGGCTCGGAAAGACGCTGTGGACGGATCTGCCCGGCGGGGAGAAGGTGCGGCTGGTCGGTCACTGGGATGGCAAGGCCGAGGCCAGCTGGATCGGCAGTGAGGTCGAGGCGATGGTCGGCGCCATCGGCCGCCGCCGGCGCTTCAGGTACAGCGACATTGCCATCCTGGTGCGCGCCTCGTTCCTGATGCGGGAAATCGAGGACCGGTTCCTGGCCCTGGGCCTGCCTTACGTCGTGATCGGCGGACCGAGATTCTATGAACGCAAGGAAATCCGCGACGCGCTTGCCTATTTCCGGCTGGTGGTGTCGACGGATGATGACCTGGCCTTCGAGAGGATCGTCAATACCCCGAGGCGGGGCATCGGCGAGAAGGCCCAGCTGGCGATTCGCAACCTTGCCAGGCGGGAAGGCGTGTCGCTGTATTCGGCTGCCAGCAGGCTGCTGGCCGACGGCGTATTCACCGGACGCACGGCGATCGGGCTGAACGGATTCATCGGTGACATCGAAGGCTGGGGCGATGTGCTGAGACGGGGCAAGATGGATCATCTCGACCTGGCCGAGCAGATCGTCGATGGCTCGGGTCTGCCGCAGATGTGGCTGAACATGAAGACGCCGGAAGGCGATGGACGGGTGGAGAACCTGAAGGAGCTGGTCAGGTCGCTCCGGGAATTCGACGGCATCCAGGGATTCCTGGAACATGTGTCACTGGTGTTCGACAATTTGCAGGAAGCCGAGGGCGATAGGGTGTCGATCATGACCCTGCATGCGGCCAAGGGCCTGGAATTTCCGGCGGTTTTTCTTCCCGCCTGGGAGGATGGCATCTTCCCCTCGACCCGCACCATCGAGCAGGAAGGCGATGCGGGGCTGGAGGAGGAACGCCGACTCGCCTATGTCGGCATCACCCGCGCCAGGGAGATTTGCACGATTTCCTGCGCCGGGGGCCGCTACCAGTATGGAAGCTGGCATGCACAACAGCATTCCCGTTTCATCGACGAATTGCCCAGGGAGGAGATCGACATGGTGTCGCCCCCCGGTATCATGACCAGCCCGTTCGCCAATTCCGGGAATTCCGGCGCCGCGTCCGCCATCGGCAATTCCGACCGCTCCGGCCGGCTGGCTGGCGGCTACGGGGCCCCGGGATATCGCCGGCTGGTCAGCCGGGCGGCCGAGAGGGCCGCACTGCCGGCAAGGCAGCCAGGCAATCCGGGCAGGGAAGCGGACCAGGCCGAGCATGCCCCGGGCGACCGGGTGTTCCACAGCAAATTCGGCTACGGCCATATCCGGTCGCAGGAAGGCGACAAGTTGGTCATCGACTTCCAGTGTTCGGGAATCAAGCACATCATCGCCAGGTATGTCACGCCGGCCGACGGAACCGAGGGGTGACAACCACCAAGGGGCGGCAAACACCACCAACGACAGGCCAGCCAGGGAGTCGTCATTGCCGCCGGGAGAATGAAGGGCGCCCGACCAGCCCGGCCATGCGGAGCCGTCCAGGCAAGACGCGGTCCCGGTAGTTCGCCATGGCTACCCCTGCAGGGAAGTGACAGCGTGAACTGGACTCTGGCGGACGGAGCGCTATTGCTCTCGGGGTGAGCTCCGGCCTGGTCGCTCATTCAGCTGTGGGGGATACCAATTGCCTGTTACCAGGGACCAGATACTGGACGAGTTGCGGCGGGTGATGCTTCCCGGCGGCGACGACATTGTATCGTCGGGAATGGTCCGAGCCGTGACCATCAATGACGGGAATGTCAGTTTCGTGCTGGAGGTCGAGGCCGAGCAAGGCCCCCGCATGGAGCCGGTCAGGGACGCGGCCAAGCAGGTTGTCGAGCAACTCGATGGCGTCGACCGGGTGTCAGCGGTGCTGACATCCCACCAGCCTTCGGCGGAACCGGACCGCGGCCCGCCGCCGAATTTGCGGATCGGCCGCCACCCCACGCCGGGATCGGCGGCGGCGGTGCTGCCGGGCGTGAAGAAGATCATTGCCGTGGCGTCCGGCAAAGGGGGCGTCGGCAAATCGACCGTGGCATCGAATCTGGCTGTCGCCATGGCTCGCCAGGGCATGCAGACCGGTTTGCTGGATGCCGATATCCATGGACCATCCCTGCCAACGATGATGGGGACAAGCCAGCGCCCGGAATCGCCCGACGGCACCGCCATCCGGCCACTGCATGTGCATGGCGTGGCCATGATGTCGATCGGCTTGCTGCTGCCAAGCGACGAGGCGGTCATCTGGCGGGGCCCGATGCTTATGGGTGCGCTGCAGCAGATGCTCCAGCAGGTGGAGTGGGGGGAGTTGGACGTGCTGGTTGTCGATCTGCCTCCCGGCACCGGGGATGTTCAGCTGACATTGTGTCAGCGCTTCAGCATTCATGGTGCGGTCATCGTCTGCACGCCGCAGGACGTGGCGCTGATGGATGCCAGGCGGGCGATCGCCATGTTCAGGAAGCTCGACGCACCGGTTCTTGGCCTGATCGAGAATATGTCCTACCTGGACTGCCCGCATTGTTCGGGGCGCATCGACCTGTTCGGGTCCGGGGGGGCTCGCCAACTTGCCCGGGAGATGGACATTCCGTTCCTGGCCGAACTGCCAATCGATGTCTCGATCAGGGAGGCGGGCGATTCCGGGCGGCCTGCCGTGCTTCACGGGGGGCCGGTCGGCAGCATTTTCGGCTCGATTGCCGACATCCTGGCCTGACATCGCCGCCATCCATGCGTGACGTTGCCGACATCCTGGCTTGGCCGGGGATTGATTCGCATTGGCGAATCCCGGCAGGTCCGTGGGATGGAATCCCGAAAATTTCCAGTTTTTCTGCAAGATGGATTTCGGCCATTGCCGGCAAGGACAGATCAGGCCATGCTATATGTTGTAGGAATGTGGCTAGAATAACCAATTTATTGATAATTTGTGGCAAAACTGCCACAGAATGTCTCGGGATAGAAATCCCGTAAGAAATCCCATAAATCCCGTGGAAACCCGCGAAAAACCATGATATCCCTAATTCCGCTGGTGACATGGGTTGTGAGGCAGTCAAAGTACAGTCACGTCACCAGGTAGCAGTAAGGGTAAATGTGCAGTTGCACTTCTTGGCCGCCTTCAGAGTCGAGTGTCTCCTCCCCCCTTCCACACTGACCTGGGCGGCCAGGAACCTTTCCGGGTTCCACTGGTCCGGCGGCAGGCAGAGGGTTTTGCGTGATTGATCCCGCATTCAGAGGCGAGAGCCTGCACAAGGTCGATCAGAAGGGACGGGTCTCGATCCCGGCAGAATTTCGACAGATCATTGCCCTCGGCGATCCGGAATACAGGGACGGCAACTGCCCGAGATTCACCGTCGTTTATGGAGACCAGCGTCTCGGATGCCTGAAATGCTACACCGAGCAGGTGATCGGCAATATCGACAGCCAGATCTCGGAACTGCCGCGGTCATCCAGGGAGCGGCAGTTTCTCCAGCACTATTTCCAGACGCGGTCGGTTCGGGTCCAGCTCGACCCCACTGGCCGGTTGCTGATGTCCATGACGCTGCGGGAAAAGGTCAGTCGCGCCGACCAGGTCTGTTTTGCGGGCACGGGCGATTCCTTCGAGATCTGGAGTCTCGAGGCCTATGAACAGCATCGACGGAACCTCGAGAGCCTGTTCCATGACGGCGACTCGGCCCTGGATCCAATGTCACTCCTCGAAGACGCCCATTAGGGGTGGTCGAGCCCGGGCAGGTTGGCGTGTGACAATGAACGGCCATGAACCGGTCATGCTTGATTCCGTAATCGAGCTCGCGGGCCCCGTGGAGGGCAATTGGGTTGATTGCACGCTGGGTGCAGGCAATTGTTCGCGTGCGCTGATCGAGGCTGGCGCCAGGCGCGTTGTCGGCATCGATTGTGACCCGGATGCGCTGGAGATTGCGCTGGATGGCGGTTTGCGCCGGTCCAGCCGCTTTACTCCGGTTTGTGCCAGGTTCGGCGATCTGGGCGATCTGGGCGAGATTGATGCCGCCGCCCCGATCGAGGGCATCGTGTTTGATCTTGGCGTCTCGTCGATGCAGCTGGACAATCCCGACCGCGGTTTCTCCTTCGTGCGTGACGGCCCGCTGGACATGCGCATGGGCAGGAATGGCAGGACCGCCGCCGATATTGTCAACCATGAATCCGAGGAGCGGATCGCCGAGATCTTCTACCTGTTCGGGCAGGAGAGGCATTCCCGGCGAGTCGCCCGGGCCGTCGTCGAGAACCGCCGCCAGGGGCCGATCTCGACCACTGGCGAACTGGCGGAGCTGATCTCGGGTTGCATGCCGCCGCGGCGGGGAATTCGTCTGCATCCGGCAACGCGGTGCTTCCAGGCACTCAGGATCGCGGTCAATGACGAACTTGGCCAGCTGGTGAAGGGGTTGAACGCTGCCGAGAGGCTGCTGACCAGGGGCGGCAAGCTCCTGGTGATCTCGTTTCATTCGCTCGAGGACCGGATCGTGAAACGGTTCATGGGCGGCAGCCGGACGTCCGGCTCCAGCCGCTACCGGCCGCAGCACCAGGCTAAGGAGCCCAGGTTCAGGCCGCTGGCGGGCGGATGGCGGGCACCGAATGCGGGAGAGGTCGCCGCCAATCCACGCTCCCGTTCCGCCAGGCTGAGGGCAGCAGAGCGGACTGGCGAGCCGGCGGTGCACAGTGGACGAGAAATGCTTGGTCTTCCGGTCCTCGCCGGACAGGGTCGAAGCTGATGCGGTTGCTGGTCCTGCTGTTTCCGTTGACCTTCGTGTTGTTGTCGGCCTTCTGGTCGTACAACGAGCACAACGTGACCAGGAAAGTCTCGGAGAAGGTGAACAGGCTGGGTGCCGACATCATCAAGGGCCGGGATACGCTGGAAGTTCTCCACGATGAATGGGAAGTGTTGAACCGGCCAGAGCGCCTCATAAGGCTGGTGAACCAGCATTATGACGAGCTGAGACTTTCGAATGTGACGCTGGGGCGCATCCGTGACATTTCGACGGTCCCGTTCCGGGACCGGTCTGTTCCCTCGCTCGATTCCGAAACCGGGTTGCTGCTTGCGGCCCCCGTCGCTATCCGGCCAGGCCGGTGAGCGTCACCGATCTGGGTTCCGGGTTCCGGCGACGAGCCCGCCGGCGGCGAAGGCGCCTGACGGCCTGGTCCAGGGGTCATGGCTGGCGTCGCAGCCGCAACCGAATCCGTTTCAGCGCCATCATGCTGGGACTCGCCTTCATCCTCTTGTCGTCAAGGCTGGCAGTGGTGGCCATGACCGGGCCACATGACAATATTGTCATCCATGGTCCGGGTTCGGCGATATCGGGAGGCCGGATCGACATCGTCGACCGGCGTGGGACCATCCTGGCAACAAACACGCCGACCGCATCGCTCTACGTCCACCCCAGGGAATTGTCGCCCGAGGGGGCCATCCACGCGCTTGAACGCCTGCCAGAGATTTTTCCCGATCTCGATGTCGGACAGCTCGAACGCAAGCTGGACCCCGACCGGAAATTTGCCTGGATCAAGCGGCAGGTCTCGCCGACCCAGACCCGTGCGGTTGTCAATACCGGGTTGGCCGGGATGCATTTCGGCCAGCGCCAGCTTCGGATCTATCCCAAGGGCAACCTGGCATCGCATGTCCTGGGCGGGACGAATTTTGGCCGGGAAAGCGTTCACTCGGCTGAGATCACCGGCGTGGCCGGGGTCGAGTTGGGACTCGATTCCCAGCTCCGGGAGGACGGGACGGGCAACAGCGTGATGCGGCTGTCGATCGATCACCGGATTCAATCCATTGTCGAGCAGAAGCTCGCTGCCGGCGTCAGCATCTACCGGGCCAATGCGGGAAGCGCAGTGCTCATGGATGTCCGGACCGGGGAGATCGTCTCGCTGGCGAGTTACCCTGATTTTGATCCGAACCGGAGGTCGCAGTATTTCCAGGCGAGGGGGAAAGAGGGCAGTCCGCTGTTCAACATCCCGGTCCAGGGGATTTTCGAATTCGGCTCCGTATTCAAGGTGTTTGCTGCCGCCCAGGCGCTGGATCTGGGGCTGGTGCATACCGATACCCTCATCGAGACGACACCGATCAAGATCAACAAACGGACGACGATACGGAACTCTTATGGCCGCGAGGACCCGATCACGGTCGAGGACGCCATCGTCAAGAGCTCGAACACTGCCGCGGTCAGGCTCGCCTCGATGATCGGCAAGGCCAGGCAGCAGGAGTTTATGCGGTCCCTCGGTTTCCTCGATCGCAGTCCGCTGGAACTTTCCGAGACCAGGATCGTGAATCCGATCTATCCGGAAAGATGGATCACCCACTCGCTGGCGACGATCTCCTTCGGTCACGGCATCGCGGTCAGCGCCGTTCACCTGGCGGCTGCATATGCGACGATGGCAAATGGCGGCTGCCGGGTGGTGCCGACAATCCTGCCCGTCAACCACCGGCCGCCATGCGAGCAGATCATTTCACCCCGGGCATCCCGGCAGATCACCGAGATCATGCGGCAGGTCGTCCTGCGTGGCACCGCAACCAAGGCCCAACTGCCGGACATCGCCGTGGGTGGGAAGACCGGTACCGCCGACAAGCCGAACCCGAAGGGGGGCTACCATGACGACCGGGTGCTGGCGACCTTCGCCGCAGTATTTCCGACCGAGGCTCCGAAATACGTGCTGATCCTGTCCCTCGACGAGCCGAATTCGAATGACGGTTCCAAATGGGAACGGTCGGCGGGGAACACCGCGGTGCCGGTGGCGGCCGAAATCATATCGTCGACCGCATCGCTGCTGCTTCGGCCGTCGCAGACAGACGCGGTCGCGTTGTCCAGCCCCGACCGAAACTAGCCGTGGCCGATGTCGGGAAGAGTTCACCAAAGCAGACGTTCCGCCGGCAGAACCCTTGGTGAGCTTGGCCTGGCGGCAGCAGGTGACCGGGCATTGCGCATCACCGGCCTGTGTGCATCGAGCCACCAGGTTGTGCCCGGCAACCTTTTTGCCGCCCTTCCCGGCCTCAATGTTCATGGAGCGGCGTTTTCGGAGGAGGCGATCGAGAGGGGGGCGGTTGCAATCCTGACCGACCGCAAGGGGGCGGAGCAGGCCCGGGCCGCCGACGGCGCCGACGGCATCAGCATCATTGCGGTCGATGATCCCCGGCCCTGCCTGGCCAGGCTGGCCGCCGGATGGTTTGACCGGGCGCCGGAGACGGTGGTCGCCGTGACCGGCACCAATGGCAAATCCTCGGTTGCCGGCATGTGCCGGCAGATCTGGGAGTTGCTGGGCCGGAATTCGGCATCGCTGGGAACAATCGGCATCGAGGGCGGATTGTCGGCATTGCTGCCGCACACCACGCCGGACCCGATTGCCCTGCATGGCTGGCTGGCCGAACTGCATGATGTCGGCGTCACGCATTTGGCGCTGGAGGCCTCGTCGCACGGGTTGAAACAGCATCGGTTGGCCGGAATTCGGATCGCCGCCGCCGCATTCACCAACCTCACCCATGATCACCTTGATTACCATGCGAACATGGAGGACTACTTCGACGCCAAGGCCATGCTGTTCACCCAGGTTCTGCCCAGGGCCGGCGCGGCGGTCATCTGGACCGATTCCGGGGCAGGTCGCCGGATGGCGGAGTTGGCCTCCCGCCGAGTCGGGCGCCTGGTGACGCTGGGGACCCCGGATTCCGATCTGCGAATCCTGTCACAAAGGCCGCACCAGGGTGGTCAGGACCTGCAAATCTGCTGGCAGGCTCGCCGATACGCGGTGCGGCTGCCGCTGGCCGGGGCCTTCCAGGCGGGGAATGTTCTCACCGCGGCGGCGCTGGTGGTGGCGGCCGGCGAGGATGAAGGCGAGGTGATGGCGATCCTGGACCGGTTGCAGACAGTGAGGGGGCGCCTCGAACCGGCGGCGGTCCGGAAGAATGGCGCACTGATCTACGTCGACTATGCCCACACACCCCACGCGCTGGAGACGGTGATGTCGTCGCTGCGCCCGCATGTTCTCGGGCGGCTGGTGGTGGTGTTCGGGGCCGGCGGCGAGCGGGATACCGCCAAGCGGAGCCGAATGGGCGGCATCGTTGCCGAATTGGCCGATGTCGCCATCGTCACCGACGACAACCCGCGCCGCGAGGACCCGGCCGCCATTCGGGCAGCAATTCTCGGCGCCTGTCCCGGCGGCATCGAGATTCCCGATCGCGCCGAGGCGATCCTGCGGGGGGCCGACATGCTGCAGCCGGGAGACGTGCTGCTGATTGCCGGCAAGGGACATGAAACGGGGCAGGATGTCGGCGGTGTGATCCACCCCTTCGACGATCTGGAGCAGGCAAGCATGTCGGTGCGGGCACTCGACGGGATGGCGCTGTGAGTCTGTGGAGTTCAGTCGAGGTCGAAATCGCCACCGGCGGCATTTCTGCCGGCCGCTGGGAGGCGGGCGGCGTTTCTATCGACTCGCGGGCGCTGGCCGCCGGCGACCTGTTCCTGGCCCTGACCGACCGACGGGATGGGCATGACTTTGTCGGTGATGCGCTGGCGGCCGGGGCGGCGGCGGCAATCGTCTCGAGGATGCCGGCAGTTGCCGGTTCCGGGGCGCCGTTGCTCATGGTGGAGGATGTGCTTGATGCGCTGACCCGGCTCGGCGCCGCCGGGAGGCGGCGATGCCGCGCCAGGGTCATCGCCGTAACCGGGTCGGTCGGCAAGACCTCGACCAAGGAAATGCTGCGCCATGTGCTGGAGCGCCAGGGAGAAACATCGGCGGCAGTCGGCAGCTACAACAACCATTGGGGCGTTCCGCTGACCCTGGCGCGAATTCCGGCCGCGGCCGATTATGCGGTTATCGAGATCGGAATGAGCAATCCCGGCGAAATCCTCCCCCTGGCCAGGTTGGCCCGTCCCGACATTGCCATGGTGACGGCAATTGCCCCGGCCCATCTTGCCGCCTTCGGTTCGATCGAGAAGATCGCCGAGGAAAAGGCGGACATCATTGCCGGGCTCGAAGCCGGCGGAACGGCCATCGTCAACCGGGATTTTCCGTCCTGGCCAATGGTGCAGCGCATCGCCACCGAGCATGGTGCCCACCTTGTCAGCTTCGGGCGCAGCGCCGATGCCGACTGGAGGTTGCTCGATGTCACCGTTGCCGAATCCTCGACGGTACTGCTGGTGGCCCGTGGTGAGTGCCGGCAGGTGTTAAAGCTGGCGGCACGCGGCAGTCATTTCGCCGAAAACGCCCTCGGGGTATTGGCGGCGGTCGAGGCGGTTGGTGCGGACCCGGTGCTGGCGGCCCTTGATCTCGGAACATGGATCCCCCCGGATGGCAGGGGAATGCGCTACCGCATCCTGCTCGGTGACGATGGCGAGCATGCGGTCGAACTTGTCGATGACGCCTACAATGCCAACCCGGTCTCGATGTCGGCGGCGCTTGAATCGTTGGCGCATTCGGCGCCGGCAGCGGCGGCCGGCAGGACCGGCGGCCGGCGGGTGGCCATCCTTGGCGACATGCTTGAGCTAGGCGAGCGGGCAAGCGATTTCCATGCCGAAATCGCAAGTCACGATTCGGTCGGGGATATCGACATCATTCACTGTTCGGGAAATCTCATGCAGTCACTGTATGATGCCCTGCCGGTGGAGAAACGCGGCCGTTGGTCACGACAACCCGAGACGCTGGGCCGGCGGGCGCATGAACTGGTTGCGCCAGGCGATGTCGTCCTGGTCAAGGGCTCGAAGGGATCGAGGGTGTCAGTGGTGGCCGAAGCAATCCGAGGTCTCGGCAAAGTGAGGCAGATAACAGGGCGGGACATGGCGTAATGCTGCATTATCTGAGTGGATTTTCCGATGGTGGCGACTTCTTCAACCTGTTTCGCTATATCACCTTCCGGGCCAGCGGTGCCCTGGTTACCGCCTTGCTGATCGGCTTCATTTTCGGCCGCCCGCTCATCAATTGGCTCCGGGAGCGGCAGAAGAACGGCCAGCCCATCCGCGAGGACGGTCCAGAGTCGCACAAGCTGGTCAAGGCCGGCACCCCGACCATGGGCGGCGTGCTCATCATCGGCGCTCTGCTGATCTCAACGCTGCTGTGGGCGCGGTTGGACAATCCCTATATCTGGATGGTGCTGTTCGTCACCATCGGCTTCGGCGCCGTCGGGATGATCGATGACTACCGCAAGGTGTCGTCAAACTCGGCCAGGGGGGTCCCGGGGCGAATCAGGTTTGCCACCGGGCTGATCATTGCCCTGCTGGCCAGCATCGCCGCCATGCAGATCCATCCGGAACCGCTGGCCGGCGCGGTCGCGTTTCCGGTCTTCAAGGACATCCTGGTTGACCTGGGGTTGTTCTTCCTGCCTTTTGCCGTCTTCGTCATCGTAGGCTCGGCCAATTCCGTCAACCTGACCGACGGCCTTGACGGGCTGGCCATCATGCCGGTGATGATCACCGCCGCCGCCCTGGGAATCATTGCCTATGCGGTCGGCCGGGTCGATTTCACCAACTACCTGGATGTGCACTATGTCCCGGGGACCGGGGAATTGCTGGTCTTTGCCGCCGGGTTGATCGGGGGCGGGCTCGGCTTCCTCTGGTACAATGCCCCGCCGGCAGCGGTGTTCATGGGCGATACCGGGTCGCTGGCGCTGGGCGGTGCGGTCGGTGCCATCGCCGTCGCCACCAAGCACGAAGTCGTGCTGGCCATCATCGGCGGGCTGTTCGTCGTCGAGGCGCTCAGCGTGATCATCCAGGTCCTGTATTTCAAGGCCACCGGCAAGCGGGTGTTCCTGATGGCGCCGATCCACCATCATTTCGAAAAGCGCGGCTGGCCGGAGGCACAGATTGTCATCAGGTTCTGGATCATCGCGCTCATCCTGGCCCTGGTGGGCCTGGCAACCCTCAAGGTGAGGTAGCGGGCCATGCTGCGGCTCGACGGCGTGTCCGGCAGGCGATACCTGGTGCTCGGGCTGGGGCGGTCCGGGCGTGCCACGATCAGGGCGCTCCTGGAAAGCGGTGCCGATGCCGTCGGATGGGATGATGACGAGGCGGTGCGCAGACAGGCCGAACAGGACGGGATTGGCCTGACCTGCCCGGATGACGGCTTCGAATCCGGCCGCATCCACACCCTGGTGGTGTCTCCCGGCGTGCCCGTCCTCTATCCGAAGCCGGGCCGGACCATCGCCCGGGCGCTCGCCGCCGGGGTGAAACTGACCAACGACATCGGCCTGTTCTTTGCCTCGATCGGCAGGGGCGAGGGCCGACCGAAAGCCCCGCCGGTCATCGCGGCGGTGACCGGGTCGAACGGGAAGTCGACCACCTCGGCGCTGATTCACCACCTGCTGGTCTCGACCGGTGCCACTGCCGAACTGGCGGGCAATATCGGCAAGCCGGTGCTGGAGATGCAACCCGGCAGCGATTACGTGGTGCTGGAGATCTCGTCCTACCAGGCCGAACTTGCCCACCAGCTCGATCCGGATGTGGCGGTGTTCCTGAACTTTTCACCGGATCACGTCGACCGCCATGGCGGGGTTGGCGGCTATTTTGCCGCCAAGCAGCGGCTGTTCGACGGCCCGAGCCTCGGTGCCGCGGTGATCGGAACCGATCAGACGGAGGGCCGCTACCTGGCATCCTGGATCGGCAGCCGTGCCGGGGCCTGCGACATCGCCAGCCTTTCCTCGTCGCCGCCGTCCGGGACCAGTCGCCATGCCGTTATCGGAGACCACTCCTTCACCGAGTATTCGCAAGGCGCCAGGACCAGGGTGACGAAGCTGGACGGGTGTCCGAACCTGCGGGGCCGGCACAACGCCCAGAATTCCGCTGCCGCCTGCCTCGCCTGCCAGGGGCTGGGCGTACAGATCGATGATCCGGAGCCAGCCCTGGAGACGTTTCCCGGCTTGCCGCACCGGATGCAGGTGCTGGGCACCTTCGGCGGCGTCCTCTGGGTCAATGACTCGAAGGCCACCAATTGCGAAAGCGCGGCCATGGCATTGAACGCCTTTTCCCGCATTCGATGGATTGCAGGCGGGCAGGGCAAGGCTGGCGGCCTGTCGGTGCTGGCTGGTACCGGATCGCTGGCCAATGTCGAAAAGGCATACTTGATCGGGGCGTCGGCCAGGGATTTCGCCGGGCAGCTGGCCGGGGTGGACCACCTGGTCTGCGGTGACCTCGAGCGGGCGGTCTGGGCGGCAATCGGCGACAGCGCCCCCGGTGATACCATCCTCCTGTCGCCGGCCGCCGCCAGTTTCGATCAATATCGCGATTTCGAGGCCCGGGGCTCGCATTTCCGGGACCTGGCCACCAAACTGTCGCCGGACCCGACCCCGAAATGATGCTGCCATCCCGTGTCCGTCCTGCAACGATGCTGCCATCCCGTGTTCGGGCCCGGGCAAGATTCCAGCTATACAATCTGCACCGATGGTGTATTTTTGCCGTCAGTCGACCGGAAGAGTCGAGAATTCGAGCAGACACAGGCCAGATGCATGACTGAAGCGATTCATGGCTTCGGCCCGGCGCGTCCGCCGGTTCCCATCGTGTCCCGGTGGAGCCAGGCCGTTGATCACTACGTCCTCATTGCGGTGTTCGGGCTATACCTGATCGGATTGTTGCTCGGCATGGCATCCTCGCCGGCAATCGCCGAGAGAACCGGGGCCGGCACCTTCAGCCACGTGATCAAGCAGAGCGTGTTCGGTGCGGTGGCGCTGCTGATCATGGTCGCGATATCGGCCTTGCCGGTCAGGTATGTGCGGCGGCTCGGCTTCGGGGTGTTTGCCATCGCGGTGATCGGCATTGCTCTCCTGCCATTCTTCGGGACTGATTTCGGCAAGGGGGCGGTGCGATGGTTTGCGCTTGGCTTCGGGTCGGTGCAGCCATCGGAGTTCGTGAAACCCGGCTTCATCGTCGTGGCCGCCTGGTTCATGTCCGGGGCGCTTCATCGTGGCGGTCCCCCTGGCGTGTTGATTTCGGCCGTGATCGCCACCGCGTTGGCGTTTGCCCTGGCCATGCAGCCCGATTTTGGCCAGGCAGCGCTGGTGCTGTTTTCCTGGGTCGTCATGTACTATGCCTCCGGCGCTACGGTGCTTGTTCTGGCCGGTATCGCGGCCCTGCTGGCCCTGGCCGGCCTGGTCGCCTATCAGTGGTCGGAGCACTTTGCCGGCAGGATCGACGCATTCGCCGCCGGCACCGTTGATCCGTTTTCGCAACTCGAATACTCGATCTCCGCCGTTCAGAAGGGCGGTTTGTTCGGATCCGGCGTTGCCGAGGGCTCGATCAAGTACCTGCTGCCCGACGCGCATACGGACTTCATCATTTCCGTGGGAGCCGAGGAGTACGGGCTGATCCTGGTATTGCTGGTCGTCTTCCTGTTCGCCTTCGTGTCGGTCAGGTCACTGTGGGTGCTGTCGAACGAGGTGAATTCCTTCAAGCGGCTGGCGGGAACGGGCCTGGCCATGCTGTTCGGAATACAGGCATTCATCAATATCGGCGTCTCCATCGGCGTCTTGCCGGCCAAGGGACTTACGCTGCCATTCGTGTCCTATGGCGGATCATCGGTGATCTCGGTCGGGATCATGCTTGGGATCCTGCTGGCGCTGACCAGAAAGGAAAATGCCGATGTCCAGGAAGAGTCTGGAGGTTACTGGTCCCCGAGGTGACCGCCGAACATGTCTCCAGAAGAATCGAGATTGCTGATCATGGCTGCCGGAGGCACCGGGGGCCACATCTTTCCGGCGCAGGCTCTTGGCGAGGAGATGCTGGAGCGGGGCTGGGGAGTCGAATTGTGGACCGACCGGCGCGGCATGCGTTTCGTCGGCGGATTTCCAGAGAACATCCATATTCGCCGAATTCCATCCGCCACCTATGCCAGGGGCGGCGCGGTGTCGAGGATCGCTTCGCCCTTCATGATTGCAACCGGGATCCTCACCTCGTGGATGACGGTGCGGCGTCTGCGGCCATCGGTGATGGCCGGGTTCGGCGGCTATCCGGCATTCCCGCCGATGATCGCGGCATGGCTGGCCGGCGTGCCGCGACTGATTCACGAGCAGAATGGAATTCTCGGCAAGGCAAACCGCCTTCTCGCCCGCCGGGTCGATGTCGTGGCCTGCGGTGCCGTGGCCACCGACCTGCCGGGGAGGGTGGTGTCGGTCGACACGGGCAACCCGGTTCGGGCCGACGTCATTGCCAGGTCGGAGTCGTCCTTTGCCTGGCCATCGGACGGGCAGGTCAGGATCCTGGTCCTGGGTGGCAGCCAGGGTGCACGGATACTTGATTCCTATGTCCCGGCCGCCCTCTCGCGGCTGCCAGAGGCGCTGGCCAGCCGCATCCATGTCTGTCAGCAGGTCGGCAAGTGCCAGCAATCGACGGTCGAGCGCTACTTGCGCGAGGCCGGGATATCCTGCGAGGTCCGTCCGTTTTTCGACGATGTACCTGACCGGATCGCGGCGTCACAGCTGATCATTTCCAGGGCCGGTGCGTCAGCCGTCGCCGAGATCGCGTCCATCGGCAGGCCGTCGATCCTGATCCCATTTGCCGCCGCCGCCAATGATCACCAGTGTGCCAATGCCGCAGGCCTGGTCGAAGCTGGCGCCGCGATGCAGGTGACCGAAGGCGAAATCTCTGCCGATTTGCTGTCCAAATCCATTGCCGGGATCCTGTCCGACCCGGCCAGGGCAGCGGCAATGGCCAGCGCCGCCCGCAAGGTGGCGCATCCCGACGCCACCTGCAAGCTGGCGGATCTGGTCGGCAGGCTGGCACATGCGGGAGCGGTGATGTGAGCCGGTCGACCAGGCTCCCATTGCAGCTTGGCCCGGTGCATTTCGTCGGCATCGGCGGCATCGGCATGTCGGGCATTGCCGAGTTGCTGATCAACCACGGATACCAGGTCCAGGGCTCCGATCTTGTCGAGACCAGGATCACCAGGAGGCTGTCGAGGCTGGGCGCTCGGATTTTCATCGGCCAGGATGCAGCCAATGTGACCGGCTCCGATGTCGTGGTGCTGTCATCGGCCATCAGGGACACCAATCCCGAATTTGTCAGGGCTCGCCGGCTGGGACTTCCGGTGGTGAGGCGAGCGGAGATGCTTGCCGAGCTGATGCGGCTCAAATCGAATGTGGCGGTGGCCGGCACCCATGGCAAGACCACGACCACCACGCTGGTTGCGACCCTGCTCGATCACGGCGGCTATGATCCGACCGTGGTCAATGGCGGCATCATCACCGCCTATGAATCCAATGCGCGGCCAGGCTCGGGCGACTGGATGGTGGTCGAGGCCGATGAAAGCGATGGCACTTTCGTGAAACTTCCAGCCACGGTGGCCGTGGTGACCAATATCGATCCGGAGCATCTCGACCATTACGGCGATTTCGATGGACTCAGGAATGCATTCGCCTCGTTCCTGGCCAATGTGCCCTTCTACGGCTTTGCCGTCTGCTGCACCGATCATCCCGAGGTGCAGATGTTGGTGGGACGGACCACCGACCGCCGGATCGTCACCTACGGGTTCAATGCCCAGGCAGATGTGTCGGCGGTCGATTTGCGCCATGGGGGCGGCGAGGTAAGGTTTGACGTGGTGTTCCGGGCCGAGAATGCCAGGCTGGAGGATTGCCGCCTGTCAATCCCCGGAGAACACAACGTGCTGAACGCGTTGGCCGCCATCGCCGTCGGGCGCGGGCTGGGAATGGAGCTGCCGGAGATCAGGGCGGGCCTGGCCTCGTTTTCCGGAGTCGGCCGGCGATTTACCACCACCGGCACAGTGAACGACATCGTCATCGTCGATGATTACGCCCATCACCCGGTCGAAATCGAAGCGGTGATCAGGGCGGCCCGCCAGGTCACCAGCGGCCGGGTGCTGGCGATACACCAGCCGCACCGGTTTTCACGGCTGTCGAACCTGTTCGAGGAGTTCTGCGCCTGCTTCAAGGAAGCGGACATTGTCGGGATCGCCGATGTCTACGCGGCCGGAGAGGATCCAATTCCCGGCATCGACCGTGATTCGCTGGTCGAGGCACTGGCGCGGTTCGGCCACCGTCATGCCCACGCCCTGTCCGGCCTCGATGACCTGCTGTTGCTGGTTCTCCGCATGGCCAGGCCGGGCGACATGGTCCTGTGCATGGGCGCCGGCTCCATCAGCGGCTGGGCCCAGGAACTTCCCGCCAAGCTGGAGGCAGCAAGTGGCGCGGCCTGGCCACTCCCCGCCATGCCGGAGGCGGCAAGCGACCCCGGGGCAAGTGGGTGAATGACCGGACCCGCGATATCGGGGAGTGGCGCCCCCGCTATGGTGGACGGCTGGCGGCCGGAAGGAGCATGGCCGAGCTGACCTGGTTGCGAGTGGGCGGGCCGGCCGAATGGCTCTTTCGCCCGCGCCACCGCGGGGAACTTGCCGGTTTCCTTGCCGAGCTGGACCGGGATGTCGATGTCTTCGTCCTCGGGGTCGGCTCCAACCTGGTCGTGCGTGATGGCGGGATCCCGGGGGTGGTGATCCGGCTGGGCCGGGAATTCGGCAGGATCGACATCGACGGCGGGCGCGTGCGTGCCGGAGCGGCTGCCCTTGATGCCAGGGTCGCGACCAGGGCCGCCGAAGCCGGGCTGGACATGACGTTTCTTCGCACGATCCCCGGCACGATTGGTGGCGCGGTCGCCATGAATTCGGGGTGTTACGGCAACTACATGGCGGATATCTGCCAGGAGGTCACGGTGATGACCAGGCAGGGCAGCACCAGGGTCCTGCAGGGCCACGATATCGGGTTTGGCTACAGGACCAGCAATCTGCCGGCGGGTTGCGTCATTCTCGAGGCGGTGCTGCGTGGCCCGCCAGGCCGCCCCGACCATCTTGCCGGGAAAATGGCCGAGCAGATATCGCACCGGGACAGCACGCAGCCCACCCGGATCATGACAGCTGGCTCGACATTCAGAAACCCGTCCGGCAGATCGTCGACCGGCCCCGAGGATGTCGACCACGATCTGAAGGCATGGAAGCTGATCGACGCGGCCGGGATGCGGGGCCAGCGGATCGGAAATGCCTGCGTCTCCCCGAAACATCCGAATTTCCTGGTCAATCTGGGTGGCGCAACTGCAACAGAAATCGAGCAACTCGGAAACGCGGTCCGCGCAAGGGTCTTGGAAAACTCCGGAATTGAACTAGAATGGGAGTTGCTTCGGCTTGGAGTTGAATCCCCGGACACAGCGGGAACCGGTCGAAGTTGAGTTCGGATTGCCTTCGGTGGTCCGGAACGTGACGTGGAGTGAGGCATGTCGAGCAGGACGCCACGCCGTGTCGCGGTGCTGATGGGAGGCATGTCGGCCGAGCGCGAGGTATCGCTTGTCTCGGGTCAGCGCTGTGGCGAGGCATTGCGGGAAGCCGGTTATACGGTGATCGAGGTCGATGCGGGACTCGACCTCTGCGACAGGCTGTCCGAGATCGACCCGGACGCGGTCTTCAACGGCCTTCATGGCAAGTGGGGCGAGGATGGCTGCGTGCAGGGGCTGCTTGAATGGATGCAGATCCCCTATACCCATTCCGGTGTCCGTGCCTCGGCAACCGCCATGGACAAGGTTGCGGCCCGGCAGTGTTTCGGGAAGGCCGGTCTGCCGATCCCCGACGGGAAGACGGTCAACACCGCCGAGCTGGCCAATGGCCATCCGGTCGAACCACCCTATGTCGTCAAGCCGATCAATGAAGGATCCTCGGTCGGGGTGGTCATCGTGCCGGATGGTGCCAATAGCCCGGTTCGGGACTATGATCCACGATATCCGGAAGTTCTCGTCGAACGCTTCGTTGCCGGTCGTGAGCTCACGGTGACCGTCCTCGGTGATCGGGCGCTGACCGTGACCGATATCGAAACCGATTCATGGTATGACTATCACTCCAAGTATGCCGTCGGTGCCTCGCGGCATGTCGTGCCGGCGCAATTGCCGGGCCAGATCCATGATGCCTGCCTGGACATTGCCCTGACCGCCCACGGGTCGATCGGTTGCCGATCCATCAGCCGCGCCGACTTCCGCTGGGATCCGGCACTGGGACTCGACGGGTTGGCGTTGCTGGAAATCAATACCCAGCCCGGGATGACACCGACATCGCTGTCGCCCGAACAGGCAAGGCATTGCGGCATCGGCTTTGCCGAGCTTTGCCGGATACTGGTCGAGGATGCATCATGCATGCGCTGAGCAGGGGTCTGGCGAGGCTGGTTCCCGCCCGTCTGGGCCATGCCTGGCACAGGATGCTGCTGAACCGGGTGTACCGGGTCTGCCTGTTGCTGGTGCTCCCGGTCCTGATGACCGCCGGCGTCGCCGCCTTCTGGCTTTCTGACGAGGCGAACTTGCAGCAGACGAAGACAGCCCTCGAGCGCTCGCTTGGCGCATTCATGCATGACGAGAAATTCAAGGTGACAGGATTGTCAATCGAGACATCATCGCCCGAGTTGCGGTTGCATATCGAGAACTGGCTCGCCGACAGCGCCACGGCCAGCCCGTTCGAAATCGACCCCAATTCGATGAAGGCCGATCTCGAGGCGTTGCCCGGGGTCCGCGATGCGTCGGTGACCATCATCCCTGGCAGCATGTTGCAGGTGTCCATCTCCGAGCGGCGGCCTGTCGCCCGGCTGCGAATCGGGGACTCGATCTACCCGATTGATTCGTCTGGTCGGCAGCAGATCGCATTCGGGGGCATCAAATCCCATGCCGACCTGCCGCTGATCGCCGGGGTTGGTGCTGACAGGAAAGTGCAGGAGGCGCTGGCGATTCACGGGGTTGCCAACTCGATTCGCGGCTCGGTCCGCGGCCTGGAGCGGATCGGGGAACGGCGCTGGAATCTTCTGCTCGATGGCGGCCGGACCATCATGCTTCCGGCCGGTAATCCGGTGGCGGCGTTGGTGCAGATGATCAGGTTTGACAATGCGAACCAATTGCTGGCACGCGACGTGCAGGTCATCGATCTGCGGGCTTCGCCACAGATTACGGTTCGCTTGTCCTCGGTGCATGTCAACCCGCCGAATCAACGGGTAGTGAACTGAGCGCCGGGCCAAATTGACACTGGCTGCGCCATATCGGTGGAACACCCGGCAGCGCCAGGCGGGGGCGCATCGGCATCCGATTGTCGGCCATGGCAGTGGGCACAAGGCCGGGATTTGCCACCGGCGGTGGCGCGCAGGCCGGCAGCGGGCAAAGAGGAGTGACTTGGTTTGAGTGAGGCGGTCGATAGATTGCAGGCCATGCGGCTGAACCGTCCGGCGGCGGTCCAGCGTGGCTTGGCGGCGGTGCTGGATTTGGGGTCGTCCAAGGTGTCCTGCGCACTGCTGAAATTTGATCAACGCCTGGTTCGGGACGAGGGGTCACGCAGCCCGAGGCTTCACCCGGCGGTGCGGGTCGAGGGGGCTGCGACGCTGCAATCCCGCGGGATCCGGCTTGGTGAAATCGAGGACCAGGACGAGGTTGTCAACCTGGTCAGGCAGGTGCTGGCCAGGGCGAGGGGCCAGAGCAGGACACTGATCGGCCACGCATTTGTCTGCACCTCCGGCGGCAAGCCGACGTCGAACAACCTGTTCCATTCGGTTGCGATCGGCGGCAACGAGATCACCCGCGAGGATGTCGCCGGCGTGGTGTCGGATTGCGAATTGCCGACCTTGCCCACCAGCCGGACCTTGCTGTCAGTACAGCCAGTCAATTTTTCGGTTGACCAGAGGAGCACGGTCTCCGACCCGATCGGAATGCGCGGGCACCGGCTCAGCGCCGATTTGCACGCGGTCGATGTCGATCGCGCGACATTCGACAACATCATCAGCGTGCTCGAGAGTTGCAATCTCGACATCTGCGGGATCGTCTCCTCGGCCCATGTCTCGGGACTTGCGGCGCTGGTCGAGGACGAGCGCGATCTCGGCGGGGCCTGCGTCGATATCGGCGCCGGGGTGACCAGCATCTCGGTCTATTTCAAGGAGCAGCTGGTCTGCGCCCGAACCATCAAGCTCGGCGGCCAGCACATCACGGCCGACATCAGCAGGATGCTGTCGATCTCGGAGAGCGCCGCAGAGCGGTTGAAGTCGATGTATGGCAGCCTGTATTTCGACCCGCGCCACGAGGGGCAGGAAATCGAGATTCTCAGCGCCACAAGGGATACCCGCCGGATTTCCCATTCCTCGCTTTTTCGCCTGATCAGGCCGCGAATGGAGGAGATCCTCGAAGAGGTGAACCTGGTTCTCGACGAGATCCAGTTCGATGCGCTGCCTGGCCAGAGAATCGTGTTGACCGGGGGGTGCAGCAACCTGCCGGGCCTGGACGAACTGGCCCGCGACATCCTCGGCTCCCATGTCCGGTTCGGCCGCCCCGTCAGGCTGAGCGGGTTGCCGCAGGAGTTGTCCGGGCCGCAATATTCGGCCGTGGTTGGCACTTGTCTGGACGCGCTGTCACCGCAGATCGACATTTCGGATTTTCTCGACCCCGGCAGCGGGATCGGCGGATCCGGACCCGGCAACGGACTCGTGGAGCGACCCTGGAGCAAAACCCTCCAGTGGATGGCCTCGAACTGGTAGGCCGGTCCGCGGCTTGCCGGTTGCCGGCGATTTCAACTTTTGGGGTGACAGGAGCAGCCGCGTAGAGTAGGGTGTGGCAACAGACAACAACAAAAACACGATCGAATGTCTGTAACAACGAGCAGTGGTGTTGGAAATGTTGCAATCTATTCATGTACCCGAGGCGAGCAGCCTCGTGCCGAAAATTGTTGTGATTGGCGTTGGGGGAGCCGGATGCAATGCGGTCTCGAACATGAGGGTCGCGAAGCTTGAGGGCGTGGATTTTGTGGTAGCCAATACCGACGCGCAGTCGCTGGCGGTGTCATTGGTGGACCGGAGCATCCAGCTTGGCGTCAAGACCACGCAGGGGCTGGGGGCAGGCGCCGACCCGGAGATCGGCAAGCTGTCGGCCGAGGAAAGCCGGGATACGATCGCCGAACAGTTGGAAGGGGCGCATCTGTGCTTCATTACTGCCGGCATGGGCGGCGGCACCGGGACTGGTGCGGCGCCGGTTGTTGCCGAAATTGCCCGTGAAAAGGATATACTGACGGTTGGTGTCGTCACCAAGCCATTTTCGTTCGAGGGCAGCCACCGGGCACATTTGGCCGAACACGGGGTCGAACAACTCAGGAAGGTTGTTCACACCCTGGTGGTGATTCCCAACCAGAACCTGTTCAAGGTGGCCAACGAGTCGCTCTCCTTCAAGGATGTCTGCCACATGGCGGATGAAGTCCTGCTGAAGGGGATCAGGAGTATCACCGACCTGATGACCAAGCCGGGATTGATCAATCTCGATTTCGCCGATGTGCGGGCAGTGTTGCTGGAATTGGGCAATGCAGTCATGGGCACCGGCGAAGCCGAGGGTGACGACCGGGCCAGGGAAGCGGCCCGGATGGCGATGGACAACAAGCTGCTGGAGGATTTCCAGCTGAGCGAGGCCAAGGGCGTGCTGATCAATGTCATTGGTGGCAATGACCTGTCACTGATGGATGTGCAGACGGCAACCGACACCATCAAGGCACAGATCGGCGACGACGTGAAGATCATGGTCGGCTCGACGATCGACCAGGATTTCGATGGCAAGGTCAAGGTCACGCTGATTGCCACCGGATTGCGCAGCCCGTCCGCGGATTTTGCCATCGACCACGATTTCGGGCCGATTGTCGACGAGTTGGAGGCGGATGACGACCAGGAACTCGACGGGCTGGAATCCGGCGAGCCTGTTGTCGGCTACGCTGATGACCAGGACGGGTTCGGACATGGTGGCGAGGAGCGGGTCTCCGCCTATGGCAGTGCCGAGGCCGCCCTGGGTGCCGTCACCGATGACGGTCCCGATGACGGGGCTGCCGGCGATCATCCCGGTTTCCCGCGCCGTGAATACGTGGCGCCGAAGGTTGCGGACCGGGCGCCGGACATGGTGATCAACGATCTCGAGAGCGATGTCGAGGATCTGCGATTCGGTTCGCGACCGAGCCCTGTCGACCGGCGGGACGGCGAGAGGCGGAACACCGGCTTCGGCGCCTTCAGGTCGGTCATCGGCAGGATGACCAATGCGGCATCGTCACCCGGCAGGAATTCGGCAGATGATCCGCGATTTGATGGCGAGTCGGATGACGAACAGGAGAGTCACGAGGACAGCAGGAGGATTCCTGCCTATGCTCGCCGGCAGGCCAACTGACCGGCGGTAGCATTTCGGGCGGCAATTCCCGGGCCGGTTCGTGGTGCCGCCCGGGCTTGTCTCGCATTTGCGGGGCAATCTTTACCGGCGATGTCTTGCTTGCGGAGGGGGAGCAGCATCTTTGCAACAATGTGATTCAATCATTGATTTTCCTGCTTGGGCACCAATCGTTAAGGTGGGCGTACAGCAGTGAAAAAATCAGGCAAAACAGCGTGCAGACTACGGTAACGTCGACGGTTCCATTTTCGGGAATTGGGTTGCACACCGGCCAGCCGGTCAACATGATCGTGCATCCGGCTTCGGTGAATCACGGAATCGGCTTTGTCAGGAGTGATGTGCGGGATCGGGACAACGTGATTCCGGCACGGTATGACCGCGTGGTGGAGACGCTGCTTTCGACAACGTTGGCCAATTCCGCCGGCGTGTCGGTCAGGACCATCGAACATGTCATGGCCGGACTTGCCGCCTGTGGAATCGTCAATGCCAGGATCGAGCTGGACGGACCCGAGGTTCCGATCATGGATGGCAGCGCGCTGCCATTTGCCCGGGAGTTGCTGAAGACCGGAATTCGCCCGCTCGATGCCCCGATCCGGGTCATGCGGGTCAGGCGCCAGGTCACGGTGGCCGGCGATGGATGCAGCGCCATGCTGGAGCCGTCACCGGATAGCCAGATGGAATTCCGCATATCGTTTCCGGACCCGATCGGCAGCCAGGAGCGCAAGCTCAACCTGGCAAATGGCGCCATCGTTCGGGACCTGGTCTCGAGCAGGACATTTTGCTTGAAATCCCAGATTGCCGGGATCCGGTCGCTGGGTTTCGGCAAGGGTGGCGACGAGCGGGTCAATGTGCTGATTGCCGATGATGACAGGAACGAGTTCCTGCTCAAGTCGCGCCATGAGGATGAATGCGTGCGGCACAAGATGCTGGATGCGGTTGGCGACCTGGCCCTGGCCGGGTGTCCGGTGGTCGGTACATTCAAGGGCTACCGCTCAGGACATGCGGTGACGATCGAGTTGCTGCGCAAGCTGTTCGACACGCCCGGCGCCTTCGAGATTGCAGAGGCCGACCCGGCAACGGCATCCTTCCTTCCAGGTGCCGGTGCCAGCCCTGCCGATATTCCGACCGTTCACTGAGGGATCGGGAGTGATTTCTCCGCGGCACTGGTAATGAACCGGTTTCCCGTGTAGCTGAGACTGCCTGTTCCTGGAATCCGCCGGAGAGCGATGCTTTCCGGCGTGCAATCGCTGTGAAGACGACATGATGACATTTTTCCCTGTTGGCAGATTGATCCTTCCCGTCATTGCCCTGGCCCTGCTGGCCGGTTGCAGCGGCAATGACGACATTCCGCTGGAATCCTTTACTGCCGAGGAGATCTATCACCGGGCGGATGGCTTGCGCCGGGGGCGTGATTTCGAGGATGCCGCCAAGATGTTCGAGGAGATCGAAAGGCTGTACCCGTACTCGGAATGGGCGCGACGCGGCACGGTTATGGCAGCATATTCGTATGGCCTGGCCGAGGATTACGATGCAAGCAGGGCGGCAGCCCAGCGCTTCCTGCACTCCTATCCGGGTGACGAGGAGGCGGCGTACGCCCAGTATCTGGTGGCGATGAGCTATTTCGAGCAGATCGACAAGCGTGGCAGGGACCAGGCGATTACCGAGAATGCGACCCGGGAACTGGACACGCTGATCAAGGAATATGGCGACAGCGACTATGCAAGGACCGCGTCACTCAAATTCGACCTCATGCACAATCATCGCGCCGCCAAGGAAATGGAGGTCGGTCGCTACTATCTCAAGCGCGGCCATTACGCCTCGGCAATCAACCGGTTCCAGACTGTCATAACCGTCTATGAAACCACCTCCTTCGTCCCGGAGGCGCTGCACCGCATGGTCGAGGCGTACCTGTCGCTCGGCCTTGTCGAGGAAGCCAGGGAGACCGCGGCCATACTGGGCTACAACTACCAGGGGAATGAATGGTACGAAGATTCCCACCGGCTGTTTACCAGCCGGCAGCTGGCGCCACCTTCGGCCGCCGAGCGGGAAGGGCTGCTGCGCCAGTTCTACCGGAGAACCATCAAGGGCGAGTGGCTGTAACGGGTTCGAGGTCAGCCATTCATGCTGTGCAGTCTGTCGGTCCGGAATGTCCTGCTGATCAGGCATCTAGAGATCGAGTTCGGTGACGGCCTCAACGTGTTGACCGGCGAGACCGGCGCCGGGAAATCAATTCTGCTGGATTCGCTCGGCTTTGTCCTGGGAAGCCCGCTGCAGCCAAACATGCAGGCATCGGCGGCCGACCAATGCGAAGTCGCCGCCATTTTCGACATCTCGGCCAACCGGGCGGCGTTAGCGGTACTCGACGAGATCGGAGTTCCGGCAGAGGACGAATTGCATCTTCGCCGGAGCCTCCAGCCCTCGGGCCGGACCACGAGCTTCATCAATGATCGACGATGCAGCCTGTCGGCGCTGGGCAGGTTGGGAGAGATGCTGGTCGAGATCCATGGGCAAGTCGATGACCGCGGCCTGTTGAATCCAGGCCGCCACCGGCAGCTGCTCGACCGGTTTGCCGGACATGAGCATGCGCTGGGTGAGGTGAGGAAAGGCTGGGCAGGCTGGCAGAAGACGCTGACGCGGTATCGGCAGGCACGGGAAAAGCAGGAGGCGGCATCACGCGAGCGGGAATTCTGCGAGCACGCGATCGCCGAGTTGGACGAGATGGACCTTCAGGAGGGGGAGGATGAGGAGCTGGACCGGCGCCGGGCGGCGCTGAAACTGTTCCAGCGATACGAGGAGAGCATTGTCCGGGCCGAACAGGCCATCGGCAATTCCGGCGCCGAAGGGCATGTTGCCGAGGCCATTTCCTGGCTCGAACGGGCGGCCCCGATGAACGAGCCGCGGCTGCACAGCGCCGTCGAGGCGCTCGACCGCGCCATCGCCGAGCTTGCCGATGCCCGGCACGGTCTTGAACTCGTTCGCTCCGGCAATGACCGGGACCCGGGGGAAATCGAACGGATCGAGGAGAGGCTGTTCGCAATCCGGGCGCTGGCCCGAAAGCACGCGGTCAGGCCGGAACAGTTGCAGGAGGTTGCCCGGAAGCTGGCGGCCAGCATGACGGACCTGGCGCAGCTTGACCAGGATGTCGGGATGCTGGACCGACTCCGTGACGAGCAGGCCAAATCCTATCGGGAGGCGGCCGGCCGGCTCTCGGAAGGACGGCACCGGGCGTCTGCCCTGCTGGACCGGGCGATGAAGAAGGAGACCGGCCCGCTGAAGCTGAAACATGCCGTGTTCAGGACCGTGGTGACCGACGATCAGCAAGGACCGGACGGGATGGACCGGGTCGCCTTCACCGTGTCGACCGATCCGTCGCACCCGCCGGGTCCGATCGGCTCCATCGCGTCGGGTGGTGAGCTTTCCCGTTTCATGCTGGCATTGAAGGTTTGCCTGATGGCCGGAACCGACAGCATCTGTGCGATCTTCGACGAGATCGACCGAGGAGTAGGCGGGCCAACGGCAAATGCGGTTGGGCGCCGGCTCAGGTCACTGTCGGAACAGTCGCAGGTCCTGGTGGTGACCCATTCGCCGCAGGTGGCGGCCATGGGACACCATCACTGGCGAATTGAAAAACGGGAGGCGGCTGGCGGCATGCGCACCACTGCCGCCCGGCTGGACGAGGCGGCACGAACCGATGAAATCGCCCGCATGCTGTCGGGGGCGGCGATCACCGACGAAGCCCGCGCCGCTGCCGCATCCCTGCTGCAAGCCGTGTAGGCGCTGGTCCCGCATCCACGCCCCGGTCATCCTGGCTGGCCCCGGACCAGTTCCGGACCTGCCTCGAGCGGTGCGCAAGCCCCGGCGAGCCATTGCCGGGCGGCGGGCGAGCATCGCTCGCCAATCTTTGCCAGGGTCCGGCGGTGGTAGTCGTCGATCCAGTCGATTTCGTCGCCGGTCAGCAGCGCCCGGTCAACCAGCCGCCGGTCGATTGGCACCAATGTCAGGGTTGAGAAGGCCAGCATCGGTGCCGATGCCGGCTCGTGCTCCGGTTGCCATTCGGTGACACGGACCAGGTTTTCGATCCGGATTCCAAAATCGTCCTCAAGGTAGCACCCGGGTTCGATCGACAGGATCATGCCAGGCTCGAGCCGGGTCTCCGAGCGCGGCGACAGGCCTTGCGGCCCCTCATGCACCTTCAGGCAATGCCCGACGCCATGGCCGGTGCCATGGGCATAATCCAGGCCGGCCTGCCACAGGCTGTACCGTGCCAAGGCATCGAGATCCCGGCCGGCCCGTCCTGCCGGCCAGCGGGCCCGGCTGAGACAGATCAGCCCCTTGAGCACTCTGGTAAAACAGTCTCGATGCCGGCTGGATGGGCGACCGATGGCGATGGTGCGGGTCACATCCGTCGTGCCGTCGGGATACTGGCCGCCCGAATCGACCAGCAGCAAATCGCCATCCTTCAGGCTTCGATTGCTGTCTTCGGTGACCCGGTAGTGAATGATGGCACCATGGGCGCCGCTGGCGGCTATGGTGTCGAAACTGATGTCCAGCAACTTGCCGGTATCCCGCCTGAAGCCGTTCACCGCGTCCGACACGTCGCTCTCGGTCAGTCCGGGACCGGATGCGTCGAGCCAGGACAGGAATTCGGTCATCGCCGTCCCGTCCCGCCTGTGGGCGTCGATCATGCCGGCGATCTCCACCGAATTCTTGATCGCCTTGGCGTGGATGCACGGGTCGGGATGTTCGACGACCCGGCAGCCGGCGCGGGCCAGTTGCTCGAAGACCAGGGCAGGAGCAGAGTCGGGATCGACCATTACCGCCCCGGCCAGACCAGACAGCGCACCCTCGAACCGGTCCCGCTGAATGATCTCCAGATCGGGCGCCATCGCCTCCGGACACGCACGGGGAAGCTCGAGGAACAGCTGGACGGTGCCCCCGGCCTCCAGGATGGCGAAAGCCAGCGGAACCGGGGTTCCCGGCAGGTCGGAGCCGCGGATGTTGAGCAGCCAGGCGACGCTATCGGGTAGTGTCAGGACAACCGCATCGGCTCCCGCCGCCGTCATGACCCGGGCAATCCTCCGGCGCTTGGACATGCTGTCTTCCCCGGAGTGGCGGACCGGCATGGGGTAGACGGGCGAGCGGGGCAGGCTTGGCCGATCCGGCCAGATGCGGTCAACCAGGTTTTCGGTGGAACGCAGTCGGATTCCGGCACAGTCGAGATCGCTGGCCAGGCGGTCGATTTCGGATTTGGTATGCAGCCAGGGATCATGTCCCAGGACGGTCTCCTCCGGGACGGCATCCCGGATCCATTCGGAGACATTGCCGCGGTCCAGCGACAGCTGCTCGAACAGCGCCGGATCGGCCTGCATGCGTGCCTGCAGGCGGTACCTGGAATCGACAAACAGCGCCGCCCGGTCGGCGGTCACCGCACAAAGCCCGTTCGATCCCGTAAACCCGGTGAGCCAGGCCAGGCGCTCGGCACCGGCTGGAACCGCTTCCCCCCGGTGCTCGTCCTGGCGCGGAACGAGAAATGCCGACAGGCCTTCGCTGGCCATCAGGCGGCGAAGGGCGTCAATCCTGGCCGGCACCGCGCCGTCTTCGCCAACCGCATGCCAGTCCGCCCCGGTCATCCGGCTCCGGCTGCCGCCCGGACCGCCCGTTGCGGCCTCGCCTCGAACAGTTCGGCCAGCTGTTCGGTCATCGCACCGGCCAGCTGTTCCACATCGGCGATGGTCACCGCCCGACGATAATACGTCGTCACGTCATGTCCGATCCCGATGGCGATCAGCTCGACCTGCCGGCGCTTGCCGACCATCTCGATGACGTCCCGGAGGTGGCGCTCCAGGAAATTCGAGGAGTTGACGCTGAGAGTCGAATCATCGACCGGCGCACCATCGGATATCACCATGAGAATCTTCCGGGACTCGATTCGCGTGGACAGCCGCCGATGGGCCCATTCGAGCGCCTCGCCATCGATGTTTTCCTTGAGCAGCCCCTCTTTCATCATCAGGCCAAGATTGGTCCGGGACCGGCGCCATGGCAGATCGGCGCTCTTGTAGATGATGTGCCGCAGATCATTGAGGCGCCCGGGGGTGGGCGGACGACCGTTTGCCACCCATTTTCCGCGGCTCTCCCCGCCCTTCCAGGCGCGGGTGGTGAAGCCGAGAATCTCGACCTTCACCTGGCAGCGTTCGAGCGTGCGGGCAAGGATGTCGGCGCTGATGGCGGCGATCGAGATTGGCCGACCGCGCATCGAACCGGAGTTGTCGAGCAACAACGAAACGACGGTGTCACGGAATTTCATGTCCCGTTCGACCTTGAAGGACAGGGGGGTGGTGGGGTTGGTGACCACCCGCGCCAGCCTGCCGGCATCGAGCAGCCCCTCTTCCTGGTCGAATTCCCAGTACCGGTTCTGCTGGGCCAGCAACCGGCGTTGCAACTTGTTGGCGAGGCGGCCGACCGTGCCCTTGAAGGGTTCGAGCTGCTGGTCCAGGTTTCCCCGCAGGCGTTCCAACTCCTCCGGCTCCGCCAAATCCTCGGCCTTGATTTCCTCGTCGAACTCGATGGTGAAGACCCGGTAGTCGGGGTCGGCTTCCGAGTATCCCCTGGGCAGCATTTCCGGCGGCGGATCGGTTTCGGGAGAGTCGTGCTCCTCGGATGCCGCAGCGTCATCCTGCTCACCTTCAAGCGGCTGGCGGTCATCCTGCTCGCCATCCTCGAGCAGGCTGTCATCGAATTGCTGTTCCTCCTCGCCGGACGATTCGTCATTCGACTCGCTGTCAAGCTGGTCATCGCTCGACTCCTCGGTGCTGTCTTGGTCATCGACATCGGAGTCGGAGTCGGGATCGTCGCCGAGTTGGTCGGCATAGCCGAGATCGCTGATCAACTGGCGGGCGAAGCGGGCGAACTCGGTCTGGTCGTTCAGGACCTCCTCGAGCAATCCGAGGGTCTCGCTGGCCTTGTTCTGCAATTCCTCCTCGAATAGACCAAAGACCTGTTTCGGTATCGGAGGAAGCTCCCGTCCGGTGACCAGGTGGCGAACCGCGTAGGCCAGCGCGTCGGCCAGTTCGACATCCGACCGCCCTGAATCGGCCCGGTATCCCTTGGCTGCGGCCCGGTGGGACAGCATGACGTCGATATTGGCCGCCGATCCCGGCATGCGAATCGCGCCCATCGCTTCGCATCGCGCCGATTCCATCGCTTCGTACATGTCCCGCGCCGCATCGCCGGCCGGCATGTATTTTCGGTGCGTTGCCGTGTCATGGTGTTTCTTGCGCAGCGCCAGGCTGTCGGCAATCCCGCGGGCGACGACGACGTCGTGAGATGTTGTCCGGGGCCCCAGGAGAGGTAGCCTGATCACGTTGTCGGTGATCCCCGGCGGGTCGGCCGAAAAGCGGATTTCCAACTCGACCTCTTCCGCTATCGAACGCGTGGTTTCGGCGAGTGCCTTCCTGAGAGCGGGAATATCGTCAAAGTCGATTCTGGTCACGGCCATCCGCTCCGGGGGCGGTCACTGCCCCGACTTCCGAACCGCCGGAAACGAGTCGAGCGTGCCGGCAGTCCAGGCTGCCTCCGGCAGTTCCTCGTCAAAGCAGCGCTGGTAGAATTCGGCGACCGTCGGCCGTTCGAGCTCGTCACACTTGTTGATAAAGCTGACCCGGAAGGCGAATCCGAGATTGCGGAAAATCTCGGCATTCTGTGCCCATGCGATAACCGTTCGCGGACTCATGACCGTTGACAGATCGCCATTCATGAAGGCCGAGCGGGTCAGTCCGGCAACCGTGACCATGGCACCGATGATCTCTCTGCCTCGCTTGGTGTTGTAGTTCGGCGCCTTGGACAGGACGATCTGGGTCTCGGCGTCATGCGAGAGATAGTTCAGGGTGACGACCAGCGACCATCGGTCCATCTGGCCCTGGTTGATTTGCTGCGTGCCGTGATAGAGCCCGGTGGTATCGCCGAGGCCGACGGTATTGGTGGTCGAGAAGATTCGAAAATGCCTGTGGGGAACGATGATCTCGTTCTGGTCGAGCAGGGTAAGCTTGCCCTCGGTCTCCAGGATTCGCTGGATCACGAACATGACATCGGCCCGGCCGGCATCGTATTCGTCAAATACCAGGGCAACGCAGTTTCGCAGCGACCAGGGAAGGATTCCCTCCTGGAATTCCGTGACCTGCTTGCCGTCCCGCAGCTTGATGGCATCCTTGCCGATCAGGTCGATCCTGGAGATATGGCTGTCCAGGTTGACCCGGACACATGGCCAGTTCAGCCGGGCGGCGACCTGTTCGATATGGGTCGACTTCCCGGTTCCGTGATAACCCTGGATCATCACCCGCCGGTTGTGCGAGAATCCAGCCAGGATTGCCAGCGTCGTGTCGGGGTCGAACTTGTAGGTCGGGTCAATATCCGGAACCCGGTCCGAAAGCTCCTCGAATCCCATCACCTCCTGGTCGGTATTGATGCCGAATGTTTCCCGGATTGATATCCGCCTTGTCGGATCAACCACCAGTTTCAAATCTGACCCATCCATATCGGCCCGACCTTCATTCTGCCTGACTGCATGAAGATTCGCTTAGTGAAGCAATTGCGACCGCCGTGCAAGATTGAACCCCGGACGCTGGCACGCTCCGCAACCGAGGCCCGAACCCGGGAACACAGGTGTTGTTTCAGGACCTCATCATGCATCGCCATGACCGTGAACAAGCCCAATGCCCCGCCTGGAGCTGGTACAGGCATGTTGAAATCCTGCTGTCGAGGTGCAATGATAATCACCGTGTGGAGCTACTCCGGGTTGTTCGAAGGAACGAGGACCAATCTTCCACCACCGATGTCAATGATAACCCAACCGGATTGACCTGACTCAATGGAAGGGCCCCCCATCATGAACGTCAACCCCGGACCAATCTTTCTGGCAGGTTCCCTTACGTGACGCGCGACCAACTGGAAGAATTGACGGCGGTCGGCGAGTCCGAATTCCTGGAACTCAAGACCACAACCGGAACGCGCCGGGAAGCCGCCGCGACCGTGTGCGCCATGCTTAACCAGCGTGGCGGACAAGTACTGTTCGGGGTTACACCGGAGGACGCACCTTCGGTTCTAAAATATTGATATAGAGTCTCTTTTTCTTTCTCAACCCGCAGATGCGGCAGGCAATCCGGACCGGCTTCCCGGCATCTGCAACTGGCTGCAGGGAGAGTGCCATGCCGACAGTGAGGCTGACAGATGCACGAGTCAGGGCCCTCAAGCCCGACCGGTCAGCGCGGGATGTCAGGGACAGGGATCTGAAAGGCTTCGGCGTCAGGATCATGCCCTCGGGAAAGAAGCGGTTCTTCACTCACACTCAGTGCGATGGGCGGCGAATCTGGAAGATCATCGGCGGTGCGGAGCAGATGAGCGTGAAGGAGGCACGCGAGACGGCAACGTCTGCCCTTGCTGCCATCCGAAATGGCCAGCCAGCCGTGGCATCGCCCAGTGAGACCCTTTTCGAGGTGGTGGCCGAGGAGATGTTCCGTCGCTATTCCCGGCACTGGAAGCCCTCCACCTGCAAGGTCAACAGACACTACCTGCGCAAGCAGATCCTTCCTTGGTTCAGGGGAATGCAGATCGCCGACATCACCGGGAGGGATGTACAGGACTGGCATGCCTCCCTCAGTGCAACGCCGGTCGCCGCCGATCGTTCGGTGCTGGTGCTGTCGGTGATCATGGCCCAGGTCGAGATCCATGGCTACCGGCCCGAGAACAGCAATCCGTGCACGGGTATCAGGCGATAACGGCGGGCCGGGCGCGAGCGTTTCCTCTCGGCGGCCGAACTGCGGCGTCTCGGCGGCGTTCTTGAATGCCATGAGACGGACAAGCTCCTGCCGGCGGCCATCATCAGGCTGCTACTCCTGACCGGTTGCCGGGTCAGCGAGATCCGGTGCCTTGCGTGGCAGGACTACCGTGACGGGCATCTGCATCTTCGTGACAGCAAGACCGGTTCCCGCACCGTGTGGTTGTCATCACCGGCCCGGGAGGTACGGCGGGGCTGCCGGAAACATCCCGCTGGATCTTCAAGTCTTCCCGTGCCGACATGGCGGTGTCGGCAGGGATGGTCCAGCAATTCTGGTGGTGCCTGCGCTCGAAAGCGGGACTCGATGACGTGCGGCTGCATTATCTTCGCCATGCCTATGCCAGCATCGCCATCATGAAAGGCAAGACCGTTCCCATCGTCGGCCGACTTCTGGCGGGCCTGGACGATGGTGCCGGAGGCGGACACGCATTCGAGGTCGAACGCATCAGACAACGTGCTCGAAGATACCCGAATTGCCTAGCGGCGGAGCCGCGTGAAGACGCGCCTCCTTGCCGAAATGCTCCGGAAGGTCGTGCCGCAGCACCTCCTCGAAAAACATCCTGCCCGCTGCCGAGTTGACAGCTGGATCGGTCGCCTTGCCGGGCAGCATGGGGCCGGTCTGTGCCCAGTTGGCGCCCGCCCGCACCGTCCTGTCTGCACTCATCTGCGATTTGCCTCGACTGTTCGTGCCGCCCTTCGGCGTAACGTCGCGGCAGAAATGGTATCGGTTACGCTGGATCGCATTTCGATTGTCAGCGGGTCCTAGGTTGCGCTAATGCATTTGAGTTACTTTACACGTTGAAGGGAGCACGATATGGCGACAGGCATATCTCGTTTCGGCATGGCCGACGACGCGGCTGGCGGTACCCGGCGCCCTTTTTCCAGGGCGGTGCGTGCGGGCGATTTCGTCTTTATTTCCGGCCAGGTTCCCGCAGTGGATGGCGAGATTATCGCTGGCGGCATCGTTGAGCAGGCCGAACAGGCCATCGCAAACGTCATCGCCGCTCTCAATGCTGCGAGTTGCGGGCCAGAACATGTGGTCAAGGTTCATGTTTGGCTGGATGATCCTCGCGATTTCACCAGCTTCAACGCAGTGTTCGAACGCCAGTTCCGCGATCACCCACCCGCTCGCTCCACGGTCCAGTCTGCGCTCATGGTCGACGCGAAAGTTGAAATGGACGTGATCGCGTACAAGCCCGAATAGCCGACAAATGACGGGCGACAACACCATGACCAAGATCATCGACGTCATATCCCAGATGCGAAAGCTGGACGGCAAGTTTCCGAAACGTGAACAGCGGGTGGCGGATTTCGTGCTCTCCAATCTGGAGCGCGCACCCCGACTCACGCAGAACGAAATCGCTGAAGCAGCCGATGTCTCTGTCGCGACGGTGAGTCGATTCTGCCAGACCGTCGGTTGCGAGGGCTTCCGCGATTTCAACATCAAGCTCGCTCAAATCGTGGCGGTAAGCCTGCAATATCTTGGCGGGCCGAGCCGCACGGATTCCGAGTCTGGGCAACTCGTCATGCAGGTCTTTGGTGCGCTTGTCGACACCCTCAACCTGGCTCGTTTCCAGCTTGACAACGAAGCCATGCAGCAGGCTGTCTCGGTGCTGGCGAATGCACGGCGCATTTCGTTCATCGGTGTCGGCGGCGGCTCGGCCAACGTTGCCCGCGAAGGTGCCAACAGGTTCTTTCGTCTTGGAATTCCCACCGAGGCGCATGCAGATGGCTACTTTCAGCGCATGCTTGCCTCGACCCTGTCGGATGGTGATGTCATCTTTGCCATATCCGCGAGCGGCCAGCCGGCCGAGCTTCTGGACAGCGTTGCAATCGCCCAACAGTATGGCGCAAAGTCAATCAGCCTTACCAAGGCCGCCACGCCCCTCGCCAGGTCGGCCGACGTCTCCATCGAGATCGACATTCCCGAAGATCAGGACATCTACAAGCCATCGGCCTCAAGGCTCGTCTTCATTGCCATAATCGATGTGCTCGCAGCCGGTACGGCCCGCAAACGTCCGGAATTGGCAAAAGAGTACATGCGACGCATTCGTACCTCGATGATCGCGCTCTCCGAAGACACGGGCCCAAAGCCGATCGGCGATTAACATCCAGCCCGGTTGTTCTGCCCACGGCATCCCTCGCTTGCCAACCAGGAGTGTTTCGCTCGCACGATGGGAGATCAAGCGCGGGCAACCGATGGCAAATTCCGTCTGTTGGCCAACCCCGCACGAAACAGCGTGTCCAGGCATGTCTCCCAGGGGATTGTACGTCGGGCTGCAGAAGTGGACTTCGCAGGCGCAAGAACAGAATAGGCAGATCCTCCAGCGCTGACTGACCCCTCATCGCTGAACTGCACTGTCGCGCTCGAACACGCCGGACACTCGGGGACCGAACTGGGCTAAGAATCCGTTCTTGACTTCGGGGGTCTCATTACGGAATGCTTGTGCGCGACCGCTCGGAGGCACGCGAGAAGATTGCAGCGACTATTGATCTTGTGGGCGTGGATGCGAACTCGATGAGTCGCTATACGCACGAGTTTTTCGACGGTCAGCGGCAGCGAATTGGGATTGCTAGAGTCATGATCCTGGCGCCGCGTCTCGTCATTGCTGACGAACCGGTATCGACGCTTGATGTCTCCATCCAGGTCCAGGTTCTGAATCTGCTGAAGGTGTTTAAGCGCGACGGCGGCGTGTCGATGCTGATTTTCAGCCGCCATCTTTGTGCAGTCCGCCGCATAAGCGAACGTGCTGCGGTCATGTTCAGGGGAGAGCTCGTGGAGACCGGCAAGACGCGGCAGATCTTCGAGACAACCTTGTACGTCTATACCCGAAGGCTGCTAGTCTTGATTCCGCGCAACGAAGGGGGGGTCGCGTGATGGATCAGAAGCGCGTCTTCCTGGGATCAATTGCAACGGAAACCAACACATTCTCGCCGCTGCGGACGGATTTGCGTGACTTCAAGGACAGCTTCTTCGCGCCCCCAGGCCTGCACCCTTCCACGCCCACGCTGTGCAGCGCGATCTACCCGGTCGCGCGGGCGAAGTCCGGCGAATTCGGATGGACGTTGATCGAGGGCACAGCAACTTGGGCCGAGCCGGGCGGAATTGTCAACCAGCGCACGTGGGAGAATCTTCGCGACCAGCTACTCCAGGAACTCCGTGACGCGATGCCGGTGGATATAGTCCTGCTTGGGCTCCATGGCGCCATGGTGTCCCAGGGATGCCTCGACTGCGAAGGCGAGTTGATCGAGGCGGTTCGGGCGATCACCGGGCCCGACACGATCATCGGGGTGACGTTCGACCCGCACAGCCATCTGTCTGACCAGCGGGTGGCGAATGCCGATCTGATCACGGTCTTCAAGGAGTTTCCCCATACCGACTTCGTCGAGACGGCCGAAGACTTGATCAACCTGGTGAATCGCGCCTCTGCCGGCAGCGTCATGCCGGTGATCTCGACCTTCGATTGCAGGATCATCGATGTCTTCCCGACGAGCCAGGAGCCGATGCGCAGCTTTGCAGACGCGCTGAAGGCGCTCGAGGGAAACGGCAGGATCCTCTCGGTTTCGGTCATTCATGGCTTCATGGCTGGTGATGTGCCCGACCTTGGGGCCAAGATCATCGTGATTACGGATGATGCTAAGGACGAGGGCGATGCGCTTGCCAAAAAGCTCGGGTTGGAGCTGTTCGCTATGAGGGGCAGGACACGGCCGGATTTCCTTTCGCCTGGCGAGGCACTGGACGAGGCTCTGGCGGTGACCGACGGCCCGGTTGTGATTGCGGACGTATGGGACAATCCCGGAGGTGGCGTTCCTGGAGACTCCACCATCATCCTGCGCGAGATGATCAGGCGAAAGACAAACAATGCTGCGTTGGCAACAATCTGGGACCCCATAGCAGTTCGCACGTGCATCTCAGCGGGCGAAGGCGCCGAGCTGCAGCTTCGCTTCGGCGGAAAAATGTCCCGTGCAGGTGGCGAACCGCTTGACTCCAAGGTCGCGGTGCGCCGCATTCTCAGCGAAGCGGTCCAGAGGTTTGGCGAGAGCATCGTGCCGCTCGGAGACAGCGTCTGGATCGTGGTCGGTGGCATCGACGTCATTCTCAACACCGTGCGCAGCCAAGCATTTCATCCTGACGTGTTTTCCAACTTCGGCATAGATCCTGGGGAAAAGTCCATGCTTGTGGTAAAGTCCACCAACCACTTCCATGATGCGTTCTCGGCGATTGCCTCGAAAATCTTGTATGTCGCGGTCGATGGGCTGTATCCGAGCAACCCGGCCACAAACGGCTATCTCAACCTGTGCCGGAGAGTCTGGCCGCTGCACGAGAATCCCCATGATTCCTAGGACCGCTGTTGTTGAGCGTCAGTCCGGATAAGAGCAGCACGTCAATCAGAATGACAACCTGACGCCGCGGCAGGGACGATACATTCCGCATCTCCCACCGGTTGCAAGCAGTTTTTCCGCCGCTGCGGATTGTCGCTGGAACAACACGACCGGGACCTGACGACGCATGACAGGACAACTTCAAATGCCCCCGGCGGCCAGGGCGCTCGCCGCCCCTGGGGCCCCGGCACTGCCCGATAGGATGCTACCTGCCGGTGCCGGAGGCGGGTCCGGGCGGCCCGGACCGGCCCTTCGGGTGCGCCGCTTTGGCGGCCCGTCCGGTTCCACCGGGACCCTTGTTGAACCAATGGCGTGGCGCGGTGCCGGGGTGGTGGCATTGACGATGGAGGCTGGCAAGATGCAATACGCGTAAGAGATCCGGGATTCAGATTGTGGGGTTGTGGAGAGACCCCATAATATGAGCCGCCATTTTCGAAAAGGAGCCTGGAAATGCTCGAAATCGGGGCAGCAGTTGTGCCACTCCAAAGTTATCGGACAGCACCCCTTCTTTCTTGCCGGATTGACAAACTATAGCGATCATGTAACAAACTTTCACCACAGTCCTGACGTTGATGGACTGCACAGGAAAACCTGAGGAGGGAAGAGATGATGAACATCAGAATCTGGGCGCGTTCGATGACCATGGGAGCATTGGCAGCCCCTGCGATAGTAGGATTTGGTCTTTGGACCTCACCGGTTCAAGGCGGTGGTCATGTATCCGGTGACATTACAATGATCAAGGGGCCGCACTCGGCGGATGAAGCTCGATTTGAGGCCATGATCATTGATGACTTCAAGGCCGTTGAACCTGGCGTAAACGTCGAATTCACCACATACGATTGGGCCAACATGAATGCCGAGCTTACGGCCGGGTTTGCAAGCGGCAATCCCGCCGATGTCTTGTATCTGGTTGATCTGATCTATCCCAATTATTCCGAGCAGGGCGCACTGCTTGACATGTCGGATTTGGTCAATTCCGAGGAATGGGCTGAGGAGCGAGCCTTGATTCCGGAGTTTGCCTGGGATCTTGCAAGGCAGGGCGAAGGCACTTGGGGTGTTCCGGTTCTCGGTGCTGTTTACAACATTTTCATTAACAAGGATCTGCTTGCCGAAGCAGGAGTTCTGGACACTTGGAACAATTCATACGCCGACATGATGGATGCCGCCAAGAAAACAACAGGTGACGATGTCTATGGATTCTCGGTTCGAAGCAGGACTGGCGATTTCGCTTTTTGGGACTGGTTCCCATACGTCCACAACGCCGGTGCCGACATCCTGAATGACGACTGGAGCGGATGCGGGCTGTGGGGCGCGGAAGCCGCCACTCAGTTCCTGATTGACATGCATGAGGCCGGCGTCACCCCGCCGATCGGTTCAATGTCCACACAGGAACAGTTCGACCTCTTCAAAGGAGGAAAGATCGCGATTTATCATGGCGAAACTCCCCAGATCGGGGAACTGAACGCGAACCCACCCGGGTTTGACTGGGATGTTGCGTATGCTCCTCCGGGCGAGCATGGACAAACAGTGATGGGTAATTTCGGCATTCTGAGTATCGCCAGCGCCAGTCCCAATCAGGATGCTGCCTGGGAATTCATCAAACACTGGGCTTCCGGACCTCAGGTCGGTCGTTTTGCCGAACAGGTGAATCTCCAGGTTGTACGGGAGGACATCATTGCTGACATGTTTGCCGACAATGCGGCAATGCGCAAGGTTCAGCAGGAGTTTGTCCCCCGCGTGAAGGGTATTCAGCCGCATCCGCAGATTCTCAAGATTCTTCAGTCAATTTGGCCAGTGGCTGAACAAGCATACCGCGGTGGCATGACCGGCGAACAGGTCATTGAGCGCATGTGCGCAATCACGGATGAGATTCTTGGCTAGGACCTTAAAAAAAGTTGGGGGCCCTCTCATGGGCCCCACGGCAACTTGAACGACACCACAGTCAGCGTCATAGATCACAAGCGCCTGCGACGCCGGCTTATTGTGCGCAGGAACATGACTGCATATCTGTTTCTTGCACCCGCCTTGGTCTTTTTCGGTACGTTTCTTGTATGGCCTGGACTTTCGCTGTTCGTCCAGACATTCCACAATGGCGGGGTCATGTCACCGGCAGTTTTTGTGGGCACCGAAAACTGGGAGCGCACATTTGTCGATCCGCTTGTATTGAAAACCATATGGAATACTCTTCGTTACTGCCTGATGGCAATACCAGCGGTCTTCGTGATCGCAATGCTGTTTGCGCTGGCATTGAACTCAATCTCGGTCGGTCAAACGGCCTTCAAAACAATAATTTACTACCCGACATTGCAACCGATTCTCATTGCGGCACTTATGTTTACTTTTGTTCTGCATCAGGATTTTGGTGTCCTGAATATCGTGATGCGGGCAATTACTGGCGAGCCGGTGAACTTCCTGGGCAATGAGGATTTGGCCATGCCGACCATCGCCATGGTCGAGGTTTGGAAGGGCATGGGGTTCTGGGCATTGCTGTTCCTGGCTGGAATTCAGAGTCTCCCGAGGGACTTGTACCATGCAGCCGAGCTTGATGGTGCCGGACCAGTCCGCCGCTTCTTTCAGTTAACATTGCCATTGTTGAAGCCCACTTTCTTCTTTTCAGTGACTTTTGCGACTATCGTGAATCTGCAGGTTTTTGATTCAATCTTCGTCCTGACCGATGGCGGGCCATTCCACTCGACGGCATCGACAACCTGGTACATCTACCGTAGCCTGTTCACATTCAGCGAGCCGGGATACGGCGCAACCCTGTCGTTCGTCCTGGTTCTGGTCGTGCTGGTGCTCACGGCAATTCAATCCTACGCATTTCGAGACAAACGCTGATGTGGCGCCTAGCCAAGAGGAAACGAAACGCTGTATCGCTGAAACCTACGCTCCCAATGGTAACAATGTCGTACGGGGTGCTGATGTTTGCGGCAATCATATCGATCGTGCCCTTCCTGTATATTCTGTCAACCTCGGTCAAGGACACGAATTCGCTATTCAGCTATCCACCTGAATGGATTCCGGATGTACTGTTTTGGGGGAACTATGCGAAGCTGCTGCAGGAAACCTCTTTCCTCAACTGGACCTTGAATACATTCATGATTGGTCTTGCCATCACGGTCCTGAAGCTCGTCATTGACGCGATGGCGGCATATTCTCTTGCAAAACTGCAATTTGCCGGAAAGCAGATTGTTTCCGCAACTCTTCTGCTTGCAGTGGCTATACCCGTTGCCGCATTGATAATTCCGTTATTTTTTCTCGTCCGCTCAATGGGCCTGCTGAACACATACTGGGCGCTCATCCTTCCGGCACTGGCGAACCCTCTTGGGATTTTCTTGCTACGAAGCTTCATTGTGTCGCTGCCGGACGACCTGATTCATTCGGCCAGGCTGGATGGCGCAGGCGAGTTGAAGATCCTTGCTCAGATCATCTTGCCATTGATCAGGTCCGGCCTTGTGGTTCATGCGATTTTCACCTTCATGCTTCAGTATACCAATTTTCTGTGGCCGCTGGTGGCAATTCAGTCTGAGTCCCGCCAGGTCCTGACGGTCGGCATTTCCAGCCTGAAGTCGAACTTCGTCGTTGACTGGGGCCTGATTTCGGCAGCATCGCTGCTCGCAACCATCCCGATCACGCTCCTGTTCCTCGCTTTGCAGCGGTTTTTCCTGGCGCAAAGCCTGTCAAGCGCATTGAAAGGCTGAGAATGGCAAGTGCGGCAGTCGAGTACCGGTCGGTCAGCAAGATTTATGGTAGCTTTGTTGCCGTTCACAATCTCGATCTGCCCATTCGGCAGCGGGAGTTCTTGGTCCTGCTCGGGCCGTCCGGTTGCGGGAAAAGCACGATACTGAAGTTGCTGGCCGGGATCGAAGACCCGACCTCGGGGGAAATCTTCGTCAATGGCAATCTTGTGAACTACTTGCTCCCCCGGGATCGCAACGTGGCCATGGTCTTCCAGAACTATGCGCTCTATCCTCACATGTCCGTAGCCGAAAACATTGCATACCCATTGAAGGCCCGGAGGAGGGCAGCGCGGAATCGAACGAATGTTGGGGACAAGGTTCTGCAAACGGCGAAATTGGTGGAGATATCCGAACAGCTCGGCAAACGCCCCGAGGCGTTGTCTGGAGGTCAGCGGCAACGAGTGGCGCTGGCGCGAGCGCTGGTGCGCGATCCAGAAGTCTTTGCAATGGATGAGCCGTTGTCCAACCTTGATGCTCAATTGCGAGATAGCATGCGTCAGCATTTGATTGCGCTGCACCGCAGGGTAGGGAAGGTAACGATATATGTTACGCATGATCAGCACGAAGCCATGACCATGGCAGACAGGGTAGTCGTGCTGAAAGATGGAATCATTCAGCAGGTCGGCACTCCATTGAAAGTGTACAACGAGCCGATCAACACCTTCGTAGCCGGCTTTGTAGGACACCCACAAATTAACTTCGTGCCGGGCATTTCGCTTGGCGGAAAGTCTGTGCGAGTCGGAAAGCTCGACTTGCAGTCAAATTGCAGAACCGGACCTGAAGGCAAGCCGCTAATGGTTGGGCTTCGACCGACGGATGCGAAGTTTGAGGCCAGTTTGAATTGCATTCGGGGAACCGTTGCGGCGAGCGAATTCACAGGTGCCGACACAATAGTCACCCTTTCCACCGGGTTACCAGAAGATCTTCGTTTTCGCCTTATCGATGCAAGTTCCTGCCATCCGGGACAGGCTGCCGCCTTTTCCTACGCAGCCGAACACGTCCACGTCTTCGATCAAAATGGGAAGCGGCAATAAAGGGCCTAATTCAAGACGAGTCGGACATGGTTGACCTCCCACGCAACATGGCAGCAGGACTGGACCAAACGATTACGAGAAGGGCAATCCAGTGCTCCCTTTGAGATCGATCTATACGTATGCGTGGGATCTTGCCGAGCACGGCCTTGATAAGTCGTTCGCAGAATTTCGAGAGCTCGGTCTTAACTCGGTGACGATCTCCGGAAGTTATCACGCGGGGAAGTTTCTTCGCCCGCGTTCTTCATCTCCGGTGTTTTTTCCGGAAGATGGGACAATTTATTTCCGCCACAATCCGGTGCGTTATGGAAGGATTGTCCCGATCCCTAACTCAATGGTGGCGGAGCGAGATGTCTTAGGAGATGCAGTTCGCAATGCCGAACTTGCAGTCAATGTTTGGCTCGTACTGCTTCACAATACTCCACTTGGATCACAAAACCTGGATGATTGCGTAACAAATGCTTTTGGCGATAAGTACATTTACAATCTTTGTCCGTCGTCTCCGCACGCGAGAAAATATGCGCGAAGCCTCGCTGCCGATGTGTCAGACAACTATCCGATTTCCGGATTGACAGTCGAGTCTCCAGGATTCTCTCCATTTTTCCATGGGTTTCATCACGAGTTCAACTTGGTCCAGCCCAACCGTTGGCTAGAAAACCTCCTCGGGCTGTGCTTTTGTCAACATTGCCAAAATGGAGCGGCGGACATCGGCATTCATTCCAAAGGATTGCGGGCTCGGATCAGGAATTGGATTGGCGAGTATCTGGCGGGCGACGTAGACTATCCTGACGACATGGCAGAGAGTTTTTGGTTGGCTGATGTAGCGACGGATCGAGAGTTGTCAGGGTTTCTGAATTGGCGATGCGACGTGGTTACTTCCTTGGTGGATGAAATCCGGTCGGTTGTGGCTAGCCACGTTACGGTTGCAATCATCCCGTCGGTGGGGCGACCGACTGCAAATGCATGGTTTGAAGGCAGCAATCTGGCAGATCTCCGGCGAGCCGCGGGTGTTCTGGAAATTTGCCTTTATGAGCCGACATGGAATCGCGCGGCGGCCGACTTCGCTGATGTCCGGCGGCGACTAGGCGGTTCGAAGGGTCTAAGGTGCGTAATCAGGCCCTCTTGGCCTGACCTAAATTCCGCCAGCGAAGTCCAGGCTGCAGTTTCAAGTATTGCCACACATGGAGCAGAAGGCATCAGCTTTTACAATTGGGGTTTCTTGCGGCGACAAGGTTTGCGGTATGTCTTCGAGGCGTTACGAGACATTGAGCCTTGACGTTTGGGCAGCGGTGCAACGCAAATGGACCAGATGTGGTTCTATCTGGAGGGAGACCTCACCGGCTGCTTCGTTGAGGATTCTGAAAGGTCCCCCCGGACATCTGGAGCAAAGCTCCATAATCGTCCCGACCCCGCGCGAGCGTTCGGTCAATCACACCAGATGGACGGGTTGTGGGTCAGCGTGTGAGCGAACGGACGGTGGAGGAGTTGAGCGCAGAAATTCAGCGGATAGAACCTGCCGCCACTGCGGAAATCGAGCGGATTCCCGTAACGGGAGATCTGGAGGTGATTGCGGTTCGGGTCAGCCCGGGCGGATTGCCGCCGTACCGGTACCGCGGCACATCCTACCTTCGTATTGGCAATACGACACGGTCCATGGATAACGAAGAGTATAATCGCATGCTCTTCGAGCGAATGCACAGCGAGCGACGTTGGGAGAACCGGCCAGCCGACGGGTGGACGCTGAATGACCTGGACCTGGCGGAGATTCGCAACACCGTTGCAGAGGCGGTTCGTGTCGGCCGGCTGAATGAGCCTGGCGGCAGAGATCCGGAGGATTTGTTGCGAGGTTTGGGTCTGCTCCGTGACGGTGTCCTCACTCGAGCGGCGGCAGTGCTGTTCGGGAGCAGGGAGCGACTGGAATATGAAATGCCGCAATGCCTTCTCCGTGTCGCGCGTTTTCGGGGGCTTGATCGCTCGGAATTTCTCGACAACCGGCAATTCAATGGCAACGCTTTTTCCCTGCTTGGGAGCGCTGTGCGATTTCTGCGTGACACGCTCCCCGTCGTCAGTCGTTTCGAATCGGGCCGTGTGACACGCATTGATGAGTCGTTGTATCCTCCCCTGGCCACCAGAGAGGCGCTGGCAAACGCGTTCTGTCACCGCGACTATGGGATCGGCGGCGGCTCTGTTGGACTCGCAGTTTACGATGACAGGTTGGAAGTGACCTCAACCGGCCCGCTGCGCTTCGGGCTGACTCCAGAGGATCTCTTTGGGCCGCACGAATCACGGCCCTGGAATCCACTCATAGCGCGCACATTCTTCAGGCGCGGCCTCATCGAAGAGTGGGGCCGGGGAACGATCACGATGACAGATCTGGCAACCGCGGCGGGGTTGCCTCGCCCCGAGATTGAGGAACGCAACGGCTGTGTGACGGTGCGCTTTCGGCGTTCCGATCACATGGAATCTCAAATTGACCAGGATGATCTCACGGAACAACAGATGAGAATCCTGACGCTTCTTCGTCGTTCGGACGGTGCCTTGGCGCTTCGGGATATTCGCACTGCTTTGGGGTTGCAGGCGAACGACAGGCGATGCCGGGAAGATCTTGCCGTTCTCAAGGCGAAAGGATTGGTGGATACCATCGGGTTTGGTCGAGGAGCACGCTGGAAGCCATTGTAAAACAAGGCGATGGCTCTTTCTGGCTCTTTCTGGCTCTTTCTGGCTCTTTCTGGCCAATTGACAGATCCATGGTCCGCGAGTCGCAGCAGGAACCACTGTTCCGACAGCAAACCCAAAGTAGTGAGAATGTCCGGAGTCAGGCCTTGATGTTTCGGCTGCTGCGGATCTGGTTCCAGGCCCAGACAACTTCCTTCAGGCGGTCCTCCTCGCAGCGGTCGCCGTCATTGCTGTCGGGGTGCAGGTTCTTGACCAGTGACTTGTACTGTTTCTTGATTCTGGATTTCCCCCACCACTCCTTGGCATCGAGAATGTCGAGCGCCTTGCGCTCGCTATATGTCAGGCGCAAATTCGGGCCGGTGGTCGGGTGGTGTCTTGGCGTGCCGGATTCGCCGAGGATTTCACCCGGATCGGAGATGCCGAGGCGCGAATAGGCAACGCTCTCGCGGACTCGTCGCCTCTCCCCCTCGGTCAGGCCATCACCCTCTTCCGGGTGGCTTTCCGGATCGTCACCGCGACTTTTGCTGGCCTGTTCCTTGAAGAAATCCCATTTCAAATTGTATTTCCGGACATGCTCCCGGCAGAACCAGTGGAATTCGTCGATGCTGTCCGGAGATTTCGGTGCACGGTATTTTCCCTGCCGCGAGCAGCCGGGATGTTCGCAGACTCTCGATGATGTTTCGAAGGCACCAGACATGCCCCTGGTGCCGCGCTGCCGACGTTTCTTGTCCTTGGCAACTGACATGTCGAAATCGAATTGACCAGGCATTGTGAGATCAGACACCGTTCGTCGAATAGCCGACCATCATACACGATCGTATGCCTCTTTCCCACAGAAAACCCGCCCTTCAGCCCTGAAAGTGGCAGTTGCGGAGGCCGGCTCAGGCGCCGTGAAGGGGGGCATGCGACGCCCGCCGCGTCACGCTGTCACGACGCCAGTGGCACCATTCCGGGCGAGCGGTCATCCACCGCGAGTTGTGCCGAATTCCGATCTCTGGCACAAGCCGGCAGCCTTGCCGGGGCATGTGGCGAGATAGCCGTGCCGGAGGCAAGTGAGGGAGGGAGGCCCGAAATTGACCGTAAAGGCGGAAATCGAGGAGGCGTTACGGCGGGCGCTGGCTCCCGACTCGCTGGTCGTGACCGATGAGAGCGAACAGCATCGCGGACATTCCGGCTGGCGGGAAGGTGGCGAGACCCATTTCCGGGTCGAGATCAACTCGGAAAGATTCTCCGGAATGACCCGGCTGCAAGCCCATCAATTGGTGCACAAGGCGCTGTCACCTTCACCGCTAGACAAGCTGCACGCGCTGTCGATCAGCACCAGGACCGGATAGTCGGCCCTCCCTGGTGACGGCATGCCGCCGCAATCCTTGTCTTGGCCCCGGACGAGGCAGGATCAATGGCCCAGCTTGCCGAAGACCAGCCCGCTGACCGTCTTCGGGTTTGCCTTGCCCCCGGTCGCCTTCATGACCTGGCCGACCAGGAAACCGGCCACCCGCGGATTCTGCCGTGCCTTTTCGACCTGGTCGGGGTGCTCGGCCATGACCCGGTCCACCACCGAGTCAAGTTCGGACATGTCGGTGACCTGGCGCAGACCGCGTTGCTCGACCAGTTCCGCCGGATCGCCGCCCTCGTTCCAGACGATTTCGAACAGGGACTTGGCGATCTTTCCGGAGATTTCTTCCTGCTCCAGCAATCCGATGATCCCGGCCAGCTGCGACGCCGAGACCGGTGATTCCGAGATCTGGAGGTTCTCCTTGTTGAGCCGGCCATAGAGCTCGTTGATAATCCAGTTCGCGGCAAGCTTGCCATCATGACCCTTGGCCACGGCCTCGAAATAGTTGGCGCTTTCCCGTTCGGCGGCAAGAATCACGGCATCATATTCGGTGATCCCGAATTCGGCGACGAACCTCCGAATCTTCTCGTCGGGAAGTTCCGGGATCGATTGCCGAATCTCTTCAATCCAGCTGTCTTCGACGGTGACCGGCAACAGGTCGGGGCAGGGGAAATACCGGTAGTCATGCGCCTCCTCCTTGGAGCGCATCGATCTTGTCCTGCCGCTGCCCGGATCAAACAGCCGGGTCTCCTGGGTGACCGTTCCGCCATCCTCGAGCAGAGCCACCTGACGCCGGGCTTCGTATTCGATGGCCTGCTGGATGAACCTGGTCGAGTTCATGTTCTTGATTTCGCACCGGGTTCCGAATTCGGTTGATCCTTCCGGGCGGACCGAGATGTTCACATCGGCTCGCAGGTTGCCATCCTGCATGTTGCCGTTGCAGCTGCCGACATAGCGCATGATCTGCCGGAGCTTCAGGATATAGGCGGAGGCTTCATCGGGTCCGCGGATATCCGGCAGGGACACGATTTCCATCAATGCAATGCCGGTTCTGTTGAGATCGACCAGGGACAGGTTCGGATCGACGTCGTGCAGGGATTTGCCGGCATCCTGCTCCAGGTGAATATGGTCGATCCTGACCCGTCGGGCGCATCCGTCGCCCATGTCGACCATGACGTCACCGGCGCCGACAATCGGGTGGTAGAATTGTGATATCTGGTATCCCTGCGGCAAGTCCGGGTAGAAATAGTTCTTCCGGTCGAAGGCCGAATGGCGATTGATGCCGGCATTGAGGGCCAATCCGGTCCGGATGGCCTGCTCGATGCAGAATTCGTTGACCACCGGCAGCATGCCCGGCATGGCGGCATCGACCAGGTCGACATTCGAATTGGGCTCGGCACCGAATTTGGTCGATGCGGCCGAAAACAGCTTGGATTTCGAGGCGACCTGCGCATGCACCTCGAGTCCGATGACCATCTCCCAGTCGGACTTTGCCCCCCGGACAATTCTGGGTTCGGGCTCGGGCTTCTGTGCGTCGGTCATGGGCCTTCTTCACCGGATTCAGGTCGGGAATATTCCCTGCCTATCCATTCGTTTTTGCAAAAAGTAAAGACTGTCCTCCGACCGCGTCCGGTCGACGGTCAGAAATCGGGAATTCTACCTGTTTCAATGCGCCGCGGTCATCGGCTAGAAGGATGGCCCGCAGCGAGTGCAATCACATGTCCAAACGTCCAGTCGTCGGAATCATCGGCAATCATTACCTGCTGGATGACAGCTACCCGGTGCATGCGACCGGTACCATGAACAGCGACGCAATTGCCAATGTCGCCGGAGCGGTTCCACTGATGGTTCCCTCCGATCCCGAATTTGTCCGACTCGAGGACATTGTCGATATCTGCGACGGGTTCCTGTTCACCGGCGGTCGGCCCAATGTCCATCCCGAGGAATATGGTGAGCCGGCGACCGAAGCGCATGGTTACTTTGACCGGCCGCGCGATCGGACCGTTCTTCCACTGATCCGGAAATGCGTCGACCGGGGTCAGCCGGTGCTGGGTGTTTGCCGCGGGTTCCAGGAATTCAACGTGGCATTTGGTGGAACGCTGCACCCGGAGATACGCGAACTTCCGGGCCGGATGAATCACCGCATGCCTCCGGACGGCACTATCGACGAAAAGTTTGCCCTGCGCCACGATATCTCCCTCGAGCCCGGCAGCGTGTTCGAGGAGATTTTCGGCTCCGCCACGGTGCGGGTGAATTCCCTGCACGGCCAGGGAATCATGAAGGTGGGCGGGCGCATTTCCATCGAGGGGGTGGCCGGTGACGGGACCCCGGAGGCGGTCCAGGTCATCGGCGCCCCGGGCTTTGCACTGGCCGTGCAGTGGCACCCGGAATACCGGGCCAGGCTGGACCCGGTTTCAAGATCGCTGTTCTCGGCCTTCGGCGATGCCCTGCGGTTATGGCAAGCAGATGGCAAGGGCAGAGCCTGACCAAGTTCACGCGACCCGGGTCAAATACCTGTCTCGCCCATGATAGGCAGGATTTCGAACCAGCCCGCATGATTTCAAGCTGGCCGGGTTGGCCGCTGCATCCGTGGTTGCGCTACCTACCGATCGCTCAGAACGGAATCACGATCCTGCCGGCCACGCCCAGATGGTGCAGGCGACCATCTCGCTCCAGCTTGAGCCGGGCGGCCACCGAGCCATGAAATCGGTCGTCGGTCGATCGGAAGCTGGTGCCGAGGCCGATATCATATGTCTTCGGCAGCAGTGAGGTCGTCGAGAGGAAGCTGTCTTCGCCACCCTGGAATTCCGACTCCACGGTGATGCTGTCCTTTATCATCCTGGTCATGCCGAGAACGATTCCGGGCGCCAGTCTCAGATTCGAAAAGGTGAGCGGATCAAGCCTGATCTCGGCCCCGAATTTGGCAGCCGCCAGGCTGGTGCCAGAGCGATGAACGTCGAGCGACATCTCGTCAGCACCCTGCTCTCGGTATGGCTTGCTCCTGACCCTGCTGTAGAAGAGTCCGGCGGAGGGTGAGACAAGGGCCCTGCCCATCCGGCCTGTCCAGGCAGCCTCTGCCTGCACGCCAAGAGACCGGCCGGAAAATTTCCCGGTCGAATTCGCCTCGCCATCTCCATCGGGGACAATGCGCGAGACCCTGTAGCGCGATGCCGCCGCTGTCGTATCCAGCGAAAACTCGAAATTGCCGGACCCGGCGGTGATCCCGGCAACAGCTGCGAGTCGATGGCCGCGTGCGGTCGCAAACCGGTCCATTGCCAACCGCGAATTGGTCAGACCGAGGCCGAACCGAGCCATGAGCCGACCGTCATCAGACGGGATGCCGATGCCGGATGACAGCCCATGGGCAGCGTCCCTGAATCCGCGCTGGGGCCAGCTTCGCTTCCTGGTAGTCCGGTCAGCATGGCCAGACGCCCAAATGCACCTCCGGTCGACGACCCCGGAATTGTTCAGGGAGCATTCGGGCAACTGGCTGGCAAGGCTGAGGGCCGCAAGAAATGTCGACTGTACGGCGGCACCGGCGATCTCGTTGCCGTAGCTGTCAAGTTCGAACCTGACATCTTCAATGTCGGGAAGTGAGTATATCCCCGCAAGCGCCGAATCCAGCCTGTCGTTCCTGTTGTGTGAGTTGCGAAGTTCGGTCAACACATTGCGCTGGTTCTGGTTCAGGTCAAGAGTCCCATGACCGTCGGGCGCGGCCGGGCTGGAAATCCCGGCTCGCTCGGCGGATTCAGGGTCCGGATTGGGATCAAAGACCACGCTCAGTAACAGCACTTCCGATTCGTCCTGGCCAGGCCCGTCCATCTTCCTGACCGAATAATCGAGGAAGGGCGTATCCTTGATCGTCAACTTGTTCTCGCCGTTGATCCCCTCGGTCGCGGTAATGATTGTCACCTCCGCAGTCTCCCCGTCCGGGTTGGCAAGCGAGTTGACAGCCAGCCTGCCATCCAAGTCTGCCATCCCGGTCACCTCGATCAGGTCCGTTTTGCCGGTTGACCAGTCGACGTCGATGGACAGTGTTCCCGTCGCCTTTTGATAAACATCGCCCTGTATCCTTACCGTGGACGGTTGGTCTCCCAGTCCGACGACGAAGGTCCCGTGATTGATGAGTCGTCCGGTTGTCCATGAGGCTTCATCGCGGTCCTTATTAACAGGGCCGCAGTTCAAGCTTTGGAGTTCAAGAGTCACATTTCCGTACGGGTTGAATGTACCTGTACCGCGGTTTTCGAAGCGGGGGGCCATGCACGAAGCGATGTCGACATCGCCCCTGATCAGGCCGTGATTCGTCAACTGGGCCGAGACGATATTGGAGTTTTCCCCGCCGTGCGATTTCCTGACGACCACTGCATAGCGGCCGGGATTTTCAGAATAGTCGTCCTCCCATGGCTCGCCTGGAGGCGTAAAGATGATCTGGCCCAACTCGTTGACGAGGACTTTCACATTGGACCTGTTGCCGCTGACCGTGACTCCGTATGACCCCCAACCGGAGGTCCTGATCACCCCGTCTACGGTCACGCCAATCTGGTCGTTTCCTGGATTAACGGAGTCGGCATAGACACCGTACGATCCAGGCCCTTCGGTCGTGATGTCGTTGACATGGATTTTGATCGGACCGGCATTGTTGCCCTCGTTGTTCTGCTGGACATGAACGCCGAAATTGTCCTTTCCGGTGGTGTGGATGTGACCTTTCGAGCGTACATTCGCTCCTCCTGTGGTATGAATTCTCAGGGCGGCAATATCCACCCGCTCTTCGTCCACCTCACTGGCATCTGCGTTGGAAAACATGTGCATGACGTTGACTGTCGTCGTGTAGGTCGAGCTGGCAACATCCGTGTTCTTGACCAAAATGCCGAAGGCAGCCGCGCTGGTGCTGTCGACATTGATAGTTCCGTCAGAGGTTATCGTGACATGGCCTCCCTGTTGGTTGATCACCCGGATCCCGTCCATGCCGTCCGTGCTGATATCCGTCACCGAGATCTTCAACTCACCGGTTTCATCCTCGCGATCGATGGGGTTGGTCGACTGGGCACTTGCATGACCAGTTGCCACTCCCATAGCGAGGAGCAACGTACACATGTTCCGGAGGGCCGGGGCCGAAAATCGGCGCAACTGGCCCCATTTGCGGGCAAGGGTGCCCCTGATCTGAGAATTCACACGATTTACTGGGTTGAATTGGTTGCAGGCAGACAGTCAACCCGGGACAAAATCGGCAATACGACCGGTTGTCAATTGAATTTTTGACACCGGTTACATGCCGGTCATGATGTCATGGCCGGGGCTGCAGGTCGGAATGGAGCACCGCCTTCGGGCTCAACTCGGCCAGGAACCGGCGATACGGCTCCTGCGCAAACAGCAGGACAGGATCGCTCGTGCGGGCCGGGGCCCCTTTCAGGACATGTGTGCTCCACTCGTTCCAGACCGATTGCCGCACCTCTTCACGGTGCCAGTTCCGACCGAGAAGCGCCGACCAGGCGAATTCGGGCGAGAGATGGGTCATTCCTGCATCCGTCGGGCCGGCATGGCCGGAGAGGGCGGCGGCCCGGCGCCACTCGACAACCTCGTTCAGGAATATCGGCATGTCGCCGGAGGAAACCGACTTCACCCAGTCGGCCAGCGCCTCGACTGCCGGGGCATCCGGCAGGCGGTTTCGGAGGGCCTTGTGCTGGACGATCGAGATCCCGGCACGAAATGCCTCGATATCCCCGGAACCGGGAGCGGCAACCTCGAATGTCGAATGGCTGACGGCCCTCGAGGCGTCCCTGATCGAGAATATGTGGCATTTCCCGGCCCGGGCCTTGCGAAGGTAGAGCCGACCCACGCAGTGGCTGAGACGGTTCGATTCCTCCAGCAGGTCGGCCTCCGATGCCAGGCACTGGACCACGAACCCGTTTCTGGTCGAGTAGTCCCCGGCCAGTTTCGGCCACGACCCGGCCTGTTGGCAATCGGTCGGTGCATTGTCGCCGGTGACCCTGCCTTCCGCCTCGATCAGAGCCGGAATTCGCGTCATCCAGCGCCGGGCGCATTCGACGAGCGTGACCGCAGCGTTGCGTGAGTTGCCGATGATCAGCGCATGGGACAGTCTCTTGGCCTGCTCCAGGTCGTTCGGAGACGGGGTGGGCAGGGTCTCGCCGGCCCGGGTGATCAGGCCCAGGCAGCAGGGAAGGAAGACGCTCAGGCTGAAATCATCGATTGCCTCCATGACATCCGAGGTCGCCATCGAGATCTGCCGCCGGTCAAACTGCAGGGTGTCGGTGCCATAGGCGCTGGCCATCTGTTCGTGGTACCGGGGCCAGTTACCCCGTGACGCAGACAGGAGCGGTCCGGCAGGAGACAGGAAGCGCTGGCTGAGTGGCAGGATGCAGGCCGACACCAGGTCCAGGAATCGTGCCCAGGAGGTTTCGTCGGCGGGAACCAGGTTCGTGTCCATGTTCCCGACAAGTTCCAGGAACTGGTTGGTGGTGATCTCGCCGCCAAGCGAATACCGCCGGAGCCGGTCCACCCCCATCGGATCAAGCCCCCTGACCTCCTCGCCGAATTCGAAGACACGGCCGGAGGGAAGGGGATCCCGCAGCCGGGCCAACCTCTTGAGTTGCCCCTTGCCCAAACCGGTCAGTGATCCAATGACGGGCTGAAGCGGCATGGAGTTGTCGATTGCCTGGCGGCATTCCGCTGACTGGGCCATGAATTCGGCAAGGACCGGCCAGGCCCGGGCGGCCTGCTGACGGTTCTGGCAATATTGTGGGTTTCGGTCGCCATAGAACGCAACGGCGGCGGCGGACGGACATCCAACCGACCGGAGTGCCGCCGCCGACGCCCTGAGGTCCAGTTCGGCAAATCCCCCCGGGAACGGATAGCCCAAGTCGGACATGCGCCGTGTCAGTGAGGCCGCCGCCGCGAGTGCCGACACTCCCTGGCCGGCATGGAGGCCGAAAACCGTCATCGGGCGCAGCAACCCCGCCTGTTCGGACAGCAATCTGCGCTCGATGGCAATATCGGCGATTTCGTCCGGGATCCGCACATGGTCGGGCAATGCCGGTTTGTTGGGAGCGGATGACGGCGACCGGCGATTGATAAAGCTCTCGAACCGCGCAAGGTCGTCGGATTCGGGTTGCGGCGAGAGCAGGGTGGATCCTGCCCTGGCGGCCGCAAGGCCGGTCAGCGAGAGAAATCCGGCAACGGTGATGGCTGTCGCCAGTTCCGCCTGGCGCTCCCGGCTGTTCTGCCCGCGCAACATCGACTGCATGTCGTCTGCCGACGAGAACATGATCCGAATCGGCTGCAATGCCGGCTGGCCGACATCGGTCAGGGCGATGCATCGGGCCCGCCCAGTATCGGGATGAACGGCCAGTTCCACGATGTCATGTCGATGTGGCAATACCTGGTCGGTGTCGGAGTCGATCCACACCATGATTTGCAGCATGTCCGGTTTGCTTGCCTGGTGAATGATCATGGGGAGCCCTGGGTTCGACTTTGGCCGATGGACCGTGCTAGAGGAAGGCGTGGCAGCGTTCAGCCTATGTGTTGTGTGATCGTACGTCCATCAGCGATCACTCCGAGGCCGGGCCGGAAGGCAGCTGCGCCTGGAGTCGGAAGGGCTGCGGAGACCGGAGGCGGGATGGCAATCGGGAATTCCTACAGGTTTGCCGTGGCCCCGATGATGGACTGGACCGACCGCCATTGTCGGTATTTTCACCGGCTAATGTCGGAGCGGGCATTGCTATACACCGAGATGATCGCTGCTCCGGCACTGGTGAGGGGGAAGTCGACCTGGCTTCTGGAATTCGATCCCAGCGAACATCCCGTTGCATTGCAACTCGGCGGGGCCGATCCCGGCGAACTGGCAGAGGCGGTGCAGCTCGGTGTCGAGGCCGGGTATGACGAGATCAACCTGAATGTCGGCTGTCCGTCCGACCGGGTGCAGGGCGGGTGTTTTGGCGCCGTGCTAATGAAAAATCCGAAGCTGGTGGCACGATGCCTGCGGGAGATGTGCCGGGCGGCGAACGGGACCGAAGTGACCGTCAAGTGCCGACTGGGAGTCGATGACCAGGATGTCGAGACAACCTTGCCACGGTTTCTCGACGACATGGCCGCAGCCGGGGTACGACGGGTCGCCATCCATGCCCGCAAGGCATGGCTGGATGGGCTGAGCCCGAAGCAGAATCGGAATGTGCCGCCGCTGGACCATGAGCTCGTTTTCCGAATGAAAGATCGATTGCCGGGATTGAGAATCTGTATCAATGGCGGGATCGACGATCTCGATCTGGCCAATGAGTGGCTGGAGAGAGGCATTGACGGCATCATGATGGGGCGGACTGCCTATCGCAATCCTGCCGACGTGCTGATGCAGGTCGACCGGAGAGTCTTCGGAATCGATCGGCAGGCCAGCCGGGACCGGGTCGCCCGGCGGATGTTCGAGTATATTGCATGCCAGCAGCAACGTGGAACCAGGATCAACCACATTACCCGGCATATGTCCGGCCTGTTTGCCGGGTGCCGGGGTGCCCGCATCTGGCGCCAGTCCCTGTCCGACAACAGGCGCCTTGCCAGCGAGGGAACCGCTTTCCTGGAAGAGATCCTCGAGCGGCTGTCATCAGTGGATTCGAAAACCGGCGACGGACATCCGGGGAATTGCTGACGGAAAGTTGACCCGCATCTGCCACCCGGTCGTCAGGGCAGAGGCTCCGACAGCTTGTCGGCGGTCATGGCGGCCCGCTTTTTCCTGCCCCCGCGCCGCGTCTTCAGCAGCCGGTCCCTTCCTGGCAGCTCCAGGAGCAGTTCCTGCCGCTGATCGGGCGTGAACTCGGCCCAGCCGCGAACCTCCTCGGCGGTCCGGTGGCAGCCGATGCAGATGCCTGCCGTCGGGTGGATCACGCAGACCTGCAGGCACGGACTGTCTGGCTCGTCCCGCTTCCAGGGTTTCCGGGTCACGCCGATGCTCCTGCCATCGCCATGCGGTCAAGGGCGCCCTGGAGTATGATGGCGGCGGCCACATGATTGACTTTCTCACCTCGGCTGCGCCGCGACAACCCTGCCTCCAGCATGCGCCGCTCGGCTTCAACCGTCGAAAGTCGCTCATCCCAGTAGCCGACCGGCAGGCCGGTCACCGTGGCGAGGGTCCTGCCAAACGCCCTGGTCGACTGGCATCTGGAGCCTTCGGTGCCATTCATGTGTCGCGGCAGGCCAAGCAGCAGCCCGCCGATCTGCCGGTGGCCGGCGGTATCCAGGACCAGCTCTGCATCCTTTCGGGCCCTGGTCCTGGCGATGGTCGCGAGCGGCGTTGCCACGACCTGCCTGGTGTCGGATACGGCGATGCCGATTGTCTTCGACCCCACATCCAGGCCGAGCAGCGCCAGGCCATGGCCCACCGACTCCCGGAATTGATCCATCTCCTCGAAAATCACGGTAATCTGATGTCCAGTCTGCAGATTCTGCAGGATAGGGTTTGCAGGAATGACGAATTGCAATCAACCCAGGATAGCAGCCCCGGTGACACGGTGCGGATGGATGCTCGCGTCCACGGGGATTGGAATCAACGACCTGGAGAATTGCCTTCGAATCAATCGCCCCGCCGCCATTGACCGACTGAGCAGTCCCGGATGACACGGTGCGGCATGGACATGCTCGCGTCCCCACAACGAAGACCGGGATAACGGCCGACCTCCATCAACGACCTGGAGACATGCTTCACCGCCGCCGCCGTCATGATCGCCGGCTTTGCCCTGCCAAGCTATCCAGATCCGACTGGCCGTGACGCATCCACACAACAGGTTGTTACCGGCAACGACATCGCCAGTTCAGACCCACGCCAGCGGCAGGCCACCGCCCGGAAAACGGCCGGATGTGGGTCTCCCGGCAAGGCGCTGAGCCTGCCGCCCCGATCCGGACATCCACCGCCGCCGCCGTGGAGGAACGGGCTGCGGCAGACTTCTGACACCTGTTGTCCAAGCTTCCAGAAGATAGTTCCGCACCAGCCACCGGTCCCATGAATCAAATAACCGTCAAATAAACTCAAGCCCAGGCTGGCTTATGTCTTGCACTTCCGTATTTGCGGTCCTTCGGAAACGGCAGATTTGATGAGATCGGCAAATCCGGCTTGCTCGTTGTCTCCGGCTTCGGAATGCTCGTTGCCTCTTGGTCTTGGTGTTCAAGCGTTGCCTCTATGGTTCAGCCGGGCCAGCGAACCAGGATGCCGAGAACGACGATTGCCGCCACCCAATTACCAATCTGCCAACGGGTGTTGTCCTTGTCGCGCTTTTCCATGTCGGTCCGGAAGCGCTCAAGGGTGGCCGAAGATCAGCTAGCATCGTGTTCATGCGTTCCTCCACGACGGCGATTTGCCGGGCCAGTTCGTGATTGTCCGGGGGCGCTGCCGAAAATGCGCTGTGCTGTACAATTGCGTAATTTTGCAATTCCTGAATTGCGCAAATGTGCAAATCAACATCTGGTGCGGTCTTCGGTCAGGCTGGCGGGGACCGGCGCGGCGGATTTTCAAAATCAAGCAATTCGGCCCTGGATTTTGATTCAGTGGTCTGCGCGGCCTGGTCGAGTGAGAAGAGTTGCCGCCGGCCGGATCGTCAGGGTTGGTGAGTGGATCACCGCGGACCAGGCACCGCAACCGGTATCGAGGGCGGCCAGCCGCCCGGTATCCGGGAAAGCGTCAATCCAACCATTTCGCGGCGGTTCTTGCCCGGTCTTCTCGGTCGTTCGTCATGCCGCCCCGACAACCTGAAATGGCGGTGCATCAAACCGGCGCAACCTGGCGGCAAGCCGGTCGTATGCCGCCTGCCCTCGATGCATGAGGATCGCCAGGAGCAGATCTCGCAGTTTCAGGCCGGCCAGGGATCGTAGGATTTCCATGGCTGGATCATTGGCGGCGAGACCTCGCGAATACTGGACGGCAAACATGCCGTCGACAGTCTCCAGCCAGTTCGCATCGGGGGTCGCCGATAATCGCCCGATAGCCCCGACATCGTTGATCGGGTTGGCGTTGTCCTTCTTGAACTCGACCCTGGATGTTTTCCCGGGCAAGCTGCAAAGTTGGTTCACCAAGCGATCGAATTGGCCAGACTTCATTGTTTCTCCCGTGACTGACCTACCTACGGGCAACTATATCAAGCCACTTTTGCCCTCCGTCCGGGTTTTCAACCTCGTCGTAACATCTGGATGTAAGTATCCTGATATCTTCGGTAGCGTAACATCGTGAATCGGGGCAGGGCGCTACGGCAGACGGCCGAGGGCTCGGCCCTGTGCCGATATGCGGGCGGGGCAATTGCCGGTGTGTTGGCCATGCCCTGGCTGGCATTCTCACTCGCCGGCGGCAATTGCCGGTTCCGGGGACGGGTCCCAGGGGGGCTCGACATTGATGCCGGCCATTCGGGCGACGGCCGGTAGGTCACGGAGGATCAGCGACGTCATCTCCGGGTCCTGGCCGGTCTCCTGCAGGATCCGGGTCCATGCCTGGAATGCCAGGTCGGGTCTTCCGGTCTGCGCATCCAGCAGGCCGAGGAGGTATTTGGCCCGGATGTTCCCGGGATCCAGTTCCAGTGCCCGCATGGTCGCCGATTCTGCCTCCGGCGAGACATAGCCGCCGGCTTCGAGAAGAAGGGACTCGGCCAGCAGCAGGTAATCCCCCGGGGTCGCCTTTTGTCCTGCCAGGTCGGCGATTCGGGCACGGATGATGGCAGTCCTGGTCCAGTCCTGCCGCTGCGACCATGTACCGGCTTTGGCGCGCAACGCCTCGATGCTGTCCGCGGTCGCAATGGCGGAGCGGAAATCCTCCAGCGCCGCCTCATCGACATCCGGTGAAAGCCGCGCCATGTATTCGGCCTGGGTTGGCCTGTTCTCGCGAATCGACAGTGATGCCTCGACCCGGGTGTCCCTCGGCATGTCGCGATAGCCGGGCGAGCCGACGGCCAGGTAGATTGCCACCGACCCGGGCCCGAGGGCCAGGATGATGGCAGCCACTGCAAGGATGGTTGCCGAACGCGGCGCATGGCCGGGCTTGGCGGCTCGCTCCAGCGTCCGGGCCAGTCGGACCATGCGCCGCGAGACCTCGAGCCGTGACTGCTCGGCGTCATCCGGATCGAGTTTGCCAGCCCGTCTGTCCTGGTCGATTTCCTCGAGCTGGCCCCGGTATACGGCAAGCTGGCTCGCCGTCCCGTCGCGTTTGTCGCGCCCCGGCCGGAGAATCGCCGGCAGGATACTGGCCAGGGCGGCCAGTATGAACAGCGCTGTGATCGACCAGAAAACCATGCAAGCCACCCTGATGTGCCGTCCTGCCTGCCAGGTCCTGGAGGGCAGGGCGTAGCGAGCGTGAAGCCGGAGGGGCTCCGGCAATCCCGGCCCCGGGTCATTCCGTCACGTCTGCCCGGGACCGGATGGTGATGACTGCCGGTTGTTGGTGCGTCAAGGTCCAAACAGCAGGCGGTGCAGGCAGACCATCCTCCCCCGGTCAGCCGTGGATCACTCTCGGACGGCCGGTCCGGGAGATATCGACATCAATCGGCGGCCGGCGTGGACCGACTATAGAAGTGCGGGACGAGTTTGGATATACCGCCCTGGCGATGCCCGCGCCTCGGCAACCTGGCGAGCATGCGGGCCAGCATCGGGATTCGGGAAGACAGGCCGGTTGAACAGATATTCTGGATTTTCACTGGCCCGGGAGGCGCTCCGTGGCCACACCGGGTGGCGGCGGGCATGGGAATCACCCGAGCCGGCGGCCGCGTATGATGTCGTCATCGTCGGCGCCGGTGGCCATGGGCTTGCGACCGCCTGTTACCTGGGCCGGAACCACGGGATCCGGAATGTGGCCATCCTCGACAAGGGCTGGCTGGGCGGCGGCAATACCGGCCGCAACACCACGATCATCCGCTCGAACTACCTGCAGGACGATTCAGCCGCCATCTACGAGAAGGCCCGAAGCCTCTACGAGACCCTGAGCCAGGAGCTGAACTTCAATGTCATGTTCAGCCCGCGCGGTGTCATGATGCTGGCGCAGACGCATCACGAGGCTCGCGGCTACATCAGGATCGCCAATGCAAATCTCAACCAGGGCGTGAAGACGGAGTATATCTCGCCTGAACGGGTCAAGCGATTATGTCCGATCATCTCGCTTGACGGGCCTCGCTACCCGATTCTCGGCGCATTGTGGCAGCCCCGGGGCGGGACCGCCCGCCATGATGCGGTTGCGTGGGGTTATGCACGCGCCTGTTCGGAAATGGGGATGCACATCATCGAGCAGTGCGAGGTCACCGGCATCAGGACCGCGAGCGGGCGGGTGCAGGGGGTTGAGACCACGAAGGGTTCCATCGATTGCGGCAAGCTTGCCATGGTCGTGGCAGGTCACTGCGGCATTCTCGCCGACATGGCCGGCTTCAGGCTGCCGGTGGAGTCGGTTGCGCTGCAGGCACTGGTCTCGGAGCCGGTCAAGCCATGTCTCGATGTGGTGGTCATGGCCAATACCGTTCACGGATATATCAGCCAGTCGGACAAGGGTGAGATGGTCATCGGCGGTGGCGCTGACGGGTTCAACAACTACACCCAGCGGGGATCATTTCATCATGTCGAGGAGACCGTGCGGGCGCTGGTCGAGACCTTCCCGATGATTTCCAGGCTGAAAATGCTCAGGCAGTGGGCAGGAATCGTCGACATGACCGGCGACCGCTCGCCGATCATCTCGAAGACGCCGGTGGAGAACATCTTTCTGAATTGCGGCTGGGGAACCGGCGGGTTCAAATCCATACCCGGTTCCGGTTGGGCCATGGCAGAGCTGGTGGCCAGCGGCCAGCCGGGACATCTGGCCGCACCTTTCGGGCTGGACCGGTTCCGCGAGGGGCGATTCATCGATGAGAGCGTGGCAGCGGGGGTTGCACATTGAACCGGCGGTGGTGAGGGCAGGCCATGCTCAGGATTGAATGTCCATATTGCGGAATCGAGGCCGACGAGACCGAGCTGACGCCGGGCGGGGAGGCGCATATCCGCCGGCATGGTCCGGGATCGTCGGATTCCGAATTCGAGAACTACCTGTTCAACAGGTTCAACCCGAGGGGCGTGCATTTCGAACGATGGCGACACAGCTACGGGTGCGGAAAATGGTTCCACGTCGCCCGCTGCACGGCGACTCTCGAAGTCTTCGGATCGTACAAGGCCCAGACACTCCAGCCGCCGGCATCGATCAGGGCCGGCATCTCGTCAAGAAGGGGCGACGGGAAGTCCGGCCAGGGCTGACCGGAACGGGGAATCGGGAATTGTCGACGCGACTTGCATCTGGCGGCAGGCTGATTGACCGGACGCGTGCCTTGCGGTTCCGGTTCAACGGCACTGAAATGACCGGTTATTCCGGTGACACGCTGGCATCGGCGCTGCTGGCGAATGACCAGGTCATGGTGGGCCGGTCGTTCAAGTATCACCGGCCGAGGGGCATTGTCGCCAGCGGGCCGGAAGAGCCCAACGCCCTGGTCACGTTGGGGGAGGGCGGCCGTCTCGAGCCGAACCAGCGGGCAACGGTCACCGAACTTGTCAACGGTATGACCGCGGTCTCGCAGAACCACTGGCCCAGCCTCGGGCTTGACATCGGCAGCGTGTCCGACTGGTTTTCGAAGCTGCTTCCTGCCGGGTTCTACTACAAGACCTTCATGTGGCCGCGGCCGGCCTGGGCCAGGCTGTACGAGCCGCTGATTCGGCGGGCCGCAGGTTTGGGCAAGCCACCCAGGGAGCGTGATCCCGATCATTACGAGCATTGCCATGTCCATGTCGACATCCTGGTCGTTGGCGGCGGCGTTGCCGGCCTGGCCGCAGCCCGCAGTGCCGCCCGTGCCGGCGCCAGCGTGCTGGTCGTCGAGCAGGCGGCTGGCTGGGGTGGTCGTCTGTTCAATGACTGCGGCGAGTCGGAGGGGGTCCCGGCTGCCGAGTGGCTGGCAGACTGCCTGAAGGAGTTGCGGCAAAACTCCCGGGTCAGTCTGCTGGAGCGGACGACTGGCCTCGGGATCTATGATCACGGGTATGTCGTGGCTGGCCAGCGTCTTGGCGACGCTGGCCCGGGTTTCGGCGGGCTGAAGCAGCGGCTGTGGCGGATCCGGGCCAACCGTGTCGTGCTGGCAACCGGGGCAATCGAACGACCGGTCTGCTTTGCCGGCAATGACGTGCCGGGCGTGATGCTGGCATCGGCAGTGCGGGACTACGTTCTCGATTACGGCGTTTCGCCAGGCGACCGGACCGTGGTGCTGACCAATAATGACGATGCCTATCGAACCGCCTTCGTCATGGTTGAGGCAGGGCTGAACGTGCCGGCCATTCTCGATACCAGGCTGGATCCGGCCGGTTCGGTCCGGGAGCGGGCCAGGCAGCTGGGGATCAGGGTGGAGGCCGGGATGGCAATTGCCGGCGTAAAGGGCCGGTCGCGGGTTGCTGGAATATTGGTGTGTTCACAGGCCGGCGAGGGGGCGGTGCTGAAGGAGATGGAATGCGAATGCGTGGCCATGTCCGGAGGCTGGTCGCCGACAATCCACCTGTGGTCGCATTGTGGCGGCAAGCTGCTCTGGTGCCCGGACAGGTCGATGTTCCTGCCGGACCCCGAGCGCCCGCCGCGGGATGCGACGGGAAGCCAGATGGTGCATCCGGTGGGCGCCGCCAATGGATGGCTGGCCGCCGGCGCGGCACTGGCAGATTCCATGGCCGAAACCGGCAGGCTCTGCCGCTCCCTTGATCTCGGGGCGGTGGATGAGGTGTCTGCGCCGCCCGGGGCCGGCGAGGAATGTGCGACAGAGCCGGCATGGACCTCTCCGAACGGGCTGGATTCGAAGGCTCGATCCCGTGCCTGGGTCGACTTCCAGAACGATGTGAAGGTGTCCGATCTCGAACTGGCGGTTCGGGAAGGCTATACCAGCGCCGAACATGCCAAGCGCTACACGACATTGGGCATGGCAACCGACCAGGGCAAGCTGTCCAACGTGAATGGCGTTGCACTCCTGTCACGAACGCTTTGCCTGGGAGAATGCGAGGCCGGGACAACCACTTTTCGCCCCCCATATACGCCGGTGCCGCTCGGGGCGATCGCCGGCGATGCCGCCGGTGAGTTGTTCAAGCCCGTGCGCAAGACGCCGATGGACGCATGGCATGATCGGAATGGCGCATACTGGGAGCCGGTCTCGGATTGGCGCCGCCCGTACTGCTATCGGGCCTCCCGGACCGAAACCATCCAGGAGGCGGTGAACCGGGAGTCGCTTGCCGTTCGCAACTCGGTCGGGTTGCTGGATGCGACGACCCTGGGCAAGATCATTGTCAAGGGCAGGGATGCCGGCAAGTTCCTCGACATGCTGTACACCAATTTGATGAGCAGTCTGAAGCCTGGATATTGCCGCTACGGGCTGATGTGCAACGAGAACGGGTTCATCATGGACGATGGCGTGGTTGCGCGCCTCGATTCCGATACCTTTCTCTGCCACACCACGACCGGCGGGGCCGACCACATCCATGGCTGGATGGAGGAATGGCTGCAATGCGAATGGTGGAAATGGGACGTCTTCACCGCCAATGTCACCGACCAGTTTGCCCAGATCGGCGTTGCCGGTCCGAAGGCGCGGGATCTGCTCCGGAAACTGGGTGGAATGGATGTCGGCGCCAATGCCATGCCGTTCATGACCTGGGTCGAGGGAACACTCGGGAAGTTCACGGCGCGGGTCTTCAGGATTTCCTTCTCGGGAGAAATCTCGTTCGAGATTTCCGTGCCGGCCAATGAGGGTCTTGACCTCTGGAGCACCCTGCTTGACGCCGGACAGGAATTTGCCGTTCAACCCTACGGAACCGAGGCCCTGCACGTTCTGCGGGCCGAGAAGGGCTACATCATGATCGGTGACGAGACCGACGGCACCGTGACCCCCCAGGATCTGGGCATGAACTGGATCATTTCGAAGGCGAAAACCGATTACCTCGGCAAGAGGGCGCAGGAGCGACCGCATCTGACCGATCCCGGCCGCTGGAAGCTGGTCGGCCTCCGGCCAGTCGAGGCGAAGGCCGGGCTTCCTGCCGGCTCGCACGCCATCGAGGATGCCGTCAATGAGCATGGTCAGACCAGGATGATCGGCAGGGTGACCTCAAGCTATTTTTCGCCGGTCCTGAACCGCACGATCGCGCTTGGCCTGGTTGAGCAAGGACCGGAGCGGATGGGAGAGACCCTCCGTTTCTCCACTGCCGATGGCCCGGTCCCGGCAAGAATTTGCGAGACCGTCCAGTATGATCCGGAAGGAAGGAAACTGAATGGTTGAGCCGTCAGGCACGAGCGCCAACAGCGGCTTCAGCCCGGTGCTGCCGCGCGGCATGGTCATGGTCCGCGGTCGGCTGGGCAACAGGGAATTTGCATCCGCCCTGGCCGAAGCTGGTTGCCCGGTTCCCGGAAAGGGGCGGATCGTGCACAGGGACGGCATCGATTCGGCGTGGATGTCACCGGATGAATTGCTGGTGATGTGCAAAACCGGCGTCGCCGGCAAGCTCTGCCGCAACCTGTCCACCGGCCTGCGGGACATTCATCACTTGGCTGTCGTCGTGTCCGACATGCGGGCGGAGTTCGAGGTGACAGGGGATGTTCGCGACGTCCTGGCCAAGGGCACACCCACCGATCTGTCCATCGGGAGTTTCCGCGTGGGAGATTTCAGGCGGTCGCGGATCGGCCAGGTCCAGGCCGCCTTCTGGTTGCCGAACCAGGAATGCGCCAGGCTGATCTGCAGGAGATCGGAAGCCGACTACCTGGCCGGATGGCTCGAACGTGCGACCACGCCGGGGCGCAGGCTGGAATTCTATCACCGCCAGACCTGACCATCGTCAGCCACCGCAGCACGACATCGACCTCGACACTGTCCCCGCTTGCGCCATGCGCTGGCTGCAAACCGGCTTTGCCCAAATTCACCTCGAATCCGGGCGCAGCGTTCATATGTCATGGGCTGACAGCAACAGGAGGTCGTCATGCAACAGATTCAACCCGGCAGCACTGATTACGCGGCCATCCAGGAAAAGGCATCGGAGCTTCGTGCCCAGGCGATGCGGCAGATGTTCCGGTCGGCAATCCGCCGCTTGCGGCGCCTGGCAGATGCTGGAATTCACACCGCCCTCCATCCCCGCACGGCCCGGTAGCCTTCACGCCAGACCGCCCCGGCGCCGCCGGGGCGGCAGCGCACGCCGTCCGTGCGACTGCAATTTCAACGACCCTGTGACGAATATCGGCCTGCGGGGGCGCAGCCCTGTTCCGTTGGACCGGTCTGCCAATGGCCGAATTGGAGATTGATAAAGGCAAGACTCGTGGTCAGGGTCTGGCCGGCCTCCGGAGACTGCAGTTGGCCCGCCGCTTCGCCGCGAGCCGACTCGCCGTTGAAGTTCCGCCGATCCCGGCGTCCGTCAGCACGTGCTGGCAGCCCGGTTTCGGATGCTAAAGCGGCTACCGCGGAAACACCGATTTCCCCGCCAACGGTCGAAGCTCAGGCGGCTTCTTCCACTGTAACCACCAGGCGCTTGCTGAAGCGGGCCAGGGCTTCTTCCAGACGGCCGATCTTGGTGGCGTGGCGGGGGTTGAGCATGCGGCGGACTTCGCTCTCCTGGACGCCCATTGCCGATGCGAAGGCGCTGTTGGACAGCCGCTCTTCGCGCAGCGCCTCGTAAAGCGCCGCCTTGGCGGCCAGCACCGCGCCCGGAACCGCCGCCGGCCGGCCCCTGGCCGGGCTCGGCGCCGGAATGTCCTCGCGCCGCGCGATACGGCCCGCGAGCGCCTCCTCCAGGCAGTCCGCGGCTTCCGCCACCGCCTCGGCGAGCGTCTCGCCGTCCGTGAACGCCTCGTCGAAGTCGGGGAAGGTGACCGAATATCCGCCTTCGCGCTCCTCGTGGAGGTCGATGGGGTAGCGGTATCGCGTTGCCATGATAGGAGCTCCCTAAAGGTCGTCCGGGTCGATGCCGAGTTGCTTGCACATTCCGCGGAGCGTGCCGGTCTTGAGCGGCTTCCTGCGGTCCTTCACCACGGTATGGCGGTCGCCGTAATAGAGGGGTGCCGTGGCTGCCCTTGCCCCTCGTCCTGTCGAACCTGACGGCGTCCCGTTCCTGCGCGCCAGCCTTCTCACCCTCGTTATGAATTCACGCCCGTTCACGGCCGGTAGTCTCGCACAAAAATGCACGAATGGGCAATCCCTGTCTAGAATATTCTCTTGCGGGCGGCGAGGTCTGGCATCGCGGACGGAGATAAGGGCCGTTCGGAAGCGAAGCCGTTGTAGGAGAGGGAGTGGCAGAATCACAACCGGGGAGATTGAACATGGCGACATCGGGCCGGACTGCCGGGTGCTCTGAAGGCAGAGCCGATGGCCGCGTGCATGGCGATTGCGGCGCCACGGCATTCGGCGTTGGGGCGGTGTTTGCCGGCCGTCCGCAAACTGCATGCCCGGAACGCAGCGGTGTTGCTCGGCGATGCGCTGGACCAGCCGGCCGCGCCCCGAACTCGCGCCGACCCATCTCCAGCCGGCCGCAGCCAGGCAGGTGCCGCTGAAATCCGGACCGGAAAAGGTCTCGGCCAGCAGCGGCCGGACCCCGTCGCGGGCCTCGAAATCCGCGGCCGGGCGGCGCAGGTACAGGCCCAGCGCCTTCGAGGCCAGCATCCGGCAGCGGACATCCCGGCGGACGAGAAAGCGCGACATGCCGACCTCCCGGTCAAGACCCGAAGCCCGGGCCCGGAAATCCCAGCCGATCCACCGGTCCCAGGGGCGAGCACCGCCGACGGGCCGGCAAAGACGAAACCGCCGAGCCAGCCATGCGCCGAGCCGATCAGGTAGCGAAGCTGGCGGCCGCCATGCTGGACCGCGCCCTGTGGATGCTCGTCATCGAGAAGCCGCGACAGCAGCCTCGCCTCCCCGTGCCCGAGGGCCGGGCGAACGGCAAGCTGGCGGATGGCGCCCTGCAGCTCGATTCGCTCGGATTGCCGCCGGGGTCGACAAAACCTCGCCCGCCAATGCCGTCCTGCCTGGAGGGCTCTCGGGTGGCGGCAGGGCCGCGAGTATTGCCTGGCCGTGGTCGGAAAGCGGGGCGCGGCGAATCGATGTGTTCGCCGTCATGATCGCCGAACAGCCGAATGATTCGATCGTGTTCAGATCTCGATTGATCAATGGACAGGGCGCGAGAGCGTGCAGAGGGGCCTGAAGTCATTCGGCTACAACCAGGGCAGGTTCGTTGTCGATGACGAGCATCCGGAGCTGAGCGAACACGCGGTTCATCATTTCCAGCAACTGTATGTCGAGGAGATGGACGGGACTACCTGACCAGCCTGGCCAGATCGGTATTGTGATCCGGCCCGTCCGGGGATTTCCAGCGCCGTTCATTATTCTCGATGGCGGCGATTCGTTTCGGAATGGGCGGGTGGCTCATCAGCCAGGCGACTGCACCCCCGGTATGGCCGGTCATGTGCTCGAGGCTTTGCAGCATGGTTTTCTGCACTCCGGTTCCGAGCCCGGCCTTGATCAGCAGGGCGCTTGCATACTTGTCAGCGGCATACTCGTCGTCGCGGGACAGCCGCGAGACCAGCAGGCTGGTCAGGCCGTCGGCAATGGACGGGCCGACGAATGGTATGAAGCGGCCAAGCATGAATCCAAGCAGCATGCGGGCCGCATTCTGGCCAGCGAACACCGTCAGCCGCCGCTTGCCATGGCCGAGAGCCACGTGACCGAGTTCATGGGCGGTGACCGAACTCAGTTCCTCCGCCGAGATTTCGCCTCGCCGGTAGCATTCGAACAGCCCCCGGGTCAGGTAGAGATCTCCCTCGGGCGTGGTCAGACCGTTCACGGTGCCGACCTCGTAGATCGAGGTCGTGATCTCCGGAATTCCGGCGGCGGAGGCCAGCCGGGCGTTAAGGCGCTGGAGCTTCGGATCAGACAGGGATGTCGACTGCCGGCGCAGGCGACGACGGGTCTGGAAGGCCGAGACCCTGAACATGGCAAGGGCATAGACCAGGGGTGCCAGCAGCAGCAGAAATTTCGAGATCATCGAATCGTCTGGTTGTCGGTCATCCGGGCGACGGCGCGGTCATAGGCGTCAACCATGAGATGTGAATTCCTGCGGATGTCGTCAAGTGCCATGCCCGGCTGGAACAGCGCAGATCCGATTCCGAACCCGTCAATCCCGCCTTGCAGCCAGGCACGGAACCCACCCGGCTCGACGCCGCCAACCGCGTAAAGCTTCGTTCCCGCCGGCAGCACGGCGCGGATGGCGCCAATGCCGGCAATACCGACGAGGCCGGCGGGAAAGATCTTGAGGCCGTCGGCGCCGGCCCGGAGGGCAGCAAGGCATTCGGTCGGGGTGAATGCCCCTGGCCAGGACTGCATGTTCAGCTCCCTGGTGGCGGCAATGACATCCCGGTCGGTATTCGGCGAGACAATGATCCGGGAGCCGCAGGCGAAGGCCCGGTGGACCTCATCCGGCGCCAGCACGGTTCCGGCCCCGATGGTGGCCCGGTCGCCGAAGGCGTCGACCAGGAGCCGGATGCTGTCAAACGGTTGCGGCGAATTGAGCGGGATTTCGATGGTCTCGAAGCCCGCTGCCAGCAGGATGTCGCCGACCTCGATGACCTGGTCAGGTCGTATCCCCCGCAGAATGGCGATCAGCGGCCTGGTCATCGCCTGCCCCCGGCCATCCCGAGCGCCGAAGCAAGGCCGGCAAGCACCGCGTCTTCAGAGTCAACGGTCCGGAAAGGCTTCCCGGTGAGGCCAATGGCCGCCGAATAGGCATCGGTTGCCGGTCCTGACCCGACCAGGACCAACTCACGATTCTCCCACAGCGATCGGATTGACTGCAGCTCCGCCCCGATCAGCAGCCCGGACAGGCGCGCCCGCGCCGCCTCGGGCTTCAGCCCGGCCGTCAATGCGCTGGCCCTGATTCCGAAGAGATGGTTGGCCAGCGCCGTCGGCTGCTGCATTCCCTGCCCGACCGCCGCCGAGAATTCGTCACCGGACCAGCCGGAGCACGCAACCGAATGCCGCAGCAGCGAGCCCGTCGCCAGCAATTGGAACAACTCGCCGGTCATGAAAGTCCGGAAGCTTTCGACCCTGCCGGAGCCGACCCGGACCCACTTGGTGTGGGTTCCCGGCAGGCAGGCGACGCCGTCAAACCCGGGCGCGGTTGCCAACAGGCCGGCAATCTGGGTCTCCTCGCCACGCATGACATCCGGCTCCGGGCCGACAAATTTGAGCCCGGCAATCACCGACACCATCAATCCCGGACAGGATTCATGCGGCGATACCAGGGATTGCGGTGTCACCGGAACGCAGGGCGTGCAACGATAGGGTGCATGGATCCAGCCGCCATCGGCGCCCACCATGCCGCAGGCCACTGCCGGAATCGACGCTCCCTTTGGCAGCCACTCACCGACCAGGTCCAGGAGGGCCGGTCTGAAACCGCCAGGCTCCAGCCTTGCCATTCCCTGGTCGGAACTGGCCCTGTTGCAGATCCCACCATCCTCGCGCATTCCCCAGGCCCGAAGATGGGTGGTTCCCCAGTCAATGCCGATCCAGTCAGGACAGGTCACCGGACACTCCCGATGATTGCCGAACAATGCCGCGGTGCCAATGTCGGCGGGAGCCGTCCTTTCCGGCTCCACGGCACCGGGAAATGACGGCGACATGGGCCCTCGGGCCGGGAATGCCCCGGGCATTCAACCTCGACGGGGGTGGGTGACAGCTGAACAACATGTAGCAATACGGCATTGTAACCTCGACTTGCCTGCAGCTACCCGATTCGCCGACCAGATTACAGGGCCGCCGCCGACCGGCTTCGTTGACAGCGAGGAGAGTGTGCCGGAACGGGCCGGCCGGAAGCCTCTTCCGGACCGATGGCCTTCCTGCCGGGCGGACCGGCTTCGGCCGGCCCTGCCGTGCCGGCGAGGGGCGGGTTGGACAGGGCCTGTCCATTCCGCATGCCATGCACGCGAATTGTCCACCCGAAACCGATTCGGCTGGCGGATCTCCATGTTCCGTTTTGATGCGCTTGCGGATAATGGACGGGGATCGACCGGAAGCTGGATTGATCGATGGCCAATACTCCAAGAATAGCCTTCATCGGTGCGGGCTCGACCGTATTCCTGAGGAATCTCGTCGGCGACATTCTTCAAATGGAGGCGATGCAACGGGCGCATCTGGCCCTGATGGATATCGACGAGGCAAGGCTCGACGATGCCCATGTGGTGACCAGCAAGCTGGTCCGGCAACTGGCGCCCGGCGCCAGGGTGACCACCCATACCAGCCAACGCCAGGCGATCGAAGGTGCGGATTTCGTGATCGTTGCCTTCCAGATTGGCGGATACCGGCCGGGAACCGTGACCGATTTCGAGATCCCGAAGGCATTCGGCCTGCGGCAGACCATCGGCGATACGCTCGGTATTGGCGGTATCATGCGCGGCCTGCGCACGGTTCCGCATCTGTGGAGCCTGTGCGCCGACATGCTTGAACTCTGCCCGAACGCCCTGATGCTCCAATACGTCAATCCAATGGCAATCAACATGTGGGCGATTGCCGAGAAATTTCCGGCGATCAAGGCGGTCGGACTTTGCCACTCGGTCCAGTGGACGATCGAGGATCTGGCCTGGGATCTGGATTTGTCGCCGGAACGGATCAGGTTCCGCAGCGCCGGCATCAACCACATGGCATTCTTCCTGACCCTGGAGGAGGCCTGCACCGACGGTAGCCACGAGGATCTCTATCCGCGGCTGATCGAGGGCTACCGTGCCGGCCGAATTCCCAAGCCGAACCGGCATGAGCCGAATTGTCCGAACCTGGTTCGCTACGAGGTGATGATGAGGCTGGGGTATTTCGTGACCGAGAGCTCGGAGCATTTCGCCGAATATGTTCCCTGGTTCATCAAGGAGGGACGAGCGGATCTGGTGGAGAAATTCGCCATTCCTCTCGATGAGTATCCGGCCCGTTGCGAACGGCAGATCGAGGATTGGGAGCGGCAGTCAACGGAATTTCGCACGGCCGATACCATTCCGGTCGAGCCAAGCCGCGAATACGCATCCGATATCATCAATTCGGTCTGCACCGGAAGCCGTTCGGTCATCTACGGCAATGTTCCGAATCACGGCCTGATTTCCTCCCTGCCAGCCCGAAGCGCGGTCGAGGTTCCCTGCCTGGTCGACCGCAACGGCATTCAGCCGGTCAAGATGGGGTCGCTGCCGCCGCAACTGACGGCGATCATGCGAACCAACATCAATGTCCAGGAACTTACCGTGGCGGCGCTGATGCAGGAGAACCGGGATCATGTCTACCATGCGGCAATGATGGATCCCCACACCGCCGCCGAACTTGACCTGGAACAGATCACCGACATGGTGGATCGGCTCGTCGGCGCCCATGGCGAATGGCTGCCGTCCTGGCTGGGCGGCCATTGATCGGGCTCGCCGGCAAGACATGCAGACTTGCGGCACATCGGCCAGGCCATCCATTCGATGCGGACGCATGTTCCGGGGCTGCCGCCTGCCAGCCGGCGGGCGGCCTGACGGGGGCGGCCGGAATTGCTGCCATGGCCGGCAGTCGGGAGAGGGACCAGGGAGTCAAGATGAGGATCACGAGGAGATTTTGTGACGGCTGGGTTTTCAGCCGGGGATTCCCGCCGGAGGCGCAGGCGACCCCGCAGCATGGCGAGACCGTCCGCCTGCCGCACAACGCGGTCGATCTTCCGCTGAACTACTTCGACGAGCGCGCGTTCCAGCAGCAATTCTGCTACCAGAAGATCCTCGACTGGAGTCCGGAATTCGAGGGAAGGGATATCCGGCTGCGATTCGACGGTGCCATGGCCGATTCGGTCGTCTACCTCAACGGTGCCAGGATGGGCGCCCATGCCGATGGCTACACGCCCTTCGAGATTCGGCTGACCGGCAGGCTGCAACCCGGCTCAAACCTGCTGTCAGTCAGGGTCAGCGGCGAGGAGAACCCGGAAATTCCCCCCTTCGGCGGCCAAATCGACTACCTGACCTATGCCGGCCTCTACCGTGACGCATGGCTGGTCGTCACCGATCGAAGCTGGATCGAAAGCATGAAGATCGAGACTCCCGACCCGCTGGCCGAACGAAAGCGGGTACTGGTCAGGTACGAACTGGCGGGTGACCCGGTGCCGGAGGGCTCGATCCGCTGCCGGATCGTCGGCCATGACGGGGTCGCGGTCGCCGACAGGACGGTGGCAATTCGGGGAAGGCGCGGCGATATTGCCTGCGGCGATCTCGGGGGGATCGAGTTGTGGGATATCTCGTCGCCGGTGCTCTACCGGGCCGAACTCGACCTCGATGCACCCGGATGCAGCGACACCTTCTCGGCCAGCTTCGGATTCAGGACGGCGGCGTTCACGGCAGATGGCTTCCTGCTCAATGGTGCGCCGCTCAAGATCGTCGGGCTGAACCGTCATCAGTCTTTTCCATATGTCGGCTACGCCATGGGAAGGCGGGCGCAGGAGCGGGATGCCGAGATTCTCAAGCACGAGCTCAACTGCAATCTTGTCCGGACGTCGCACTACCCGCAATCGCCGTGGTTTCTGGATCATTGCGACCGGATCGGGCTGATGGTGTTCGAGGAGATTCCCGGCTGGCAACATGTTGGCGGTGACGGCTGGAAGCAGGAATCGCTTCGCAATGTCTCGCGGATGATCAGGCGTGACTGGAACCACCCGTCAGTGGTTCTCTGGGGAGTCAGAATCAACGAATCGCCCGATGACCGGGAGTTCTACCAGGCGACCAACCGGCTTGCCCGGGAGCTGGATGCGACCAGGCAGACTGCCGGCGTGCGAAACTTCGTTGGCAGCGAGTTCCTGGAAGATGTCTATACCATGAACGACTTCGTCATCGGCCAGGAGGAGCAGCCATGGGTCAATACCGGGCGCATTCCGCTGCGTGACCAGCAGGAGGTCACCTGTCTTGATCATCCGGTTCCCTATCTTGTGACCGAATTCAACGGGCACATGCATCCGACGAAGATCTGGGATGCAGAGCAGCGCCAGGTCGAACACGTGACCAGGTACCTGCAGGTGCTGAATGCTGCCCATGGTGACCATCAGATCTCGGGGTGCATCGGCTGGTGCATGTCCGACTACAACACCCACAGGGAATTCGGCTCCGGCGATCGAATCTGCCATCATGGCGTGCTGGACATGTTTCGACAGCCGAAATTTGCTGCCGGAGTCTATGCCAGCCAGATCGATCCCGCCCGCCGCATCGTGCTGGACCCGGTCACCTGGTGGGCGAGGGGGGAGCGGAGCATCGGTGGCGTCCTGCCGCTGACGATCCTGACCAATTGCGACGCGGTGGAATTGCGGCTTGGCGATGGTTTCACCATGCGCCTCGAGCCGCATCGCCGCTTGTACCCGCATCTTCCGCATCCGCCGGTTGTGATCGGCCACGGGGACATTCCACCGGAAAAACTGGGGTGCTGGGGCCATGGCTGGCCGGATGCCAGCATTGTCGGCCTCCTGGATGGCCAGGAGGTGACCGAGGTCCGGATGTCTGCATCACCGGTTGCGACCCGGCTGGTGATGAAGGCCGACAGCGACCATCTCCTGGCCTCGGAAAAGGACGCAGCAAGGGTGACCGTTCAGGCCCTGGACCAGGTCGGCCGGGTGACGCCATTCCTTGCCGATGTCCTGCATGTGGCGCTGGATGGCCCGGCCCGGCTGATCGGGCCGGCCAACCTGGCATTCAGATGCGGCATCGCCTCCTTCTGGATTGAATCGACCGGCCACACCGGTTCGGCCGACATCACGGTGACCTCGGAGCGGTTCCAACCTGTCCACCTGAAGCTGGACATAACCGAGCAGGAAATTCGCCGCTGGCGGCCGCCCCCGGGCAGGATTGCCGATGGCTGATCCCGACCGGATCCGGCCCGGGATCGGAGGGAAATGCAGATGTCCGGCTGCAATCGGCCAGTGTCGGGGATGGTCGGGTCAGGCGTAGCCGACACCCAGCCAGCCAGCCAGCAACGTCAATACCAGCCCGGCCAGGCCGAAGGCCAGCCCGTAGACGGCAGCGAATTGCAGCCGGTCCAGCCGGTTGCCATCCCGCTTGCCCGCCGCTCGGTAGCCGAGCAGCGCCCCCAGGGCTGTCCCGGCGATTACCAGCATGCCGGGTGCCTGCCATGGGCCGCAATTTGCGGTCGTGACCGGCCCCGGCCGGAGTTGCCACTTTCGGCATCCCGGTCAATCCCGGCAACACCTGGCGGGCCGATCGGGGTCGGCTCCCCCGTCTTTCGGCGGCAGAATTTGCGACATGGTCGGTGCATGTTGTTCCTGACTTTCTGCTGTTTCGTAGACGGAAGTATCACGAAAATTGTAAATGACAGGAAAAGTGAATTCCATTAAGGAAGTCGCCAGATCAAGTTCCGTCTTGATGGTTGTGTCATTAGCGAGCCAGGTAGGGGAATGACTGAATGGAATCAGTTATTTATTTGCCAGAAGATTACCGGCCATCGGAAGAAGAGCCCTTCATGAACGAACTGCAGCTCGAGTTTTTCAGACGCAGGCTGGTGGAGTGGCGAAACGAGATTCTTGCGCAGTCCAGGGATACCATCGAGGACATGCAGGAGCAGACCCGCAACATTCCCGACATCACCGATCGGGCAACCGAGGAATCCGAACGACAGGTTCAGCTCAGGACCAGGGACCGGCAGCGAAAACTGGTGCTGAAGATCAATTCGGCGTTGCACCGGATCGAGGAAGGAGAGTTCGGGTATTGCGAAGCAACCGGCAGACCGATTTCACTGAAGCGACTGATCGCAAGACCGATTGCCACCTACTGCCTGGAAGCCCAGGAGCAGCATGAACGCTCGGAAAGGGAATTCTGGGACGGCTGAAGCGGCCGTCTGTTGCCACCGAAGGAGGGTCAGAGCGCAGATCTTGCCCAAACCGGCGAGTCATGGCTGAACTTCCACACCGCATTACCATTCTCGGTGCCGGGATTGCCGGTCTGACCCTTGCCATCCTGCTGGCCCGGTCCCGGCACCAGGTGGAGGTGCTGGAAAAGTCGTCGGCGCCGGATGATGGCGGCACCGGTATCCAGGTCTCGCCGAATGGCGTCGCGGTCCTCAACGCGCTCGGGCTGGAGAACCGAGGCGGCCGAGACAGGTATGCCTGCACGGCAGGTGCAAATCTGTGAATCGGGCGCGGCCGGATGATGGCCGTCCATGACCTTGCCGCATATGGCCGCACCTCCTGCCCGTACCTGCTCTTCCGACGCTCCGCCCTGGTCGGCATGCTTGCCGACGCTGCCAGCACCGCCGGCGCCCGGATTCGGCGCGGGGTGCATGTCGAGGCGGTTGCGGCGGCAGCTGGCCGGCTCCGGCTTCAGTCCGGTGACGGCCAGACCCGGATGGCGGCGTTCCTGGTGGGGGCTGACGGACTCCATTCGGTGGTCCGGGAATTTCTGAACCCGGGCGCACCACCGCCGCTTTCGTCCCACCTGGCATGGCGGTCGGTCATTGATGGTCCGCTGCCGTTCGATCTCGCCCCCGGCGATATCAGGCTCGTGGTTGGTGCGGGAGGGCATGTGGTGCTCTACCGGACCGGGAGACAATCCGGAGTGAACCTGGTGGCGATTCGCCGGATCAGGCCGGTTGCCGGTCGTCATTTGCCGACCAGTGATGACCCGGAGAATCTCAGGCGCAGCTTTTTGGGGTTTGGCGGCGGCATCCCGGAAGTCCTCGGCAGCGTCGAATCGGCAGGATGCTGGCACCTCCAGGCATCGCCGATCGCCAGAAGCTGGCACGGCCAGGGGGCGGTTCTTGCCGGCGATGCGTTGCATCCGGTCCTGCCTTTCCTGGCCCAGGGCGGAAACCAGGCATTGGAGGATGCATGGGTGCTGGCCCGGCTCCTGGCCTCCGGCCTCTCCCTGTCCGAGGCATTGACGGCCTACATGCGCGCCCGTCGATGGCGGCGGCGGCAAGTGGCGATGGCTACAAATGTCCAAGGCATGCTCTACCACCTGCCCGGATGGATCCAGACCCCGCTGTTTTCGCTCCATGGCCTGGCTGGCGGGCTGGCGCCGGCCCTGGCCCGGACCCCGCTGCACTGGATCTACCGAAAGGACGTCACGAGGCAGGGATAAGCCCAAGCTGTCCCACGAAGGATACCGATCTCGCGACGACAGGCCGCGATTGCAGGTTCGAGGCGCTGGCCAGCGCCAGCTCACAAGATTCGGGCGTGGCCGCGGGAGGCCATTCACGGCAGGTCAATGCTCGTCAGGCGTCGAGTTCGACCCAGATCGGAACGTGGTCGGACGGTTTTTCCCAGCCCCGGACATGGCTGTCGATCCGGCAATCCACGAGCAGATCGGCGCATTGCGGCGTGAGCAGGAAGTGGTCGATTCGGATGCCGTCATTGCGCTGCCAGGCACCGCGCTGGAAATCCCAGAAGGTGAAATTTGTCCCCTCGGGGGTGACTGACCTGAAGGCATCGGTGAGGCCGAGATGAACCAGTCGTCGCCACGCCTCGCGGGTCTCGTATCGGAACAGGGCGTCGTCCTCCCAGTTCTCGGGGCACATCGCGTCCTCGGCCTGCGGGATGACATTGAAATCACCGGCAAACAATGTTGCCTCTTCCAGTTGCAGCAACTCTGCCGCACGTGCCTCCATCCTTGCCATCCATTCCAGCTTGTACGGGTATTTGGGTCCGTCAACCGGGTTGCCATTCGGCAGGTAGAGGCAGCAGACACGCACCGGAATCCTGCCGATAACGGTGGCCTCGATCCATCTCGCCTGCAAATCCTCGTCATCACCCGGCAGGCCGTGTACCACCTCTTCCATCGGCATCTTCGACAGGATGGCAACCCCGTTCTGCTGCTTCTGGCCATGGGTTTCCACCTGGTAGCCGAGAATCTCGAATTCGGCGCGCGGAAAGGCCGAATCGACACATTTGATTTCCTGCAGCAGCACGATGTCGGTCTCGGATTCCGCCAGCCAGTCAAGTAGGCGCGGCAACCGGGCGCGGATGCCGTTGATGTTGTAGCTGGCGATTTTCATGCTGTGCTGCGATCCGCGCTGTCAGAGCGAGAAGCTCATCGAGCATCCGCAGGTCGATTTGGCATTCGGATTGATGACCACGAAACGGGAGCCGATCAACTCCTCGGAATAGTCGATGACGGCATTGTTCAGGAAGGGCAGGGACATGCTGTCGATGAGGACGGATTGGCCGCAACCCCGGATGACCAAGTCATCCTCTGCCGGGTCGTCAAAAATGATCTCGTACTGGAATCCCGAGCACCCGCCGCCCTTGACCGCAACCCGGAGCGGTTTGCTCTCGCTGGACTGCCGATTGATTTCGGCCAACCGTTCGAATGCCCGTTCGGACACCTTTGGAGGAATTGCAATGGTCATGGCGAACCCGGCCTCTTGGAAGATCGGTATTCGACTATATATTGACGACGGTATTTGACAGCAAGGACCGGGCGCAAATGCCATACGAGCAGCAGGGGCTGGCAGCCTATGCCTGCCGGCCACCGGAACAGGGCTCCAGGCTGCACGAAATCCAGGAGAGCCCCGGCCGTTCGCCATTCCAGCGCGATTGCGACCGCATTGTTCACGCAACTGCCTTTCGTCGGCTGATGCACAAGACCCAGGTCTTTGTCGCACCGGATGGCGATCATTTCCGAACCCGCCTCACCCATACCATCGAGGTGTCGCGCGTCGCCAGGGCGCTGGCCGCCCAACTCGGGCTGAATGCCGATTTGGCCGATGCCATCGCCCTGGCGCACGATCTGGGCCATCCGCCATTCGGCCATGCCGGCGAGGATGCGCTGGCGAGGGAAATGGAGGCCTATGGCGGATTCGAACACAATGCGCAGGCAATCCGCATCGTGACCCGGCTCGAGCGCAGCTATATCGGCTACGACGGGCTGAACCTCACATTCGAAACCCTGGAGGGCATGGCCAAGCATAATGGCCCGGTGCCGGGGCCGGTCCCATTTGCACTTGCCGAGCTTCACGCCACGCATCATCTCGATCTCCGGAGCCAGGCAACGGCAGAGGCGCAGGCCGCCGGAGCCGCCGATGACATCGCCTATATCTGCCATGACGTCCAGGACGGCATCAGGGCCGGGATGTTCAGCCTCAAGGATATCGGTGACCTGCAGATTGCCGGTCCGGCATCCCGGCGGGTGACCACCGGCAACCCGGATGCCGGGCATGGACGGATCGTCCAGACGATTGTCCGGGATGTCTTCAGCGCACTGATGCAGGACGTGATCACGGTGTCACGCCGCAACCTCGAGACGCTGGCGCCTGAATCGGCCGGCGACATCAAGCGGCATGATTGCGAGATTATCGGGTTTTCGCCGGGAACTGCGGCAGCAATTGTCGAGATCAAGGGGTTCCTGCGTGACAACATGTATCGGACCGGCAAGGTCGAGCATGAACGTCGCAAGGGCGAAGAGATCGTCAGCGCACTGTTTCACCTGTATCTGAATCGTGTCGAACTGCTCCCCGGGGAGTGGAGGGCAGATGCATGCCAATCGGGTGACGACCTGCATCGTGCCAGGGTGGTGGCTGATTTCATTGCCGGAATGACCGACAAATTCGCGATGGCCGCCCATGCGAAGTACTGTCCGCCGTCCTGATGCCGGAAGTGCTGTCAGCGACAACTTTGCCCTCCAACCTGTTTGCCGATGATTCGGATCCTGGCCCGGAACTGCCTTGCGCAAGTTGATCCTTGGGGCAGGCGGCCCGATGCAGTCTCCCTTCACCGTTGGCAGGAGGGCGCCCGCCCAAGGCTGCCGGCCCGACTCCTGCCAGGCCTGGCCGATCAGCGGACCACGAAGCTGACAATGACGATTCCATCCAGGGTCCGACCTGCCAGCGGGGGTCATTCCAGGCTTGCCGTGACCGGTCGACCCGGCGCCGGTCCAATTTGCTGTCACCTCCGGAATGACTGGCATTGATGCGCGCCTCCTCGCCCGCACGAACATCCGCCCTTCCGCGCAAGGCCGCGTCAAGGCCCCACCTTCCTGCCGCCGTGCACGGTGGGCTCACGGCACCATTGCCGGCGCGGGGTCTCCAGACTTTGCCTCCTCCAGGTCCAGTCAGTTCCCGATCACCCATGATCGTCCACTGACGCCGGCCACCATGCCGAGTGCAAATGACGAATCGACGACGTCCCGATGACATGATCCATATGCCGAAGCCTGCCAGCTTCAAGCCGCGGATATCCCGCGCTGACCGACCAATTCGAAAGCGATCTCCAGGTGGCAATGAGACCAATCCTGGTGGTCTTGATTCGTGCATCTGCCAGTCGTACTGTCGACATCAACTTCTCCCTGCATCCAGTTGCAGATGCAGGAAATCGAGGTTGAATTTCCTGTCGCATCTGCGTGTTGAGGAAGAAAAAGAGACGCTATATTAGGTAGTTAGCACTGAAGGTGCGTGTACTGGTGTTCAGTTGTCGATTCCGGTGATATTGGCCGGGTGCAAGCGGGGCCGGACTTCCGGTGATCGACCGCAGGACGGCCCGCCGCTGCAGAGAAAAGAGGAATTTCGATGGATCTCTTTGCCGAATTCAGGGCCCTGGTTACCGGTATCCTCGCGGATATGGGTGCTCCACCCGACCGCCTCGAGGCAGTTACCCTGGAGCGGCCCAAATCGGCCAGCCATGGCGAAATGTCGACCAACGCCGCGATCGTGGCGGCCCGGTTGCTTGGTCGCAAGCCGACCGAGCTGGCAGCTGGGCTGGCCGCCGAGTTGCGCCGGGACAACCGTGTCAGCGAGGCGGTGGTCGCCGGTCCGGGTTTCCTGAATTTCCGGCTGGCGCCGGCGAGCTGGATATCGGTGTCACGCCAGGCAATTGCCGCGGGGAGCGATTTTGGCCGGACCGCCGCCGGTTCGGGCCGTGTGGTCAACCTGGAATTCGTGTCGGCAAATCCGACCGGCCCCCTGCATGTGGGGCATGCGAGGGGTGCGGTTTTCGGTGATGCGCTGGGCAGGCTGCTCGAATTCACCGGATACGAGGTCGTGCGTGAATACTACGTCAATGACGGGGGTGCCCAGGTCGATGCGCTCGGCAGATCGGTATTCCTGCGCTATCTCGAGGCGAACGGCCAGGAGATCGAGTTTGGCAGCGACGAGTATCGCGGCGACTACCTGGTCGAGACCGGGCAGCACCTGAAGGACATCCATGGCGACGGCCTGGTCGGCAAGCCGGAACCGGAATGGCTCGAAATGGTGAGAGAGCTGGCGATTGATGCCATGATGGAGCTGGTTCGCCGGGACCTCGATCTGCTCGGCATCAGCATGGATTTGTTCTTCAGCGAGCGGTCGCTCCATGATGGTGGGCAGGTCGACGATGCGCTGGCCGAGCTCGACCGGCGGGGTCTCATCTACCAGGGAGTGCTCGAGCCGCCGAAGGGCAATGTGCCGGAGGATTGGGAACCCAGGCAGCAGACGCTGTTCAAGGCAACGGCCCATGGCGACGATACCGACCGTCCGATCAGGAAATCCGACGGGACCTGGACCTATTTTGCCTCGGACATCGCCTACCACTACAGCAAGATCAGCCGCGGCTATGACGAGTTGATCAATGTCTTCGGCGCCGATCATGGCGGCTATGTCAAGAGGCTGAAGGCGGTCGTGTCCGCCCTGTCGGATGGCACCATGCCGCTCGACATCAAGCTGACGCAGCTTGTCCGGGTCATAGATGGCGACGGTTCGGCAAAGATGTCCAAGCGGGCCGGCCAGTTCGTCGAACTCAGGGAAGCGGTGGACGCGGTCGGGCCGGATGTCACACGGTTCGTCATGCTGATGCGCAAGAATGATGCACAGCTCGAGTTCAATTTTGCCGAGGTCACGGCACAATCGAGGGACAACCCGGTATTCTACGTGCAATACGCGCATGCGCGGGTATGTTCGGTCCTGCGAAGGGCGGCGGCGGCCGGCCTGCCGACCGATGATGACCTGTTGCGGGCGAGTGACCCCGGCTGTGGTCACCATCCCGACCAGATCGTCCTGGCGCGCCGGGTTGCCGAATGGCCCAGGGTTGTCGAGCAGGCGGCACGACATCACGAGCCGCACCGGATCGCGTTCTATCTCAATGACCTGGCCTCCGATTTTCACGCCGTCTGGACCCGCGGAAACACCGTTCCGGAACTGCGGTTCGTGGACGAGGATGACCGCGAGGGCAGCGCCGCCAGGATTGCCCTGGCCCGCAGCGTCGGGATTGTCATTTCCTGCGGACTTGGTATTCTGGGAGTGGAGCCGATCACAGAGATGCGGAGTTAGCCGCGCGGGAGTCGGATCCGGTGTCCCGGAACGGGATGGGCAGGATTGCGCAGTTATCATGGCAAAGCCGGCAGTCTATAGGCAGGCCAAGGGTCGTCGTCGTGGATTTGCACGACGGGTGCTCGGCATGTCGATGTCGAGGATGGGCTACTGGCTGACCGGCAGCCTGATGTTGGCCGTCATCGGCTACGGGGTGTTTGCCGAGAAGTACCGGGTCTACGAGCCGGTAACGATCTACGCGCCCGCCGTCCCCAAGCGGATCAAGCCGGCCCCCGCCCCCAGTGACGAGCAAGAACCCGATGCATTCGCGATACATTCCCTCCATGCCGGGGCGCCGGTCCCGGAAGGAATGGACCGAATCAGGCTGGCGCCGACACAATCCGGGCTTTCGGACCTGGATTTGTCGCCGCGGACCCGGAGGGAGTTGGCGCGGCTCAATGGCGAGCGGGATCCGGATGCCGGAACCGGCGGCCGGGCCGGGCCGGGCCGGGCCGAGTTGGCGATGCTGGTCTGGAATTCCCACCTGGCGGCCCGGGATCGCGGTCCTGAACAGCTGGAGGAGGGCTCGATTGCGGCTGGGTCCTATGTCGCCCAACTTGCCGATTATCCGACCGAATCGGAGGCCATGATCGAGTGGTCGCGGCTACGCGACCTCTACCCGGACCTGCTGAACGGCGTCGACTGGTACCTGGAAGACGCGAAGAGCGGCGGCAGGGATATCGTCCGGTTGCGGGTGGCCGGTTTCGGTGCCCGGGAATTGCAACAGTATTTCTGCAACAGGCTGGAAGCCGAGTTCGAGACCTGCATCCCGACGGTGATCCGCTGATGGGCATCGGCGCCTGCATTTTCGGCTGTTCCGGCACCGGTCTCACCGATGCCGAATCCGGTTTTTTCCGCGAGGTGCGTCCGGCCGGTTTCATCCTGTTTGACCGCAATGAAGGGAATGTCGAGGACATCCGCAGATTGGTCGGGCAATTGCGGGAGGCGGCCGGGCATGATGCGCCGGTGCTGACCGATCATGAAGGGGGGCGAGTTCAGCGGTTTACCGGCGATGAATGGCGCCGATGGCTGCCGGCCCTTGACCAGTGCAATGGCGTGGCACCGGAGCAGCGGGAACGCTCGATGTGGCTGCGCTACCGCATCATCGCCGCCGAACTGGTCCGTACCGGAATCAACGGCAATTGTGTCCCCCTGGCCGATATTGCCGATGGCGACACCCATCCGGTGCTTCGCAACCGATGCTACGGGGAGGATCCGGATTCCGTGATCCGTGCGGCCCGTGCCGTGGCACGGGGATGCATCGATGGCGGCATCATTCCGGTGTTGAAGCATATGCCGGGTCATGGCGGAACCGGGCTTGACAGCCATGTCGAACTTCCGGTCAATTCCCGCTCGATGGCAACGCTCGAAGCATCGGAATTCCGGGCATTTCGTGAACTGAATGATCTGCCGGTGGGGATGACGGCTCATGTGGTCTATCGGGCACTGGATCCGGACTTGCCGGCAACGGTCTCGCCGACGGTGATTGACCATATCCGGACCGGAATCGGCTTTGACGGGCTGTTGATGTCCGATGACATCTCGATGTCGGCCCTGGGAGGGTCTCTGGCCGAGCGCGCGGGAGCTGCACGCGGTGCGGGGTGCGATGCGGTTCTGCATTGCAATGGCACGCTGACCGAAATGGAGAGCGTGGCCTCGATGTCCGGCTGCCTCGACCGGCATTCTCGCCGCCGGCTGGAGCGGGCAGCAGCGAGCGTTGGCAAACCGGAGCCGGCCGGCATTGCCGGCCTGGAAAGCGAATTTTCCGCAATCCTGGAGCAGATCTCATGCTGAGGCAGGAGATCGGAGCCCGGGACGGCGAGGTGCTGATCATCGACGTGGCCGGTTACGAGGGCCCTCTCGACGTGTTGCTGGAGTTGGCGCGCAAGCAGAAGGTCGATCTGCGGAAGATCTCGGTTCTCAGGCTGGTTCAGCAATATGCCGAATTCATCGAGAACACCGATTCGATCCGGATGGAGCAGGTCGCCGAATACCTGGTGATGGCGGCATGGCTGGCGCTGATCAAGTCGAGATTGCTGATTCCGGAGACGGAGACGGGAGAGCCGAGTGGCGAAGAGCTGGCAGCAAGGCTGGCCTTCCGGCTGCTGCGGCTGGATGCCATGCGCAAATCCGCCAGGCGGCTGATGGATAGGAACCAGCTGGGCAAGGAGTTCTTTGCCCGGGGAATGCCGGAGAACCTTCGCGAGGTCCGCCATTCGACCTACCAGGCATCGCTGCTCGAATTGATGCAGGCCTATGCAAGGATGACGGCTCGCAACGAGTACCGGCCATTCGAGGCGTCGCGCCGCCGCTACATGGCCGTTCAGGAAGCATCGAGGATACTGGCCGCCCTGCTGCCGGGTGCCGTAAGCTGGTCGCAGCTCACCGAGTTCCTGCCGAAGGCCTGGCTGGGGGAGAGCAGGGAGATCCGGTCGGCGCTTGCCGCGATCTTCGCCGCCGCCCTGGAACTGGCGCGATCCAACCAGCTGACCCTGCGGCAGGCCACCGCATTTGCGCCGATCGAGATCAAGGAAGGCTCCGATGACTGACGATATCCCTGGTCAGGACGGCAATGACCGGCAGATGACCGAATTCGAACAGGAACGGATGGTCGAGGCGATCCTGTTCGCGGTACGGGAGCCGGTGACCGTCAACGAGATCCGCGAGCGCATTCCGCATGACTTTGATGTCAGGGCGGTGATCCGCAGGTTGGTCGAAATCTACCGGAACCGCGGAGTGCGGGTGGTCAAGGCCGGCAATGGCTGGGCGATCCGGACGGCGCCCGATCTCGGACATCTGATGCAGCGTGAGAGGACGGTGACCCGCAAGCTTTCACGGGCTGCCCTGGAGACGCTGGCCATCATTGCCTATCACCAGCCGACGACCAGGGCCGAGATCGAGGAGATCCGCGGCGTATCCGTGTCCCGGGGCACGCTCGACCAGTTGATCGAGGTTGGCTGGGTCGGGCTCGGAACCCGCAAGAAGACACCAGGCCGACCGGTGACATTCCTGGTGACCAGAGCGTTCCTTGACCATTTCGGCCTCGAATCGGCCTCCGACCTTCCGGGCCTGAAGGAGTTACGGGAGGCGGGGCTCCTGACCAGCCCGACAGAGAGCGGCCTCCTGTTTGATCGGGACCCGGCCGAGCCCGACAAGGTCGGCGAGGCACGGGAATAGCCGCACCTGCCGGCCGTTCCGGCCAGCGCCCCCTGCCGTCAGTCCGGCAGCGAGGTCAAGTTCCGCGCCCTCCGGGAAGCTGGCCTGGCAACGCCTGCATGGCCCGATAACGGGGGCAGTCAGCCAGGCCTGAAATGCTTCGAGAGCTTCAGCTGCTGTCCCTGGTAGTTGGACTTGCCGGAGATTCCGTACAGCCGTTCCGGCGGGCTGACCATGTGCTCGAAAACCAGCTTGCCGACGATCTGGCCGTGTTCGAGCAGGAACGGAACCTCGTGGCACCTGACTTCGAGCACACCCCTGGATCCGGATCCCCCGGCCATGGCATAGCCAAATCCCGGGTCAAAGAACCCGGCATAATGCACCCGAAACTCGCCCGCCATGGCAACATACGGCATCATCTCCGCTGCCAGTTCGGGAGGAATGCTGACACTCTCGCGGCTGACCAGGATGTAGAATGAGCCGGGGTCCAGGATGATGTGGTTGTCGACAGCATGGACCGGGTCCCAGAAGTCTGCACTCCTGTGCTTGCCGACCTTGTCGATTTCGACGATTCCGGCATGGGGCCGCGCCCTGAACCCGACCGGTTCGTCCCGGCGTTCGAGGTCAACCGAAAATCCGATCCCGCCGTCAATCGCCGCCGTTCCGGCCACCAAATCGTGTTTGGGCTGCAATTGCTTCAACTCGGCATCGGACAGGTTGCGAATGCCGCGCCGAAACCGAATCTGGTTGAGGCGGGAGCCGGTCTGCACCTTGATCGAGAATGATCGGGGACACACCTCGGCATAGAGCGGGCCGCTATAACCTGGCTCGACCCGGTCGAATTCGGTGCCGCCATCGACCACCAGGCGGGTAAGGATGTCCAGCCTGCCGGTGGAACTCTTGGCATTGGCGGCGGCGCCGACATCCGGGTCAAGATCAAGCCTTTCCTGCAGCTCGACCACGTATACGCAGCCCTTTTCCATGACCGCGCCATCGGCGAGGTCGATGCGGTGCATCTCGTATTCACCGATGCGCTGGCCGATATCACGGCCAGCCCCGGCCAGGAAGGAGGCACGCACCCTGTGGGCATAGCGGCCGAGGCGCAAATCCAGGCTGGCGGGCTGGAACTGGTCGTCACATAAATCGGTGCTGGCGGTCACGCTGCCGATGTCAGCAAGGCCCCGGATCTGAAAATCGGGAAGCACGCCATGGCTATTCCGGCACATCAGCCGCTTCCCCCTCGGTCTGTGACATCAACCACTCAAGCCGGATCGGGTTTGGTCGGGCCAGCGAGATTTGAACTCGCGACCTTTCGCCCCCCAGACGAACGCGCTGACCTGGCTGCGCTATGGCCCGACTGAACAGGTTGTAGTCAGGATCGCCCGGGGCTGGCAAGTGCCAAAATTGCCCGAAGCCGCCCGATATCCGCTTCCGCCCGCCCCTTCAGCTGTTCCAGCTGGTCCCGGAGTTCACGAAGCTCCCCATCATCGCCCGCTGCCGGCACCGTCACCTCGCCGCCATCGGCCGGGACCACCGGTTGCGCTGGCGCTTCGGCCCGCTGAACAGGTACCGCCACAATGCCTGCCTCGGCATGTTCACCATCGCCCGCCGCCGTCCTGGTCCCGCCATCATCCACCGGCCCAATGCCGAACGCGTTCCGGCTTTCGAGAATCTCCGCTCCCAGGCCGGCGACATACTTGATGCCCTTCTCGTGCAGGAGACGTTTGGTTCGCTTGATGGTGAGCTTGTCCTCGTGGAGCAGCCTTTTCAGGCCGGCGATAAGCTCGATATCGGCTGGACGGTACAATCGCCGGTTCCCGGACCTCTTGACCGGCTTGATCTGCTTGAACTGGCTTTCCCAGTATCGGAGGACGTGATGTTCGGTGCCCAGAATTTCGCCGACTTCGGCGATCGTCCTGAAGGCGTGTCGAGATTTCCCGGCTGAAGCCATCTTACCTGTGTTCAGTGTCTGAATTGACCCTGTCCTTCAGGTTCGCTGACGGGCGAAAGGTCACCACTCTACGGGCCGTGATCGGTGCGGATACGCCGGTTTTCGGGTTTCGGCCGATCCGCTCGCGCTTGTGGTTGACGAGGAATGAGCCGAATCCGGAAATCTTCACCTGGTCGCCGGCGACGATAGTGTCCGTGATCTGCCCAAGCACCTCCTCGACCATGCGGCCGCAGTCGGTCCTGCTCAACCCAACCTCATTGTGGATCACTTCAATCAGGTCAACTCGCGTGGTCGTCTTTCCAGTCAACAACTCCCCCCATGCTCCGGATTGCTGGTCTGTCATTCAATTTATCGCCGAGGTTGCCTCGATTGGCAAGGGAGGGGATTGCCGCCCCCCCATGTCTGCACTCCCGGCCCGGCCATGTCGCCACCATCTCCGCATCGGACATTCCTTCACTACCACCGGAGGACCACCGCCCCCCAGGCCAGTCCGCCGCCGATTGCCTTGGTGACCACCAGATCCCCTTCTTTGACGAGGCCTTGCGATTTGGCGGTATGAAAGGCCAGAGGAATCGAAGCTGCCGATGTATTGCCATGCCGGTCCACCGTGGTGACGACCTTCTTGTCGGACATTCCCAGCTTCTTCGTGGTCGCGGAAATGATTCTCAGATTCGCCTGGTGGGGGATGACGACATCCACATCCTGTTCCGTGAGGTCGATCCGGGTCAGCGCATCCCTGGTGGTCGATGCCAGCTTGTCGACGGCGTGCCGGAACACCTCCTTGCCATTCATGCGCAGATGGCCGGCTGTCTGCGTGGTCGAGACGCCGCCATCGACGAAAAGGAGATCCCGGTACTGGCCATCGGACCGGATTTTCGACGACAGGATTCCCCGGTCATCGGTGGTGCCGCTTCCCTCGACGGCTTCCAGCACCAAGGCCCCGGCACCATCGCCGAACAGGATGCAGGTGCCGCGATCGGTCATGTCGAGGATCCGGGAGAAGGTCTCGGCACCGATGACCAGCACCCGGCGTACCTCCCCGGACAGCAGCAAGGCGTTTGCATTGACCAGGGCGTAGATGAAGCCTGCGCATACCGCCTGCACGTCGAAAGCGAAGCCGCCGCGCATGCCCAGCGCCGCCTGGACCGATGTGGCGGTGGATGGAAAGGTATTGTCCGGGGTCGAGGTCGCCAGCACGATGGCGTCGATATCCGAACTGTCGAGTCCGCCGTCGCGCAACGCCTCGCGGGCGGCGTGGGTGGCCATGTCGGAAGTGGATTCGCCGTCGGCGGCGAAATGCCTGGTCCTGATGCCGGTCCGGGTCCGGATCCACTCGTCGCTGGTGTCGAGAAAACTCTCGAATTCGGAGTTGGGCACCACTCGCTGCGGCAGGTAATGTCCGACTCCCGTTATGACCGAACGCAATCTTGGCATATTTCCAGCCTGTCCTCCCGAACCGGGTCTTCAGGCACCGGCGCCTTGCCGACCGACCGCGCCCGGTGCAGTCAGGTGCTGCAATCCGCGCGCCCGCGACAGGCGGACCGCCAGGTCGATGGCGGCAGCAAATCCGACGGCATCGGCGCTGCCATGCGACTTGACCACCGTTCCGTTCAGCCCCAGGAACACCCCGCCATTGACCCATCGCGGGTCAATCCGCTTGGCAAGGCGCCTGAGCGACGTAATGGCAAACAGCGCGCCAATGCGTGACAGGATCGTGTGATTGAAGGCCTCTCGCAGGAATTCCCGGATCAGTGTGGCCGTGCCCTCCACCGACTTGATCATGGCGTTTCCGGTATAGCCGTCGGTCACGAACACGTCGGCGGTGCCGCCGGGAATGTCGCTGCCTTCGACATAGCCGACATATTCGAAACCCTGGTCCTCCGAACATTCGATGATCAGGTCATTGGCAAGACGGATTTCCGGGCGACCCTTGAAGGTCTCCTTGCCAATGTTCAGCAACCCGACCCGCGGCCGCTGCAGCCCGAATCCGAAACGGGCATAATCGGCGCCGAGAATGGCATAATGGAGCAAATCCTGTTCGTCGGCCTTGATGTCGGCCCCGACGTCAAGCAGGACGGTAAATCCCGACTCGTTCCTCGACGGCCAGTGACAGGCAATGGCCGGACGCTTGGTTCCGGGCGCACGCTTCAGGCACATCATCGACAGTGCCATCAAGGCACCGGTATTGCCCGATGACACCGCGGCATCTGCCTCGCCCTCGCGAACGGCCTGGATGGCGGCCCACATCGATGTCTTCTGCCCCTTGCGCACCACCTTGCTCGGAACCGAGCTCATTTCGACCACTTCGTCCGAATGCCGTACATCGCAACGGTCACGCAGCCACCGGCGCTTCTGGATTCGCGGCTGCAGCACCTCGCGGTTGCCATGGACGACGAACCGGATCGCCGGATGCTTCCTGGCCGCCTTGACCATGCCGCCAAGCACGGCATTGGGGCCGCGGTCACCACCCATTGCGTCGATCGAGATTGTTGCGGGGTGGGAGGTATCGCTGCCCATATGTTCGCCGGTCGGCATTGCTTGCGTTACCCAACTGCGCCGGTCACTCAGCGTCGTCGATGTCGTCCTCGACCTGGTCAATGACCAGCCGGCCTTTGTAGTGTCCGCAAGCTGGGCAGATGTTGTGCGGCAGACGCAATTCGCCACATTCGGGGCATTCGGCCCGGTTGACTGCTGACAGGGCGTCGTGTGACCGTCGCTTGTTGCGTCGCGCCGGTGATACCTTGTTTTGCTGGACTGCCATAGATTATCCCCAAAATCCCCAGGAGTGCTGTCGACGGAGCACCGTCCGACATGCCACCGGGTCAGCATGAACCCGGATCAACCAAGGCCCGGAACATACAAGCAAAACTCCTTCGTGCAATCGAAATATTGCCCCACCCGCAGATTTCGCCGCCCGGCGAAGTCCATTCCGGTCGTCCAGAACCCATCCCCCTCCACCAAACACCCGCCAGCAGTACACAAGCCCCCACAAATGGAACAGGGGGTCTACAGGCAGAACGCCAATTCGCGGGATGACCCTCGCGGGCGCATGGTGTGGACCGTGCTCGCCGGAATTGGGACAATTGTCACCACAGACGGTGCGCAGGCACACAAGCTGGAACACCCCCTCCAAATGGAACAGGGGGTCTACAGGCAGAACGCCAATTCGCGGGATGACGGGCTCCTCGCGGGCGCATGGTGTGGACCGTGCTCGCCGGAATTGGGACAATTGTCACCACAGACGGTGCGCAGGCACACAAGGGACGGATGCTGCCGGATTTCATGAAACGTGTTCGGTGGAGCATGGCTGCCCGGTTTCGGTCGCCACGGTTCGGCCAAAGCGGCGCGAAAAGGCACGGCCCTTCTGAAGCTCACGACATCTCGTGCACCATGAGTCTGGTCCGGGAAATTACCAGGCGACATTTGCTCCCGGAAGCCGGAAATCGGCGACAATCATCCCCAAATCGCGTTTTGCGTGTCCAAGGTTTGGGACGTTGTCTTGCCCGGTTTGTCAGGCTCTGCGGGTCCGGAAATGCCGTGTGGTGCTGGCGGGAGGGATCGGTGCTATCGGACCAGCCGGTCGCGGAGGCCTGACAGGACGGCAAATGGCCGCGCTGTTGGCGGGTCGTCAGGTGTCATGTCATCGGCGATTGGCAGTGTGCCGTCCGGCAGTTCGGCCCCTGCCTTCCGAGGGTAGATTGGAAGTTCGAGGAGCAGGACTTCCCGTGCGATCGAGTAGAGGTCGATTTCGGGGGTCAGCAACTCGATGGTGTCATCCTCGGGGACCGGGCATTCGATGCCGGGGTAGACCTGGCCGATATCGGCCAGGTATCGTCGCTCCAGCATGGTATCGATCCGGGTCCGGACATCCTGCAGCGAAACCACGCATTGCTGCACGATCGAGGCCCCGATTTTTCCCGACAAGCACCATTCCCCGTTCGGCCTGGCGGTGATGTCGCCGTCAAACCGGAGCCTGGAAATCGAGGCGGCACCAACGTCCCGCGCCAGTTCGGCCAGCATCTCGTCTGCCGGCAGAAACTCGAACGGATTGGGCGCTACCGCCGAGAGGTCGGCGACCGTGAGGCTGCGGCGCGCCCCGGTCATGACGTGCTTGCCGGATATGTTCCCGGCCTGTTTGCGTGTAGGCATTCGCTGGCATCTGGCGGTGACTGTCGTGGATGCGTTATCCCGGAAACAGGCCCCGTTCAAGCCGGTCAGCACCAGGATTTCAATGCCTGGTTGTCCGTGTTTCGGCAACCGGCGGTCGGGGCGAGGGTATGGCCCTGGCAGGCAGGCGGAGCGAGGTCTGATGCCGGTGCAGCCGAGCCGCCGGATGGATGTACGGGAACATGATCTTGATTCCTCCGGTGGTGTGGCCTAGGTTGCGCCGGCGCAGTTGGGGGGATCCATGAAATCAGTTTTTCGGGTTCTGAGGCCCGTCTCGGTCGCGACATTGTTCAGCCTTGCTGTCGCCTGTTCGCCGATCGACAGGAGCTATGGATATATTCCGGCACTCGACAACCTGGAGAAACTGGAAGTCGGTGTCAGTGGCCGGGGCGAGGTGCTGGAGCACGCTGGCCCGCCAGCGACCAGGAATGACCGGTATGGCGAATCCTGGTACTATCTGAGTAGCCGGTTTCGGCAGGATCGGTACCGGCCGATCGAGGAAATCGATCGCCAGCTGGTTGCCATTTCCTTCGACGAGGAAGGCATCGTCTCCAATGTCGAGCACTACACGATGCGGGATGGCCAACCGGTGGCGCTGTCCCGCCGGGTCACCGAATCCAATATCGGCAGGCTGTCTGTCATCGAACAGATGCTGCGAGGCCTGGGCAGGATTGACCCAACCAGGGTGCTGGGGAACAACTGAAGCCGGTCGCAATGCGGCCCGGTGCGGCCACCAATCCTGACTTCCGGGCGCTATGCCGGATCGAATTTCAGGGCGATGCCATTGATGCAGTAGCGCAGCCCCGTTGGTTCCGGACCGTCGGGAAACACGTGGCCGAGATGGGCATCACAATTGTTGCAGATCACCTCGGTGCGCTTGCGGAACAGCGAATAATCGGCCTTTTCGCCAACCGCCTGGCTGGTAACCGGAGAGGTGAAGGACGGCCAGCCGGTGCCGGAATCGAACTTGGTCTCGGAGCTGAACAGCGGTGCCGAACAGCAGACGCAGTTGAACACCCCGCGGTCCTTCGGAAAGTTGTCACAGGTGAAGGGGCGTTCGGTGGCAGCCTTTCTTGTCACCCGATAGGCCAGCTCGGATAGTTGCTCGCGCCATTCTGCGTCCGATTTGACGATCTTCTGGTTCATTGGTCTGCCCTTGCCTGGAAATCGAGGTGAGTGGCTACGCAACGCGATGGCAGGGTAGCATGCGGTCAACCTTCAGTGCAAAAGGGATTGTGTCCGCCGGGTGCCAGGCTTGCCGGAATTCAACGCACCGTTGCCGTTTGGTCGGGAATTGCGGGCGTGAATTATGCGGCCACCAGGAGCGGGAGAATTCGGCAAGGCGGCGTCTGTCCGGTCAGCCGCCGGTGTGGCTCATATGCCTGGAGACCTGTCCGCCGACCGTCTGGCGCCGGTAGTCGAAATCATGCCCCTTCGGCTTGCGTTCGATCGCCCGGTTGATGGCATCGACAAGCGGTCCATCGACGCCGGTATGCTGGCGCAGGGGCGTCTTGAGGTCGGCGCTGCCCTCCTGGCCGAGGCACATGTAGAGCGTGCCGGTGCAGGTCAGTCTGACCCGGTTGCAATTCTCGCAAAAATTGTGGCTGAGCGGGGTGATGAAGCCGATCCGCTGATCGGTCCCGGCAATCTGAACGTAGCGGGCGGGGCCGCCTGTCGTGACCTGGAGGTCCTCCAGCGTATAGCGCGTCTCCAGCCGCTTCCTCAGATCGACGAGTGACCAGTATTGTGAAAGCCGGTCCTCGTTCCCGATATCACCCATGGGCATGACTTCGATGAAGGTCATGTCCATGTCCCGATCCCGTGCCCAATCGACCAGCTGGAAGAGTTCGTCTTCGTTGAATCCCTTCAGTGCAACGGTGTTGATCTTGATCCTGAGGCCGACATCAAGCGCCGCATCAATTCCGGCCTGGACCTGCGAAAGCCGGCCCCACCGGGTAATGCTTGCGAACTTGTCTGGATCAAGCGTGTCCAGCGACACATTTATCCGGCCAATCCCGGCCGCCTTCAAATCGCCCGCGAAGCGGCCCAGCTGCGAGCCGTTCGTCGTCAGGGTCAACTCGTCGAGACCGTGGCCCAGATGCCGGGAAATCGAGTTGAAGAATTTCATGATCCCCCGTCGGACCAGCGGCTCGCCCCCGGTGATCCGGAGCTTTCGGACGCCCAGCGAAACGAAAACCGAGCAAATCCGGTCAAGTTCCTCGATCGTCAGCAGATCCCGCTTCGGAAGGAAGGTCATGTTCTCCGACATGCAATAGACGCAGCGGAAGTCACAGCGATCGGTTACCGATACCCGCAGGTAGGTGATCGGTCGCTGGAACGGGTCAACAAGCATCGGAATATCGGCCATGCATGGTAGGTAGTGCAGTTGACCGTATCAGACAAGGTCACGGGTGGTTTGAGCCGGAGCTATTGCGTTTGGAGCTCTTCGGGTACAACACGTGGTCATCAGCCTATGGGCAGGATCAAGGCAGTCGAATCATCGCAGCTGCCAGTTTTCCATGCGAAGCATTTCAAGAAACCTGATGCGTCTGACCCCGATCTTGTTGCCAACGAAGGGAAGGCTGGAGAGGCAGGTCGAATAATCGCCCGGGTTGGCGGGTTGTCCTGCCAATTGCCGCCACCGCACTTGATGATGCGGACCATGCCGCAGAGGCCCTGAGGGCCCGCGGCGGAATCTAGAACCCGAAGGGTGCGGCAAATTGCAACGCAATCTCGTCATGATGGCATTCTTCGCTGCATTGATTGCAGCCCTCGGCCTCCTGCCAAAGCTGACACTCGGATTCGGGATGCCCGTCACTGCACAGAGCCACGGCATCGTGCTGAGCGGAACCGTTCTCGGTGCCCGTCGAGGGGTCCTGGCCGTCCTGTTGCTCGTGGCACTCGGCCCCCCTTTGCTGACAGGGGGCCGGGGCGGATTTGGCGACTAGTTTCGCCGTCGGCAGGAATCCTTTTCGGAATTCCGCTTGCGGCCGCCGTAGCCGGCTTCGTCATGGAAAGATGGCGTCCGCCGTCGGTGTTCCTCGCTGCCTTCGCCGCATTCGTTGCCGGAGGGGTGGTGGTTCTCCTGGCGCCGGGAGTTTTCGGCATGCCGATAACGCTCAAGAGAGTTGCTTCCGGAGGCCCGATTCTACGCCTGCCCTTCACTTCCGGTTACGTGATCAAGGCCGCCATGGCCGATTGGACCACGGCGGGCCTTGCAAGGTTCCGTCCGCACAGCCTGCTGTCACGCCAATAGGGCCGTACGCCCAATCCGCGCCATCCCCTGGGCAGACCCGCTTCGTAAAGACATGATAACGATGCCCGCTGCCGGAAAGGTTCCGGACTGCACTTCCGTCATGACAGGTGGGCGTTGAACCAGGCCAGCGTACGGTCCCATGCAAGCTTTGCCGCCGCTTCATCGTAGCGGGGAGTCGAATCATTGTGGAAACCGTGATTAGCCCCCGGATAAATGTGGGACTCATAGACCTTTCCGTGCTCGATAAGGGCTGCCTCGTATTCCGGCCAACCGGCGTTAATTCGCCGGTCAAGCTCACCGAAGTGCAGTAGCAGGGGCGCCCTGATCCTCGGGACGTCGCCGGCGGCGGCGTGCCGACCGTAGAACGGAACCGAAGCCGACAGTTCAGGGTAGGCGACGGCAAGTGCATTGCAGACCCCTCCGCCGTAGCAGAATCCAACGCAGCCGACCTTCCCCGTGGAATCGCCTCGCCCGAGCAGATGTTCCAGGCCGGCGAAGAAGTCATTCATCAGTTTCGCCCTGTCGACGGTCCTCTGGAGTTCGCGCCCGTCGGAATCGTTGCCGGGATATCCGCCTACGGACGTCAGCCCATCCGGCGCCAATGCCATGAAGCCGGACTTGGCCAAACGCCTGGCAACATCCTTGATATAGGGATTGAGACCCCTGTTTTCGTGCACGACAAGCACCGCAGGGATGGTCGCCGGAGCATCGGTAGGCCTGACAAGGTAGCCCCTCACCTCTCCGTGGCCGTTCTGTGAGGGATAGGTTACGTACCGCGCATTGATGTCCGGATCGTTGAAGGAGACCTGCTCAGCAAGCGCATAGTTCGGACTCAGCAAGTCAAGCAGGGCAGCGGCCGTCACGCCGCCGACGGCCCATTTGGCCGAGCCGTCGAGGAATTCCCGCTTCGTAATCCTGTTGTGAGCATAGTGGTCGTAGAGATCAAGAAGTCCCTGGTCGAAATCCTTGGCTGTCATCCGTTTCATGGTCTGCAATTTCCCTGTTCCTGGACCGGAGGTAGCCTGGACCGCGGGTTCGTCATCGACCGAGGCTGTCGCCCCCGCTGACCTGCGGGCAAGACGACCGCCAGGCATTGTGGCCAAGTTTCCTTCGGATTGAAACCCGCAATCGCGAACTCCACGAGTGCGTCCCGACTGGGGGTGTCCGAGTTTCGGAAAGTCCAACTGAACCAGCGGCTGGAATTGCCGGGTGCCTCCTCGCCCTGCCGCCGCAATCGGGCATCGTGTTCAAATGCAGTTGCCGTACCAATGCCGCCCGCGGACGCGATGTCGGTAATTCCGTGCCTTTTGTTGGGCTATCACTCCCCCTAATTGGTGATGTCGGGCGACATCGTGGCCCCGTTTGATCTTGCCCATTCTGCATTGACCCCGCAGGAGATGTGGATCCCGAATGCTTCACATGCGACGGCCTGCGTCTTGGCTGCCGAATCGGACCGCTTCGGGTCATGGGTACAGGCGTCGGCTATGCCTGCTCGGCAGCCGCCGAAAGGGCGGTTTAGGCTCGGCAAGTCTGGTTGCGGAGGCGGGTGCGACATTGTATCTGTCCGAATAGAGGCACGGAGGGTCACGGCCACACTCGTGGCCAGCCGGGGATCCGGGGGGATATCGTACATGTTGAGTTTTGCCGAAGAGATCATGCTGCTGCTGCTCGAGGACGAGGAAGGAAGATTCATCCACGTCCCGGAGTTGTCCATGCGGTGTGTGCTGTCAGGCGCGGTTCTTCTGGACCTGGCGATGAACTACAAGATCGACTCCGATCTTGACAGCCTCGTCGTCATCGACCCGGAGCCGCTCGGCGACGATCTTCTCGACCCGGCCCTGAAACAGATTGTCGAATCCGAAGGAGATCACAGCTCGCGCTACTGGGTGGAGGCGATTGCCAGGGATGCCGACACCATCCGCGACATTGCTCTGCGGAGATTGTGCGACAAGGGTATCCTGGAGAGCCGCGACAACAGGTTCCTGTGGGTGTTCAAGGCGCGGCGCTATCCGATCAGGGATGGCAAGGTCGACCGGGAGGTCAGGCACCGGATTATGTCGATCCTGTTTTCCGACGAGATTCCGGGCCCGCGGGATTCGATCATCATCTTGCTGGTCGACGCCTGCGGCATCTTCAAGCATCTTTTGTCAGAATCCCAGCACAAGCGATCACGCGACCGTATCGTGCAGATCCGTGATATTGACCTGATGGGTCAGGCGGTCACCAATGCCGTGCGTGAAATCGAGGCCTCCCTGGCCTTGGCGCTGCACCCGCCATTCTGAATTGCACCCCCTTCCGCTAATTCGTTCCCGTCATTGTTCGACCCGGATAGTCGAGGCTGGCGATGTGACGGGGACTGACCAGGCTGCGCAGGTCGGGATGCCGGTCCGTTGATGCATCGTGGCCGGACCCGGGTGGACCGGCTGTCATTCGTGTGAGGGATAATCCATGACATTTCAGCAATCGGTTGTGACCTGCCTCCAGAAATACTTCGTGTTCTCCGGCCGGGCGTCGCGGAGCGAATTCTGGTGGTTTCAGCTGTTCCTGTGCATCGTCAACGTGGCCCTGTCGGCGACCGGGTTCACGGCGCTTCAGTCCCTGGCCGGGCTTGCATTCATGATGCCGAGCCTGGCCGCGGCATGCCGGCGGCTCCATGATTCCGGGCGAACCGGATGGTGGCTCCTGCTCATCCTGGCCCCGGTCGTGGGGTGGATCATTCTTTTTGTCCTGCTCATCCTGGCGCCAATCGACGATGACGATGACGGCGAGGGTCCCGGGGCGCTCAAGAGCATCGCCGATTCGAGTCCGATCACGCGCCGGGAGTAGCGCCGTCCGGCAACCGGGTGGAATTCGGCTCCAGGTCTCTACTCGACGGTGACCGACTTGGCGAGATTGCGGGGCTTGTCGACATTGGTCCCCCGCGCCACTGCCGTATAGTAGGCCAGAAGCTGCAGCGGGATGGTGTAGAGCATCGGGAGGACCAGCGGGTCCGCTTCCGGAACCGTGATCCGGTGCCAGATTTTCGAGCCAAAATCATCTGCACGGGCGCTGGAGGTGACGAGAATCACCTTGCCGCCCCTGGCCTTGACCTCCTCGAGATTGGTGGCGACCTTCTCGAACAGCAACCCCGGCGGGGCGAGGACGACGACTGGCAAATCCTGGTCAACGAGGGCGATTGGCCCGTGCTTGAGTTCGCCGCTGGCAAATCCCTCGGCATGGATGTAGCTGATTTCCTTGAGTTTCAGTGCGCCCTCAAGCGCAACCGGGAACATGGTGCCGCGGCCGATGAAGAGTGCGCTGGTGCTGGCGGCGATGCCTTTTGCGATCGTCTTGAGCGTGTCGGCCTTGCCCAGCACGGCCTGGATGTGGGCTGGAAGACGGCGCAATTCCCCGGCCAGTTCCCTTTCCTGGCTTGCCGACAGGCACTGGCGTTGTCGGCCGGCGAGGCAGGCCAGCATGGCCAGCGTTGCCAGCTGGCAGGTGAATGCCTTGGTCGAGGCCACCCCGATCTCGTAACCGGCATGGATTTCGATGCAGGACGCGGCTTCCCTGGCCATCGAACTCGGAGTCCGGTTGAGTATGGCGATATTGGGGCATCCCCTGGAGCCGGCATGGGTGAGGGCGGCCCTGGTGTCGGCGGTCTCGCCGGATTGGCTGACGAAGACGGCAAGCACCCTGTCATCAAGGACACTCTCCCGGTAGCGAAATTCCGAGGCGATCTCGGCGCTCGCCGGTATCCCGGCCAGCTGCTCGAACCAGTAGGCTGCAATCCTGCACGCCAGATTGGCGGTGCCGCATGCGACCAGGACGACCCGGTCGATCTGCCGAAAATCCGGAAGGCCCTCCGGCACCCGGAAGGTGTCGTCCTCGCCGACGCGGCGGCGAATCAGCCCGGCCAGGACATTGGGTTGCTGGAAGATCTCCTTGGCCATGTAATGGGCGTAGCCATCCCTGCCCGAATCGCCGCCCACGGCCTCGATTTTCCTGCTCGGGCGATCTGCCTTCCTGCCGTTCCGGTCGATGATTTCGAGACTGCTGCGGTTGACGCAGGCCATGTCTCCGCTTTCGAGATGGGTGACCGTGTCGGTACGCCCGGCCAGGGCAATTTCGTCGGAGGCAACAAACGTCTCGCCATCGCCATGGCCGATGACCAGGGATGACTCCAGGGTTGCCGCAATCAGCAGGTCATCATCCTGGCTGAACAGGAACAGCAATGCGTAGGACCCCCGGAGTCTCCGCAGCGTGTTTGCCACCGCCTCTCTGGGCGGGCATCCGCGATCGAGGAAATCCTGGCACATCACCACCACTGCCTCGGTATCGGTCTCGGATACGAACGCCCTGCCGGACGCGGTCAACTCGCGACGCAGATCGCGGAAATTCTCGATGATGCCATTATGGACAACTGATACCGACTCCATCTGGTGCGGGTGGGCATTCACCACCTCGTCGCCGCCATGCGTGGCCCAGCGCGTGTGACCGACCCCGGCGAAGCCATTGACCGGGTGTCCATCGATTTCCTGTTGCAGGTTATCGACATCGCCGACCGCCCGCCGCCGGTCGAACCGGTTCCGGGATATGGTGGAAATTCCCGAATTGTCGTAGCCCCGGTAGTCGAGCCGCCGCAGCCCCTCCATCAGGATCGGGGCAGCTGGTCGGTTCCCGAGATATCCCACGATACCGCACATCAGCTTTCACTCATATCCTGCTCGCCAAGGCGTCGCCTGTATCTCGCCGCCGCGCCCGCCCGGTTGCTCTGACGCTGACGGGCCACCGCCATGGCTCCGGCCGGAACATCCTTCGTGACCACGGAGCCGGCGGCGGTCATGGCCTCGTCGGAAATTTCCACCGGCGAGACGATGGTGGTGCTGGACCCGACAAAGACATCATTGCCAATGACGGACCGGTGCTTGTTCTTGCCATCATAGTTGCAGGTTATGGTTCCGGCGCCGATATTCGTTCCCTCGCCAATGTCTGTATCGCCGACATAGGAAAGATGCGAAACCTTGCTCCGGCTGCCGATGCGGGATGCCTTGACCTCGACAAAATTGCCGACCGAGGCATCTTCGGCAATATCCGTGCCGGGCCTGATCCGCGCGTAGGGGCCAATGGTGGCATTGGCCCCGATCGTGCAGTCGGACAAGTGCGAAAACGACCTGATGACCGCGCCCCGCTCTACGCAGACATACGGGCCGATCACCACGAATGGCTCGATGATCACATCCTGCCGCAGTTCGGAAGCGAATCCGAAAAACGCGGTTTCCGGAGCCACCAGCGTGGCCCCGGCCTCGATCGCCGCATTCCTCGCCTGGTCCTGGAATATCCTCTCGGCCCTGGCCAAATCCGACCTGGTATTGATGCCGAGCATTTCATGCTCGCTGCCCTCGATTGCCTCGCACCGATATCCGGAGTCGCTCGCGATCCCGACGATGTCGGTCAGGTAGTATTCGCCGGCGGCGTTCCGGTTGTCGACCTTGGCCGTCAGTTCGAACAGCAATCCCCTGCCGGCGCACACCACGCCGCTATTGCAGAAATCGACCTTGCGCTCCCGGTCGCTGGCATCGGCATCCTCGACGATCTTCTCCAACCCTCCCTGCGGGTTGCAGATGAGACGGCCATACCCCCCCGGATTGGCAGATCTGAAGCCCAGCACCGCGACGTCGGCCGAGTCACCGGGTCTTTCAACCAGCGAGCGGGCAGTCCGGGTGCTGATATTCGGCGTGTCGGCGTAGAGGACCAGCACCCGTCCCCCGAAATCGGCCAGCAATTCCCGCGTCGTGTTGACGGCATGGGCCGTGCCCAGCGGCTCGGACTGGCGGGAAAATTCGATTTCCGGCAACAATGACCGAACGCAATCCTCGAGCTCCTGCGACTTTCCGTCCGTCACCACGATGGTGCGGGCAGGGCCCATGGACTTGAGCGTGTCAAGCACATGCCAGATCAGCGGCACACCGGCCAGATCATGCACAACCTTCGGTCTTTCGGAGCGCATTCTCGTGCTGCCACCTGCGGCCAGCACCACTGCGGCAAATGTCATGATCCGTGCCTTTCAAATTTCGCCGATCAAGATATATTGTGCAATATGCCTGACAACAGCCGGGGGAGTCACGATATGTTGCGTTTGTTTGCACATCGGACGGGTAGCGAATGTCGCCCGTTACGGCAAGGGAGGTGACATGTCGGCGGTGATATTCGACCTTGACGGGACGTTGGCCGATACCAGCCGCGACCTGGTCGAAGCGGCCAACGCAACCCTTGATGATCAGGAATTTGGCCGGCCACTTGACCCCTCGAAAGACTTGCTGACGGCGTTTCAAGGCGGACGGGCGCTGCTGCAGGCCGGCATCGAGAGGGTATCGGTCGGGCAGCCTGACCAAGGGCTGGCCGAACAGTTCTATCCCAGGTTCCTTGAACTCTACGAGATGGAGATCAACCGTTACACCAGGCTTTATGATGGCGTGGAATCAGCGCTTCGCGCCCTGCGGTCGAATGGGTGGAAGCTCGGCATCTGCACCAACAAGCCGGTGCATCTGGCGGAAACGCTCATCGGGCGCCTCGGCATGCGTGCGCAGTTCGATTCGCTGATTGGCGCCGGGTCCCTGCCGGTCAGGAAACCGGATCCACGGCCGCTGCTGCACGCGGTCAGGCTGGCCGGGGCCGAACCGGAGGACTCGGTTTTTGTCGGCGACACATGGGTGGATCTGGAGACTGCCCGGGCGGCGGCAATGCCAATTCTTCTTGTTGGTTTCGGGCCGGAGGGGCGGGCCGTCGAGCGGCTCGAGCCGGACGCGGTGCTCGACCATTTCCGGGATCTGCCGGGTTTGGCGAAGGCTCTGTCTGTCTCGCGCCCGGCTGGCCCTTCCGCCAGCCCCTGAGAAGCGGTCATGGCGGTTGCCGGCGTGACCGGCCGACGGCATGCAGGCGCCGCCCATGGTCACGGGCGGGAGCAGATTGCGACCCCAATTCCGATGGGCAATCCGGCTGGTTCAGGAACGACCGGGTGAACGCTTGCCCTCCTGACTGCAAACGGAATGTTGCCATGCACTTGCCGCCAATCTATCAACGCCGCTGGCAGCAGGTCACAGGGCGGTGTCGATGTTTCGGGCTTCAATGGGTTTCGATCTGGGCGACGACATCGACGAGTTGCGGTCCCTCGTGCACCGATGGGCCTGCGACCGGTTGAAGCCGCTGGCCGAAGAAATTGATAGCAAGAACCGCTTTCCGCCCGAACTTTGGAAGGAGATGGGCGGCCTGGGATTGCTGGGGATTACCGTCGAGGAGGGGTATGGTGGCGTCGGCATGGGATACCTGGCCCATGTGGTGGCCATCGAGGAGATTGCCCGGGCCTCGGCCAGTGTCGCACTGTCCTACGGTGCCCATTCCAATCTGTGCGTCAACCAGATCCGCCTGAACGGAACTGAGGAACAGAAGCGCAAGCACCTGCCGGGGCTGGTCGGTGGCGACAGGGTCGGCGCCCTTGCCATGTCGGAGGCCGGCTCCGGTTCGGACGTGGCATCCATGCAACTTCGGGCCGAACGCATGAACGGCTATTTCCGGCTGAACGGTGCGAAGTTCTGGATCACCAACGGTCCGGATGCCGATACGCTGGTTGTCTATGCCAGGTCGAGTCCAGGGCCGGGATCACGACGCATCACTGCCTTCATCATCGAGAAATGCATGGCCGGGTTTTCGGTCTCGCCGCACCTGGACAAACTGGGAATGCGCGGCTCGAATACCGCCGAACTGGTATTCGAGGATGTCGAGGTTCCATTCGAGAATGTGCTGGGCGAGGAGGGTGACGGCATCAGGGTGCTGATGTCGGGCCTGGACTACGAGCGAGTCGTGCTGTCCGGTATCGGGACCGGCATCATGGCCGCCTGCATGGACGAGATCATGCCCTACATGCATGAACGACGGCAATTCGGTCGCAAGATCGGCGAGTTTCAGCTGATGCAGGCGAAGATCGCCGACATGTATACCGCCATGAATTCCGCCCGCGCCTATGTCTACCAGGTGGCGCGGGCCTGCGATACCGGCAAGGTGACCAGGCAGGATGCCGCTGCCTGCGTGCTCTACGCATCGGAACAGGCGATGACCCAGGCCCACCAGGCGGTCCAGGCGATGGGCGGGGCCGGCTACCTGGCCGACTCGCCGGTAGCCAGGATCTTCCGGGATGCCAAGCTCATGGAAATCGGTGCCGGTACCTCGGAGATCAGGCGCATGCTGATCGGTCGCGAATTGATGAAGGCCACGGAGGAATGAACACCATGTCCTGGCTGAAGGGCGGGTCGGCGACGGGGGGTCGGGCATGACGGTGCTGTCATCCGCCATCGCCGCCGGTTCGGAGGAGTTTCGCAGCAATGCCGAGGCCTTTGCCCGCCAGTCGGACCGGGCCGGCGTCGCGGTCGCCGAGGCGGCGCTGGGCGGCGGCAAGCGGGCCCGGGAACGTCACCAGGGACGCGGCAAGCTTCTGCCGCGGGAGCGGGTGGAGGCCCTGCTTGATCCTGCCTCTCCATTCCTGGAGATCGGCGCCCTGGCCGGGAGGGGTCTCTACGATACAGATATTCCTTGCGGCGGGCTGATCGCCGGGGTCGGACGCATCCACGGCCGCGAGGTGATGGTGGTGTGCAATGATGCCACGGTCAAGGGTGGAACCTATTACCCAATCACGGTCAGGAAGCACCTTCGGGCCCAGGAAATTGCCGCCGAGTGCCAGCTGCCATGCGTGTATCTCGTCGATTCCGGTGGGGCCAACCTGCCGCAACAGGACCAGGTCTTTCCCGATCGTGATCATTTCGGACGGATCTTCTACAACCAGGCACGAATGTCGGCGGCAGGCATTCCGCAGATCGCGGTGGTGATGGGATCATGCACCGCTGGCGGTGCCTATGTTCCTGCGATGTCGGATGTCGCCATCATCGTGCGCAACCAGGGAACGGTATTTCTCGCCGGCCCGCCACTGGTGAAGGCGGCGACCGGTGAAATTGTCGATGCCGAGGAGTTGGGCGGCGGCGAGGTGCATGCAAACAGGTCGGGGGTCGTCGACTACCTTGCCGATGATGACCGGCATGCGCTGGCGCTGGCAAGGCAGGCGGTGGGATCGCTGAACCGGACCGGCGGCGCCGATCTGGCCATGCAGACGCCGCAGGAGCCGGTGCATGACCCCGGCGAGATTCCCGGGATCATGCCCACCGATCTGCGCACGCCGTTCGAGATCAGGGAGATCATCGCCAGGCTGGTGGATGGATCGAGGCTGGACGAGTTCAAATCCGGTTTTGGCCCCACCCTGGTCACCGGGTTTGCCCATATCCGCGGATACCCGGTCGGAATCATTGCCAATAATGGCATCCTGTTCTCGGAGAGTGCACTCAAGGGTGCACATTTCGTCGAGCTGTGCTCGCAGCGCAGACTGCCCCTGCTGTTTCTCCAGAACATCACCGGGTTCATGGTCGGCAAGAAATACGAAAATGAAGGCATTGCCCGGCATGGCGCCAAGCTGGTCAACGCCGTCGCCACCACGGCCGTGCCGAAGATTACCGTCATCATCGGTGGATCATTCGGGGCCGGCAATTACGGCATGGCAGGGCGAGCCTACCAGCCGCGGTTCCTGTGGATGTGGCCGACGGCGCGTATCGCAGTGATGGGCGGCGAGCAGGCGGCGGGGGTGCTCGGAACCATCCGGCGCCAGGCCATGGAACGTGCCGGCGAGGCGGCGAAGGAGGATGAAATCGAGACCTATTCGGCATCGATCAGGCGCCAGTTCGAGATCCAGTCGGATCCTCTCTATTCGTCGGCGCGGCTCTGGGATGACGGTGTCATCGATCCCCTGAAGACCCGGGACGTGGTTGCCCTGTCGCTGGCGGCGGCACTCAATGCACCGATCGGGGAGTCCAGCTTTGGCGTCTTCCGGATGTAGTCCGCTCGTCCCGCCGTCGCGCCAGCCTGGTCCGAGGGGTTGACCTTGCCCGGCTTCCCGATCGGCAGGATTCTTGTCGCCAACCGCGGCGAAATTGCCTGTCGCATCATCGCCACCGCCCGCCGCCTCGGCATCGAGACCGTGGCCGTGCACTCCGATGCCGACCGCCACGCCCTGCATGTCAGGATGGCTGACCAAACGGTTGCGATCGGACCGCCGCCGCCGGCCGAGAGCTACCTGCGCAGTGACCGCATCATCGATGCCGCCATCTCCAGCGGTGCCGAGGCCATCCATCCAGGCTACGGGTTCCTGGCCGAGAATGCCGGGTTTGCCGAGGAGGTGCGCCAGGCCGGGATCACCTTCATCGGTCCATCGGCGGAGTCGATCATGAAGATGGGGCTGAAGGACGAGGCCAAGCGAATCATGTTCGAGGCCGGGGTACCGGTATTGCCGGGATATTCGGAGCCGGGCCAGGAGGATGACGATTTGGCGGCCGGGGCGGCGGCAACCGGATATCCGCTCCTGATCAAGCCGGTTGCCGGCGGCGGCGGCAAGGGGATGCGGATTGTCAGGCGGGAGCAGGATTTTGCCCAGGAGCTTGACCTGGCCAGGCGCGAGGCCCGCTCGGCCTTCGGCAACGACGCGGTGTTGCTGGAGCGGCTGATCGAGAACTCCCGCCATGTCGAGGTGCAGATCTTCGGCGACCATGCCGGCAACATCGTACACCTGTTCGAGCGTGACTGTTCGCTGCAGCGGCGCCACCAGAAGATTGTCGAGGAAAGCCCCGCACCCTCGTGCGGCAAGGCGTTGCGCAGCAGGTTGCACGAGAGTGCGGTCGCCGCTGGCAAGGCCATCAACTATCACGGTGCCGGCACCGTGGAATTCATCACCGACGCCTCGAACGGGGCGCTGCCGGATGCGTTCTGGTTCCTGGAGATGAATACGAGGCTGCAGGTCGAGCACCCTGTCACCGAGCTTGTCACCGGTATTGACCTCGTCGAATGGCAGTTGCGGATCGCCGCCGGGGAGAGGCTGCCATGCCGGCAGGAGGAGATCGATTGCCAGGGCCACGCCATCGAGGCAAGACTCTATGCCGAGGATGTGGCCAGTGGCTTCCTGCCCTCGACCGGCCGCCTGACCCGCTTCGATGTGCCGGACGGGTGCCGGGTCGATTCCGGCGTCGAGGCCGGTGACGCCGTTTCGCCGCATTATGACCCCATGTTGGCCAAGGTCATCTGCGCCGGCGCCACCAGGGACGCGGCGAGGATGAGCCTGCTTGATGCGCTCGGGCAAATCAGGTTGTCAGGTGTGTCGAGCAACATTGCCATGCTGAGAGCCATCCTCGCCAATGATGGCTTTGCCGCTGGCGGTATCGATACCGGGTGGCTCGGCCGGGAATTCCTGCCGCCGACGGAGGCGGCAGGCCCGCCCGACGCGGCGGTGGTGCTGGCTTCCATTGAATTGTCGGGCCTGGGCGGCGGATTGTCGGCCGGGGACGGCTTCCGGATCTGGGGGGGCGGGCGCTGGGACATGTTGCTGGGACAAGGCGCGGATACATTCACGGCTTCCCTGCAAACCGGCGACGGGGACGAATTGACGGTGCGGCTTGGCGATGCCCACCATCGCTGTCGCCACACCCGCAGCGGGTGGCAGGTCGAGGGCAGCGAGCCCGCGCCTTTCGTCTGCGCAGATGATGGCCAGGCTTGGGTCTTCCTGGACGGGGTGTGGGAGTTCGAACGGATCGAGTCGGTTGCCGGCGCCGACCGGGACGCCGGCCGGCAGACCGGCATCCCGGCACCGCTGCCGGGGATCGTCCGGCAGATCGTGGTTGCCGATGGGCAGCGAAGGCGGAAGGGCGACCCGGTGGCGACCATCGAGGCCATGAAGATGGAGCATGTCCTGAGGGCCCCCAGTGACGGCGAGATCGGGCAGATCATGGTCTCCGAGGGCGACCAGGTTGGGGAGGGCGATCTCGTGGCGACCTACAGTCCCGAATCGCAGCCGGAGGAGGAGCGGTGAGCAACCAGGTCATGTCCCGTACTCCCGAATCGCAGCCGGAGGAATGGTCGTGAACAGTACGGATGCGTCCCACAATCCCGAAATGCCGGCGGTGGAGCGGTCGTGAACACCCCGGTTGCGGTCGAGATACACGAGGTTGCACCCAGGGACGGCCTGCAGAACGAGGCGGGGTGGATCGACATCGATGACAAGGTACGCCTGGTCGATTCGATTTCCGGTTGCGGCTTCGGCAGGATCGAGGTCGGCAGCTTCGTCAACCCGCGGCTGGTGCCGCAGATGGCCGGGACTGCCGAGGTGTTTGAACGAATCAGGAGACGGGTCGGGACCATTTACTCGGCCCTGGTTGCCAACAGCCGCGGCCTGGAGTCGGCGCTGGCGGCCGGTGCCGACGGCGTCGCGGTATTTGCGTCGGCCAGCGAGGGGTTTTCGATGGCCAATGTGGGGGTTTCGGTTGCCGAGAGCCTCGGGCGCATCCGCACGCTTGCCGGGCGGGCTGTCGAGGACGGGCTGCCGGTCAGGGGTTATGTCTCCTCTGTCATTGCATGCCCGTATGATGGCCGGACCGACCCGTTCTCGGTGCTCGGGGTAGCCGAATCGCTTGTCGAATCGGGGTGTTCCGAGATCTCGCTCGGTGACACCATCGGCCGAGGGCACCCGGATGATGTCCGGCGATTGCTGGAGGTCGTGCTGGAGCGCATTCCCGCCGAACGCGTCGCCGGCCATTTTCACGATACCGGCGGCCGGGCACTCGACAACATCGCCGCATCGCTCGAATTGGGCGTGAAAATCTTTGATGCGTCGCTGGCCGGGTTGGGCGGCTGTCCATTTGCACCGGGTTCTGCCGGCAATGTTGCCACGGAAAATGTTTGCGAAATGCTGTCCGTCGGAGGATATGACACCGGGATCGAGCAGTCGGAGGTGGAGAGGGCTGCCAGCCTGGCCCGGCATTTGCCAGGCCTGGCCTCGCACCGTCGGGAGAGTGGTGGCGGGAAGTGAATGCGGCCCGATGCAGGGCCGGTTGTCAGGGGAGATTGCCATGCCATTGAGGATGAACAGGGAGGTATTCGTCACCTGCGCGGTGACCGGCGCCGGCAGCACGCAGGATCGGAGCCACCTGGTTCCGCGCTCGCCGGAACAGATTGCCGACAGCGCCATCGACGCCGCAAGGGCCGGGGCGGCGATTGTCCATTGCCACGTTCGGGATCCGGCAACGGGGGCGCCGTCGCGCCGGCTGGAATACTACCGGGAAGTCACGAGACGCATCCGGGACGCCGATATCGACGTGGTGCTGAACCTGACGGCGGGAATGGGAGGCGATTTGACCGTGGGGCCGCATACCTCGCCGCTGCCATTCGACGAGGCCGGAACAGACCTCGCCGGCGCCGAAGAGCGACTGCGACATGTGGCGGAATGCCTCCCGGAGATCTGCACCCTCGATTGCGGAACGATGAATTTTGCCGAGGCCGACTATGTCATGGTGAATACGCCGGGCATGCTCGAGGAGATGGGACGGATCGTGACCGGCCTCGGCGTGGTTCCGGAGATCGAGGCGTTCGAGACCGGCCATCTCTGGTATGCCAAGCGGTTGGTGGAGCAGGGAATTCTCGATGATCCGGCGCTGGTGCAACTGTGCATGGGAATTCCCTGGGGTGCACCGGATGACCTCAACACCTTCATGGCCATGGTCAACAACATCCCGACCGGATGGACGTTCTCGGCCTTTTCGCTGGGCCGTCACCAGATGCCCTTCGTGGCGGCGGCAGTCCTGGCCGGCGGCAATGTCCGGGTGGGGCTGGAGGACAACCTGATGATCGAGAAGGGCGTGCTGGCAAGCAATGCCCAGCTGGTGGAACGGGCGGTGACGATCGTGGAATCGCTGGGAGCCAGGGTCATCGGCCCGGACGAGGTCAGGGAGAGGCTCGGCCTGGTAAGACGGGAGCCGCGGTTCTGATACCAATCCAACCCGGCGATCACGCATCCCCGCCACCACCCGGCCCCAGGTGGTGGTCCTCGCGATCTGCCAGCGCCGCGTCACGAAGTCGTCCCTGACTTTCCTGCCACCCTCCTGACGTGCCCGACGCTGTCGAACAGGCGGTTGGCAAGACGGTGATGCCTGAGGACCGCGAACACTGTCCTCGACGGGTTCGGCTCCGGGCTGTATGGCGGCGGCCACATGGGCGACGCATTGCCTGGCCGCACCAGCGCCTTCGACCGGTGCCAGCCAGCACCGCCGACGCTAACGAGCGCATGCCTGCCCTCGGGGACTCCCTCGCCGATATCCGGCAAGCGGCGGCGCATCTCCCCGGAATTGGCCTGGTCGCAGACATGGTCGATTGCGGCGACGACCCCGGGATAGAGTTCCGAGATGAGGTCGCGGTCATGGCGCGGGATGCGCGGCCGACTCCTCACTCTCGTCCGGACCCGGGAGAGCATGCCCCTCCGGCCGATCCGCCTCCGGATGGATGGATCGCCCCCCGATCCGGTGGAGCTGTCAGCGGTATCCTGGCGACGGAGACTGGCCGATTGTGCTGTCGACGCCGGAACGGGCGGTGCTGGAGTTGCCGGACGAGCTTCCCGGCGGGGAAACCTTTCACCAGGTCGACATGCTGATGGCAGGTCTGACCGGTCTCAGTCCGAAGCGCACGGGCCGTCTTCTCGGTGAATGCCGACGCGTCAAGGTAAAGCGCCTGTTTCTGTGGTTCGCCGAACGCCACGGTCATTCGTGGCTCGAACGCCTCGAGCGCGACGGGATCGATCTCGGCAAGGGAAAGCGGATGCTGGTGCGGGTGGCACGCTCGACCCGAAATACCAGATCACGGTCCCGGAGGATTTCGATGCCGGTGGATGAGCGATACCGGCGGCAGGTCGAACTGCCGGTCCGCACCCTGCCTCACGTTGCGCAGGAGAGATGCTTGGCGCTGAAGGGCGGGACGGCGATCAACCTGTTCGTCCGAAACCTTCCCCGGCTGTCGGTCGACATCGACCTGACCTATCTGCCGGTTGCGGACCGCACGATCGCTTGCGGACATCGCCCGCAAGCGGTGCAAGAGTCGCGGAACTTGTGCTTCCCGGTCATCTGCCGTAACGCCTCCGCCGTGAGGTCGGCGGGCGGGATCCTGCTCCCTGTGCCCGTGTCAGCCTGCTTCTGCTTCTTGGCAAACACGGAATACGGGAAGACGGGGCCGATCACGCGCAACATCATGGGCCGGAACACGGCATGATATTGTTGCCTTGTTCCGAGTCTCCATTGGATTGGTATGAGAATGGGCCGGTTTGCAGATATTGATGTCAGCATCGACGACCGGGGCGTTGCCGGCATCGTGCTCAACCGGCCGGAAAAGCGGAACGCGTTTTCCGGCAGGACGCTGACGGAACTGACGCAGGCGGCGACGACTGTTGCCGGCAATGGCTCGGTGAGGGCGGTACTGCTGTCGGCCAGGGGGACGGTGTTCTGTGCCGGCGCCGATCTCGGCTGGATGCGTGACCAGATTGCCGCCAGCGACCGCGAGCGGCGGGGCCAGGCGGAACTCCTCGCCGGCATGCTGAAGGCCTGGTGGGAAATCCCGCAACCGGTGATCGCCCGGGTCCAGGGCAATGCGTTCGGCGGCGGCCTTGGCCTGATGGCGGTTGCCGACCTGGTCATTGCCCGGGACGGGGCCAGGTTTGGCCTGACCGAGGCCCGTCTCGGGCTGATTCCGGCCACCATTGCTCCATATGTCCTTGCGCGGATCGGTTCGTCTGCCGCCAGCCGGATGTTCGTGACCGCCAGCCTGGTCGGGGTGGAAGAGGCAAGGAGGATCGGACTGGTGTCGGGCCTTGCAACCGAAGACGGCATCGATGACGCGGTCGAGGAGCAGATCCGGTCGGTCCTTGCCTGTGCGCCGCGGGCGGTATCGGCGGCCAAGAGCATGGCCAGGTCGCTCGTGCCGGCAATCGACCAGCAGCAGATCGACCGGTCGGTGGAGATGCTGTTGTCGAGATGGCGGGATCCGGAGGCGCAGGAAGGCATTGCGTCCTTTCTCGAGCGCCGCCCTCCATCCTGGTCGGGGTGAGGCGGGGACTGGTGGTCATCCCGGCGGTATCATCGACGAGAAGCACGCCCTGACCCGGGCGGCGGTTTCCTCGACCGAGGATGACAGCGACGAGGCCACGCTTCCCGTCGACTGGATGCCGAAGGAGCCGCCCAACACCCCGATCACATCTTCGTCGGTCCGGTTGTCGCCGCCCGCCAGCAGCAGCATCCCCTGCAGGTTGCGCCAGAACAACATGTCATCGGCGAGCTGGCCGGCGATCTGCGGGTCGACGAGATTGAGTTCGCCGGCCTTCTCAAAAACCGATCGAGCGTCACGCAGGAGAATCTCCGGGTGATCGGATGCATGGGCCAGCTGAAGAAACTGGGCAATGAAATCGGCATCGAGGATGCCACCATCCCGCAGCTTGATGGTGGCGTTGCCGCTCTCCCCGCTCTCCCGCCGTATGCGCTCCCGCATGTCGCGGATGTCGCGCCCAAGCTTGTCCCGGTCACGGTCGACGGCCAGGACCTCGCCGATGATGTCCTGGAGTCGGTCGGCCAGATCGCCTTCGGCATAGATGGTTCTTGCCCGGGTCAGGGCCTGGTGTTCCCAGGTCCAGGCTTCGTCCCGCTGGTATTTCTCGAACCGGTCGATCGAGCAGGCAATGGGGCCGGATCGTCCGCTCGGCCGCAGCCTGGTGTCGACGTCGTAGAGGACGCCCTCGGCGGTGGGCGCCACCACGGCATTGATGAAGCGTCGGCACAATTTGGCAAAATACTGGGTGGCGGCGAGTGGCCGCCGGCCATCCGACATCGATGACCTGTCGGGATGGCGATAGACGAATATCAGGTCAAGATCGGATGCCAGTGTCATTTCCCGGCTTCCCAGCCGGCCGCCGGCGACGATGGCAAGCTCGCCGCCTTCCACCCGGCCATGACGCTGTTCGAACTCCTGCCGGATGGCGGGAACCAGCAATTGCAGACAGGTCTCGGCGATGCCGCATAGCGGCGCCGACGCCTCTGCCGGCGACAGGAGGCCGCGAAGCATGTGAACGACAATCTGGAACTTGCGATGCCGTGCCCATCTTCGGTGCAGGTCGAGCACGGTCTGCAGGTCGAACCCGCCCTCCATCTCCCTGGCGATGGCCCGCTCAAGCTCGGCAGCCATCTCCGGTGGTCGGAATTCCAACTGGTAGAACACCCGGACCAGGCCGCGGCGGGCGGTCTCGACCAGATGCCCGTCGGTCTCGACATCGTCCGGCAATTCCAGGTCGGCAAAATCGGATTGCAGCACGGACTCGAACAGATCCGGCTCCTGGCGGAGCCACTCCGAGAGCCGGGGGGCGGTGCTCATGATCTCCGAAACCAGGTCGCATAGCTGGGGTTGCGCCGACAGCATCTCGAGCAAGCCGAGCTTGCGCGGGAGTTGGGCCAGAAAGCCGTCAAAGCGGGCCAGGGTAGTGTCTGGCTGGCTGGAGGCGGCAATGGCGCTCAGCAGCCGGGGGGCGATTTCCCCGAGAACCAGGGCTGTTCTCTCGTCCTGGTTCGAAGGCGCAACCCAGCCATGAACGATCGTCCACGCATCGGCGGCCCGTTCGAAGCCCCGCGCTTCGAAATTGGCAATGGCCCGCTCGCGGCTCTCCTGCGAACGGTAGTCGATGTCGAAGTCGGAGCTGCCGGAGGTCTTGCGGTCGAGCAAATCATCGTAATGCCGGTTGACCCTGGCCAGGACATCGAGCAGCTGGTGGCGAAACCCGGCCGCATCCGAATGGCCAAGAAAGGCGGACATCGCCGCAATCCCCTCCGGAGTGTCCGGCAGGGTGTGGGTCTGCTGATCGTCGACCATCTGCAGGCGGTGCTCGACACGCCGCAGGAAGACATAGCTTTCCGCCAGCTCGGCGGCGGTGGCGTGCGGAATGCGCCCGCTGGCAGCCAGGAGCTCCATCATCTCAAGGGTCTTGCGCCCGCGCAACTCTGCCGACTGCCCGCCCCAGATCAGCTGCTGGGTCTGGGTGTAGAACTCGATCTCGCGAATTCCTCCCCGGCCGAGCTTCACATTGTGGCCCTCCACCGAGATGCCGGTATTGCTGCGGTGGGCATCGATCTGGCGCTTGACCGACTGGATGTCGCGGATGGTGGCGAAATCGAGATTGCGGCGCCACACGAAACCGGAATTGGCGGCAAGAAAGGCATCGCCGGCCGCCATGTCGCCCGCCACTGGCCTCGCCTTGATCATGGCGGCCCGCTCCCAGGTCTGGCCGATGGTGCGGTAGTAGGTGGCCGCCGCATCGATCGACACCGCCGGCGGGGTCGAGGACGGGTCAGGCCGAAGGCGAAGATCGGTGCGGAAGACATAGCCATCGGCGGTTCGCCTGGCCATCACCTCCACCAGGTTGCGAGCAAGTCTGGAAAACAGCTGCTGGTGGGCGCCGCCATCGACATCGGCAATCTTGTCGTCGAACAGCACGATGAGGTCGATATCGCTGGAAAAGTTGAGTTCGCCGGCCCCGAGCTTGCCCATGCCGAGCAGAACCAGGCCCGAATTCTCGGCCGGCCGGTCCGGTCGTGGCAGCCGGAGCTTGCCACGGTCATGCGCCTCGCGAAGCAATGCCGATACCGATGCCTGGAGACAGGAGCAGGCAAAATCGGAAAGATCGGCGGCCAGCGCCATGACACCGCGGCAGCCGGCGATGTCGGCCATGGCCGCCGCCAGGGCAAACCGGCGCTTGGCAATGCGCATCCGGGCCATCAATTCGCCGCGGGTCTCCCGTCCGAGCCGGGAGAAATCATCCATCTCGGCCAGGATGTCGGCCATGCCCTGTTCCGGCCCGGCCGACAGCAGCCGGCAGGCGAAGCCGGGGTCGCAGATCAGGCCGTGGCTGAGAAACGGGCTGTTGCCGAGAACGGCGTCGAGAAGCGGCGAGGCCACCGGGTGGTCAAGGGCCGCCTCGACAAAGCCGCCCATGTCGGGGTCCTGCCTGCCGGCAGAGAGTGCCAGCTGTTCCCGGCGTGCAACCAGCGCCTCGCGGTCGGCCACCCCGGGAAAACCCGTCCCGGACGCGGTCCAGATCCCGGCAATGTCAACCATGTCCTGTCCTCCCGGGGTCGATCCCTGCCTATCCGGCTGGCAGGGGCAGGCAGGGCCGGCATCTCCTTCCCGGCGCCATTCCGTCAGCTGATGCGATCATCGAAGTTGCAGCCATCGATCATGCCGTCCCGTCAGCCGGTGCGGTAGTTGAAGAAACAGCCATCGATCATGTCGTGCAGTTGCCTGGCCTCGGCCTCCACCTCGGACAACACGGCTTGCCGGTCCCTGGATCGTCCCCACTGATGGGAAATCAGGTCGCCAAGCTGGCTGGACGAGGTTCGGGCCCGCCGGCAATCCTCGGGGCCGTCGCCTGACAGGCTGGTCAGGTGGACATCGATTGCGGCGATGTGATTGCACAGCGACCCCGGCAGCTGGGCATCGGTGGCGAGCATGTCGAGGACGACGCCCTGGTCGATGGCGTGGCCGTGGATCCGGTCATGGCTGTCGCTGGCGCTGAAGATGCGCAACACCGCCCGCATCCGGCGCCGCCACAGCCCGGCATCCTGGTCGGGAGCCGTGTTGCAGCATGACAGCAGGGCGGCCGAGAGTTGCGTGCGCTCGACGGCGCGGCCAAGCTGGATGAACCGCCACCGGGCATCCCGGTACATCGACGTGTCGGCCAGCCCGAAGAAGGCCGTCATGTGCTTTTCGATGTCGGCGTAGAATTTTTCCGGTTCCGATTTCCAGATCTCGACGATTTCCGTCGACCTGAAATCGAGAAATTCGAAATTGAGATGCAGCCACATCCTGTTGCTGATGCAGTGGCGCATCTGCCGGGCATTTTCCCGCCCATTTTCCAGGCAGCAGCGGATGGAATTCGGATTTCCCGGCTCGAAGGTCAGGTCGCCGGCCAGGGTGAAGGCGTCGGCCAGCGTGTAGTCGTCGCTCTCTTCCTCCAGCATGCCGCCCGGGGGCCGGGATTTGAGCGAGCCGTAGATGAGGCGCCAGCCGGCATAGATCTCTTCGGCGGGCCGATCGATCAGCGCCGACACCTGCTGCTGCAGCATTCGGGATGCATAGGCCGCCCGCTCGAGGTATCGACCCATCCAGTAGAGACCCTGTGCACTTCTCGCCAGCATTCAGTCACCAACCACCCACAAATCCTTGCCACCGCCACCCTGGCTCGAATTGACCACCAGGCTGCCGCGCGTCAGCGCAACCCGGCAGAAGGCGCCCGGCACCAGCCGGGTGCGCTTGCCGGTGAGAATGAAGGGGCGCAGATCGACATGTCGCGGCTCCGGCGACCCGTCCACCAGGCACGGCGCCCGGGACAATTTCATCGTCGGTTGCGAGATGAACTCGGCCGGCCGTTCCCGGATCTGCGCCGCATATTCCTCCCGTTCGGCCTGGCTGGCCGCCGGTCCGATCAGCATGCCGTAGCCTCCCGATTCGCCGACCCGTTTGACCACCAGCCGCTCCAGGTTGTCCAGCGTGTATTCGAGGTCCTGGCGCCACCGGCAGCAATAGGTCTTCACATTGGCAATCAGCGGCTCCTCGGCCAGGTAGTAGCGGATGATGTCCGGCATGTATGCGTAGACGCTCTTGTCGTCGGCAACGCCGGTTCCGGGCGCATTGGCCAGGGTCACATTGCCCTTCCTGGCCACAGACATCAGCCCTGGAACACCCAGCATCGAATCGCTGCGGAATTCCTCGGGATCGATGAAATCGTCATCGACTCGCCGGTAGATGACGTCCACCTTCCGCAGGCCGGTGGCGTTGCGCATGTAGACATGATCGTTCCTAACCAGGAGGTCCCGCCCCTCGACCAGGCTGGCGCCCATTTCACGGGCCAGGAACATGTGCTCGTAAAAGGCGGAGTTGAAGACACCCGGGGTCAGGACGACGATCTCGGGTTCGATGGATTTCTCCGGTGCAATCTCGCACAATGTCTGCCGTAGCAGCCGGCCGTAATTCTCGATGTCCCGCACCTTGCAGGCCCGGAACAGGCGCCGGAAGCTTGACTTGGTGGCCGCGCGGTTGGCCAGCATGTAGGACACGCCGGACGGGACCCGCAAATTGTCCTCGAGAACCATGAAGCCGTCACTGGTCCTGATCAGGTCGGTTCCGCAGACCGCCACCCAGATTCCCCGCCGCGGCCGGAAGCCGACCAGGCTCTCGCGGTATTGCGGGCAGTCCTCGATGATCTCGGCCGGTATGGCGCCGTCGGCGACAATCCTGGCGCCATTGTAAATGTCGTCGAGAAACAGGTTGATGGCACGAATTCGCTGCGTGAGTCCGGCCGAAAGCCGTTCCCAATCGGCCCCGGCAATCAGGCGGGGAATGCAGTCGACGGGTATGATCTGTTCACGGACCTCGTCCTTGCCGTAGACGGAAAAGACGATTCCCTCTTCCCTGAAGGAACCCGATACCTGTTCCTGCACTGCCCGAACCTCCGGGTCCGGAATCTCGGCCAGATATTCCTTCAGGAGCCGGCAATGTCCCCTGACGGTGCCGTCAGGGAAAAACATCTCGTCATGGATGTCGGGGGAGATTTCATAATTGTCGAAATCCAAGAAGAGCACTCCCCTGATCACGCCCGGCGGCAGACGCCCGCCGCGAATCGGGATGTGTCGGTGAGCGGCAATCGAGGAGTGGAGTCATGATCCTGCGGCTCGAGGCAGGTCGTCTTCGCATCCTCGCAGAGCCTGTCTGCGCCGTCACATGTACCAGCCCACTGCTGCCATCTGACGGAATGGAAGGGTATTGCATCAATCTGCCGGTAGCAAGCGAGAGAAAAATTCTGTATCCGGTTCGCTGGCAGTGAATCACCGCCCGGGCCGGAGCCACCGGAATGGCAGACCGGGTTTGTGCATCGTGTGGAGTTCGGGGCCTGTTAGGTCTATTCTTGACCGGTGAATTCGGAGAGGGCGATGACAAATCCATCCAGGATCCTTGTGGTTGATGACGAGTTGGACGTGGAGCCCCTGGTGCTGCAGCGCATGAGGCGGGAGATTCGCAAGGGGGAATTCGAATTCGAGTTTGCCCATAATGGCATCGAGGCGCTCGATGTGCTGAACCGCGACGACTCGTTCGACGTGGTGCTGTCGGACATCAACATGCCGGAGATGGACGGGTTGACGCTGCTGGAGCAGATTCCCTCGGTCAATCCGAATATCCGGTCGGTGATCGTGTCCGCCTATGGCGACATGAAGAACATTCGCACCGCCATGAACCGCGGCGCCTTTGATTTCATCACCAAGCCAATCGATTTCGAGGACCTCCGCATCACCATCAACCGGACCGTGCGGCACCTGCGGATGTGGCGCGAGGCGTTGACCGCCCGTGATCACCTGATCTCGATCCAGAACGAGTTGAGCCTGGCCCAGACCATCCAGCAATCGATCCTTCCGACCGAGTTCATGTCCGGCACGAACTTTTCGACGCACGGGATCATGGAGCCGGCCAAGGATATCGGCGGTGATTTCTTCGACATCATCCGGCTTGAAAGCGATCGTATCGGCATTGCCGTTGCCGATGTGTCCGACAAGGGGGTTCCTTCGGCATTGTTCATGATGTCCAGCCGGACCTCGCTGAAGGTCGCGGCACTCGGCGCGATCTATCCAGAGAAGACCCTGCACGAGGTGAACAACCTGCTGCATGAGGACAACCAGACCGGAACATTCGTGACTGTCTTCTACGGGGTGTTTGATTGTCGGACGGGTGTGCTCGAATACGCCAATGGCGGCCACAACCCACCACTTCTCGTGCGCGCCGATGGCAGTTCGGAATACATCAAGATGCCCGGGGGCATGGCGTTGGCGGTATTCCCGGATGTTGAATATGACCGGGCGGTCCGGATGCTCAAGCCCGGCGACAAGTTGCTGGTCTATACCGACGGAATTACCGAGGCGATGAATATTGCCGGTGAAATGTATGGAGAGGGGCGCCTGCAGGACACGGTCAGGGATATTGCCAGCCTGAACGTCGAGCAGTTCTGCAACGCCGCCGTGAAATCGGTGAAGGATTTTGCCGGCGATGCAGAGCAGTCGGACGACATTACCTGCTTGGCGCTCCACTGGGATGGCTGAGAGCGGTGACTGCCCGGCTCAGGATATCGCCTGCGCCCGACGGGACGCAATGGCAACAGATTGACCAGGAATTGGAGGCATTCTCCAGGGAGCAGGGCTGGCCGACCGACCTGGATTTTGCAATCAGGCTGTTTCTCGAGGAGTTGACCCTGAACGCGGTGAATTACGGAAGTGATGACCAGTCGACCGCGATCGAACTGGACATGACATCCAGTGACCGGGAGGTGCGGTTCCTGCTCGTGGACAACGGTCGGCCGTTCAACCCGCTGGAGGATGCGCCGGAGCCGGATACCGACTCGGCGATCGAGGACCGGCCGATCGGCGGGTTGGGCGTTTACCTGGTCCAGACAATGGCCGATGCCGTCGATTACGAGAGGGTCGATGGGCAGAACCGGCTGACCGTTGTCAAGTGTCGGAGCTGACCGGTGCGGCTGAGGCTCTGCGGTCTTGTTTTGCCCCTGGTGCTTGCGCCCGCCTGGCTGGCTGCGCAGGAGATCGGCGTATCGGCAACGAGCATCAGGTTTGGCCAGTCAGCGGCGTTTTCGGGGCCTGCATCCGAACTGGGCAAGGAGTTGCGGGCCGGAATCGAGGCGGCCTTCAATGAAGCCAACCTCCGGGGCGGGGTCCATGGCAGGCGGGTGGACCTGGTGTCGCTCGACGATGGCTACGAGCCCGGGCGGGCAATCGACAATACCCGCTCCCTGATAGAGAAATACCAGGTCTTTGCGCTCATCGGCGCCGTGGGAACGCCGACCTCGCGTTCGGTGGCGCCAATCACCGCCGAAACCGGCATCCCTTATATTGCACCCTTCACCGGCGCTGGCTTCCTGCGCGACGCAAAGCGGTATCCCAACGTGGTGAACGTGCGGGCATCCTACCACCAGGAGGTCGACGAAATGGTGACCCGGTTGATCGAGGACCGGGGAATTACCCGCATCGGCATCCTGTACCAGAATGACTCCTTTGGCCGGGCCGGCTTCGGCGGCGCCGTCAGCGCGTTGCGGAAGCGGGGGCTGGAACTGGTCGGGATCGGCACCTATCCACGGAACACCACGGCGGTCAAGACCGCCATTCTCGACCTGGAGCTGGCACAACCGGGCGGGGTGATCATCGTCGGTGCCTACAAGCCGGCGGCGACGGCCATCAAGTGGGCCCGCAGCATCGGCTTCAACCCGGTATTCGTGAACATCTCCTTTGTCGGCAGCTCGCCGCTGGCCCGCGAACTGGTCAACCAAGGCGAGGACGTGTTCATGACCCAGGTCATGCCGGACTACCTGGCCGATGATCTGGAAGTCGCACGGAACTACCGGCAGGCGCTGAGCGAATACTGGCCCGGCTCGACAACAAGCTTCAATTCCTTCGAGGGATATGTCGCCGGCCGGATCGCGTTGAACGCGCTGGAGTCATGCGGCGGCAACCCGGACCGGCCCTGCTTCCTGAAGAGGTTTGCCGATCCGACTCCGATCGACCTCGGGGGATTTGCCCTCAATTACGGAACCGGTGACAACCAGGGTTCGGATGCCGTGTTCATGAGCAGGCTGGAGGGGAGCGAACAGTTTCTACTCGTATCAACCCTCAACGACATGCCGGAGAAGTAAGGGCGATGGCGCGCGGTCGATTGGCGGCAAACCAGCGTATTGCCACGCGGTTCTACGGGGCGATCGGGGTCTCGAGCTTCATTACCCTGATTACCGTCATTGTTGCCTGGCAGTCCTTTGAGCGGGTTCATGAATCACAACGCACGGTATTCGAGACCGCGCTTCCGGAAACGGAATTCGTGGTCGATCTGGCGCGAACAACAGGAGCGCTGGTGGCGATCGCACCACAGCTGACAGCCGCGAATTCGGTCAAGGAATTCGACGAGGTGGTGGCATCGCTGAACGCGATCCGACAGGAATTCGAAGCGAAGCTGGATTCGATCCTGTTCGTAGAAGGCGAAGTGGCATCACAATCGGTGGCCGAACAGGGAGAATTGCTCATCGTCAATGTCGAGCAAGTCAAGGATTCGATGATCAGCCTGTTCGGTATCCGTGACCAGACCATGCAGTCCCGGCAACGACTGGCGGTCCTGGAACAGGAGATTCGCCGCATCCTGCTACCGGAGATCGACGACCAGTTCTTCTATGCGATGACCGGACTGCGGGAGTTGGGTGACGAGCCGGTCTCCAGGGATACGCATTTTACCGGGGAGGAATTCCACCTCTATCGCTATCTGTCGGATATCGAGAAACAGTCGAATTTGGCGATTCAGTTGCTGGCGACCAGCGCCATCACCACTGACGTGGCCCTGATCAGCGTTCTCACGGAACAGTTCAATTCGAGCCGGGGCCTGATCAACACCAGCATCATGGCGATCAACCGGCCGGAGATGATCGAGGAGGTGGTGTTGCTGGCCGAAGAGATCATTGATCTCGGAACCGGCGAGGACAGCATCTTCACCATTCGCGAGGCCGAATTGCGGCTGCTCGAAGAACAGCGCGATCTGGTCAGGACGGGCCAGGCCATCTCCGAGGAGCTGATTGCCCATGCCCAGGATTTGGTGCGCGAGGTCAATGCCCGGGCGCTGGCCGATGCCGAGGAGGCAGAGAGGGTCCTGGATGCAGCGCGGGTGGTGCTGGTCGGTCTTGGCATCTCCGGGATCCTGGCGGCAGTCGCCATTTCCTGGCTGCTGGTCGGCCGGGTGCTGATCACCCGGTTGCGCTACCTGTCGTCCCGGATGCGGGCCATGGCTCGCGGCATGCTTGATGAAGAGATCGTGGTATCCGGCAATGACGAAATCGCCGAGATGGCGTCAGCGCTCGAGATCTTCCGGCAGCGCTCGCTTGAGGCGCAACGCCTCAACCTGGTCGAGGTGCTGGCAGACGAGCTGCAGGAAAAGAACGAGGCCATGCAGAAGGTTGTCGACGAACTCCAGGCGGCCCAGAACCAGATCGTGATGCGGGAAAAGCTGGCCGCCCTCGGCGAGTTGACCGCCGGCGTCGCCCACGAAATCAAGAATCCGCTGAATTTCGTGAAGAATTTCTCCGAATCCTCCAAGGAGCTGGTGATCGAACTCGCCGAAATCATCGAGGACGAATCGATGTCGGACGAGGAGCGGGCCGAGGAGCTGAAGAGCATCGGCGAGATGCTGATCGGCAATTTCGACCGCATCCTGGAACATGGCGCCAGGGCGGTCAGGATCGTGAACGACATGCTTCGCATGGGGCGGGATTCGGGCATCCCGCAGGAGACCGACATCAACCTGCTGGTGGAACAGCACGCCAAGCTTGCCTATCACGGCATCCGGGCCGCGGTCGAAGGGCTGCAGGTCAGGATCGACTATCATTTGGACCCGGAAGTGGGCGACGCCACGGTGGTCTCCCAGGAAATCGGCAGGGTCATCCTGAACGTTGTCGGCAATTCCTGCTATGCCACGCATGAGAAACGCCAGAAATTGCTCGAGGGGGCCGAAAAGGGCAAACCGATCGGCTACTCACCCCGGATCGACGTGACCACCAGGGACAAGGGCGAGCAGATCGAAATCGTGATCAGGGACAATGGCAGCGGCATTCCCGATTCGCTGAAGGAGAAGATCTTCAACCCGTTCTTCACAACCAAGCCCACCGACCAGGGGACCGGCCTGGGGCTGGCCATGTCGAGCGACATCGTGCTGAAGCATGGTGGCAGGATATTGGTCGACTCGCAGGATGGCGAATTTACCGAGATGACGGTGCAGATCGCCAGGAACGCGGTCGATCACCTCGTCGAGGACGATTCAAAGGAATGACCTCGCAGAGAAGGCCATCGGAGGAATGACTCCGCAGTGACGGTCACCAGAGGCCAGGGCGGAGAAGTGTCTTCACCGAACCGATCATCGAGGCCATGATGCAGAAATGACATCGCCGTGACGGCCGCCGGAGGCCATGACGCAGAATCCATGACCCGAAGGGCAGCCATCCAGGCCAATTCCGACCAGGCTCGACCGGCCGCCCGGAGAGGCAGACCTGCAGGACCGCACTCCCCCGGGCTATCCCGATTTTGCCAGGTAGGTCTCGGCGATGTTGGCAGTGACCGGGGCGAATTGCGGTGCAAGCTGCCGGGGTTCGGTGGAGTCAATCCGGCTGCCGATCCACGCCAGCAATGCCAACCGCCGCAACATCACGAAGCTGTCGATTTCGTCCCTCTCCTCGCGGTCCAAATTGCCGGTCTGGCAATAGCCCTCGATCCAGGCGGCCCGATATTCGGGCACCTGCGGATGATCCTCGATGAAGGAAATGCCGGCGGCGAAGTCATAGAGGTGCCATCCTGGTCCGCAATCATCGAAATCGATGACCCAGATCCCGTCATCACCAATGATCAGATTGGCCAGCCGCATGTCGGCATGAATCAACCCGTAGCGCTGCCGGCCCATGCCGAACGTTGCCAGGCGGCTGGCCACATTCCGCTCGGCCCGCTCCAGGATGCAGCAAATCTCCGGCGTGACATTGGGTGCACGTCGCCAGTCTCCCCAGCGCAGGCCGGGGCCAAGCAGGCTTCGTGTATTCCAGGCAGGCCGGCTGAACCCGGCCGGTCGCCGCCAGCCTGCCGATTGCCGGTGGAGCCTGGCCGAGATGCTGCCGAGCTCGCGAAAACCGGGCACCAGGTCGCCGGAGAGATCCGGTGACCTGCCGCTGACATGGGAAAACATGACCATGTGGCGCCAGCTGTCGCCCTCCGGGAACTCGGCAAGCTGAACGAAGTTGCCATCCTTGCCCGGAATGACCGAGGGCACCTTCACGACACCGATTGGCGATGGCCTGCAGCCAGTGGAGTTCGCTCTCGATGGCCGGGCGCGCATGGTAGCCATGACGGTGCACCCGGAGAACGGATACGGGGTTTGATCCGGATTCAACCAGGAAGGTGTGATTCTCCGCAACATTGATGAGGCGGGCACGGGCATCACCGGGAAGGTCCCAGAGGCCCAACGCATCATTGACAAGAGAATCCATGGCAACCCGGCCTATCTATGGGGCAAGGATGATATAGTGAGCCACATCCGCAATGTCATATGCCTTACGGGCCACCGACCTGTGAATTCAGGGAAGGGGCCGCATCGGGCCCCGGCAGATGCCTCGCCAATTCTCCTCCCGACGAGGCCATGCGGGCCCGGTTGAATGTGGCACTGGTCAGGCTATTCCGGTCACACGACCAGGGAACGCTGTTCCGGCATGCCCATGGCGAGCAGGCGAGGTGTCTCCCGCTGGGCCGACCTGAAGGCGTCCTTGCTGTCCATCCCGCGCCAGTCGGCCCGGACCAGGCTCTGCGCCACCACACCGCCAAGCGTCGTGCCCGGGCCAAGCACGATGAAGACATCCGGCATGAACTCGCGGGCGGCGACGCGGATGGCGGCGGCGAAGTCATAGAGCGAGCAGACCTGGTCCCCCAGCGTATAGTCGAACATCGCCGCCAAGTCGCTCGATTTCGGATGCCAGATGCCGCCACGCCCGTCGACCAGGGGCAAGCAGGGTTGATGAAACAGGCCAGGTCCCAGCAATTCCCTGGCCCGGGCTGCAACCGGTGCCTGCAGCTGCGAGTGAAACCCGGCATGGTTGGGCAGGCGCAACGGATACCGGTCCTGCATGATCGGCATTCCGGCCTCGAAAGCCTTCAGCCCATCCTCGTTTCCGGCCAGCACCAGCATGCCGCCGAGATCGATGCTGAGTGCAAGAGCATGACCCGGCCGGGCGTCGATCTCGGTTACCTTCTCTTCGACTTCAGAGCGTTGTCCCGGAGCCACGCACCAATCGTCACCCGTGTACGGGTACATCAGCTGTCCGCCGATCATGTGCTCCCACATCAGCGTCCCCATGGTGTTGACCAGTTCGAACCCGCCTGCCTCGTCCACCGCCCCGGCGCAGGCCAGGGCGATATACCAACCCATGGAATTGCCGGTGACCCCGATGATGTCGAAGCGCCGGCGGTCGATGGCCTGGAAATCGGCGACGGCACAGGCGTGGATCAGCGGGCTGGCATTGTCGCCCCGTCCATGCCTGGAGCCGGAAAATCGTTCAGCGCCGTCCAGCGCCGAGACCGGCTCCTGACCCCGTTCCCGGCGCCAGGTGTCAAACCGGGCAAGCATGTCGGGCTGGTCGGCATGATGCCGGTCGAAATACCCCAACTCATCCCGGTTGTAGGTGCCGCGGCCGGGTGCCACGACGATGGCGGTGCGTGTCATGACCCATGCCATAATTTGCGGGCCGCCACGGCAATCGAATCGCGCGATGGCAGGGTGGCGGCATGACCGGTGCCGGTGGCGATGAAGCTGTCTCGGGCGGCAAGCCGGGTATGCGGCAGATCGCTGCACTCGTGCAGCAGGGCCATCAGCGCCTCGGACTGGCTGCCGGTGATGCGGCACTCGTCAACGATCAGCACTTTTTCGGCCCCCTGCAGCGCCGCGAGGAGCCCATGGACCGGCAGCGGTGCCAGCCAACGCAGATCGATGATGCGGGCCCCGATGCCTTCGGCCTCGAGGTCGGCACCGGCCTGACAGGCGAGATAGCGACCATTGCCATAGGTCAGGATCGCCAGCGCCCCGTCGCCCTGGACCCCGACCTCGCCCAGGGCAATTCGGCGCCCGGGGGCCGGATAGGTTGCCATCCAGCCGCCATCCTTCTCCGCCAGGAGGTCACGCATCGAATAGAGCGCAATCGGCTCGACCACCACGACAACCCGCTGCTCCTCCCGTGCCAGGCGAATGCATTCGCGCAACATCATCACCCCGTCATCGCCGCGCGAGGGGCAGGCGATGACAATGCCGGGGATGTCGCGAAGCACGGCAAGAGAATTGTCGTTGTGAAAATGCCCTCCGAAACCCTTCTGGTATCCCAACCCGGCAATGCGGACGACCATGGGATTGGCGAATTGTCCGTTCGAAAAGAAGGGCAGGGTCGCCGCCTCGCCGCGAAGCTGGTCCTCGGCATTGTGCAGATAGGCAAGAAACTGGATTTCCGGAATCGGCACGAAGCCGTTATGGGCCATACCGATGGCAAGCCCGAGTATGGATTGTTCGTCCAGCAGCGTATCGATCACCCGGTCCGGGCCAAACCGGTCGATCAGCTTTTGGGTGACGCCATAGACACCACCCTTGCGCCCCACATCCTCGCCCATCACGGTGATTTCGTCATGCTCCAGCATCAGGTCGGTCAGCGCCCAGTTGAGCAGACGTGACATGGACTGCGGGGTTGCCAGCTTGCCGAATTCCGCTCCAAAAGCGGTGGCACGGGCCTCTCCGGACGGCCCGATTGCCGCTGGCAGCTTCGAGTTGGCGGGATCAGCGGAGCCATGACCTGCCCGGCATCCTGCAACCGCGGGCGTTTGACTGCCTCGGCAGCCACACGGGCGCATCGATCATCCGTCTCCTGGTAAATGGCCAGCACGTCCTCGGCGCCAAGGATACCGGCATCGATCAGCAACCGGGCCGAATGCAGGAGCGGGTCGTCGGCTTCCCAGGCCTTGATGGTGTCCTGGTCCAGGTAGGTCTGCTCCAGGTCGCTACCGGCATGGCCAAACAGCCGAACCAGCGCCAGGTGCAGGAGAGCGGGCCTCCGACGGTGGCGCACGAATTTGGCAGCCTTGCCGGCCACGCGGTAGGTGTCATGGATATCGAGGCCGTCGGCGCTGAAATACTCGAGACCGGGCCGGTCACGAAATCCGGCGGCGACCCAGCCACTCGGCGTGCGCACCGAAATTCCGATGCTGTTATCTTCGCAGACCAGAAGCAGCGGCAGTGGAATCGACTGGAATGCGGTCCAGCAGGCGGTGTTGATGGCCCCCTGGGCAGTGGAGTGGTTTGCCGATGCATCGCCAAAGGAGCACATCACCAACCCGTCATCGGCCAGCACCTGGTGTTCCGGTGGACGGCGCCTGGCAAGACCGATCGAATATGCGGCACCGACCGCCTTGGGCAGATGGCTGGCAATGGTCGAGGTCTGGGGCGGTATATTCAGGGCCTTCGAGCCCAGCACCTTGTGGCGCCCGCCGCTCATCGGGTCGTCGATCGAGGTGGCAAAGCTGAGAAGCAGGTCCCAGGTCGGTGTCGTGCCAGGAAGCTGGGTTGAGCGCATGGCCTGGAATGCCCCGTCGCGGTAGTGCAGAAATGCCATGTCATCCGGTCGCAGCGCCGCTGCCACGGCAGCCATCCCCTCATGCCCCGAAGAGCCGATGGTGTAGAAGCCCTGGCCGGCCGCCTGCATCTTGCGCGAGCGCCGGTCCAGGTTGCGACTCAGGCATTGAGCACGGAATATCGCCACCGCCTTCTCTTCCGAGAGCGGCCCCGAGGCAGGACGTCCCGCCGGCAGATCACCGGCGGCAAGCCGGTCGCGAAACGCCTTGTCGACGATGTCGGCCCGGTCCATCGCACTCACCCTCTCGAGAATATCGCCCGCAATCCGGTCTCCTGGCGTCCAGGAACGGTGCGTGCCCACGAATACGCAATATCCAGATTCATCATTTTCCCGGTGGCGTCAATTTCACCCGATTTGGTCGGCGCCCGGATGCCTGCAGGGCTTGACCAGGTTGACGGGGAGCCATCGGGCCGACCGGACCGAAGTGACCAGACCCCAAGCCAGAAGCCGGAAGCGGCTGCCCAGGCACCGACGCCGCGGCATGAAGCGCCCGTGTCTCCCGGATTGTCCCCGGCAGTGAAGTTCGGCACTCCCGGCTTCACGAAACTGTCCGCCCGGCGACTCCATTTATCCAGAATTTGCAAGATCAGCCGCGGGCAGGAAAGTCCTGACCTCGTCACATGCCCGGGGACGGTTCATCATCCCGCGGCTTCCGGCGCCGGTACCATGGCTGCGCCGGCTTGGGTTCTGGCTCGGGTTCGGTCGGGGGACTAGGCGGGAGTGTGAGGATCTCCCGCACAATGCCAGGCGCGTCCTCCAGCAAATGCTCGAATCCGGGCCGGATATCCTGCCGGCTCAGGACGGATGCCAACTGGCCGGACTGGATCTGGCCCAGCCGGTCAAGCGCCGCTGCCGCCTTTTCCGGCATCTCCTCGAGGATCATCCGAACCTCTGGCCCGTGGCCGGTCTCGCAGGCCGCCGCGATGTCGAAGATGTCTCGTTCCCAGAGATGGTGGCCGCGGTAGTAGACCTTGCTGGCAATGATCGCCGGCACCGTGTCCAGCAACAGGTCCCGTCCCTGGATGGTTCGCACGAGCGGGGCAAGATTGGTGACCGGTGGCGCGGCAATGAAATCGATCTGGCCGCCCTCACCGAAATCCACCTTGATGAACAGCCGGCCATCCCCGCGGTAGCTGAAGCTGGATAACCAGGCTTCGATATCCGCCACCGCTGCGGCAATGTAACCGATAAGCTGGGGGTTCGGCAGGAAGAAGTCGATGTCGCGGCTGTTCCGATGGCCGATCTGCAGCATCATCGAGGTGCCGCCGCCCAGGGTCATCCCTTCCAGGTCGCCGCCCTGCCTTTCGACCTCATCAATGATGATGAAGGCATTGGCCAGCATCCTTTCCCAGGATGCGGCCATCACGTCGCCAGCAGGGGCACGTTCCTGCGGGAATAGTCCGCAAACGCCTTCGCTGTCCTGAGCAGCGCCTCCTCCGGCACGCCGAGTTCGGCGGCGAAGATCCGCTGCGCATCAAGATCCATCTCCATGAAGAACCCGCCGACCTGTGGCAGTTCGAAATCACCGGTCCTGAGCGCGTGTGCCAGCTCCTCGGCGCTCAACCAATCGCGGTAGGGCGCGTTGACCTGGCCCAGGACCGAGGCGATCACCGCCTTCGGCTCGAACCAGTTGATCGGCTTGCCCTGCAGGGCCTTCGCCCGGGCCCGGTATTGCTCGCGGCTCATGGGAGGCGGTTTTCGGGGGTGTTGCGTCATGGTCTGAACATAGGGGCCGAACCGGCGGGAATCAATTCTACCGGCTGCCGGCCCGGGGCGGATTCTTGTGCACAACACGGGACCTGTATCAAGTGGGACATGCACTTTGGATCCGGTGGCATCAAGAGCGCGCGCCGTTTCCTTGTCTGCCTGCGCCTCAAGTGGCCCGGCAACCTCTGGTCAGTCGCCGGCGCAAATGCCATTCTGTTGCCGGGACGCTGTGTCAGGAACAACCGATCGGCAGACTGCCTTCAACGGAAGGCCGCGTGGTCAGGAATGGCAAGACCATTGAAATCGGGGGTGCATCCAGATGCTGCTTCGGCATGGTGCCCGGGCTGGAAAGGACGTAAGGACCCCGGATGCGGAAAAGGGAAATGTCGCCGCCGCTCCGGGGAGGGCGACGCCCGGAGGGAGTGCAAATGTCGGAAATACGGGGAACGAAGAGTCTTGCGGTCCTGATCGACGCCGACAATACCAGTTCGAGACATGCGCCGGCGATCTTCGACGAGATCGTCAAGCTGGGCGAAGCCAATGTTCGGCGTATCTATGGCGATTTCTCGGGGAGTCGGTTGTCCGGCTGGGACGGGGCGATCAAGTCGCTGGCGATCCTGCAGCACCAGCAGCGTAGCAACTCAAAGGGCAAGAACGCCTCGGACATCGCGCTGGTGATCGACGCCATGGACCTGATGTACAAGCGCACCCTGGACGGGGTTGTGCTGGTCAGCTCGGACAGTGATTTCACCCGGTTGGCGCAGCGCCTTCGCGAGGAAGGCCTGGAGGTGTACGGGTTCGGGGAGCGCAAGGCGGTCGAAGCCTTCCGCAAGGCCTGCAATCGCTTCATCTATGTCGAGAACCTTGTCGAGACGGAGTCAGGGGAGAAGAAGGGTGGGGCGGCGCCGGCCAGGGCCGAGGCTCCGAAGAAGGATCCACCTGACAAGGCTCGAAAGATCATCGCCGAAGCGATTGGAGAGCCGGATGCCGACGGGTGGGAGAATCTTGGCAGCGTCGGGCAACGCATCCAGGGCGTGCATCCGGATTTCGATCCACGCAGCTACGGTTGCGCGAATTTGAGCACGCTGGTGGAGAAGGCAGGCGGGTTCGACATCCGCAAGGAGAGGGGCGGCGTCCATGTTCGCCGCAAGATGGTCGGGCCGAAGGGTTCGGGCAGCTGAAAGATGACGACCTGCGGCCGAACCGGTGGTGGCCCAGGACAGTTTCCAGGAATCGAGACGTGCCGGCCATCTGCCGGAAATCGCCGGTAGGCGGCTGTATCCCCGGCGCCCTTGCTTCCGACAGGAAGGCTTGGCAGCCCCCGAGATCGAAATCATGGATTTTGGCCGGCGGAAGGAGCGCGCCTTGCCCTCCAATTTGATGGATACCCAGCGAGTAATCTTGATAATGTAAGGTGCAAATTGCCATGGTAAGCTGAACTCGATGGTATCGAGCTCAACATATCACGCCGTGTGGGACGGGCTTCTCGAAGTCTCAAGAGCCAGGCACTACTTTGCTGCCCAGGAAAGCAGGCTTGAGTGGCGAGCCTTTGCGCTCAGATTTGCATTGGCGCTTTCCGGGCTCGGAGCCGTAGCATCACTCGTGGAGTCATTCGAGTGGCTTGCGCCTGTGTCGGGCGTTGCGATTACCGCCCTTGTAATTGTTGACTTGCTTTGGGACGGCACCACGAAGATTGCACAACTGAAGGTTGTGAATCGTGACTTGGCCGCGCTGGAAACAATGTATCGGTCTTTCTGGGACGAGACACGAAACGGCTCCATCACTGATCAGGAAGCGTTACCGAGGAAGAACGAACTGTTGGCGGCGCTGAACCAGGTTGCCGCAAACGTTGACGTCGTCGCCAGGAAGAAGATTATCCAGCAGGCACAGGAAGACGCGTTCAAGGTAGAGCAGCAGCGTTATGCCGTCTGATCCCAAAGACGTCGAAACCAGGGGCCTGCACCACGGACGCCTTCTCCACCTCCACCACCTCCGCAGCCACAATCCTGACCGGCTGATGTTCGAATGCCATCTCCGGCTTCCGGTATTCCGGGAATTGTTTTGCCCACATCATCCACCGACGACCTGCGCATGATTCTCCCCGGGGGTGCATCCGGAAACGGCAGGCATCGACTGTCGATATTGACCGGAATTGTCTTGACTTGCGGCCCCGGCAGGCCGGAGGTCTGACGCGATCAACTCCCCGCATGCGTTGCCGTGAATTTACCTGGCGAGCATCGTCGGTGATGCCCGTATTGTCCCCGGTCAGGCGGCGGAGTAGGCGCGGTCCCAGGCCACGACATGGGGTCTTGGCGGGGTGGCGGATTCCGGAAGTTTGCGCCGTACAAAATGGCGGGGGTCGCGCAGTTGCCGCTTCAGGGCCGGGATCATCTCCAAGTAGGCCTCGACGACACCGGAATAGGGGGCAGGGCAGTCATGCCTGATCTCCCGGTGCAGGGCCGGCAGAGAATAGAACGGAACCGTCGGAAACATGTGATGCTCGATATGGTAGTTCATGTTGGCATAGATGAACCGCAGCACCGGGTTGAGATAGACGGTCCGGGTGCTAAACCGGTGATCCGGCATGTCCTCGGCCAGGCCGGCATGCTGCATGGCCGACAGCATCGAGTGGACCCAGGAGCCGTAGAATGTCGGCAGCCCGAAGAACAGCAGGGGGGTGATGCTCTGGACGGCAATGCACCAGGCGACGATTGCGACCAGGAACCCGATGATGAACCTGGAATGCCTGATGACGAGACGCCGCTGGCCTTCCGGAATGTAGTCGATCTCGTCATCGGAGAGTCCACCAAGGCCCTGGCGAAACGATCGCAGCAATTCATTGGTTCCGGCCCTGAGGTGGAGGATATTGAGGAGCATCCCCTTGACATCGGGCGGTCTTGGATAGGCGATTTCCGGATCGCGGCCGACGATGATGGTGTCGGTATGATGTCTCGAATGGCTCCATCGCCACTGGAAGGGGTTCTTCAGCGACATGAATCCGAGGATGACGAGGAAGGCCTCATTGACCCAGCGCGTCCTGAAGGGTGTTCCGTGCAGGCATTCGTGGAACCTCGATTCGGCGCCTGACGCGTAGAGGATCCCATAGGCAAGAAATGTCGGCACGGCCCACCATGTTCCGAGGCTGAACCAGGCCAGACCCGCGAGACCAGCCAGCGCGGTCGCAAACAGCGAAAAATCCGTCAGCGCCCGCGCATCGGATCGTTGCATCAACGCCTTCAGCCGCTTGCGTGGAACCGGGCACACGTACCAATCCTCCAGGCGATAGCTCGCCGCATCCGAATTGCCGGTCAGGCTGTAATCGCGGCCACCCGGAATTTCCTTCATGACACCCATTCCCAATTGCGCCTGAAATTCACCATTTACCCCAATTGGTAGCGAATCAATGCAACTGGGAAAATTTTGTTGCATTTCTATCCAGCGTGGGCGATTTGTGGATAGAAACTATCCAAATTGCAAAATGGGGATGAGGCGGCGTGGTCGGACGGGTGAGGATTTCCGACGTTGCCCGACGGGCCGGCGTCAGCGTTGCTACCGTGGACCGGGTGTTGAACAAGCGCCGTCCGGTCAAGCCGGCAACTGCCGACATCGTGTATGCGGCGGCGAGGGAAATGGGATTCTATGCGTCTCCGCTCTTGAAGCGCCGAACCAGGGAATTGGTGCCCGAACGGCGACTTGGCTTCATACTGCAGAAGCAGAGCAAGAAGTTCTATACCGGGCTGGCTGGCGAAATCGAGACCGCGGCCCGGTCACGAACGGATTGCCATGCGAATTGCGAGTTCGATTTCGTCGACGAATTGTCGCCGCGGGCAATTTCGTCGGCAATGCGGCAGATGGCAGAAAGCGTGCAGGTGATGGCCGTGGTGGCGCTGGACCATCCGCATGTATGGGACGAGGTTGCCGGGATCAGGAATCGCGGCATTCCGGTCTGGGCCTTGCTGAGTGGCTTGTCCTGCCCGGAAATCGAGGGGGTGATCGGTATTGACGGCAGGAGGGCCGGCAGGACCGCAGCATGGTGCATGGCTCGATGCGCCGCACCCGGGGGCAGGATCGGGGTGCTGACCGGCAGCCACCGGTACACCTCGCACGAGGAGCGGGAAGGGGGGTTTCGCAGCTACATGCGGGAACACGCGCCGTTACACGAGATTGTCCAGTCCATGGCCTATCTGGATAGTAGCGAGGGTGCCTACGAGGCGGCCTGCGAACTGATATCCTCGACGGCAGATCTGAACGGCATCTACATGATCGGCGGCGGGGTGGCCGGGTTGATCCTAGCGCTGCATGACAACGCTGCCGGACCTGATTTCGCCGTCATCTGCCATGAACGTGACGAGTTCAGCAGGGAGGCGCTGATCGAGGGGACAATCGACATGGTCATCGAATCCCCCGGGGAGGCTATCGCGAGGGCGGCCATCAATGCCATGCTGGATGAACGGCCTGCCGATGCCCGGCCAGGCCTGTCGCCGGTCCCGTTCCTGATTCATGTATCGGAGAATGTTTGAGCCGGTCATCCGCCCTGTCGCACCAGCATCCGGCGCCAGGCTGGCGGGGCCGGATAGTTTCTATCCAAACCCGGGGTAACGGCACGGCGCCGGTGACCGAGTGCCAATCCGAATTGTTGAACAGGTTGCGGTGCAGAATTACTGTTTGCGGCGATCGGGCTGGCCATTCGGCCCGACTGACCAAAATCGATGGAGGACCTCATGGGTACCAAAACAAGACGACTTGCCGGGGTGGCGGTCACTGCAATGCTGGCTGCAACGCCAATCTTCGCTGCCGACTACAAGCTGCGAATCCAGACCCACTTTTCGGCAAACTCGACACCTGGCGAACTGATCGCACAGTTCATTGACGACGTGCAGACGATGTCGGGCGGGCAGCTCGAGATCCAGATGCACTACAATTCGGAAGTGGTTGCCCAGAACGAAACGCTCGGCGCGGTATCGCAGGGCATTCTTGACTGCGACATGACCGGTGCTTCCGGAAATGTCGGCAAGGATCCGGGCTTCCAGTTCGCCGGCGACATCATGGGCGGATATGACACCCCGTACCAGTTCCTGTCATGGTTCCATCATGGCGGCGGACGGGACATCGTGCAGGGTGAACTCTACGACCCGCTTGGTGTCCACCTCGTCGGGCTGTGGCTGCAGGGACATGAATCGCTTTCCTCGACCAGGTCGCTTGCCGGTTTCGCTGATCTGGAGAACTGGAAGTTCCGCTCCCCGCCCGGGCTTGAAACCGAGATTTTCGAATCCTTCGGCGCCAAGCCGGTGGTGATGGATTTCGGCGAAGTGCCGACGGCGCTTCGCACCGGCATCGTGGATGGTGCTGATGCGTCGACGCTCAACACCAATGTCTCGCTTGGCCTGTTTGATATTGCCGAACATGCCACCTATCCGGGTTTCCACTCGATGCCGACCGAAACGCTGGCCTGCAACCAGAATGCCTGGAACGGTCTTCCGGAGCAGCTGCAGCGGATCGTCGAGGTGGCGCTGTACCGGACTGCCCTCAACCTGGCGATGCTGACCGAGATCAAGGACAGGCGTGCCGCCAAGAGCCTGACGGAACAGGGTGTCACCCTGCATGACTGGTCGACAGAGGACCGCAAGACGTTCCGTGAATTTGCCCAGGGTCGCTGGGCGGTATGGGCTGACAAGTCGTCGGCAGCGAGAGCGTTGGTGGACAGCCACATGGCCTTCATGGGTGAGCTTGGCCTGCTGAAGTAATTGGCAGTTGCCATAGGGATTGCGCCGGGCGATGATCGCCCGGCGCAAACTTGTGTAGATCCTGCCCGGAGAATGAGTACGGCCAGTGGATGACGAGACCAAGAAGCGAATTCGCTCGGGAGGCATCGTTTCCGGCTTCGGGCGCTGGTTGACCTATGTCGATCCCCGGGAAAACCCGAACTGGTTCGATCGGGGCATCCTGTTTATCTGTCGGTTGGCGATGTTGTTGACGGCGGTGGCCGTCGCCATCACTTTCTACGAGGTCGTGCTTAGGTACCTGTTCGGCAGCCCGACTCTCTGGGTCAACGAAATGACATTGTGGCTGGGAAGCGTGATCTTCCTGCTGGCCGGTGTCTATGCCATGCAGCGTCGGGCGCATATCCGGATCACCGCGGTCTATGATCTGCTGTCACCGCGGCTGAAACTGGCCTGCGATGTGGTATCGGCAGCGGTTGTCGTCGCCTATGCGGCACTCATGATATTTGCCAGCTACAAGATCGCCTGGCACACGCTGGTGACCTGGGAGCGGTTCGGAACCTTCTGGAACCCGCCCATCCCTGCCACCATCAAGCCGCTGGTCTTGATCGCAACCGCTTGCGTGGCAATCCAGGCGGTCAGCAACCTGCTGGTTGATGGCCCGAGGCTGCTGCGCCGGAATTCCGGCCACGACAAGGGTGAATGATGGACGTCGGCACCCTTTCACTTCTCCTGCTCATCGGAATCTTCGTGCTCCTGGTCATTGGCGTGCCGCTCGGATTCGCCACCGGGCTGTTGGGTGCCATTGTCATTTTCGGCAATTTCGGCGTTCCGGGTCTCGGCCTGGTCATGCAGCGGGTCTACGATCTGTCGATCACCTATGCCATCATCGCGGTACCGCTGTTCATCGTCATGGCATCACTCCTGGAGCGAAGTGGAATTGCCAAGGACATGTACGACGCCCTGAATATCACCCTGGGGAAGATGCGGGGCGGTGTTGCCATCGTCACCACGGTGATGGCAGTGATCATGGCGGCGATGTCGGGCATAATCGGTGGCGAGATCGTGTTGCTGGGCCTGGTTGCCCTGCCGCAGATGCTTCGCCTCGGCTACAACAAGAACCTGGCCATCGGCACCATCTGTGCCGGCGGGTCGCTTGGCACGATGATCCCGCCCTCGGTCGTCCTCATCATCTTCGGCCTCATCACCGAGACCTCGATTACCGCATTGTTTACCGCCGCCTTCATCCCCGGTTTCATGCTGGCGGCTTCCTATGTCGGGTATATCGTTGTCAGGACCCGGCTGGACCCGTCGCTGGCGCCAATGCCGGAGGTTGGCGACATTACCGGAATTGTCCTGGACCGGGCCGGCCGCCTGTCGGAACTGGCCTACAACCTGGCCCCGGTGGCTGTCGGCCTGGTGGTTACGCTGCTGGCAAGGCAATTCGGGGCTGGCGGCACCGAACAGGTGGCCAGTTTCATATTTTCCTCGGCATCGGTCGGCCTGGTCCTGGTATTCCTGCTGCGCAATGATGAACGGCACCCGATTGCCAGGGGGTTGCTGCCGCCGCTGATCGTCGTCGACCTGGTTCTCGGATCAATCTATGGCGGCGTGACCGGGATCACCGAGGCTGCAGCGATGGGGGTGGTGGCCACATTACTGCTGATCGTCATTCGCCGGGAATTCAACCTGGTGATGCTGTTCGAGGGGCTCGAGCAGACCTTCAGGTCGGTCGGCACAATTCTCTGGGTGACCTTTGGCGCCACGGTGCTGGCCGGCGCCTACAGCCTGTCAGGAGGCAACGCCTATGTTGCCGATCTGATGCTCAATCTCGACATTGCGCCCATCGGCCTGATCCTGATCATGATGCTGATATTCCTGATCCTCGGCATGTTCATGGACTGGATTGGCATCGTGCTGCTGACCATGCCGGTCTTCATGCCGATCGTGATCAAGCTGGGCTATGATCCCGTCTGGTTCGGAATCCTGTTCAGTGTCAACATGCAGGTGGCATTCCTGACACCGCCATTCGGCTCGGCGGCCTTCTACCTGAAGAGCGTCACCCCGCCGGAGATCGACCTGATCACCATCTACCGGTCATTCGGGCCCTTCATCTGCCTGCAATTGGCCGTGCTGGCGCTGCTGCTGTTTTTCCCCGAAATCTCGCTGTTCCTGGTCAGGTAGCCGGCGCCCGGAAGGTGCATGTGACCGGCAGGCCGGGTCTCGCTGCCAGGGATGTCCGGGGACGAGTGGACTCAGCCGTTTCCGCTGGCCTGGCCGGAGAACTGCTCCTGCCATATTGTACATTCCTCGTCGGAAATCTTGCGGAACAGCAAATCGGGGATGTCGAAGGCGTGGCCCGGCGGCAGTGTCGAGAGCGCCGCCTGGATGTCGCCTGGCCATGACCAGTCATCCGTCTTCAGCGACGCCATGATCGAGCGGGAAAAATCCGGTACGAATGGCGAGGAGATGACGGCGACAATCCTGATCAGGTTGAGACAGAGGGCAATATCAGTCGCCGCCTGCTGCCGGTTGGTCTTGATTTCGGTCCAGGGTGCCGCGGTCTGAAGATACTGGTTGCCGGCGGCCCAGATCTCCCGCAGTTGCCGGGCGGATTTGCGGATTTCGATCTCCTCCATCCAGGTGGAATATTCGTCGATGGATCGGGCCAGGCCGGCGGCAAATTCATGCTGGGAGTCCGACCACTCGCCGCCTTCCGGGATGGCATCACCAAAGCGGGCCGAACAGAACTTGGTGGTCCGGCGGACAAAATTGCCCAAGACATCGGCCAAATCCTTGTTCACCGATGACACGAAATTCTCCCAGGTGAATTCGCTGTCGGAATATTCCGGGGCATGCGAGAGCAGCCACCACCGCCAGTAATCGGGCGGCAAGAGGTCGAGGGCCTGGTCCATGAACACGCCGCGACCCTGGCTGGTCGAAAACTGTCCGCCATCGTAATTCAGGAAATTGAACGACTTGATGAAATCCACCAGTTTCCAGGGCTCGCCGGAGCCCATGATGGTGACCGGGAAGGACAGGGTGTGGAACGGGACATTGTCCTTGCCCATGAACTGCACGTAGCGAACATCGTCGGCGCCGAGATCCTCCCGCCACCATCTCTGCCAGCTTGATTCGTCGCCGCCTGTGGCATCGGCCCATTCGGCGGTGGCGGCGATGTATTCGATGGGCGCGTCAAACCAGACGTAGAAGACCTTGCCTTCCATGCCCTTCCAATCCTCGGCCCCGCGCTTGACGGGTATTCCCCAGTCCAAATCCCGGGTGATGCCCCGGTCCTGCAGCCCGTCACCATCCCGCAACCATTTCCTGGCGATCGACGTGGTCAGCCTGGGCCAGCCTTCCCTCGAACCGATCCAGCTCTCCAACCGCCCGCGGAACTCGGATTGCTTCAGGTAGAGATGGGTGGTCTGGCGCATTTCCAAATCGGTCGAGCCCGAGATCTCCGAGCGCGGATCAATGAGGTCCTTCGGGTCGAGCTGCTTGGTGCAGTTCTCGCATTGATCGCCCCTGGCCCGTTCGTATCCGCAATCGGGGCAGGTGCCGCGGACATAGCGATCGGGCAGGAACCGGTCATCGGAGACCGAGAACAGCTGTTCCTCCCGGACCTCCCGGATGAAGCCGTTATCGGCAAGCCTGCCGGCAAAATGTTGGGTCAGCGCATGGTTGCGGCTGCTCGATGATCGTCCGAAATGATCAAATGACAGCCGAAAGCCCTCACCGAGGCGTTTTTGCACCTGGTACATCGAATCGCAATATTCCCGGACGGCAACGCCGGCATTCTGGGCGGCAATCTCTGCCGGGGTGCCGTGCTCATCGGTGGCACAGATGAACATGACGTCGTGTTTCCTGAGGCGCATGTAGCGGGCATAGAGGTCCGCAGGCAGCTGGCTGCCGACGAGATTGCCCAGATGCTTGATCCCGTTGATATAGGGAATTGCCGATGTGATCAGAACCCTGGCCATGCGATATCCAGCCCGTTGCAGCGGCAGCATTACCTCATGAAGCCATCCGGCGCTAGGAGCCGTTGCCCCGTGCTCGTCAGCAACCGGGCAAATTCAATTCCGGAGATTCAACATCGGTCGGGACATTCCCGGAAATCCCCCAAGAAAGGCCACATAATCCGACAGTTTACACGGGAATGGTCAGTCCACTGTTCTGCATGACCAGAATACTGCGAGGATAAGGCAATTGACCGGACCTAAAGCTTGCCAGATCCGCGACGCCAACAATTCGTTGAAGTTGATCAGAACTTGAGAATCGTGGAGTCTTGCGGTTCAGCAAGGATTTCGGGAACTCTGCTGTGGACCTCGATCCAATTGCGCTTGTGCGGAACGATCCATGAAGTGATCTCCAAGATATCCTCATAGTCTTTCTCAAGTTGCCGACGAAAGATGGGTTCGTGATGTGCAATCCGGTTTCTGAGAGTTTTAAGGAATTTCAGCCGCTCGTGGATATGGGCTCGTGTAAGTCTTTTGGTGTGCGGGAATGCCGGTCGGAGAGCAGGTCGCCAAAGCGTCATTTCATAATTTGCTTTTGTATTGGCGATGAGACTCCCCCGCCCCAATAGGGAGACCCAGAAGCCAAAGGACAATGAAGCGATCATCTGGGGTGGATTGGCAGGGAAATTGTTCTTCCTAAGATATTCTTTTTCTCTCTTTATCTGTGAGAGACAGTTGTCGTCGAGGCCAGCCTTCTGGTTATCGTACCAAGCCTGTCCATACACGCGCGCCAGTTCATGATTCATTGCATTTCGAAGTGCGACCTCCAAGGCCTGCAGCGGGCCATAGAAGGCGGCGCTGATGGCCGTGTTCCAGGTGTAGAGCCTGACTGCCTTGATTCTGTCGCCGCCAACTTCGTCAAGATATGTTTCAAGCCGTTCTGGCGAGAGTGAGACCTCGATTTCATCAAGGATCTCGCTACTCAATTCAAAACCCTTGACATTTGGAGTAGGATTGGTCATGTACGCCTCGTAAGCCCCGGGATCGCCTCTGCCTCAGGTATGCACCCGGGGCACGGGATTTCACAATATTGCAGTCGATAGCGGCGTCGTTCAACTCGCAGTTGCAGACGGCCCGCTTTTCTTGGGTCGTCGGGACGGCAGTATATTATGGAAGCGGAAATGGAGAAGCAGGAGACTGTTCTCTTTATGCCTGCGTTACGCTTGAAGGGGTGACATCAGGCACCCACTCCATCCAAATTCCTAGGAGCCTGTCGAAATACAGGCACGTGAAACGGTGTCCGTGGCGTCTGAATGCCTGAACATCGGCTCCGGATCGAATTTTGCCGGTGACCGGTACTCGAATCCGCCTCGCCAGCCGGTCTTGCCGACAATCTTGCCCATCCGGGCCTCATGTCCGGCCCAGATCGGCCCAATTCCCGCTCTCAAGCCATGCTCCTCCACCTCTCAGGCCCCGGCTGCGCCTCCCGACAACAGCCTGTGCATCCGCTTGAGGTTCCATGACGTGCACGCAAGGCTCCACTCGCCGCGCACGGCCTCGATACCGCGCAGGGAGAACCGGTCAAAGCCCATGACCCTCTTGATGATGCCGAAGACCGGCAGGGCGGTTGCCTTGCGTTTTGCATAGATTTGCATCCCTTCGGCAGAGCCCATGCGGTGCTTCATCCTCGCGAGCGCATCGGCATCGGCAGGAGGCTCCGGCGGCACGTCCAGCTTCTCCTGGAGTGGCCGGTTATGATGCTGCCGGCCGGAGGCAATCAGCGGCTCGATGCCGTGCTCCTCGCACAGCTCGACATTGGCGCGGCTATGGTACCCGGTATCGGCAACGATGCCGGCTGGCTGGCCGATATCCCCGGCGGCATCCTCGAGTGCTGCAAGCGCCGGTGCCAGCTCGCCGACATCATTGGGGCTCTGGCTGACATGGGCATGGGCAATAAGGTGACTCTCGTGATCCACCGATGCCTGTGCGTTGTAGGCCTGCTCGAAGCCCCCGGATGACGGCATGATCCGCGAATCCGGATCGGTGAAGCTGATCTGGTCCTTCGGGCGCGCTCCCGGCACCGGCGGCTTCGGTGGCCTGCCGCCGAGCTTGCGGCCCCGTTCCTTCTCCTTGCGGCCCCGCTCCTGCATCTTCTCCTCGTATGCCGCCTCATCGGCGACATGGCGGGCAGCAGCCCTGGCCTCGATCTCTGCCCTGGCCTCGGCGATCTTGGCCAGGCGATCTTCCCGGCGCCCCAGCTCCTCGGAGATGTCGAGATGGCATTCCTCGGTATCGGCGGCCTCGGCCATCTCCAGCAGCCGGGCGACCTCTTCCTTCAGCTGCGCCTCGATGCGCTGCATGTGTCCGAAGCTCATCGCCCGGTGCCGCTTCACCTTGGTGCCATCGAGGCTCACATGGCCGAGCTTCAGCACACCGGCGAGCCGGGCAATCGCCAGTACCTGGAAGAACACCTCCTGCAGTGCCGTCAGGTGGCGCTTGCGAAACCGGGCAATGGTGTCACGGCCCTCATGCAGATTGCCGGTGACGAAGCGGACCGCAACGGAATCATGCGTTGCCGCTTCCAGCTTGCGGCTCGAATGCGTGCCGGTGGCATAACCGTAGAACAGGAGCGCGGTCATCATCACCGGGCAATAGGCCGGTTTGCCGCCATGCCGGTAGACACCGGTGATCCTGTCCAGGTCAAGGGTCTCGACGATCAGGGCGATGAACCGGGCCAGGTGACCCTCTGGCAGCCAGTCCTCTATCGAGGGTGGAAGGAGCCAGACCTCGTCACGTCTGGCCTTCCTGAACCTGATCGACACAACATCATCCCCCGGGCTGTGCATTCAATGCCCTACACTACCATATCTTGTGGAAAAGACCAGGAAATCAATGCAAATTCATTGACAAATCCGACAGGCTCCTAGGAGCCGTTGCCCTTGCGCTTCAATAGCCTGGCAAAGAGGAAGCTGGTCCGTGGCATGTAGACGTAGGCTGTCTGCCGTTCGGCCGAGGGACGAATTGTCATCCGGAACAGCGCAAACCCGCACAGCGCCACGTGCCCGACGGCGATGATCACGAACAGGGACAATGGCCCGGCATTGCTGACGGCCAGTGAAATGATCAGCGGACTGCCGATGGCACCGAGGGCATAATGAAACAGCAGTGACGAGCTGAGTTCGACCACCTGGCTTGGATCGACAAAGTCATTGGCATGGGCCGCGGCCAGTGAATACACCGGAAACGTCGTCATGCCGAGGATGATGGCGGCCAGAAATGCCGAATTCGGACCATAACCGGCCGAAAGGACGGAGAATCCGCATGACAGGATCGCCGCGAATGAAAATCCGATCATGACCTTGCGACGGTCAAACCGGTCAGCCAGCCAGCCGGCCGGATACTGGGCAATGGCCCCGCCAAGGATGAAGGATGCCAGGAAAAAGGCCAGCTGATGCGGCGGCAGGCCGACTTCGTTGCCGTAGACCGGACCGACCATGCGAAATCCGGCGGCCGTGATGCCAGCGACAATGACACCGAAGGTCGCCATTGGCGATATCCCGTAGGCCAGACCCGGTCGCAGCCGGAGCCTGGCCGGGGTGGCCGGTTGCTGGACCCTGGTCAGCGCCAGCGGCAACAGCGAGGCGCAGCAGAATATGGCCAGGATGTTGTAGGTTAGGTAGGCGGCTGGCTCCAGCACCGCGATGACCATCTGGCTGCACAGCCCGCCAACCAGGTCGACCACCCGGTAGACTCCCAATACCCGCCCGCGGGTCGAATTGGTGACCTTGGCCTGCAGCCATGCCTCAATGACGGTGAAACATCCGGCGACACACATGCCCGACAGGATCCGCATTGCCGACCAGGCATAGGGGTTTACCCAGATCATGTGGGTCAGCGTGCCGATCGTTCCTGCTGCCGCGAATACCGCGAATGCCCGTGAATGGCCGATTGCCCCGATCAGTCTCGGCGACCACCAGCAGCCGATGAAGAAACCCACGAAATGCGCTGAGCCCATCAGGCCGATCTGCTCGGTGGAGAAGCCGATCTTCACGCCGGAGAGAACGTCCATGGGCCCAAGCCCGCCGGAACTCAGCTGGATCAGCAAGACGGACGCAAGAAGGGAGAAAAGCGAAACGATGATCATCGCCGCACGCTGCAATCAAACCATTGGTGCCGACATACACCAACCGGCCGGAATTGCACGTGGTTTCGATCCCGGCCTGCTGGCCACCGGAGACCGTCCCGCGCCGGTGCACCCCGTTGTCAGCCCGGTCGGAGCAGGGGAGGTGGGGCTGGAGCGACCGACCGGCCGCCATCCGGCAGGCGGCTGGCGACCGGTCCGGTCAGTCGAATTTTTCCGGCCGGAGTTGCCTGGCGATGCTGTCCAGCACGCCATTGGCGAATCTGGTCGTCTTCCCTTCGGGGAAGAATGCATCGGCGATCTCGACAAATTCGGTGATGGTCACCCGTGGCGGAACGGAATTGCTGAGCAGTTCGGCACATGCGGAGCGGAACAGGGCCCGCAATGTCGGGTCGATCCGGCCGAGCGGCCAGCCTTCGATCAGCGCCTCGTCAGTGACCTGGTCGATCACTCGCTGGTTGCTGACCGCACCGTTGACCAGCATGTGGAAGAACTGCATGTCACCCTGGCCGACCATGTCGGCCTCGTCGGAGTCCGACAGGCTGAAATTCTCGAACTCCTCGGTCACCTGGTTGATGTCTGCTCCGGACGCCTCCATCTGGAATAGCGCCTGCACCGAGCGCAGCCTGGCAACACGGCGGGCGAGATGCCGGTCACGGCAATGTCGTTTTCCGGTCATCGGCCCCGGTCTTCATCCCCGGAAGCCTGTTCATCCGCGGCCGGGTCGTTCAGGCGAAACCCGACCTTGCCGGGAGATGATCCGAACCGCTGCGACAGGGCAACGAGGTGCAGCGCCGCCGCCGCCGCATCGCCGCCCTTGTCCTGTTCAAGGCGATCGGCCCGGAACAGCGCCTGCTCCATGGTCTCGACGGTAAGGATCCCGTTGCCGATGCACAGGCCGGAAAGTCCGAGCAATGTCAGGCCGCGGGCACTCTCGCTGCAGACGGTGTCGTAATGGGTGGTCTCTCCCCGCATGATGCATCCGAGCGCCACGTAGCCGTCGAACCTGCCGGATTTCGACGCCAGGTTGATTGCCGGGGAAATTTCCAGCGCGCCGGGAACGACAATCTCCTCGTGAATTACGCCGGCAGCCTCGCTCATCCGCACCGCCCCGTCGACCAGGCGATCGGTCACATCCCTGACATAGGGGGCAGTGACAATGAGCAGCCGGGGAGGGGTCGGGAATTCCGGAAGGGCAAGGCTGTCCTTGCCGCTGGTTTGTGCCACCGGTCAGCCCCCCGTCTCGATAGGCCGAATGCCGTCTACGGCCAGGCCATATCCTTCAAGACCGACGATCTTTCGCTGATGGGAATTGGACAGGAGGATCATTCTCTTGACGCCGAGCGAGCCGAGAATTTGCGCGCCGAGGCCGTATTGCCGCAAGGCTTGCGGAGAGACCTGCCCAGAGCGGCTGGCCCGCAGTCGCTCGCTGCGCAGCAGCACCACGACACCGCGGCCCTCCTCGGCAATGGCCTGCATTGCCGAGGTCAGCTCCCGGGACTTGCCTTTTTCCAGCCCCAGGAGATCGATCAATGGGTCGAATGCGTGCATCCTGACAAGAACCGGCTGGCCATCGGCAACATCGCCCTTGGTCAGGACGATATGCTCACCACCCTGGGTTTCATCGGCAAAAATCCTCAACAGCCATTCGCCACCAAATTCGGAGGTGACCGAGCGCACTGCCATCTGGTTGACCAGATTGTCGTTCTGCAACCGGTAGGCGATCAGGTCGGATATGGTTCCGACCTTGATCCCGTGCAGTTGCGCAAACGCAACGAGATCGGGAAGCCGGGCCATGGTGCCGTCTTCCTTCAGGATTTCACAGATGACCGCGGACGGGTTGAGGCCGGCAAGGCGGGAAATGTCGACACCGGCCTCGGTATGTCCGGCCCTGACCAGGACGCCGCCATTGCGGGATTGCAGGGGAAAGATGTGCCCGGGAGTCGCCACATCCTCGGCGGTGGAGTCCGGGTTTATGGCAACCAGCACCGTGTGGGCCCGATCATGGACCGAGATGCCGGTGGTCACCCCTTCGCGCGCCTCGATCGAGGTGGTGAACGCGGTTTCGTGACGCGACGAATTTCTCGCCGTCATCAGGTTCAGGCCCAACGCCCCGACTCGCTCCTCGGTCAGGGCCAGGCAGATCAGGCCTCGGCAGTGTTTTGCCATGAAATTGATCGCGTCCGGAGTCGCCATCTGCGCCGGGATGACCAGATCGCCCTCGTTTTCACGGTCTTCATGGTCCACCAGGACGAACATGCGTCCGTTGCGGGCATCCTCGATGATCTCCTCGATGGAAGAGATCGCATCGTGACAGTGATCTGCCGCCATCTAGCTTCGCTCCATGTTCAGCCGTGCCACGTATCGTGCCAGGATATCGACCTCGATATTCAGCCATGTTCCGGTCTGGACATCCGACAGGGTGGTGGCCGAAAGGGTAAAGGGTATCAGATTGACGTCGAATTCCCTCCCGTCGACGTCATTGACCGTCAGCGACACGCCGTCGAGTGCGACCGACCCCTTCGGGGCAATGAACCCGGCAAGCCTCTCCGGCACCCGCAATCGCAGCCTCCTGCTGCTTCCGTCCTCGGTCACCCCAACCGCCTGCGCCACGTCGTCGACATGTCCGGCGACAATATGACCACCAAGCTCGTCACCCACCTTCAGTGGCCGCTCCAGGTTGATCTCCTGTCCGACCGTCCAGAACCGCAAATTGGTCTTGGACAGGGTCTCCGCCGAGATCCTGGCCTCGAACCGGTTGCCGGTGCCGGATGCGCCGCTGACGGCGGTCAGGCAGACGCCGCTGCAGGCAACCGAATCACCCGGCTCCAGCCCCTCGAGAGCACGCCGCGCCTCGATGACGACCACGCGATCATGATCGCCACTGATCTCGCGGATACTGCCGATGTCGGTCACGATTCCAGTAAACATCGGGTAGGTCCTGCCTTGTTGTCGCGCGCCTGATTACTACCCTGCCTGAAAGACAACAATAGCCTTGCCACCGGCTACTCTCCCCGAACCACCGCCATCCGACCAGAACGATTCGTCAGCGATATTGACGATTGCCGGTGATCGCCGACGGCCCGATGCGGTCCCTGCCAGCCCACCGCCGGCCGTTGCCGATCAGGCGAGGCCGTAGGAATGGATTGGCCTGGCCCAGATCGCCAGGGTGTCGCCGCCGGTCTGCTGCAGGTGGTGGAGCAGGAATTCCGGCCCGTCCCGGACGCCGAAGACGTCGAGCGGGCCAAGCATGGCCCGGCCATCCGCCCCGATGGCAATGCCGGCAGTAAATCCAGCCAGATAATCCACCAGGCCATTCCGGACCAGCGATGTCGCCAACCCCGGGCCTCCTTCGCAGAGGATTCGAGTCAGACCCCTCCCGGCCAGCCTCGACATGACCTGGGCCAGGTCAAGGCCAGCGGGGGAGCCCTCGCACTCGATCAACTCGGCACCGCGAGCCTGCCAGCGGCGGCGCTTCTTGTCGGCGGCACCGGGCCCGTGGCAGATCCAGACCGGTCCGGTCCGGGCGGTCCGTCCCAGTTCGCAATCGGCAGGCGTCGACAGATCGGTATCGATGATGATACGGATTGGCATGTGCTCGACCCCGGCATGGCGAGGCAGGAGATTGGGGTTGTCGGCCCGGGCGGTACCGCTGCCAACCATGACTGCATCATGCCGTGCCCGCATCGTATGTACGACACGCCGTGACCGTTCGCCGGATATCCACCTGCTGTCTCTGGTCCGGGTGGCCACGCGACCGTCGATGGAACTGGCGAGCTTCAACGTGACGAGTGGCCTGCCGGCGGTCGCCCTGAGCAGGAACCCCAGATGCGATCGGGTCGCCGCTTCGGATTCACAGCCGCTTGCGACGCTGATGCCAGCACTCTCGAGTTGCCTGATGCCCGAGCCCGATACCCTGTGATCGGGATCGGCCACCGCCGTCACGACCCTGCCGATGCCGGCGACAATCAGCGCATCGGTGCAGGGTGGTGTTTCTCCGTCATGGGAGCAGGGCTCCAGCGTCACATAGGCGGTGCTGCCGGTGGCTCCCGGGCCAGCGCCGGCGAGGGCGACTGTCTCGGCATGCGGACGTCCGCCATTGCCGGTGCGTCCCCGGGCAAGCAATCGATGGTTGTCGACAATGAGGCAGGCCACCGACGGATTTGGCCATGTCCGACCCAGCCCCCGCTGCCCATGGGCCAGGGCAAGCTGCATCCACCGCCGGTCATGCCGCTCCCCGGGCATCGGTCAATCGGTATCGTCTGCCTGCGGCCTCAGCTGCATGACGAAGGACTCGAAATCGTCCGCTTCCTGGAAGTTCTTGTAGACACTTGCAAACCGGACAAATGCTACGGTGTCGATGCGTGCCAGCGCCTCCATGACGATCTCGCCGATCCTGGCCGACGGTATGTCGGACTCGCTCATGGTCTCGAGTCGCCTGACGATCCCGGAGATCATCCTGGTAACCCGCTCGGCCTCGATTGGCCGCTTGCGCAAGGCAATCTTGACCGATCGCTCAAGCTTGTCCCGGTCGAAATCTTCGCGCCTGCCGGTGGATTTCCTGACCACGAGATCACGCAGTTGCACGCGCTCGTAGCTGGTAAACCTGCCTGAGCAGGACGAACACAGTCGTCTCCGGCGAATGGCTGCATGATCCTCGGCCGGGCGTGAATCCTTGACCTGGGTATCAGTGCTTCCACAAAAAGGGCAACGCATCTGTCTCACTCATACAAGTTGTTGAGAGTGACAAGATAACTGACACAGCGGGAGGTAATCAACGACAATCCGGCCAGCACCACCAAACAGCCCGAAGAAAGGGCAAGGTCAGCCGGCCAGCAGGGTTCCTGGCGGAAGGCGGCGGCCTATAGTTCGAACAGCTGTCTGAGGCGGCGGCTGCGGCTCGGATGCTTGAGTTTGCGCAGTGCCTTCGCCTCGATCTGGCGGATGCGCTCGCGGGTGACCTTGAACTGCTTGCCGACCTCTTCGAGGGTGTGATCGGTGTTCATCCCGATCCCGAACCGCATGCGCAACACCCGTTCTTCCCTCGGCGTGAGAGCGGCCAGTGCCCGGGAGGTGGTTTCCTTCAGATTGCCCTGGATGGCGCTGTCGAGCGGCAGGATGGCATTCTTGTCCTCGATAAAATCGCCAAGCTGGCTGTCCTCCTCGTCGCCGACCGGCGTCTCGAGGCTGATCGGTTCCTTGGCGATCTTCAGCACCTTGCGAACCTTCTCGAGCGGCATCTGCAGCTTGCGGGCCAGTTCCTCGGGCGTGGGCTCGCGACCAATCTCATGCAGCATCTGGCGGCTGGTCCGGGTCAGCTTGTTGATGGTCTCGATCATGTGGACGGGGATCCGGATGGTCCTGGCCTGGTCGGCAATCGACCGGGTGATGGCCTGGCGGATCCACCAAGTGGCATAGGTCGAGAACTTGTAGCCACGCCGGTATTCGAACTTGTCGACGGCCTTCATCAGGCCGATATTGCCCTCCTGGATGAGGTCGAGAAACTGCAGGCCGCGGTTGGTGTATTTCTTGGCAATCGAGATCACCAGCCGGAGATTGGCCTCGACCATCTCCTTCTTGGCACCGCGCGCCTCGTGCTCGCCCTTCTGGATCTGCTTGACGATCCTGCGGAACTCGGTGATTTCGAATCCCAGGTATTCGGCAATCTCGGCCACTTCGGCGCGGAGATTCTCCACGTCGTCCAGTGAATTCTCGATCAGCGAGGACCAGCCCCGGCCGGACTTCTTCCTGATGTCATCGATCCATCTCGGGTTCAGCTCGTTGCCGCGCCAGGATTCGATGAAATCGCTACGGTTGATGCGGGCTCGATCGGCAAGCTTGACCATGCGGGTGTCAATCGACAACATGGTATCGTGGATCTTGTAGATCTGTTCGACCAGCTGTTCGATACGGTTGTTGTTCAGCTTCAGATCATTGGTCCGCTCGACCAGCTGAGATCGCAATTCCTGGTATTTCCGTTCCTTCGTCGCGGTGAATCGCCGTGAGCGCGTGGTAATCGCCTTTACCCGGTCGGCCTGGAACGCCTCCAGCTTGGTGTAGCGCCCGGCGATTTCATCGAGGTTCTCCAGGAGTCGGTCGCGCAACTCGCTCTCCATTGCCGAGACCGACAGGCTGATCTGTTCATTGCCATCGGGCTCATCGCCGTTGATGTCATCGGCATCGCCATCCTTGTCGTCGACCTCGCTCTTGGGAAGTTCCGTACTGGCCTTGTAGGTTTCCTCGAGATCGATGACATCCCGAAGGTAGATCTGCTCGTTCAGCAATTCCTCATGCCAAACGGTTATTGCCTGAAAGGTCAGGGGGCTTTCGCCCAAACCGCTGATCATGGTCTTCCGGCCGGCCTCGATGCGTTTGGCAATGGCGATCTCGCCCTCACGCGAGAGCAGTTCGACCGAGCCCATTTCACGCAAATACATGCGGACAGGATCATCGGTCCGGTCCAGTACCTCCGGCGCCTGTGCTGCCACCGCCACATCCCTGGGGCCGGATACCTCGACCACCTCCTGAGCCGGCTGGTTCTCACCCTCCGTTTCTTCCTCGCCCTCGATGACGTTGATGCCCATTTCGGAAAGCGCCGCCATCACGTTCTCGATCTGCTCGGATGGAACGGTCTCCGGAGGCAGCACCTGGTTCAAGACGTCGTAGGTGACATAGCCGCGCTCGCGGGCCTCGGTGATCATCTTCTTGACCGCGGTCCGGGTTACGTCATGCAGCGGGCTGGAGGAGTCACCCTGGTCGTGGGATTTTCTGGCTTCGACGGTTGCTGTCATTGCTCAGTCCTCAGTTGGTGACCGCGTGGCAGTGCCATTACACCTTCATGCACCCGCATTGGCCAGGCCGCACTGGCCGTCGGCAACAGGCCGGCAGCGGGAATTGCAGCTGCCGACACATGTCACGCGCGTGTAATTTGGGGTCGATTGACAGGAATCCAACCCCTGCCAACCGCAGAAAATGCCGAATCGTGGACAATCCGGCCAGGATGGCCGAACCGGTTATGCCGGCCTCCGCGCCGGGAGGCGGCCAGTTCGACCGCGTCACTCATTGACCGGTCCCCGGTGATCCTCCATCGCAAATGGCCTCGAACTCGCGAATTTCGTCGATCTTGACCCTTACCCCATTGGGGGCGAGTGTAAAATCGCCGGTATCAAGACTGTCGGGGCCCCGTCGGGCCTGCTCGCGTGTCCGGACGGCCTCGGCGACCCTGGCGGTCGAATTGCCTGCATCCTGCTGCTCGATCTCGCTGCGTGCATGGCGCAGTTCTTCCTGGGCGCCAGTCGTCGCCGTCAGCTTGTCGATTTCCTCGCGCAGCGCCAGCACTGCGCTGTCAACCCGCTCCCGGTGACCGTCGGACTCCTCGATGGCAATCTGCAGCGCCTGCAAATGTCCCGATGACAGGATGTCGTCGATCCGGGCCTGGCCCGTCTCATCGGCAATGGCCAGCCGGAACTCGTCATGCCCGCGATCGATGAGCGCATGATTCCGAATCAGGCTGCCCAGCACCAGCGCGTTGGGCTCGGCGGTCATTTCCAGACCCTCCAGTCGCTCGATGCAGCGGCCGACAACCTCGGGAACGGACAGGCAGACCCCGAGAACGACCGTCTCGCGCAACTGCCGCTCGAAATTCCTGCCCGGGGCCGCCTTGGCCAGCAGGGAACTGCGCAACTCGAAGGAGGGCGAGTGGTCGGACTGCCCCCGCCGGTATCCGGACTGCCCCCGCCGGTCACCGCCCCGCCTGCCGGAAGATTTGCCGGCATCGTTGATGAGCGAGCGAAAGGTCGTCCGGTAATGACGCTTGACGGTCGGATCCCGCACCGATTCGGCGGCGCGCATCAGCGCCGCCTCGAGTTCGGCCCGGCTCTCCGGTGTTGTCAGGGTCCTGCGCCGGGATTCGCATTGCCAGACGAACTGGGCCAGCGGCATGGCCTGCTTCAGCATCTGCCGCATGGTCTTCACGCCGAACTGCCGGATGACATCGTCCGGGTCCTTGCCCTCCGGCATGACACAGAAACCGAGTGACTTGCCGGGCTCAAGCATCGGCATGGCCAGGCGGGCCAGCCTTTCTGCCGCATTGAGGCCGGCAGTGTCGCCATCCATTGCCAGCACCGGCTCCGCCGACACTCGCCAGAACATTCGAAGCTGGGTGTCGGTGATCGCGGTCCCGAGCGGTGCCACGCAGCACTCGATTCCGGCCTGGTGCAGCATCAGGACATCCATGTACCCCTCCACCACCACCAGCCTGTCATCCTGGCCGGCGGCATTCCTGGCCGGGCCGTGATTGAACAGGCAGGTTCCCTTCTTGAAGATCTCGGTCTCCGGGGAATTCAGGTACTTGGCCGCAGATGTTGATCCCATGACCCGGCCGCCGAAGGCAATCACCCGGCCGCGCAAGTCATTGATCGGAAACATCAGGCGACCTCGAAACCGGTCATAGAGTTCGTTCCGCTCCTCGGAACGGGCCACCATGCCGGAATCGAGCATGAGCTGTTCGGAGAAACCCTTGCCACGCAGGTGTTTGAGCAGGGTGTTGCCGGCAGGGGCAAAGCCCAGCCGGAAGGCATGCCGGGTCTTGTCGCTGACGCCGCGACCGGCAAGGTAATCCCTGGTCTCGGCGCCGTTCGCCGATTGCAGCGCCTCCTGGAAATAGCGGGCCGATTCCTCGCATACCGCCTGGACCTGCGATTCACGGTCAGCCTTTTCCTTCGCCCGGGGATCCGGTTGCGGGACCGTCATCCCGACCATGCCAGCCAGCACCTCCACCGATTCCCGGAAACCCAGGTTCCGGGTGCTGCGCAGGAAGGAAATCGCGTTGCCCTTCTCGTGGCAACCGAAGCAGTAATACACCCCCTTCCGGTCATCGACATGAAAGGATGGCGTCTTCTCGTTGTGGAACGGACAGCAGGCCCAGAAATCGCCCTTGGCCGGTTGCGACTTGCGGGCGTCCCAGTTCACACTCTTGCCGATCACGGTCGCCAGCGACACGCGCTCCAGCAACTGGTTCCTGAATTGGTCACTGATGGTCAATATCCACCGCCTTCGTCATTCCTGGCCTCCCTCGACCGGGGAGTCGTGCCCGGCAATGGTGATGGTCTGGATCAGCCGTCCGTCCTGCCGGTCGAAGACCAGGATCTCGTCATCATCCGTCACCACCGCATACCAGGACCGTCCCTGGGTAAAGGCGACGGCATCCGAATTCGCCGGCAGGTCGATCGTTCCGGGAAGGGACACGCTGCCGGGCGAGGCGAGATCCTGGAATCTTGATACAAACAATACGACAATCGTAATAAATCCTGCAATCATCGTGACCGTCAACGCAGTCACCATCACTTTCAGCCACCTGACGGTGGCCCTGTTCCCGGCCATGTGTGAAGGATCGTCCATGAGCCTGCCCCGAACTGTAACCGTGGAAATCGGCGAGGACCCGCCTGCAAGGCTAGATAGTGCGCTGGCGAGGTTTCTGCCAGCAGATGAATCAATCAGCAGGACCAGGCTCAAGGGGCTGATCCTGGGCGGCCATGTGCGAATCGGCGAGGACCGGGTCACGGACCCGACCCGGATGGTCAAGCCGGGAGAATCCTGGACGATCACCGTTCCGGAACCAGACTCCGCAGGTCTCGCCGCCGAGAAAATCGACCTGTCGATCCTGCACGAGGATGACGAGGTCCTGGTCCTTGACAAACCGGCCGGCATGGTCGTCCACCCGGCCAGGGGCAACTGGCAGGGAACCCTGATCAACGCCGTCCTCCACCATTGCGGCGACGGGTTGCTCGGTATCGGGGATGTCAGGCGTCCGGGCATTGTCCACAGGCTGGACAAGGACACCTCCGGGGTCATGGTCGTGGCCAAGACCGACCGGGCCGTCGATTCGCTGTCCCGGCAGTTCGGCAACCGCACGGTCGGCAGGATCTATCTCGCCGTTATCCGCGGGGTTCCGGACAACAGGTCACGGTTTGCCGGCTATGACCGAATAACTGTCGAGCGGGGCCGTCAGTTGCGAATCGAGGGGGATATCGGCCGGCATCCGGGCAATCGCCTCAAGATGGCAGTGGTCAAATCCGGGGGCAGGGCGGCGGTGACCAGGGTAAAAATCCGGGAGGTGCTGGCCAGCGGTGCCGCCTCGCTGGTCGAATGCCGACTCGAGACCGGACGAACGCACCAGATCAGGGTGCATTTGGACCGTGTCGGCCACCCGGTCATCGGCGATCAGCTGTACGGGTCCGGCTCGCGGACGCTGGCGGCAGGTCAGGCGGCGCGTGATGCCGCATCCGGGTTCGGGCGCCAGGCACTGCATGCCGCTCTCCTCGAATTCGATCATCCGGCCCATGGACAGCGTCGCCGCTTCGAGGCCGGCATGCCCGATGACATGACCGGCCTGGTCGACGCCCTGAAATCGGATCCGCCCTGATCGCGGGCGGTGTAATTGCGGATGGGATGCGCCGGCTTGCAGGCACCATGATCCCGGGTGGGACCCCCGGTTTGCGGGCGGTGTTTTGGTTGTTGGTGCGAGTGGTTTGTGGGCTGGCTATTGAAGATGGGTCGGTTGATGCCTATCTTGAAGGTCACGTTGTCTTAGCAGGGAGTACGCAGAATTGCCCGGATACAGCAGATTGCCCGTTCCATCGGCCGAAGCTGGCCTGGGTTCCTACCTGGCGGAGATCCGGAAATTTCCGATCCTCGAAAAGGAACAGGAATACATGCTGGCCAAGCGGTGGGTCGAACATCAGGACTCGCAGGCGGCCCATGACCTGGTGACGTCGCATCTGCGGTTGGCGGCCAAGATTGCCATGGGCTACCGCGGCTACGGGCTACCGGTCGCCGACATCATTTCCGAAGCCAATGTCGGGTTGATGCAGGCGGTCAAGAAATTCGATCCGGAACGGGGTTTTCGGCTGGCGACCTATGCCATGTGGTGGATCAGGGCCAGCGTCCAGGAATTCGTCCTGCGTAGCTGGAGCATCGTCAAGCTCGGGACGACGAGATCGCAGAAGAAGCTGTTCTTCAACCTGCGCAAGGCGAAGCAGCGCATCGGCGTCTACGACAATGTCGAACTGACCGATCAACAGGCCTCGGATTTGTCGGACATGCTGAATGTCCCGGCGGATGAAGTCCGTTCGATGAATGGCAGGCTCTCCGGACGGGATGGCTCGCTCAATGTCACCATCGGCAGGGACGAGGATGATTCCCGGGAATGGCTGGACTCCATCGCCGACGAGACTGCGAACCATGCCGAGCAATTTGCCGAGTCGCAGGAACTGGAGGAGCGCAGCAAACTGCTGCGGCAGGCGCTCGGGGTTCTCAATGACCGGGAAGCCGACATCCTGACCAGCCGGAAGCTGAGCGATTCGCCAATGACCCTCGAGGAACTGTCGGTGAAATACGGCGTCAGTCGAGAGCGGATCCGGCAGATCGAGGAACGGGCCTACGAGAAGATCAGGGACCGGGTGCGCGAGCTTGCTGCCTCAAGGGGAATGGCGCCAGAGCCCGCCTGACCGGCCTTGCGACCAGGGAGGACCGCGTACCGGTCAGCCGTCAAGCTCTTCCAGTTCGTCGACCAGCCCCTCGATGACCTGCAGGCCGGTATTCCAGAAGGCAGGCTCGGTGGGATCAAGCCCGAATTTCGCCAGCGATTCCCGGTAGTTCCTGGAGCCGCCAGCCGCGAGCAGGTCGAAATACCTGTCCTGGAAACCGTCGCCACCACGTTCGAACTCGGAATAGAGGGCATGCACGAGACCATGTCCGAAAGCATAGGCATAGACGTAGAACGGTGCGTGGATGAAATGCGGAACGTAGCACCAGAAGCTCCGGTAACTGTCGGGAAGGTTGACCGCCGGCCCGAGGCTCTCACTCTGGACGCCCATCCATAACTCGCCAATCTCGTCTGACGTCAACTCCCCCTCCGCCCGCCTGTCGTGGAGGCGTGATTCGAACTCGTAGAAGGCAATCTGCCGGATGACGGTGTTGATCATGTCCTCGACCTTGCCGGCCAGCAACACCTGCCGTTGCTGCCGGTCTTGTGCACCTTCCAGCAACGCCTGGAAGGTCAGCATCTCGGCAAAGACGCTGGCAGTCTCGGCCAAGGTGAGCGGTGTTTGCGACAACAGCTCGCCCTGGCTGGCAGCAAGCACTTGGTGAACGCCATGGCCAAGCTCATGGGCCAGCACCATCACGTCCCTCGGCTTGCCGGCATAATTGAGCAGGATGTAGGGGTGGGCGTCCGTCGTCGTCGGATGCGAGAAGGCGCCCGAGGCCTTCCCAGGGCGCATATCGGCGTCGATCCAGCCCTGCTCGAAGAACCGGGCCGAGATCCCGGACATGTCGGGCGAAAAGCCTGAAAACGCCCGCTGGACGGTCTGCCTGGCCTGCTGCCAGCCGATCCGGCGCTCCGATTCCATTTTGAGGGGCGCATTCCGGTCCCAGATTTCCAACTTCTTCAATCCCAGCATCCTCGCCTTGAGCCGGTAGTAGCGATGCGAGGTTCGCTGGCATGAGTCGGATACCGCCCTGTGCAGCGACTCGACAACATCCGCATCCACCTCGTTGTCGAGATGTCGCTCTGCCTGCGGGCTGGAGAATTGCCGCCAGTCATCGCCGATGGCCTTGTCCCTGGCCAGGGTGTTGGTGATGAGCGTCAGCACCGGCAGGTGCGCATTGAAGGCGCGGGCAAGGGCCTGGAATGCCTTCCGGCGAACCGGCCGTCGCTGGTCGCTGAGCAGGGTCAGGGTCTCCTCGAGCGTGCTGCGGGTCTTGCCGGCTCCGAACCGCATCCGGGCAAATGTCTCGTCGAAGAGCCGCACCCATGCCGACCTGCCGACGGCGGATTTGTCAACGATATACTGCTCCAGCTCCAGCGAGAGGAGATGCGGCCGCATCTTCCTGAGCCGGTCCAGCACCGGCCGGTAGCGCCGCAGGCCAGCGCTCTGGTCCAGCATGGCCTCGTAGGCCGCGTCGTCAATCCCGGCGATTTCGAGGTCAAGGAAGACCAGCTGTCCCGATATGGCATTCAGCCGCTGCTGGCAGTCGGCCAGGAACTTGCCCCTGAGCGGGTCGGTCGTCTGCTCGGCAAAATGCAACTGGGCATAGGAGCTGATCCGGGCGATTCGGGCCGATATCTGCTCGTAGGCCTCGATTGCCGCCAGCAATTCATCGGCCCCCAGCGTGCCAACCCGCCCCTCGTAATCCCGGGAAAAGCCGGCGCAGCCGGATTCGAGCCATTCGAAGTCACTCTCCAGTTCGGCAGAATCCCGGCCGGGATAGAGATCATCCAGGCTCCACACCGGCAGGTCGCCGTCCGCCTGTCCGTCCTGCCCCTGGTCGGTTGCCATGACCGGTGACTCCCGGCCTTCGATCGAGATGGTCATTCCCTGCTCCCTTTTCGTCTGAATGACAGCTGCGGCTCGGTCCACTCCGGCCCGCCCGCAGCTGCATGGATGTGCGAGATATCCGCCAGCGCCACGGCAACGCCCGCCTCTGGCTCCGAGGATCGCCGGGCCGCAAGGTCGATATGGATCAGCAGATGCTCGCCGGTCGCCAATGGATCGCCGGCAGCGCTGGACAGACGATGCATCAGGTGCAGCTTCCTGCCCTCGCCGAGCAGGCAGCAGGTCTCGACACTGACCCGATCGCCGGCAAAGGCTTCACCAATATGGCGGATATGGGTCTCGAGGGTGAAGTAGCTGCGGCCAGATTCCACATAGGCGCTGTCGCAGCCAATTGCCTCCAGGAAACTGTCAGTGGCCAGGCTGAAGATCTCGAGATATCTCGCCTCGTTCATATGGCCATTGTAGTCGATCCAGTCTGGCGGAATGATTCGCTCGATGGTCGTCATCGGGCAGCAATCGAGACCTCGATCAGGCCTGGTCGCAACGCGGGCTTCGCAATCACGGAGAAACCGGCCAGCCCCCCAGTTGCGGCTCTTGAGCCCGCGGAGCATGGTGACCAAATTGGCATCGCGGATCTCCTCGAGTTGCCCGATCGAATGCGAGCCGGATTGCCGGTCCGATTGGCGGCCGATCCTGGCGGCCAGCGCATCATCGAGATCAGGCACATCGGTCAGCCTGGTCCATGGCGCCTTCAGATGCGGGCCGAATTGCCGGATGAAATGTTCCATCCCCTGCGGCCCGCCGGCGATCCGGTAGGTCTCGAACAGCCCCATCTGCGCCCATCTGAGGCCAAATCCCAGCGTGATGACCTCGTCGATCTCCCCGGTGGTGGCGATGTCATCCCTGATCAGCCACAATGCCTCTCGCCAGACCGCCTCAAGCAGCCTGTCGCCGATATGGGCGTCGATTTCGGCCCGAACCCTGAGCGGATGCATGCCGATCTGCCGCAGCTTCGCCTCCGCCCTGTCGGCAAGCCCCGGATCACTGGCGCCCGACAGGACCAGTTCGACGACCGGAAGCAGGTAGACCGGGTTGAAGGGGTGGGCGACGACGATCTGGCCCGGATGCGAGGATCCCTGCTGCAAATCCGACGGCTTGAACCCGGATGTCGACGAGGCAATGACCGCGTCGGCGGGGCAGTGATCCTGGATGCGGCCGATTGTCGCAAGCTTCACCTCGAGTTGTTCGGGAACACTCTCCTGGATCCAGGACGCATTCCTGACCGCCCCGGCGAGGTCGGTCGCAAACCTGACCCTGCCCATCGGCGGCAACAGCCCGTCATACAGTGCGGGGTAGAATGTGCGGGCCCTGTCGATGGTCGCCTGCACGGACTCCGCCTGCGGGCCGGGATCGAACACCGACACCTCCCAGCCATGCAGGGCAAACCTTGCTGCCCAGCCGCCGCCGATGACACCGCCACCGACGATCGCCGCCGACTTCCTGTCGTCCATCCGGCCATCTCCATACCGACCTGCTGCCAAGTATTGCCGCCGGGGTCGAGGTTCAATTGCAATTGCAGGCCCCGGCACGATTCGGACCGGCTTCCACCGTCCCGACGGTACAGGAGCCGGGACCTGCCCCATGGTGGCAGAACCCGCAGACAAACGTCGCCGCCCACCACCCCCTGGCTGGCCTGCTTCGGGCGCTCGGTGGCCGAACTGGTGCTGGACGGCATCGCCGAACGGGCCGCCGCCCGCCCCCGGGCCGGCATCGAGGGGCATTGGCGGTTGCCGCTCAAGGGCGGCGCCAGCCTCGAGCCGCGCCTGGCGCTGGGGCTGCGCCATGATGGCGGCGATGCCGAGACCGGACTCGGCCTCGAGCTTGGCGGCGGCATCGGCTGGGAAGACCCGACCCGCGGCCTCTCGCTCGACATTGCCGGGCGCCGGCTCATCGCCCATGATGATGACGAGCGCGCCGAATGGGGAATTGCCATCCGCCTCGGCTGGGACCTGGCACCGGCAACGGGGCGCGGACCAGCGCTTCACCGCCACCCCGCATGCCGGCTGCGCCCGCACCGGCCACGGGCATGAGTGCAGCCTCGGCTGGCGGCTGCAGCCGGAGGCGGCAGCGGCGCCGGCCCTCACGCTCGATTCGAGCCTGACCTGGCGGCAGGGCGGCGGCGAGGTGCAGCATTTGGTCGTGGTCGGGCTGGTGCTGCGGTGGTGAGGGGGCGCTACCCGGTATCGGCGGAGAGCCAGCGGGCGAGAGCCTTGCCCGGGTCGGGGATCTCGGAGACGTCGCGGTACCAGTATTGCTGCCAGTCGGCCTCGGGCAGGCCGGTGAACAGCATCAGGTTCAGCGGATAGGTCTCGCTGTCGGTGCACCGGCGGAAATCGTCGCGGAACAGGAAGGTCGGCTTGCCCCAGGCGATGGCCATGCCCAGCTCGACCATGACTCCTTCATCCGGAGGGCAGCCATTGACGATGGCAAAGGTGGCATCGCTGTCTCGGACATCCCGCATGTCGGCCTGCCCGACCTCGTATGCCCAGCCGGGGGCGCTGAAATCGACCTGGTTGTTGCGCTCAAAGGGCTCCCAGACTTCGGCACCCAGCTGCTCGAGGGCATTGCGGATGTCCACTAGGGGCCCGGATTTCTGCTGTAGTGAAAACCCGTACGGATTTGCCAGGTAGAGAGTTCTTGCCATCTGTGTCTCCATGCACCGGTCGGCTCGCAGGATACAGATGGCGGCATTCGGGGGGCAACCGCAACCGGATTTTTTCAGGATACGGGCCGGGGGTTTTCCGCCGCCGGGATTATCTTGTAGGCCAATTCGGGCAAGCTGACCCCGGGATGGCCGAATGCGCATTCGCCCTGCAAGATGCCGCGATCAGGCGGCAATTGCCGATATCTGGAATCTCGTGATCCGCGAGTCGGTCTTTACCTTCAACAGCGTTGAAAAGACGGTCGAGGAGGTGGGGGCGTTGATCGGCGAGAAGCGACGAAGAGGGCATCCTTTTCTGGTGGTCGAGGAGGATGGTATCATCGGCTTCGCAACCTATGGGCAATTCAGGCCCGGACCCGGATATGCACAATCGATGGAAACGACGATTCACCTGCGTCCGGAGGTCCGGGGCAGGGGGGTTGGCCGGCAATTGCACGACGAGCTGGAAGATCGTGCCCGTTCGGGTGATGTCCATTGCCTGATTGCCGGGATCAGCGGCGAGAATGGCGGTGCGATTTCGTTTCATGAAGCGGTTGGCTACACGCATGCCGGTCGGATATCACAGGTCGGGCTCAAGTTTGGTCGCCGGTTCGATCTCGTGCTCATGCAGAAATTTATTTCCCGGTAGGGTGGGTTCAGGATGTCCATCTGGTCAAGAGTAGCCGAGTTCATCTCGCGGATTGCCAGCGCTGGCGCCGGCCTGTTTGATTCGCCCGATTCGCTTCGCCGCCAGGCCGACCACCAAATCCGGTTCACCATCGCGGTGATCGCCCTCGGTGCCAAGCTGGCCAAGGCTGACGGCCAGGTGACGGTTGACGAGATCAGGGTGTTTCGCCAGGTCTTCCGGATTGACGATTCGGAGCTGAAACACGCGGCACGGGTGTTCAATTTTGCCCGCCAGTCCACCGTCGGCTACGAGCATTATGCCCGGTCTGTGGCGACCATGTTCTCCAGCAACCGCGAGCTGCTCCGGGGCGTCCTGGAAGGCCTGTTCCAGGTGGCGGCGGCGGATGGGAATCTCACCGATGCGGAGCAGGAATTCCTGCATCGAACCACCAGGATATTCGGGTTTTCCGAGCAGGTTTTCGACGGAATCCTGGCCCGGTATTCACCCGATGAACAGGAGAATCCGTACAAGGTTCTGGGTGTTGACCCGGAGGCATCGCCGGCGGAGATCCGCAACCGGTGGCGGTCGCTGGTCAGAAAGAACCATCCCGATGTGCTGGTGGGGAAAGGACTTCCGCACGAAGCGGTCAGGGTAGCGGAAAAACGCCTTGCCGCGTATAATGATGCCTGGGCGAAGATCAGGGCCATGCACAGCCACTGAACAGGTCGCCGGCCGAGATTTTCATCGCCGCCCGGTTCATCGCCAGCGGGATTTTCGGGATTATGCCGCCATGTCGTTTGCATGTCCTCGCCAGCGACATAGATGATGGGGAATGAACCATGACAGCAGGGCGCAGCCAGTTGATCGAATGGCCGACGGCAGTGGTGGCGTGCTGTTGCTACGGGCTGCTCATGGTGGCGGTGGGGCCACTGGCCGAGTTTTCCGATTTGGTGGCGGTGATCGTCACTGCGTTGCTGGTGGCGCTGCACTCGTCGCTGCAGCACGAAGTCATTCACGGGCATCCATTCCGGAGCAGATTCTGGAGCGTGGCGCTGGTGTTTCCGCCTGTTGGGCTGTTTATCCCCTTCGAGCGGTTTCGTGACACCCATCTCAAGCATCACCATGATCCGAATCTCACCGACCCGTACGAGGACCCGGAGACGAACTATCTCGACCCGGAGGTCTGGAGGCGACTGTCCCGTCCGTTGCAACTGCTGCTGAGGATCAACAATTCACTGCTCGGTCGCATGGTGCTCGGCCCGGCCATCTCGCAATTCGTGTTCATGCGTGACGATGCGCGCAGGGTGCTGGCGGGAGACGTGATGATCATGCGGGCCTGGCTCCTGCATGTCGCCGGCGCGGTGCCGGTTCTCTACTGGGTGGCAGAATTCGGCTCGATGTCGCTTCCTGCCTATGTGCTGGCGGCGTATGGCGGCCTGTCGGTCCTGAAGGTCAGGACATTTCTCGAGCACCGGGCACATGAAAGGCCGCGGGGCAGAACAGTGGTGGTCGATGACCGCGGTCCGCTGGCGCTCTTGTTCCTGAACAACAACTTCCACCTCGTGCACCACATGCATCCGGGGGCAGCCTGGTACAAATTGCCGGCCATGTTCGACGGCGACCGGGCGCGCTACCTGGGACGGAACGAGGGCTATGTCTACCGGAACTACCTGGACGTCTTCACCAGGCACCTTCTCGTTCCGAAGGATCCGGTACCGCATCCGCTGTGGCGCCGGAGCCGCGAGGGCGGACCCGGACCACGGGTTTCGCCGGCGGCGAGTGGTGGGGACACGATCAGCCCGGTGTGATAGATGTCCGGCGGTCCCCGGAGATCGGCAATCACAGTCATGCTACACTACCTGGTCAATCGTCTGGTCCTGCTTGCTGTCAGCCTGGCAGTCTCCAGCGTGGTCATATTCACGATTGTCGAGATCATTCCCGGTGATCCGGCCGCCTTCATGCTTGGGCTGAATGCTGCCCCGGATACGGTTGCCGCACTTCGGAACGAGCTTGGCCTGGTCGGCAATCCGGTGTCACGATATCTTGACTGGGCAGGCGGGATGCTGACCGGTGATTTCGGCATTTCCTACACCTACCGGGTTCCGGTTTCCGAACTGATCAGGGACCGCATCGCGGTCTCCCTGCCGCTGGCGGTCCTTGCATTGCTCCTGTCCACGGGCATTGCCTTTCCGGTCGGGGTGATCGCTGCCACGCGGCGGGGCAGGGCAGCCGATCTCGGCATCATGGGCCTGGCCCAGCTGGGAATTGCCATTCCGAATTTCTGGTTTGCCATGCTGCTGGTGGCCGTGTTCTCGATCACCCTGAACTGGTTTTCGGCGGGCGGATTTGCCGGTTGGGATTCCGGGGTGCTGTCTGGCCTGAATTCGCTGACCCTTCCTGCCATCGCCCTGGCCCTGCCGCAGGCGGCGATCATGTCCCGGGTCATGCGCTCGGCATTGATCGACACGCTGTCTCAGGATTACGTGCGCACGGCCCGGGCCAAGGGCCTGTCATATCGCCAGGCAACCCTTCGGCATGCGCTGCACAATGCGTTGATCCCGGTGCTGACGATCATGGGATTGCAGTTTTCCTTCCTGCTGGCCGGCGCCATCATCATCGAAAACGTGTTCTTCCTGCCTGGCCTCGGACGGCTGATCTTCCAGGGAATCATCCAGCGTGATCTGGTTGTGGTGGAAAGCGTGGTGATGCTGCTGGTACTTGCCGTCATACTGGTGAATTTCCTCGTTGACCTTTCCTATGCGGTGGTGGATCCGAGGCTGCGAGTTCGGCGATGAGAACGCCAGCCACGCTGGTGATCGGGCATGCGGCGGCAGACCCGCCTGTGCGAGCTTGGCGATGAGAGCGCCCGCCATGCTGGCTACCGGGGTGGCAATGTCATCCTTCTTTGTCCTGATCTCGCTGATCTCGCTGTTTTGGACTCCATTTCCGGTCGAATTGCTCGATATTCCCGGCCGGAACCAGCCGCCGAATTCCGGGCACTGGCTCGGAACCGACCATCTCGGGCGGGACATGCTGTCGATGCTCATGGCCGGGTCCCGGATCTCGATCGGCGTGGCGGTGCTGGCGGTCGGAATTGGCGTGGCAGTCGGGGTCCCCCTGGGACTGGTTGCTGCCTCGTCCCATGGTTCGGTTCTCGACCAGTTCATCATGCGGGGCAATGACCTGGTATTTGCATTTCCATCCCTGGTTATCGCCATCCTGATCACGGCAGTGTTCGGACCTTCGGCGGTCAATGCCATCATCGCCATCGGGATATTCAATATTCCGGTATTTGCCAGGGTCACCAGGGGCGGAGCGCTGAGCCAGTGGACCCTTGACTACACGCTTGCCGCCCGGCTCGCCGGCAAGGGGACGGTGCTGATCTCGATCGAGCATGTGCTGCCGAACATCGCCAACCTGCTGATCGTGCAGGGAACGATCCAGTTTTCACTCGGGATTCTCGCCGAAGCCGGCCTGTCCTATGTCGGCTTGGGTGCCCAGCCGCCAACTCCCAGTTGGGGGCGGATGCTCGCCGATGCCCAGACCATGATCCATGTCGCCCCGAGGCTGGCCATTCTGCCGGGGTTGACCATCGTGGCAATGGTCATGGGTCTCAACCTTCTCGGAGACGGGCTGCGTGACTGGCTGGATCCGAGATTGCAGGGGTCTTCCCGGTGACCATTCTGTCGGTGACACGTCTCGGCGTCTCGATCGGAAAGACCGACATCCTGCAGGATGTCGGCTTCGACATCGATGCCGGCAGCCGGTTCGGGGTGGTTGGCGAGTCCGGCTGCGGAAAATCGATGACCGCCCTTACCATCATGGGTTTGCTGCCACCGGAAGCCGCCCGCACCGGGTCGGCAGAACTCGCGGGTTGCGACCTTCTGGCGCTGTCGGAACCGGAGATGTGCAAGGTCAGGGGCAGGGAAGTCGGCATGATATTCCAGGAACCGATGACGGCTCTCAATCCGGTTCGCACGATCGGTGACCAGGTTGCCGAGCCCCTGATGATACACCGCGGCATCGGGCGTGGCGAGGCGCTGGATATCGCCGCCGGGAAACTCGAACGGGTCGGGATGCCGGCAGGCCGGTTTCCCATGGATCTCTTTCCGCATGAACTCTCCGGTGGCCAGCGCCAACGGGTGTGCATTGCCATGGCCATTGCCCTCACGCCGAAATTGCTGATTGCCGACGAACCGACCACCGCGCTCGACGTGTCGACCCAGTCCCGCATACTCGAATTGCTGTCGTCGCTGGTGGCCGATGACGGCATGTCGCTGATGCTGATTACCCATGATCTGGCAGTGATCGCACAGATGACCGACCGGACCATGGTCATGAAGGATGGCAGGATCGTCGAACTGGACGAGACCGAGTCACTGTTTCGACGCCGCCGTCACAATCATACCAGGCAGTTGCTGGCTGCATCCAGCCGGGCGCCGGAAAGATCCGCTGAAGGTTGTGGGGAATGCGTGCTCTCGGTGCGCGACGTCGGTCGCGACTATGCCAGGCCAGCCCGTCTCCTGGCGAGGGGGCGCCAGGTGCGAGCGGTTGACCGGGTCAGCTTCGAGTTGCGGCGAGGAGAGAGCCTCGGCCTGGTCGGCGAGTCGGGCTGTGGCAAATCGAGCCTGGCACGGGCAATTCTCGGCCTTGACCGGCTGCAGGAAGGGCGGGTTTCCGTCGGCCGGATACCGGTTGACCGGGAGCACGGTTTGCCGGTCGGGTCCCGCAGGAAAATCCAGGCCGTGTTCCAGGACCCCTACGGGTCGTTCAATCCTCGGCACCGGGTCGAAAGACTGGTTGGCGAGCCACTATACCTCCTGGACAAGAAGCTGCCCCGGAGCCGCAAGCGCCAGCGCGTTGCCGATGCGCTGCAGGATGTCGGATTGCCGGAATCGGACATGCACAGGTTCATTCACCAGTTCTCGGGCGGCCAGCGCCAGCGAATTGCCATCGCCCGCGCCCTGGTGCTGCGTCCGGATGTCATCGTGCTGGACGAAGCGGTGTCGGCGCTTGACGTGTCGATCCGGTCGCAGATTCTCGATTTGCTTGATAGCCTGCAGCGGACATACGGGCTGTCCTACCTGCTCATCAGCCATGACCTGACCGTCGTCAGGGCCGTGACCGACCGGGTGTTGGTGATGCAAGAGGGCCGGATCGTGGAAGAGGGCAAGACCGCCGACGTGCTCACCTCTCCCCGGCACCACACCACGAAATCCCTGCTGGACGCGGCCCCGACGATACCCGCGGAGTGGCTCGCCTGACTCCCGACGGCTCCGGTCTCGGGATGGCAATGGCTGGCCAGTGCGACCGGTCACTCCGACCAGTATACCGCGGTCAGGTCGTTGGCCTGGGTCGGCGAATTATCCCAAAGGCCCCTGATCCTTGAATCTGCAACACCGGTCTTTGGCAGCTGGAACAGGAAGGCGTTGACATGATCGTCGGCGATCAATCGCTGTGCCTCGTGCAGCAGCACCCTCCTGGCTCCCGGGTCAATCTCCGCCGTCAGCTCCGACACCAGTTCCCGGAATTCCCGGCTGTCATACTGGAAGTAGTAATCGGGCCTTGCATAGATGTTGATGTCATTCGGCTCGGTATGGCTGACGATGGTCAGATCGTAATCCCGGCTCCTGAACACCTGTTCCAGCCACTGCGCCCATTCGAGATTGGCAATCCTGGTGTCGATTCCGACTTCCCGCAGCTGGGAGGCGATGATCTCGCCGCCGCGCCTTGCATAGGAAGGCGGCGGCAGCATGAGCCGGAGCGTCAGCCCGTCGCCATATCCGGCTTCGGCCAGCAATGCCCTGGAAAGGTCGGGGTCATGGCCGGATTGCCCGGTCAAATCCAGGTAGTCCGGGTGATGGGGGGCAAAATGGGTGCCGATGGGCGTGCCATAGCCGAACATGGCGCCGTCGATCAGCGTCTGCCGGTCAATGGCATGGGCAATGGCCTTGCGGACCCTGACATCATCGAGGGGTGCAGACCGGTTGTTGATGGCCAGGATGGTCTCGCCTTCGGTCGAGCCGACCACAATCCTGAAGCGGGGATTTCCCTCCAGCTGTCCGAGTGTCTCCGGCGCCGGAAAATTCGGAAAGGCATCGATGTCGCCCGCTAGTATTGCCGAAAACGCCGCCGTCGGGTCCGGAATGAACCTGAATACTGCCTTCTCCAGCCTGGCCGGCTCGCCCCAGTATTCGGCATTTCGCACGATTTCGATCCGGTCGCCCCTGACCCACCTGTCGAGCCTGAACGGACCGGTTCCCACGGGATCGGTGCTGGCCCGGTCGGCCGAAGCCGGGTCGAGAATGATGGCGTCTCCCCATGCCATCCTGGTGGCAAAGTCACTGTCAGGTGCCGACAGCGCCACCTCGACCGTGGCCGGGTCGATGATCCGGACATCGGTAATGCCGGCAAACAGCGCCTTCTGGGCGTTCCTGGAATCCTCGGCCCGTGCGCGGTCCAGCGAAAACTTGACATCACCGGCATCGAAGCTGGCGCCGTCATGAAAATTGACGCCGTCCTGGAGGTGAAACCTATAGGTGGTGCCGTCTTCCGACACCTCCCATGATCGCGCCAGGGAAGGCCGAATCGTGCCATCGGCCGAATACCTGGTGAGGCCCTCGAAGATATTGGCGTAGACAACTTCGTCAATCGCCGCCGCGGCGCCGCCAGTGGGATCAAGATTGGGTGGCTCCAACTGCATGCCGATGGTGATCGACTCGCCCGCTGTCAGCGCCCCTCCAGCCAGCATGGCCGTCAAGGCCAGGCCAGCCAGGCGCCGCGCCACCGCGATGGGTCTCATGATCAGGGCCCTCCAAGCCAGGCTGCAAGAAATTGGCGCCAGTGATGTGCATCAAAGACCCATGGACTGTCCAGCACTTCTTCGGTCCGGACCCGGCAGCATGACCGGCGACTCCGACACCGCAAGGGGGCGTCGTCCTGCTTGCCGACCCGGATGCTGGCCCGACACGCATGAATTCCCGCTGATGTGACCGGAGGATCATGTCGACAAGCGCGTCACATGGCCCGGAATCCCGCCCGTTTGTTCGGCCGTCCACATACGGCCAGCCTCGATCACGGGACCGGGTCCTGGCCTGGTTGGCAGCTGCCTGGCTGGCGACACAGCTGTGCATCCGGCAATTCCTGGTCAGGCCATTCGTGACGGCGTGACATCCTGGCCATCTGCCCGGTCTGCCGGTGGATGGCCGGCGACTGCCAGTGTAAGGTGCGGTTGCTTCGTCCGGGCCACAGGGAATTTCACATGCGTTACCTCAAGATCCTCCTGACCGCGCTGGTGTTCGGCCTGGTCGCGGCAGCCTTCGACTACAATCTTCCTTCCACCAATATTGTTCAGGTGGTCGGGACCGAAGTTGTTCGAACCGATATCGGGCAGCGATCCTTCTTCTGGGCAAGCGCCGATTCCGGGACCGGCGGCGAGACGGGATCAACCAATCGTGACATCCGGTTCATCAATACCGTGCTGGCCGATGAGCGGCCCCGTGTGTTCAGGAACGAGGATACCGGGATCTTTGGCTGGCCACCCTACTTCAAGATCAGCAGCGGAAACCTTCAGGCTGCTGCCCAGAGTTATGTCGAGGACAAGGGATGGGTCGCCGTCAAGCATTACGGCTGGCGCATCGAGTACCTGTCTGCCTATCCGAATGCGGTCAGCATCCGGCCGGTAGCTGGCCCCGGTGACACGTCGACCAACTGGACCCGAATCATCGCCGCCATCCTGCTTGCAATCTCGGCATTGATCGTCTGGCGGCTCCTGGTCCGGCTTCGCAGCTGGAGTTCGGAAAGGCTGGACCGGTTGCGATCGTCGAGGCTGTGGCCCAGCCGTCGCCGGCAGTAATTCCGGAGCCGCACCCGGCCATGAAGGACGCGGTTGGTCACGGCCCTGGTGCCTGTCCTCCCCGGCGGCTCCGCCTTGCCTGGTAGAAGCTGTCAAACTCCGCCGCTGCCTGGTCAATATCCTGGTCGTCAATATCCCGGTGAATGACAATTCGCATGGTGGGTTTGCTGTCACCGACCAGGATTCCCCTGGAGGCAAGATGATCGACCAATGCGGAATGGTCGCCTTCGTCCGGTGAAAACCAGATCATGTTGGTTGCCAGTTTCAACCGGGCCCCGCAACCTTCGGCAGCATCCCGGATCCGGCCGGCGAGCGAGGCTGCCCGTCCGTGATCCTGGCCGAGCCGCTCGATATTGTGCTGGAGGGCATGGAGGCCGGCGGCAGCCAGGATTCCGGTCTGACGCATGCTCCCGCCGAGGATTTTCCGGTTCCGCCGAATTGAATGCTCCAAATCCCGTCGCGTGGCCAGCATGGTCCCGGCCGGGCAGCCCAGCCCCTTCGACAGGCAGACGGACACGGTGTCGGCAATTTCGGCAATGCTGGCCGGGGAGACGTCAAGCGCAATGGCGGCGTTGAATAGCCGTGCACCATCGAGGTGGACGGCAAGGCCGTGGCTGCGGGCGATGTCGGCCGCGGCCGCAAGGCGCGGGACCGGAATCGCCATTCCGCCAACGGTGTTTTCCAGGCACAGGAGGCGCGATCGGGAATGATGGGGATCGTCGGGCCTGATCGCGGCGGCAATGACCTCGGGATCAAGGCTTCCATCCTCCTCCACCGGCAGCGGATTGCAGGCGATACCGCCCAGCACCGATGCCCCGCCAGCTTCGGACTGGAATGTATGATAGCGCCTGCCGACCAGGAATTCGTCGCCGCGCCCGCAATGGGCCAGGATGGCAGACAGGTTGCTCTGGGTGCCGCTGGGGAAGAAGATCGCCGTGTCCTTGCCGAGAATGGCGGCAAACCGCTGCTCGATTTCGAGAACCGTCGGATCATCGCCGTAGACATCATCGCCGACCGCGGCGTTCGACATGGCCAGGCGCATGGCCGGGTCGGGCCGGGTTACGGTATCGCTGCGAAGGTCGATCGAGTGATTTCGTGTCTGTGTCATTGAATCCTGCATCGAAAGGATCGCCGCCTGGCGGGCTCCGACAATATCATGCCGCACCGAGAAAATGACAGTTGAAATATGGACGGATTACCAGCGGCAGCGAAGCCATGGAGGGTCTGTCAATGGCAGTTGCACCGAAAGCCATCTTGCCCAGGACTGCCGAGTTGAAATATAGGATGACCATCCAGTCGGAGGATGACCAGTGGTTGCAAGAATCTATCAGCCGGCCAGAAACACGATGCAATCGGGAACGGCGCGCACGAAAGACTGGGTGCTGGAATTTCCGCAATCTGCCCCTCGCAGCATTGACCCGTTGATGGGATGGACCAGTTCGGGAGACACGCAGGCCCAGGTCACGATGCGTTTCGAGACCCGCCAGGCGGCGATCGACTATGCCAATGAGCATGGAATTGACTATACGATCCGGCAACCCGGGCGGCGAAAGCCGGTGGTCAGGAAGAGAGGATACGCCGAGAATTTCGCCTATGAGAGGCGTGACGCCTGGACGCATTGACGAATTCGCCGGCAGCCTGCAATTCCGGGCCGATGCCCGGTCGGCACATGTGGCCCCTTAGCTCAACTGGATAGAGCAGCTGACTTCTAATCAGCAGGTTCGGGGTTCGAGTCCTCGAGGGGTCGCCAACACCATTGCATGACATCACCAGGTCAACCCGACCTGGCCGAGCCAGTTCCGAATGCGGATGGAATGACGACCCGATTCTCAAAAGGCCCAATCTGTCTACCGACCCCTTGGCCAGCACCGGACGCTGAAGCATCAACGCCAGCGGATTACTGCATCCGCCGGGAGTGACCAGGCTGTCAAATGCACCGGAATTCGAACCTGCGACCGGACATGGCAGTTCACAGAAATGACCGCCTGCCAACCAGCCAGTGCGTCGCTCAAGAGGAGCAGCTCACGTCCGCGTCATTGTGAAATTCAAGATGTCTGGCAATTTTTGTGTCGAACGCTATTTCCACTTGGGAGAGTCATGACGCTCTCCGGGGACGAATGCCATGCCGTCTTATCCGCAAATCCAGTCGCTCAAGATCCGGAACTTCAAGGGCATTGCGAGACTGGACCTTCCACTTAACGAGACCTTGACGCTACTGGCCGGTGTCAATGGCGTAGGCAAGACATTGGCCATCGAGGCCCTGCTCGGAGCAGTTACGAGGGTATTGAATTGGCTGAGCCCGGATGGCCAGCAAAACGTTTTCGACCCGCCGGGAGACCCGGTTCGGCGCGGTGCTCCCGAGGGACAAATCATGCTGGAGTTGGGCTTTGAAGATGGCGTCGAGGCCGCTTGCAATATTCCAGTCAGAACAAGGAAACTGGGTTCCGTCGACTTCGATCGTAGTCGTGGAGTGATACTTGAGCATGGACACGAGAATTATCCGATTCCGTTGGTCGTGTTCTACGATCAGAACCGGATTGGTGGATTGAGTTCAGGAGGAACTGGCACGCAATCCATATCCAACCGCGAGGCAGCGCTCAACACCACCCCCCACGCGTTGTCGGAATTCAAGGACTGGTTCTTTGAAAAGGAGGGCGACGAGGCACGGGAGGCCTTGGAGCGAAACGATCTTGGCTATGGAGACCCGGAACTCCGGGCAGTTCGGGAGGTCCTGGTCAAAATTGCTGGCCCCTCGACGAAGCTGAGGTCCAGGAAACCCGACGGTAGCATGAACCGGGCGCTCTTCCTGAAGAAGGAGGAAGGTTTCGAAATCCCTTTCGAGGCACTTTCCGGCGGCGAACAGGCATTTTTCCTGCTCGCAGTCGAACTGGCGCGGCGGCTGCTTCTCGAATTTCCCGGCAAATCACTTGCAGAAGCACCAGGATTCGTCTGCATCGATGAAATCGAGCTTCACCTGCATCCAGCCTGGCAGCGGACGATCCTGACGTCACTGATAGAATTGTTCCCGTGCTGCCAATTCGTCGTCAGCACGCATTCGCCGCAAGTCATCGGTAGCGTCCCTGCGGAGCACGTTCGGCTGCTTTCTCCTGACAGCGGCAATGGCCAAATCAAGGCTGTCGAGTCGATGGCAACCAAGGGACGTGACAGCAACTATGTGCTTGAAGGAATTCTGGATACGCCGGAACAGGATCCCGAAGTCGATTCCTTGTTTGACAAATTCGACCAACTGGTCGACGCGGGCGACTTTGAGGATGCAGACAGAACCCTTGACGAGTTGGACGGTCTTGTCGAAGGAAATTCGGCCCGGGTCGCTGTGCGCCGGGCGAAATGCAGGCGCCTGAGGCAGACGACAGAGTGAGAGGGTCGGCGAAGGGGAGCGAACCGATTGCGCTGCGTTCCTGGAAGGAGGGCCAGCTGAGTGCCGGGCAGCAACTTCGCTACCAAGATCTGCGTGGATCCCCGCAACATAAAGCGACAGGTGCAGGCCACGATTGCGCTGGCGATTTCGCCGCCACCGCCGCATGCCCGGCACTGGACGGTGCGGGTGCTGGCTTCGAGGCGTTCGCGATCCTGGTCCGAAAGCTCGATTTCCTGTCTTGCCAGCCTCCTGCCCATTGGTCTCTCCCTTGTCATTGGCCGGGTGGCGGCGGGAGGACAGTTTCACGATTCGGGAAGAATTGGACTCCCTTGTATCGAGCAAACCACTACCGAGGGAGGGGCGGCAAATCGGATGTTTCAATTGCCGTTTGAATCAGGCGGGCTCCTGCGAGGGTTGGCGGCGCACATTCGGAATGTGATTGCCCGTGGAAACGGCATTGCCCTCGCGGGTTGCCTGCACTACCGTCTCTTCCGGGGAGGAAGTTGACATGGTGATGTCGGCCAATTCCTTGCAGAATTGAAGGAGGAATCGCAATGTCTTACACTGGAATGGGTCGTCGCGCCCTTTTCGGCGTCGCTGCAGCTGCTGCCATGATAATGACGGCTGGCATCGCTGCCGCCGACAAGCTGAAGGTCGCCGCCATCTACACGCTGCCGGTTGAACAGCAATGGATCAGCCGCATTCACAAGGCGCTGAATGCCGCCGCCGACCGCGGCGAAATTGATTACGCCTTCTCGGAGAACGTCGCCAACACCGATTACGAGCGCGTGATGCGCGAATACGCCGAGGCCGGGCAGCGATTGGTTGTCGGCGAGGTTTTTGCACTGGAACGTGCCGCCCGCAAGGTTGCAGCGGATTATCCGGACACCGCCTTCCTGATGGGCTCGTCCTTCGGTCCCTCCGGCGAAAATTTTGCGGTCTTCGACAACTGGATCCACGAACCCAGCTACCTGACCGGGATGATCGCCGGCGCGGCAACCGAGTCGAACGTGATCGGCATGGTCGGTGGCTACGCGATTCCGGAGGTCAACCGCCTGATGAATGCCTTCAAGGACGGCGCGAAGGAGATGAATCCGGATGTCAGATTCCTCGTGAATTTCATTGACAGCTGGTACGATCCGCCGAAAGCCAAGGAAAGCGCCTTCGCCATGATGGATGCCGGTGCGGATATCATGTATGCCGAACGCTTCGGCGTGTCCGACGCGGCCGTGGAACGCGGCGTCAGGGCCATCGGCAACGTGATCGATACCTCCGGTGACTATCCGGAGACGATCATGGCCTCGGCCATTTGGCACATGGAGCCCACCATCGACCGAGCCATCGCCGCGGTAGCCGATGGAACCTTCGAGGCGGCAGATTATGGCCAGTACAGCTTCATGGGCTATGGCGGCGGATCGATGGTCGTTGACGAGAATCTTGTTCCGGAGGATGTGCTCGCCAAGGTGCGGGAGCGGGAGCAGGAGATCCGTGACGGCCTGTTCCGGGTCAATGTGAATGACGGGGAACCCGTTTCCGACGGTTGACGTCACGTTTGCCTGAACCGCCCGGCGGTTCAGGCCCGCCCGCCATGCCTGGCTCCATTCTCGCAATGCGCGGGATGACCAAGCGCTTCGGTCCGCTCCTGGCAGCGGACAGCATTGATCTTGATCTCGACCGGGGCGAGGTGCTGGCGCTTCTTGGCGAGAACGGCGCTGGCAAGACCACGCTGATGAACATGCTATTCGGCGAATACACGCCGGATGCCGGGGAGGTTCGGGTCCGCAACCCGGATGGCAGCGAGGAGATTCTGCCGCCGGGACAGCCCCAGGCCGCCATATCGGCCCGGATCGGTATGGTGCACCAGCATTTCACGCTGGCGGAGAATCTCACGGTTCTTGACAACATTCTGCTGGGAACCGAGCCGCTCTTCGGAATGCGCCGGTCCCGAATTCGTGCCCGGGCGCGGTTGCAGGGCCTGATGGAGTCATCCGGTCTCACTGCGCCGCTTGATGTCCGTATCCGTGATCTGTCTGTCGGCGAGCGACAGCGGGTCGAAATCCTGAAGGCGCTCTATCGCCAGGCCCGCATCCTGGTTCTGGACGAACCGACTGCGGTGCTCACGCCACAAGAGGCCAACTCCCTGTTCGCCGCCATCCGCGACCTGGTTCGTGACGGTCTCTCGGTCATCTTCATCTCCCACAAGCTGCGCGAGGTGCTGGCGTTTTCGGATCGGATCATGGTTTTGCGTCATGGTCGCAGGATGGGGGAAATGCCGACCCGGGAAGCCGATGTCGGGACGATCATCCGCATGATGGTCGGAGAAGAGCATGCCGGCGTCGACCGCACGCCCCGTCAGCCCGGTGCGCCCGCCCTGGCTCTTGAGGACATCTCGGTCCAGGCATCCCGGGCGTATCGTGCCTTGTTCGAAGTGTCCCTGACAATCCGCGAGAAGGAAATCGTCGGCATCGCCGGCGTGGCCGGGAATGGCCAAGGCACTCTGGCGCAGATCATTTCAGGCCTGTTGCAGCCCGGTCACGGATCGATTGCGATTCGCGGAAGGCGCATTCGAAGTCTTTCTCCCGCCAGGGCGCTTCGCGAAGGCATTGGCCGGATCCCGGAGGATCGGCATCAGGATGGCATTGTTGCCGATATGAGCGTGGCCGAAAACCTGGTGATCGAACGGTTGGACTCGCCGGCAATCCAGCGCCGGGGCATCCTTCGCCGCGCCGCCATGGCGGCGCACGCCAAGGCGCTGATCGATACCCATGACATCCGCGGCCCCGGCCCGCAGGCCCGCACAGCGCTCCTCTCCGGCGGCAATATCCAGAAACTGATTCTCGCACGCGTGCTGGAGGCCAGTCCCGGCATCATTCTTGCCAACCAGCCGACCCGCGGCCTCGACGTGCGCGCGGCCAGCGACGTCTCCCGCCGTCTCATCGAGGCGCGCGACCGCGGCGCCGGCGTATTGCTGATCTCGGAAGATCTGGACGAAATCCTGGCGCTCTCCGATCGCATCCTGGTCATGCACAATGGTCGTATTGCCGAAACCGGGTCACGGGACCGCGCCGTGATCGGTGCCATGATGACCGGCGGAGCGGTCACATGAACCTGCCCCCGAAGCCGTTCGCGTCCCGCCGGTCCGGGCAGGAAGCCGCGCCGCGAGCGGCGCCATGATCGAGATTGTTCCCCGCGGCAATTTGCAGCCCTGGATGGCGATCCTGATCCCGATCGCTGCCGGGTTTGCGGCCCTGCTCCTTGCCGCCATCCCTCTTGCCTTTGCCGGCGCCCCGATCCTGCCAGCCTACGCCCAGATGGTGATCGGGGTTTTCGGTTCGGTGTTCACGGTCACCGAAACCCTGACCCGCGCCACGCCGCTGATCTTTACGGGGCTGGCGGCGGCAATCGCATTCCGCGCCCGCCTCTGGAATATCGGTGGGGAGGGTCAACTCTATCTCGGCGCCCTGGCCGCGGTCTGGGTAGGCACGGGCATGGTCGACGGCCCGTCGATCCTGATGATACCGCTGGTGCTGGTGGTTGGCGCCGCGGCGGGCGCGGTGGGCTTGCTTGGACCCGCCATCCTCAAGACCCGATTCGGTGCGGACGAGGTCGTGACCTCGCTCTTGCTGAACTTCATCATTCTCATCTTCGTCCAGATGATGCTCGAGGGTCCGTTCAAGGACCCGATGGGGCTTGGATGGCCGCAATCGGAGCCGATTCTGGATTCAGCCACGCTGCCGACACTGGTTGACCGGATGCGGCTGCATGGCGGGTTTCTCATTGCCATTGCCGTGGCGCTCGTTGCCCATGCCGTCCTTGCCTACACGGTCTGGGGTTTCCGGATCCGTGCGGTCGGCGACAATGCCGCCGCCGCCCGCCATGCCGGCATCGGCGTCAACCGGACGCTTCTTAGCGTCGCCATTGCCTCCGGCGCCTGTGCAGGTCTTGCCGGCGTCTCGGAGGTTGCCGGGCTCAAGGGCTATCTGACGTCCGATCTCTCCCCCGGTTTCGGGTATGCCGGGATTGTCGTTGCCATGCTCGCTGGCCTCTCGCCGATCGGCGTGATTGCAGCCAGTCTTTTTGTGGCAAGCGTCTTCGTGGGCGCCGATTCCATGTCCCGTGCCATGGGTGTGTCCAGTTTTCTTGCTGATCTCACGGTATCGATGTCCTTGATCTGCATGCTGGTTGGAGGTTTCGTCGCCCGTTTTCGGCTTCGCTGGCGAAAGGCCGGCACGCCATGATCGACATCCTCCAGATCTTCCTGAACGAAAATTTCTGGGCGGCAAGCCTGCGCATTGCCAGCCCGCTGATCTTCGGTGTCCTCGGCGCTCTCCTCTGCGAGCGAGCCGGCGTGCTTAATCTCGGAATCGAGGGAATCTTCGTCGTCGGTGCCATGACCGGATGGATGACGGTCTGGCTTGGTGCTCCCCTCCCGGTCGGGGTCCTTGCCGCGGCGCTTGCCGGCGCATTGTTCGGGCTGCTTCATTCCGTGCTGACCGTGCCGCTGGGTCTTTCGCAGCACGTGTCCGGCCTCGGCATAACGCTCTTTGCCAGTTCGCTGGCCTCTTTCGCCTATCGTACGGCGCTGCCGCAGGTCAATTCGCCGCCACGGATCGAGCCGTTCCGTGCCCTCGATGTTCCGATCCTCTCCGACCTTCCCTTCTTCGGAGCCGTGCTCTTCCAGCAGACTGCTCTCACCTGGCTGGCACTGTTCATGGTGGTTGTCGTGTGGTGGGTCATGGATCGCACACCGCTTGGCGTGGCGCTCAAGGCGGTTGGCGACAATCCCGAAGCCGTGAATGCACAGGGTCTCTCCGTCATTCGCCTTCGCATGGGTGCAGTTGTGGCAGGATCGTCGCTGATGGCGCTCGGCGGCGCATTCCTCACCATGTCTGCCTTCGACGCTTTCTTCTTCGGCATGGTCAACGGGCGCGGCTGGATCTGCATTGCCCTGGTCATCTTCGCGAGCTGGCAACCGGGAAAAGCGCTCATCGGCGCCTTGCTGTTCGGAATGTTCGATGCCCTCCAGGTGCGCCTGCAAACCGAGGCCGGCGCCCTGGTTCCGACCCAGATATTCCTGATGATGCCGTTCATCCTGTCGATCATTGCGCTGGTGATCGTTGCGAGGCGGGCGGACTATCCGCGGGCACTCCTCACCCCATGGTTCAAGGGGCAAAGATAGGCAAGGCAACCATCCGCAATCCGGGCAGGACGCGATGCCTCGATCGATACACTGGTCTTCGACCACGTTTGAACAGGCGTGGTTTGCATCGTTTGGTCATGTATTTGGTTGTGCATGTCACGCAATCGCCGAGACATCGTCCTCGACACCCTCGATGAGGCGGCTTGCATGCGCGGAATGACGGGCTCGGCCTTCATTCGGAAGGCAGCCGAGCGCGAGATTCTGGGTCCGTCCTGAAACGCGTGCTGCCGCCTGCTGGCGAGCTTTCCGCCGCGAGTTGTGATCTGGTGCCAATCCCTTTACCGCTTGGCTGGACGATGCAGGGCGACGCGGAACCGGCTGCAGTGATTTGTCCGTCAGCACAATACGGCCATGCAGCGGCATGGATCGGACCATGACGGGAGGCCCGAAATGAACATGACCGGCGGGGTGACGATGCACCAAGGCGTTTCGAGCCGAGTTGGCGGCCATTGCTGCTACGCGCTGGCGCATACCGCCAGCCTCGGCCCGCGAGCGAGCGACGGCCGATTCGCACGCGACCCACTGCCGGCAAACCGGGGCGACCAGCCCGTGTCCGGCTGCCGCGACTGCCGGTTCGGATTGGATGCCGACCATGACCGATGACTGGAAGGGCAAGACGGTCAAAGTGACCTTGCGGATGTCGACCGATGGTATGCCGCCGCTCGAGGATTTGGCGAAGCGAGCGGGTTACGACGACGTCCCACAAATGCTTCACCAGGCGCTGGACAATGGCATGACGATCCTCGTGCAATACCTGGCCGAATGTGAAGATGCCGAAACCGACGTCGAGGACATGACCGAGCATTGATGCCGGCCCGAGGTCATGTAGCCAATCTTGCTCCCCTGCGGAGTGTCCGGGCCGGGTGAACGGCATCCGATACGCCATGGGGCCAACGCTGCTTCCGTGCAGGATTTCCTGTGGTGGCAAAACAGGGTAGGCAGGGCAAGACAACCGGATGCTCGGGGCCCCTTAGCTCAACTGGATAGAGCAGCTGACTTCGAATCAGCAGGTTCGGGGTTCGAGTCCTCGAGGGGTCGCCATCGGATTTGCCGGCCGGGCGCGGATTGCGGAGGGGGGCATGCAGCTGACAACGGCGGATGGCGTCCGCCTGCATTTCGAGGTGCAGGGACCGTCGGACGGGCCGGCGGTGGTGTTTGCCAATTCGCTGGGAACCCATCTGGGGTTGTGGGAAGGGATCGTCGAATTGATGCCCCGGGGCTACCGGCTGGTCCGCATGGACAAGCGGGGTCATGGCCTCAGCTCGTGCCCGCCGGGGCCGTATTCCATTGCCGGACTGGCCGATGACTGCTCAACGATACTCGACCATCTGGGGATTCGCCGGTCGGTATTTGTCGGGCTGTCGATTGGCGGGCTGATCGGACAAGCTGGCCCTGACCCGGCCCGGCTTGGTGCGGGCCCTGGTGCTGGCAAATACCGGGGTTCGAATCGGCGACCGGGCGATATGGCAGGAGCGAATCGGCCCGGCCCGGGCGGGGAAGCTCGGTGACATGGCCGACGCGGTGATCAAGCGCTGGTTCTCCACAAGGTTCAGATCGTGCCATCCTCGCAGGGTCGAGGCATGGAGGACTGACCTGGCCCGGGTTCCGGGTGAAGGCTATGCCGGCTGCTGCGAGGCCATCATGGGTGCCGATTTCAGCGAATCGGCCGGCTGGATTTTTCAGCCGACCCTGGTGATTGCCGGCTCGGAAGACGGGGCCACGCCGGTCAGCCTCGCCGAGCAGGCGACGTCGCTCATTGCGGGGTCGAGGCTTGCGGTCATTGAGGGCGCGGGCACCTGTCATGTGTCGATTCGACCCCGGAATTTGCTGCACATCTCGGGGAGTTCCTGCAAATGGTCGCGGCGTTCGGGGCCGACTGAAAGAATTCGTTTGATTTTTGGGTCCGGCTGGGAAGAGTGGAGTTTGAACGGGATCGGTTGCAGGCATGAGGAGACGAGGGATGAGAGCAGCACTGTGCCATGGATTCGGGCAGCCCCTCGCCATCGAGGAGGTTGTGCTGCGTGCGCCCCGGCATGGCGAGGCCGAGGTGGCGATCGCCGCCTGCGCGGTGTGCCATTCCGACATTCACTATATCGAGGGGGCCTGGGGTGGACCGCTCCCGGTCGTGTTCGGCCACGAGGCTGCCGGCACCATCCGTGCCCTTGGCGGCGGAATGGAGGGTTTTTCGATCGGTGACCGGGTTCTGGTGACCCTGCTCAAGACCTGTGGTCAGTGCAGGAACTGCATCTCCGGCATGCCGGCAAGATGCGAGCGAAAGGGAAACCCCAAGGACAGCCCGATTTCGGACCGTGAGGGCAATCCGGTCGCCCAGGGGCTGGTGACCGGCGCCTTTGCCGAGCGGGTGGTCGTCCATCGCACCCAGCTGGCGCCGCTGCCGGCGGAGATTCCCATGGACGCCGCCTGCCTGCTGTCCTGCGGTGTCATCACCGGGGTGGGGGCGGCGGTGAATACCGCCGGGATCACCCCGGGCTCGAACGTGGCGGTAATCGGCGCCGGCGGTGTCGGCCTGAACGCTATCCAGGGCGCCAGGCTGTGCGGGGCAACCCGGATTATCGCCGTCGACATCTCTCCGTCGAAACTCGACGATGCCATGGAATTCGGGGCAACGCACGGCGTGCTGGCGACCGGCGACAAGCCGTACCGGGAGGTCAGGAAGATTGCCGGTGGCCGTGGCGTTGATTTCGCACTGGTCTCGGTCGGGTCTGCCGCCGCTTGCGAGACCGCCATGAGATATCTGTGCCAGGGTGGAAAGCTGGTCATCGTCGGCATGCCGCCAGACGGCGAGACCATGCAATTCGAGCCGGTGATTGTCGCCGGCCTCAGCCAGTCCATACTTGGCTCCTGCATGGGTGACACGGTGCTGGGCCGGGACATCCCGATGTTGCTTGAACTCTACCGGCAGCAGAGGCTCAAGCTGGATGAACTGGTGACCGCACGGTATCCGCTGGAGCGGATCAACGATGCCATTCAGCACAGCCTGAGCGGTAAAGCCCGGAGGAATGTCATTGTCTTTGACCTGTAGTGGTAAAGCCCGGAGGAATATCATTGTCCTTGACCGGTAGGTGATCACTTGCGGCTGCGGGATTTGGAAATCTTCGTCGTCGAGCCGCCTTCCCCCGGCTGGGGCGGGCGCTACTGGACCATTGTCCGGTTGACCACCGATGACGGGATTTCGGGATATGGCGAGGTCTATGCGGCCTCGGTCGGTCCGGTGGCAATGCGGGCGGTCATCGAGGATGTGTTCGAGCGCCACATGCTGGGCGAGAATCCGCACAACATCGAATTGATGTTCCGGCGGGCCTACTCGTCGGGCTTCAGCCAGCGACCGGATCCCACCGTCATCGGTGCCTTTTCCGGGCTTGAAATTGCCTGCTGGGACCTTCTCGGCAAGGCACATGATTGCCCGGTCCACGCCTTGCTCGGCGGGGTGGTCAATGAAAGGATCCGCTCCTACAGTTACCTGTACCCACGGCCATTCGATGACGAAGACGGTTTCTGGTCGGATGCAGTCCGTTCGGCCGAAGTTGCCGTCGAGATGGTGGAGATGGGTTTCACCGCCGTCAAGTTCGACCCGGCTGGCCCCTACACCATTCATGGTGGCCATCAGCCCTCGATGGCGGATATCGAGCGCTCGGCCCGGTTCTGCCGCACCATCCGTGACGCGGTCGGTGACAGGGCCGACATTCTCTTCGGCACCCATGGGCAGTTCAGCGTGGCTGGCGCCACACGGCTGGGCAGGCGGCTGGAGGAGTTCGATCCGCTCTGGTTCGAGGAACCGGTTCCCCCGGACAATCCGGAGGCAATGGCACGGGTGGCCAGGGCGGTGCGAATACCGGTCGCCGCCGGCGAGCGGTTGACCTGCAAGACCGAGTTCGGGGCGTTGCTGCGTGCCGGGGCGGCAGAGATCCTGCAACCGGCGCTGGGCCGCTCGGGCGGCATCCTGGAGACCAGGAAAATCGCCGCACTGGCGGAGGCATTCAACGTGCAGATGGCCCCGCATCTCTATGCCGGACCAGTGGAATGGGCGGCCAGCATCCAGTTGGCGGCAACGCTGCCCAACCTGCTGATGGTGGAGACAATCGAAACCGGTGGTGAGTTTCACCTTGCGCTGATAGGGCACGGCATCCGTTGGGAAGACGGCTACATCATTCCGCCGGAAGGGGCCGGACTTGGAATTGAATTCGACGAGTTGCTTGCCGAAACCCGACCCTACAAGGGTGACCGCCTGCATCTGGAAATGCAGGAGGAGCCGATTACCTGGTGAGGCAGGCAGGGCAGGGGGCACGGGACCTGCCATGCGACTGCCGGAGACTGGCCTCGCCCGCCCGGTATCCCGGAACCCATGGTGAAGGCCCGGCCGCGGGATAACCGGCTGGCACTCTTTTTCGTGCTTGCCACCGTTGCCATCGATGCCATCGGCATCGGCATCATCGTGCCGGTCATGCCCGATCTCATCCTCGAGGTTGGCGGCGGCAGCATCGGCTCGGCGGCGGTATGGGGCGGTGTGCTGGCCTCGGTCTTCGCGGTCATGCAGATGCTGTGCGGACCCACCATCGGCAGTCTGTCCGACCGCTACGGGCGCCGCCCGGTCCTGCTGATCTCGCTGTTCTTCATGGGCGCCGACTACCTTGTCATGGGGGTTGCCCACACCATCTGGCTGCTGTTTGCAGGGCGGGTCGTCGGTGGCATCACCGCGTCCACGCCGGCGACGGTGGCAGCCTATATTGCCGACATCTCGGAGCCGGATGAAAAGGCGAGGAATTTCGGCCTGATCGGCGCAGCATTCGGAATCGGCTTCGTGCTCGGCCCGCTATTTGGTGCCATCATGTCCGAGTTCGGAACCAGGGCGCCATTCTACGCCGCCGCCGCCTTCTCCTTTGCCAACATGGCCCTTGGTTACCTTGTCCTGCCGGAAACGGTGACCGACGACATCCGTCGGCCCTTCCAATGGAGGCGCGCCAACCCGCTTGGCGGGTTGATCCATGTGGGCCGAATCCCGGGAATGGCCATGCTGCTGCTGGTGCTGTTCATCGTTCAGGTCGCCTACACCGTGTATCCCGCCATCTGGGCATTCTATTCCTTCGAGCGGTTTGGCTGGGAGCCGAGGGTCATCGGTCTTTCGCTCGCTGCCTACGGGATCGCCACCGCCGTCGTCCAGATCTGGGTGCTGCGCTACCTGTTGCGGGTGCTGAGCGAGAGACGGATCATGCTGTTCGGCTTCGGCTTCGAACTGATCGGCTTCCTGGGATACGGGTTCGTGTCCGAGACATGGCAGGCATTCGTGCTGATCCCGCTCTGTTCGTTCGGCGCGGTCGCCTTGCCGTCCCTGCAGGGTATCATGTCGAAGCTGGCATTCGACAATCAGCAGGGTGAGTTGCAGGGCGTGGTGACCGGCATCGTGTCACTGGGCCTGGTCATCTCACCGCTGATCATGACTATGACCTTCTACAAATTTGTCGGCGAGAGCGCGCTGCTCTACCTGCCGGGAGCGCCGTTCCTGGTTGCCTTCGTGCTGGTCCTGGTCTGTTTCGTGCTGATCTGGCTCTACTCCGAGGAAAGTTCCTTCTGACCGATCTTCTGCTGGAGGCCGACAAGGCCACGGGGTTTGCCGACGCCTTCATGCATCGCGCACCGGCGCGCCGTGCAGGGACAGGATCGGCCTGCTGAACGTGATTCTTGCCGAAGGCCTCAATCTTGGCCCGGGCAAGATGGCCGGAGCGTCCAGCAGCCACGATTTTCCCCAGTTGTCGCGCCTGTCGCGCCGGCATGTCGAAAGCGATGCGATCAAGCTGGCCCTGGCGATGGTGATCGAGGCGCATGCCAGACTGCCCATGGCGCAGCTCTGGGGCGAGGGGCTGACCGCATCGAGCGACGGGCAGTTCTTCCCGACCACGCGCCAGGGTGAGGCGATGAACCTCGTCAACGCCCGGTATGGCCATGAGCCCGGGCTGAAATCCTACACCCATCTCTCCGACCAGTACGACCCCTTTGCCACCCAGCTCATCCCGGCCACGGTGAATGAGGCCCCGTTTATCCTGGATGGCCTGCTCATGAACGAGACCGGTCGACGGATCCGGGACAATATGCCGATACGGGTGGTTTCACCGATCCCGTCTTCGCCGCCACGGCCCTCCACGGCTACCGCTTCGTTCCCCGCATTCGCGACCTGCCGTCCAAACGGCTTCACGTCTTCGAGCCAAAAAGCGCCCCAATCGGACTCAAGGGGCTGATCGGGAACAGGATTCGGGAAGACACGATTTCCGGGAACTGGTCCCGATGTCCTGCGCAGCGTGGCCACGATGGCGTCCGGGACGATGCCGCCGAGCCAGCTCCTGCGGAAGTTCGCGGCGTATCCGCGCCAACACGATCTTGCTGTCGCCCTTCGTGAAGTCGGACGGGTTGAACGGACGCTCTTCAACATCGACTGGCGCTGGACATCAACATGCGGCACAGGGCCAATGCCGGATTGAACAAGGGCGAGGCGCATCATGCCCTGAAGAGTGCCCTGCGGATCGGCCGCCAGGGCGAAATCCGCGATCGGACAAGTGAGGCCCAGCACTTCCGGATTGCCGGATTGAACCTTCTCACCGCGATCATCTTCTACTGGAACAGCGATCAGATCGGACACGGTTCAGAGGCGAAAACGTGCAAGCCTCGACATACCGGAGGCGTTGCTCAGGCACGTCTCGCCGCTCGGCTGGGAGCACATCCTCCTCACCGGCGAATACAGATGGCCAAAGTCATGAACCGGCGGGCCCAGGCACAGGTTTCACCGTGTTGGAAGAGGCTCTCTCGTGATGTTCACGGACAATTCTCCGTGCATGTCGGACTGAAGGGGCCGCAGAGGACCGCAACCGACCCCAAAAAAAGCTTAGAGTGTCATTCTGCACTCAGCCGGAGTCGACCCGACCAAGCAAGGCGGGGGCTGGGAGCAGGGCGGGATTCGGGCGGCGTGCGTGAACCCAGATGTCCAATATTCTACGAATATCGGATTCAATGATGTGCGGCTGGCGCCGCGGGGATCAGTTGCCGGGGCTCGCTGTGCTCGCCCGGGTGGTTGCAAGGGTGGTGGCCGGTATCATCTTCCGGGAGTTGGAGAGGCCCCGGGGCTTCGCCGCGATGAATGGGGAGGGGCGGCGGCGGCCTCGGGGAGGAGGATCGGCCGAGGGGTCGAGAGGCTCCTGGCGGGCGGTGGCGGGCTGTCAGAGCCGTCTGGAGGGAAGGAGAGGGCGGCGACGGGTGTGTATGGTCGGCGGGTCCGGTCGCTGTACGGGCTTCTGTGTGGGCTGTTGACCGGGCTGGCAGCGGGGGAGACGGCGGAGGATGGCCGCTCCATGCCGCCGGTCGGCGAGATCCTGGCCCAGCCCGGCTTCCGGATCGCGGCGATCGTCGTTCCCGGCATCGTGATCCGCTTGCCTGGAGACGGCTGAGATCGTCCGCTGGCGTCGAGTTCAGCCCGAATTCCACGCACCACACCTCGTGAGCGAAACCAGAACGGATGGAGAGATCCGGGCTGTCCATGGGCATCGGTACCACAGTCGTCGTGATTGACGGCTGCAGGTACACCGGGTTGGGATGCAAAACTGCCGAGACTTGCAAAAACCGAATGCGTGACCTATCCTGATGGACATGAGCGAAGTGAGCAGGGAAGGATCAATAATGTTGAAAACACTGCGAATATCCTCGGCTCTCGCCTCCTGCGCCGTTGCGTTGGGCCTGGCAGTCGGGACTCCGGCACATGCCTCTTCTGAGTCGGTGCTCCGTGTCGTGTTGCACGCGGACCTAAAGATACTCGATCCTGTTTGGACCACGCACGGCATCAGTCAAAATCATGCGTTGATGATTTACGACTTCCTGTTCGCTTGGGACGAGAACAGTGTGCCTCAGCCGCAGATGGTCGACACCTATGAAGTGTCCGATGACGGAATGCTCTACCGCTTTACCCTGCGGGACGGCCTCCAGTTCCATGACGGCGCGCCGGTCACAACCGCCGATGTCATAGCTTCGCTGCATCGCTGGGGGGCTCGCGACAGTTCCGGCCAGCAGGTCATGGGTGTGACGGAGAGGCTTTCTGCGATTGACGACAAGACTTTCGAATGGAAACTGACTAAGCCCTACGGCCTGCTTCTTGAAGCGCTGGGCAAGACCACCTCCAGGGTGGCTGCGATCATGCCTGAGGCCGTTGCCATGACGGATCCGGAAACTCAGATCGAATCGACCATTGGTTCCGGTCCCTTCATTTTCAAGAAGGACGAGTGGGTGCCGGGCAGCAAAGTCGTTTATGTGAAAAACCCGAACTACGTTCCCCGTGACGAACCGCCGAGCAGTGCGGCGGGAGGCAAGGTTGCCAAGGTCGACAGGGTTGAGTGGCTGAACATCCGCGATCCGCAGACTGCGGTTTCGGCTCTGATCAACGGCGAAATCGACTTTTATGAAAACCCGCCCGCCGATTTTCTTCCCTCTTTGAAGGATCAGCCGATCACGCTCAAAGCCACCAATCCGATCGGCTACCAAGGCGTGTTGCGTCCGAACCACCTGCACCCTCCATTCGATAATGTTGCGATGCGAAGGGGCCTGATGTGGGCCATTGACCAGGAAACCTATCTGCGCACCATGTTTGGCGACCCGCTGCTCTATCGCACCTGCGGCTCCTATTTCGCCTGCGGCACTCTGCTGGAGGACGAGTCCGGCGCCGAGGCCCTTCTCGGCCACGACCCCGAGAAGGCGCGGCAGGCGTTTGCGGAAGCTGGCTACGACGGGGAAGCCATTGTGATCCTGCACCCGACCGATGTGCCGATCATGAACGCAGCCACGCTGGTGACCGCCCAACTCCTGCGCGAGGCCGGCCTCAACGTGGAGTTGGAGGCGATGGATTGGTCGACTATGGGGTCGCGCCGGGCGGTCAAGGAGCCTGTCTCCGAAGGCGGCTGGAATATCCTTCACACATACTGGAACGGTCCGGGAATCAGCAATCCGCTGACGAACAAGCCCATCCACGCAACCTGTGAAAAGTCGTGGCCGGGCTGGCCCTGCAATGAGGAACACCAGAGTCTGATCGATTCATTTCCATTTGCGCAGACGATCGAAGAGAAAAAGGCATTGGGACGTCAGATCCAGGAAAGCGCGACCGAATTCGTTCCTTACGTGCCGCTGGGTCAATGGCAGCAGCCGGCAGCTTTCCGAAATGATCTGGAAGGTGTTCTCATCGTGCCCGGCGGGGTCGTGTTCTGGAATATCGCAAAGCCCAGCTGACTGCGGCAGGCCCGCCGGATGCGCGCCTATCTGAAGGCGCCGGACGGGTCACAGGACCCGCCCGGCGCGTGCCCGGTCGACGGATGCCATCAATCCCATGCTGATTCAGGTTGTCAGGCGCCTTGCAGCGGCCTTTCCGGTCATGGGCATGGTGGCGTTCATCGTATTCCTGCTCCTGCACTTGACGCCCGGCGATCCGGCGGCGGTCATGGCGGGCGACCAGGCGACGCTGCAAGACATTGAGAGTATCCGAAAGCGGTTGGGCCTCGACCGGCCGCTCTACGAACAATTCGGCCTTTGGGTCTGGAGTTTGGTGCGGGGCGATCTCGGAACTTCACTCTACTCCAACCTGCCGGTGGCTCAGCTTATCGGCCAACGGCTGGAACCCACCCTGCTGCTGACCGTCATGACGATGGTCATCGCAATTGTGACCGCGATCCCCATTGGCATATTGGCGGCATGGAAAGCGGGAACGCTGGTCGACCGCTGTGTGATGGCTTTGGGCGTATTCGGCTTCTCAGTCCCGATCTTCGTTGTGGGTTATGCGCTGATATATGTGTTCTCGATCGTCCTCGGCTGGTTCCCGGTCCAAGGCTACAAGAGTCTGGAGCAGGCGGGCCTGTGGCTGGCTCTCCACAGCCTCGTCCTGCCAAGCCTGGCGCTGGGAATGGTTTACATCGCGCTGATCGCGCGCATCACACGGGCGAGCATTCTGGAAATCCTTTCAGAGGATTTCATTCGCACAGCCCGGGCCAAGGGAGTCGGCACCGGCCGGCTGCTCATGGTTCATGCGCTGCGCAACGCCGCTGTGCCTATAGTGACCGTCGTCGGCATCGGCTTCGCGCTTGTCATCAGCGGTGTCGTTGTCACGGAGACCGTTTTCAACATTCCAGGCCTGGGCCGCATGGTTGTGGATGCCATTCTCAACCGCGACTACCCGGTCATTCAGGCGATGATCATGCTGTTCTCGGGCGTATATGTGGTGATCAACGTATTGATCGACGTGGCTTACTGCCTTCTCGATCCGCGCATTCGGTACTGAAGATGGCCGTTGCAGAGATGCCCGAAATGTCTCAGCGACGCCGCTGGCGCCGATTTCGCTACCTCCTGCGCCGCCATTTTCCTATTTTTGTCGGCGCGGCGATCCTGCTATTCCTGACCGTCGCATCGTTGCTCGCGCCGTGGATTGTCGGCGATCCAATAAAGTTCAATCCCATTGACCGTCTGCAGTCGCCAGGCGCGGATCACTGGTTCGGCACTGACCAGTTCGGCCGCAGTGTTCTGAACCGCACGGTCCATGGGGGCCGTGTGTCCTTGATCGTGGGTTTGACCGTTGCCGCATTGAGCACAGTCATCGGCCTTACCATTGGACTGGTGTCCGGCTACGTCCGCAGTATCGACATGGTGGTGATGCGGGTCATGGACGGTCTGCTTGCCATTCCCCACATTCTCCTTGCCATTGCGCTCGTGTCCCTGACACACGCCACCATTCAAAACGTCATCATCGCAGTCACCGTTGCGGAGGTTCCGCGCGTCGTGCGCCTGGTTCGAGGCGTGGTGCTGACCATCCGGGAGCAGCCCTACGTGGACGCCGCGGTGACTGTGGGATCACGCACTCCGAAAATCATCTTTCGCCACATTCTTCCCAACACAATCGCGCCGCTGATGGTTCAGGCCACCTTCATTTGCGCCGCCGCCATCATCATCGAGTCGGCATTGAGTTTTCTGGGCGCCGGAACCCCTCCGGAAATTCCGAGCTGGGGCGGCACCATCGCCGAGGGCCGCAGCTACTTCCAGCTCGCGCCCTGGATCATCTTCTTTCCCGGCACCTGCCTGGCATTGCTGATCCTCTCCATCAATCTTGTCGGCGACGGTCTCAGAGACATGATCGACCCGCGGATTGCCCGGAGCATTTGAATGACGCCAGTTCTGTCGGTCCAGGGTCTGACGACCCGATTCCATACAGCCGATGGTGTGGTTCGGGCCGTGGAGGATGTCACTTTCGATCTCGAACCAGGAGAGACCTTAGGCATCGTCGGCGAATCCGGCTGCGGCAAAAGCGTGACCGGCCTCTCCATCATGGGCCTGATTCCACCCCGTCAGGGTCAGATTGTCCGCGGATCGATCATGCTGGAAGATCGCAATCTCGTATCGCTGCCCGAAAGGGACATGCGGCGCATTCGCGGGGAAGCCGTTGCCATGGTTTTCCAGGAGCCCATGACCTCGTTAAATCCGGTGATGACCGTGGGCGACCAGATCGCAGAGACCGTCCGCATCCACCAAGGACTTCGGCGGAGACGGGCGGCAGCAAGGGCTTTGGAGATGCTGGAAGTTGTGCGCATCCCCGATCCGCGCCGCCGCGCCGGCGAATATCCACACCAGTTCTCCGGCGGCATGCGCCAGCGGGTCATGATCGCGATGGCATTGTGCTGCAATCCCAAGGTCCTGATCGCCGACGAGCCGACGACCGCGCTCGATGTCACGGTTCAGGCCCAGATCCTTGAGCTTATGAGCAGCCTGAAGAAGGATTTGGGAACTGCCATCATCTTGATCACACACAATTTCGGAGTGGTGGCGGATATGGCCGACCGCGTGATGGTCATGTATGCGGGCCGAAAGGTCGAAGAGGCCCCGGTGAAGGAAATCTTCGCCCGGCCAATGCATCCCTATACCCGCGGCCTCATGGACTCGATCCCCCGCCTTGGAAGTTCGAAGCGGACGAACCGGCAGCGCTCCCGCCTCAAGGAAGTTCCCGGGATCGTGCCCTCGCTGGCCGAGGAAATCGTTGGATGCGCCTTTGCGCCGCGATGTGCTTTCGCCACCGAGCGTTCGCGCTCCGCGACACCTGTTATGCAGGATCGAGGGAAGGGGCATTCTGTCGCTTGTTGGGAAGTAGACCGGGTGCTGGCATCATGAACGAATTGCTCTCGGTGGACGAGCTCAAGAAACATTTCACATCCGACCAGCCCTGGCTGGGGCGCCCACAGAATCCCGTCAAGGCAGTGGATGGCGTGAGTTTCACCATTGACCGGGGCGAGACTCTGGGCCTGGTCGGCGAAAGCGGCTGCGGCAAGACCACGGTGGGCCGCCTGATCCTGCGGCTGGAAACACCGACTGCTGGAACCATCCGGATCGATCGCCGCGACATCTCACGCCTGTCTCCGCGCGAACTGCACCCGCTGCGGCGCCAACTCCAGTTCGTGTTCCAGGATCCGTACTCGTCACTCAATCCCCGCATGACCGCGGGCTCCATTATTGGCGAACCCTTTGAGAATTATGGCCTTGCCCGCGGAGCCGAGAAGCGGCGGCGGACAGCCGAGCTTATGGAGCGAGTCGGATTGCGCCCCGAACGCATGGCGAACTTCCCCCACGAGTTCTCCGGCGGTCAGCGCCAGCGTCTCGGCATCGCCAGGGCGCTCGCCCTGGAGCCGGATCTCATTGTCGCCGACGAGCCGGTATCGGCATTGGACGTTTCCGTTCAGGCGCAGGTGCTCAATTTGATGATTGATCTCCAGGATGATCTTGGTCTGGCCTATCTCCTGATATCCCACGACCTGGCCGTCGTTGAGCACATCAGTCACCGTGTCGCAGTCATGTATCTGGGCAAACTGGTGGAAATCGGGACGACGCATGAACTGTTCGGGTCGCCGCAGCACCCCTATACCCGGGCCCTGCTCGCAGCAGTGCCTTCGCAAGAGCCGGCGACCCGGCAGGACCGCGCGGTGCTCGGTGGCGATGTGCCGTCGCCGTCCAACCCGCCGCCCGGATGCGCGTTCCATCCCAGGTGTCCGATGGCGGTGGACCGCTGCCGGCGGGTCTCGCCGACCTTGCGTCCTGTCGGGAGCACCCGCAAGGTTGCCTGTCATCTGGTCGAATCGACTGGCGCGCAATGAACGCGGCTGCCCTTCATCGTTCCGCCGTCGTCATCGACGCATGCGCCCCCATCCTTCGTGACGGCGCCAATGCGGATTTATGGACCGAAGGGGGCGCCACCTGCGCGCTGGCAACCGTCGCCCTGCACTATGACAGCCGGGCTTCCACCCTTGACCTGATCGGATCCCTATGCCGCCAAATCCGCGACAGAGAAGACCTGGTGCTGGGCCGCACTGCGGACGACATTCTGGCGGCAAAAAGAGCAGGCCGCTTCGCCATTGTGCTCGCGTTTCAGAGCAGCGCGGCCCTCGACCAGCGGCTGGATATGGTCGAAATCTATCACCGTCTCGGGGTTCGCTCCATGAATCTGGCCTACAACCGGGCCGAGGCGGCTGCGGATGGCTGTATGGAGCCAAGAAACGGCGGCCTGACGAATTTCGGCCGGCAGCTTGTGACCGAAATGAACCGAACGGGCATGCTGCTCGACCTCTCCCACACCGGCCGGCGCGCAACGTTTGAGGCGATGGAGCTGTCAGCGGCTCCCGTTGCCTTCACTCATTCGAATGCGGCCGCCCTATACGAGCATCCAAGAAACATCACGGCGGAACAGATCCGCCGCTGCGCCGAGACCGGCGGTGTCATCGGGATCAACGGGCATCCTGCTTTCATCAAGGCAGGAACTGCGTCGCCCACGTGCGAGGACTATCTGGCCCATGTGGACCACATGGTCGAAACCGCCGGCATAGACCACGTAGGCCTCGGCCTGGACTTTTCATTCCTGCCGGGTGAGCAGATTCCGCCGGCCCGCTACGCCCGCATGCTGGCGGAGAAGGTGTTCAGCCCCGGCACTTTGCCGCCGCCGCCGTGGACCTGGCCCTGGGGAGATGCACGAAACATCGGCCAATTGACCGAGGCGCTGTTGCGGCGGGGCTGGCGGGATGCCGATGTGCTGAAGTTTCTTGGCAAGAATTTCCTACGCCTTTTCCGGACAGTCTGGAAGTGTGATGGCTGATGCGAGAAGACACTTCCCGTTACCGCGGTGAATGCCCCGTCCACAAGAGAGTCCGGGTCTCCGGGCATCGGCAAGTTGGTTTTCACAGACCAATACAGCACGATCCAGACCGGTGTGCGGACCGTTCTTGCGCTGAGTGGATGAACGGCACAAGCAACCTCACAGATATTGAGGATCGCGCGACTGGCAAGCCACTGCAAACAAACCCTTAACAGCTGCCGAAACTTGCGGTGTGGAAGCGCGGCTACTGTGCCTGTGCGCGTGAACACAAAAGGGCACTCCCGGTGCTTTTGCCTTTCGGAGACTTCTTCCCAGAGTGCGCAGTCCCCGCCAGCGGCTGCAGATAAGCGCGGTCCGCACCGGCCAGCGTGCCGATTGGAACCACCGCCAAAACTCAAGCAAATGAAAGACCGGCCGGAGCAAACTGAGACACTGCCAATCAAATCCAACAATGTGATTCCCTGGCAGCGTTTACCTGGGCCTGTTGACGTAGGCCCAGCCAATTGCGCGGTTCGATGCTGTTATTTGCCTCAACGTTTGCCAGAACGGCTGCACAGGCAAGTCGAGCAGGCAGTTGGATGAGTGTGGACAGGACGGCGCTGACCGACGCCGTGCGGACGCGAGCCGGACACATGCTGCCCGGCAGCGCGGCCGAAGCCGCTTTCGTGTCCATGTGGAAATCCAGACCCGGATATGCGCTATATTCAATCATGACCTGCCCTCTCAAATCCGATGTTCCGGACGAGGTCGGCGATCTGGTGCTGGATCTGTACCGGCGCCTGCCCGAGATACGGATCATCTGACCGAAACGCTGCGTCCCGGAGGAAGGTTCCTTCCGGCCGAAGTGCTGCGCCCCGGCGGGAACCACCTGACCGTGGGTGGTCAGATGCTGCGTCCGCCATCGACTTCCAGTACCGCGCCGGTTAGGAAGCTGGCCTCGTCGGAGGCCAGGTAGAGGATGGCGTTGGCAACATCCTCCGGCCTGCACAGCCTGCCAAGCGGAATGGTATCGAGGAATTTCTGCCTGGCTTTCGGTGTATCGGCGACCCCGATGAAAGTCTCGAGCAACGCGGTCTCTCCCAGCACCGGGGCGACGCCGCATACCCGGATATTGTCGGGGGCCAGCTCCACCGCCAGCGACTTGGTCAGCAGCGTCACCGCACCCTTGGTGGAGTTGTACCAGGTCAGGCCGGGACGGGGTCGCGCACCTGCCGTGGAGCTCACATTCAGCATGACCCCGCTGCCAGCCTGGCGCCAATGGGGAACAACAGCCTGGACCATGTGGTAGATGGAGAAGACATTGATCTCGTAGACCCGGCGCAGCGTTGCCTCGTCCACGTCGAGCAGGGGCTGGTTCCGGTGACTCCAGCCGGCATTGTTGACCACGATATCGAGCCCGCCAAAAACGGCAATCGCCTTTCCGACCGCCTCCCTGACCTCGGCAGCGCTTGCGACATCGCAGGCCAGGCTGATCGCCGCATCGCCAATGGCCGCCGCCTCGCTCGACACGCCGCCGGCATTGATGTCGGCCATCGCCACCACTGCGCCTTCGGCGACGAAGCGCCGGGAGATGGCAAGCCCGAACCCGCTGGCCGCACCAGTGACCAGCGCCCGCTTGCCCGCAAGCCTCATGCCATGCTCCGTGTCGGCAGGATGGAAACAGCTTCCCACCCTGCGGCCAACCTTGCAAATTCCCCGTTATCGTTCCTTGACATAGGGCTCGCCGCCGGCCCGGGGCGGGATCGCCTTGCCGACGAATCCGGCCAGGATGATCACGGTCAAAATGTAGGGCAGTGCCTGCATCAACTGCACCGGCACAGTGCCGACGCCCTCGATTTCGATGCTCTGGAACCGGATGGCTATGGCCTCGAGCAGACCGAACAGCAGGCAGGCGAACAGCGCATAGCCCGGTCGCCACTTGGCAAAGATGAGCGCCGCCAGGGCGATGAATCCCTTGCCTGCGGTCATGTCACGGATGAAGCCTGCGGCGAAGCCGGTCGCCAGATAGGCGCCGCCGAGGCCGCACAGCAATCCGCAGATCAGGGTGGCGCGGAAGCGCAGCCCGGTCACCGACAGCCCGCCGGTATCGACTGCCTCCGGATTCTCGCCAACGGCCCGCAGCCGCAATCCGAACCTGGTCCTGAACAGCAGCCACCAGGAGAACGGCACCGCGGCCAGTGCCACATAGACCAGGATGGTATGCCCGGAGAGCAGTTCGCTGTAGATCGGGCCCAATATGGGAATGCCGGCAATTTGTTCGGCAAACGGAAATTCCACCGGCAGGAACCTGCCATCGCCACTGAGAGATGGTGTCCGGCCACCAAGCTTGAACCAGTGCTGGCCGATGAGGGCGGTCATGCCGGAGGCAAAGAAGTTGATCGCCACGCCGGAGATGAGCTGGTTGCCGCGAAAGGTGATTGATGCCAGGCCGTGGACCGCGGCCAGGGTCATCGACGCCATGAGGCCGCAGGCCATGCCGATCCAGACCGAGCCGGTAAGAGCGGCAAAGGCTGCCGAAAAGAAGGCGGCCGCCAGCATCTTGCCCTCGAGGCCGATGTCGAAAATCCCCGCCCGTTCCGAAAACAGTCCGGCAAGACAGGCAAAAATCAACGGCGCCGAAAGACGCAGCATCGAATCGAGTATCTGAACGAGGGTCGAGAAATCCATCGGAACGCTCAGCTCACTTCCGGAAGTAGAACCGCTCGAGCGGAACCCTTACCATGTTGTCCAGTGCGCCGGTGAACATGATGACCAGCGCCTGGATGACCACGATCATCTCGCGGCTGACCGCCGGCATTTCGAACTCGAGTTCGACACCGCCCTGGTAAAGAACACCGAACAGGATTGCCGCCAGAAAGGTGCCGACCGGGTGCGAACGACCCATCAGCGCCACGGCGATACCGACAAAACCGGCGCCCTGCACCGCGTCGATCAGGAGCCTCTCGGCCTCGCCGGCGACGCTGTTGACGGCCATCAGACCGGCCAGGAACCCCGAGACCAGCATTGCAATCATGATGATCCGGAACGGTGAGATCCCGGCATAGACCGCGGCCGATTCACTATGGCCGAAAGCCCGGATCGCGTAGCCGATCCGGGTTCGCCAGATCAGTAGCCAAACCAGGACCGAGGCGGCCAGGGCCAGCAGGAATGAAATATTGGCCGGCGGCGATCTGGGAAAGGAAATGCCGACCCATGCCAGCATTTCGTGGAAGGTCGGAAGATGGGCGCCTTCCGGAAACAGGGCGGTCTCCGGCGTCATCTGCCCCGGCGCCTTCAGCACGTTGACCAGCAGGTAGACCAGCAGGGCCGAGGCGATGAAATTGAACATGATGGTGGTGATGACGATGTGGCTGCCCTGCCTGGCCTGCAGATAGGCAGGAATTGCCGCCCATGCAGCACCGAACAACCCGGCACCCAGCACCGTGGCCGGCAGCGCCAGGCTCCAATGTGGCCATTCGATGGCCAGGCAGACCAGGGCGGCGCCGAGACCGCCAAGCGTAGCCTGCCCCTCGCCGCCGATGTTGAACATCCGCGCATGGAAGGCGACCGCGACCGCCAGACCCGTGAATATGAAATTGGTGGCATAATAAAGCGTGTAGCCCCAGCCATAGGCAGACCCGACCGATCCCTTGATGATGATCAGCAGCGCCTCGACGGGACTCTCGCCGATCCACAGTACCACCAGGCCGGAAATGAAAAAGGCAAGTGCCAGGTTGATCAGCGGGATCAGGGCGATCTCCACCCATTTGGGCATCCTGTTCATTCCTGGTCCCCGCCAACGACGCCGGCCATCAGCAGGCCGAGTTCCTTTTCGTCGGTATCGGCGGTGATGCGTTCGCCGATGATGTGGCCGTCGAACATCACCGCCACCCGGTCCGACAGGGACAGGATTTCGTCAAGCTCCACGCTGACCAGCAGCACGGCGGCACCATTGTCGCGCAAGTCGATGATTCGCTGGTGAATGAACTCGATCGCCCCGATATCGACGCCCCTGGTCGGTTGACCGACCACGAGCACCAGCGGGCTGCGTTCGATCTCGCGGGCAAGAACCATCTTCTGCTGGTTGCCGCCGGAGAAGTTGCGCGCCTGCAATTCGGGATTGTCCGGCCGGATGTCGAATTGTTCCATCTGCCTGGCCGTGGAGTCCCGCATGGCCCGGTTATCCATGAACAGCAGGTTGCGGTTGACACCGGAATCGTCCTGGTAGCCAAAGGACATGTTTTCCCAGGCGAGGAATTCCATGATCAGCCCGAGGCGCTGGCGGTCCTCCGGGACATGCGCTATGCCGGCAAGCCGTCTCGTCCTGGCATCGGAGCCGGCGCCCGAGCATTTGAGCTCCCTGCCATCGATGCGGATGCTGGCATTCTCTGCCTCGGCAATCCCGCCCAGGACTTCCAGCAATTCGGTCTGGCCGTTGCCGGCCACGCCGGCAATGCCCAGTATCTCGCCCTGCCGCACGGTCAGCGAGATATTCTTGAGGCGCTGAACCCCGCTGGCGTCGGTCATACCCAGATTCGAGATCTCCAGCATGTTCCTGCCGAGATTTGCCTCCGTCTTCTTGATGCGCAGAAGAACCTTGCGACCGACCATCAGTTCGGCCAGCTGCGCCGGGTTGGTATCCTTGGTCTGCAGCGTGTCGGTCATCTGGCCGCGCCGCATGACGCTGACAGTGTCGGTAATCGCCATGATCTCGCGCAGCTTGTGGGTGATCAGGACAATGGTCTTGCCCTCATCGCTCAGGCTGCGAAGGATCCTGAAAAGGTGATCGGCCTCGGGCGGCGTCAGCACGCCGGTCGGCTCATCGAGGATGAGTATGTCTGCCTGGCGGTAGAGCGCCTTCAGGATTTCCACCCGCTGCTGGTGCCCGACCGACAAATCCTCGACCACCGCATCGGGGTCGACATGAAGCTCGTATTCCTGGGACAGGCGGGTCAGAAGATCGCGTGCCTTGGCCAGGGATGGCTGCAGCAGCATCCCTTCCTCCGCTCCCAACACGACATTTTCCAGGACGGTGAAATTGTGCACCAGCTTGAAATGCTGGTGCACCATGCCGATTCCGGCAGCGATTGCCGCCTTGCTGTCGGGGATGAGCGTTTTCTCGCCATTGACGAGGATTTCGCCGGAATCGGCCCGGTAGAACCCGTAGAGAATCGACATCAGCGTCGATTTCCCGGCACCGTTCTCGCCGACGATGCCGTGGATGGAGCCACGCCGGACCGACATCGAGATGTCGCGGTTGGCCTGTACGGGTCCAAACGACTTGGAGATGTTCCGCAGTTCAATGGCAGGCGCAATCATGGCCGACTGCGCCTGCTCCGAAGCCACTGTTGCCATCAAGGCTGGCGATCAGCTGGTCGGGCAGCTGTCGGCGGCGGTATAGTCAACCACCGCGATATCGCCGGCAATGATACGCGCCTTGTAATCCTCGACAGCCTCGGACACGTCGCCCGAAATGAGGGCCTCGTTGTGCTCGTCGACGGCATAGCCGACACCGTCTTCGGCCAGGCCAAGGGCCACGACTCCGGCCTCCAAATTCTCACCGGCGGCGAAGGATTCCTCGACTGCCAGGTCAACCCGCTTCAGCATCGAGGTCAGAACCGAACCCGGATGCAGGTGGTTCTGGTTGGCATCAACGCCGATACCCAGGATTCCGGCATCCGCTGCCGCCTGCAGAACTCCGACACCGGTGCCGCCGGCTGCGTGGTAGACAACATCGGCGCCGTCAGCGACCTGCGCCTTGGTCAGTTCGGCGCCCTTGACCGGGTCATTCCAGGCCGATGGCTCATTGCCGGTCATGTTCTGGATGATCCGCGCATCGGCATTTGCCGCCTTGACGCCCTGGACGTATCCGCAGGCAAACCGCCTGATCAGCGGAATGTCCATTCCGCCGACAAATCCGACGACATTCGATTCGGTGGTCAGGCCGGCGATGACACCGACCAGGAACGATCCTTCATGCTCCTTGAAAACGATGGACCGAACGTTCGGCTGATCGACAACCATGTCGATGATGGCGAATTTGGTGTCCGGGAATTCCGGGGCAACGGCACCCAAAGCAGTGGCGAAGGCAAAACCGGTCATGACGATCGGGTTGTTTCCGGCCTCGGCCAGCCGGCGGATAGCCTGCTCGCGCTGGGCCTGTGACTGGAGTTCGATTTCACGGTAATCACTACCGGAACTGCTCTTCCACCTCTCGGCCCCGGTAAAGGCGCTTTCGTTGAATGACTTGTCGAACTTGCCGCCGAGATCATAGACGATCGCCGGCTCCGATGCCGCGGCAGTAGCAAAGGCTGCGGTGGCAAAGGCGATGCCGAGAAGAGCCCTGGTTTTGATCATGATCATGCTCCTGAATGAATGACGAATTGAATTGGGGTCGGCAGTCCGGCAAATTCCGGCTGCACGGATATTCATTCTTCGCACCTGCGCCCGAAAACACAACCGGAAACTGCACTTTCACCGAACCCGCATGTCATGTCTTGGTGGAAGGAATTCCGACTCTCCGGCTTGCGGCCGGCCCCAGATATGTCGGGAACGGACGGGTCCCGTCATGCGGCAGCCTTGCTCGGGCAATCCGGGCCAGGGCCAGGCCCGGCATTTCCGTCGGCCTGCTGGCCCGGGCGCCGAGCAGCGTTGCGGCCATTTCCGGGTCCTGGCCAACAACCGTCCCCACTTCCGGAAATCGCTGCGGCAACTCGTCCACCTCGCACCTGGTCGGGCATCCGTCCGGCAGCAGTCTTGCATAGACGAAGCGCCGACCGCCACCTACCACCGCCAGCGTGCCGGGCGGCGCATCCGGCGGCAACAGGTCGAACGCACCAATTCCGATGGCGGGAATGCCGAGCGACATCGCCAGGCCGCGCGCCGCCGATACGCCCAGGCGGGTTCCGGTAAAGTCTCCGGGGCCGGTATTGACGCCGATGGCAACGAGGTCGGTGATCGGGCGGCCCGATGACCGCAACAGCTCACGCAGGTCGGGAAACAGGGTTTCGGCCCGCCCGTGCCGTGCCTCGGAATTCCTGGCGGCCAGTACCTCCTGGCCGTCAACCAGCGCCAGCGAGTAGAGCGGGCCTGCCGCATCGAGGCCCAGCACCATGCCCTCAGGCAACAACCGGTCGCACCTCGATGACATCCGGTATGTAGTGCCGCAACAGGTTCTCGATGCCCATCTTCAGGGTAATGGTCGATGACGGGCATCCGGCGCAGGCTCCCTGCATGTGCAGGTAGACGATTCCGCGCTCGAACCCGTAAAAGATGATGTCACCGCCATCCTGGGCCACGGCTGGCCGGACACGGGTGTCGATCAGTTCCCTGATCTGCCTGGAGACCGGGTCCTCATCGGCGCTGTCGCCCGGTTCGGGTATCTCCGACGAGGTCGGGCTGGACATCACCGGCTGACCACTCTGGTAATGCTCCATGATGGCGCCGAGCACCGCCGGCTTGACATGCATCCAGTCGAAATTGTCCATCTTGCTGACCGACACGAAATCCCGCCCGAAGAAGACGCCGGTCACGCCGCTGATCCGGAACAGCCGAGACGCCAGCGGCGACTCCCCGGTAGAGTCGGGATCCCTGAATTCGGCGGTGCCGGTCTCCATGACCACCTGGCCGGGAATGAATTTCAGCGTGGCCGGGTTTGGGGTCGCTTCGGTCTGAATGAACATGTCTCGCTCCAGTCACCCACCTGCATAGCTGTTGCCGGCATCGCAAGTCAATCACGGCCGCCGAATTCGCCCCTGGGAGGGGTTCCGAAACGCCGTGCCAGGGTGCCGTTCCGGGTCAGGTGATGGCCTCCAGCTGCTCCTTGGTCAGTTCGCCCGGAACGACGGTGATGGGGATCGGCAGGGTGCCGGATGCCTTGCTGAGGTTCGAGACCAGCGGGCCTGGACCGGCCCGGTCGGTTCCGGCCCCGAGCACCAGGACGCCAATTTCGGGATCATCACGGATTTGTCCCAGGATCTCCTGCACCGCGTCGCCCTCGCGGATCACCAGTTCCGGATAGACGCCCTTCCGCCTGCGCATCCAGGTGGCAAAGGTCTCGTAATGGACCTCGATTCGCTCCCTGGCCTCGGCGCGCATGATGTCGCCAACCCCGATCCAGTGCTGGAATTCCTCTGGAGGAATGATCGACAGTATCGTCACCCCGCCACCCGTATGCGCAGCCCGCATGGCCGCGAACTGCATGGCGTTGAGACACTCCCGGCTGTCGTCGAGGACGACAAGAAACTTCCGCATATCGTCCCTCCATTCGGATGCGCGTTCAGATTGCGGCCAACAATGCGTTCAGAATCACGGTCATGTCAATTGTTCGGGGGTCTTATTCCTGGGTGACCAAGAAGCCGCCGAGCCGGAATCTTGCCCAACCGCGGCTTCTGTCGGACGCCATGGCCCGCTTGCGGTTTTCAGCAGGGCCACAGTTGCCGCCACGGTGACTGAAACGAGAGCGAGAGCCACAGTAAACATGACGCCAATCAGCCACTTGGACCGCGCGGAGAACTTCCCGGCGATCATGGTCTTCAAAGTCAACGCGTCCGGTTCGACGGACACGACCCGAAGGGCGCATCCGATCAGCCCGCCGAGCGGCTCCACCGCGGGATGTTGGCAAGGGCATTCTCGGTAAGGGCAAGACGGGGCAGCAGGAGGGCGTACCGCATCTCGCAGCGGGCGGAAAATTGAGACCTTCAGTTCGAAGCGCATTTGATCTTGCACCATTTCGGCATGCATTTCCTTTCCGTCCGTCGCTTGCGTGGCGATCTTATGGACACATGAACATCTTCGGCCTGACGCCGACGAGTTTGGCCAGCGGTGGCGTGGACCGGTCGAGTGCTGCAGGGCATCGTGGCGAGATTGCCCGATGTGGACCTTGTGGCACTTATCAAGTTCTGGCAATGGAAGTCGCGATCGCGAAGTTATGGGCTGGATTTCTTTCTCACGGTGAAGTAGCAACCAAGCCCCAAATGCAGTGCAAACCATGGCTTCCCGATTGCATCTTCCATCGCTCACCGTCGAGGGCTTCCGGGGCATCCGCGGCCTTGAACTTCCCGACCTCGGCCGCGTCACATTGCTGTCCGGAAAGAACAGCATTGGCAAGACCACCATTCTCGAGGCCATCCGGGTCTTCGCCTCACGAGGCGATAGCCGAAATCTCCTTGATCTTCTTGGCAACCGCGAGGAGTTCGCCACTGGCGATGATGAGGATGGCAACACCGTGGACTTCCCGGATCTTGCGTCATTGTTTCACAACCTTGAGCCTGGAAATGGTAGCGATTTTCCATCTCGTATCCTGATAGCCGCTCGACCGGCAAACCACAGCCTCACTCTGGAGATTGTCGAAGCTGTTGAAGATCCAGAGCGGTTGTTCTCCGAGGAGTTCGATGCCAAGTCTCTCCGCGTGTCGGTCGGTGAGCAGAGCCGCACCATCCCAGTATATCTGTTCGGAGACATGCGGTCTCGAGCGCGGCCATATCTTTCATCGAAATGGACTCGTTCTCGCAGACCTGACGCATGGCCAGATGCAATCGTGCTCGAATCGTTGGGTCCGGGGCTGCTCGACAACGACGAGGTCTCGCGACTCTGGGATGAAGTAGCACTTACGCCAGCCGAAGAATTCGTGACGAATGCAATCCAGATTGTCGTCGGAAGAGAACTGGAACGCATCGCTATGGTCGCCGATCATTCCAGATCGTATCGGTCCCAAGGACGACGCGCAATTGCCAAGCTCGGTAATTCATCGACACCGATTTCCCTGAGACGTTTGGGTGATGGAGCTCAGCACATGTTCGGCATTTCACTGGCGCTTGCGAACTGCCGGGACGGCATTCTTCTTATCGACGAAGTCGAAAATGGCATTCATCACTCGGTCCAGCCAGAACTTTGGCGCATGATCTTCCGCGCCGCGGAAGACAGCAACGTTCAGGTTGTCGCTGCAACGCACAGTTGGGATTGCATTGCCAGCTTTGCGGTTGCCGCCGTCGAATCACCTTCGGATGGAACCTTGTACCGCCTCGAGCGTGTCGGGGATGATCTGCACGCAATCCGGTACTCCGAAGAAGATCTGGAAGTGGCGGCACAGCAAAGGATCGAGGTTCGCTAGGTCACATGGGTTCGTCCGCGAAATCCAAGATGCTTCTCGTTGAAGGTTCCGACGACATGCACGTCGTAAAGCATCTCATCAGCCGCCACGGTTTCGAACCGAACTTTGAGATTGTCCCTAAAGGGGGAATTCAGGAACTCCAGAAGTCAATCTACAGTGAAGTTAATGTGCCAGGGCGCGATGCGCTGGGTATCCTGGCAGACGCCAATGACAACATCACTGGTCGATGGCGGTCCATTTCGCAAAAGCTTGCGAGGGCCGATTGTGTTGTCCCCAAGGCTCCTTCCAACTCTGGCAGCGTGTTCCTTGGACCACGGGGAATCCGTGTAGGTGTATGGCTCATGCCCAACAACCAGATTAGCGGCGAGCTAGAGGATTTTGTCTACGACATGATTCCGGCAAATGATCCCATCTTGCCGCGCGCCCAGAATTACATCGACAACATTCCAAAAAAAGAACGCAAATTCAAGGATGGCAAATTGACCAGGGCCTATGTCCATGCCTGGTTGGCTGCGCGTGAGAAATCTCGGCCCATGGGTATGGCAATTGAGGCTGAGGTTCGTGATCTTGTGCACGATGTACCCGCCGCCAAATCCCTCGTTGCCTGGTTGCGCAAGCTGTTCGACGGTTAGCGCCTCATGCAATTGACGTATTCGGAAACCGAGTGCTTGAATGCCCCATGGTCGCGTTCGACTGTATGGTGGGCCGCTGCCCCGTCGACATGCACCTCGCGTCTTCCCTGGTGTTTTCCTCGGTGAAATCCTGCAGGTTGACAGCGTCCGTGCTCACGTTGATCCCGGCGCGAAGCTGATCGTGTCGGCAAATTCCGGCCTTCTGAACTCTCCCGGCTCCCGCCCGGTGAAGCCTGGGCATCTCCGCCAAGCATCCCCAACCGCCTCAGACTGGTATGATCTTGCCGGGATTCATGATGTTGAGCGGGTCGATCGCCCGCTTGATCGTCGCCATCCATTCGGTGGCCAATCCCAGCTCCCCGGCAAGATATTTCATCTTGCCCTGGCCGATTCCATGTTCGCCGGTGCAGGTTCCGTCCATGTCGATCGCCGATTGGGCAAGCCAATCGACATAGTCGGCCGCATTCCTGGCCTCGTCCGGATCATTCGGGTCGATCAGCAGCAGCATGTGGAAGTTGCCATCGCCGGCGTGACCGACAATCGGCGCGATGATTTCCATCGAAATCGCCTTCTCCTGGGCCGACGACACGCACTCGGCCAGCCGCGAAATCGGCACGCAGACATCGGTGGCGATGCCCTTTGCCCCCTTTCGAAGCTGCAGCGATGCCCAATAGGCATCATGGCGGGCCTGCCAGAGCCTGGTGCGCTCCTCCGGCCGTGTCGTCCATTCGAACCCGGTGCCGTCATTGTCGGTCATGATCTCGCCGCATGACGAGGCCTGTTCGGAAACCGAGGCTTCGCTGCCGTGAAATTCCAGCAGCAGCAGCGGCGAGACCGGCAGGCTCAGGTTGGAATAGGCGTTGACGGCCCTGACCGTGAGATCGTCCAGCAATTCGATCCGGGCCACCGGGATCCCCATCTGGATTGTCTCGATCACCGCCGCACATGCCCGATAGATGTCGGGAAAGCTGCAGCAGGCGGATGAAATCCGCTCCGGAACCCCGTGCAGCCGGAGCGTCAATTCGGTGATCAGCCCCAGCGTGCCTTCCGAGCCGATCAGCAGACGGGTGAGATCATAACCGGCAGAGGTTTTCCTGGCCCGTCGGGCGGTTCGAATCACCGTCCCGTCCGGCATCACCGCCTGCAAGGCAATGACATTGTCACGCATGGTGCCATAGCGCACCGCGTTGGTGCCGGAGGCGCGGGTGGCAGCCATGCCGCCGATACTGGCATCGGCACCGGGATCGATGGCAAAGAACAGTCCGGTCCTGCGAAGGGATTCATTCAATGCCTTGCGGGTGATGCCGGGCTGTACCGTGCAGTCGAAATCTTCCTCGTTCACCGCCAGGACGTCGTTCATTTCAAGCAGGTCGACACAGATCCCCCCGGATGGCGCATTGACTTGCCCCTCCAGCGATGTGCCGGTGCCGAACGGGATCACCGGCGCCCGGTATTCGGCGCATATGGCAACGATGTCACTGACTTCATCGGTCCGGTGCGGGTAGATCACCGCGTCCGGAAGCTGTGATCCGATCAGGGTCGTGGTATGGCTGTGCTGCTCCCGAACCGAATGCCCGGTGAGAAAACGCTCGCCGAATCGCTGCCGCAGCACGCCGCAGGCAGATTTGATCCCGGCATCATTGCGCACAATTCCCGAACTTCCATCCATCTGATTGCCTTCCTTCGTTCCGGCAATTCAACCGCATTGCCGTGAATTCGGCAATATGGAATGTTCATCCGCAGGCGGCGAGGGCGTGCCGCCGCCGGATGCATTCACGACGGGGACATGATGAATTCTCCACAGCATTCGAAAAACTCGGGTCGAGAATTTCACCGGCCGGGTCCATCGTCTGCGAGCAAAACCAGCTGGGCGATTCATGACTAACCGGACGCGTCATGTGCGAGCAAATTCGTTGCATGCGGGAGATGCATCGGTCACTGATCGGGCAGGATGAATTGAAGGCAGGTCGGGCCGCCCCGACGGGGTGGAGGGGCGTGACCGGTCTGGAACGGGTGAAGAATGGCGGATATCGAGACAGGCAGAAATGACGGCTCCAGAGAGCTACCAACCCATGCCAGGGCAGTCATCATCGGCGGCGGCGTCGTTGGCTGTTCGATCCTGTTCCACCTGTCGAAATTCGGCTGGAAGGATGTGGTTCTGCTGGAGAGAAGCGAGCTGACATCGGGGTCGTCCTGGCACGCCGCCGGCCAGATCCACACCATCAGCTCCGATCCCAACATCTCCCGCCTGCAGAGCTACACCATCAACCTCTATCGGGAGATCGAGGAATTGTCCGGCCAGTCGATCGGGCTGAACCTGACCGGCGGTTTCTACCTGGCCTCGAACCGGAGCTGGTACGACTATTTGAAGCGCGAACGGTCGAAGGCCCGTTACATGGGGTTGAGCCAGGAATTCATCAGCCCGGCCGAGCTGGCCGAACGCCATCCGCTCATTGATCCGGCCACTACCTTGCCGCGCTCTGGGATGACCAGGATGGCGATCTCGACCCGTCCGGAACCACCCATGCCTTCGCACGGGCCTCGAGGCATTTCGGCGGCCGGTATTTCACCCACACGCCGGTCATCGCCACGGTCCAACGGGCCGATGGCACATGGGATGTCACCACGGGAAGGGGCGTGATCAATGCCGAGCACGTGGTCAATTGCGGCGGGCTCTGGGCGCGCGAGGTCGGGCGAATGGCCGGTTTGCACCTGCCGGTTCAGCCAATGGAGCACCACTACCTGGTGACCGAGAGGATTGACGAAATCGCCGATCACGGCAAGCGGCTTCCCTGCGGGATCGACTACGAGGCAAACATCTATTTCCGCCAGGAGCGCCAGGGCATGCTCCTCGGCACCTACGAGCCGACAGGCGTCCCATGGATGGTCCGTGGCACCCCGCCCGGGTTTGGCCATGAGCTGCTCGAGCCGAATCTCGATCACATCGCCGACCGGCTCGAACTGGCATTCGAACGGATTCCGGCACTCGGCCGGGCCGGCATCAAGGATGCGATCAACGGGCCCTTCACCTTCGGTCCGGATGGCAATCCGCTGGTCGGCCCGGTTCCTGGCATGCGCAACTACTGGTGCGCCGTCGGGGTGATGGCCGGATTCTGCCAGGGCGGCGGCGTCGGACTGGTCATGGCCGAGTGGATGATCGATGGCGAGCCCTCGATCGATGTCTGGGCTATGGATGTTGCCAGGTTCGGCGACTGGGCAACGCCGGATTGGGGGACGGTCAAGAGTTGTGAAAACTACGAACGCCGCTTCGTGATGACGTTCCCCAATGAAACGCTTCCCAAGGGTCGTCGCCAGCAGACAACCGCACTGCATGACCGCCTGCTGGCCGGGGGTGCGCTGATGGGGCAGTCATTCGGCCTGGAGCACGCCCTGTGGTTTGCCGACTCGCCCGGGGATGCCTGGGAAGACCCGACATTCGAGCGCAACCGGTCGCATGACTACGTGGCCGCCGAATGCCGTGCCGTCCGCGGCGGGGTGGCCGGCACCGAGATCGCCAATTTTGCCAAGCACGAGATCAGCGGGGCCGGGGCCCGGGAATGGCTGGATCGGGTCATGGCCGGCCATCTGCCCGATCCGGGCCGGATCTCGCTGACACCGATGCTGACCCCAAAGGGGCGGCTTTATGGCGATTTGACGGTCGCCTGCCTGGGCGAGGAGCACTTCATGATCTTCGGGTCGGGCGCAATGCAGGATGCCCACCGCCGGTTCTGGTCGGCAAGTCTTCCGCCCGACCTGGCCTACCGGAACCGCACCGCCGAGTTGCATGGCGTGGCCCTTTCGGGGCCGAAATCCCGCCAGCTGCTGGCCAGGATCATGCGGGATAACATCTCGGCCAGTTCGATGAAATTCCGCGACGTCAGGGTGACATTTGTCGGCGGGGTTCCGGTCATCCTGAACCGGCTCAGCTTCTCCGGCGAACTCGGCTATGAAATCTATTGCCAGCCGCAATTCCTGATCCGGCTCGCCGAGGCCATCGAGGAGGCCGGAAGCGATTTGGGATATCGCTGGTACGGCAGCCGGGCGTTGATGTCGCTTCGCCTCGAAAAGGGTTGGGGCGCCTGGGGGCTGGAATACCGCCCCGACTTCAATGCCGTCGAAAGCGGCCTCGATGCATTCATCAACTGGAACAAGGATTTTGTTGGCAAGGAGGCGACAATGGCATTGCGCGAGGCCGGCGCCCTGCGCAAGCTGGTCACCCTGACCGTTAACAGCCCGATCGATGTCTCCCTCGACGAGGCGGTGCTGAAGGATGGCGATGCCGTTGGCTACGTCACCTCGGGCGGCTATGCCCACCATGTCGGCCAATCGATGGCGATGGCCTATGTCGGGACCGACCATGCACGTCCAGGCACGGCGCTCACGGTCGAGATCCTCGGCGAATTTCGTGACGCCACGGTGCAGGGCAGACCTCTCCACGACCCGGACGGAACCCGGATGCGATCATGAGGTGCCCGTGCCCCGGAGCCTGCCCACGGCCCGCCGGCACCCTGAAGGGCATGCCACGCCACCAGGCCACCGCCATGAGCCCCGGCGGCGGCAAATCGTGACCGCCGCCGCCCTCAGTCGAGCCTGACCGCCTGTCCGGTCTCCGAGGAGTCCTGGGCTGCAATGCCCACCCGCACCGCCATCCAGCCGTCACGAAGACCCACTTCCGGTTCGCCGCCGGCCTCGATCATCCGGCGGAAGGCCTGGTGCTGGAAAAAGGTGGCGCCATGATGGCTTCCCGCCGCCGCAAGCTGGTCATCGATCGGCAGTTCGATCCTGGTCGGCGTGCCCTGGCGCCTCGGCCATATTGCCAGTTGCGGATGGGGGCAGGGGCCTCGCCCGGGCGGCCAATGGCCGGGAGATGGCGGGATCAGGCAGTCGATCCGCCCATCCGGCCCCACCGCGGTGATTTCCTCCTGCCACTGCACGCCGTCGGCAAACATGCACAAATCGAGCATGGCACGAATTCCCGACCCGAATTCGACCACGGTGAAGGCGGCATCCCAGATGTCCGGCACCTCGCCCCCGATTTCGTCCTTGTGGTTGACGGCCTGCCAGCCTGATCCCCACACCCGGACCGGCTCCTCGCCGGCAATGAGGCGCATGAGGTCGAAGAAGTGGCAGCATTTCTCGACCATCGTTCCACCGGTATTGCAGTTGAAGCGGTTCCAGTTGCCGACCTTGGACAGGAACGGAAACCGGTGTTCCCGGATCGACAGGTGGCGAACGCCGCCAGTCACCTCTTCGACCTCCTCCAGGAAGCGCGCCAGCGGCGGCATGTAGCGATATTCCATGCCAACCCAGATCGGTGCCGGATAGAATGCCGCCAGCCAGTCAACGAGTGCCCGGTCCTCGGGGCGGGTGACCAGGGGTTTTTCCACGAGAATTGGCAATGGACGAATCGCCGCCACTTCCCGCAAATTCGCCGCATGCAGGCAGTTCGGCGTCGCAATCACCAGGGCATCAGGCCGCGGCTCTCCCAGCAAATCTTCCAGGCTCGCCGCCGGCCTGGCCCCGGGAGCCAGCGCCGCCGCGCCGGCCCGCATTTCCGCATCCGGTTCCAGGAAGCCGGCGATCTCGCAGCCCTCCATCAGGGCAATGTTCCGCATGTGCTCCTGCCCCATCCAGCCGGCACCGAGAATGGCATACCGCATGATTCAGATTCCCTCCTGGCAGTCAGCGCCCGGTGCCGTGTTGCCCAACCGTCCGCCACGGCCCAGGCACCTCGCCCCCGGAATCAGTTCCTGCCAATATTTGAATTTCCGGACAATCACGATCAGAGTCGCACCGCGCCGTTTTGGCGCCACAGGGCGCCAAGGCACCGGGGAGCCGGCCGACCCCAATCTTGTGCCCGGTGGCGTCGAAAGCCAGGGGTGTAGCTCCGGACCCGGATTAATTTGCGGGCAAGGATCTCATTGGCCATAACCGGATTCAAGGACTGGGCATTTCCCGGTCGACAATGGGGGCTGGAGCTTCTGGGCCCCTTGGTTGTTCTGAACTGACAACGCTTGGCGGCAATTCAACTTCCACCGGCTGGAATTCATGATCTCATGCGCGCAGTTGGATGTCCGGAGCGCAGTCGTGACAGCGCAATCGGGCGCCGTGATTTTTGTCAACAGCAGGCCGGAAGTATTCGATGCCTTGGGGATGAAGACCGGCAGGAAGGTGAAGCGACTGAAGTCGTAACGGCGGTAGCCACAGTGACCGTGGCTGCCGGCGATGTGACGGAACTCGAGCTTGAGCTCGGCGCATTCCCTGGCTCCGCCGGCCCTCGAAGACGACGTGCACGGTCTTTCTTTGCTGCTGCTCCGCCGTCAGCCTCACGTGCAGGTTCTCCGCGCAGAAATGCAGGGCGGTCTTGTTGGGGTTTCAAGTCAGGGTATTTCGCGCGGTGCTCCCCATTGTCGATGGCCGAGGCGAGGATCGCTATCGGGCAATTCCCATCGTGATTGTCGCTGTGTATCGAAGAAAAGTCTGCGCAGCGCTCGGTCGGCACTGGGCAGCCCCGTGAGGCCGAGGGCCTTGCAGAGCTGGCGGCAGTGGATTTCGTGGGGTGGGCCGTGATCGAGCGGGAATGCTGCCTGACAAATCCGGAGGATGGCGCCTGCGAGAGAACTGAATTCATTCGTGAGCACATCATCCGGGTGATGGACAAGGCCTTCGACGATTTGCCGGCAACGATTCCGACGAAGAAGGCAGCAGGCGCATGCTAGGGATATGAATCGGCCGCAGGGCACGGCTGATGGCCGGCGCAGCCACGCCATCGTCATCCTGTCCAGGGGGAGGTGAGCGACAGTATCGAGACAGCCCGTGCCGAGGTGTCGTCAATCAGAAGAATGCCTGGATTCCGGTTTGGGCCCGGCCCAGGATCAGGGCGTGGACATCATGGGTGCCCTCATAGGTGTTGACCGTCTCCAAGTTCTGGGAATGACGAATGACCTGGTAGTCAATCTGGATGCCGTTGCCGCCATGCATGTCGCGGGCGGCCCTTGCGATGTCGAGCGCCTTGCCGCAATTGTTTCTCTTTGCAAACGAGATCATCTCCGGCGCCATCCGGCCTTCATCGAACAGCCTGCCGATTCGCAACGCCGCCTGCAGCCCGAGGGTGATTTCGGTCTGCATATCGGCCAGTTTGCGCTGGTAGAGCTGGGTGGCGGCCAGCGGCCGTCCGAATTGCCGGCGATCGAGCCCGTATTGCCGTGCCGCATGCCAGCATTCCTCGGCCGCGCCCATGACCCCCCAGGCGATTCCGTACCGGGCCCGGTTGAGGCAGCTGAACGGTCCCTTCAGCCCTGACACGTTCGGCAGCAGCGCATCCTCGCCCACTTCCACGCCGTCCAGTCCGATTTCGCCGGTGACCGAGGCCCGAAGCGACAGCTTTCCGTCAATCCGGTCTGCTGAAAGGCCGGTCGTTCCCCTGTCCAGCACGAACCCGCGGATGACCCCGTCATGCGCGTCCGATTTCGCCCAGACCACGAAAACGTCGGCAATCGGCGAATTGGAGATCCAGGTTTTCCTGCCATTCAGCCGGTAGCCACCCGGCACCCTTGTTGCCCTGGTTTTCAGGCTACCGGCATCGGAGCCGGCCTCCGGTTCGGTCAGGCCAAAGCAGCCGATCCACTCGCCGCTGGCCAGTTTCGGCAGGTAGCGTGATTGCTGTGCCTTGCTGCCGAAGGCGAGTATCGGAAAAATGACCAGCGAGGATTGGACGCTCATCATGGACCGGTAGCCGGAATCGACACGCTCGATTTCCCGGGCAACGAGGCCGTATGGCACGTAGCCGGCATCCGAGCCGCCGAATTCCTCCGGCAGGGTGATGCCCAGCAACCCGGTCTCCCCCATGGCGGCAAATATCGACCTGTCGGATGCCTCCTCCAGGTAGTCGGAGGAAACTCGCGGCCGCAGTTCGCGATCGGCGAACTCGCGCGCCGCATCCCGGATCAGGATTTCATCCTCGGTCAGCTGGTCTTCAAGCAGCAGCGGATCATCCCATTTGAATGATGGCCTGGTTGCAGCCGTTCTGTCTTCTGCGAGAGCTGCCATTCTCCTGTCTCCCTGTGGCGATGCCGGTCGAACCGTGCGTCCCCAGGGACCGGCTCCTGGTACGGATACAGCGTCAATCGGTGCCTGGCAATATTGCGGGTCCGGTCTCGAATCCTGATTCGGTCCGGATGTCGATTGGCCTTGCCATGTCGGGTTCAGGCTCCGTCCCAATGTCGCTTCCTTGCTGTGGCATACCGGCGGGCGACCGAGATCACGCCCGAGCCAAGGCAATCGGAAAGGCAATGACTTCCGGAGAATGCCGCTGTCGCCGGCAGGAGATCCGGAATTGCCTCGCACACCTCCATTCTGGCACGATTGTTTTCATGGAGCTGCAGTAATGCGGTCAGGGGCCGGTGAGGGAGTTTGTCGGCATGACGAATTCGGATGAGCGGGCGTTCGGGAGCGCGCCCGAACTCCCCGAAATGGCGCGGCATTTCGGGCATTGGCGATGCTTGGTTCAGGCGACCCCGGCAGATGGCCGATTATCGACCGCCTTCAGGAAGGCTGCGAACTCGTCATCTGGCATCGGTACGACATGCTCGGAAGCTGGATAATTGCCGTCGTCGACATCGGCTCGAAACTCCCTGAATGCCGCGATGCGTTCCTTCTGGAGCCGTACGAACTCGCTCTTGAAGTCGCGATAGACCTTTCCATGGCGAGGTTTGTGGTTGACCCCGTGGCCCAGGACATCCTCGGCGAAAAGGTATTGCGCATCCGCACCGGGGCCGGCTCCCATGCCAAGCATGATCATCGACGTGTGTCGGCTCAACCATTCGCCGAGCCTGTCTGGCACGACCTCGAGTTCGGCCCCGAAACAGCCAATTTCCTCAAGCCGCTTGACATGGCGGTGGAGTTTTACCGCTTCGTCGGCGGTCTTGCCGACGGCGCGCCAGCCTGTCCAGGTAATGTAGCTCGGGATCAAGCCGACATGGGCCACGACCGGAATATGGTTGTCGCACATCGCCTTCTGAATTTCGACGGAAGCCGCGCAGTAAAAGCAGTCGCCGCCCATTGCGGAGAAGTGGAAGGCTGCGCGCAGATAGTCTTCGGCAGTTGCGAGGAAACGACCTTCAATCTTGCCCCAGCCACCATAGGGCAAACCGACCTGAACGAAGCAACTGCCCGCCGCCTCGCGCATTTCCGGAGAAAAGTAGCGCCCTTCGATCGACAGCATGTGAATGCCGGCTGAATCGGCCGCGGCCGCCTCGTCAAGGGTGGTGACGTACAGCATGGAGATTTTTTCGCCACGTTTCTTCATTGCACGAATGTCTTCGACATGCGGACGGTCATGATACATGCTCATCTGTGGTTCCTTTCTCGGACGGGTTACGATGGCCTGCGAGCCCTATTCTGACGTGATGCGAGGAGAGTCGGCGTGTCCGCAATCGATCTGCAAGTGTTCCTGCTTCCCCAGCTGAAGGCCATGCTATTGCGACGGGCTCCGTGCTGGCTCAAGCCTTCGTCGCCAGGCCGCCTGCCGCTTTGCGCCGCCGCGGGCGCTGATCGCAGCAACATCTCCGCCCCATAATCGTCTGCGAGTCTTCCTTCGAGATATCTGCTGAACACGGTACACATTGCGTCGGTCTCACAGGGTCTGTCAGGAATCCGGGTCAGCCAGTTCCGGGTCCTGGGTCCAAGTCCCGCCTCGTGGAGCCGTGCCGCACTGCGTGGCGACCGGATCAACTCGGTACATTCGACAAGCTGGAAGCTCATCTCAGATCTCCACGTAGATCCGGCCGTTCTCGACCCTGGTCCGGTACGTTGCGAGGTCTTCACAGGCTGGCGGCATCTCCACCTCGCCGGTCGTGACATCGAAGACGGATGCGTGCTTCGGGCATTCTATCGTGGTGCCAACAACCAGGCCATCGCAGAGGTGGACATCCTCGTGCGTACAGAGCCCGCCCGTGCAATAGTAGTTGTCGTCGTGATCGCGAACGATGATGAATGTGCGCCCGCCATGGTCGAACCGGATCACATCCTCGGGTTCGATGTCGGACCTGGCGCAGGCGTCAATCCAGTCGGCCATTGCTTCTTCCTATATGTCCTGCGGTTTGTAATCGGCGGGCGCGCTCGGCACGATGTCCTGCAAAAGTGCCACTGATCTTTCGAGACCCTCCAGCGAGTTCAGGAGCACGTCCTCGTGTTCGATCGAAAGCCAACCGTCATACCCGCTCATCCTGAGGCGGTAGCAGAACTGTCGCCACCATTTCTCGCCATGTCCGAATCCAAGCGTGATGTATGACCAGCTGCGGGACGAAATATCGACGAGCCCCCCGTTTTCCAGAAGGCCGGTTGTCGCTTGCACTGCCGGGTTGAGCATCGTGTCCTTGGCGTGGACATGGTAGACCGCGTCGCCCAGGGCTTCAGCCGCCGTCAATGGGTCGGCACCCATCCAGAACAGGTGGCTGGGGTCAAGATTCGCGCCCAGGACTGGACCCACTGCCATACGGAGCCTGAGGAGACTCGGCACGTTGTAGACGCATTGGTTTCCGTGAAGTTCCAAAGCAATCCTTTCGACGCCATGTTCCCTCGCGAGATTGGCAATTTCCTCCCAGAACGGGAGCAGCCTTGCCTCCCATTGGTATTCGAGGATCGCCTGCGTCTCGGGGGGCCAGCTTGATACCACCCAGTTCGGCATGGCGTCGCCCGGCGCGCCTTCGGGCAGGCCCGACATTGCGCAGACCGTGTCAATTCCCATTTCACCGGCGACGCGGATGGTGTCCTTCAGGCCATCGCCCTGCGTCGGGTCAGTCGGATGCAGCGGGTTTCCGTTTGCATTCAGGCCGATGATCTCAAGGCCGCGGATCTCGAATGCCGCCATGAATTCAGCCTGGGCACCCGGGTTGCCAAGCATTTCCCCCAGATCAAAGTGTGGGGCGGTGGACCACCCGCAGGTGTTCACTTCGACCCCCCGCACTCCCATGCGGACGGCATTGTCGAGCATGTCTTCAAGCGACATGTCCCCGAGACTGTCTGACACGAAGCCGATCTTCATCTGCCCAACTCGCAAGAAACGCCGTTCCCGAGGACAGAAAGGAATGCAGGAGCGCATGTTCCAGTCATTCGTGCCATCTCCCCTTGTCGTGACCTGTCGCGGTCATATCCATGCATGTCGCCGTGCCGGACGATGCGGCAGAAGCGGCGGAAGAGTCGCTGAACCGTGCTGTTGGTCGCCCGGGCGTTGAACAACCCGGAGACCTGCACCACGACGCGCCCGCCCTTCCTCAAGCTGGATTCGCATGTCACCCTTCTCGAACAAGGCCAGGGGCGGGGTTTGCCGTCATCTCTCGACAGTGCCCGGCCGGGGGTCGATCTTGAGGTTGTGCAACCGTGTCTGCACTGCGGTCCCGCCCCGGAGCCGTATGGTGATGAGATGGAGGCCTGCCATGGTGGGGCGTGTCCCTTTGTCTGCCATGTCCTTGACCGCGCCTGGCGGCGCTGCGCTGGCCGGTCGAAGACGGTAGCGGGGCTTACGTCGCCATGGCAGTCGAAGGCGCCTTTCAGGTGGTGCCCCCGGCCGAGATGGCGGTTCGCACACTCATCGTGGAAAATTGCGCCTGAAACTGCCCCGTTTCGTGTCCGGTCCGGCCTGTCTGCAGGTGAATCTGCGGTGGCCCGGCACTGATGAAGCACGCCGGGGTCTGTCTTGATCGCATGGTGCAAGGCAGTCTGGATGATGTGTCCTTCTCGTCTTGGTCAGCTTGGATCTTCGGGTTTTCCCCTCATGCACTCCGCTCGGGGAGGAGTCGCTGACGCGTAGAGCTCAGGTCTTGCGACCATCTCGACGGAATGCTTGCGGCCTTCGCCAAGTGCCTGAGCGCCGATTTCAGCGATCTTTGCCGCCGCGTAGCCATCCCAGGCGTTCGCAGCGGCCGCCGGGAAGGCCCCGGTGGAGACGAAGTTGAGGAAGGCACGATTCTGACGCCGGTAAGCCTCGGCATAGCGGTCCCGCCAGTCGGACGCGTAGGCCGTGCTGCTGACCAGCTTCATGTCGGTGCGTGTGTAGGCGACATTGTTCATGGCAATCGATCCGGCCTCGCCGACAAGTTCGGCGCGAACGTCGTATCCATAGGCTGCATTGTTGTTGATTTCGATTGTCACGAGCTGGTCGGCCGTGGTTTCGAGCACCATCACGACCGGGGCGACCGCGTCGTCCGACCGCTTAGGCTGCCATGCTGAAATGCTTGCGAATTCACACCCCAACACATGCCGTGTCACATCGAATTCATGCGGTGCCGAGTTCGTGATCGCCATTGCGCCTGTGAATTCGGCGTTCGGAGTCTCCACGTTGCGGTGGAAGTTGTGCATCATCAGCGCTCGCCCGATTCTGCCTTCGTCCAGCGCTGACTTCATCTCGACGTAGGACTGGTCGAAGCGGCGCATGAAGCCCAACATGACATGATGCGTGCCGGTCGCCGTTTCGGCTCTCATGACATCAAGGCACTCGCTGGCAGATTGCGACAACGGCTTTTCGCATAGAACGCGCTTGCCCGCTTTGATGCAGGACAAGCTCAGATGTGCATGGGTGCAGTCAGGGCTGGCCACGATCACCGCGTCGACATCGTCGCGAAAGATTGTCGCTTCCGGGTCTGTGGACACATCGCAGGCACCGTGCCCTTCGGCGACCGTTTGAGCCCGGTCTCCGTTACTGTCACATACCACCTGCAGCGTGGCGCCGGGCAAATCCTCGGCCACGATTCTGGCATGGTCAGCGCCCATCAGCCCTGCGCCGATCACGGCAAATTTCACACTCATTTCCGGTCCTGCCGCGTTTGGAAGATTTGGAGGGTGCACGCCATTCTCTCGAGTCGATTTGCGTTGGTCTACTGTCCGGAGAGTCTGTTCTGTCAACGAATGGTCAATGCGACGGCGTCGGGTGGTCGTCATGTGTTTCCACGCGGGCATCAAGCCGGGCTTCAAGCGAAGCCATGTCCACGCCGCCAGCCATCAGGTCGGTTATCTCCTCGCGGGTCTTTTCTCCCTTGCGGAAGTCAGCGGCTATTGAGCCCCTGATCAGGATCGCGAAGTGATCCCCTACGGCAAGCGCATGCATCACCTGGTGGGTGATGAAGATCACGGCAAGCCCCCGGCGCTTGGCCTCGTTGACGATGCCCAACACGTGAGCCGCCTGCTTGACGCCGAGCGCTGCAGTGGGTTCGTCCAGGATCAGGACCCGCGCGCCGAAATAGACCGCACGCGCGATGGCGAGCGATTGTCTTTCTCCGCCCGAAAGACCGCCTACCAGCCGGTCTCCGTCGTCGACGCGGGTAATGCCGAAATCCTGAACGGCCCTGACTGCGATCTCGTTTGCACGCCTGCGATCGAAGATCCTGAATGGCCCCCAACCCCTCGTTGGCTCGACTCCGACGAAGAAGTTCCGACCGATCGACATCAGCGGATAGGTGCCACCAAACTGGTGTACCGTGGCAATGCCGCGGTCATGGGCGTCCCGGGGTCGTGTGAATTCGACCGTCTCTCCATCCATGAGGATCGTTCCGGCGTTTGGCCTGTAGACCCCTGCCAGCGTCTTGATCAGCGTCGACTTGCCGGCACCGTTATCCCCGAGGAGGCAGAGCACCTCGCCTGCATGCACCCTGAGCGAGATTTCGTGCAGGACATCAATCGGTCCGAACGATTTGTCGACGCCGCGCAACTCGAGGATCGGTGTTCGGTCAGAATTGGCCGACACGTCAGTTCTTCCTTGCGGTCGACATGGTTGTCGCCATTCTGCGGAAGGTGTCGTTCATCAGAACCGCGATCAGCAGCATCACGCCGATGATGAGGCTCGAGAGATTCCTGTCAAACGGCGTGTAGCCGATGCCCTGCTGCACGATGGCAAGGGTTGCCGTTCCGAAAAAGATTCCCGGCACGGTGCCAAAACCGCCGGTCAGCAAGACACCGCCGACCACGACCGCGATGATCGTATTGAAGATCAATGCAAAGTTTGTCGTGGTGGTAGCCGAGTTCGACAGGATGGTCTCGGATGCACCGGACAGTGCGGCGGACATCGAGGCAAGCATGAAGAGCGCGATTTTGAGTCGCTGGATCGGAATGCCGGCATTGCGGGCGCTTTCCTTGTCGCCTCCGAGAGCAAAAATCCAGTTCCCCCAAGGCGAATGATGCAACACAAAAAAGAATATCGCCGCAAGTCCAAGCCACCAGAATACCGAGGACTGGAATCCCCAGAAGTGGTAGGAGCCGAACAACTCCTTTGCCCAGACCGAGGAATGAAGCGCCTGCGTTGTCCTGTCGGTCAGCAATAGCGAGAGGAAAAGAGTCAATCCGCTGACAGCAAACAGCGTCGCCAGCGTCACGATCAGGGAAGGCACATTGGTCCGCGTCACGAGCATGCCGTTGACCCAACCGATAAACCCGGCGATCCCGAAAGTTATGAGCAGGCCAACAGGGATCGGCAGGCCGTAATGGCCGCAAGCGATGGCGATGGACATCTTCGCGGCCGGGACCACGGCACCGATCGAAATGTCAAGCTCTCCCGCGATCATCAGGAACCCGATCGGGATTGCAATGATCCCCACGGTCGAAGCGGCATTGACCCAGCTTGATGTTCCAAAGGGAGACAGGAAGTTCCGATCGAAGCCGAAATACCCGAAGAACGAGAATACGAGAAGCATGCCAACAAAGGCCCCGACTTCGGGACGCCGGAAAACGGCACCGATGGAGGCGCGTGGCGGCGCGGCGATCTCATCGGTTTCAGTGCCGCCGATTGTGGCCGCCAACTTGTTGCGCATTGCTCGTCCTTCGCTCTGGGTCCTGGACGCAGGATCGTGAATGCGCCCGGCCGGCAATGGCCGACCGGGCAACTGCGTTCAGTTTAGCGTGCTCCGAGCGCAACGCCAGCCAATGCGCTGCCGATATTCGAGGCATCGACGATGGCCGGGCCAGTCAGGACCGGTTCGGTGACGACCTCGGTGCCGAAGGCGAGATGCGCAAACAGTGTGGAGACTGCCAGGAAGCCCTGCAGGTAGGGTTGCTGGTCGATCGCCATTGTCTGGGTGCCAGCCTCGATGCGGTCAAGCACTGCGGGACTCAGGTCGAAAGTCCCGACCATGACCCGGTCACCTGCTCCGATCTGGGTAACCGCGTTGGTGGCAGCATCGGAGGCCCATGCGGCGAGAGTGATGACGGCGTTGATCGAATCATCGCCTACGAGCTCGGCCTTGATTGCCTCGGCAGTGCCGGTTACGTCGCCGTCAAGGTTTGCCGGAACGCGCAGGACCATGACTTCGGCACCGCCCCCTGATCCTCCGTCGGCAACGCCCTGGCAGCGGGCTTCAAGGTTGATCGCGCCAGGAATCTGGATGTGGCAGAGAATCTTCTTGGCACCATGTTCAGCCATGTACTTGCCGCCTGCGACACCGGCCACGTATTCGTCCGAGCCGAAGTAGTTCAATGCGCCAAGCTCGCCGCGAAGATCCGAACCGGCATTGAACATCGTGATGACAATGCCCTTTTCACGCGCCGCCTGAAGTGCAGGAACCTGTGATTCGGGAACCCAGACCGGGCTCGCGATGCCGTCGACGCCTTGCGCCACGGCCTGGTTGACCAGGTTCACGAGGTCGGGGCCGAAATTGTCGTAGTTTTGAGTCCGAAGGTAGTTCACTGAACCGCCATTGGCTTCGACCATGGCAGTTGCGTCATCGACACCCTTCTTGATCAGGTTCCAGAATCCGTCCTCGATCGAACCACCGATGACGGCAATGTCCTGAGCCATGGCTCCGGTGGATATCACGACCGCAGTCGTGGCAGCGGCGATGGTCTTGGTAAGTTTCATGTCGAGTATCCTCCTGTTGTTGGTCCGTCGTGCTGACGGCTCGACAGTAATTGAGCCTGGTGGCCCATTTGCGCCTTGCGGCGTTGGTCGGGACCGCAAGCCGGTCCCGGGTGATTGTCGCCACCAAGTGTTTTCGGGGACGACGGAAAGTCAATTCATTCGGCAGGTCTGGTGGCTGCGTTCGGGCGCCGCATCTTTTCCCTCTTCTTGCGGAATCGCTCCTTCATGCGCTCGTCTGCCTCCCTCGAGCCGTCGTGCCAGGTGCCAAAGAGCATATCGAGCGGGACGAGGCCGTCACCACCGTAGTTCACTTCGAAATACTTGTGGTGCAGGTAGTGGACATAGGCATGGCTGTCGAGCGTCGTATTCCTGCCGATTTCAAACTTCTCGAAGCCGAGATGCCCGTTGATGGCACCGAAGCCGACTGAATGAAGAGTGAAGTAGGCGCAGAGAGGATTCGAGGGAATCAGCAGGTGCAACCATGCTTCGGCCATGTAGGGAAACCCCTCCCCGGGGTGCATCGAAAGTGACGACCAGGGCGATGGATTGATCGAGTTGTGATGAACCGAATGGACCCACTTGTAGAGCAGCGGCGTATGGATCAGCCGATGCAGAAAGAAGAAGTAGATTTCATGAATCGCCGGTGCAATCAGGATCAGCAAGGAAAGCCACGCCCAGTGCGTGCCCCATGGCAGCCAGGACGCCCAACTGTTGGCATAGACCCAGAGCATGACGATTTCGACCACGGTCCAGAGTGGGACAGTAACGAAGATCGAGCGAATGAAGTTGTCGATATTCTGACTCTGGAACCAGAAGATGTCGGATGGCTGATCGGCGGGGAACTTCGAGTTGTACTTGAAGCGCGTGCCCTGCACGCGCTGGAAGTAGTAGCGCAGTTCGAACACGCCAAGGAAGGCGAAGATCGCGATCGCATTGAGGCCATAGAGGTACAGGTAGTTCCTGATCGAGAGCGTCGCGAGGCTCTCCCAACTCGGGATCAGCACCAGGACCCACAGCAGTGCCGTTGCCAGGTGAAAGGCGTTCCATGGCCAGAACAGGGACGGAAGCCAGGCGATGACCTTCTTGAGACTGAAGGGGCGATGCCAAATCGGCGCCGGCAGCGCCGCCGCATTTGGTGCCCAATTCCCGCGGTTGTCGCGCGTCCCCGATTCTAGATCATCCATATGACATTTTCCCGATGCCAATGCCCGTTGCTACCGGCATTCGCCATTGATAGATTGTCGCATTTGACGTCAAGCTTGTTGAACCAAATGCGGTGATCTTGGCTCATTTTGGTTCATTCAACCGGCCGGAATGACCAGAAATGAAGCAGTTGGAGTTGGCAGATGCGACCTACGATCAAGGATCTTGCCGCCGCCGCCGGCGTTTCGGCTTCAACGGTCAACAGGGTCATTAACGATCCGGAGAAAGTCAGGCGATCAACGCAGCAGTTGATACTTCGTGTTGCAGAAGAGATCGGATTCTACGGGCTTGGCACGATTCAGCATTCGCTTCGAACACGAAGGCAGGTGCGCCGGGTTGGTATCCTGCTCCTGCAGGAAAATCGAGCTTTCTACAGCGATCTTGGTGCCGCCCTGCGTGAGGCGGCGCAGACCTGCATGAAATTCGATGTCGACCTGACTCTCGAGTTCATGAACGACCTGTCGCCCAACCACGTTGCGGAGCGCTTGCTGGCGATCGGTTCCAAATGTGACTCGGTTGCGTTGGTGGCCGCAGAGCACCCGCTTGTCTCCGATGCGATCGACTCGCTGTTTGAAGAGGGTGTGCCGGTCGCGGGCTTGATCACGCCGCTGACGGCCCGCGAATACGTTGGCTATATCGGTCTCGACCACTGGAAGGTTGGTCGCACGGCAGCTTGGGCATTTGACAGGATGTGCTGCCGACCCGGCAAGATCGGGATCCTTGTCGGAAGCCACCGCTATCGGAACCAGGACATGAACGAGAGCGGATTTCGGTCCTACTTCCGGGAACACAACCAGGGCTTCACCTTGCTGGAGCCGCAATCCACCTACGAAAGCGCGGCGGTGGCACGCGAAATAACCGAGCAGCTCTTGTCCGAGCATCCGGACATGTGCGGCCTGTTCGTGTCGGGTGGCGGCATTACCGGCGCGCTCGGCGCGTTGCGGGATACACATGTTTCGAAAGACTTTGTGAGCGTTGGATACGAGCTCATCGAGGCAACGAGGAGGGGGCTCATCGACGGCACGTTGACCTTGGCCATCGCGCATCCGATGGCCGCCATTGCGCGCAGGGCCATCGATGCGCTGACCAGGGCCAGGGTTGCCGAGGGTACGGGAGTTGTGCCGACCACAACTTTGGGATTCGAGATTTACACGTCGGAGAACATCTGAACTCCACGCACACTGCCTGATTCCACGCCATGCGGCAAACCCATTCCCCGGCGGTCCAGCCTGTCTCGAATCGCGGCCGTACTGGCCACCTGGATACGCGCGGTTTGGCTCAGCCGTTGACACTCTCGCGGACCACCCTTTCTTCCCTGCGTCACCCGCTGGACATTTCCGGCAAATTCAGCGCCAGTCCCGAAGCACTGGTCGGACGGGCGGTCCCGGCCCGGACTCTACGCTGCAGGAAATTGACACCGCCCGGGAAAGACACCCGCTCCGCATTGTCGCCGACCCGCTGCCGAAGGCCGTGGCCGAACAAGCCCCACGGTTTCAGGTCTTGTTGATGTGAAGTCCTGCACGCCCTTTCGGCGGCCCCCCCATGCCCCTGCAAATCCTCGTTCACCTCGGAGAAGCGAACCGGAAGTGGCGGGACGGGCTCGAGATCCAGGATGACATGCCACCAAGTCCAGGATCGGGCGTCCCAGATCCCAGGATGAGCGTTGCGAAGGGCGTTCCTCAATGCATCGTCATCGAAGTGGCGCCGCATCTCCATGATGTCCTCGGCAAAGCCATGGATCATGACATGGTTCAGGAAAAAGACTTCGTCCTTGAGAGTCTCCTGCGAAGGCTTGAACCAGACCACGCGACGGGCGACATCGACCAGGGACATCATCGAGCGATCAGGACACATGGCGAAAACATCCTCGGCGACGCCGGGACATTCGCGCGGGCGGAGTTCACGAATGTTGTCCAGGCACGCCGCCTTCACGGCGCTGTGAAGATTCTCCCGGACCGATTGCGGAACCGTGTCCAGGTCGCCCTCCTCGAAGAATGTGAGCGCCTTAAGGGTCAGGACCGGATTGAAGCCGGAGCCGAAAACCGTCCTGGCAACGCCAAGGATCTCGGGCAGCGAAATGCCAGACTGCAGCGACGCGTCGATGTCGACGAAATCCTTGGCGGAGGCGCGTTGCTGGACCGCAAGCGCCCGGTTCGCGGCGACGTCCAGCAATGACGCCATCAGGGTCACGGGACCTTCCGTCCTGTCCGGTTCCCGAATGATTCGCATGCTGAGACTTCCAAAGTTAGTGACCTTCACTCGCCCGCAAGGTTACGAACGCATGTCAAGGGGTTCACGGTGCTTTCGGTTGTTGTGGCTCCTGCGAGGCAGGGTACTCATCCGTGCTGCCTTGCAGGGTCAAGAAGGCTCGTCGAGGAGTAATCGGCAATCAACTCCTTCGCCCGATCCTCGATCCTGCGACGCCGTTCCGGATCAAGCTCGGCCTTCACGGCCTCATGGCGTGCTGTCATCACGTCCCCCCTTGCCGGCTTCGGGTCGGCTGGCCCGTGTCATCGACGACGCAGACCCACCGAAATGTGCACCGGCCTTGTCCCCGGTCCGGGGCAGCCTGCTCAACTCTTCTACCCGAAGAGTTGGTAGAGTGAGGTTGCGATTTCGCTCTCCAGGGGGAAGGACAGCATCCCCATGACCGAGTAACCGAGCAGCCAGGGCATCAGGTAGAACCTGATCATGAAGAAGAACCAGGCCACGAACAGCGGAACCAGCGGTTCGGCCAGGAAGCTCGGCGTGACCGGCGCAAAGAATCTGAGGATCGGGTTGGTCAGCTTCACGAAGGCCTTCATGAAGAAGAAATCGCTGTCCAGCGGCAGGAACAGGTTCATGGCCACGCGCCCGATCAGCGTCCACATGGCCATGCCCAGGATGTAGTCGAACAGCAGGATCCACCACGGAAATGCCAGGGCTGTCTGCATCCGGTTGTCTCCCGAAACAACAGGGGCGGGAATGACCCGCCCCTGGAAATCGTCTGCCTGCCGAGTCAGTGCTCGCGGTCGAGGATCGCCTTGCCTGATGGATCCCGGATTGCGTCGACCATTTGCTGTGTCTCGGCGTCGGGCTCTTCGGTGGCCAGGCTGACCACGACCATGGCAATCAGGCTGACCGGCATGCCGATGATGGCAAACCGCAGGTGGTCGATGCCAAGCCATGGATCCATGCCGGCAAACCTGACCATGTAGAGATAGGCCGTACCCGAGGCAAATCCGAGAATCATTCCCCAGATCGCGCCGGCTCGATTGGCCCGTTTCCACCACACACCGAGAACGAGCGGGAAGAACAGTCCGGACGCTGCAAAGTCGAACGCCCAGGCCACCGCCCCGAGGATGCCCGTAAGTCGGAAACTGGCAACAAAGGCAGCCAGGGCACCGATCGCCACCAGAAGCACGCGGGCAACAATCAGGCGAGTCCTTGTGTCTGCCTTCGGATCGATGATCTTGTAGTAGAGATCATGGCTCAGCGCGTTGGCGATTGCCAGCAGCAGGCCGTCGGCGGTCGACATCGCTGCCGCCATGCCGCCGGCTGCAACCAGCCCGGAAATCACATAGGGCAACCCTGCAATCTCCGGCGTTGCCAGCACCACGATATCCGGCCGCATGAAGAACTCGTTGACCTGGAGCAGGCCATCCCCATTGAAGTCGCTGATTGCGAGGAACTTGACTGCGGTCCAGTTCTGGATCCAGTCAAGCGCCATGACATCTTCAACAGACTTGCCGATAATGCCGGTCGCGAGTTCCGGATCAAGCACCTGCAGCTTTGTCAGCGTCGCCAAGGCTGGCGCCGTGAAGTAGAGCAGGAAGATGAACAGCAGCGACCACGACACCGATTTCCGGGCGGCGCGCACTGACGGGGTGGTAAAATACCGCATCAGGATATGCGGCAGCGACGCAGTTCCGGCCATCATGCAGAAGGCCAGGGTGACGAACTTCCAACTCGACATCCCGGTTCCCGGATCATTGTGCAGTGTTGTCAGAACCCTGACACCGCCATATGGCGCATCACCGCCGGCTGCGGCTCCGACTCCGAACAGCGTTTCCAGTTCGCTGATCCGCGCCACGGCCTCGCCGTAGCTGAAATGCGGGATGATGCCGAAGCCCTGGACGTTGGACATCCAGATGACCGGCACCAGATAGGCGATTATCAGAACGATATATTGGGCAACCTGTGTCCAGGTCACGGCCCGCATGCCTCCAAGCATCGAGCACAGCAAAATGCCCAGCAACCCGAACCAGACGCCGACCTCGAATGGAATCAGCAACGCCCGGGAGGCGATCGTTCCAGTGGCGTTGATCTGCGCCGTCACATAGGTGAAGGAGGCCACCACCAGGACAACCGTGGCAATGAACCTGGCCAGGTTGCCGCCGTAGCGGGTTCCAATGAAATCCGGCACCGTGTAGCAACCGAACTTGCGCAGATACGGAGCCATCAGGGCGTTGACGAGCACGTAGCCGCCGGTCCAGCCGACCACGAATGCCAGGTAGCCATGACCGCCAAAATAGATCCCGCCGGCCAGCGCAACGAATGACGCGCCCGACATCCAGTCGGCTGCCGTTGCCATCCCGTTGAAGACAGGCGGCACTTCGCGCCCGGCGACGTAGTAGGCATCGACCTGCATGGTCCGCGACAGGAAACCGATCACCGCGTAGATCACGACAGTGAACGCCACGAACAGGATTCCGATGGTTGAAGCCTGGGCCCCGAGTTGCTCGAGGATTGCCATGAGAATGATGAAAACGATGAATCCGCCGGTGTACAGGCCGTACACTTTCGGCAGATTGCTGAGGAAGTCCTCTTTACTCCAATTGGCCATGATATTCTCCCTTATCCTTCGCCCAGACCGGCTTCGTCATCGATCCTGTCCTGGAGCATGTTCTGGCCAAAGATCAGGATGACGAAGATTGCGAGAGATCCCTGAACGGCAAAATAGTATCCAAGCGGAAACCCGAGGAATGAGCCACCGTTCAACCCCTTTGCGAACCAGTGAACAACAAAGGAGAAGATCACCCAGATAACCAGCACGGCGATCGTGAGGTTGCGGGTCTTCCTCCAGTGTTCGGCTCGATTGTCAGATGTAGCAGGCATGCATTAACTCCTGTGAATTTGACAAAAATGTCGATGGCGACATTCTACTACGATTTCTTGACCATTGCAAAATCGGATGTGGCAAATATAGGGGGTGGACTGCGCGATCCGGGTGTATTGACAAGCGGTGGAGGTCGATTGGTGCTGGAAGATCCATTTCTGCGCCAGAGGGTGCGCAAGGTGCTGTCAACGCTTCGCGGCGTCCTTCGGTTTCGCTTTGACAGGGCGCCGATTGCCGATATCGACCGGTTCGTCGAATTCATTTCGACCAGGTCGGCATATGTCGCCCAGACCTCGCTCTTCGGCTACCTCAAGACCAGGATGGGCCGGGAATACGTCAAGATCTTCAAGGATGATGAATTCCTGCCCTCGATCGAGAAGGCAAAATGGGAAATCTACACCGCCTGCCTGTCGGACCTTGCGGTTCACGCGGCTGCCGTGGCCGCCGGCCAGGGCAGGCAGCAGCAGGAGGTGGCCGCCCTGGCGCGGCACTGCCATCAGCGCAGCGTCCTGGCGACCTTCGACGGCGAGTTTGCGCGGCCGATGATCGAGGAGGTAGTCGCCGACTTCGCCCGGCGGAGCGAGCGGACCATCTGGGCCAATGTGGCGATCGGCGAGGGCGCATTCTCGCTCAGCCCGGTGACGCTGGTCGAGTCGTCGCCGGTAACCGACGAGTTCCGGGAACTCGACCGCGAAATCGTCACCAATTCGATCAGGTTGCGGTGGAACGATGTCCGCGGCCAGCTGCGGAAGCGGCTGGACGGTCAGGCCATCTGGCGCGAGTGGGAGCGGTCGGCAAGCAAAGCTGGCACGTCTGTCCAGTCACCTGCCGGCAGCCCCCGGGCGCCGGCCATCTGAAAGCGAAGTGGAAAACAGCATGTTCAAGTTCGTTGTCATTTCCGACCTGCACCTGGTTCCCGAAGGGAAATTGTCGCAGACCATCGACACGGCGGACCGGTTCCGCCAGGCAGTTGCGCATGTGAACCGGCATCACGGCGATGCCGAGTTCTGTGTCCTGGCCGGGGACCTCGCCGACCGCGGCGAAGTTGGCGCCTATGAAAGGCTGAAGGCCGCGCTTCCGGCCCTCGATATGCCCTGCCACCTGACCCTCGGCAACCATGACGATCACTTGGAGTTCGCCAAGGTGTTTGGCAAGGTGACCAATGACACCACCGGCTGTCACGACCATATCATCGATCATGGCGGCCAGCGCATCATCATCATGGATTCGGTTCGCCCCGGCGGGCATTCGGGGGAGCTTGACGGCGGCCAGATCGCATGGCTGGACGAAGCGCTCCGCGAGGCCAGGAAGCGGCCGGTGATCGTCATCCTGCATCACAATATTACCAGGCTGATGGTCTCGACTGACGGTATCCGCCTGAAAGACAAGGGCGAATTTCTTGAAACGCTGGCTGGCCACCCCGATCTGCGCCACGTGATTTCGGGGCATGTGCACATGAATGCGTCGGGGGTCGTGCGGGGTGTTCCGTTCACCACCTTCTCCGGGAATCACTATAATATCGAGCCGAGAGTCCATGACGAGACCGAACGGGCGCCGCGCCATGACGGGCCCGGCCAGTATGCCGTGGTCTGGACCGGCAAGGAGTCGACGATCGTGCTTGCCGAGGATTTCATGCATCGCCAAATCCGGATGCCGCGGGAGGCATTCAACTGGTAATGCCGGAGGGCGACGACCGGCCCCCGGCGCCGGAGGCCGGTTCGATTCCCGGTTTCCGGGATGTCGAGGCGGCCGTAACCCGCATCGCCCCCCTGGTCACGAAGACGCCGGTAGTCAGCCTGGCCTCGCTCGATGCCGAGATCGGGCTGGATTTGGTGTTCAAATGTGAAAACCTGCAGCAGCAGGGATCCTTCAAGGTCCGCGGCGCCGTCAACGCGGTGAGATTGCTGGCGGAAGCCGGGTTTGCCGGTGAGGTGGCTACCCATTCATCGGGCAATCACGGGGCGGCACTGGCCTATGCCGCCGCCCGGTCCGGCATGCACTCGACGATCATCATGCCGCAGAACGCGATCTCTAGCAAGAAAGCCCGGATTGCCCGATCCGGCGGCCATGTCATCGAATGCCCGGTTGCCGCTGGTGCCCGGGAGGAGGCGCTGGCGAAATATGTTGCAAGCGAGCAGGCCGAGATCATCCATCCCTACAATGACCGGCGGGTCATTGCCGGGCAGGGAACCTGCCTCGTCGAGTTCCTCGACCAGGCCGGATCGATGGAAATGGTCGTGGTGCCGGTCGGAGGCGGCGGCCTGCTGTCGGGAACCTGCATCGCCGCCAGGCGGCTCCAGCCGGGGTTGCGGGTCCTGGCGGCCGAGCCCGAGCTCGCCGACGACGCCTTTCGCAGCCTCAAGGCTGGCAAGCTGGTCGAGGCCAAGACCTCCACAACCATCGCTGACGGGTTGCGGGCGCCGGTGCTGGGCCTGACCTGGCAGATCATGTCCGAACATGTCGAGGCGGTGGTTCCGGTGAGTGAGGCAGCGATTCTCGAGGCCATGAAAATCTACCGGCAGCATTCTGGCACCTGGATCGAGCCGAGTTCGGCCACGGCGCTGGCGGCAGTGATGGCGAGCCGGGACAGGCTGAAGGGGATGCGGGTCGGGATTGTCCTGACCGGCGGCAATGTCGAGCTCGCCGACCTGCCCGGTTCTGCCCGAAGGATGCTGCTGGACCAGTAGTGGCAGCCGCCGCCGGAAGCGGTAGCCGATGGCCCGCCCGCATGCGAAATTGGCCTGTTTGGATTTTCGCCGAAATGTCTATACTGCGCGGCAACGGACTGTCCGGAGATGTCGGGCGGCGGGATTGAACCGGGTCGGGAGTTGGGCCTTGTCTGAAGAAACGAAGCCGAGGACGGCACGGCAGGCGGCGCTGGACTATCACGAGTTCCCGAGGCCGGGAAAACTCGAGATCCGCGCCACCAAGCCCATGGCCACCGCCCGCGACCTGTCCCGGGCCTATTCGCCGGGCGTGGCCGATGCCTGCACCATGATCCATGGCGACCCGATGGATGCATTTCGCTACACCGCCAAGGGCAATCTGGTCGCCGTCATCTCCAACGGATCGGCGGTGCTGGGTCTTGGCAATATCGGCGCCCAGGCATCCAAGCCGGTGATGGAGGGCAAGGCGGTCCTGTTCAAGAAATTCGCCAATCTCGACTGCTTCGACATCGAGGTCAACGAACCGGACCCGGAGAAGCTGGCCGAGCTGGTGGTGCGGCTCGAGCCGACCTTCGGCGCCATCAATCTCGAGGACATAAAGGCCCCGGACTGCTTCCTGGTGGAACGCCTGTGCCGGGAGCGGATGAACATTCCCGTATTCCATGATGACCAGCACGGGACGGCGATCGTGGTTGCCGCCGCCGCCGAGAACGCCTTGCAGGTTGCCGGCAAGAAACTCGAGGATATCAGGATCGTGGCCGTTGGTGCCGGTGCGGCCGGCATCGCCTGCCTCAGGATGCTGGTGACGATGGGCGCCCGGCACGACAACATCATGCTGTGCGACCGGGAGGGGATCGTCCGTACCGACCGGGCGGAGATCTCGGCCGAGAAGGTCGAATTTGCCCGGGACACGCAGCTGACCAGCTTCGAGGAGGCGATGGAGGGGGCGGATCTGTTCCTGGGCCTGTCGGGACCCGGCATCCTGACTGCCGACATGGTCCGCCGGATGACCGCCTGCCCGATCATCTTTGCCCTTGCCAACCCGGTGCCGGAAATCATGCCGGAAATCGCGCTGGAGGCGGCTCCCGATGCGCTGATCGCCACCGGCCGTTCCGATTACTTCAACCAGGTCAACAACGTCCTGTGCTTCCCGTTCATTTTTCGGGGGGCGATGGATGTCGGCGCCACCGAGATCAACGACCGGATGAAGCTGGCCTGCGCCAGCGCCATCGCCGGGCTGGCGCGGGCGACCACCTCGGCCGAGGTCGGCACCGCCTATAGCGGCGAGGATCTGACCTTCGGGCCGCGATACCTGATCCCGAAACCGTTCGACCCGCGGCTCATGGCGCAGGTTCCGCTTGCGGTGGCGCGGGCGGCCATGGAGTCGGGCGTTGCCGCACGGTCGGTCGATCTCGACGAGTACAAGCGGCAACTCGACGAGCAGGTCTACAGATCGTCCTTCACCATGCGGCCGGTCTTCGAGTCGAGCCAGACAACCTCGCGCCGGATCGTGTTCGCCGAGGGCGAGGATTCACGGGTCCTGCATGCGACACGGGCCATTCTCGAGGAAACCCGCCACCTGCCGGTGTTGGTCGGACGGCCGGAAGTCGTCGCCATGCGCATCGAGCAGGCCGGCCTGACCCTGGACCCGGCAAGGGATTTCGAAATCGTCAATCCCGAGGATGATCCTAGGTTCCGCGAATACTGGACCGATTACCACCAGATCATGCAGCGGGACGGCGTATCGCCCGACCTGGCCAAGGCCATTCTCCGGACCAATTCGACCGCCATCGCTGCGGTCATGGTCAAGCGGGGCGAGGCCGACAGCGTGATCTGCGGAACCTTTGGCCAGTATCTCTGGCATCTGAACTACGTCACCCAGATCCTGTCCGAGGGCGAATTGCACCCGATCGGCGCCATGTCGCTGATCATCTGCGACTGGGGGACGCTGTTCATCGCCGACACCCATGTCAATACCGATCCGACCGCCGAACAGGTCACCAAGACCGTCATCGCCGCCGCCCGGCATGTCCGAAGGTTCGGCATTGAACCGAAGATCGCCCTGTGTTCCGACTCCCAGTTCGGCAATCTCAACAGCCGGTCAGGGGTGCTCATGCGCGAGGTGCTGGCCAGGCTCGATGCCGGCGGCCATGATTTCATCTACGAGGGCGAGATGAACACCGATACCGCGCTCGACCCGGAGCTGCGGGAGAGGCTGTTTCCCGGCTCTCGCCTCGAGGGGAAGGCCAATACGCTGATCTATCCGAATACCGTCGGCGCCGGCGCGGCGCGGAACCTCATGAAGGGGTTTGCCGCCGGCCTCGAGGTGGGTCCGATCCTGATGGGCATGGGCAACCGGGCCCATATCGTGACCTCGGCCATCACCGCCCGGGGATTGTTCAACATTGCGGCGCTTGCCGGAACCACGGTGGCCAGCTACGGCTGAGACCGGCGGGACCGGCCAGGATACCGGGAGCATGACATGACGGGAAGCCTGACGACACATGTGCTGGATACAGCGGCCGGCCGGCCGGCGGCGGGGTTGCGGATCGAGCTCTACCGGCTGGATGGAACCGAGAGGGTCCACATCCGGACCGCGGTGACCAACAGCGACGGGCGCGTCGACGGGCAGATGCTGGCGAAAGGGGAGTTCCGGAGGGGGACCTACGAGATGCTGTTCCATGTCGGCGACTATCACGCCAGGGCGGGAACCGGCAGCGCCGAACATCGCTTTCTCGACGTGGTGCCGGTCAGGTTCGGAATGGATGAGCCACAGCATTATCACGTGCCGCTCCTCCTGTCGCCCTTCGGCTATTCGACCTATCGCGGCAGTTGACAAGAATGGCTGTCCGGGACTCAGGCAGGGCTGGCGGCCAGGCGGGGGGGCCCGATGCCACCTGATGTCGCCATCATATGGGAATGGGTCGAATTCGCCGTCAGGTGGACGCATGTCATCACGGCCATCGCCTGGATCGGGTCATCCTTCTATTTCATCGCCCTCGATCTGGGCCTGCGAAAGTCGGACCGGATGCCGCGTGGCGTGCTGGGCGAGGAATGGCAGGTGCATGGCGGCGGGTTCTACCACATCCGCAAATACAACGTTGCCCCCGAACACCTTCCCGAACACCTGACCTGGTTCAAGTGGGAAAGCTACGCCACTTGGCTGAGCGGGGCGGCGCTGCTCATGATCGTCTACTGGGCCGGGGCCGAATACTACCTCATTGACCGCGCCAAGTTGGAACTCAGCACGCTCCAGGGAATCCTGCTATCCGGTGGATCGCTGGCCATCGGCTGGATCATCTATGACCGGCTGTGCAAGTCGCCGCTCGGCGAGCGACCGGAACTGCTCATGCTGCTGCTGTTCATCCTGCTGACGGCCATGGCCTGGGGCTACGACCAGGCGCTGACCGGTCGGGCGGCGCTGCTTCATCTCGGCGCATTCACCGCCACCATCATGACCGCCAATGTCTTCCTGATCATCATTCCCAACCAGAAGATCGTGGTGGCCGACATGAAGGCCGGCAGGGTGCCCGATGCGAGCTACGGGCGTATCGCCAAGCTCCGCTCCACGCACAACAACTACCTGACCTTGCCGGTGATATTCCTCATGCTGTCGGTCCATTACCCGCTGGCCTTCGCCACCGAGTACAACTGGGCCATCGCCGCGCTTGTATTCCTGATGGGCGTGACCATCCGCCACTATTTCAACTCCATGCATGCCGGCCGCGGCCGGCCGCACTGGACCTGGGCGGCAACCACCGTCATCTTCATCTGCATCATGTGGCTGTCAACCGAGCCGATGGCCGAGCCGGATGCGGATGAGACGGCCTCGATATCCAACCCGTTCCTGGAGCACCCGGAATTCGCCGGGGTGCAGGCCATCATCGGCACCCGCTGCACCGCCTGTCATTCCCGGGAGCCGGCCTGGTCGAGATTCTACTGGCCACCGGGAGGGGTGATCCTGGAGGATGGACATGATATTGCCCGTCTTGCCCGGGCCATCTATGTCCAGAGTGCGCTCAGCGACGCCATGCCGCCGGCCAATGTCACCTTCATGGAGCCGGCGGAGCGACGGATGATCGCCAGGTGGTTCAGGGAATCCACCGCTGGCCGCCTGGCGTTACTGAACTGACCGCTGGCTGCACGGCGGCAGTGAACTGACCGGACTTGCGGGACCGACCTTGCGCCAAGCCGCTGGACTGGCCAGGCCCGGTCGGGGCCTGGCTGCTGTCGGTTGGCGGACCGGTCGAGTTCAGGAGGGCTGTTCGAGGTAGCTCTCCAGCGAATCATCGAGCGCATCGACCCATGGCGTGTGGTGTGCTGGCGCCATTTCGCCGGTCATCGGCGAGACATAGCCATTGTCGCGGAAGGTCATGATGTTCTGCTTCTTGTGCTTCTTCCACTGGAAGAAGGCCTGGTCGGCAGTATCGACATCAAAGCTCGGATAATCGGTCTCGGCAATCAGCTCGCGGACGTAGTTCCCCTGGTAACTGATGCAGGCATAATCATCCTCGAGCGCATCCTCGGCCGCAACCCTTGCCTCGACATCGGCAACCATCGCCGCCCGGTCCGGCACGTTGATGCGGCCCATGATGATGTCCCTGACATACCAGGCCTGGGCATCGAACATGTTGAAGGTGTACCACTGGTCCTGCATTCCCAAGTAGAAGAAATCCGGATTGTTCACCCACGCCACCCCCTTGTAGAGGTCGGCCGTAGCCAACCGGTTGGCGGTCCGCAGCCGCAACCTGTCCTCGATGAACGGGAAATGATGCAGGTATCCGGTGCACAGGATGATGGCATCGACCATGGCGGAGGTGCCATCGCGGAAATGCGCCCGCTTGCCTTCGACCCGGTCGAGAAGCGGAACCTCCGTCCAGTTATCCGGCCAGTCATAGCCCATGGGGGCGGTCCGGTGGCTCACCGTGACCGACTTGCATCCGTATTTCCAGCATTGCGACCCGATATCCTCGGCCGAGTAGCTGGTGCCGATGATGAGGATGTCCTGACCGGCGAATTCCCGTGCATCCCGGAAGTCGTGGGCATGCAGGATGCGGCCGTTGAAGCCGTCAAAGCCGGGATATTCCGGAACGTTCGGCGTCGAGAAATGTCCGCTGGCCACCACCACGTGATCGAAATCCTCGTCGGTCTCGCGGTCATTGGCGATATCCTGGGCCACCACCCTGAACGTGCCGTTGTCGCGGGTCTCGATCCTGCGGACGGGGGTGGAGAAGCGGATCCAGTCCCGCACCCCGGCCTTCTCGACCCGGCCCTTGATGTAGTCCCACAGCACCGCCCGCGGCGGGTAGGATGCGATGTTGCGCCTGAAATGCTCGGCGAAGGTGTAGTCGGCAAATTCCAGGCCTTCCTTCGGGCCGTTCGACCACAGGTAGCGATACATTGAGCAATGCACCCGATTGCCATTCTCGTCGGTCCCGGTTCGCCAGCTGTAGTTCCACAATCCTCCCCAGTCATCCTGTGTCTCGAAACAGGTGATCTCGGGAATGTCCGCACCGGCTTCCCTGGCCGACTGAAATGCCCTGAGCTGTGCCAGCCCGGACGGGCCTGCACCGACAATTGCTACGCGCTTTGCCATCATGTCCTCCGAATTGGGTCTGTCATCCGGGTAGCGATATCCAACGAATTTTGCAAATGTGACCCGTCACGACCCTGGTCCGGCGGGATGCATCCGGGCGAGCAAGGGGCACATCCGGCCATCCACATTGAAGTCATCCCGGGCACGATCGAGATGGTATTTGAATTGAAGCCCGTTCTGGTAGAATATGACGGCGGGCGCGCGCAGGCGTCGCGGCCCGCATGACAGTTGCAATCAAGGAGGATAGGAACATGTTTGCAAGTTTCACGGCAAATGGCACGACCCGGCGCAAGTTCCTGAAGTCGGCATCGGCATTGGCCAGTCTCGGAGTCGTGGGAGGTTCGCTCCCGGCCCGGGCCATGACATCCGGCGAGCCGATCAGGATCGGATTCCTGGCGCCGCTGACCGGACCGGTGGCGGCCTGGGGCAAGCCCGGCCTCGACGGTTGCCAGATCTGGGCTGAGACCATCAATGATGCCGGCGGAATCAAGATTGGCGACAGCAGCCATCCGGTCGAATTCATCGGCTATGACAACGAGTATGATCCGGCGAAAGCCAGAACTGGCGCCACCAAGCTCATCCGAGAGGATGGTGTCAAGTTCATCATGATGCTGGGTGGCGACACCTGGCCTGGCGTGCAGCCGGTTGCCGAGCGGACGGGAATGCTGTTCTCGACATTGCTGCCCTCGGATCTCAGCCCGGATACAACGACGCTGATCGCGCCGGCCGAGGTGCATCCGATCTACAATGTGACGGCTGTCGAATGGATGGCCGAAAACAAGCCGGAGTTGAAGACCGCGGTGATGTGCGCCCAGGATGATGCGCTGGGCCTGCCATCGGTTGCCACCTATCTGGCGGCATTCGAAGCGGCCGGCATCTCCATGCAGGAAGACCCGCTGCTGTTCGACCCGGCGACCACCGATTTTGCACCGGTCGTAACCAAGTTGCTGGCTGGCGATCCGGACATCTTCTGCCTCGATACCTCGTATGCGGATTATGTCCATCCGATTACCGAACAGCTGTTCCAGCAGGGATATGGCGGCCAGATCATCTCCTGCACCGCGGATTTCTATGACCAGATGATCGCCAAGACCTCGGTCGAGTTCATGGAAGGGTTCCTGTTCCAGTTCCCGGATTTCGACGATCCGGCGCTGAATGCCGATTTCATCAATTTCCACGATCCGAACGGGTTCTTCGAAACCTACAATGAACGCTATCCCGGCGAATGGGGTGCGGTCAGCTGGGAATACGCGGCGATCATGGATGTGTGGAAGGAAGCGGCGGAGCGGGCCGGCTCGGCCGAACCCGATGCGGTACTGGCGGCAATCACCGCAACAGGCACCGGCGCCCATGCATTCGGCACTGCCGACTGGTGGGGCAAGGATCTCTTTGGAATCGACAATGCGCTTGTCGGCAACTGGCCGGTGGTGGCAATCGAGGGCGGCAAGGCAACCATCAAGGAATTCCGGTCGATACCCGACTGGTATGCCAGGCATGGCGAGTTGCTGAAGAAGCACATGTCCGATTACGGCCAGATGTGGGACCAGCGCTGATCCGGCGCTGACTCGATGACCCCGCTCCGTTCCGGAGCGGCAGGAAACGGCGGTCTGTGCCGGCTTGTACTGCGAGGCTGAATGCTGGAGTTGTTGGCACAGACCGGCCTGAATTCATTGTATGCCGCGGCCTATCTGTCCCTGGTCGCGGTCGGGCTGGTATTGATATTCGGTGTCATGGGCGTCATCAATTTCGCCCATGGCGAGTTGTTCATGCTCGGCGCCTATGTGGTAGTGGCGCTCTATACCGAGGCGAGCCTCCCCTATGTCCTGGTGGCGGCGATCGGGCTGATCTTCGTCGGTTGCATCGGTCTCCTGATGCAGTTGTCCATGTTCGGGCCGCTGAGGGACAATCCGCTGGCCGGCCTGGTGGCGTCGATCGGATTTCTGCTGGTGATGCAGGCGTTGGTGTCGATCTGGTTCGGTGTCCGCATGGAGCATGTGCCGCCGGTGACGCAGGCTGTGATCGAGTTTTCCGACAAGGTCCGACTTCCGGTACAGCGGCTGACGGTGATCCTGGCGTCGATCGGTTTCCTGTCGCTGCTGTGGCTGTTCCTGAAGCGGACCCGGTTCGGCTGGGCGCTGCGGGCCAGCGCCCAGGATCCGGAGGCGGCGTCGCTGCAGGGCATCTCGGTGCGCCAGGCCTCGATGATCGCCATGTTCATCGGCGCGGCGCTGGCCGGCATCGCCGGTGCGCTGACTGCGCCGCTGACCTCTGTCAATCCGCATATGGGACATTCGGTGATCGTGGCCGCCTTCATCGTCATCATCGTCGGCGGCGTCGGATCGCTTGAAGGGGCGGTGGTGGCATCCGTTGCCTATGCGGTCGTTCATACCGTCGTCACCACCTTCTGGGACGGCGTCATTGCCGACGTGGTCGGGCTGTCACTCATGCTGCTGGTCCTGATCATCAGGCCGACCGGATTGTTCGGGTCTGCCGAACGTGCATAGGGCCACGACAGCGCTGACCGCGGCCGGTTTCCTGGTCGTGCTGCTGCTCCTGCCATTCGGCCTGAGTTTTTCGCAACAGGAAATCCTGGTCTTCCTGACCATCAACATCCTAGTTGTGGCATCCTACCGCCTGCTGACCCTGACCGGTGAATGGTCGCTCGGCCACGTGGTGATCATGGGGGTAGGTGCCTATGCCTCGGCCATCTATTCCAAGGAGATCGGGATCCCGGTGCCGCTGGCCATGCTGCTCGGCGGGTTGACCTCGGCGGTAATTGCCTACGGACTCAGCTTTCCGCTGTTCCGGATGAAGGGATTCTACTTCCTGATCGGGTCGTTCGCCGCCGGCGAAATCATCCGCCTGCTCTGGAAGCGGTTCCGCGATCCCTTCGGTGGCCCCAAGGGTATCAAGCAGATTGATCCGATGCCCGATTTCGACATCATCATCTGGCAGTTCGATTTCTTCGAGCCGGTCAGCTACTACTATTTCAGCATGGTGGTGGTCGTGATCTGTCTGTGGATCATGTGGCGGATCGAGCGTTCACCGGTCGGCCTGACCTTTCATGCGGTTCACTGGCAGGACATGCTGGCCCAGGCCGCCGGAATCGATGTCCGCGCCTGGCGCACCAGGGCCTTCGTCATCGCATCGGGTTTTGCCGGCCTGGCCGGTGCATTGCTCGCCCATTACATCGGCACCATCAACCCAAACAGCTTCGATATCGAACAGATGGTGTTCGTGCTCACCTGGGCGATCGTCGGCGGAACGGCGACATTCTACGGACCGGTCCTCGGCTGCGTGGTGTTGACGGTACTGAACGAGATCGTTCTGCGGGAGATCGGCCTCGAACAGGGCCGACCGCTGGTCTACGGAATCATCCTGATCATGTCGGTGCTGTTCCTGCCGAACGGGCTGGAAGGCATCGTCGAGAGCATCCGCCGCTGGCCACTGCTCCGGCGGATGGGAGTATCGGGCTGAGCGGCCATGGCGGAGGGATTCCTCGATATCAAGGGGCTGGAGATGCGGTTCGGCGGCCTCAAGGCGGTTGATCACCTGACATTTTCGGTCGAGGAAGGCACGATTCACGGGCTGATCGGCCCGAATGGTGCCGGCAAGACCACCACCTTCAACATGATTTCCGGATTCTACACGCCAACCTCCGGCGAGGTTGCCTTTGCCGGCGAGAACATCACCGGCCTGCCCATGCACTTGGTGGCCCGCAAGGGTATCGTCAGGACCTTCCAGCATTCGACGCTGTTTGCCGAAATGACGGTGATCGAGAACGCGCTGGTCGGCACGCATCTGGTCCATCCCCCGGGGTTCTGGGCGGCAATTGCCGGCCGCGACCGCGCCCGCCGGCAGCAGGCGCTGGCGCTGGCCCGGGAGACGCTTGAATTCTTCGGCTTGCAGGAATTGTCCGGACACCAGGCCGGCAGCCTGTCGCATGGCCACCAGCGGGCGCTGGGAATGGCGGTGGCGCTGGCGGCCGGCCCGAGGATCCTGCTGCTCGACGAGCCCTTTACCGGCATGAACCCGGAAGAGACCTCGTCCATGATGCGGCTGATGTTCAAGCTCAGGGACAGCGGCGTGTCGATCCTCATCGTCGAGCATGACATGCACGCGGTCATGGGAATCTGTGACCGGATTACCGTGATGAATTTCGGAAGATTGCTGACCGAGGGGCATCCGGAGGAGATTCGTCGGCATCCGGAGGTGATCCGGGCCTATCTGGGAAGCTCGGTCGATGCTGCTTGAAGTCAGCGGCATCAGTGTGACCTTCGGCAAGGTTTCGGCCATCCGGGAGGTGTCGCTGGCGGTGGCGGCCGGCGCCATCGTCACCATCATCGGTGCCAACGGGGCCGGCAAATCGACCACGTTGCGAGCGATTTCCGGCCTGGCCAGGCTCAAGGGCGGTGACATCCGCTTTGCCGGCCGGCAGATCAGCGGCCTGGCCCCCGAGGAGATCGTGCGCTGCGGCATCGCCCATGTCCCGGAGGGCCGCCGGGTGTTCCCGGGCATGACCGTGGAGGAAAACCTGCGTACCGGGGCATTCCTGCGCCGGGACCGGGAGGGCATCGCCGGCGATCTCGAAGATCTCTACCGGACCTTTCCCAACCTGCAGGCCCGACGTACCCGCAATGCCCGCAACCTGTCCGGCGGCGAACAGCAGATGCTGGCCATTGGCCGGGCATTGATGGCGAGGCCGAAGCTGCTGCTCATGGACGAGCCGTCGATGGGGCTGGCCCCGGTGGTGGTCGACGAGATTGCCGTGATCATTCGGCAAATCCGTGACCGGGGGGTTCCAGTGGTGCTGGTGGAGCAGAATGCCGAACTGGCCCTCAAGCTGGCCGATCACGCCTATGTGCTGGAGAATGGCCGCGTTGTCCTGGAGGGGGAGGCGGCCAGACTACATGATGACGACCATGTCCGGGCGGCCTATCTTGGCATCTAGCGACCGCCAGCGACAGTGGCGCATGGCGCGAGGCAGCGGCTGGCGCCGCTGCGACCTCTACTGGGAACACTTGCAGGAATCGGCCAATCGCAATTATCGCCGCCGCGGCCGGCGTCGCGCCATCCTGCAAATGCTGCTGGCCGACATCATCGCTTTGCTGCAGTTTGACGACACCGACCCCCGACGGGCAGCAAGCACGGCCAATGTCGGATTTGCCCTGCGCCTGTGCGGCGCCGAGCGGCCAGCCAGGCGATTCTACCGGCTCGCCCTCGGGCAATGGCAGGCCGCGGACGGGTCCCTGGACTCGATCGACATCGCCCCGCAGGCACGAAGTTCGCTCTATCACATGCGGATGGAGGCGCGGCACCGGGAGACCTACCGGGCCAACCGGATCGCCAGGTTGCGCCGGTTTGCCGGCGAGACCGCGGAGTGCATTGCCTGTCTCGGGGAGAACAGGCCTGCGCCGCATCGGCTCTACGAGCGATGGCGCGGCGAAAAACCGGCAATCCATGATGATGGCAGGAAATGGCTGGCGGCATGCCTGCTGGTGGCGTCGGATCCGGAAGCCCGCGAATCCTGATCCGCCGCAACCCCGGGGCTGGGCGGTGAAGAAGGAAGCCCTGACCCACGCTTCAGGCCCGGGGATGGGTATTGCGGACGGGATTTCTGACCCGCTTCAGGCCCGGGGGTGGGCGTTGCGGTAGACCTCCATGAGGTGCCCCTTCTCGACCTCGGTATAGACCTGGGTTGTCGAAAGCGAAGCGTGACCGAGCAGTTCCTGTATGACCCGCAAATCGCCGCCGGCCTTCAGGAGGTGGGTGGCAAAGGAGTGGCGCAGCGCATGCGGGGTGGCGGTCGGCGGCAGGCCGAGCCCGATTCGAACACCCTCCATGAATTTGCGCACCACCCGCGCATTGAGCTTGCCGCCGCGGACACCGACAAACAGCGGGCCCGAGGCCGGATGCGGACAAAGATCGGCATAGAGCTGAACTGCCTGCCTGGCCGCCGGGATGACCGGAACGATGCGATCCTTCCCCCCCTTGCCCGTGACATGCAGCATTTCGGGAAGCGGCTGGTCGGTCCATGACAGGTCGAGCGCCTCCGATACCCGCAACCCGCACCCGTACAGGAGGCAGGCGATGGCCTGGTTCCGGGCCGGTATCCAGCCGGCACCCGGCTGGTCGCCGAGGCGCCGTATCAGTTCACGCGCCGACTCCTCGCCGATCGGGCGCGGCAGGCTTCTGGTGAATCTGGGCGCCGGAATTACCAGGAGTTCCGTCGGGTCGAACCCGTGTTGCCGGCCAAGCCAGCGGTAGAATTCCTTCACCGATGATAGTTTGCGGGCCAGCGATCTCGGGGACAGGCCCTGCCGCCGCTGCTGCGCCATCCACGCCCTGACATCGCTGCGGCCAGCCGACCTGGCCAGCTCCAGGCCCGGCTCGTTGCCGGAATGGATCGACAGGAACTGCAGGAATGCCATGACATCGCGGCGGTAGGCGGTGATCGTGTTGTCGGAGACGCCCTCCAGCACGGATTTGTCGGACAACCAGCGGCCGATCAGCCTGGCCGGGACCTCGGCGGTTGCGGTCATTGCGCCAGTTCGATCGCCTTTCTCGTGAAGACGTCGCGGAAGAATTCCAGCAGCGTGGTCGACATGTTGGGCTGGAAATGTCCCGGCTTTTCCGACCCCAGAACCAGCACGCCAACCAAACCGGCCTCGCCGTGTGAAAACGGCAGCACAGCCTCCGAGCGGATTACCGGGCCTCCCTTTCCGTAGACCGCCGGCAGGGCGGTCCGGACCGGTCGCAGGAGCACCTTGCCGGGCCGCTCCTGGACCGGCGCCAGGTAGTCATCGCGGGCGGCGGCAGTCTTGATGCTGCGGACCGGGCCGCCCTGGATCCGGTCAAATCCGTGTTTCACGGTGCCGTCAAGAAGCAGGACAATGCTTCCGAGCCGCAGCAGCCGCGGCAACTCGCTGGCCAGGACGACCCGCAATCGGGCCGCACTGGTGGTGTCGATGAGAATCAGCGCCGCCTGCAGGGCCTCGGTCATCGCATCGTCGTTTTCCCGGAGAATGTTCGCCAGGGCCTGGTTGTCGGCCTCGATGGAAATCAGTCTTTCCTCGAGCTTGCGTATGGCCAGCCCGCGGCCGTCTATGACATTGGTGCCCAGCTTTTGGTTTTCGACCGATGCCAGCGCCTGCAACACCTTGCTGTCGTCAAGAACAATTCCGGGATTGGCGATGATCTGCTCTCGCAACTCGGCCAAGCCCGATACCGTTGGATGTTCGGATTGAGTCAATAGTCTTCCTTCCGGCAGCTGGTCAGACGATCTTGCCGATCCTGGCGGCATCGGCCACGAAACTTGCCAGACCGGAGTCGGTCAGGGGATGCGAGGCAAGCCTGGTTATGACGGATGGTGGAATGGTGGCAACATCGGCGCCGGCAAGCGCGGCCTGGGTGACATGCAGCGGTGATCGGATGGATGCGGCCAGGATCTGGGTCCCGTAATCGTAGTTGTCGTAGATGTCCCTGATGTCGCTGATCAGCTCCATCCCCTCGCTGCCGAGATCATCCAGGCGGCCGATGAAGGGGCTGATATATGCTGCGCCAACCTTCGCCGCCAGCAATGCCTGGTTCGCACTGAAGCACAAGGTGACATTGCACGGTATGGCCTCGCGCCCGAGACGCTCGCACGCCTTCAGCCCGTCCCATGTCAGCGGGACCTTGACCACGACATTGTCGGCAATCGCCGCCAGTTCGCGCCCCTCGGCGACCATGCCGTCGCAATCGGTCGCAAATACCTCGGCGCTGACCGGCTTGCCCTCGGTGATCCGGCAAATCTCGCCGATCACCACCTTCGGATCCTTGCCGGATTTGAGAACCAGTGTCGGATTGGTGGTCACACCATCCAGGATTCCCATTTCGGAGAGTTCCGCGATCGCTGCCGTGTCCGCGGTATCGACAAAAAACTGCATTGGGCCAACCAGGTTGATCGGACAGGGAACTGCTTCAGCAATTGCTTCTACATGATGTGCAGGATGGATGGAATAGCCGAGGATTCACATTCAGGGCCATTTCGTCCACCCCTCGGCATCCGTCGAGGTGGCGTCGAATCGGAACCTGCCTGTTCCCCGGACTGGCACCACATCGTCGTGTCAGGCAATGTGCGCCTTGACGCTGAAATTGCGCCGGGTTAGGCGGCGCCTGTCCAACCCCCCGGAATGCATTGCGATGCGTAACCTGCCTTCTCTCCGTCTTACTGCCGGCGGCATCGGCTCCGACGTCGCGGTGGAACTCCGCAAGACCACCGGCTGGTCCGAAGCGGGTTGCCCGGTCACGTCGATGGCCCGCCGCCACCACGCCGGCAAACACGGCAAGACGACCGGTGTCAGGCCTGCGGTCGGGGTCGGGCCGATCGTCAACAGACCGGGTTACGGGTCATGAGCGAGGTCCGACCAACTGGTCTCAGGGGAGTCCTGTTCGCGTTCCTGGGATTTGCTGCGTTTTCGACGCATGACGCGGTGATCAAGTTCCTTGGTGCCGATTACACGCCGTTCCAGATCCTGTTCTTCAGCGTTATGTTCAGCTTCCCGCTGGCCACGCTCATGTTGCTGCGGGACAAGGATGCAGGCACGCTTAGGCCGCGCAATCCTGGCTGGGTGGCCGTGCGGACCTGCGCCGGCGTCATCGCCGCCACCTCGGCCTTCTTCGCATTTTCGGTTCTTCCGATGGCGCAGGTCTACGCATTCATCTTTGCTGCTCCGTTCCTGATCACCATCCTGTCAATTCCGGTGCTGGGCGAGAAGGTTGGAGTCCACCGCTGGGCCGCGGTTCTGCTGGGACTTGCCGGCGTGCTGATCGTCCTGCGCCCCGGTGTCGAGCCGCTGACGGCCGGTCATTTTGCCGCACTCGCCGCGGCGGCCGGAAGCGCGGTGGTCTCGGTCATCACCCGGAAGGTTGGACGCGAGGAGCGCGCCGCCGTGCTCATGCTCTATCCAATGATGACCAATGTCGTGCTGATGGGCGCGATCCTGCCCTTTGTCTATCGCCCGGTGCCGATTGAACATTTGGGACTTTTTGCACTGGTTGCCGGTCTCGGCTTTGGCGGCGGGCTGTGCATCATTGCCGCCCACAGGCTCGGAGATGCCGCGACGATTGCACCTATCCAGTATTCGCAGATCATCTGGGGTGCTGGGTTGGGTTTCCTGGTCTTTGCCGAAGTTCCTGATCGCATGACAGGGCTTGGCGCGGCGGTGATTATCGCGTCCGGCCTCTATGTCGTGATCCGGGAAAGCCTGGGCGGCCGCTCGGAGAACACGCCGGTCCTTCGCACCCGGACCCGCGCAGGTGCCGCCACCTCGCCGAATATCGGCGCCATGCTTCGGGCGCGGCGCAAGGGCAAATCACGTGACGGCAAGTTGGACAATAGCTCACCTGACGGCAAGCAGGACGATAATGGCCGGGGGTGATCACGTCCGGACCCTTCCGCTACGCCGAATACTCCCCGGGACAAAACACCCGTCCCGGATTTTCCATGACACTGGCCAGGATGCCGGTCACGGGGAATCCAAAGCAAATCTGCAGGTTCAATTCTCGACAATGCGCCGACAGGCGCCGCTTTCGCGCCAGGTCGGATGGGCCACCATTCACGGGCATCCGAGGCTCACGGCCCGCGCCATTCACCACTGGCCAAAGAAGCGTCCGGCCTTCTGCCAGGTAGCGGGTGGAACAGGTGTCGGCACCACCTACGCCCTTGCATTTTCCGGTGCCCCATAACCGCTCCCGGCACACCTCGCCGCCGACTTCCAAATCCCCCTTTGATCTCCTCGCCACCCAGAACCTGCTGCCGCCCGAATTGAGCGCCCGGGTGCAATGTGGGCACCGGACGCAATGCCGGCACGGACGTCGCGTCTGGTGTCCTCGTCCATTTCATTGTGGTCTCCAATCTGGTCATGCCCAACTGCCATCGAAACCCGATTGAATTTTTCCTTCGTTACATCGTTGAACCGGTTGTCTGGCGATGGTGAACAAAAATGCGGCGTTCAGGAATCATGGCCCTTGACAAGTGAAGAACAAACAAGCAACAAGGCGGCGATTGGAAGCGGCGTCCACCCGGCAACGAGCATCCGGTCAAGGCGGGTCCGAACGCGAGGGTGTCGCGGCCGCCCGCTGCGACAATTTCTGCCGGCTCCATTCCGGAAACGGTCCGGCACTGTGCGCTTCATCCTGGCCCGGCTTTCCCGACGGCCTGTCCGGGTCCGATGGCCATTCGCAGTTCAGCAGGAGGGTAAGCAACATCGTGAGCAAAGTGAAAGTTCGAAGATTTCCGGAGGGCAAGACTGTCAGTGTCCTGACCACTCGGCCGGTCGACGGCTGTCTTGACTACCTGTCTCCACCGGGCGGCGTCGGTGTCGGTGACCTGGTCGAAGCCCCGCTCGGCAACTCTGTTGCCTTGGGGGTGATCTGGGGGGCGGGCGGCAACGAGATCGCACCCGACCGGCTGCGACCAATCCGCAAGAGGCTTGATGCGCCACCCATGAATGACGGTATGCGCAGATTCCTTGAACGGGCCAGCCAGTACACCCTGACGCCGCTGCCCGGAATGCTTCGCCTGGCAACCAGAGTTCCGGGGCTTGGCAAGCCGCCGCCAACCAGGAAAGTCTATTCCCTTGCCGGTGTGCTTCCGGAGCCGGAGACGCCGGCGAGGCTGCGGGCGCTGCAGGCATTCGAGGACCGTGGTGGCATGAGCATGTCGGTCAGCGAGATTGTCGAGCATGCCGGTGTCGGGGCCGGTGTAGTCAGGGGGTTGGTGAAGATGGGGGTGCTTGCGTGCCATGTGGTCGCACGGGATGAGCCCTATCCGGAGCTTCGCCACGACCGAAGTGAATTCGAGCTTAGTGCCGACCAGCAGGCGGCATCCGACACCATGCGTCAGCAGGTGGCCTGCGACGGCTACTCGGCAACGCTGTTGAAGGGTGTGACCGGCTCGGGAAAGACCGAAGTCTACATGGAGGCGATCGCCGAGACGATTTCCAGGGGCAAGCAGGCGCTGGTCCTGCTTCCGGAGATTTCGCTGACCTCGCAATTCCTCGACCGGGTCAGCCGGAGATTCGGCGCCAGGCCCGGCCAGTGGCATTCGCAGGTCGGTCAGGCCGAGCGCCGGCGATTGTGGCGCTGTTGTGGCGAGGGAAGTATCCAGCTGGTGATTGGTGCCAGGTCGGCGCTGTTTCTGCCGTTCCGGCAGCTGGGGCTGATCGTCGTCGACGAGGAACACGACATTTCCTACAAGCAGGAGGAGGGGGTCATCTACAACGCGCGCGACATGGCGGTGCTGCGCGCCGCGGTCACGAACGCGCATGTTGTCCTGGCATCGGCCACGCCCTCGCTCGAATCCTGGAACAATGCCCGCACCGGCAAGTATCAACGCCTGGATCTTCCCATGCGGATCGGCGCTGCACAATTGCCGGAAATCAGCGCCGTCGACCTGCGGGAAGCCGACCTCCCGAGCGGAAGATGGATTTCCGGGGCACTGGCCCTGGCGATCAGGGAGGCCCATGAGTGCGGCGAGCAGGCGCTGCTGTTCCTCAATCGCCGGGGCTATGCGCCGATGACCATCTGCCGGAAATGCGGCTACCAGTTCCTGTGCGCCGATTGCGACGTACGCATGGTCGAACACCGGTTCCGAGGCATTCACATGTGCCACCATTGCGGGGCCAGCTCGCCGGTTCCCGAAACCTGTCCGGTCTGCGACAGCGGCGATCATCTGGCGCCGGTCGGCCCGGGGGTGGAACGGCTGGCCGAGGAGGCGCGATCGCTGTTTCCGGAAATGCGGATCGAAATCCTCTCTTCAGACGTCGCCGGATCGGCCGGTGGCCTGCGTGAGTCCTTCGACCGCATCAGGCAGGGCCATGTCGACCTCATCATCGGCACCCAGATGGTTGCCAAGGGGCATCACTTCCCGCTCTTGACCGTGGTTGGTGTCATCGACGCAGATTTCAGCCTGAAAAGCGATGATTTCCGGGCATCGGAGCGCACATTCCAGCTGATGACGCAGGTTGCAGGAAGGTCCGGGCGGACCGAAGCCCGCCGGCGCGGGTTGGCGCTCCTGCAGACCTGTGATCCTGAGCACCTGGTCATGCAGGCAATCCGGTCGGGAGACAGCGATTCATTCCTGGAGGCCGAGGCGGCGGAGCGGCAGGTCAGCGGCGTCCCGCCTTTCGGCCGCTACGTGGCCCTGGTTGTAAGCGGCACCGACCCCCAGGAGACCAGGAACTTTGCTGCGGCCATGGTGCGGGATTCGGGCTCGCTGACCCGCATCGGCGCCCAGGTATTCGGCCCGGCCCCGGCCCAGATTGCCCGCATCCGCGGTCGGTTCCGGTTTCGCATCCTGATCAAGGCGCCAAGACAGACGCCGGTGCAGAGAGCGGTTGAGGCATGGCAGCGCAAATTCAGGAAACCCGGCAATATCAGGATGTCGATCGATGTCGACCCGCAGCGGTTCATGTAGGCTCGGCCTGCATGGTTGCCGTCAGGGCAACCGGTGCCGTCACGGGGTAATCTTGACAGGAGGTAAGGCCACAGGCTCATGCGGAATACTGTCCGGATTGTACTATGGACCACCTCCCGGCATTGCAGTTGGTCGTCGCAAGCAATGCCCGCGGCCCGGCGCCGCCTTCGGCCGCAATTCTGGTGTCCATTGCAGCTGAAAATGGCAGTGACATCTGATCGTTACCGGCGCAATACGCTCCTGGGCTGGCCAGGCTGGCCAGCATGCTGTGCCAGCAACCGGGCCCTGCGTGTTTCGGGCGGTCCGTCGCCATTAAGGATGGTGAGTTCGATGCCGATACCCAATGTACCAGCTTGCCTTGATTGAACTTTAACCTGACCAAACAAGCGTTGAAAATCATATGCTAATCTCCTTCCAGACAAACTAAACCCCGAAAACCCTGCCAGCCGAGAGAGTTGCCGGGGATGGACGACTAGGAAGGGCAGCCGACACAATGCAGGCCGAATACGGTCATAGACGGCGAGTCACCAAATTCGTCGCCTGACACCGGGCAGTCCCGACCGACCGGCGTTGCAGGGTCACGTTTTCGCCTGACGGGGTTGGCCATTCCGGGTGTCGGCAAAATTCCGGCTTTACCCGCGGCACACCACTGCAGATCCGGTGTTGGACCTTGATGCGAGTTTCCTGCTTTCAGCCGCATGAGTTGCGGTCATGGCGTGCACCGCGCCAGGTCATGCAGGCTGGTTTCCTGCCGGTTACGGCCACCTTTCTTGGCTCATATCCGCACTTGCCCTGTTGTAACGTCTCGGCTGCCCGGAAATTCGGTGAACCTGGCATGCCTGCATTCACTGACGGCTAGTTCCGGCAAGGTTATCAACACGTTCTCGTGATCGGATGATCGGTCGATTTGCTTTTCTTCCGGTTATTGTATACAATCCACGAAGCGCGGGCTGTCTTGCTTGTCAGACATATGCGTTGCGAGCCGCAGCCTGCGTTGTTTGACGGGGCCAGAACGGCTTGATGACTACAGGGGGGAAGAGCGGACATCGATCCGCGTACCGGGCATGGCCCTTAAGGCCATCATCGGTTTGCGCGCCAATCATGTGGCAGCGCGCGCCGCTCCTGATGGTTCATTCACCGACGCGCCAGATACGGCCAGGTTCCGAGCGGGGAGGGGTGACAGTCGGGGCCAACGCGCTGCGTATAATTTGCCGCCGAGTCGCCAAGCCGCCATGATTGCGTTCGGCGCGTGGCGGCGCAGCCTACGGCGACCCGCCTCCCCGCCTGAACCGTCCCGGTCCGTCGAACCGGGCGCAATCTTCGATAGGCCCACTTCTTTCTCCGGCCACTTTGATTTTCCCCCCGCCTGCGCCGCATCGGATCCCCGTCTTGCCTCCCGCCGATTGCGGCACTCTCTGGCCGCCGCGCTCCTCGCCTTGCCGCTCTTCGCGCTCCTCGCGCCCGCCGCCGACGCCAACTCCCCCGGATGCAGCAGGGCGGACGGCAACTACCAGGCCCACGAGGATTGGGCGCTCACGCCGTCGAACTTGAACGATGGGGACAAGTTCCGGCTTCTCTTCGCTTCGTCGACAACACGAAACGCCCGCGCCACAACCAACGGAGCGTACGACACTTTCATCGAGAACCGGGCCAAGGCCGGACACTCGGCCATCACCGACGGGTGTGCGGGCAAGTTCACCGCGCTCATCTCCACCTCGGGCTGGAGCGCGAATCAGAATACGGCCACCAGAGGGATCGACACCAACGCCTCCATATGGTGGCTTGATGGCCAAAAGGTGGCCGACGACTACGCCGACTTCTACGACGGGTCCTGGGACAGCCGTAATCACAAGAACGAATACGGCACCAGCACCAGCCACGACCGTGTCTGGACCGGAAGCCTGACCAACGGCAACGTTCACCCCACACAGTACGCCGGTGTCTCCGGCAACACGAGACTTGCCAGGCTCGGCTCGGGCAACCCGCTCGGCTCCGACGCGCGCAGCTCCGCTCAAACACACCGAGTCTTCGGACTCTCACCCATCTTCAGCGTGGTCAAGGATCCGAGGCTCTCCGTGCGGGTCGCCAAGACATCAGCAAACGAGACCAACACCGGCGACCACTTCGTCGACGTCACGGTCAGCCTTGACAAGGCCCGCAGCACCAAGACGACGTTCAAGCTCTGCGTCAAGAACACGAGCACCGCGACGTTCCGAACGAGCACCAGCACGGACACCCGCGACTTCGATCTCTACGAGCACACGCAGGCAAGGCCCCTCACCGTCGACTCGTCGAACTGCCACGCGATGGAAATCGGTGCCAGTACGCGCCTTGGTGCTCGTAAACAACTACGTATCGTGGTCTACGGTGACAGCGAAAAGGAGCCGCACGAAACCGTCGTGCTCGAACTCAGGAGCCCGTCATCCAGGGTCAAGATTGGCACGGCAACCGCCACGCACACCATCACCAACGACGACTCCGAGCCCACCGTCACCATCACCGGCGGTGCAACGGCGTCCGAAGGCACCAACGCGACCTTCACCGTCAATTCGAGCCACGCCCCTGCGCAAGCGCTCTCGGTCAAGGTGAACATCACCGAAGCCGAAGACGCCACCACCGAGAAAAACCACGTCGACCCCGCCGACGAGGGCGTGCGCATGGTGACGGTCGCTGCGGGGAGCGCGACGAAATCGTTCACGGTGCCAACGAGCGAGGACTGGGTCGACGAACCCGACGGCGTCATCACCGCAACCGTGCAGGCAGGGACCGGCTACGTCGTCGGGACGCCCAAATCCGCGCAGGTGAACGTCGAGGACGACGACACGCGCGGACTCAGGTTCCGTCCCGCAAGCCTGAAGATCAAGGAGGAAGGAAGTGCCACCTACACCGTGGAGCTCACCTCGCAGCCGGTCAACGTGCCCGAAGGTGTCACCGTGACGCTGACGCCGACCGGCGACTTGACCGTGGACACCGACAGCAAGACGGCCGGCATCCAGACGACGCTCACATTCCACGCGACGGGCGGTAATCTCTGGCAATCCGGACAGACGGTGAAGGTCACGGCGGGCGAGGACGCGGACAGCACCGACGACACCCCCGCCATCAATCACGCCGCCTCCGGAGCGGATTACGGCACGGTGGTCAAAGGCATCGCGGTGACCGTCACCGACATCGACGTGCCGCACCTGGTGGTCACGCCCAGCACAATCAAGATGAACGAGGGCGCAAGCGCGACGTTTGACATGAAGCTCGCGACCGAGCCGTCACAGCCGGTGACCATCGCCTTCGCATCGACCAACGGGGACCTCACCTTCAACCCGACGGCGTGGTTGTTTAACGCGACTGCGGGCGGCAATTCCGGATGGGACATGGCGAAAACCGTCACGGTGTCGGCCGCAATCGACGGCGACATCGCCGACGACGCAGCGACCTTGACAGTGACCGCCTCGGGCGGCGACTACGCAGGCAAGACCGCGACCATCGCCGCCACCGTCACCGACACCACGGTCCCGGAGCTCACGCTCTCGACGACGTCGCTCAGTGTCATGGAGGGCGCGAGTACCGCCTACACGGTCGCGCTCGCCGCCAAGCCGACCGGGACAGTGACGGTCGCCATCGGGTCGAGCAACGGCGACGTCACGGTCGACACCGACACCGGCACCGACGGCAACCAGAACAAGCTCACCTTCAACGCGACCGGCAGCAACCTCTGGAGCACGGCACAAACCGTGACGGTCAAAGCACGCGGCGACGCCAACACCGCCAACGAGGCCGTGACGCTCACCCACACCGCCTCGGGCGGCGGCTACGGCACGGTGCGGAAGACCCTCTCAGGCACCGTCACCGACGACGGCAAGAAGGCCGTCGCGTTCGCCCAACAGCGGTACTCCGTCATCGAGGGCAAGGGACCGCTGACCGTTACGCTCGTGCTGTCCGAAGCACGCAGCGCGACCACCAATGTGGGCGTCTCCGCGACTCCGCTTACCGCGACCGGCAATGGCGTGGACTACAGCGGCCAGACCTTTACCGCGACGTTTGCGGCGGGCAGCACGAGCGCGTCGTTCGACATCCCCATCACGGCGGACAACGAGATGGAAGACGCGGATGGGGAGACGTTCCGGCTCGACATACACGACTTCGACTTTCCGAACGACCTCAAGAAAGTCGGCAGCTTTTCCTACGTCGACATCTACGACGCGGCGTCCCTGTCCTTCACGAGACCGCAAATGACCACGGTCTTCGAAGGTGGGCGCCCGCTCGAGTTCACCCTGAACGCCCGCGCCCCGTACTTCGACGAGGCCGACGGGTCGCACGGCTTTGCCCATGTGCGGCTGTCGGGGCGGGCAAGCTCGTACAGCGACTACCGCATCGAGTACTGGTACCCCGGGCTCGGGTGGAACAGCTCGACGCGCCTCATCGCAATCCCGGCGGGCACGCCGAGCGCCCGCGTGCGCATCACCGCGCGCGATGACGGGCGCACGGAGGGACGCGAGACCGCGACCCTCACGCTGCTCGAGCTCCCGCAGGTCTACCGCGACGCTGGGCAACCGTTCTACCGCGCGGGCAACCCCCGCACGGTGACCTTCACCGTGGCCGACCATGAGACGGTCGCGCCGCGGGTGGAGTCGATTGCACATCAAGACCCGGCCACATCGACGGCCGTCTCTCCGGCAAGCCTCACTTGGCGCGTCACCTTCGACGAGGAGGTGCACGACGTCGATGCGAGCGATTTTACGCTGACGGGCACCACCGCGACGCTCGCCGTCGAGCGGGTCACAGGCAGCATGTTCGACGTCACGGCCTCGGGCGGGAACCTCGGACGCATTACGGGCGGACAGGTCGTGCTCGGCTTGGCGCGCGACAACGACATCACCGACGGCAGCGGCAACGCCTTCAGCCGCTGGAACGAATTCACGAGCACGTACTGGGTCCACGACGGGACCACACCGCCGCCCGGCCCAACGGTGACCGTCGAGGCAGAATTGCCGGGCGTTGCCGTGACGGAGGGCCAACGGGTGAGCTTCCTGTTGCCGGCAAGCCCGGCACCGACGGCAGACTTCCCCGTCAATATCACGGTGACGCAGAGCGGCAACGTGGTATCTGCCGCAACTCTGAGCACAAATCAGTCCACCATACGGCGCGAATCCGGCCGCGGAGCCGTCGGCCCGAAAACCCAAGGCGACGCCGTCGACGAGCCCGACGGCAGCGTCACGGTGACGCTCGACAGCGGGACCGGCTACACCGTGGGGAGTCCATCCTCGGCAACGATTGTGGTCAGGGACGACGACCCGACGGTGGTGAGTCTCGCTCGTACTGGCACCGGCGCCGTGACCGAAGGCGGCACCGTCGAGCTGAACGTCACACTCGCCCGCGCGCTCGTCGCCGGCGAGACCATCGACGTGCCGCTCGCCATCGGCGGCACGGGCTTGACAACCGGCGACTGGAGCCTGGCGCCGAAGTCGGGCGCAACCTACACGGGCGTGACGCTCCTTGATGCGGGCACCACGACCCCGAAGGTGCGCTTCGAGGGCGCGGGGGCGCAAACGGCGACGCTCGAGCTCACCGCAACGGCGGACGGCACGGCGGAGAGCACCGAGACCTTTACCATCGCCCTCGGCGCGGACAGCGCCTTCGACGACTCAAGCCTCGGCACCAACGTCGGCGGCGGCGCCGACCCCCACAGCACGGACCACACCTTCGACGTGACGGTGAACGACGGCGCCGGCCCGCCGCCCGCCACGCCTGCGGTCGAGTTCGCCTCCGCCACCTCGAGCGCGGCCGAGGACGCCGGCACGCACAACGTGACTCTCGACCTCGCCCCGGCGGCGCCCTCGGGCGGCCTTGACATTGCCTACGCCGTCACCGGCACGGCGACGGCGGGGAGCGGTAACGACTTCACCATCCAGGGCTCGGGCACCCTGTCGGTCGGCGGCGGGGCGACCACGGCGACCATCCCGATTGCCATCAATGACGACAGCACCGACGACGACGCCGAGACGGTGGTGCTGACGCTGAACTCTGGAACGGGCTACACGCTGGGCGGCACGTCCGTCCACACCCTTGCCATTGCCGACAACGACGACCCCGTCACGCCGACGACGTGCGTGTCGGCCACGCTGCTCGCCGACGTCGACAACCGCATCCAGGCGGCCGGCTCCACGGCCGGCGTCGAGCGCTGGACGCGGGTGAAGAACGCGCTGACGGACCAACCGAACGCCATCACTCTCGCCGAAGTGCAGACGATTTACGACCGGCGCACGCAAAGCGGCTGGTCCACCGGCCAGTGGGACCCGGTCATCGAGGCACTCGAATGCCTGGAGGACACGACGACGCCGGCCAGCCCCCAAATCACGGTCCAGGGCGGCAGCGCCGTCACCGAGGGCGGCAATGCGGTATTCACCGTCAGCGCGAGCTCAGGCCCGGCGGCGGCCCTCACGGTGACGCTCACCGTCGCCGACGACGCCAGCAGCGACTTCCTCAGCGCCAGCGACGAGGGGGAAAAGACGGTCACCATAGCCGCCGGCCAGACCTCCGCCACCCTGACGGTCGCGACGCAGAACGACAGTACCGATGAGACCGACGGTAGCGTGACGGCCACCGTCTCCAGCGGCACCGGCTACACCGTCGGGAGCCCTTCCACCGCCACGGTGGCGGTGAGTGACAACGACCCGACGCCGCAAGGGACACCCGTCGTGCGCATCGCCGCGGGCGCCGGCGTCACCGAGGGCGGCAACGCACAGTTCACGCTCACCGCGTCGCCCGCCCCAACCGCGTCCATCACCGTCAGCGTCGCGGTCACGCAGAGCGGCAACTTCGCGATGAGCGGACAAGCCGGGACGCGCACCGTCACCATCGGGACAGGCGGCACCGCCACCCTCACCGTTGCCACAGACGACGACAGCACCGACGAGACGAACGGCAGCATCACCGCCACCGTGCAGACAGGCGCCGGGTACACTGCGCACGGGACGCAAAACGACGCCACGGTTGCAGTGGACGACAATGACACCCCGGTGGTCAGCATCACCGCCGGGCCCGGCGTCACCGAGGGCAGCCCGGCCGCCTTCACCGTCACCGCTGATCCGCCGCCAGCCGCACCGCTCGACATAACCCTCACCATCACCCAGTCCGGCGATATGGCCGCCTCCGGCCAGACCGGATCGCGCAATGTCACCATGCCAACCACCGGCACCGCCGCCTTCACCGTTCCCACCGATGATGATGCGGCAGAGGAGCCCGCCGGCGCCATCACTGCCACGCTGGCCGCCGGCACCGGCTACAGCCTGGCGGCGGCACCGGCTAATGCCGCCAGCGTCGCCGTCGCCGACAACGACACTCCCTCCACCGGCCCGGCCATCTCGATTGCCGATGCCACCGCCCATGAGAGCCGCCGCTCGATGCCCTTCACGCTGACGCTGAGCGAGCCCATGACCTGGCCGGTCTATGTCCGCTATGCCACCCGCGACTCGACACCGGTCTCGGCCGTGGCCGGCCAGGACTACCTCGCCTACCCGCGCGCCTGGCGCCTCAGGGCCCGGTTCCAGCCGGGCCAGACCGAGACCACGATCTGGATTCCCCTCTACGAATGACAGCCATGACGAGGATCCGGAGACCTTCGAGGTGATCCTCTACGATGCCGAGGTCTACAACCCGGATGACTCCGTCGCCATCGCCGATGGCGTGGCCATCGGCACCATCACCAATTCCGACCCGATGCCGGCCGCCTTTCTCTCCCGCTTCGGGCGCACCGTGGCCCAGCAGGCCCTGGGTGGCATCGAGACCCGCATCACCGCCGACCGTGCCCCCGCCACCAGCGCCACCATCGCCGGCCAGGCACTGGCGCTGTCCGCTGCCGGCCAAACCGGCGCCAGCCCGCTTGATGATCTCATGGCCCGGCAGGGCCCCGAAGGAGACCCCTTCGGCCACCACCCGCCCGAGCCCCTCTCCATGACCGCAAGAGAAGCCCTCCTTGCCAGCAGCTTCACCACCACCGGCGAGACCGCCTCCGGCTCCCTGGCCATCTGGGGACGGGCAGCACGGGACAGCTTCGATGGACAGGAAGGCAGCTTCTCCCTTGATGGCACCGCCACCACCGCCATGCTGGGGGCAGATTACGGGCGCGATCGCTGGCTCCTGGGCCTTTCCCTCCTGCACGCAAGCGGCAAGGGCAGCTATGTCGATACCGATGTCACACCCCGCCCCGAGGGGCAGATCTGCCCCGAGGGCGAGGAGGAGAACATCCCCTGCGGCGAGGCCATCCGTGCAGGCGATGGCAAGGTGAAGACCTCCCTCACCGCGGTGCTGCCCTATGCCTCCATCGCCCCCTCCGAGCGGCTGCGCCTCTGGGGTGCAATCGGCCACGGCAGCGGCGAGGTGACACTGACACCGCAGACCGGCGGCACCCTCACCGCCGATACCTCCTGGCAGATGGCCGCTGCAGGCCTCCGGGCCGAGCTTGCCGCCCTCGGCTCGGGCACGCTTCACCTCACCTCGGACGCGCTCTGGTCCCGCACCCGTTCCGAGAAGACCCATGCGCTGGCCGCTTCCGATGCCACCGTGACCCGCCTCAGGGCCGGGCTGGAAGCGTCCTGGCAGATCGGCCTTGAGAGCGGTGCTACCCTCACCCCCGGGCTGGAAGTAGGTGCCCGCCATGATGGCGGCGATGCCGAAACCGGCGCCGGTATTGAGCTCGGCGCCTCCCTTGGCTTCCGTGACCCGGCATCAGGCTTCTCCATGGATCTGTCGGCCCGCAAGCTGATCGCCCATGATGATGACGAGTTCGAGGAGAACGGCCTGGCGGCCAGCTTCACCTTCGATCCCCGGCCGGATAGCGCCCGCGGCCTCTCGGTCTCGCTGCGCCAGGATGCGGGCAAGGCCACCGGCGGCGTCGATACCCTGTTCATGCCGGAGGTGTTGGCGCCAGGGGAGGCGGCGGTGCTGCCACCACCGCCGAGGCTGCCTGGGGTCTGCCGGCCCTGGCCGGGCGCTTCACCATCGCCCCGCATGCCAGGCTGCGCATGGATGATGATACACGCGACACACAATCGGCTGGCGGCTCACCCCGGAGCGGGGCGCGCCGGATCTCTCGCTCGGGCTCGAGGCGACCAGAAGGGAGGATGGGGCAGCGGCACCGGTGCATGGTGTGGGTGTGGGTTTGACATTGCGGTGGTGAGGGGGTGGCGGTTTGACGTGACGTCCGGTGATTGGACCGGGTGACGCGGATCTCTGCCGATGCTGGTGTCAGGTTGCCAATATCCGGGGCGAGCGATATGAGCGGCCGCGTCCGGAGATCAGCGCATGAACCAATTGGCCGAGGCCAGCCTGAGGCTGGCAAACATCGAACGCTATGAAGCGGGCGAGAGCAGCATTGCGGGCCGCACCGGGTCTCTGAAACTCAGCTCCAACGAGAACCCGTTCGGGCCGGGGCGAAGGGCGCGGGAGGCGCTGTCGCAGTCGCTTGGCGAATTGGAGCGGTATCCGTCCCGGAACCATTACGAATTGCGGGCCGCCATCGCCGATGTGCATGGCCTGGATGTCGGGCGCGTCCTGTGCGGAGCCGGTTCCGACAATATCCTCTCACTGCTTGCCCGGGCATTTTCCGGTCCCGGCACGGAGGTCATTTGCACCCGGCATGGCTTCCTCATGTATCCGATCTTCGCCAAGGTGGCAGGAGCGACCCCCGTCGAGGTGGCTGAAACCAACCGGAAGGTTGATGTTGGCAAGATCCTGGCCGCGGTATCGGACCGCACCCGGCTCATCTACATTGCAAACCCGTCAAATCCGACCGGAACCATGCTGGACAACGAGGAGCTTGAAGGCCTTGCCGCCGAGCTTCCTGCTTCCGTGATCCTGGTGCTCGACGGTGCCTATGCCGAGTATGCGGAGGGTTATGATGGGGGGGCGTCGCTGGTCGATCGGTATCCGCACGTGTTCATGACCAGGACTTTCTCGAAGATCCACGGTCTTGCCGCATTGCGGGTCGGGTATGGCTATGGCGCACCGGATATCGTCGATGCCCTCGACCGGATCAGGGAGCCGTTCAATGTCGGCGGCCCGGCACAGGCGGCGGCGATCGCGGCAATCGGTGATGCTGACCATGTTCGCAGCTGCCAGGCCGAAAATGCCCGGAACCGTGAATGGCTTGCCGGCAGGCTGGCGCCACTCGGCATCGGCGTGGACAGGTCGCATGCGAATTTCATCCTGGCGAGATTCTCCAGCCCGGACCAGGCGGCGGCATGCGACGGGCATTTGCGGGATGAAGGAATCATCGTGCGGAGACTCGAAGCCTACAAGCTTTCCGATTGCCTGAGGATCACCATCGGTGACCGGGACTCGTGCCAACGGGTCAGCGAGGCAATTTCCCGATTTGCCGGCGACGGGTCTGGATCGTGATCTACGAAAGAATTGCATTGCTGGGCATGGGGCTGGTCGCCTCGTCGATTGCCCTGGCAGCCAGGAAGCATGGCCTGGTCGGCGAGATTGCCGGTTACACCAGGACCGCCAGGTCGACCGAACTGGCCAGGAAATTGAAGCTGGCCGACGAGATGTTCGAATCGCCGGAAGAGGCGGTCAGGGGTGCCGAATTGGTGGTCCTGTGCACCCCGATCCTCACATTTGGTGACCTCGTTGTCCGGATTGGCCCGCATCTGGAGCCGGGGGCGACGCTCAGCGATGTCGGTTCGGTGAAGTCGCAGGTGATCGAAACTGTTGCTCCACTGGTGCCTTCCGGCATCCACTTCGTGCCGGCCCATCCGCTGGCCGGCACCGAACAATCCGGACCACAGGCGGGATTTGCCAACCTGTTCGAGGGGCGCTGGTGCATCATTACCGCCGATAAGGACACCGACAGACAGGCCGTGGACCGGCTGGTGCGGTTTTGGCAGGGGATGGGCGCCAATGTGGATTTCATGGATCCCGACCACCATGACCTGGTGCTGGCAGTGACGTCGCATGCACCGCATCTCATTGCCTATTCGATGGTTGGCGTGGCCGATCATCTGCGCCGGGTGACCAATTCCGAGGTGGTCAAGTATTCGGCCGCCGGATTTCGTGACTTTACCCGGATTGCCGCGTCCGACCCCACCATGTGGCGCGACGTCTTCCTGACCAACAGGGAGGCAACCCTGGATATCCTTGGCCGATTTACAGAGGAACTGTTTTCACTGCAGCGGGCGATCAGGACCGGCGATGGCGACGAGTTGCACCGGTATTTTACCGAAACCAGGTCCATCCGGCGAGGCATCATCGAGGCAGGCCAGGATACCTCGCTGACCGATTTCGGTCGGCACGCCGACCGGGAATAGGCTTGCTGCGTCGGCAGGAATCGCTGGCAAGGGCAGATTTGGGAGCGATTACCTCGTTGCCCTGGCCAGGGGCGGCCGCCATGGCAGCGTCACGGTGCCTGGCAGGGCCGAAAGGCCGGGAGTTGCAGCAGCGGAATTCCGACCAGCCGAACCCGGCCCCCGGTTACCGACAATTCGAGTGTCACCGGGCCGGCGACGCCGCCTGACTCCACCAGCGGCTTCAATTGCTCCGCCCAGGCGGAATTTGGCAGGGCGCCGATGAAGTCGAGCACCTTGACAGGCTGTTCGACGCCGATGGTGATCGTCCCGTCGGCAAGGCCGTCCGGATCTAGGGTCAGATTGGCAGTTGCCTCGATCATGTCCTGCGGCCAGCCAATCGACAGCTTCTGCAGAATGACCCGGTTTGCACGCAGCGGCGGCTCGCGGCAGGCCAACGCACTCAGGGGCTTGTCGAACTGAATGCCTGCCCGCAACTCCAGGTTGATGCTCCCGACCCGCAGATCGGTTCCTGCAACCGGCAGATCGGCCCCGTCTACCGGAATCAGCCTGAGGCCGGCCGACAGCTCATAGGTGCTGACCTGCGGGTCGGGTTGCCTGAGGCCGGCCACCAGGTTGCGTGCCTCCAGGGGAAGGCCATCGAGCGACATGCTTTCGGCCTCGATGATCATCCGTTGGATTTGCGAGTTCGGTCCGTCTGTCTCCAGGCTTGCCTTGAGGCCCTGTGCCCGAATCGTCCAGGTATCGCCATTCAGGCGGATGTCCTGTTCTTCCGGCCAGGCCGCGATCACGTGGTCGGGATCATAGCTCAACACCAGGAGCTGGAAGAAAGGAGCCCGCCACTCGAATTCTCCGCCCTGGCTGGCAATGATCGGCCGGTCGAATGTTGCATCAAACCGGTTCGGATAGCCGCGAATCCCGAGATCGGCATATTCGACCCGCCAGCCATCCTGGCGCAGCTTCCCGACCAGCGCTTCCAGTGAGCCAAGGTAGCTTTGGCGGCCAACAAACCAGTAGATCGACCAGATGGCGCTGGCGGCAAGTATCAGTGCTATGATTGCCCGGAACATCGGCTGTCTGTAATGACCGTGGGTCAGCGTTGCAACTGGCAGCCGGCGACGAGGAAGGGCAGGGGGGATGTCGGGATTTCGTCCGGTATTCGCATACGGATCGCTATTGTGGAGGCCGGGATTTGACCCGGCAAGAACCGGCCATGGCACGTTGCATGGATACCGGCGATCCTTCTGCATGAGCTCCGTGCATCATCGCGGAACACCGGACCGGCCGGGGCTGGTGCTGGCGCTAGACCGCGAGGATGGGGCAGCCTGCGAAGGCGTGGTGATGTGGATCCATGACGCCAGCTGGCTGCAGGTGATGACGGAAATCAGGCGGCGAGAGTTGGTGACCTCCGCCTACCGGGAGTCTGTCGTCAGGGTCGACTTGCGCGATGGCGGCCAGGTGGATGCCATCACCTACGTAGTCGACAAATCTCATTCCCAGTTCTGCTCCGGGTTGTCGCCGGAGGTCCAGGCCGGGATCATTGCCGTCGCATCCGGGGTGAGCGGCGACAATCTCGACTACCTGCGGAATTCGGTCCGGCGCCTTGCCGAACTCGGCATCCGGGATGATGCCTTGGTCGAAATCGAGCGGCTTGCCCTGAATTCGGTGCCCGGTTGAATCGAGCCATGCCAGGAACGCTCACGGTTCGGACGGTATTGCATCAAGTTTCGGCAGCGGGAACTCGTCATCCGGCCGCCTTCGGTGGCTGGCAGACCACACTGGGGGAGATGTCGCCTTAGCCGTGCCGGAGTCATCGGTGGATGCTCGTCGACCCTGGCATGGGAATGGGTCATCAACAGCCTGGAGATCCATCCTTTGCCGTCCAGGCGAATGGACATGAAGCCTGGCGCCGAGGCAGGGTGCCACCGGATGTTGACGCTGCAACGCGGCAATCCTATAGCCGGAAGGGCTGCTGACAGGGAAGGGTGATGAGCGAACGAATCGCACGGTTGCGCGTTGAGCTTCAGGAGCTGGAGCCGAAGATCTGGCGGCGGTTCGACATGCCGCTGTCGGCGACACTGGAGGCCGTGCACGAGGCGATCCAGGTGACCATGGGCTGGACCTGCTCGCATTTGTGGCAATTCGAGGTCGGCGGCCGGACCTACAGCGATCCGATATTTCGCGAGTTCGATGACGGTAACGGTCCGCCGCTCTACTCGGCAAAGAGTCTGCGGCTGGCAACCGTGATCGACCGCGGCGTGAATAGGTTCACCTATCTCTACGATTTCGGCGATCACTGGAGCCACGAGGTGGTCGTCGAAGGGGTCGGCGATGGCGGGTCGGACATCGAATATCCGGCCTTCGTGGACGGGGTGCGGCGTTGTCCGCCGGAGGATGTCGGTGGTCAGCGGGGTTTCATGAGGTTCCTGGAGGCGATCCTCGACCCGGCGCATGAGGAACACCGGGAGATGCTGGTGTGGCACGATGGCCCGTTTGATCCGTTCGAGGTCGACGAAGCGCAGGCGCGTAGCGGCCTGAAGTGCATGGCACGCCGGCGGCGCGGAGCACTCGCCAGCCACAGGAGCGGATCGCGGCGCCCGAAGCGGTGATCCCGACGCATGGCGTGTCAGGGTCGCTGCAGGTGATCGGGTCACCGTAATGGGATCTCTCCTGGCTGCCTGGCCCGCTTGCCGCATGGTGCCGGAAAGTCGGTGCCGATCGCATTGCCCGTTCACGGCCTTGATGAGCCGGACCATCCGCCATTTGTGGCCTCGATGAGGAGCGTGGAGCCTTCGGCGCCAGTGACCCTGACCGGGCTGCCGGGGGCGAGGTCGAGTTCGGTCTCCGACCGGGCGTGCCAGCGGACGCCGCCGATGGTCACCTTGCCGCGACTGCCGGAAAATTCGATGATTTCGGCGGTCTGGCCAATCGCTCGTTTTGCTGGCTCATTCAGTCCGACCTTTCCGACCCGATGCCGGAACAGCCTCGCCGCCGTCACGGACAGGGCTATGCTCAGAATGGCGAAGATCACCATTTGATGGTTACCGGACAGCTCCGGGGCGACGAACAGGAGTCCAGAGATCGTGAGGGCAGCAAGGGCTGGCCAGTACAGGTAGGTGGTTGCCGCCAGCAATTCCAGGCAGCCCAGGACAAGCGCCGCAACGAACCACCAGATTGGTGAAATTCCATCCAGGAATTGCAGCATTACCCGTCGGTCCGCTCGGATTTCCGGCGCTCGATTGCCTCCCCTGTCAGTTCTGCAATCCCGGCCACCGCCCCCACGACACTGCTGGCCTCAAGCGGAATCATGACCGTCTTGGCATTTGGCGATGCCGCGATCTGGCCCAGGGCCTCGGTGTATTTCTGGGCAATGAAGTAGTTGACCGCCTGGACATTGCCGTTGCCGATGGCCTCGGAGACGACATCGGTCGCCTTGGCCTCGGCGCTGGCTTCGCGCTCGCGAGCCTGGGCGTCGAGAAAAGCTGCCTGCCGGCGACCTTCCGCTTCCAGGATCTGCGATTCCTTCAGGCCTTCGGCCCGGAGGATCGCCGACTGCTTCTCGCCATCGGCCTGCAGGATTTCGGCGCGCTTGTCCCGTTCGGCCTTCATTTGCCGCGCCATGGCCTTTGTAATGTCCGGCGGCGGCATCAGATCCTTGATCTCGACCCGGGTGACCTTGACGCCCCAAGGTGTGACGGCCTCGTCGATGACCGTCAGCAGCCGGGAATTGATGACATCCCGGTTGGACAGCGATTCATCCAGATCCATCGCTCCGATAACCGACCGGATATTGGTCTGGGTAAGCCTTTCCAGTGCCAGGATCAGGTCCTTGACCTCGTAGGCGGCCCGTTCGGCCTCGATCACCTGGTAGAAGGCGATGGCATCGGCGGTGATCATGGCATTGTCGCGGGTGATGACTTCCTGCTCGCCGACATTGAGCACGGTCTCCATCATGTTGATCCTGGCGCCGACGCTCTCGATGAGCGGCAGGATGATCCGCAATCCGGGCTTCAGGGTCCTGCTGTATCTGCCGAATCTCTCGACGGTCCAGTTCTCGCCCTGCGGAACCGATTTCACCATCATCAGGAGGAAGAGGCCGGCGAATATCACCAGCACGATTGCGGCAACCGACAACTGGGCCTGCGACAAAAGCGTCGATATCTGGTCTATCTGGTTCATGCTGGTTCGTTTCACCTGTCTTGGAACGAGGGTTGTTCGGTGCAATGAATAGGTCGTTTCACCGCCCCGTTAAAGTTGATTGTTGTTAGAGTCGGGCGCACAAATTATGGTGGTTTCGTGCGTGGGGAACGGAGCGCCAGTCATGGATTTCAGCGAGGAACGGGTCAGCGGCCAGTTTGCCATGCCTCTCCAGCAGGTCTCGCTGATGCTGATCGTCATCGCCCTGGTGGCGGCCGGCTCGTATCTTGCCTACGGGTTCGTGGAGCCGATCTTTCTTGCCAACCGCTACCTGAACGGGGTCATCCTGGGTGTGTTCTTTATCGGTATCCTCGCCTGTTTCTGGCAGATCCTGCAGATCACGGTGTCGGTGGTCTGGTTCAAGAACTTTCTCCTCGATGACGGTCTCGATGTCGAGGTGGTATCAAGGGCCCCGCGCCTCCTGGCGCCGCTTGCGGGAATGCTGGGCCAGCGAGGGGTCAAGGCGCAGATTTCCACCGCATCTGCGAGGTCGATTCTCGATTCGGTGGCGTCCAGGATGGACGAATCGCGGGACATCTCCCGCTACCTGTCCAACCTGCTGATCTTCCTGGGATTGCTCGGAACCTTTTACGGGCTGGCAATCACGGTGCCGGCGGTGGTCGAGACCATCCGCTCGATGACGCCAGCCGCCGGCGAGGATGGCATCCAGGTTTTCGGCCGGCTCATGTCCGGCCTGGAAAAACAGCTCGGCGGGATGGGCACGGCATTTTCCTCGTCATTGCTGGGGCTAGCCGGATCGCTGGTGGTCGGGCTGCTTGACCTCCTGGCCGGCCATGGGCAGAACCGGTTCTATCGCCAGCTGGAAGAATGGATTTCGGGCATCACCAGGGTCGGGTTTGCCCAGTCGCTCGCCGAGACCGACAGTTCGGACCAGCCATTGTCGGCGGTCGCCATTGCCGGAATGATGGAACATATCTCGGAGTTGCACCGTATACTCGGCGAATCACAGTTTGAACGCACGCAGCTGATCAGGAATATCAGCGACCTCAACACCACCCTCTACGGGCTGGCCGAGCGAATCGAGGCGCAGGCCGACATCCAGCAAAAGCAGATGGATGAGGGAACCAGCACGTCGCAGCTGATCCAGGAGATTGCCGGTCAGCAAAAACTGATGGCGGACGAGTTGGCAAGGGTGTCGGTTGAACTGGCATTGCCCGAGGCCCGGCAGCATCTGCGGAACATTGATGCCATGCTGCATCGGATATCGGTGGAAAACATGGATGGCAGGCAGGATATGGTTTCACAGCTGCGGTCCGAGATGGCCGAACTTGCCAGGGCGATCCGGGGCCTCGGCGAGACATTGCCGGTGGACAGGCGGACAGAATCGGGGGGAGCACCGACGAGAAATCGCGGGAGTTGATCCATGGCTCTGACCAGGCGGACGGGACAACGGGTCACCAGTAGCATCTGGACCGGTTTCGTCGATGCGATGACCGGGCTTCTCCTGGTCCTGACATTTGCCCTGACCATGTTCGCCATCGTGCAGTTCGTCCTGAGCGGTATGATTTCGGCGCAGAGTGACGAGATCGCATCGCGCGACCAGCGGATTGCCTCCCTGGACCGGCTGCTGGCCCGGAATGACGAGGAACGGGCCCGGCTTGCCGACAGGATTGCCGAGCTGATCGGCGACATATCGGACCGCAACAGCCGCATCCAGGAACTCGAAGTGGAGCTGGATGGCAGCTCGGCCGCCCTGTTGGCATCGCGGGGGGAGACGCAGGCCAGCCAGCTTCGCATCGATGAATTGCGGGCGGACCGGGACAGCAATCTGCTGCGGATATCCGAGCTTCGGGCCGAAATCGACAGGCTGCACGCCGCCATCGCCGAATTGGCCAGCAGCGTGGAGGCGCTGACATCGGAGCGTGAGCGACTGTCCGAAACCCTCGCCGCCGAGACCGCCAAATCGGCGAGGCTGGCCGGGGACATTGCCAGTGCCGAGCAGCGCGAGCAGCAGAACCTGGATGACATCACCGGGTTGCGGCAGGCGTTGTCGCTGGCAGAGCGCGAACGTGACCAGGGTTCGGCGCGAATCCTGGACCTGCTCGCCGAACTGGAGCGGCTGACCGACCGACTTGCCAGCGAGTCATCGAGGGCTGACGGTGCGGAGGCCGCCCATTTGTCCGCCCTGGCCGACATTGCCGAATTGCAGGAAGCACTTGGTGCCGCCAACGAGCTTGGCGAGACCCGCCTGGCGGCGATCCGGGATTTCGAGCAACAGGTGCTTGGCCTTGAGGAGCAGATCTCGTCGCTGCTGGCTGCCAACCAGGATGCCGAGGACAGGTATGCAAGCTCGCAGGATGAGTTGCAGGCAGTCCAGGCCGAGAGGGATGTCATCCAGATCAGCGCAGAAGAGGCTGCAGACGACCTGATCGCCCTGCAGCTCGACCTGGAAGCCGAGCGGCAGAAGGCGGAGGAAACGTTGACCCTGCTTGCCGCCGCCGAACAGGTCAAGGCGGAGCTTGCCGGGGTTGTCGAGGAACTCGAGGGCAAGCTGGTCGAGGCCATCAGGCTGCGTGAGCTGCTTGACCAGGAGATGCGCAACAGGCTGGATGTCGAGGAAGGGCGGCTCGCCGATGCCAGGGCAGGACTTGCCGGTACCGAGAGCGAGCTGGCCGAGGCGCGCGAGGAGATCGTGCGGCTGGCGACGAGGCTGGCCGCGGCCAATGGCGAGTTGACCGATGCACGCGACGAACTGGCCCGCATGAAAAGCCGGCTGGACGACTCCGCTGGCGAGATCGCCGGCATGGCCACCAGGCAGGCCGCGACCAACGCCAAGCTTGCCGACACCGAAAGCGAACTGGCCGATGCCAGGGCAAGACTTGCCGGTACCGAAGGCGAGTTGACCGATGCCAGGGCAAGGCTTGCCGACACCGAAGACGAGTTGACTGATGCACGCGACGAGATGGCCGGCATGGCCACCAGGCTGGCGGCGACGGATGACGAGCTGGCCGGTGCCCGCGATGACATGGCCCGCATGCAAAGCCGGCTGGACGATGCGACGGCGGAGGTGACGCGCCTGACCGACCTCCTGGCGGCACAGTCGAGCCTGGCCGAGCGACAGAAGGGCGAGCTTGACGAGGCGAGGGCGCAGCTGGAGGCTGGCCAGGCCAGGTTAGACCAGTCGGGGCAGGACGCCCTGCGCCTGCAGGAGCGGATCGACGAGCAGCAGCGGATGATCACTGTCCTGTCACGCCAGCGTGACGAGGCCGCGGCGCAGGTCAGGCAACTGGCCCGCCTCGAGGACAATGAGACCGAGTTGAGGAAGATCCTGGCCCTGGCGGTGGAGGAATTGCGCGAGGCCCGGAAGGACAGGGAGGAGGCGCTTGCGGCCGCCGAGTCCGGCGAACAGTCACGGCTGGATGCCGAGGCACGGCTTGAAGACAGCACCTCCCGCCTGGCCGAGGCCATGCAGCGGGCCGACGACGCCGAGGGTCGGCTGGACGAGGCCATGCAGCGGGCCGTCGATGCCGAGGAAAAACTGTCCGAGGTCGAACTGTTTCGGCGGCTGGCAGAACAGCATTTGTCGAATGCCCAGGAACGCGTGCTCGAACAGTCGCGCCAGATCACGGTGCTCAATCTCCAGATCAATGACCTGCGCAGGCGGCTGAAGGATTTGGGCGAGACGCTGGATGTCGCCAGGGCCGAGAGGGATGAAGGCGAGGTCGAGATCATCTCGCTGGGGAACCAGCTCAACGAAGCGCTGGCCTCGCTGGCGGCCGAAAGCAGCCGGGCGCGGCAGCTCGAGATTGCCGAACGCGAACGCCTGGAGAGGGAGAAGCAGGAGTTGGAAGGGTTCCGGTCGGAATTCCTCGGCAGGCTCCGTAAGATCATGGAAGACACCGACGGGGTCAGCATTTCCGGCGACCGGTTCGTGTTTGCCGCCGAAGTGCTGTTCCCGAGAGGTGAGGCCGAGCTGTCCGAGGATGGCAAGGCGCAGATCCGCAATGTTGCCCGGCTGATTATCGAGCTGGCCGGTGAGTTTCCCGAGCGCATTGACTGGGTGCTGCGCGTGGATGGCCATACCGACGATATTCCGCTGCTTCCCGACAAGGAATTTGCCGATAACTGGGAGCTCAGCCAGGCCCGGTCGCTGTCGGTGGTCAGATACCTGGTATCCGAGCTCGGCTTTCCGCAGAACCGGCTGGCCGCAGCCGGATTTGGCGAATTCCGGCCGGTCAACCCGGCCCGGTCAGAGGCGGCCCGGGCCCAGAACCGCCGCATCGAATTCAAGCTGACCGATCCATGACGGGCATGACGCGGTGAATGACCGAACCGCCCGGCAGGACCCCGGCAGTGACACGATTTCCGGCACCGTCAGGAAGGTCATCTTCAGCAATCCGAGGAATGGCTACTGCGTGTTCCAGGTCGACGCCCGCGGGCATCGGGAGCCGGCAGTGGTGGTCGGCACCGCCTCGGAGATCGAGGAGGGCATGTCGGCGACCGCCACCGGAGCGTGGAGCGTCCATCCGAAATTCGGCCGGCAATTCAAGGCCGGTTTTGTCAAGCTGGAGCCTCCTGGCAATCTTGCCGGCCTGAAGGCCTATCTGGGGTCGAAGGCAGTCGAAGGGATCGGCAAGGTGCATGCCGAGCGGATGATCGCGAAATTCGGCGAGAAGCTCGCCGAGATCATCGAACACCACCCCCATCGCCTTCGGGAGATCGAGGGAATCGGCGAGGTGCGGGCGGCGCAGATTGCCAGGGCCTGGGAGCGGCACCGCGAGACCAGGGATGTCATGGTCCATCTGCACGGTCTTGGTCTTGGCCCGGCAATGGCGGCGACCCTGTTCCGGGTCTATGGCAACCGGGCGATCGAGGTGGTGTCGACCAACCCGTTCTCGCTGATCAGGGATATTCGCGGGGTCGGCTTCCGGACCGCCGACCGGCTGGCCCGGCAATCCGGGATCGCCAGGGATCATCCGGCCCGCATTGCCGCCGGTATCCATCACCTGATGAATGAATCGGTCTCCGCTGGCAATACCGGCACCGATATCGAACAGCTGCAAGACGAGGCGGTCGAGTTGCTGGAGGTGGCGCGGGATACGGTCTCCGCCAGCCTCGAGGATGAGATCGGCCGCGGCAACGTCCGGATCGGCAGCATCGGCGGCCGCGGCTGCGTGTTCCAGAACGAGCTGTATGCGGCGGAGCGGGACATATGCGATCGAATTCGCGCCATTGCCGGATCGGACGTGCCTTGGCCGGCGGTCGATTCCGCCATGGCCATCAGGCAGGCCGAATTGGCCGACAACATTGATTTTGGCCGGAGCCAGAAACACGCCATCGAACTCGCCATCGCCTCCAAGTTCACCGTGATCACCGGCGGGCCGGGAGTCGGCAAGACAACGATCGTCAACGCCATCCTGAAGATCCTTTCGGAGCGCCGGGTCGAGATCCGGATCTGCGCCCCGACCGGCAGGGCGGCACGGCGGGCAAGCGAACTGACCGGCCGCCAGGCGCTGACGATCCACCGCCTGCTGGAAATTGATCCGGAGACCGGCGAGTTTCGCTACAATTCGGACCGGCAGCTATCCTGCGACCTGGTCATCGTCGACGAGTCATCGATGATCGACGTCCTGCTGATGCGGGCATTGATGCGCGCGGTTCCCGACCGCGCCGCCGTGGTCATGGTCGGTGATATCGACCAACTGCCATCGGTGGGGCCTGGCCGGGTGCTCGGCGATGTCATCGATTCCGGGACTGTCGATGTTGTCCGGTTGACCGAGATCTACCGGCAGGCCGCCGAGAGTCGGGTGGTGGCCAATGCCCACCGGATCAATTCGGGCCGGATGCCCGACCTGTCCAGGCCTGACGGAATCAGCGACTTCTACTTCGTGCCTGCCAATGATCCTGAAGGCGCCATGTCGCAGGTGGTGAAGATCGTCAACGAACGGATACCGCTGCGTTTCGGCCTCGACCCGGTTCAGGATGTCCAGGTGCTGTGCCCGATGAATCGCAGCCAGATCGGCGTTGAAACGCTGAATGCGCGGCTGAAGGACGTCCTGAATCCCGAGTCGGGCGAGTCGCTGTCGGTCGGCTCATCCAGCTATTCGGTCGGCGACAAGGTCATGCAGCTGCACAACGACTATTCCAAGGGCATCTTCAACGGGGATTTCGGAATCATCCGCGGCGTCGATGCCGACCAGTCATCGCTCCGTGTCGAATTCGACGGCCGGGCATTGCTGCTCGGCCCCGATGACATTACCAGCATCACGCTTGCCTATGCCGTCACCATTCACAAGAGCCAGGGTTCGGAATTCCCGGCGGTGGTGGTGCCGGTCATGACCCAGAACTATATCATGCTGCAGCGCAACCTCCTCTACACCGCGGTCACCAGGGCCAGGAAGCTGGTGGTGCTGATCGGGCAGGAGAAGGCGGTCGGAATCGCGGTCAGGACCGATTTCCAGCACCGGCGGCTGACCCGCCTTGACGAGTTGCTGTCGACCTCTGCCTGAGGCCGGGAAAAAATTCTGCGGTGCGGCGCAAGCCCCTTGAAATGCCGCGGTGCAGCATCTATCTGCATCCGGGAACAGCAAACCCCTCGAAAGGAAGACCGATGAACAGGATTCAGGAATTCTCCAAGCTCTATGCTGATACCGTCATGAATTTTGTCCCCAACCCGGACAATTTCAGCGAGTCATTCAGAAAATCCGCCGAAATGGGCGAGAAGATGTCGATGATTGCCGTCAAGGCTGCCCAGGGAAGCGTCGAGATCGCCAACAAGTGGGCGGTCGAGACTCTCGAGCAGGCCGTCGAAGTTGCCCGGGCCAAGGACGAGGCGGCCGACTACGCGAAGGCGGCAGGTGATTTTGCCACCAAATCGGTCGAAGCGGCCACCGGCCATGTCGCCGGCCTGGTCGAGGTGGCCAAGGAAGCGCAGGTCGAAACCGCCGAGGCCGTGCTGTCATCGAGATCGTAGCCGGAACACCAATGCCGGTTGCCTGGCACCGGCGGCAACGAAGAGGGGCGACAACGTGCCGCCCCTTTGCAGCCCGGACCACCAGCTTTGCCGGCGAATTGACCGGAGCCAAGGCTTGTCCTGTCCTGACGGGCATGGCACGAACCTTCAGGATACCCCCCGATTCCGGCTGAACCTGCACAGGCCCCCTTCACCGATCAGCAACTCGCCTGGCTGGAGAGGTGGCTGGAAAAGCGCCGACCAGCCACGGAACGCAGTTTCGACCGGGCCACGCGCATGTGGATCATCGACGGGCTGACGGCGCTGGGGGTTGTCGCTTTCGGTGTCCTCTGGAGCGAGATCGGATCCGTGCGGGCGGGGCTCGGTGAAGAAATCCGCGAGAACCGCGCCGCGATCGTCGAGTTGGCGAAGGGGCAAGCCCGCATTGAGGCGATCCTGGAGGAACGGCTGCCTCGGCCCGAGTGACCAGGCCTGGCAATTCCCCGTTTCGGAGGAACGCATGAACGCGAGGCAGGCAAATCGGAAAGCTGGCGGGGGCGGCTGAACGCCGCGCCGGGGGAGCCGGGGTCCACCGCCAAGCTGATGGATCGGGTGATGGCTACCGCATTCGATGGCCTGCTTGTTGCCGCCTTGCGGTTGCGGAGCCTCGCCGGGTCAGCCGAAGGGGCGCGCAAGTGTCAGGCGGGTTCAATACAAGACCGACTTTCGTGTCGGCCTTGTGCTATCCGGCGGTGATCATCGGAACTTTCTGGTCGGAAATTCGCAATGCCTCCGGCCCCTCGAATTCCAGCTTGATCTTTCCCCGGGCAATTTGAACCCGGACCATGCCGCCATTCTTGAGTTTTCCGAACAGGATCTCGTCGGCAAGCTCGCGCTTGATGCTGTCCTGGATCAGCCGTTCCAGCGGGCGCGCTCCCATCGTCGAATCATATCCCTTCTCGGCCAGCCAGCGCGCCGCCTTCGGGGTCAGTTCGATATGGACGTTCCGGTCGAAGAGTTGTGCCTCGAGCCGGTGAACGAATTTCTCCACCACCTTGAGGATGGTGTCCTCGTCAAGCGGACTGAAGCTGATGATGGCGTCGAGCCGGTTGCGGAATTCCGGTGAGAATTGCCGGTTGATCGCCTCGACATCCTCGCCATCCCGACGGTCGCGACCGAAGCCGACCGCTGCCCGCGCCTGTTCCACGGCCCCGGCATTGGTGGTCATGATCAGCAATGCATTGCGAAAGTCCACCGTCCGGCCGCTATGGTCAGTCAGCTTGCCGTGATCCATCACCTGCAGCAGGATATTGGAGACATCGGCATGGGCCTTCTCGATCTCATCGAGCAACAGGACGCAGTGCGGATTCTCCTCGACGCCATCAGTCAGCATGCCGCCATGGTCGAACCCGACATAGCCTGGCGGCGCCCCGATCAGCCGCGACACCGAATGTTTTTCCATGAATTCGGACATGTCGAACCGGAGCAGCTTGACCCCCATCGATTCGGCCAGCTGCCGTGCCGATTCGGTCTTGCCGACGCCGGTTGGTCCGGCAAACAGATAGGCGCCCACCGGCTTCTCGGTCTCGCGAAGCCCGGCCCGACTCATCTTGATCGCCGCCGAAATTGCCCGGATCGCCGGGTCCTGGCCGAAAACCACCGATTTGAGATTGGTCTCCAAATCCTGCAGCATGTCGGCATCGGAGCGCGTGACGTGCCGGGACGGGATCCTGGCCATGGAGGCGACCACCTCCTCGACCTCGCGCTGCCGTATCGTCTTGCGCTTCCTGGAATCGGGAAGCAAACGCTGCGCGGCGCCGGCCTCGTCGATGACGTCAATGGCCTTGTCGGGAAACCGCCGGTTGCTGATGTATTTCCCCGACAATTCGACGGCTGACCGGATGGCTTCATCGGTGAACCTGATCCGGTGATGGCGCTCGAACCGCGGCTTCAGCCCCCTGATGATCCTGATGGTCTCGTCATTGGTCGGTTCGGGAACATCGATCTTCTGGAAGCGCCGCGACAGCGCCCGGTCCTTTTCGAAATACTGCCTGAATTCCTTGTGGGTCGTCGATCCGATGCAGCGCAGCTTGCCGCCCTGCAGGCCTGGCTTCAGCAGGTTCGAGGCGTCCATCGAGCCACCGCTGGTGGCGCCGGCGCCGACCACGGTATGGATCTCGTCGATGAACAGGATTGCCTCTGGCTGTTCCTCGAGTTCCTTGACCACCGATTTCAGCCGCTCCTCGAAATCGCCGCGATACCGCGTGCCTGCCAGGACCTCGCCCATGTCCAGCGAGTAGATGACCGACTTGGAGACCGCCTCCGGTGCTTCCCCCTCGACGATCCTTCTCGCCATTCCCTCGACGATGGCAGTCTTGCCAACGCCGGGGTCGCCAACCAGCAGCGGATTGTTCTTGTTGCGCCTGATCAGGATCTTGAAGCAGCGAAGCAACTCGTCCTTGCGTCCGATCAGTGGATCGACTTCTCCGGCCCGGGCCTTCTCGTTCAGGTTGACACAGTATTTGTCCAGCGCCGATTCCGTCTGCCCGTCATCGGATTGCTGGTTGTCGGCTCCGCCCTCCGCCTCCTCGGCCCCGACCACCGGCTTGGGATTCTGGAATTTGGGGTTCTTGGCGATGCCATGGGCAATGAAGTTGACGGCATCGAACCGGGTGATCCCGTGCACCCGCAACAGCTGCACGGCGGTGCTCTTGCGTTCGCCGAAAATTGCCACCAGTACGTTGGCGCCGGTGATCTCCAGGGATTTCCTTGAGGCGCGCACGTGTTCGGCCGCCCGCTGCAGCACCCGCTGGAAGCCGGTTGTCGGCACGGCCGTCTTGACCGGCATGTCCTCAAAGGCCGGGTTGGTGGCCTGTTCGACATGCTTGCGGACATCGGATTTGAGCTTCTGCGTATCGACTCCGCAGGCGACCAGCACCCGCGCTGCCGACGGCTCGTCGATCAGGGCCAGCAACAGGTGATCAAGCGATACGAATTCGTGCCGCTGCTCGAAGGCGATCGACATTGATTCATGGATCGCCTTTTCAAGTGTCGACGTAAAGCTTACCAAATCATCCCTCGCGGTGCCGCCATGCCATTCGGCGACCTTGCACCTATAGTTGGCATTCAGGGCGCAATTGACAAGCCCCAACCCGAAAATACCGGGGCAGAACCTGTCGGCGCGCCGGTCAGAACCTGTCTTTTCGTTGCCGGATTTCGGCAAATGACTCTTCATCCGAGGCGTTCGGCATGCCGACCAGCGCCTTGACCTCGTCCAGACCGGCCCGGAGAAACGGATTTGTTGCCAGTTCCACGGAAAGGCGTGACGGCACGGTCGGACGCCCTTCCCGGCGGTCCTGCCGTATCGACTCTGCTCGCCTGACCAAATCCTCGTTGTCAGGCTCGACAGACAGCGCAAACCGCGCATTCGATTCGGTATATTCATGCCCGGAATAGATCATGGTCTCCGGGTCGAGCGCCGCCAGCTTCGACAGGCTTTTCCACATCATCTCGAAGCTGCCTTCAAACACCCGTCCGCAACCCATGGCCATCAGCGAATCGGCGGTGAACGCCGCCCCCGGCATTAAATAGGCAATATGGCCGACGGTATGGCCCGATACATCGATGATGTCGGCGGTCTCGCCGCAGATGGCAATCGAGTCGCCCTCCGCAACGTCCCGGTCCAGCGGCGGCAGGCGGTGGGCATCGGCGGCGGCGCCGGTCACGCTGGCGCCATGCATCCGGCGAAGCTCCTCGACGCCGTCAATGTGGTCGGAATGATGGTGGGTGATCAGGATCTGGTGAAGCATCCAGCCACGCTCCTCCAGTTCTCGGGCGATCGGCTTGGCCTCGGGCGCATCGACCAGGGCGGTCTCACCGGAGGCGCCGTTGTGAAGCAGGAAGGCGTAATTGTCAGACAGGCAGGGTACGGTCACGATTTCCAGGGGCATGAGGCTACTCTCTCCAGTAATTTTGTCCTATCAGTCGAATGTCCGATATTGGCGGGAATGTTGCAATGCATCTTGATGCCGAGGCGTTGAAGAAATTCTACCTGGACACCGGATTGGGCAGACTGGCAACACAGGTGCTGGCATCCCGGGTGGCGGAATTCTGGCCATCGGTCACCGGCGATGCCGTCGCCGGCTTCGGTTTTGCCTCGCCACTCCTCGAATTCCTGCGACCCACGGCGATGCGGGCGATAGACCTGATGCCGCGCCAGCAGGGCGTCATGGCCTGGCCAGGAGTCGGTGCCTGCTCGGCAGTGCTCATCGACGAGACCTCCTGGCCGCTACCCACCGGTTTCTGCGAACGGATCCTGATGTTGCACGGTCTGGAGACCAGCGACAACCCGTCGGGGCTGCTCGACGAGTGCTGGCGGGTGCTGGCCCCGGAGGGCAGGGTGTTGTTCATCGTGCCCAACCGCGCCGGGTTGTGGGCCCGCCGCGACCGCACGCCCTTCGGGTTCGGTCGTCCCTATTCGACGGGCCAGTTGGAGAACCAGTTGACCCGGCACCGCTTCGGCCCGGTTCGTCATGCCGCCGCCCTGTTCATTCCGCCAAGCGAACGGCGATTCGTGGCCAGGACTTGCCCGGCCTGGGAACGCATTGGCCGCCGCATGCCGATGGGGGTGGCCGGCGGCGTGCTGCTGTTCGAGGCAACAAAGCGGCAATTCCAGCCGCATCGCACCGGCCTTTCGGAGATGGTTTCGAGTCGGCTGAAGGCGCTCGAAGGGATGGCGGTGCCCGGCCCGGAACCGGTATCGGGGCGGGGTGGGGCGTAGTCGCTGCCGCACCGTCATATCTATCCACCGCCATTCCCCTGACAGGAATCGCCGCCCATCGGCCCAATTGGCGGACCGGCGGCCATGCCGGCCAAGGTTCGCTCGAAGTCCGGAAGGGCAGGCAGTTTAGCTGCCGGGCAGGTCGGGCTGACGAGTTTCCGGGCGGTCAAGACCCCGGTGCAATCACGTATTGCAACAGAGAGCAAACAAAACTGGTCAGAGCAGTTGACAAACCGTGCTCTGGATGGATTGTGTGGGGCCAATGAGACGGCAAAAGCCGCATTTCCCGAGCATTTGAAGTACAGGCATCATGGCAGGGAAATTCCAGTCCGCCGCTGTATCAGCGGCGATTGATGCCGCGCTGAAAGCGCGGCTCGTTGGACGTGACATGACATTCGTCATGCCCGTTGCGCGCATTCACGATCTCAACTGGTCAACAGGAGCGAACAGCCGGCGCAGCTGCAGTCCGGGCAAACTCGGCTGCCGCGTGAAAATCCTGAGCTCGCCGAAGACGCCCCATGATTTCAAGACGTCACCCAGCCAGCATGACCATGAAGAGAATCGGGCAGTGCTGCGGTGGATGTGAATATGAAGTCCAGCTCACGCATGCCCGCCCTTGGAGCGCCGTGTGGCGGCGTGGTGGGTCCCGCGGACAGGTCAAACCAGACCCGGAGACAGTTCCTGAGGTCTCTCGGGTCAACCACGTTTTCGATTTCTCTTGCTGGAGCCACCACCTCGTTCGCTGCTCCGATTGGTGGCGGGTCGTCCTATCTGCGCCAGATTCTGGAGCCAGGAAGTGACAATGTCGTCTTCTACTGGGTTGATGCGGCCCTGCAGCAGATTCGGGATCATCGGGAGCCGCCACCTCGGGCAGCCTACATACTCGGGCTGGTCACGGCGACCGGATTTCTGGCTGCGAATGGGGTGGAAAGAACCTATGGCGAACCGTACGGAATTGGCGAAGGACCGTCATCAGCAGATCCGGAGGTCGCATATGGTGTGGCATTCTCGATGGCTGCCGAGGAGGCCTTCCAGCAACCCTTCCGCCGTGAACTCAATGCCTTTCTGAAACTGTTTCCGGATGGAGAGGCCAAGTCACTGGGAGCCCAGTGGGGCCGAACGGTCGGCCGCATGGTGCTCGACCAGAGAACCGATGACGGCTCGGAGCCAAGCGAAGTCAACTACTATCTCGGTCGATATGTGCGGCGCCGGGACGTGCTGCAGTGGAGTCCGACTGCCCCGTATTACGGGGCCTCTCCCGGTCCTGCCTTTCCATCCTATGGTCGTTGCCTGTTTCCCGGGCACGGGCAAATCACGCCGTGGACAATGACCAGCGGTTCGCAGTTTCGTGTCACCGGTTTTCACGATCCCCGGAGTCCCGAATTCGCGGAGGAATTCAGCACGGTCCGCCGGCTTGGTGGCATGGACAGCACGACACGTACGGTTGACGAGTCCGAGATTGCCCTGTTCTGGGAAGACGGGCCGTGGGGCATAACCAATCCAGGCCACTTCCTCTATATCGCGATTCAGCTCCTGCAGGATCGCGGTCTCGGCTTCATTGAGCTTGCACGAGCCGTTGCCCTGGTCGGAATGACCCAGTGCGATGCGTCGATCTGCTCATGGGACAACAAGTACCTCCACGATATCCTTCGTCCTGAAACCGCGATTCGCGACCGCGCGGACCTGTTCGATAATCCCGACCCGCGCGTTGAGCCTGAAAACGGATGGCACAGTTACATACCAACGCCGGAATTTCCTGCCTACACCTCTGGCCACGCCACGTTCGGAGCGGCCGCTGCAGAAATGATCGCACTGCTTCTGGGGCAGGACGATATCGCTTTCTCCGGGCGGGCACCCGACTACGTGCTTTGGCCCCAACTGCAAGGTGTCAGGCGCCATTGGACAAGTCTCAGCCACATGGCCGAGGAAAATGCAATGAGCCGGCTCTATGGCGGCGTTCACTGGGCAATCGACAATGACCGGGGATTGGTGACCGGAAGGGAGATTGCCCGCCAGGCATTCCTCTCAACATTTCCGAAACGAACCTGACCTCATGAACCGGTCAACGCATGCGCAATCTGCCCTCCTTGCTGCCTTGATGGCTGCCGGTCTGGTAGATGCGCCCATTGCGGATGCGCAGTCCAGCGCGCCGAGCACCGGATTCATGTCATATTTCGATGCGCCACTGGCAATGGAGTTGGGTGATGTGACTTTGGCCCTGACCGGATCTCTGGAGGCCCGGATGACGTCGGGCTCCGAAGACGGGAATGCCGACGGAACTGACGCGATCGGCGAATTTCGCGTGACTGCCAGGACCCAGCTTCCCAACCGATTGCGGGTCGAGGCGAGCTACTCGGGCAAATACGTCACGAACCTGTATTTGAGTCCTGACCCGGACAGGAAATACTCTGATGATCTGGCAGTGTCGGTTGGAGGCGTCTGGGGGCGAGTCCTGGTTGGCAATGTTTCGGGAACGGTCCGCGAGCAGACCCGCCGGCACCGCGGATACGGCGCTGCCGACCTGGCATTTGACGACTTCCTCGGGGAGCTCACCGACCGCAGTGCAGGTTATGTCGGCAGGTTCGGACCCTGGATGGCCAGCGCCGTGGTCGACGATGACAGCAATATTGATGTGGGGGCAATGTACCAGCGGCCATTTGGCAACAAGGACTACCGCCTTGCAATGCGCGTCGGCCAGGGACGCTTTCCGATCGAAGATGAATCGGCCAGCTATTCCACCCTGGGTATCGGCATGGTTGGTGAGGTCATCTACGGAAGCACGTCATTTGACGTCGGGTTGGGTCATGAACGCTTTTCCTCGCCAGAGCTCGAAGCCGCCACACGATGGTATGTTTCAACCGGGGTCCGCAGAAAGATTACCGTGTTCGGGCTGTCTGTCGACGGTCACTACGGCGAAATTGAAGGACAGACGGAAGCATCAGCCGCGCTCGGACTTCAATACGATCTGGCGCGCGGCGCCTCTGTAAACTTCGGGCTCAATCACGAGGAGGCAAGGGTTGCCGTCGACGACATGCAGTTGCTCGATTCCAGCGGCACGACTGCGACCGTGTCATTCATATACAGTTTCTGATTTGTCTGTTGCGCCGGTGATTTGTCCGGGGTCGGAGACCTGCCTGTCATGTTCGCAATCTGACCCGGCACCGGCTAAATGCGGAACATCTGCTGGCAGGCCCGTGAACCGCGAACAGGAATGCGGGGCAGCCAGGACCCGGTGACGGGCCGCAACCCGCCTCTGCGGACACGATCTCCGCGAGACCGTACCGCATGCCGGTCATTGCCCGGCTATATCGGGTTGGGGTGGTCCGAATGGAAGGGAAAAGGATGGAAATGGAAAGGTTGGAAGTCGAATTCATACCCGAGCAAATCGAGGCATTCGAGGCTTTTCGGCAGGTGGCCAACCTGAATGGTCTGGAAGAACTGTCGCTTGCCAATATCGTCGAGTTGCTGGCAACTGTTGCATTTCACGAGCTGTCAGCCGCAATGATCGCCTCGACGCCGGAGATCCAGGAACGACTCGACGAACAAGTCGCGAAGGGGGAGTTGCCCGGGGAAGGAACTGAATTGCTGACTTTCGACATGCTCGTGAAGGTTTTTGCTGGCGACGGCACATGACCCGGCGACGTCCTTGGCGGCGGCCATGTCTTCACCCGCGGCGCATCTTGCGGTCCCTTGTCGAAACCACCCACTGCATCACCGCCCGAGCACGGACATGATGAGGCCAAGATCACCATCATCGGTGCAGACGCTGCACGGGCATTTGTGATCGCGCCGGGGCAACGGGGGATTTGTATCGGGATGTCGGCGGCCACATACGCACGGCACGTCCTGATGGGCTTCGAGTGATTCACCACCGGGAGCGGCGGCGAATGACAGCCAGTCGATACGGAGCTGCATGATCAGCTGACGCTTCACCTCCGGTGGCAGCCAACGACATCAGGTCGTTGGGGCGCCGAGTGACGTCCGGGCGGACCCGCTGGCGTGCTGGCTGATCCGAGAGCGGATGGACGGGACATGGACTCGTCGTCAGCCCGATAGGTTTGCGCGCGAATCCCGAGGAGGTTGCCGGCCCATCAGGGATCGGAGAAGGCCATTGTCGGGCCAGCCGGGGCCAGGCAATGTCGCTGTGTGGAACCGGCATCGCGGCTGACCACCCGATTCGACCGATTGCTTGCCTTGCGGAGCCGACCACCGCTTGATAAATGCCGTCGGATTGACTAGGTGGCCAACGGTCGGCGCCCACGCGCCACCTGTCTATCAATGCCGGAAATTTCGAGGGGCTTCACTTGACAGACAGTGTTTCGATTTCAACCGGGATTGCAGGACGATATGCAACAGCTCTCTTCGAATTGTCGCGTGAAGCAGGCTCCCTCGACCGGCTGGAGAGTGATGTGTCTGATCTTCGGGCGGCGCTCGAAGGCAGTGACGATCTGCGATCGCTGATCACCAGCCCGGTTTATTCGCGGGAGGAAATGGCATCGGCCATCACCGCCGTCGCCGAACGGATGGGGCTGGACAGGCTGGTGACCAACACCCTGGCAATCATGGCATCGAAGCGGCGACTGTTTGCCCTGCCGCTGTTGCTGGACCGGGTGGACGCGCTGCTGGACGAGCATAATGGCGTCGTTTCGGTTGAAGTGATGTCAGCCGAGGAAATCGGCAAGGACGAGATGGCGACCCTGGCGACCATGCTCCAGGACAGGCTGAACAAGGTAATCAGGGTTGATGTGACCGTGGACAGCAGCCTGATTGGCGGTCTCTCGGTGAAGATTGGGTCCCGGCTGGTCGATGCATCGATCAGGACCAGGCTGGTCAAGCTGAAAAACGCAATGCAAGAGGTCGGATAGATGAGCATTCAAGCAGCTGAAATTTCGGCAATCCTCAAGGATCAGATCAGGAATTTCGGCCAGGAGGCGGAAGTCGCCGAGGTTGGGCGTGTCCTCAGTGTTGGCGACGGCATTGCCAGGGTATTCGGCCTCGACAATATCCAGGCAGGTGAAATGGTCGAGTTTCCGGGCGGTATCCGGGGAATGGCGCTGAACCTCGAGGCCGATAATGTCGGCGTGGTGATTTTCGGTGATGACCGCAGCATCGGCGAGGGTGACCGGGTGAAGCGGACCGAGGCCATCGTCGATGTGCCGGTCGGTGACGAGCTTCTCGGCAGGGTCGTGGATGCGCTCGGTGACCCGATCGACAACAAGGGACCGATCAATTCCGCCACCCGTTCGGTTGCAGATGTGAAGGCGCCGGGAATCATTCCGCGCCGCTCGGTGCACGAACCAATGGCGACCGGTCTGAAATCGGTCGATGCCATGATCCCGATCGGGCGCGGCCAGCGTGAACTCATCATCGGCGACCGCCAGACCGGCAAGACGGCGCTGGCGCTGGACACCATCCTGAACCAGAAATCCTATAATGATGCCGCCGGCAGCGACGAGTCGGTCAAGCTGTACTGCATCTATGTCGCCGTCGGCCAGAAACGCTCGACGGTTGCCCAGCTGGTCAGGCGGCTTGAGGAAAACGGGGCGATGGAATATTCGATCGTGGTCGCGGCGACCGCATCGGATCCGGCGCCCATGCAGTTTCTGGCACCCTATGCGGCGACGGCCATGGCCGAGTATTTCCGCGACAATGGACGGCATGCGCTGATCATTTACGACGATCTGTCAAAGCAGGCCGTGGCCTATCGGCAGATGTCGCTGCTGCTGCGCCGGCCTCCCGGCCGGGAGGCATATCCGGGCGACGTGTTTTACCTGCACTCCCGCCTGCTTGAACGGGCCGCAAAGCTCAACCAGGACAATGGTGGCGGTTCGCTGACCGCGCTACCGATCATCGAAACCCAGGCCGGTGACCTGTCGGCCTACATTCCGACCAACGTGATTTCGATTACCGACGGACAGATCTTCCTGGAGACGGAATTGTTCTACCAGGGCATTCGCCCGGCGGTGAATACAGGGCTGAGCGTCTCCCGGGTGGGCTCATCGGCGCAGACATCGGCGATGAAATCGGTTGCCGGCACCGTCAAGCTGGAGCTTGCCCAGTACAGGGAGATGGCGGCCTTCGCCCAGTTCGGGTCCGATCTCGATGCCGCAACCCAGCGCCTGCTCAATCGCGGCGCCAGGTTGACCGAACTGATGAAGCAGTCGCAATATTCGCCCCTGACAAATGCCGAGATCGTGTGCATCATCTTCTCGGGAACCCAGGGTTACCTGGACAAGCTGGAAATTGGCGATGTGGTTCGCTTCGAACAGGGGCTGCTTGCACATCTTCGCAGCAATCACGCCGATCTACTCGGAGACATCACCAACAATGACCGAAAGGTGAGCGGCGAGCTTTCCGACAAGATCAAGACGGCAATTGACGGATTTGCCAAAGATTTCGCGTAAGCTGGCTCGTTCGGGAACCGTGAAGCCATGCCCAGCCTGAAAGATCTCAAGCTTCGGATCGAAAGCGTCAAGTCGACGCGGAAGATCACCAAGGCCATGCAGATGGTTGCGGCTGCCAAGCTGCGACGTGCCCAGGAGGCGGCCGAGAATGCCCGGCCATATGCCGGACGGATGTCGACATTGATGGCCAATCTTGCCGCCTCGACAAAAGGCGCGTCATCGGCACCGCCGATCCTTGCCGGCACCGGCAAGGATGACGTGCATCTGCTGGTGGTGGCCACTGCCGAGCGCGGCCTTTGCGGTGCCTTCAACTCCTCGATCGTGCGCATGGTGCGGACCCACGCCGCCGAATTGCTGGAGAATGGCAAGGATGTCCGCATCCTCACCATTGGCAAGAAGGGCCGGGAGCAGCTCAAGCGCGATCACCAGGAAAGGTTTGTCGATCATGTTGATCTTTCGGGACATCGCAGCGTCGGCTATCCGGTCGCCGAGGAGATTTCCCGGACACTGCTCGGCATGTTCGAGAACGGCGAATTTGACGTGGCGACAATCTTCTACAGCCAGTTCAAGTCGGTGATTTCGCAGACCCCGACTGCCGAACAGCTGGTGCCGGTCCGGGCAGAAGCGGATGACGATGCGTTGGTTCCGTTCTACAATTACGAGCCGGACGAGGCGGAAATCCTGGCCGACCTGTTGCCAAGGGCGGTTGCCAACCGGGTATTCACGGCATTGCTGGAGAATGCTGCGTCGGAGCAGGGATCGCGAATGTCGGCGATGGACAATGCGACGCGCAATGCCGGCGACATGATCGATCGGTTGACAATCGTCTACAACCGGTCACGGCAGGCCGCGATCACCAAGGAATTGATTGAAATCATATCGGGTGCGGAAGCACTCTGAGGAACTGGAGAACAAGCATGGCGGAAGTTGCAACTACCGGAAAGGTCACCCAGGTTATCGGCGCGGTGGTGGATGTGCGTTTTGACGACCATCTTCCCGAGATCCTGAATGCCCTGGAGACGACCAATCACGGGCGAAGGCTTGTTCTCGAGGTCGCCCAGCATCTCGGCGAGAACACCGTACGCACCATCGCCATGGATTCGACCGAGGGCATGGTTCGGGGACAGGTTGTTGCCGATTCCGGCGGTCCGATCACCGTTCCGGTCGGCGATCCGACGCTGGGAAGAATCATGAACGTGGTCGGCGAGGCGGTCGACGAGAAGGGGCCGGTCGAATCGGATGACCGCAGGGCCATTCACCAGCCGGCGCCGGAATATGCCGAGCAGTCGACCGAGACGGAAATCCTGATCACCGGCATCAAGGTCATCGACCTGCTGGCACCCTATGCCAAGGGCGGCAAGATCGGCCTGTTCGGCGGGGCCGGCGTTGGCAAGACGGTGCTGATCCAGGAGTTGATCAACAACATTGCCAAGGTGCATGCCGGGTATTCAGTGTTTGCCGGGGTTGGTGAAAGAACCCGGGAAGGCAATGACCTCTACCACGAATTCATTGAATCCGGCGTCATCAACATCGATGAGCTTGACAAGTCAAAGGTGGCGCTGGTCTACGGCCAGATGAACGAGCCGCCCGGCGCCCGGGCGCGGGTCGGCCTGACCGGCCTCACCGTTGCCGAACAGTTTCGCGACCAGTCGGGAACCGATGTGCTGTTTTTCGTCGACAACATCTTCCGCTTCACCCAGGCCGGGTCGGAAGTGTCCGCCCTTCTGGGCCGCATTCCGTCGGCGGTCGGCTACCAGCCAACCCTGGCCACCGATATGGGCGCCCTGCAGGAGAGGATTACCTCGACCCGCTCCGGGTCGATCACCTCGGTGCAGGCAATCTACGTGCCGGCAGATGATTTGACCGACCCAGCACCGGCAACGTCCTTTGCCCACCTTGACGCCACCACGGTGCTGTCGAGGGCGATTTCCGAACTTGGAATCTACCCGGCGGTCGATCCGCTCGATTCCACGTCACGAATCCTGGACCCGGCCGTGGTCGGCGAGGAGCACTACAAGGTTGCCCGCGATGTCCAGGGAATCCTGCAGCGATACAAGTCCCTGCAGGACATCATCGCCATTCTTGGAATGGATGAGTTGTCGGAAGAAGACAAGATCACCGTCTCGCGGGCCAGGAAACTCCAGCGCTTCCTGTCACAGCCATTTGACGTCGCCCAGGTTTTTACCGGCTCACCCGGTGTCCAGGTTCCTCTGGACGTGACCATCGACAGTTTCCGCCGGGTGGTTGCCGGCGAGTTTGACCATTTGCCGGAAGTCGCCTTCTACATGGTCGGCAGCATCGACGAGGTTGTCGCCAAGGCAGAGCAACTGGCGCAGGAAGCGGCCTGACGGAGCAGGAAGGTTGGCAGAACCCATGCAGTTTGACCTGGTATCGCCGGAGCGGAGCGTCGCTTCGCGCCAGGCAGAATCGGTCGAGGTTCCGGGCGCCGATGGCGACATGACCGTCATGGCCGACCATGCCTCGCTGGTCACAACCCTGCGTCCGGGCATCATCCGGGCCAATTCACCGGATACTACGGATGAATTCGTGGTGACCGGGGGCTTCGTCGAAATCTCCGAAGACGGGATCTCGATTCTTGCCGAACAGGCGGTGCCGATATCCGAGGCAAGCCCGGCCATGGTCGACGCCATCATTTCCAGGGAAATGGAGGACATCAAGACGCTCGAAGGCGCCCGCCGGGATTCGGCGGACACCCGCATCGCCTGCCTGAAGGAACTCTCGGCAAGACTCGGATAGGAGATCGTGCCTCCAGTGAGGAGGGGCCGCATTTCCTGCTGCACTGCCACATCGACACCACGCCTTCGGCATGCCGCGTTGCAGGCAGGGTTGACCATTCGCGACATTGATGACGGCTCGCACCGGCCATTGCCGGCCCACGCAGTTCCGTCTCGATGCCGGGCGGCGGGTTGCCGGCCTCAGGTCAGCCTTGCGTAGAGCCAGGCGAGGGTTTTTGATTCGAACAGGGAAGATATGGAGGTGCCGTTGGCAATGTTGAGGATTGCCTGGGAAAACAGCGGCGCCGTCGGCAGGATGCGTACCTTTGGCGATGCCTGGATTTCATCGCGCGGTGCGATGGTGTCGGTGATGACCAGGCTGGTCAGCTTGGATGCCTCCACCTTCTTCAGCGCATCCTTGGACATGACGCCATGGGTGACGAAGGCGTGAACCTCCCTGGCCCCCCGGGTCAGAAGCAAATCCGCGGCCTTGCACAGCGTCCCGGCGGTGTCGCAGATATCATCGACGATGATGCAGGTTCGGTCGGCGACTTCCCCGATCACCGTCATTTCCGAGACCTCGCCCCTGCCGGCGCGCCGCTTGTCAACTACCGACAGACCGGCCCCGAGACGCTGGGCAAGCTCCCTGGCCCTGCCGACACCACCGACATCGGGCGAGACCAGCACGATTTCGTCAAGCCGGTCGGAAAATTTCGACGAAATATCCAGGGAGAAAATCGGCGATGCGTAGAGGTTGTCGACCGGGATGTCGAAAAACCCTTGCAGCTGGGCCGAATGCAAATCCATGGTCAATACCCTGGATATGCCGGCCTGCGTCAGCAGGTTTGCCACCAGCTTGGCCGAAATCGGCGTTCGGGCCTTGGTTCGCCGGTCCTGCCTGGCGTAGCCGAAATACGGAATTACCGCGGTGACCCGCCTGGCCGAGGACCGGCGCAGCGCATCGGCAATGATCAGGATTTCCATCAAGTGGTCATTGGCGGGCTTCGAGGTGGGCTGGACCACGAACATGTCCTCGTCCCGGACATTTTCGTAGATTTCGACATACACCTCTTCGTCGTTGAAGCGCTCGACCTTTGCGTCGACCAGGGAAATCTCGTGTCCGCCCTGGCCAGACATATATTCGGTGATCCTGGTGGCAAGAGGAAGGTTGGCATTTCCGGCAATGACCTTGGGTTCAACCTGTCTGGGCATGACCAAGCTCCCGAGTGGAGTAGAGTGACTGATTCCCGGCGGTCGCCTTTCGGCGCCCCCTCTATAGCATCCGCACCCCGGAATTCCACAGCAAGTTCGACGAATCCGGGCCTGCTCTGCCGACATGCGCTGGCGGGCTGCATCGTGCCTCGAAAGCGGTTGAACCGTCGGGCGAAATCACCCAGAACCGCAGGAATGAATCGATGTCGGCCCGCCTGCCACAGGCAGGGGCCAGCCGGGAGGATCACGCATGACAGGGATTGACTATTTTTTCTCGGTGCTGTCGCCATTCACCTACCTGGCCGGCGACAGGCTGGAGAGGATTGCCAACCGCCATCAGGCGAAGGTGTCCTACCGGCCAATGGACATCATGGAGGTGTTTGCCCGAACCGGCGGAACCCCACCCAGGGATCGACACCCGTCAAGACAGGCATACCGGCTGCAGGATCTGACAAGAATTGCCAGCCATTCCGGGCTCGATTTCAACCTGCATCCCCAGTTCTGGCCCACCGATCCGGTGCCGGCATCGCTGGCGATCATCGGTGCCGCCAACCGTGGTGGCGGGGATACCGGGTTGCTGTGCCGGCATGTCCTGCGGGCCTGCTGGGCCGAGAACAGGAATATTGCCCTGGAGGATGTCGTGACCGACTGTCTCGAACGGGCCGGTTTTGCCGCCGACGTGGCATCGGTTGGAGGTGATGGCCTGGTGTCGGACTCCCTGGAGTCGATTTACGCTGCCAATACCGGGGAGGCGATCGAGCGGGGTGTCTTCGGGTCTCCGACCTATGTCGCGGGCGACCAGCTGTTCTGGGGGCAGGACCGGCTGGACCATCTGGATTCCTGGCTGGGCGGTTAGCCGGAGCCGACGCCTGCCAGGCATTCGATGAAATCGTCCACCTCGTCATCCGAGGTTGCCCAGTTGCAGACCAGGCGAGCGGAAAGCAGCTCGTCATCATCGCCTTCCAGCTTCTGCGAGGGCGGCCAGAGATAGTAGTTGGCCCCTGAATCGAGGGCGTGACGATGCAGTCGGCGGGGCATGGTGACAAAGACCATGTTGGCATCAGCCGGATGGTCGATGCCGACCACGCCGAGATCACGCAACCCGCGGCACAGCCTTCTGGCCTGCAGATTGGCATTGGCAGCCAGCGACAGCCACAAACCGTCGGCAAGGTAGGCCGCCATCTGGGCCGACAGGAACCGGTGCTTGGAGACGAGGTGACCGCCGCGCTTTCGGCGCAGCTCGAATTCCCAGGCCAGCCCTTCATCGAAGATGATCACCGCCTCCGCGCCCATGAGGCCGTTCTTGGTTCCGCCGAAGGATAGAATGTCCACCCCGGCCTTCCAACTCATCTCGGCGGGCGAGCATCCGGCGCTGACCAGCGAATTGGCAAACCTGGCACCATCCATGTGGCAGGGGATTCCGAATTCCCGTGCCATCCCGGTCAGGCGTGCGATGTCGGCCGGGCTGTAGACGGCGCCATTCTCGGTGGCATTGGTAACCGACAGGGCGCCGGGTTGAACATTGTGGACGCCGACCGGAGCCGCAGTTTCGAGGGCAAATCGCAGCGAGTCGGGCGAGATCATGGCATGATCTCCATCCAGCAGCGTCAGCTTGGCGCCGCCGGTGTAGAATTCCGGGGCGCCGCATTCGTCTTCCTCCACATGCGAATGACGGTGACAATAGATGGTCGCCCAGGGCGGGCAGAGGCAAGCCAGGCCAAGCGCATTTGCCGCGGTCCCGGTTGCAACCAGCAATGCCCGCGCCTCCGGCGCCTCGAACTGGCGCCTGATTTCGTCCTGGACGGTCTCCATGAGCAGGTCGGCGCCGTAGGAGGCAGCATGGCCCTGGTTGGCCCGCAGCACCGCGTCCATGATCTGCGGTGCTGCCGGTCCGGAATTGTCGGAGGCAAAATTCATTCAGCGGTCCTTGATTGCATAATCCTCGAGATCATCCATGTTGATCTCCGTCTCCGAAATCGTGCGGCCGCGGACCGAAATTCCCGCCTCGTGCACCGTCTCCCGGCTCCCGGACAGCAAGTGGTGCCACGGATGCAGCGGCCTGCCCTCATGCAGCAGGCGATAGGCGCAGGTGCTGGGCATCCAGGCCATGACCTCGTCCAGGGAGTTCGGCTTGAGCACGATGCAATCCTTGACGATCCGGGTTCGTGCCTCGTAGTGGCGGCATTGACAGCGTTCGAGATCAAGCAGGCGACAGGCGACATTGGTCCAGTTGATCTCGTCGGATCCGTCCTCGCCGAATTTGAGGAGGCAGCACAGGCCGCACCCATCGCACAACGCCTCCCATTCCTTCCTGTTCAGCTCCTGCAGGGAATGTCTCTCCCAGAATCTCTCGCGCAGGACGCCGTCTGCTCCGAGCCCGAGCGATCGGACGATCTTTGCCAGCAGGCTATGCATGGGTCTTCAGCAATTCCCGGGAAATCCGGCAATCCCGCTTCATCTGTTCGACCAAATCCTCGACCGAGGAAAAGGCCAGTTCCGGGCGCTGGTGCTCGACCAGGGCAACGGAGATCCGTGCACCATAGATATCGCCGTCAAAATCATGAATGAACACCTCGAGATTTGGATGGTTTCTGCCAAAAGTTGGCCGCACCCCGATCGAGGTCGAGCCCTGGTAGGTTCCGGCATGTTGGCCGTCCTGGATTTCGACCAGCGAGGCATAGACGCCGAAGAGCGGCGGGTGTAGTCCTTCCAGCGAAATATTGGCAGTGGGGAAGCCGAATTCGCGCCCGCGGCGCTGGCCGGTCCCGACTTGGCCGTCAATCCGGTGCCAGTGACCGAGGATGTGCGCCGCCTCGCCGACTTTTCCGGCCGACAGCGCCTTCCTGATGGCGGTGGAGGAATACGGCTCCTCGGCACCGCCGGAAATCGGCACGATGGTGGTCGAGAATTCCAGTTCCTCCCCGTGTCGGCGCAGCATGTCGGAATCGCCTGACCGTCCCTTGCCGAAACGAAAATCGCCGCCGACCACGGCCCGTGAAATTCCGAGCCCGGCCGCCAGCACTTGCGCGCAAAACGCCTCGGCGTCCAGGCCGGCAAGACCGGCATCGAACGGAAGTTCGAACAGCGCATCAATGCCGAGCGTCTGCAGGCGGCGGGCCTTGCTGCTGGCATTCATCAGCCGGAACGGTGCTCCGTCCGGGTTGAAATGCTGGCGGGGGTGTGGCTCGAAGGTGACCACCGATACCAAGCTCCCCTCACGTTCGGCATGCTCGCCGGCAGCCCGTATGACTTCAAGGTGACCACGATGCACGCCGTCAAAATTGCCGATGGCAGCCACGCTGCCGCGACGCCGGTCGGGAATGTCACTGTACTGCCTGAAAATTTGCATGATGCCGCTTTAGCCTTGCCGGCAATCCCGTGCAATCACCGCCATTCTCCAGAGAGGCGGGCGTTGCCGGATGACATGTGCAGATGCTGGAGGGGCATGGCAGCGCTACCGCAGCTGGCCGATTGCAAATTTGGGTCGCACCCCCGATTCGGCAAGAAGACGGTCGAGCAGTTCCGGGTCCGGTTGGCTGTCGGTCCCGGTTTCGCTGGCGTTCAACCCGCCGGTGACGAACAGGCAGTCGAGGTGCTGGTTTAGTGCCCCCATCACATCGGTCATGATGCCATCGCCGATGCACAGGATCCTCGGCCCGTCCGCCCGACCGGGCCCGCCACCGACCTGGAGGCGGGCGAGGTCGTAGATCCACCGGTGCGGTTTGCCATACATGAACACCTCGCCGCCAAGTTCGACATAAAGGGCAGCGAGCGCACCGGCGCAGTAGACCCGGTGGCTGCCCCGATCGACGACGATGTCCGGATTTGCGCACAGCATTGGGATTCGTTCCTGCCTGGCGGCGGTCAGGATCCCGCGGTAATCCTCCGGTGTTTCGGTTTCATCATCGACCAGCCCGGTGCAGACGATGCCCTCGGCCTCGGACAGCTCGACCAATTCGAAACCGGTATCCGCCCCCGTGCCGGATTCGAAAAACGAAGCCGCCGAGTCCGGGCCAAGATGAAAGATCCTGCCTCCGAAGTCGCCATTGGCCAGGGCGTTGCGGGCGGTATCGCCCGAGGTGACGATGGCGTCATGGGCATCGTCCGGCACGCCGAATGCTCGGCACTGGGTCACCACGGCACTGGACAGCCTGGGTGAATTCGTCAGCAGGATCACCGTCTTGCCGCCCCGCCGGAACTGCCGGAGGGCCGAATTCGCCGCCTGGTTGGCACGCAGCCCGTCATGGACCACCCCCCAGACATCGCAGAATACGGCATCATAGAGATGCGAAATTTCAGCAAGAGAGCCAATGATTGCTGTCATCACATGCTTTCGGACCGGAGGGCGGGGTCGACCGAACCGGCGGCGTCGTGCCGGGAATCCGTCAAAAGGTCAGGTTCGGAATGATCTGCTTCTTGCGGCTGACGATTCCGGGCAATTCGACGGTGTCGCCCGTCGTGCCGGCAGCGAAGGATTTTTCGGCAATCCTTCGGACGGCGTCGTTCGGAACCAGCAGAGTGGAGGACTCGTTGAAGATGTCGACGACGAAAAACAGCACCTCGTCGAGCCCTTCCTCTTCCGAGATCTTCTCCATGCCGCGAAACAGGGCATCCTTGCGCTCGAGAAGCGAGGAGGGGCTGGTGGTCTCGAGAACTGAGATCCGCAACGACTTCCCGCCGATCTCGTAGCGTTTCGAGTCGGTGCGAATGATGTCCTCTGCCGACACTTCGGACAGGTCGGACTTGGCGGCAAACATCTCGGCGGCATACCGGGCGATATCGATGTCGAGATCGGCAGCCAGCGACTGCGCCAGGTCGTGGTCCTGCCCGGTGGTGGTCGGGGACCGGAATTCCATGGTATCCGACAGGATGCAGGTCAGCATCAGGCCTCGAACCGCGTCCGGCATCGAGCTGGCATCATTGTCCATGAGTTCATGCATGACAGTGGCCGTGCAGGCCACCGGCCTGATGGCGATGTTGATTGGCTCCCGGGTCGACAGCCCGCCCTGCAGCAGGTGATGGTCGATGATCTCGACGATTTTTGCCTTGCCGATGCTGGCCGGCAATTCGCTCGGGTTATTGGTGTCGACGAGGATCACCTCGTCTCCGTCATCCACATCCTCGATGATCGCCGGCGGCTCGTAGCCCCATCTGTCGAGCATGAAGAGCGCCTCCTTGTTCGGTTGCCCGAGCAGGCATGCGCGTGCCGCCTGGTGTCGCTTGCTGGTCACGTACCATTCCCAGATCAGGGGAGAGCCGGTTGAATCCGAGTCCGGGGATTTGTGCCCGAAAATCTTGATCATCGCAGAGAATCCTGTGCTTGCCTGGTCAGGTTGTCGGCCGACGAAGCCAGTCACGCTCTCTAGCATTTATGCCCGGGGCCGACAGGTGCATATATTTGCAAAATTCCAAAAAAAATTTCAGCCATCGGTTGAAACGTGGCAGGGCGAGTACTATCTCGGCGTTGTTAGCACTCACCGATGGCGAGTGCTAATGGACAAATGTCCGGTCAAACACAATGAAAAAAGCTTAGGAGACGTTTAGATGGCGTTCAAACCGTTGCAAGACAGAGTTCTTGTGCGCCGCATCGAGGGCGACGAAAAGACCAAGGGCGGTCTGATAATTCCGGATACCGCAAAAGAGAAGCCGGCCGAAGGCGAAGTCATCGCCTGCGGTGAAGGTGCCCGCAAGGATTCGGGCGAACTGATCGCAATGTCAGTGAAGAAGGGCGATCGCGTGCTGTTTGGCAAGTGGTCAGGCACCGAAGTCACGCTCGACGGCGAAGAGCTGTTGATCATGAAGGAAAGCGACATTCTCGGCATCATCAGCTGAGAGACGTGGTCGTTACAACTCAACCAAACCTAAGGAACAAGGGAAATGGCAGCGAAAGAACTCAAATTCAGCAATGATGCCCGCAACAGAATGCTGAAGGGCATCAACACGCTCTCCGATTCCGTTCGGGTCACGCTTGGCCCGAAGGGCCGGAATGTCGTGCTCGACAAGTCGTTCGGGGCACCGCGCATCACCAAGGATGGCGTGACGGTCGCCAAGGAAGTCGAACTCGAGGACAAGTTCGAGAACATGGGCGCTCAGATGGTGAAGGAAGTTGCTTCCCGCACCAATGACGAGGCCGGAGATGGCACCACCACCGCCACCGTGCTTGCCCAGGCGATTGTCAGCGAAGGCCTGAAATCGGTCGCCGCCGGCATGAATCCGATGGATCTCAAGCGCGGCGTCGACCTGGCAGTCGCCAAGGTCGTCGAGCAGATCAGGGAAGGCGCCAAGCCCGTCAAGGAGTCGAGGGAAGTCGCCCAGGTCGGGACGATTTCGGCCAATGGCGAGAAGGAAATTGGCGACCAGATTGCCGACGCCATGCAGAAGGTCGGCAATGAGGGCGTCATCACCGTCGAGGAAAACAAGGGGCTGGAGACCGAGACCGACGTGGTCGAAGGCATGCAGTTCGACCGCGGCTATCTCTCGCCGTATTTCGTGACCAATGCGGACAAGATGACCGCCGACCTCGAAGAGGGCTACATCCTGTTGCACGAGAAGAAGCTCTCCTCGCTGCAGCCGATGGTGCCGCTGCTTGAATCGGTCATCCAGTCGGGCAAGCCGTTGCTGATCATCGCCGAGGATATCGAGGGCGAGGCACTGGCGACCCTGGTTGTCAACAAGCTGCGTGGCGGCTTGAAGATTGCCGGTGTCAAGGCTCCCGGATTTGGCGATCGCCGCAAGGCCATGCTGCAGGATATTGCCATTCTGACTGGCGGGCAGGTAATTTCCGAGGATCTCGGAATGAAGCTCGAGAATGTCGGCATCGACATGCTCGGCACCGCCAAGAAGATTGTCATCAACAAGGACGACACCACCATTGTCGACGGTGCCGGCGAAAAGGCCGAGATCGAAGGCCGTGTCACCCAGATCCGCCAGCAGATCGAGGAAACCACCTCCGATTATGACCGCGAGAAGCTCCAGGAAAGGTTGGCCAAGCTGGCTGGCGGTGTCGCTGTCATTCGAGTCGGTGGCGCCACGGAGGTCGAGGTCAAGGAGCGCAAGGACCGTGTTGATGATGCGCTGAACTCGACCCGGGCCGCGGTCCAGGAAGGTGTGGTCGCCGGTGGTGGCGTGGCCCTGGTGGCCGCAGCCAGCGCGCTGGATGGTCTCAACGGCGAGAATTCCGACCAGGATGCCGGTATCGGGATCGTTCGCCGTGCGCTGGAGGCTCCGCTTCGCCAGATTGCCGAGAATTCTGGCGTTGATGCCGGTATCGTGGCAGCCAAGGTCCGTGAATCCGACAAGAAGGATTTCGGCTTCAATGCCCAGACCGAGGAATATGGCGACATGTTCAAGTTCGGGGTGATTGACCCGGCCAAGGTCGTCCGGACCGCACTCGAGGATGCAGCCTCGATCGCCGGTCTTCTGATCACGACCGAAGCCATGGTCGCCGAGAAGCCGGAACCGAAGAGCAATGCACCGATGCCTCCGGACATGGGCGGCATGGGCGGCATGATGTAAGTGTCAGCTCGATATTGACGGGGAAGGGGCCTTCGGGCCCCTTTCTTTTTGATCGGCCCCGGCTTGCCGGGGCGGTGGCGACGGGTGCGGCCAGGCCGGCATGGAGATGACGGGAATGGACTGCGAGCCTGCCAGCCGGAGCCTGGGCGCGGCCAGACCGGCGCGGAATTGATGGTCAGCGGCGAAGGCTGACGCTAGAATTGGGCAAGATCCCGGGGCGGCCGATGGCGCCGCCGGGCCCGGCAATTGAGGCAGACATGGCCAAGCTGACATTTGGTGCGCATCCGTTCCTGCTCGGATTTGAACAAATCGACCGGGTTCTGGAGCAGTCGGTCAGGAACCGGAATGAGGGATATCCGCCATACAATATCGAGCAAATCGGCCCGCACGCCATCAGGATCACCGTGGCCGTTGCCGGCTTTGGCGAGGAGGAGATTTCGGTCACGGAAGAGGACCGGCAGCTGGTCATCCGCGGCAAGCAGGCACCGGATGACGGGGAGCGGCTTTTTCTTCATCGCGGGATCGCGTCCAGGCAGTTCCAGAGGAGCTTCGTGCTGGCCGAAGGACTCGAGGTTCGGAATGCAACCCTGAGCCGGGGGCTTTTGCACGTGGATCTCGAGCGCAATGCCGACACACCGCGGGTCCGCCAGGTCGCCATCAACCGGGCCTGACCAGGCATTGCACGGCCTCAACTGGCATGGTGGTTGGCGAGTGACCAATGCGAGGGGCGAGTAGGGTTTTCGTTGAAATCAGCACATGCGGAGTATTCCGTATTCGTCGCCACGACCGGCGCCATGCGACATTTCCGGGAAGGTTCAGTGGATCGTGAGCAGGCCTTGAAGGCATCCAGGCTATTCATGCAAATGTTCACGAACTGGTCATATGCGGCGCATCCACGCTCGACGGAGAATATGCCAGCGCACAGCGCAACAACCCTATTGGCCCTGGATGGGATCGTTGGGCGGCCAATAGTCTGCATTGATTAGTGTAGTCAAATATGACAACAAATGGTGTGAACAGAAAATCGAGGCCCATCGGGTGGATCAAGGCGGCACACAAGGTCTTCGAGACATTTCCCGAAATGGTGAGGGACAGGGCGACTGCCGCGCTGACGATTGCGGCCGAGGGCGGCAAGGCGGACATCGCAAAGCCGCTGTAGGGCCTTGAGTCGGGTGTCTTTCAGATCGCCATTCGCCACCGCACAGATGCCTGGCGGGTGGTCTACATCACGGAACTGGCTGGCCGGCTTTGGGTGGTCCATGCGTTCCGGAAGAAGTCGAAGATCGGGATCACAAGACACCAAAGCACGAGATCGATCTGATTGCGAGTCGGCTGGCCAGGTTGAAACGGGAGGTATTGTCATGAGTGGAAACGAAATTGAACTGATCGAAGGAAGCGGCAATCTGTATCGCGATCTGGGCGATCCCGAGGCAGATTTGAAGCATGCCAAGGCGGTCCTGGCTGCTCGCATCATTGCGACGTTGGACGAGCGAGGGCTTTCTGTACGAAGGGCCGCTGCCCTAACCCCTTATGCCGCCGCGGATTTTTCACGGATCCGAAATGCCGATCTGGGACGATTCACGTTGGACCGGCTGATGAAGATGCTCGCGGCGCTGGACCGGGATCTACAGATCGCAGTGCATGTCGACTCCAGGCATCAGGACAGATCAGCGATGGCCAACTGAGCGGGTCAGCCTTGGCGCCTTGGCAAACTGGCCTGCGACGTTCCGTTCAGTGACAACGGATCCAGGAGTCGCATCAATCATCATGTGAAGCAGGACCGGTATCGAGCACAAATGAAAGTGAATTGGCCATCACAACTCCCTACGCGAACATCCGGAAAACCACCGGTGGCCGCTGATCCCCTACCAAGGTCTGTGCCCCCATCATCGACGACGAGCGAGTGGAGGGCTCGGATGTGCGGCCGAATCACGTGCCAGTACATTGACAGTCAGGGTTGAGACTTCGCCGGTCTGGTCGCCCCATAGCCGCGAGCCAGCCGAGAATCGCCTGCCGGTCAGATTTTACGGTGCGGTGAGATCGCACCGGGGCCGGGCGTGGCCCGGGGATGGTGTTCCTGTTCGTTCGCATTGAGACGGTCCACCCCGGGGATGGTGCGTCATGCGTGGCGGCAGGCCTTGCACCGCCCGCAGAGCCGGACTACGCTCCGGTCAGCAGGGATTTCAGCCGCCTCATGGCTGAACTCCCTCACCGTGTCGTTTCCCGTGCCCGCATGCCGGAAATGGCCGATGGCGTATACGGGACTGGAATTCGGAGGCAATATGAAGCGGTATCTCGAAAGATTTTCGATTGAAGGCAAGAATGCGCTCGTTACCGGCGCGTCGAAGGGTATCGGATTCAAGATTTGCGAAGTCCTGGCCGAGGCAGGAGCCGATATTTGTGCCGTCGCCCGAGACGCCGAAGGGCTCGAAGGCGCGCGGGACGCGGTTGAAGCGGCGGGCAAGGATTGCCTGCTCGTGGAAGCGGAGCTGGCGACGGTCGATGGGCCTCGCGAGGCGGCTCGACAGGCACTCGAGAGGTTCGGCACGATTGACATTCTTGTCAACAATGCCGCGACCACCACCACCGCCTCGATCCTGGATGCGAGAGTGGAGGATTGGGACCGGATGATGTCGGTCAACCTTCGGGCACCATTCCTGCTTGCCCAGGCGCTGGCCCCGGGCATGATCAGGCAAAGGCAGGGCAAGATCGTCAATATCTCGTCGCAGACTGGAATCGTGCTGATTCCGGATCACTGCGCCTATGCATCCTCGAAGAATGGCCTGAACGCGCTGACGAAGGCGATGACATGCGAATGGGCGCAATACAACATTCAGTGCAACGCCATTTGCCCGACCGTGATCCTCACGCCGATGGGGGAGCGGGTTTGGGGGAAACCGGAAAAAGGCGATCCGATGAAGGCAAAGATTCCGGCTGCGCGTTTTGGGCACCCGGTGGAGGTTGCCGACATGGTTCTCTTTCTCTCGTCGCCGGCCTCTGATCTCGTCAACGGCGATACCTTGATGCTGGATGGCGGCTATACTGCGGTCTGACCGGAATCCTGAAGGTCGATCTGCACCTTGACAGTTTCTGGTGGCATTTGGCGGGCAAAGTCGAACGCCTGCACGCTATCCGGGAAACCGTATAGATCGGTTATCAGTTGGTCGGCATTGATCTTGCCCGATGCCAGCATGGCCACGGCCTGCGGGTAGACATGGGCGTAGCGGAAGACGTGCTCGACCCGCGCCTCCTTGACCTGTGCCGCCAGCACATCGTATTCGATTGGCGATCCGGGCATCCCGATCAGGACCACGGTTCCGCCCGGGCATAGGTAGTCGAAGACCTTCGATGCGGCCTTTGCATTGCCGGAGGCCTCGAAAACGATGTCGGCGCCCCAGCCGTCGGAGTCTCGATGGACGACATCGGCTAGAGTTTCGCGGCGCACATTTACGGGCAGAACAGGGCCGAGTTGAGCTGCCAGGTCAAGCTTGGGGTCCTGTATGTCGCTCACGATAACCCGGCTGCATCCGGCGGCGAGGGCCGCCAATACGGTCACCAGACCAATCGTCCCGGCTCCCACGACAACTGCCGTCGCCCCCGGAAACACCTGCGCCTTGGTTGCTGCATGTACGCCGACGGCCAATGGTTCGACCATGGCACCGGCACCGTAGGACACATTGTCCGGGATTCGGAATGTAAATTCTGCCGGATGCACGACGGTTGGCCGCAATACACCGTGCACGGGCGGCGTCGCCCAGAATCGTACGGACGGATCCAGATTGTACTTGCCGAGACGGGCGGCCCGGCTCCTGGAATCCGGAATCCCCGGCTCCATGCACACCCTGTCGCCGACGGCAAGAGAGGTGACCTCCGAGCCGACTTCCACGATGTCGCCCGAGGCCTCGTGGCCCAGAACCATGGGCTCCCTGACGACAAAAGGGCCAATACTGCCATGGGTATAGTAGTGAATGTCACTGCCACACACGCCAACTCGCCTCAGCGCAATGCGCACGTCATGTGGACCAAGATGTTCTTCGATGGCGATATCTCGAAGCGAGAGTTCACCCTTGCGCTCAAGAACCAGCGCTTCCATCACGTATTCTCCAGAAATCGCAGATACGCGGCCGACTCGTATGCCGGCCGCGCCAATTTTTCATGGACGCAAGTTCAGGGTTATCGACCCATTTTCGGCCTGGAGTACCTGTTGGCGTATTCGGTGATTTCATCCGCGTCGGTCCAGCGGTCGACCATTATGAACGAGCCACCCCAAACCAGCGGAACCTCCTCGCCCTTGCTATGCGCAACAAACGCGTCTGCAACGGCAACGCCGCCATCGTCGATCGGCCGCAATACGGATGCCGTGAGCCAGCCTTCCTTCATTGCAACGATTTCATCGCCTGTACCGCCAAATCCCATCGTGGCGATTTCATCCGACTTGCCCATTTGACGAACCACCTGGGCTGCTCCAAGGCCGATCGTCGTGGACATGCCATAGATCAGGTTGATGTCCGGATGTGCCGCCAGCATGTTCTGGGCCGCGTCGTAGGCCTTGGCCCGGTCGAAATCCGTGTAGGGCCCCATGACGACTTCGATGTCGGGGTATTTTTCGACAACGCTGATGAAGCCGCCGCCACGATCATCGCTGATCACGCCGGGAGCCCCTCGAAGAATGAGAACCTTGCCCTTGCCGCCGAGATGTTCGGCCGCCCATTCACCTGACTTGACGCCGCCCGGATAGTGGGCAAATGCAATATAGCTCATCGCCCGCGCCGCCTCATCCTCGTGCGGCATGGAGAAGTTGAAGACAACTGTCGGAATTCCGGCCTGCTTGAGCTTGCGCAAGGCGGGAATTGCAGCTTCGAATTCCGTCGGGCCGAGGAAGACGTAATCCACTCCGCCGGCGATGACAGACTCAACCTGAGCCAGCTGTCCGGCGTGGTCCACATGGCTTGCGACGGCGAGCGATTGCACCTCGAAATCAATGCCAAGCTCTTCCAGGCGGCCTTGCATCGCCCAGAAAACGCGTTCCCATGCGTCAGAAATGTCAAATGACGGTGACAAATAGGCAATGCGCATCGGCTCGGCCTTTGCCGGCAACGAGAACGCAAAGGCGGCCATTGCTGCCGCCGCAAGAAAAGATCGACGCAAGATCATTTTGATGATTCCTCCTGGTTGAAGGCCCGGCTTGTCTGCCGGGCTGTTGGCGGCGGCGTCCTAATGCGCGCGCCGCAGGAAATGCGCCAGCATCGGAATTCGTTGCTCGCGCAAATTGCTGATTGCAACCGCGATCAGGACGATGCCGCCCATGACGACCAGTTGCCAGAAGAAGTCGACACCCGCTATGATCAACGCGTTGTTCATCATGGAAAGAAGCAGTGCCCCCATGACGGTGCCGTATATTGTTCCGCGACCTCCAAACAGGCTCGTCCCGCCGATGATGACCGCCGAGATGACATGGATCTCCATGGCGGTGCCGATTGTCGCCTGAGTCGAATCAATCCTGGTCATCATGATGAGCCCGCCAAGTGCCGTGAACAGGCCCATGAGAACATATACCATGACCTCGATGCGATTGACCGGAACGCCGGCCAGGCGTGCCGCCTCCCTGTTGCCGCCAATCGCCTTCACGTAGAGACCGAAGCGGGTTCGGTTGAACAGCCAGGCCCCGAAGGCGGCAGCAGCAAACGAAATGATCACCGGTACCGGAATTCCGGCAATTTTGCCCTGACCGATATAGGTAAGTGACGTCGGGAGGCCAAAATGCATTTCACCCGCCGAGTGCACGAGGGCAAGTCCACGCAGACCCGCCATGAATCCGAGCGTCGCAATAAAAGGTGGAATCTTGATATAGGCGACGCATCCGCCAATCAGGGAGCCAATGAATGCACCGAGCGCAAACATGAAGACGACTCCCAGAAACGGGTTCAATCCACCCTTGATCAGTCCAAATGCAACGACGGTAATGAATGCGACCGCCGAGCCGACGGACAGATCTATGCCTGCACTGGTGATCACGAAAGTCATGCCAACGGCGATGACGATGATGAACGAGGCCTGGGTCAGGATATTGATAAGGTTGGCGAGAGTACCAAAACGGGGATTTATCACGATGAACAGAACAGCCAGAACAATGATGACCGCGGTAAGACCGATACCCTGAAACAGCCAGCGCCGATCAGCATGTCCGATGGTCGGTTTCGATTCCAATGACGCATTCATGGGTTCAGTTGCCTTCATCCGACGTGCCCAATGTAATCATCCTGACAATATCGTAGCGGGTCGTCGATTGGGCGTTGACCAGCCCCACAAGCCGCCCGTTCTTGATGACGGCGATGCGGTCAGCAAGCTGAAACACGTGCTCCAGGTTGTGGGTAATGACGATGACGCTGATACCGCGCCCACTCATGGTCCGCACAAGCTCCAGAACCCTGCGTCCTTCCTCGACGCCGAGAGCCGCCATGGGTTCATCCATGATAATCAATCGAACATCCTGCAGCAGCAGCCGACTGATCGCCACGGTCTGTCGCTGGCCGCCGGAAAGTCCGACCACCGGGTCGTTGAGGCGTGGCAACGATATTCCGAATTCGGAGAGCAGCTCTATGGTTCGCTCCCGCATTCTCGCCCGGTCGAGCTGCGGGATGCAGCCCATCAACTTGGTGGTCAACTCTCGCCCGAGAAAGACGTTTTCGGGAACGTTGAGCGTATCCACCAATCCGAGGCCCTGATGCAGGCAGCCAATTCCGGCATCGCTGGCGTCACGCGGCGTGTTGAGCTGACGCACGACGCCATTGATCGAAATCTGTCCGCTGTCCGGCGGCTGCGCTCCCGCTATGGCCTTGACCAGGGTCGACTTTCCTGCGCCGTTATCTCCCACTAGCGCCAGGATTTCCCCTTCAAATACGTCCAGGGAAATGTCGTCGACAGCTTTCAGGCCGCCAAAGCTCTTGCTCAGCCCTTCGACGTTCAGAACCTTGACAGGCGTCGAGTCGGCCTGCTCGTCAGCCTCCATTTCGATTGCCGTCGAAATCATGCACTTGCAAATCCTTCCCCAACCCGGAGCCCGAAGACAATCGCGGGCCCAGGAAAACTCGTGCGGAAAGGACTAACAACACCTGCAAACGCACTACGCCGTCTTCCTCCCCCATGGAAACAACTCCATTTATCCGCAAAATGCCGGAGAATCAACACAGGGCGAATCCAAAACACCCCACATGCCTGCATTATCGAGAATTGAGGAGTGCGGGGGAGGCGACCAGCCAGCCCCCAACGTGCCCGGTCTTTGCATTCTGCACCGGGGCCCTTGTCCCTGGTCTGTGTTGAGCCTACATTTCCATGGATGCAGTGGGCGGCTCGTGGCTGACTTCGTCGATGGTTGCGCCAGCAAATTCATCAGGACACTGCGCCAGAACTGGTCATGACTGGAATTGACATCAAACAGCTACATCCACATGTGCCGTTCCTGTTCGAAATGGCAATTTCGTTCTTCGAGTTGGCAAAGGAGAACCTTGACCCGATTCTTCAAGAAATTGATGGTTATCGAGAATTGGAGACCGACCAGCATGGCAGGCCTGGGCCGCCTGACCATGTTGCACAAAGAATTTCAGATCTTCCAGGGGGCGGTGTGGTTGGCCTTGTTGGTACCTGCCTGTCTGCCACGACTAACCTTGGCCTCGCCTATGTACATTCGTTTCGATTGCTAAGCTTTATAACTCAGGATAGGGATTCCCTTCCGGCAAACGCCTCCAAGCCTCACCTTGCGAAGCTGTTTGATGCCCTTCCGGCCGCTTCCCAGAAGGCGATATGTGAAATTTACGGCCAGGTGAAATCTCACGACTTCGAGGTGGAAGTCAGCGCCGAAGAGTTGCCAAGAGAGAGCCAGAACAGCACCCGGTCTGGAGGCAAGGATTTCCGTTCAACCCTTTCCTATTGGCAATCAATGGGAATGCTGCATGAGAGTCATCTATCCCTCTTCGGCGTCGGTAGCGCATCTGTCTTACGCATCTTGATTCCTTTGAGATCCCTCCTGGTTCTGGACCAGATCATTGCTAGCCAGATCGCATCTCAACTTGGCCGCAATTACGAGTCCATAGCCCAACGAATGTCGAGCCATGCCAAGGGCCCTGAACTCAAATGGGATAATGGCATGATTCGTGTGTTGCTACCGAAAAAGCTGGGAAGGACCTTGGAGGCCGAGTGGAAGCCGGGTGTCACTTCAGTTGTTCGAATCAGGGAATCTGGAGACGAGGAGTGGAGCCCAGGCTTTGAAACGCCTTTCACGATGTGCTCGTTTGTCGGTCTCAAGCCTGATACAGAATACGATCTTCAGGTGACCAACAAGAACGATGCCGGTGAAAGCGACCCCGCGATTACGTCAACTACAACAGCCCAGGAAGGAGGTTAGGAAATTGTCGTCGGTTGCTGCTCCATCTACAGAGTCCGTCTGCCCCGCCGTCAAAAAATTGCCAGTGCCGGAAGTGAGAGAAATTGGCACGGACCATGGTTTTTTGTGGGTAGTCATGACTGATCGGGAGAGAAGCCAGTTTTTCAACCAATACTACAATCAAAAACTGGTTCTGCCGTCTCGGGGGATCGACTGGCCGCCTTACCAACTGGAACTGCGTGTGCGAGGCAGCGACGAACCGGGTCGCATGGCTATTGGTGTTTCAACTTGGCAGTTTCCGGACTGGTACAAAGATCGGGTGGAGAGAATTGAAATTCTATCCGGACATTCTGATGGATGGAAGGGCCCGGACAGCCACGCACCGGAAATTGAAGCTAAGCGCAATGCACTTGAGATGCTCCGGAAACTGGCGATGGCGGGAATCCCGCGGCGGCCATCGGTAGGTCTGGATTTCGAAGGAACCTTTTCGTTCTCATGGCTTGATCAAGACGTAGGCGTAGACCTGACGGTTTATGGCGATGGAACCTACTCGTTCTTCGCTTCAAGCGCAGATTACTCTGCAAGTGCGGACGACGAGCCAATCACCAAGCCCCTTCACAGTAAACTGTTGAGCACTCTTCGGAGTTGAGGGTGCTCGGATTGTTGGAGGATAAAGTCGATCTACATCGCTTGGTTTGGTCGCCAGATGACTTTGATGGCGGTCAGCTAACGTCATCCGCTTTTCGACGCGATGACCTGAAGGGTGGCGACAAGTTCATCAGCGTCTCGCGCACTGACCTGCTTCGGCCCGAGGCTGAGCTCGAAATGGCCAGGCAGCAAGCGGAGCGGGCAAACGGTACAGAATTCGTGCGGGAGGCCGCGTGGTCGATCCTGTTCAACTGTGGTCGGCTTCGTGTGGCGAAAGACAATGAAGGTTGTTCGCCATTTGCGGTGACCCCGGAACCAATATCTGAGAATCCGGCGCATTGCGGTATTCGAAACATCAGCGGAAAGGCTGGAAGGGGGTATATCAACCAGTTGCGGTCCATTCTGATGAAGTTGGCGTCATCACCGCGTCGCCTCGATTCTTTCTTGCAGGATTGGGGAACTGCGCATGGATGGAATGGCGAGAGTTGACAATCGAACTGGACTCCTGGCAGGAGGTCAAATTGGCACGTTGGCGCAAAATTCGGCGAATTCGGCAGTAAATTCGGGCGATGCGGCGGCGCGTCATCCCGGCAACTGCTCCGACAGGAATTTCTCGGCGTCCAGGGCTGCCATGCATCCCATGCCGGCCGAGGTGACCGCCTGCCTGTAGACATTGTCGGTCAGGTCGCCGGCCGCATAGACGCCCGGTATCGATGTTCGTGTCGAGCCCGCCTCGGTGACGACATAGCCGCCATCACGGGTCTCAAGCTGGCCCGCCACCAGTTGCGAGGCGGGAATATGCCCGATGGCGACAAAGACGCCCTCGCATTCGATCCGCTGTTCCTTGCCGGTCGTGACATCGGCCACACGCACACCGGTGACCCCCCTCGGATTGTCGGTGCCCTCCACCTCGGCAACGACGCTGTTCCAGCAGAATTCGATCTTGCAGTTGTCGAACAATCGTTGCTGCAGGATCTTGTCGGAGCGCAGGCTGTCCCGCCGGTGAATCAATGTGACCCGGGAGGCGAAATTGGTCAGAAAGATTGCCTCCTCGGCCGCGGTGTTGCCGCCACCAACGACCACGACCGGACGGCCCCGAAAGAAGAAGCCATCACAGGTGGCGCAGGCCGACACCCCGAATCCCTTGAACCTGTCCTCGGAGGGCAGTCCCAGCCATCTGGCTTGGGCGCCGGTAGCCAGTATCAACGCGTCGGCGGTGGTGTGCATACCTCCATCGCCGGTGATGGAAAACGGACGCACCGACAGATCAATACCGGCGATATGATCGGCGATGATCTCGACCCCGACCGATCGGGCGTGCTCCTCCATCCGCATCATGAGATCCGGGCCCTGCACCACGGAATCGCCCGGCCAGTTCTCGACCTCGGTGGTGATGGTCAACTGCCCACCAGGCTGAATTCCCTGGAACAGAACCGGGTTCAGCATGGCCCTGGCGCCGTAGATGGCCGCCGTGTAGCCGGCAGGACCCGAGCCGATGATGGCGAGTTGCGTGTGTTGTGACCCTGGCATCCGATGCGGTGCTCCCTCTGACCCATGTCACCCGGGCTGCCAGTGGTCCTGATGTCCCGGCCTAGCCTTCGGCTCCAGGCTTCGGTTACCCGGCAATCGCCGCGGTTTCAACGGCGCTGCGCGCATCCATGGCCGATTTTGCGGTGGTGGCCGTGCCCGGATGGATGTTCTGCCTTGCTGGATGGGTAGGCTGGTTGGGCCGGAACAACGCCGGAGCCAATCCGGGAATACCGGGCGCCGAAAAAAGGCTCGCCGGCGCATCGACGATGCGCCGGCGACATATTCATTGGCAGTTGCTGCCCGGATGTTGCTCAGGCATGCAATTCCTGGCTGATCCGAGTGCCATCTGGAGCAACGGTTTCCTCGGGTGGGGCGGCTGCGCTTGGATCATCCATCAGTGACTTCACCAACCCCCAGGCCATCAGGATCAACAGGATGGAGATCGGGAAACCGGCGGCAATCGATGCCGTCTGCAGGGCACCAAGTCCGCCGGCAAGCAGCAGGACCCCGGCAACAAACCCTTCACCCATTCCCCAGATGATTCTGAATACGCGTGGTGGGTTGTCATCGCCCATGGACAGCATGGTGGTGATCACGAGCGTGCCGGAATCGGACGAGGTGATGAACCAGGATGCAAGCAACAGCGTTGCCAGGGCCGAGGCCGGCCAGCTGATCCAGCCGATGTCGCCCATCCAGGACGTGGTGCCGAGATTGCCGATGGTCGTGTACAGCGCGCCAGGCAGATCCCAACCTCGAACCGTTTCGATGACCATTGCGCCACCCTCGGACGCCGGACCGCCGGCAGAGTTGAGTTCCTGCCAGATGGCGTTTCCACCGAACATGCAAATCCAGAAGAAGGCGATCGTGGTCGGAACGAACATCACGCCAACCATGAATTCCCGAATGGTCCTGCCGCGGGAAATCCGGGCAATGAACATGCCGACAAAGGGTGCCCATGATATCCACCATCCCCAGTAGAAGATGGTCCAGCCGCCCTGCCAGGCAACTTCGGGTCCTTCATTTGCCGTCCAGAAACCCATTGGAATGACGTTCCACAGGTAATCTCCGAAGGAGGTCACAAAGAAACTCATCAGCCAGGTGAATGGTCCGACAGCGACGAAAATCGCCAGGAGGACAATCGAGAGCCAGATGTTCCATTCGGATATGATCCGGATCCCGTTGCCTACCCCGGATACGGCCGACAATGTGGCGATGATCGAAATCACCAGGATCAGGATCAGCTTGGTCGTGATCCCATCGCTGATTCCGAACAGCACGTTGAGACCGGTCGCCATCTGGCTGACACCGAGGCCGAGCGAGGTCGCCACACCGAATACAGTGCCGAACACTGCGAGCAGATCAACCGTATGCCCGATCGGACCGTAGATCCGGTTGCCGATCAGCGGATAGAGTGAAGATCGAAGTGTCAGCGGAAGCTTCTTGCGAAAACCGAAATAGGCAAGGCACAAGCCGACAATCACGTAGACTGCCCACCCATGAAATCCCCAGTGGAAGAAGGTGACCCGCATGGCATCGACAGCCCGCAGGATTGACATTTCACCATGGCCCTGCATGTCGGCATGCGGATTGTTCGGATATCCGAAGGCTCCGGAATTGTCAAAGTAGAATACCGGTTCGGCGACGCCGAAAAACAGGATTCCGATTCCGACACCGGCTGAGAACAGCATGGCGAACCATGAGAAATTCGAGAATTCAGGTCGGCTGTCGTCATCTCCGAGACGAAGACTTCCCCATTTCGAAAACATGAGGATAAGACAGACGCCAAACAGAACGGTGACAGCAGAAATGTAATACCAACTCAGGCCGCTCTCGACCCATCCACGCAAGGTGGAATACACCGAATTGGCAAAATCGACATTCATGACCGTGAAAATCACGAAGACCGCCACCATGATCTTGGCGGCCAGGCCCATCCCCGGATGTAGTCCGGTGAACATGCCGGTCTTGGCGATCATCTTGGCTCTCATTGATGCGTGTGATGACATAGGCATTCTCCCTGTGAAACTGGCCCCCGGGGCGCGGGACCAGATCACGTCACGCCCAGCACCCCCGCCAGAATTTGGAGGATGATATAGAATTGGTAACAAATGACAACTGCGCTGTAACGCCAGGCGGGTGCGGCGGTCCTCGCCGGGTGTGAATCGTCGCGGCGCCAGGCAGGGTGCCGGAAGGTTGCCAGGAGGAAAGCTCAGTGCCTGATCATGTCGAGGGAATGACGTGACAGGCGCTCCGGACCGCCCTCTGCAACGATCGAGGTTCGCCCGGTGGTCATCGCCGTCCCGGTGTCGTCATCGACCAGGATGATGTGAATGAAGAATACCATCCCGGCCTCCATCACCGTGTCGGCGCCGGGTCGGAACATCTCGCGCTCCATCCAGCTTGGCGTGAACCTGGCGCCCAGGGAATAGCCGCAGGCGTTGAGCCGGCTGGATTTGAACCCGGCATTGTCGAGGGTGTCGGCATGGGCATCGAAAACCTCGTGCATGGCCGTTCCCGGCCGGACCAGCGACTCGCAGGCCAGCAAGGCGTCGGTGACGGCGCCGTGCATGGATGCGTGCAGCGGTCGCAATTCCCCGATGACGACAGTTCGCATCAATGCGGCGTGATAGTGCCGGTAGGTCCCGGCCCATTCCAGCGTCAACTGGTCATTGGCCGAGAGTGTCCGGGTTCCGGCCGCATAGCGGACCAGGAGTGCATTCCTGCCGGAACCAATGATGAACTCGTTTCCGGGGTAGTCGCCGCCGCCGGCAAAGATTGCCCCCTGCATGGCAGCCAGGATCCTGCCTTCATCGGCGCCCGGGCCGACCAGTTCGAGGGCGGAATCGAGGGCATCATCGGCAAGCTGCGCCGCCCGCCGGACATAGGCGAGCTCTTCGCCCGACTTGGTCAACCGCAACCCGGACACGACGTCCGAAGCCTCGACCAGGCTGGCCACGCCGTCGAACGCCTCGGCAAGCCGGATATAGTTGCTGGCCGTCAGGCCATGCGTGTCGGTTTCGATGCCGAGACGCTTGCCGGCAAGACCCAGTTCCAGCACCAGCTCGGCGAGGTCGGCGGCCGGATTGCCCTCGCCATCCACCCAGATCCGGATATCCTCGATATTGGAGGTGATCCGGGCCTGGAGCCGGTCGGCTGACCTGGTCAGTAGAACCTGGTGGTCGGCGGTGACGACCAAGCACTGGAAGAAGCAGAACCCGAAGGTATCGTAGCCGGTCAGCCAATACTGGCTTTCCTGCGAGAAACACATTAGCCCATCAAGCCCGCGCCGTTCGAGTTGTGCGACCAGCAACCCTTTTCGCCTGGCAAATTCCCCCGCTGTGAAATGCAGCATGTTCCCCTCCCGGATGCCCCGATGTCAGTCAGGCTTGACTGACCGACTTACCAGCCCTGTCGAATTTGGCGAGAGGAAATCGGAGATTTGGCATGCTGCACGGGCAACATTCCACACCAATCGGCGCGGGTGCAGCTCCGATGGCCGAGGACGACCGTCCAGGAATGCGCGGCCGCCGGCGTCGATACGCCGGTGGGGCATCGGCAGGATGGCGGTACCGGCTCCGGTCAGCCCAGCCGAATTGCCGACAGCATCAGCCCGAATCCATCCTCGCCGCAGTGGTGACTTCGCCGACAGGAGAAGAACCTCGCCGGATCGGCATAGGTGCACAACCCCGAATCGGCGATGCTGCTGATTCCGGATTTCTCGAGCCGGGAGCGGCCATAGGCGGGAAGATCGAGGGTCAGCCTACCATCCGGCTCCTGCCGGAAGAACTGCCCACTGGCCGGGTCGGCTTCGAGGAAGCGCTGACGGAAGTCGACCTGGACCTCGTAGTTGCGGTGACTGATGGCCGGGCCGATGACGGCGATGATCCGCGAGCGGTCGGCGCCCGATGACTCCATGCATGTCACCGCGTTCTCGATGACACCGCCCAGGGTTCCCGACCAGCCGGCATGGACGGCACCTATGATGCCGGCATGGCGGTCGGCAAGCAGGATTGGCTGGCAATCGGCAGTCAGGACGCCGATCGCAACACCGGGCAGCGAGGTCACCAACCCGTCGGCGATGGGGTGTCCTCGGAATGGCAATTCAGCAACCACCTCGATATCGGTCGTATGGCGCTGCGTGCAGGTCAGGAGGTGCTCGCTCTCCACGCCGAGCCATTCGGCAATCCGGCGACGGTTCTCGGCGCAATTGCCGGGAAGGTCGGCCGAGCTGCGGCTGCAGTTCAGGCTGGCAAACCTGCCGCCGGAGATACCGCCCTGGCGGGTAAAGAACCCGTGTCTCAATGGCGACAGCAGCCGGGATCGAACGGGGCTCAGGCCCATGATGCGAATCCCGGCAGCGGGGCCGAACAGGGCGGGTGGAGGCCGATGACCTTGAAGAGCCGGCCCATTTGGTCGGGGCCGACAAGCCTGTTCAGCGCCGCCTGGTGGTCACGCAACGCGGCGCCGGTGGCGGATCTTGCCAGGACCCGGGCCCGCTGGTGGATGCCCAATCGGGCGAAGAAATCCCCCTGGGTGGTCAGGCTGCTGACGGCCGTCCCGCGTGCCGACCTGGCAAGTGTGGCAAAATCGACATGGGCGGTGAGATCGGCGGCACCCGGCTCGTCAAGTGGTTCGGTGGGACGGTGGTTCCGGACTGCCTGGAGGGTGTCGCCGAGTGACCCGTCCTCGCCGTAATCGACGATGATGGCGCCGCCGCCATGGCGGGCGATGATATCGGCGACCCGGCCGATGATCCGCTCGGCCTCCGGGCGAAGCTCGACAATGGCATTCGGCGGAATGTCGGCGAACCGCCGATCCAGTTCCTGGCATCGGGAACAGTCACGATGGATGTAGCGAAGATGTCCGGCTTCGGCGCCGATCATGATTTCCTGCCAGCCGTTTGTCCGGCGGCGGAACTGCCTGATCGGCAGCGCATCGAAGAACTCATTGGCAACCAGGAATAGTGGCATGTCCGGCAAATCGTCGACATCCAGGCACCAATCCGGAGAATGGGCGGCCAGCCTTCGGGCCTGTGATCGACGCAAGGCGTCGCTCCTTTCGACCAGGAACAGCCGTGCCGCCTCGTTGAAGCCGGGTGCCACCCTTGCCGCCCGCAGGAGATCGGCCATCATGACTCCCCTGCCGGGGCCAAGCTCGGCCAGGGCGAAACAGGGCGGCGAGCCCTGGTCCGTCCAGACCTGGCAAAGGGCAAGTCCGATCAGTTCGCCGAACATCTGGCTGATTTCCGGGGCAGTGGTGAAGGAGCCGGCGGCGCCGATCGGATCCTCCCGGCAATAATATCCGTGCTCGCGGTCCAGCAGACAGGCCTCCATGTACCGGGAAATCGGCATGGGTCCGGTGTCATCGATCTCACGCAGCAGTTTTTCCTTCAAGCCACCCATCGGTTGGTCGTGCGGACTGGTTTGTTTCAACTTGCCCATCGGTTGGTCCTACGGGCCAGCCCGATGGTCAGCGCTCCAAGCAGTATCATCGGCAAGGACAACGCCTGTCCCATGGTCAATCCGAAGCCCGCGCCCAGTTCCAGCACGAAGCCGGCAGGATTGTCGGCGGTTACGAACTGGATGTCCGGCTCGCGGACGAGTTCGACCGCAAGGCGAACCAGGCCATATGTGGCGAAGAACAGGCCGGCAATTTGACCGGGCCGCTGCAGCCACCCCCGTCGATAGGCCAGCCATGCCAGCAAGGCACACAGGAAGAGGCCCTCGAGCAGGGCTTCATAGATCTGCGAGGGGTGCCGTGCACAGATCGCCGTCCAGTCCGGTGGGCAGACGGTCGCATCGCCGGCGGGCACCACCACCGCCCAGGGCAGGGTGGAGGGTGTTCCCCAGAGTTCGTTGTTTATGAAGTTGGCAATGCGGCCGAAAAACAGCCCGGGCATGGCGGAAATCGCCACCGCATCGGCTACGCTTGCCACCGGGACCCGGTTGATGCGGCAGAACATCCAGGTGGCGACCACCAGGCCGGCAAGTCCCCCGTGAAACGACATCCCGCCCTGCCAGATCGCCAGCACCGCCAGCGGATTTTCCAGGTAGTGGCCGGGGTTGTAGAAGATGGCATAGCCAAATCGGCCCCCGGCAATGACACCGAGTATGATCCAGGTCAGAAGGCGGTCTGGCAGGTCCCGGTCCATTGGCGGCTTTCCTTCCGGCCACAATTCCGGCCGCCGCATGAGCCTGGTGAACCACAGCCAGGCAACCAGGAAGCCGAGGATATAGGCAAGTGCATACCAGCGAATCGAGAAGTCGAAGCCGATGACCGTGAACGAGACGAGTTCCGGACTGATATGCGGAAGGAAGATCGCATTCATAAGGATTGCCCCGCTTGGCTCGCCGCGCATGCTAGAGCAGAACTACCGGCTTTTGAATCGCTCATTTTGACCGCGGGTCTCGGGACCGGTCATGGCTAGGGGCCGCTCCCGGGGCGAGGCAGACATGTCGGGGTGAGGTGGCAGGCCCCGGGCTTGCGCGTCGGGCCCCAGCGGCGCTTTTGCTGGAGATGGTGCAGTGACTTCCCTTATAGTGGCACGCACCTGGAATGGAGGATCGTCATGCAACATAGAGGCAAGCTGGCCAGTGATCTTGCACAGCTGATGTCAAATGCCTTCGGGGTGGCCCAGGGCGCGCGCGAGGAGTTCGAGACCGCGATCAGCAGCTGGTTCGACCGCTGGGTTGCCGAGCGCAATCTCGTGACTCGGGACGAATTCGAAGCCGTTTTGGCAATGGCCCGCAAGGCGCGGGAGGAAAATGAATCGCTGAAGGCACGAATCGAATCGCTGGAGGAGGCCCTGGCGGGCAAATCGGACGAGCCTGCCGGGTGATTCGTTGACGGGCGCATCCCGCCGGCCCCGGCCAGTCCCGATTTGGCTATTTGCCGGGCGCCATGCTGCCTTGGCGTGCCGAATTCGGGCGGAAATACTTGTGCCGATGGCTGCCAGTGTGCGGAGATGGCGTCGTGGCCGTGGTCCACGGACAGGCTGGCTGGCAAGTTCCACACAATATATTGCAAACATGCCCGCTTAATCCCGCGAGTTGTAGACTTGCCAACAGGTTGTGGTATGTTTACCGCAAGTCTCGACTATTTCCGGGTTGCAGTGACATGTCAGGATTCCGGCTTGATCTGGTTGACGATGGGGAAAACCCCATATCTCTGGTCGAATCGCTGGCCGAATATCGCAACTGGAGTTTCGAGCGACACACCGACGACACCATTCGGCTGTCGGTCGAGGGTTCTTGGAAGAACTACCTTGCCGAACTCGAATGGTCCCGAGACCCGGGCATCCTCGTCATTGTCTGCTCGTACGAGATCACGCTGGCCAATTCCCGCGTGGACGAGTTTTTCCGGGTCATGAACCTGGCGAATCAGCGGAGTTGGCTGGGTGCATTCTGTTATGATGATGGCGCCGGCACTGTCGACTATTGCTACCGGCTGAAACCGGGCGCCGATTCGGCGCTGACGGTCGAAGAGGTGGCCGAATTGCTGGACACCATTGCCGCCGATTGCGACCGGTTCTACCCGTCATTCAACCTGGTCAGGCTCGGCAGGAAGACGGCTGGCGAAGCCATCATGTCATCGATTGTCGAGACGCATGGAACCGCGTGAATTCGGCGCTGCAGGCCCCGAGAGGCCGGTGCCGTGACCGTCGAAAAACTCAACGAGAGCGGCTTGCTGCTGGTCGGTTGCGGCAAGATGGGCTCGGCCCTGCTGGCCGGTTGGCTGGATCGGGGAATCCGTCCGGACTCGGTGACCGTGATCGAGCCCAACCCGACCAAATGGCTGCAGGAGAGCGAGGTCATGCTCAATCCCGACCGGGTCCCTGCCGAGCCAGCCATCTGCCTCTTGGCAGTCAAGCCGCAATTTGCCAAGGAGGCACTCGAAGGTCTCGGCAGCCTCGGGGGAGGCTCGACAGTGGTGATCTCAATCATCGCCGGCCTGCCGGTCAGCTGGCTGGAATCGATATTCGGCGACCGGGCGCCGATCATCCGGACCATGCCCAATACCCCGGCGGCCATTGGCCAGGGCATCACCGCCATCTTCGGCAACCGGAGGGCGGGCGAGCAGGATGTCGCGTTGGCCGAATTGTTGATGGCGGCGGTCGGCGAGACCGTGTTGCTCGAACGGGAAGATCTGATGGACGCGGTGACGGCGCTGTCGGGTTCGGGGCCGGCATATGTCTTTCACCTGATCGAAGCCATGTCGGAGGCCGGGGTGCAACTCGGACTCCGGGACGAGGTGGCGGCGAGGTTGGCCAGGGAGGCCGTGGCCGGGGCTGGTCAGCTGGCGCGGATGGCGGGGCGAAACCCGGCCGAGCTGCGAATTGAGGTGACCTCGCCAGGCGGAACGACGCAGGCGGCGCTCGAGCATTTGATGGACCCACGAACGGGCCTGCGCCCGTTGATGGCCAGGGCCATGGCGGCGGCGGAGGCGCGTGGCCGGGAGCTGGGGCGGATACATGACTGAAATCGGCTACGAGGATTTTGTCCGCGTCGACATCAGGGCAGGGCGCGTCATCGCCGCCGAACCCTATCCGGAAGCCAGGAAACCCGCCTGCAAGTTGTGGATAGATTTCGGGCCGGAAATCGGACAGCGCAAGAGTTCGGCCCAGCTGACCGAGAACTATCCGACCGACGAGCTGGTTGGGCGGCAAGTCTTGGCGGTGGTCAATTTCCCACCGCGGCAAATCGGCAAGTTCATGTCCGAGGTGCTGGTGCTCGGGGTGCCGGACCAGGATGGAAACGTGGTTCTGATCGCCCCTGACCGCGACGTGCCCATTGGTGGAAGGATGTACTGATGACCCTCCCCAGCGTGCTGATCTCGAGAGTTCTGCCGGAGGCGGTCATGGCCGAGGCCGCCGCCAGTTTCGACGTGACGGTCCGTGATGCCAACCGGCCAATGACCGTTGATGAGGCCGCGGCCAGTCTTCGCGAACATGATGCGGTGCTGCCGACCCTGGCCGACCGGTTCACGGCCGCGGCCTTTGACGGGAGCAGCGATATCCGGTGCCGGATCATCGCCAATTTCGGGGCAGGGTACAACCACATTGATGTCGACGCCGCCCGCCGTCATGGCATCCCGGTCAGCAACACTCCCGGTGCGGTCACGGAAGCCACCGCCGACATCGCGGTGTCGCTGATGCTGATGACAGCCCGGCGAACGGCCGAGGGAGAGCGCCTGGTCAGGGCAGGGAGCTGGACCGGCTGGCATCCGACGCAGTTGCTCGGCCACCAGTTCAATGGCAGAACCCTGGGGATCATCGGCATGGGTCGCATCGGGCGGGCCATTGCCCGCCGATGTCATTTCGGGTTCGACATGGAGGTGATCTTTGCCAACAGGTCGAAGATTGCTGATCCGGGCGTGCCGTCACGGCAATTGGCGGGAATCGGCGAGGTGCTCCGGCAGGCCGATTTCGTCGTGCTTTCGGTGAGCGCCGGCGCCCATTCGCATCACCTGATCGGCAGGGACGAGTTGCGGCAGCTTCAACCGCACGCAATCCTGGTCAATGTCTCCCGGGGTGACGTGATTGACGAGGGATCGCTGGTCGAGGCGCTGCAATCGGGGCGGATTGCCGGCGCCGGCCTCGACGTCTACGAATTCGAGCCCGAAATCCCGGCCGAATTTCTGACCATGGAGAATGTCGTGCTGTTGCCGCATCTCGGTACCGCAATTCCCGAAGCGCGCGAGGGCATGGGCAGAATGGCACTCGAGAATCTCCGCGCCGTCTTCGCCGGCAAGACCCCGCCGAACCTGGTGAACTGACCCGGAAGCGCGGCTCCTGCTTGCATCGGAGATTGCGGGAGGCAATCAGGCAGCAGTGCCGATGGACTGGAGATCGCGGATTTCCATGGGAGTCTCCTGGCGGGTCTTGAGCACACGGGCAATGATCCTGGCCGCGGCCGCAGTCGTGCAATAGGGAACATTCTCGGCAATCGAGGCGGTCCTGATGGTCTGGCTGTCAGCCACCGTCTGCCGGCCATCGGTGGTGTTGATGACCAGCGCCACCTCGCCATTCTTCAGGGAATCGACGATATTCGGTCGGCCCTCGTAGATCTTGTTGACGACCCGGCAGTCGATGCCGCGTGCGGCCAGGAACCCGGCGGTTCCCCGGGTTGCAGCAATGCCGAAGCCAAGCCCGTGCATCGATTCGACGGCAGCGAACATCTGGTCGGTCTTGTCGGCATCCCTGATGGACACGAAGACGGTCCCGGAATCCGGCAGATGCATGCCGGCGCCGGCCTGGGCCTTGAGGAAGGCCTGCTCGAAGCTGTCATCCAGCCCCATCACCTCGCCGGTCGAACGCATTTCCGGCCCGAGAAGGGCATCGACACCCGGGAACCTGGAGAATGGCAGCACCACCTCCTTGACCGAGTAATGCTTGGTTTCGGCTGGCCGGAGCCGGAAGCTGCCGAGTTCCCTGCCAGCCATGATCCGGGCGGCGATCGATGCAATTGGCGAGCCGGTCGCCTTGGCCACGAAGGGGACGGTCCGTGATGCCCGCGGGTTGACCTCGAGCACGTAGACGTCGCCATCCATCACCGCAAACTGGATATTCATGAGGCCAACCACGCCAAGTCCGGACGACAATTCCCGGGTCTGGCGCTTGAGTTCGGCGATGGTCGCGTCATCAAGCGAGTAGGGCGGAAGCGAGCAGGCGCTGTCTCCGGAATGAATTCCGGCAAGCTCGATATGTTGCATCACGCCGGCAACGTGCGTGGCATTGCCGTCGGAGATGGCATCGACATCCACCTCCACCGCATTTGGCAGGAACTGGTCGATGAGGACCGGGTTTCTCCCCGAGACGCTGACGGCATCCTTCACGTAGCGGCGCAGCTCCGTCTTGTCCTTGACAATCTCCATGGCCCGGCCGCCGAGCACGTAGGACGGTCGGATGACCACCGGGTATCCCACCCGTGTGGCGACGGCTTCGGCCTCCTCCGCCGACAATGCGGTGCCGTTGCGGGGTTGCCTGAGTCCAAGCTTGCCCAGCAGTTGCTGGAATTGCTCGCGATCCTCCGCCCGGTCGATTGCCGAGGGCGATGTCCCGAGTATGGGGAAGCCAGCCTGTTCGAGACCCGCCGCCAGGCCCAGCGGGGTCTGGCCGCCAAACTGCACGATGACTCCGAGCAGAGAGCCCTTGCGCTGCTCGGTCTGCAGGATCCCGGTGACATGCTCCATGGTCAGCGGCTCGAAATAGAGCCGGTCCGAAGTGTCGTAATCGGTGGAGACGGTCTCCGGATTGCAGTTGATCATGATGGTTTCGAACCCGGCATCCGACAGCGCCATGCAGGCGTGGCAGCAGCAATAGTCGAACTCGATTCCCTGTCCGATCCGGTTGGGCCCGCCACCGAGAACCACCACCTTCTTCCGGTCGCTCGGGTCGGACTCGCATTCGGTATACCCGGCTGCCGGATATTCGTAGGCCGAGTACATGTACGGCGTCTGCGCCTCGAACTCGGCCGCACATGTGTCGATCCGCTTGAATACCGGTGCCACCCCGAACCGTGCCCTGAGGCTGGCAATCCCGGCTTCATCCTGCCCCGAGATCTTGGCCAGCCTGGCATCGGTAAAACCCATGATCTTCAACTCGAGCAGGCTGGCCTGGTCGGTCGGCAGCCCGTCCTGCCGCACGGCCTCCTCGGCGGTAACGATTTCCCGGATCCGGGCCAGGAACCACGGATCGTAACGGGTGGCGGCATTGATCTCCTTGTCTGACAGGCCGTGGCGCATGGCCTGGGCAATCAGTCGCAGCCGGTCCGGGGAATTGGCGGAAATTGCCCGGATGACCGCCGCCGGTTCCGGCGCCCCCTCGATCTCGATCTCGTCAAAACCGGTCAACCCGGTCTCGAGCGAGGCCAGCGCCTTCTGGACGCTCTCGTTGAAGCTTCGCCCGATGGCCATCGCTTCCCCGACCGACTTCATGGCCGTGTTCAGCTCGGGCTTGGCCCCGGGGAATTTCTCGAACGCGAAGCGGGGAATCTTGGTGACGACATAATCGATCGATGGCTCGAAGGATGCCGGGGTGACACGGGTAATGTCGTTGTCAAGCTCGTCCAGCGTATAGCCGACTGCCAGCTTGGCCGCGACCTTGGCGATGGGAAACCCGGTGGCCTTCGATGCCAGCGCCGAGGAGCGGGAGACACGCGGGTTCATCTCGATGATCATCATGCGGCCATCCCGGGGATTGACCGCCCATTGCACGTTGGAGCCACCGGTCTCCACCCCGATCTCGCGCAACACGGCGATCGAGCTGTTCCGCATCCGCTGATATTCCTTGTCGGTCAGGGTCAACGCCGGCGCCACCGTGACCGAATCGCCGGTGTGAACACCCATCGGATCGACATTCTCGATCGAGCAGACGATGATGGCGTTGTCGGCCCGGTCCCGGACCACCTCCATCTCGTATTCCTTCCAGCCGAGAAGGCTCTCGTCGATCAGGATCTGGCTGACCGGCGAGGCTTCGAGGCCAATCCGGCACAGCATCTCGAAATCGTCACGGTTGAAAGCGGTTCCACCGCCGGTTCCACCGAGGGTAAAGGCCGGACGGATGATGGCCGGCAGACCGACCTGGTCGATTGCCGCCATCGCCTCGTCCATGTCGCCGGCAATCGCCGAATGCGGGCTGGACAGGCCGATATTGTCCATGGCGTCACGGAACAACTGCCGGTCTTCGGCCTTCCTGATTGCATCGGGGCTGGCACCGATCAGCTGGACGCCGAGGCGGTCGAGCACACCGGCATCGGCCACTTCCAGGGCGGTGTTGAGCGCAGTTTGCCCGCCCATGGTCGGCAGCAGCGCATCGGGACGCTCCCGCTCGATGATTCTTTCGACGATCTCGGCGGTGATCGGTTCGACATAGGTGGCGTCGGCCAGCCCCGGATCGGTCATGATTGTCGCCGGGTTGGAATTGACCAGCACGATCCGGTAGCCCTCCTCGCGCAGCGCCTTGCAGGCCTGCGTTCCGGAATAGTCGAACTCGCAGGCCTGACCTATGATGATCGGGCCGGCGCCTATGACCATGATCGTCGAGATGTCGGTGCGCCTGGGCATTGGACATGTTCCGGAACGGCTTCGCCTTGCCGGTTGGCTTATAGGTGGCTTTGGCGTGTGCGCAAGTGGCGTCCGGTTGCGATCGACCGGTGGTCAACCCTGGTCCGGCAAAGGCCCTCGCGCTGGCGAGTGGAAGGTGCCGCCCGCCCGTCAGGAGGGCGACTCGCCTGCGGATGGCCGGCCCTTGTCCGCATTCGGCCGGTAGAGGTAGTTGCGTGTCATCGGAACCGCATCAATCTTCCTGGTGATCTGGAACTGGAAGACCGAGAGTCCGCCGTAGCGGAAGGACATTTCACAGGACAGGAGGTAGAACCGCCACATCCGGCAGAATCTCTCGTCATAGAGTTCGATGACCTGGTCGAGATTCTGCATGAATCGCTGGTACCAGTGCCGCAGCGTCTCCGCATAGTGAAGCCGCAACACCTCGACATCGGTCACGTAGAGCCCTTCCCGCTGGATGGCGGCAAGCACCTCCGACATGGCCGGAATGTAGCCGCCCGGGAAAATGTATTTGCCGATCCACTGGTTGGTCGAACCTGGCGGTGTGGCCCGGCCGATCGTGTGCAGGAGGGCGACCCCATCGGCATCGAGCAATTGGCCAAGCTTGCGGAAATACTGACGGTAGTGCGGCGAACCGACATGCTCGAACATTCCTACCGACACGATCCGGTCGAACCGGGAATCGAGTTCCCTGTAGTCGGTCAGCGAGAAGGTGGCCCGGTCTGCCAACCCCTCGTCACGGGCCCGCAAATTCGAGATCCGGTGCTGGCTGGTCGACAGGGTGACGCCTTCCACCTTGCAGCCGAATTCCCGGGCCAGGGTCAGCCCCATTCCACCCCATCCACTGCCGATATCCAGCACCGACATTCCCGGCTCCAGCAACAACTTGCCGGCGATATGCCGTTTCTTGTCCTCCTGCGCCTCCTCCAGGGTTGCATCGGGGTTGGCAAAATAGGCGCAGCTGTATTGCCGATCGGTGTCGAGGAACAACTCGTAGAGTTCGTCCGACAAATCGTAGTGGTACTGGACATTGTTGCGGGCGCGGGTGACGGGGTTGTACTGGGCAAGGAAGCGGGAGACCCGCCGGCATGACCCGGCAAACTGGTGGAGCAGCGGCTTGTCATTCTTGCCGATATTGGACAGCACCAGTTCCAGGAAACCCCTGAGGTCATCCTCCTCCACGACCAGCTTCCCGTTCATGTAGCATTCGCCGAGCGCCAGGTCGGGATTGATGCAGAGTGTTCTGAGAGTCTTGTCGTCGGCAATTCGGATGCGGACAGGCTGGGCATGCATGTCGCCGAAGAATCTTTCCTGCCCATTCGGCATCCGGACCACGAGCGAACCAGTTCGGATAATCCTGTCAAGCATGTATTCGAAGGTTCGTCCCCACATTCCCGTTAAACTCCAGCTTTCCTCCGGATCAGAATTCCCGGCGAATCCGATATAACAATCTTGCCGCCTTGTTAAGCATCGCAGAACCGGCCGGCGAAACCAGCCAGGAAATGCCCGGCCGCAATCAGCCAGGAACCGGGGGCACGGAGGACCCGCCACCTTGCCCGACGGTGCGGCAGGCAAGACCGGCTCGCAGCGGGTCGCGGCGGCTGGTCGCGTGTGCGGCCGAATTCTGCATCTGGCACCAGGCCTCCGTGATGCGCGCGCCCTGGTCCGGACTTGCCGTCAGCAGGGTCGGACGTATCGGCAACGGAAAGCAGGCGCCCCGGGCAGCGTATTGTCGTGCCGGCCGTTCTATTCCTCCTCTTCGGTCGGGTCCTTCCACACGAAAAAGAACTGGTAACAGCACCAGGCGCCGGAAGCGCCGAAGATCATCGCCCAGCCAGGATTGCCAATCACCAGCTCAAAGCATGCCCAGCCCAGGCAGATGCCAGTGACCAGGACCCGGCGCCAGACCGGTATGAAAAACGGATGTTGAAGGTCAAACACGGCTCTGCTCCGCTTCCGGCGAGTGTGGCCCGTCACCGGTCCCATGTTCATGCCATCCAGTCAAGCAGTTGCCCACGTCCTGCCCAGCGACGGGTGACTCCGGGTCATGGCCCGGGAGCCCCGGTCATTGGTGGCGGCCAGGAGATTCAGGACAAGACGGGTCATCAAATCCTTGTTGTCTGCCGCGCTCTCGGCGTTCAACAGGGTCATCGCGGTCAGGACCCGCGGCTCGAGCGGGCTCCAGCCGCCCCCCTGCTCCAGGCAAGGCAGCAGCAGGCGCGCCGATGCGCCTGCCGTCGGTAAACGAGAGGCTCCGGCTCGGCGAGCTGCATGCCGTCATGGGCCACGACCCTGTCGGCGCCCCCGCCGATGTTGACCGGGAACATCCTGGCGGTGGCCACATTGACCAGACGCAGGCGGATGCGGTCGCCGCGCCGGACCGTGCCCCGCGAGAACAGGGCCCGGGTGAAGTTGCCCATCCGCCTGCCACGGGAGAAGTCGTGACGGATGCCGAAATTCTCGTGCAGCGCGCCGATGTGCTCGAGCCGCCGGTCGTTGAGGACGACGGTAATGTCGCGGTCGACAGCGGGCCGGTTCCGTTCCTCGACGATCAGTGGGCCGTAAAGGCCCCCGGCGACCTGTTCTCAGGAGCGGTGGTGGGCGTGGTACCAATAGTCCCTGCATGGGGGGCCTCGAACGCGTTGTCGAAGGTCATTCCCGGCTCGACCGCCGCCTGGGTCAGGTCGGGCACGCCGTCCATCGCGTTGTCGAGATTGATGCCGTGCCAATGGATGGCGGAGCGCCGGCCAAATCCTTTTTCGAAGGTGATAGCCGCGCGGTCGCCCTGCTGAAAACGGAGTTCCGGCCCCGGACTAGATCCGTTGGAGCCGAGCATGCGGGTCGAGGCTTCGCTTTCCGGCAAGCCGGGCGGTGTCGGGCCGGGCCTTCAGCCGGAATGTCAGCTTCGCCCGGGCCGTCCCGGGAAGCCGGACCGTTGCGGCGGCGCAGGCAAGAAATTCTCTTCGGTTCATGGGCTACTCTCCCACGGGGCTCCCTGCAGGGTGGTCAGAGCGGCTGTCGCCAGAAGGACAACAAAGATCGCAGCTCCTTCGACGGCGATGGAGCGGCGCAGAGACACCGCCGCCCGGCGGTTACCCGCCCTCATGCCGGGAACGAAACGGAGCTTGTTGGCCGCCGCGGCCGCGAGCAGGCAGGTGACGGCCCCGATCTTGGCAAGCAGCGTGAGACCGTAGCCGGTCTCCAGCAGGGCTTCGAGGCTGCCCAGCAGTCGCCACGCCATGCCGATCCCGGCGGCGATCATGAGTGGTACTGTAACGGCGGCGATGCGACCGAAGCGGTGCCCCAGGCCCGCCGCGAGGGAGAGATTTCCGTGGTCCCCGGCAAGCGCGCGGAGCGGCAAGAGGACGCCGATCCAGAGGGCGGCGCCAGCGAGATGCAGCAGAAGCAGTAATTCGAGCCAAAGTGCCTTCACATCCGTGACATGTCCGACCCGGGAAAACGACCACAGCGCCACCAGGCCGCCGACGGTGGCGATCGGCAGGCCGATCCCGGCCAGCCGGAGCCCCAGAAGGACCAGACCCAGGCCTGCCATTTGGTAAGCGAACGCCGTGCCCACCGGTGTCTGCCACAGCAGCCCCAGCATCTCGGGGTCGGTCATGCCCGAGAGCGCGCCAGTCAAGGCGGCGCCATTCAGAAAGAAGCCGGCGCCGGCAGCCAGCAATGCGAGCACGGCAAACGCGGTCGCCTGCCGGACCACGGTGGCGTGCAACCTGTGCGTCTCGCGGGCGAAGACGATTCGCACCAGAACCAGACCGGTACTTCCCAGGACCCCGAGACAGAGCAGGAAATTCACCAGGGTCGAGGCCAGTTCCCATATCTCCGGCACGAGTCACTTCACCCGGAAGCTGAAGGTCTTGCGAATGGCATGTCCGTCGCTCGAGAGGCCGCGCCATTCGATCCGGTAGAGGCCGCTGCCCTTGTTCTCGAGCGGCAGCTCGAACCGGGTCGCGAACGCCTTCTGTCCTCCCAGTTCGAGGTCGATCCCGTTCCCGCCGTCATGGGTCATTCGGACACGTGTCAGGCGGATGCGCTTGGCGAAGGTCAGAACAATGTGCGGCGGTGCCTGCACCAGCACGGCGCCATCCTCCGGCGCGGTGGCGTCGAGGGCGGAATGGGGCAGTGCCGTGGTTGCCGCGAGGGCAAGCATTCCGGCCATTATGATCGCTTTCATGACCAATCCTTCACCGGATGCCGTTGGCCCGCTGGAGTTCGCGGATATAAGCCACGATCGCGGCCACGTCGCGCCGGCTCAGACCCTCGACCGGCGGCATGTCGCCGAAACGCCAATGGTGGGCCCGGACGCCGTGCGCGACCGCCCGCTGGAACGATTCGTCGCCATGGTGGCCGGGCTCGTAGAAGACGTGGACCAGCGGCGGGGCGATCCCGTCCTGTCCGGCCGCGTTCCGGCCGTGGCAGGACGCGCAGTTGGCGTCGTAGGTCTCTTGCCCCAGCTGCGCGCCCGCCGAGAGGGTGCCCGGCAGGCTGACCGACACGATCGGCGCGCCACCACCCGCACCGTCCTCCCCTCCGCCGAATTGGAAATAACCGGCCACGCCCAGGGCGGCGGCCAGGACGAGCAGGATCGTGCCCCGCCTCAGTGACATGCCTTGCCGAGCGCTTTCAGCCGCCAGTAATTGCCGGGCAGCGGGGTGACGAAACCGGCGGCCAGCATGATCGGCGCGACCCACCAGGCCAGCACTGCCCAGCCCACCGCGTTCATCATGGCTTCCATCGAGATGAATGACATGCCGATTGCCGTCCCGATCTCCGTCTGGCGGGAAGGGATGAAGCTCTCCAGAGCGATCGAGGTCAGCAGCCCGCCCACGATGGCGAGGACCATGATATTCAATGTCGGCCAGGATATGCCGGTGAACCGGAAGACGGCAATGGCGCCGAAATCGCCGATGGCGCAGCCGAGCCGACACCATGCCGTGTTCTTCGAGGCCCGGCGCCAGTTGTGGCTGCAGTGCCGGTCGATAGCGATGTGTGCGGTCAGGGCGGTCATTGTACCACTGGTTGGTGAATCCCGACGGACAATGTAATGTTTCCAGTAACTGGAAAGTCAATGAACCGCCGATGAATATCTCCACCGCCTCTAGAACTGCCGGCCTGCCCGTGAAGACGGTCCGCTACTACGCCGATATCGGGCTGGTTTCGGCTGCGTCCCGGACGGAGTCGGGATACAGAACATATGACGACGGCGCGGTGCGTAAGCTCGTGTTCGTCCGCCGGGCGCGGGAGTTCGGGTTCTCCATAGGGGAATGCCGGGAATTGCTTGGCCTCTACGAGGACCAGCACCGGTCCAGCGCCGACGTGAAGCGCATCGCGGCCAGGCGGATGGAGGAGATCGCGGAGAAGCAGCGGGAGTTGCAATCGCTGCATGATGAACTCGCCCACCTGGTCGAGGCCTGCCGGGGCGACGACCAGCCGGACTGCCCGATCATCGAAAGCCTGGGCAATCTCTGCGGAGGTCATTGAGGGCCTTCCGGTCGAGACCGAGGCGGCGGTAGAGCTTGTCCGCGATGACCAGGACGTCGCCCGGATTGAGCGCGATGAGCGCGGTGGGGACGTGGCCTGCAAGGCCCTTGATGACGATGCAGATCTGCTACACGTCGGTTTCGACATCGTGGGACGGCACGAAGCAGTAACTCGGGTTGTCGGGGAGGGACTGTGCGGTCATGGAACTCTCCTTCGGGCCGCCGCCCGCCCGGCAATGCATCGGGCGGGCAATTCTCTGCGGGCTCAAGCAGCGGGTGACCACCGGTCGAGGATGCGCTCAGTCGCATCGGGGTTCGGCGCGAATATCCGGGCGCCGAAGGAGACGATCTCGACGGCGCACCCCGTGCGCTTCTGCGAGTCCATGTCGGTGTCCGCCGGTCCCTCGAACGCGGTCCGGTCCGCGCCCACCAGGCGGCGGCGCGTGAGCCGGCAGCCGTTGGCGAGCGCGTGCGTTGCTGCGACGAACAGTTCACACATTCATTTGTATGCAGCACCGTCCGACGAGGCCCTGGACTGCCGAAAGGGTGCGTGGAGAGGTGGCGGCTGGCCCGTTGCTCACACCGCGGCAGCAGGTCGTCGGAGATTCCTTGACATTTCCCGCCAGGGAATTGAAAGGCGACCCCTTGCCGTCACGCTGGAAGAGTCAAGGACATGCATCCCTATCGAACCCATACATGCGCGCAACTCTGCCGGGAGGATGTCGGCAGCCCAGTGAGGCTGGCCGGATGGGTGCACCGGATTCGGGATCATGGCGGCGTGTTGTTCGTCGATCTTCGTGATCATTACGGGATCACGCAAATCCTCGCCGACTCGGATAGCGGCGTCTTCGAAGAGTTCGAGAAACTGCGCGCCGAGTCGGTTATCAGGATCGACGGCAAGGTGCGGATGCGGGAGCCGGAACTGGTCAACAGGAAACTGTCGACCGGCGAGGTCGAGGTGTTTGTCAACGACCTCGAAATCCTCGGTTCGACCGAGGAGTTGCCGCTGCAGGTATTCGGTGACCAGGAGTATCCGGAGGAGACGCGCCTCAAATTCCGGTTTCTCGATCTCCGTCGCCCGGTGATGCACGAGCGGATGATGCTTCGCTCGCAGGTCATTGCACGGCTGCGCCAGTTGATGACCGAGCACGGGTTTACCGAGTTCCAGACCCCGATCCTGACGGCGTCCTCGCCAGAGGGGGCCAGGGATTTCCTGGTTCCGTCACGGCTGCATAATGGCAATTTTTACGCGCTGCCGCAGGCACCCCAGCAATTCAAGCAGTTCATCATGATCGCCGGCTTCGATCGGTATTTCCAGATCGCCCCGTGCTTTCGTGACGAGGACCCGCGCGCCGACCGGTCGCCCGGCGAATTCTACCAGCTTGACGTCGAGCTCGCATTTGCCACGCAGGAGGACGTGTTTTCGGTCATCGAACCGGTCATGCGGGATGTGTTTCGGCAGTTCGGCGCCGGCAGGGACATCGCCGACAGCTTCCCGAGGATAAGTTTCGCAGACACCATGCTCCTCTACGGGACCGACAAGCCGGATTTGCGCAACCCGATCAGGATGCAGCAGGTCTCGGAGCATTTTCGCGGCTCGGGCTTTCGCATCTTTGCATCGCTGCTCGAGGATGGTGGCAATGAAGTCCGGGCCATACCGGCCCCGGGCGGCGGAAGCCGCCGGTTCTGCGACCGCATGAACGTGTTTGCCCAGCGACAGGGACTTCCCGGGATGGGATACATCCTGTGGCGCACCACCGATGGTCAGCTGGAAGGGGCGGGTCCGCTGGCCAGCAATATCGGCCCCGAACGTACCGAGGCAATCCGCCGGCAGCTGGGACTGGACAGCGGAGATGCGGCGTTCTTTCTCGGCGGCAGGCCGTCATCCTTCGAGGCGGTCGCGGCCCGGGCCCGCGACGAGGTTGCGTCGCAGCTTGGACTGATCGACCGGGACCGGTTCGAATTCTGCTGGATCACCGATTTTCCGATGTACGAGCGGGACGAGGAAACCGGGGAACTGGATTTTTCCCACAACCCGTTCTCGATGCCGCAGGGCGGGCTTGCTGCACTGGATGCGCCCGATCCTCTCACCATTGCCGGATACCAGTATGACCTGGTCTGCAACGGCGTCGAACTGTCATCCGGTGCGGTGCGAAACCATGATTTGGACACGCTCTACAAGGCGTTTGCCATCGTCGGCCGCGACAGGGGCTATGTCGACAGCAATTTCGGCGGCATGGTCAATGCTCTTCGGTTCGGTGCACCTCCACATGCCGGCATCGCGCCCGGAATCGAACGGATCATCATGCTGCTGGCCGGAGTCGAGAACATCAGGGAGGTCACCATGTTTCCGCTCAACCAGCGGGCCGAGGATCTCATGCTCGGAGCGCCGGCACCGCCCACCAACGAGGCGCTGCGGGACCTTGGCCTGCGGCTGATCGAGAAGTCGTAGCGCCAGCCATTGCCTGGAGGGACCGGCCACGCTGTTAAGACGCCCGAAACAGCGGGTCATCAACGAACCCGGATTCGGCACAAGATGCCACCAATGCAGCGACCTCTCGGGGAGGCTGCCCCCTGAACCTACCGGATTGCAGCCAGCCAGTTGCGGCAATGCGGTGCAAGTCGCCCGCCCTTGATGAAGGTCCCGCGAAAGACTACCTGCCCTGTTGGTGTTCCGGAATGGCCGGAGGGCGAGATGGTCGTCCGGAAGGTGCAGCGCCCCGGGGCGCTGCCGGTTCTTGCGGAGGTGGCAGGCGATGATCCGTGACAGGTTGTTTCCGGCCTCTGTCGCCCTGGTCGCAGCGGTGCTGTGGGGGCTGTGGTGGATCCCGATCCGCTATCTCAACGATATCGGCCTTCCCGGGTCGGTGGCCGGGTTTGCCATCAATCTGGGCGCCCTGCCTTTCATCACGCTTCTCGTTCTTTTCGGCAGGAGAGGGTGGGGCCTGCCGATGCGGGGGGCAATCGGGGCGGTGCTAGCGGGCTTGGCCATTACCACCTATGCCACGGCGCTGGCATATACAGACGTGGTCCGGGTTGTGTTGCTGTTCTATCTTGCTCCCGCCTGGAGCACGCTGATCGAGTGCGTGTTCATGGGTCGGCGCTGGTCCTGGCAGAGCGTGATCGCCATATCCATGTCGCTATTCGGGATGATGCTGATCCTTGGCGGCGGCCTTTCACCGCACGAGATTGGTGTCGGAGAGATCATGGCCATCATGTCGGGTTTGGCCTGGTCGGTGGGAGCGGCGCTGCTGTTTTCGACAGGAAAATTCGAGACAGGGCCAGCGGCGCTGGTTGCGATCGTGGTCGCCGTTGTTGCCAGTGCCGTGGCCATGCTGGTTGAATTCGGATTCGATTTTCCGGTCTCCGTGGTCGAGGTGAGTGAATTGACGGCTCCGGTGGTTCTGCTGTCGGGCGGGCTCTACTTCGCGCCAATGATTGTCCTGACGCTCTGGAGCGCCCGGCTGTTGCCGCCGGCCCTGCTGAGCTTCCTGCTGTCAGCCGAGATCATATCGGGTGTCGGGTCAAGTGCAGCCCTGCTGGATGAACATTTCGGCCTCGTCGAACTGGCGGGAACCATCTGCATTGCCGGCGCCGCGGTGATCGAATTCCTCCTGCCTGGCAGGAACAGGAAGCAGGAAGCCCAATAGGCCATCGGCCCGGATCCACCTCCCGGCCCGCCGGCCAGGGCATGCGTATCCTGGCCGGGAGATCGCAGCCGCGGGTCGCGTCGATGCCAAGTCAGTGAGCACCCCGGCGCCTACCCGTAGTTGGGCGGGGCAGTCCCGGCCAGGTCTGGCGGACCGGAATCTCCGGTATTGACACAACCCGGGCCGGAATGTCTGTTGGTCTGGCGAGCCAGGTGACGATGAGGTTGGCTGGGCCGGGATTTGGGAGAGGGCCGATGACGATGGCGGTTGATCATCCGGCAGGTGACATTGCCCGTGGCTGGAGCCCGGATCCGCGACGGTCGATGTCCCTCAATGCGGCCGCCTATTGCGATCAGCACTGGTATGATCTGGAGCAGAGGCAGGTCTTTGCCAGGAGTTGGCAGTGGATATGTCATGTCGAAAAGCTGTCGGAGCCCGGATCGTATGTCACCGACATGGTCGGGGGGAATCCGGTCTGCGTGGTTCGGGCGGGCGATGGCCGGTTGCGGGCCTTCTACAATGTCTGCAAGCACCGGGCGCATGAATTGCTGGCCGGGGAGGGGCAGACCACCAGGATTCTCTGCCCGTACCATGCCTGGGTCTACGATCTGGGCGGCCAGTTGCTGCGGGCGCCGCATTCCGAAGGGCTGGAGCAGTTCAGGGTCGAGGACATTGCCCTTGACCAGGTCCAGGTCGAGGAGTTTGGCGGGTTCGTCTATGTCAATCTCGATCCCGATGCGCGGGCACTGGCAGCGCAGACCGTCGACTTGGCCGACGAAATCGACCACTGGGCACCGGATGTCGGCAGGCTGACCTTTGCCCACCGGCTTGTCTATGACATCAATTCGAACTGGAAGAATGTCGTGGACAATTTCCTGGAATGCTATCACTGCCCGGGCGCCCACAAGGATTTTTGCACGCTGGTCGACATGGATACCTACCGTGTCGAGACCCATGGCATCTGGTCGAGCCACATGGCAGAGGCCGGCAGAAACGCCAACTCGGCCTATTCGACCGATGGGGCCACGGTCAGGGATCACGCCGTGTGGTGGCTGTGGCCGAATACCTGCCTTATGCGCTACCCGGGGCGCGGCAACTTCATCGTCATGCACATCATGCCCGCCGGTGTCGAGCGAACACTGGAGACCTATGACTTCTTCTTCGAGACCGCCGAGCCGAACGAGGCCGAACGCGAGGCAATTCGCTATATTGACGAGGTCCTCCAACTCGAGGATATCGGCCTGGTCGAAAGCGTGCAGCGTGGCATGAAAACCCCGGCATTTCGCCAGGGACGCATCATTCATGACCCGAAGGGGTCGGGCATGTCGGAGCATGCCGTCCACCACTTTCACGGCCTGGTGCTTGATGCCTATGGCGGGCGCGTGCCGTCATGACCGGAAGGCTGGAAGGCAGGACTGCCATCATCACCGGTGGCTGCGGCGGGATTGGCGACGCCATCTGCCGGCGGTTTGCCGAAGAGGGTGCAATTCCGTGGGCGGCCGACATCGTGGAAAAGGCAGGCTGGGAATATCGCCACCTTGATGTCACCTGCGAAGACTCCGTCGCTGCCCTGTTCAGCCAGGCCGAACGGGAGTTGGGCAGGCTGGACATCCTGGTCAACGCCGCCGGCATTGAAATCGAGAAGACGGTCGAACACACCTCGCTGGAGGAATGGGAGCGGATCTTTGCCGTCAACGTCACCGGCATGTTCCTGGTGTCGAAGGCGGCACTGCCGCTGCTGCGCAAGTCGCCGGCGCCGTCGATCGTCAATTTCGGCTCCTATGACGGGTTCATGGCCGATCCCGAACTGGCCGCCTATTGCGCCACCAAGGGGGCGGTTCATGCGCTGACCAGGGCGATGGCCTGCGATCATGGCCCCGAAGGAATTCGGGTGAATGCCGTATGTCCGGGTTACGTGGATACACCGATGCTGCAGAGCTTCTTTGGCGAGCGAGGCGATGCCGAATCGCTCAGGCAGGTCATCAGGGACATTCACCCGATCCGCAGGATCGGAACCCCGGATGACATCGCTGGCCTGGTCCTGTTCCTGGCATCCGACGAGGCACGCTATGCGTCCGGCCAGCTCTGGGTGATGGATGGAGGGCTGACGGCCCAGGTCCAGCAGATGCGCCTGTAGTCGGAATGTGCAGCGACAATTTTGCCTCGAGGCGGGAGTACGGGGAAGAATGACCAGGAGAGTTGCAGTCGTCACCGGCGCCAGCCGTGGCATCGGACGGGCCATCGCCGAATTGCTCGCTGACCGTGGCTGGCTGGTCGTTGGTTGCAGCCGGGGAGGCAGGCCCCGGGAGCTCGATTCATCCATCCAGTGGATGACCGCTGATATTGCCGATGCGGAGGCAGCCCGCCAATTGTCCGGATTTGCCGCCAGTGCCGGAGACGAAGTTGGCGTGCTGGTCAACAATGCCGGCATCCAGGTCGAAAAGACGGTGACGGAATCGACCGACGAGGATTGGGAGGCGCTGATCGGGACCAATTGCCGGGGGGTGTTCAATTGCTGCCGGGCCTTCATCCCGGTCATGCGGCAGGCCGGGGGAGGGTCGATCGTCAATATAGGTTCGATATCCGGCATGGCATCCGATCCGTCCATGGCACTCTACAACGCCTCGAAGGGATTCGTGCACGCGCTGACCCGGTCGATTGCCGTCGACCACGGGCCGGATATCAGGTGCAATGCCGTCTGTCCGGGATGGATCATGACCGACATGGTCGAGGCCGCCTTCTCCCTGGCGAAGGATGCGGAAGCAGTGGCCGGAGATGCCAGGTCCCGCCACCCGGCCGGACGCTTTGGCAAGCCAGGCGATGTCGCCCGGGCAGTCGCATGGCTGATCGCACCGGAGTCGGAATTCGTCACCGGCCAGTGTATCACCGTCGATGGCGGATTGCTGGCCGCATCCCCGATCCGCACCGATCTTTCCTGATTGCCGAACCCCGCACGGGCACCGAGGCAGGAATTGGATGCGGACAAGAGCGACCAGCGGGATGGGGCGGCTTGATGCGCTTGCCGCAAATTCGCTCCAAGGCCTCCGCGGCGCTGCCATGGGAGAACTTGCTTGTGACCCTGCTTCCGAAGCCTGTGTCTGCCTCGAGCCTCGAAGGTGGCGGACGCGTGTTTTCGGTGATGGCCGGTCACCGACGAGAATTTGCCCGGCATGCGTGGCTTGTCGGTATGCCGGCACAATGCCGCAAGCATTTCGTTGCGTGCCGAGTTTCCCGGAATCTTCATGTATCCGGCTCCAGGAATTCCGGCTCGGCTGACAATTCGGACAAGACAACGAGACCTTCAACCTGGGCTGTATCTCTATTCGGCATGGCGAGTCTTGCCATGGGTTGGTGCTATTGGCCCGGGACCCTGCGAGGGGCGGCCAATAGGTTCAGGGTGACTGACCTGACACATATGTCATACCACAGTATTGCAAGACGGATGTACTTGTTATACGTCAGTATTACATTCTTCTCATCATGCATAACCAGGGGTCTGCAAATGTCCGTCTCAACTGCAAAACAGCGCCAGGCAGAAGAAAAGGTCAATCAAGCCGGTCAAGCGGCAACGGCCCTCGCAAAACCGTTTGGCGGCTGGATTTCGACCTTCCAGGAAGCCATCGGCATGAATGTACCCGCTCTTGCCGAGCTGTTGGGTGTGTCCCGAAACAGCGTCTACAGCTCCATCCGGAACGAACGGGCCGGAACAATTTCGTTGAACCAGCTCGAAAGGATGGGCGAGGCGATGGGTGGCAAGCTCGTCTACGCGATCATCCCGCGCCAGGGCACGGTGGAAGGCATCGTCATGAGCCAGGCCCGCAGGAAAGCCAATCGCATTATCCGGCGCACCCGCGCGCAATTGGCCCTGGAAGGGCAGACCGAGGGCCTGCGCAGCCAGGACGAGATGGTCGAGGATCTGGCAAGCGATTTCGCCCGCGAGATGCCAAGGGACTTCTGGAAGTGACGCTTGAGTTGCACGAACCCGATGGAGCGACACCGCTGACGCCCGACGAACTGTTCGGCATCAGCGCCAGGCACATCTCGACGCGCGGCGAGTTGAACGAGTTGGAAGGCGAGAACATCATCGAGGGGCTGACATGGCTGGACCGACGGCCCAACAAACTTGACGTCCTGACCGACCAAGCATCACGAGAAACACACAAGCGCCTGTTCGGCAGAGTCTGGAATTGGGCGGGCGTCTACCGCCTGACCGGGAAGAACATCGGTGTGCCGGCCTGGCAGATCTCGACCGAGATGCGCAGCTGCCTCGACGATGCCCGATACTGGCGCAACAACGGCAGCTACGAGCCGCTGGAAGCCACCGCACGCTTCCATCACAAATTGGTGTGGGTTCATCCATTCGCCAACGGCAACGGACGCTGGGCGAGGATAATGGCAGAGTCATACCTGGCCACGATGGATTCTGGCGCCGCCCTCGATTGGTCCGGCGACGGGACACTCGCCGCAGGCAATGATCACCGCACCCGATACATCGCGGCGTTGCGGTCGGCAGATGGTTTCGAGTTCGGTCCATTGGTCAGGTTTGTGGAGGAGATCGCAGGCAGGACATGACAGAACCTGGCGGCATGACGCTGCCTTCGCTGGCAGGCGGTTCCTGGCCTGGCCGGAAAACATGTTGCAGTACTCCGCGTCCAGGTCAGGAGCGGCATCAACCCCTGCCGCCCGCACTGGCAGTCGATGCGGGTGTTGCCTTGTTGACGAACATGGCCGGTTCGGGATCGGACGGATCCAGAGTATGGTTGAAACGCCGCGCTTTGCGGCATAATCGCGCAGGATCAAGCCGGGATGGCGATGGCGGTGTATTTGCTGACTCTTGGAGGCAGGTCAGCGCCGGGGCCGGCCAACAGACCTGAAAGGACCGACATGTCGACTGAAAACACCCAGGTTCTCGATTACATGCGCAGCCGCCGATCCTCGCCGACGCTGGTCATTTCGCCGCCGGTGCCGACCCGGGACCAGCTGCAGGACCTGTTGGCGATCGCCGCCAGGGTTCCCGATCACGGAAAGCTTGAACCGTGGAGGTTCATCGTCATTGAGCAGCCGGCCATGGCCGGCATTGCCGACCGGCTGCAACGGCGCGGGCTGGAGATGGGCAAGGCCGAATCGCTGGTCGGCAAGGCTGCCGAGGTATTTGCCAGGGCCAGCCTGATTGTGGCCGTGGTGGGGTCGCCTGACCTCGAGGCAAAGATTCCCCGTATCGAGCAGACGCTGTCGGCGGGGGCTGTCTGCCTGTCGCTCCTGAATGCGGCGATGGCCTCGGGATGGGCTGCCAGCTGGGTGACCGGTTTCGGTGCCCATGACCCGGAATTCAGGCAGGAGGTCTTCGGGCTGGCGCAACATGAATTCATTGCCGGCTTCGTTCATATCGGCAGCTGCGCATCCGCGCCACCCGATCGTCCCCGACCGGAGATTTCGGCCATAACCCAATGGTTCAATGGCTCGGCCGTGGCTGGATAGGATCTCCTTCGGTCCGGTGGTCGCGGATATCGTCGACCGCCAACCTGCATGGATCGCCGCCAACCGTCGGCCTGTCTGGATTGCTGCCACCGGAGCCCTGACCGTTGCCGTGGCTGCCATGGTGGATGACCGGGTCTTCCGGGCTCTCGCCTTTGTCGTGCAGAACCTGGTCGAGGTGGCGCCGCTTCTGGTTCCGGGAATTCTTGTCGCCGGCTGGGTGAGTGCCAGCGGTGCCGGCGAGCGGATTGCCGCCAGGCTCACCGGCGGGACTCCGGCCATGATCGTGGCCGCGTCGGCGATCGGGGCGGTCACACCGGTATGCGGAGTCATGGTTCTTCCGCTGATGGTGTCGCTGCTGGCAGCAGGAATGCCGCTGGCGGTTGCCATGGCCTTCTGGCTGTCCTCGCCGGTCACCGACCCGGCGATGATGGCGGCGACCGCGGCCCTTCTCGGTTGGGAATTTGCCATTGGCAAGACCGTGGCCGCCTTTTGCCTGGGGCTGCTGGGCGGCATCATGTTCAGTGGCGTTGGTCGGAATTCGTGGACGGCAAATCCGCTGCGGGCAAACAGGATTGTCGATCAGTTCGGAAGGCAGGCCGGGTGCGGAGACGTCGAATTCAGGCCGCGCATCTGGAAGGACCGGCCGGGCCGGGCCGAATTCCGTCGCCAGGTCATGGCGATGACGAGGCTGGTCCTGGTCTGCCTGGTGCCGGCATTTCTTGCCGAGCACATGCTGGGGGCAATTCTCGAGCCAACGGCGTTGGCAGCGCTGGTGGGCGAGGAGTCGCCCTGGGCCATTCCGCTTGCGGTCGTGGTCGGGGCGCCGATCTACCTGGAAGGATATGCCGCCCTGCCACTGGTTCGGGGCCTGATCGAGCTTGGTATGGCGCCGGGAGCAGCAATGGCATTCCTGGTGGCCGGAGGCGTCGTCAGCGTCTGGGGAGCGGTGGCGATTGCGCCGGTTCTGAAGTGGCAACCATTCCTGCTCTACCTGGCGGCGGCGGTGATCGGTTCGGCATTGGCAGGTTGGTGCTACGGGCGTCTCCTGGCAATGTGAACGGCTGCTGTCGAAGGTCGGGCTGAACGGGTACATTCATGTTGAACTGTTTGGCGACTGGTGTAACGGTGAGCGACCCTGTCCCGTCGGCTGGGCGGGGTTGCGTGTTTCGGGTGGTGGATCATTCCGGGGTGTTGTTGGATCAGGCGATCAATTACGAGTTGCCGAATGCCGCCATCTGGCAAGGATTGTCGACACGGGAACCAACTGACACATACAACAGGAGATCATCTGAAATGAGAAGTATACGCAATCTTGGATTGGCATTGGCGGCAGGCCTCGTGACCGGGCCTGCATTCGCGGCCGATGACGGTCTGATTATCCTTGACTGGGCAGGCTACGAGGATCCCGAATTCTCCAAGCCTTACGCCGCCATGCACGGCGACGTGCCGACCTACTCGCAATTCGGCGAGGAAGAGGAGGCCTTCCACAAATTGCGGTCGGGCTTTGGCGCCGATGTCTCGCATCCATGTTCGCAATCAGTTTCAAAATGGCGGGATGCCGGCATCATAGAGCCGATTGATCCGTCGCGGATTGACCGCTGGGACGATGTCAATGAAACCATGAAGGAAGCGTTCAACTATGATGGCGAGTATTTCATGCTTCCCGCCGACTGGGGGTCCACGGCCGTCACCTACCGGGCCGACATGGTTGACGAGGCCGACATCCAGTCGCTGCAGGTCTTCCTGAACCCGGAATACAGTGGCCGGGTCTCGATCGCTGACAATGTCGACGACGCCTATGCGCTGGCATTCCTGGCCACCGGCCTCAGTGACTGGACAGTTGCCACCACCGAGGATCTGGACAAGGCGTCTGCATGGCTGCGGGAGGCGCACCAGAATGTCAGGGCCTACTGGGCAGATGGCGCAGAACTTTCCCAGCTGATGTCGAGCGGCGAGGTGCTGATATCCTGGGCCTGGAACGAGACGCCAACCACCATGGCAGCAGAGGGGTATGACGTGAAGGCCAATCGCGAGACGGTCGAAGGCTCCTCGACCTGGTTCTGCGGCTACGTCAATGTAACCGACGGACCCAATCCCGAAGACAAGATGTATGACTTCTTCAATTCATGGATGGACCCGGTTACCGCCGAATACCTGGTGACCGCATGGGGCTACGGACATGGCAATCAGGCTGCAATGGATGCGCTGGGCCAGGAAGCGCTCGACGAGGTCGGGTTGGGCGAAGTCAGCGTTCCCGTGTTGCCGCAGGTTCCGATGAACCACGAAATCCGCGAGGAAATGATCAAGCAGTTCGAACTGATCAAGGCGGGATTCTGAATTGATGACGGCAGGTCCCTTCCGGGGCCTGCCAACTACCGGGGAGCATGGCCGATTGAACCGGTGGTGCCGTCCCCGCCGGAGGTGGTGATCCCGCCCTCGATCCGCGGTGCCTTGCCACGCCTTCCCGCCATATCGGCTGGCAATGATGTTGCCTTCTTCCCTTCGCGGCGATGCCGGTCTTCCGCTTTGGGCAAGACGACCGGTGAATGATGCCGGTGCTTTCCTGCACTTGCGACGCCTATCTTCCCCTGTGGGCAAGGCGGGCGGTGCCGATGGCCGCCTCCGTGTGTTCGGCCGACAGCAGGGTCGCCGGCAGTACGGATTTCCGGATCTCGGTCCATGCCTGGTTGGCGCCGCCCCGTCCAGCCGTGTAGAGCGTGTGTGGATGCCCGCCGCCCCGCTTCTTGATGGCCTGGTAGCAGGCGGCTTCGATTGCAGCCATGCCCTCGAAGAGGCCGTGCAGGAACAGGGCGTCGCTTGCTGGCCGCGGCGCAAGGCGCGGCTGCATTCCGGGATCATTGACCGGAAAGCGCTCCCCGGCGGCTGGCAGCGGGTAGTAGTTCAGCCCCGGCGGGCGTGACGGATCGATTTGCGAGCTCAATTCCTCGATCCGGTCCACGGAAAAATACTTTGCCAGCACGCCACCGCCGGTATTCGACGCCCCGCCAGCGAGCCATGCACCGCCCAGCCTGTGGGAATAGAGGCCGATTTGCGGGTCATCGATCCGGTTGGCAGTCATGGCCTTGACGGCGAGGGTGGTGCCAAGCGAGGTAACGGCGATCCCGGGGCGCGGCTCGGCGCATGCCAGGAAGGCGGCAATACTGTCGGTGGTGCCGGCATGGATCGTGGCGGTGGCGGGCAAGCCCAACACCCGGGCAACCGGCGGCGAAATCGGTGCGATGGAGGCGCCGGGGAGGTGGGCGACCGGCAGCAGCGCCGGGTTCAGACCGGCATTCGTGATCCAGCCGGGCCAGGCGCCGGTTTCCGGGTCGGCGCCGGTCTTCAGGCAGTTGTTGCGGTCGGAATGGCCGCCTTGCCCTGTCAGCCTGGCCATGATGAAATCGGCCTGGTGCATGAGATGCCGGGCCTGGCCGTCACGATCCTCGCTTGCCAGCCTGAGGGCCCGGGCCAGGGCCGAGGATGGGCCACGGGTGATATGGCAAGACGGGGCGAGGTGGGTGATGCGTGCCGCCTCGTCGTGGAAGCCGCCGGCGTTGTAGAGCAGGGCCCGTGTGACCGGTTTGAGGGCGGAATCGGTCAGCACCATGGAGCCCGAGGTGCCATCGACGGCGATGGCGGCAATCTCCATGGGGTCGCGGCCCTGCTCGCGCAGGTGGGCGGCTTGGACCTGGATGCAGCGCCTGACCGCAACCCACCATGATTCGGCATCGATCCTGCCCGCAACCTGGTCGGCATGTGCCTTCCGGGTCATGGACACGAGGCGGCCATCCTCGTCGATCACTGCCGTCCGGATGCCCGAACTGCCGACATCTATGCCAAGGGCAAGGCTCAATTCCGTCCGGCCATCTTCTGGCGATATTTCTCCAAATCCCAGTTCAGCAATTCGGCTTCGGCATCGGGCCCGATCGGGCAGGTTGTCCAGTCATCGGGCAGGCGGAGCAGGATGTCGGACAGGCAGCGCAGCATGGCCAGTTGCGACGCGGTCGCATCCGTTCGCACCTGCACGCCTTCCCCTTCCGCCAGGATGACCGGCGGTGCTTCGCCATTGCGGGATGTCGGCAGCCCCGGTCCGAGAAAGACGACGTGATCGGGGTAGTATGAGCCCTGGCATGCCAGGGCGGCGGACCGGCGATCGCAGGCCAGCCAGCCATGCTCCGACCAGCGATAGCCGTGAACGGCCGGGGCAAGAGGCGGGGCGTGGGCAGTTTCACGAACCGGCAATTGCAGCCGGGACTCCACCTCGGCAAGCAGCGTATCCACCTCGGCGACATCGGCCCCGCAGCAGATCAGGCCATGATTTTGCAGGATGATGACGCTGGTATTGGGATTGACCCGGGCCATGATCTCACCGGTCAGCGGGATGCCCGGCTTGGCATAGGGCACGATGGCAAATGGCAGGCCGTCCAGTTTCGCCGCCAGGCCGTGCAGCCCCTCGGGGCTGATGGCATGGGTCAGCGTGGCGATCGAGTGGGTGTGAACGACAATCCGGTGGTCGAGGCCGGCATGGAACGCGGTTTCGATCGATGGCCGAAGGCCTGATGCCGGGTCAGGTACGGTCCTGCCCGACCTGGCGGCCTCCAAATCGACGGGAACGAAGATATTCCGCTCCTCGGCATCGGCCAGTTCGGTCCCCGATGCCTTGATCCACATGACGCCATCATCCTTGATCGAGGTGTTGCCTCCCGGCCCCTGGACCTGCAGATGGTCCTTGCCCAGCCTGGCGGAGAGGGCGCGAAAGCCGGAGGTCAGCAATTCGGGCCGGGTCATCGAAGAACTCCAATCGAGTAGTCGGGCATGGGAAGGCCAAATTCGCCTGCCATCCCGTTCAGCGCCGCCTGGTGATCGCCATCGGCTGCGAAATCCCTGAAGATGCCGCCAAAGACCAGCAGGCTGTCCCAGCCGGCCAGATGGGCACCGGCAATGTCATGTTCCAGGCTGTCACCAACCATGAGAATCCGGTCCGGTTCGACACCCAGCGCATCCTGCATGGCGCCGAAGACCTTCCGTCCCGGTTTGCCATAGTTGATGACCTCGCCTCCCTGGCGCCGGTACTCCTCGGCCAATGCGCCTGGTTGCATGACCAGCGGCCCGTTGCCGCGCGGCGATACCAGGTCGGGATTGGAGCAGTAGACCACCAGCCGGGCATCGAATGCCCGCTGCAGGACCGGGCGCCAATCCGCCATCATCGAGCCATCGGGTATCCCCATCAACAGTACCGCTTGGGCCGATGCCGGATCATCGGTCAGTTCGACATCCAGCCCTTCCGCCCAGCCGGCCGCATCGCCCTGCCGGCATTCGATCGGCAGGAATGACCGGTGCGGCACCTTGTCGTTCCTGACATCCCGCCACAGCGCCTCACCCGAGGTCACAATCTCGGCGAAGATGTGCTCGGGAAATCCCATGCCGGTGATCCGGTCGAGGTTCGGCCGTGCCCGCTTCCCGGAATTCGACAGCACTGCCAGATCGTGTCCGGAAGATGACAGCGATGCCAGTGCGGCAATAACGCCGGGATAGGCGGCAGTTCCATCATGCAACACCCCCCACTGGTCGAGGACGATGGCATCGTAGTTGCCGGCGACGTCCGCCAGCGCCGCAATGGGTTTGGTCATCGGGTTCAGTCGGCCATGTCGGCGGGGTCGGCAAGGCTGGCAAGATAGGCGTCGACCTCGTCCTGTGGCATCGACGGGGCTGATTTGCCGGCCGATCCGGTCGGCATGTCGCCGAAGTAGAAGCTGAACCCTGGAATGGTCTGGCGCCGCTTGCGGATCGGCATGCCGGCATAGGGGAAGACGTCGGAGCGGGAATTGGCGACATGATCATGGCAGGGCAGGACATAATCGGCCCTCTTGTCCAGTTCCTCTACCGATTTCCAGCCCTCGTAGCTGTTCACGAAGCGGGCAGGGACCCAGTAGCGCCATTTCTCCTCGGCATTGGGGGCAAGGTTGCGTTCCTCGAAGATGGCGTCGCCGCAGACCACGATGTCGCCGGCCTCCGTCGCCACGCTCACCGCCATGTGGCCGACGGAATGACCGGGGGTGTGGAACATGGTCAGTCCCGGAAGGATCTCGCATTCGGCATCGATCGCCTCGAATGGGCAGCCTGCATAAGCCGGCTCGATGCCGAGACATCCCGATTCATAGGTCCTGTAGTAGAGCGGCAGCGGGTTGTAGGCCATTTCGATCTCGGCCTTGGGTGCAATATACCGGGCGTTGCGGAATTCCTTCATGTTCTGGACATGATCCCAATGAAGATGGGTGAAGATGATCGCATCGATGCTGTCCGGGTGGATGCCCAACCTCTGCTCCAGGTGTTCATGCACCTGCAGGCAGCCGCGTTTCTGGCAATTGTGGTGATATTTCGAGGCCCGCTCCTGGTCCGGAAGCCCGGTATCGATCAGGATGCGGTGCGTGTCGGTCTCGACATAGTGGCAGTAGACCGGCTGCCACTTTTGCATGCCGGCCGGTCCCTTCCAGAAGATGTAGGTGCCAAGATCGCCATGCAGCCAGCCGGTATTGATCGGAATTATCCTCGTTGCTGACCGTCTCATACCCTCTCCAATTCATCCACAGGCAATGACTCGTGTCTTTGTATACAAATTGGCATTTGCCAATACAAGATTGCTCAACTGAGTTTGAGGGTTTGCAATACGCTTTCCGTCATATGCGAGCGCATTCCATTGAAGGCCGCCGTCGAATCCTCCGAGAATATGTGGCCAAGCAGCACCTGGTGGCTTTCCGCCGAGGCCACCAGATCGTCGCTCGTGGAGAATTTCCTTGCCCTGAACGGGCCGGTTCGGCGGCGGAATTCGCTTGCGATTTCAGCAATATAGGGGTTGCCGGTGGCGCGGTAGATCGCCTGGTGGAATTCCTCGTTCGCACGCAGATAAGCCTGGCGGTCGCCGGCTGTTGCCGCCTCCACGCATTTGGCCTGGGCCATCTCGATCTCTGACCTGGTCAGGAAATTCAGTCTCTGCGAGGCAATCCGGGCGCATGCTGCCTCGATCTCGTGCATGGCCTCGAAGATCTGGCTCAACTGCTCGCGGGTATAATCGGCCACGTAGATCCCTCGCCGGGCCTGCTGGACCAGCACCCCTTGCGCCGTCAGCCGTGACAACGCCTCCCGAACCGGCGTCCGCGAGACGCCGAATCGCTGGGCCAGGCCGTTTTCGTCCAAATGCTGGCCGGGATCCAGTTCGCCGGCGCTGATTTGCTCGACCAGTGACTGTTCGATCCTCCGGGCGGTGGATTGCTTGTGTGCAGACTGTCCTGATTCAGTAGGCATGGTCATTCCGCGGCCAATTCGAGCACTTTATCGGCCATTGATTGTAGAGGAAACCCGGACAAAAGACAATATTGCATAATGTGGTGAAACTTTGTATACATGAATGGCATCCCAGATTCACGAGGGAAGATCGATGCCTGAAATCCGCCTGGAAGGTCTGGTGAAGCGTTACGGGGATGTCGAAGTCCTGCACGGTATTGATCTCGAAATGGCGCCCGACGAGTTTACCGTGCTGGTCGGCCCGTCCGGATGCGGCAAGTCGACGACGCTGCGCATGGTCGCCGGCCTGGAGACAGTGTCGGAAGGCGAGATTTTCATCGCCGACAAGCCGGTCAGCCACCTGGATCCGAAGGAGAGGGATCTGGCCATGGTCTTTCAGGACTATGCGCTCTACCCGCACATGGACGTGGCCCGGAACATCTCCTTTGCCCTGCGGCTGCAGAAACGCCCGAAGGACGAGATCAGGCGCAAGGTGCTGGAGGTCGCCGCCACCGTCGGCCTGACCGAGTTCCTGCACCGAAAACCCGGCGAGTTGTCGGGAGGCCAGAGGCAGCGGGTGGCCATGGCCCGGGCGCTGGCCAAGGACAGTTTGATATTCCTGTTCGATGAACCGCTCTCGAATTTGGACGCAAAGCTTCGCGGCCAGATGCGGGCAGAGTTGGCACTGATGAGCCAGCGTGTCCGCAAGAACATGATCTATGTTACCCACGACCAGGTCGAGGCCATGACCCTGGCGGATCGCATCGTGGTCATGCATCTCGGCTGCATCCAGCAGCAGGGGACCCCGGAGGAGCTGTTCAAGTCACCGGCCAACAAGTTCGTCGCCGGGTTTCTCGGCATGCCGCCCATGAATTTCCTCGAAGCAGAATTTACGGAAGAGGAGGGGCGGATCGTCGCGGTGGGAAGTGGATTCAGCCTGGTCCTGCCCGAACATCGCCGGGCCCAGCTCGATGCGTCGACCGGCGAGGCGACCCTGGGGATTCGCCCCAGTGATCTTACTTATGATCCGGATGCGCCTGCCGGTTCGGCCCTCGATCTCCAGGTGGCCGTATCGGAGTATATCGGCGCCCAGTCGGTTCTCCTGTGTTCCTGCGGTGACACCAGGGTAACAGTCGAACTGAAATCGGAAACGCCCATCGCCCTTGGTGAGACGCTCAGGTTCGCGGTCAGACCTGAGGGGCTGCACATGTTTGATCGCAAAACCGGAATGGCACTTTGATGTCCAACACGAAAAGGAGTTTGAAATGCTGAAACTTGTGAGAAATGCAGCGGCAACCGCGATTGCGGGTGCAGCCATGACGGCTGCGGCAATTGCCGGTCCCTACGATCCGTACAAGGGCGAGACCGTCGTGGTCAATTTCCCGGCGCACCCGCACTTTGACGCGGTCATGAAGATCCTGCCGCAATTTACCGCGGAGACCGGGATCGAGGTCGAGGTCGACCAGTTGCCGTATCTGAAGATGCGTGAACGCCAGACGCTGGAACTGGCGCAGGATGAGGGCGAATACGACCTCATCGCCTATGTGGTGTTTTCCAAGGCCGACTACGTCTATGCCGACCAGCTCGAGAACTTGGCACGGTATTTCATGAATCCGATGTTGGCCGACCCGGCCTATGACGCCGACGATCTCATCGATGGCTACGTCTACAATATCGGCTTCGCCGGGGGCAACAAGGGCTACCTCGAGGGCAAGACCGGCTCGCTGTTCGGGATTCCCTACGGTTCGGAGACCTCGATTCTCGGGTATCGCACCGACATCTTCGAAAAGCACGGGCTCTCGGTCCCCGAGACCTATGACGAAATGCTCGAGATCGCCTGCAAGATACCGGAGCTGGAGCCGGGAATGGGCGGGTTGTCAAGCCGGGCCGCTTCCGGTCACCATGCCAGCCATGCCTTCCTGCTGCATTTGGCGCCGCTGGGTGGACGGATCTTCGATGATGCGTGGAACCCGATCGTCAACAATGCGGCTGGCGTCGAGGCTGCCACCGCACTGAAGACCATCGTCGATTGCGGGCCGGAAGGATCGGCATCCTTCGGCTTTGGCGAGGCGCTGGGGTCGTTCCTCAATGGTGACACGGCCATGTTCCTCGATACCACGGTTGTCGCTGGCCAGATCAATGATCCGAAGAAATCGCAGGTCGTCGGCAAGGTCGGCTGGGCCATGCACCCGATGGGTGTCCGCCGTGGCAGCCAGACCGGCGGGTTTGGTATCGGCATTCCGAAGAACGCCGAAAACAAGGACTCAGCCTTCCTGCTCATGCAGTGGCTGACCTCGAAGCATGGTGACAAGCTGGTGGCCATGCAGGGCGGAAACCCGTCGCGGTTCTCGACCCACGCCGACCCGGACGTCAACGCCAAGTTCCCGCACATGGCGACCTTCGGCGAGGCGCTGATGCATGCGGATCCGGACTGGCGTCCGATCATACCGGTCTGGGGCAAGATCAATGCCGATCTTGGCACCACGCTGTCCAAGGTGCTGACGGAAGACCTGGATATCCAGGAAGCGCTTGACGGCGTTGCCGAACGCACCCGGGCGGTGATGGAAGAAGCCGGCTACTACACCTGGAACTGATCCGGGTCTGAAAGACATTCTGCCCGGCATCACTGCCGGGCAGAACCCCGCTTCGAACCCTGGAGGGCAGCAGATCATGCGACAGGCAATGAACAGGTTGTCGCCGTATGCATTCATTGCGCCGGCGGCCGTGATCATGGCGATCGCGCTGCTCTATCCCCTGGGCTACATGATCTACGGATCGTTCCGCGACTGGGATCCGAGCCAGAGCCTGGCCGAAGCGGATTTCATCGGAATCAAGAATTACGTGACGCTGTTCCACGACCCGGCGTTCCGTGAGAGCCTGTCGGTCACCCTGATCTTTGCCTCCTCGGTCGTGGTGGCCGAACTTGTCATTGGCGTGGGGTTGGCGCTGCTGCTGGACCGGAACATCCGCGGCATGTCGGTGCTCAGGACGCTGTTCATCCTGCCGATGATGATTGCCCCGGTCGTGGTCGGCCTTATGTGGCGCTACATGTACCACCCGACGGTCGGCACCTTCAATCGGTCTCTCAAATCCATGGATTTCCCCGGGATTGACTGGCTGGGCCAGCACGCGCTGCTGTCGGTCATCATTGCCGATATCTGGCAATGGACACCATTCATATTCATTCTTGCACTGGCGGCCCTGCAATCGCTGCCGAGATCGGCACTGGAGGCGGCGCGGATTGACGGCGCCACCACCTGGCAACAGGCCTGGTTCATCAAGCTGCCGCTGATGATGCCGGTGCTGATCGTCACGGCGCTGCTGCGCCTGATCGATGCCTTCAAGGTGCTGGAAGTCATCCTGGTCATGACCGAGGGCGGGCCGGGGCTGTCGACAGAGATCATCGCCCTGCGCATTTCCCGCACCGCCACCGAGTTCCGGGAACTCGGCACCGCGGCCGCCATGTCGAACTACCTGCTCATCCTGCTGATGCTGCTGACGGTGGCGATGTTCGCCTTCACCCGGCTGCAGGAGATGCGGGCGGCCCGCGCCGCCAGGCAATTCCAGGAAGAGGGCTGATCCAATGGACTACGAACGCCAGAATCCTGCCTTCTACGCACTGCTTGCCGCCCTGATATTCATGGCGGTCGGTCCGATCTGCCTCATGTTCATCAACTCCTTCAAGCTTGATGTCGACATTATCGGCGGCACCACCGGCCTGCTCTTCCTGCCGACAATCCAGAATTACGAGACCGCCCTCTGCGACATCCTCTGGTATGAACCCGATCATATCGATTTCTGCTCGCTCAAATTCGGCGGCGCCTTCGTCAATTCGCTGATCATCGCCCTCATTTCCACCTTGCTGACGTTGGTGATCGGTTGCATGGCCGCCTATGCGCTGGTGCGATTCCGCTTCATGGGTCGGGATGCCATCTCGCTGTCGACGCTGATGGTGCGAATGGTACCACCGGCGGTGCTGCTGGTTCCGGTCTTCGGGCTGTGGAACAACGAGTTCTGCATTGGCAAGTCGACGCTTGTCGGGGGCTGGATACGGGACAGCCTCGGCGGCCGGGGCGATGTGTGCCTCGCCGGGACCCATTCCGGCATCATCCTGGTCTACGTGGCCATGAACCTGCCCTTCGTCATCTGGATCCTGCAAAGCTTCATCGTGCAGGTTCCGAGGTCACTCGAGGAGGCGGCCCGGGTTGACGGGGCCGGACCCTTCCAGGTCTTCTACAAGATCGTGCTGCCGCTGATCAAACCCGGCCTGGCAGCCGCAGCCATCTTCACCTTCCGAATCGCCTGGAACGAGTATCTCCTTGCATCGGCACTGTCGGACCGGAACACCAAGACGGTGCCGATCCTGATCGTGAACAACATGTCGGAGTTCAATGTCGAATGGGGGGTGATCATGGCGACCGGGATGCTGCTGGCCATTCCACCCATCATCTTCACGCTCTTTGCCTCGAGGCAGATCATCACCGGCATGACCGCAGGTGCGGTCAAGGGCTAGTCCCGCCGATGCGACCTGTCCTGCTGCTGGCGACACTGGAGACCAAATCCGAGGAGGCCGGCTATCTCCGCGATGCGCTGGCAGGCCGGGGAATCACGTCCAGAATGGTCGACATCTCGCTGTCGGCAGGGTCGGAAATCAGGGATCCCGGCGACAAGCTCCGCAGGATGGAGGAGGTTGTGCAGGCGGTCTCGGAGCAGATTGCCGGCCAAATCCCGGATGTTGCCGCCGCCATCGGGCTTGGTGGTGGAACCGGCGGCGAGATTGCCCTGCGGGTATTGCGAACGCTTCCCTTCGGCTATCCGAAATTCCTGATTACCACCTTGCCCTTCGACCCCAGGGTGGCGGTGGCTGACAACTCCATCGTCGTCATTCCGACGGTTGCCGATATCGAGGGGATGAACAGCTCCCTGCGGCAAATTCTCGACAACACGGCCCGTATGCTTGTCGGTCCGGCAATGGAATCGATCCCGGCCGTGCCGGCCAGGAAGTCGGTTGGATTGTCCACGCTCGGCACCACCAGGAAATCGGCAAGGGCGATCATCGACCGCCTGCGACGGGCCGGCCACGAGGTGACGGCCTTTCACGCCAATGGCTATGGCGGTGCCGCCCTGGCCCGGTTTGCCCGCGCTGGCGAGTTCGTCGGCACCATCGACATGACGGTGCACGAGATCACCCGCATGCACGTGGCGGGCGCCCATGCCTGCACGACGGACCGGTTCACCGTCGCCGGTCACCTGCCGCGGGTGGTGTTGCCGGGTGGCCTGAATTTCATCGGCCTGGGCGAGATCGACCAGGTGGACGAACCCTGCCTGGCCCGGCCGCATTACCGGCACTCCGGTTACTTCACCCATGTGAAGATGAGCGTCGGTGAAATGGAACTTGCCTGCACCGAGCTGGCGGCGGCGCTGAACCGGGCGGCGGGGCACACGGAGGTCATTCTTCCGATGGGCGGTTTCTCGCACGAGGATTGCCCGGGTGGGGCGATCGAGGATCGGGACTTGCGCGAGATTGCCGCCAACATCCTCGAGACATCGGCACAGGCCTATGTCACCACCCGACTCGATGCCCACATCAATGACGAGGCGACGGCCGAACTGGCCGTCGGCCGGCTGCTGTCGGCGATGACGGATCAATGACGGAAGACGGCTGGCCTGGCCGTTGGCCGGTTGCTGCCAGCCATGAAGGAAGGAGCGCCGGATGATTGACCGGAATGAACTCAATACCGAGATGGACGAGTTGACTGCCATCGCCAGACGCTGCTTCGAGCGCGGGTTGCAAACCAATTCCGGGGGCAACCTGTCCGTCCTTCTACCTGGCCGGGACGCCATCATCATCAAGCCGTCGGGCGTCGGATTCAACGAATGCTCGCCGGACAACCTGCAGATCGTGCATCTCGATGGCGGCATCGAGCCGTCGCCGCATCGGCCATCCAAGGATCTGGGCTTCCATCTCGGTCTCTACCGGGTCCGGGACGACATCCGGGCCATTGTTCACTGTCACAGCCCGTGGGCCACCGGCTATGCCAGCACCGGTCGCGGGGTCCCCTGCCTGACCGTGCAGGCACGGGAGAAGCTTGGCGAGATTCCGTTCATTCCGCTGGCACCTGGAGACGGCGCACAAACCGAGGCGGAGATCTCCCCGGTCTTCCGTGACTCCGGGATTGTTGCCGCGGTGCTGGCCAATCATGGCCAGATCGGGGTCGGCGCCTCGCTGATGGCAGCGCAATATATCGCCGAGTTGGTCGAGGAGACGGCGCATATCGCCTGGGCCAGGGACATGCTCACCGCATCACGACCGGCCTGAGCGAACTCAAGCTCACCGCATCACCACCGCCAGGGGCCGGGCGGTGCCGTGAGATTTGTCGGGGTGGGTGACTATTGGGTGGGATTGGTATGAGCCGCACCAATTCGTCGCTCGGCATCTCAAGGATCCGGCGGGCACGCCCGACGGGCGGTTGCGGACGGCCGCCTGGTGCCGGTGATGCTCGAATTGCTGCAGGCCATTCGTTCAGCAATCCTGGCATCGGATGCCACCTGATCGGCGGCCAGCAGGATCCGTGCTCGCTTTAGGCGGTGGGGCGGCCGTATCCCGCCGGCAAGCAGGGCCCTCGGCTCCTCGCGTTCCAATTGGTGACGTTCCACTCGATGGCGTAATTTCAACTGTGCCTCGTTTTCCTGGCCACATCAATGAATCAGACTGCATCGCCAGGCCAGCCCTTCCAGGCCGGGCTCACCGAAACGCAGGGCCAATACCCGGCCTTCATTCATGCCTATACCGAGGTCAACCGCCCGCCGAGGCCGACATGCAGAGGCATTTTGGTGCCACGCCACCGACCGTGCACCGGATGGTTCTCCATCTCGGCCACGCCCGGCCCGCCGAACGAATTCCGAAACAGGCTGGAAGCATCCGGGTCTTTGTCAATCCGGGCAGTTTGCCGGTGCTGAAATGATGCGCTCCAAACCGTCAGGATCACTGTGACGAGACAGTGGGCCAGCCTGCGGGACGCACGCAGCGATGTGCAGCGCAGCCGAGGGGTGGTCTTGCCTATCCGGCTGCGATCAAGGGCCGAAATTCTTGACTCACCCTCATTATGTCTTATATAATGAACAATATAACGCTCTATTGAGCTGTAGATAAGACAGATTATGAAAACACTAGCCACACAAGCGCTCCCCAGGGCAGCTAAGCAGGCACTCGCCAAGCTCGGCGCGGACATTGCCATTGCCCGCAAGAAGCGTCGTATTTCGACAGTCTCGATGGCTGAGCGCGCATTTGTCAGCCGCGGCACTCTCTACAAGGTCGAACGAGGCGACCCGTCGGTCTCGATCGGCATCTACGCAACCATATTGGCCATCCTGGGGCTCGCCGAACGCCTTGTCCAGGTGGCCGACCGGCGAGACGATTCACTCGGACTGGACATCGACGAGGATCGACTTCCCAGAAAGGTGCGGCCGCGCCGCCGCGCCCAGCCACAGTTATGACCGACACCATCGAGGTCCTTGTCGATCATTGTGGTCTGACACGCCTTGTCGGCCGCTGCCGCCATATTGCCGGGCGACACGGCCATAGCTCGGTGTTCGAGTACGCCGACGCGTGGCGCGACCGCGCCGGTGCTTTCGCCCTGGATCCGGCCAACCTTCCGCTGGAACGCCGGCAGATATACTCCTCCTCCAGCAAGTCCGCATTGCCAGGCGCGCTGCGTGACACCGCCCCGGATCGCTGGGGCCAACAGCTGATACGGCGCGCCTTTCGCAAGGCTGGCGAGCAACGCGCCCTGTCCGAGATCGACTATCTCCTCGCCATCAACGACCGGACGAGAATAGGCGCACTTCGGTACCGCCGGGCAGGCGAGGAGACCTTCGACCACAACATCGGCCGTTGCCGCGTGCCTCCCCTGATCCGGCTACCGGCGCTTCTCAACGCCGCCGATGCGGTGCTGTCCAACACTGAAACCGCCGAAGACCTGAAACTCCTGCTGAACGAGGGCTCGCCCCTCGGTGGCGCCCGCCCCAAATCGGCCGTGATCGACAATGACGGCCGCCTGGCGATCGCCAAGTTTCCGAAGAGCGATGATGATCGTAGCATCCCGCATGGCGAAGTCCTCGCGATGACACTTGCCGCCGCCGCAGGTATCAGGGTTGCCGATGCAACGCTGCTGGAGGTGGCCGGTCGTCCTGTGTCCCTGATCACACGGTTCGACCGCGATGAAAACCGAAGAATTCCGTTCATTTCCGCCATGACCCTGCTTGGACTCGGCGACGGCGACGAAGCGACTTACACGGATATCGCGGAAGTCATCAGAATGTACTCGAGCGCGCCGACCAATGACCTGCATGAGCTGTGGAGGCGGATCGTCTTCAATGTGATGGTCGGCAATCTCGACGATCATCTCCGCAACCATGGCTTCCTCTACGATCACGACAACAAGTGGCGCCTTTCGCCGGCCTATGACCTGAACCCGGTGCCGCTGACCGAAAAGGCGCGGGAGTTGACAACCTGGATATCGGAAGAGGGGCCAGATGCTGATCTGGAACTTGCCCGCAGCGCTGCACCGTACTTCGCCCTGAACGCCAGCCGAGCCACTGCCATCATCGATGAAGTCGCGGCCGCACTGCGAGGCTGGAAGGATATCGCGCGACGTCTCCGGATGCAGGCATCGGACCTCGCTGTCTATGCGACCGCGATTCGGGATACGGTATAGGAAGAACTACACGCCGGTCGACCCAACGCCCCAAGGCACGAACCACTCGTACTGTTGCCTGATTATCCCTATACTGCCTCGTATGACCACGATGCCGGGTTCGGCACCGTGGTCACGGATCCAAGACCCTCTCCAGCGTGCCGGCGATGTCAGGAGTGATTGCCCTCCGCATGCAGGGCGCATGCCGGATGGTCTGCACCCGGTGGAAGGTAGCGCGCGCAAGCTGGGTTGCCTGCCACCAGATGCTGGATCAGCTGAAGGCCCTGGTCAATCATGTCGTCTTCGGCGCCTGGAACCGGTCCCCGTGACCATCACCACCGACGCGCGTCCAGGGCAGCCTCCGTGAGGCACGGCCGGCACAGAGTGCCGGCCGTGCAAGCCCACCGAATTGAGACCGGAAACAGCCGAAAGTGAGGGCATGCGTGAATGGTTGGAACTTCTGGCGCGCCCTTCGGTGCAGTTGCTTGCAGGTCGGATATGGAATATGTCCGGTTGCCATTGACTGAATGAATGACAGAGAGGAGACTATGATGTCAGAGAAATTGAATCGCCGGAAATTCCTGCGCGGCGGCGCCTTGGCCGCAACCGCATCGGCCGGAGCCCTGGCTGCGCCGTCGATCGCCCGGGCCGAACCGGTCACGCTGAAGATGCAGGCCGCCTGGGGCGGCGGCATCTTTCTCGAGAATGCCCAATCCTATGTCGACCGGGTCCATGCCATGGCCGGCGATGCGCTGAAGATCGACCTGTTGGCCGTCAATTCGGTGGTGAAGACCAGTCAAATGCAGGATGCGGTTCACCGCGGCGTGCTTGATGCCTGCCACTACGTGCCAGCATACTGGTATTCGAAGTCGAAGACCGCCTCGCTGTTCGGCACCGGTCCGTGTTTCGGATGGTCAAGCCAGGAAGTGCTCGGATGGGTGCATTACGGCGGCGGGCAGGAGCTGTTCGATGAGTTGATGGACAGCTTGCAGCTGAACATCATTTCGTTCTTCAACAGCCCGATGCCGGCCCAGCCGCTTGGCTGGTTCAAGGAGCAGATCAATGATGCCAGCCAGATGTCCGGTCTGAAATACCGGACGGTCGGACTGGCGGCGGATGTGCTGCTGGAAATGGGAATGTCGGTCGTGCAGCTGCCGGGCGGCGAGATCCAGCCGGCCATGAAGTCCGGGCTGATCGACGCGGCCGAGTTCAACAACCCGACCTCGGATCGTGACTTCGGCATGCAGGACGTGTCCAAGCACTATCACCTGGCATCGTTCCACCAGAGCCAGGAATTCTTCGAGGTCTCCTTCAACAAGAAGACGTATGAATCGCTGTCACCGGAGCTCCAGGCCATCCTGAGGCATGCCTCGGAGGCAGAGAATTCCAACTTCTACTGGCACAACACGCGGCGGTACGCCTCCGACCTCGTCACATTGCGTGACGCGCATGGGGTGAATGTCTATCGCACCCCGGACTCGGTCATGGCCGAGCAGCTCAAGGCATGGGACGTGGTCATCGACCGTCTTTCCAGCGAGGATTCGTTCTTCGCCAAGGTCATCGACAGCCAGAAGGCCTATGCCGAGGAGGTGATGGGTTACCTGAACCTCAACCAACCCGACTACAAGCTGGCCTACGACCATCACTTTGGCAGTTAGGCTCTGACGCGTTTCGGGAGGCCATCCTGGCCTCCCGCTCTTCCCGGGCTGGCTCATGCGACGATTGATTTACACGATCGAGGGTCTCAGTGTGTGGACCGGTCGGGCATTCGGCTGGTGCATACTGGTGCTGACCCTGTCCGTCGCCTACGAGGTCGTGGTTCGTTACGTGTTCAACGCACCGACGGTCTGGGCGTTTGACATGATGGTCCAGATGTACGGGGCGCTGTTCCTGATGGCCGGTCCCTATGCGCTTGCACAGGACTCGCATGTCCGGGGCGATGTCCTCTACCGGCTGTTCCCGGTGAAATGGCAGGCCCGGGTCGATTTCGTGCTCTACATCCTGTTTTTCTTCCCCGGAATGCTTGCCCTGTTCTGGTTCGGCTACGAGATCGCTGCCGACAGCTGGCGCTACCAGGAAGTCAGCTGGAACAGCCCGGCCAGGATCCAGATCTATTTCTTCAAATCCCTGATTCCGGTCGCAGGCTTCCTGCTGATCCTGCAGGGCATTGCCGAGATGGCCAGGTGCTGGAAGGCGATGCAGACCGGTGCCTGGATGGAGCGGCTGGATGATGTCCGCGAGACCGAGGACATTCTCATTCGACAGACAGAGGCTGAACCGCGGTGATGCCGGTCCCGGCGGCGCCCTCCAGGAACCGAAGATGACGAATCCCGAAATTGCCATCATGATGCTGAGCATCTTCATCGTGCTGGTGCTACTCGGATTCCCGATCGCCTTTACCCTGCTGGCGATCGGCGTGGCCTTTGGCTACTACGCCTATTACCAGGGCGGTGCCGAGACCTTTGCCGACCTGTTCAACAACAATATCTTCTACCTCCTGAACCAGAACACCTACTCGGTTATGGAGAATGACACGCTGGTTGCCATCCCGCTATTCCTGTTCATGGGCTACGTGGTCGAGCGGGCAAATATCGTCGACCGGCTGTTCTACTCGCTGCAGATGGCGGCCCGCAACATGCCGGGCTCGATGGCGATCGCCGCCCTCATTACCTGCACGGTGTTCTCGACCGCGTCGGGCATCGTCGGGGCGGTGGTCACGCTCATGGGCCTGCTGGCCTTTCCGGCCATGGCCAATGCCTCCTATGACAAGCGGTTCGCGTCCGGGGTGATCTGTGCCGGTGGAACGCTGGGAATCCTGATCCCGCCATCGATCATGCTCATCGTCTATGCGGCGATTGCCGAATTGTCGCCGCTTCGGCTCTACGCCGCGGCAATGTTCCCCGGCCTGCTGCTGTCGGGCCTCTACATCCTCTACGTCATCATCCGGGCGCTGCTCAACCCGGACATCGCCCCGAAACCGAGGAGCGAGCACGTCCCGAGCCGGCTGACGGTGTACCGGGAATTGCTGACCTCCTTCGTTCCGCTGACAATCCTGATCATGCTGGTCCTGGGCTCGATCCTCGGCGGGCTGGCGACCCCGGCGGAGGCGGCGGCGATGGGCGCCCTGGGCGGGCTGGTGCTGGCCTTTGTCTACCGGTCGCTGAACTGGAGTAAGGTCAAGGACAGCGTGTTCCTCACCGCCAAGGCAACCGCCATGGTGTGCTGGCTCTTTGTCGGTTCCTGGACCTTTGCCTCGGTATTCTCCTATTTGGGCGGCCATGACCTGATCGAGCACTGGATCCTGGGCATGGAATTGCAACCATGGCAGTTCCTGGTGCTGGTGCAGTTGATCATCTTCCTCCTGGGCTGGCCGCTGGAGTGGTCGGAAATCCTGATCATCTTCGTGCCGATCTTTCTGCCGATGCTCGATACCTTCAACGTCAACCCGTATTTCTTTGCCATGCTGGTGGCGCTGAACCTGCAGACCTCGTTCCTGACCCCGCCAATGGCGATGTCGGCCTATTACCTGAAGGGGGTGCTGCGCTCGCAAATCGAGCTGATGGACATCTTCAAGGGGATTTTGCCGTACCTGGCCATCGTGATCTTCGCCATGGTTCTCATGTACCAGTATCCGGGAATCGCCCTGTGGCTGCCGGATTACCTGTTCGGCGAATACATACCCTGAGTGGCCGGAATGACCTTTGCCCATAACGAGTTGTCCGCCCTCGAGCTGGCCGAGTCCATCCGGGAGGGCAGGGCCACCTCCCGATTGGTGGTAGAATCCTGCCTCGAGCGGATCGCCGCCACCGACGAATCGCTGCAGGCCTGGCAATGGCTTGATGCGGATTCCGCCCTTGACCAGGCCGACGAACTTGACCGGATACGGAAATTCGGCAAGCCGCTGGGGGCGCTGCACGGGGTGCCGGTCGGCATCAAGGACATCATCGACGTCAAGTCGATGCCGACCAGCCACGGCTCGCCGCTCTTTCCCGGCCGCAAGGCCCGCCGTAACGCCTTTGTCGTCGATCGGCTGCATGATGCCGGTGCCGTCATCCTCGGCAAGACGGTGACCACCGAGCTTGCCTTCATGAACCCGGCCAGGACCGCCAACCCCCATGACTTGTCGAAATCCCCCGGCGGTTCGTCTGCCGGCTCGGCAGCGGCGGTGTCGCATTGCCAGGTTCCGCTGGCAGTCGGCAGCCAGACCAATGGTTCGGTGATTCGACCCGCATCCTTCTGCGGCGTGTTCGGCTTCAAGCCGACCAGGGGGGTGATGTCCACCGATGGCGTGCTGGAGACCTGTCCGAATTTGGACCAACTCGGCGTGTTCGGGCGGAGCCTCGAGGATGTTGCGGCGCTGGCCGATGCGATCGGCGGGCATGATTCCCGTGACCGAAAGTCAACGCCGTGGCCAAGGCCGCGAATGCTCGATGGCTGTCGGCAGGAAGTTCCGGTCGAGCCAGCCTTTGCCTGGCTCGAACCGGAATATTTTGACCGCCTGGCCGATGATGCCCGCCAGGGCTTCGAGGAGGTCATCGAATTGTTGGGCGTTCAGGTCGAAAGGATCCCGGTTCCGGATGGCTTTGACACCCTGGTCGGTACCCACGGGACCATCATGGACTACGAATTCAACAGGTGCCTGGGTCCGAGGATCTGCCAAAACCCGGATCTGGTCAGCGACGAGGTTCTGGGCGTGGTCGAGCGTGCTGCCAGCATCTCCGAGACGGCTTACGGACATGCCCTGGACTGGAAGGCGGCAGCCGAGGAGTATGCCGAGATGTTCTTCCGCGACTTCGATGCGATAATCGCACCAGCGGCACCTGGCGAGGCGCCGCCGAAGGAGAGTGGTACCGGCGACCCGGTATTCTGCACCGCCTGGACACTTTGCGGCCTGCCGACATTGACGCTTCCGGTGCTGACCGGCAATTCGAACCTGCCAATCGGCGTCCAGTTGATCGGCGGCCGCGACGAGGATGCCCGGCTGATGCGGACCGCCAGGTGGCTGATCGACGAGTTGGACCGGAAGCTGGCCGACTGAGAAAGGAGTTCGGTGATGTTGAGAGGGTGGACCAGGGTAATCGTGGCGATGGCATCGACCTTGTTGGTGACCGGATTCGTGCTCGGTCTTGCCCACAGCATCTCCACCGGGTTTGCCGGTTTCTGGGGCGGATTCCCGTTCTGGATCATCGCATTGCTGGTCATGTCGCTGGCGGCGTATGATTGCTGGGACCAGGCATTACGACCGCATTTCCGCAAGCGCGGCTGAACGGGTCGTGCCGGCGGCCGCGCCCGGTCAGAGCAGGACCACCGAGTCGATCCCCCAGCCAATGGGAACGGTGGTGCCGATCGGCAGGATCGGCCGGTTGGCGGTGTTGCGCATGGAGATGGTGACGATGATGTCGGCATCGGCCAGCCTGACGTCGTAATAGGTCATGTCACCGTAATAGGACCGGTCGGCGATCGAGCCCTCCGCCCGCTGATGCTGCCAGCCATCATCGAACAGGATCGTCAGCATTTCTGGCCGAATCCCGGCCGAGACCGTGGTTCCGGGGGCGTGTTCCCCGGCCTGTTCGCGCGGGAATTCGATGTTGCCGAGCCCCTTGATATCGACGGGAACGTCGGTTTCGGTGCCGGTGCCGATCACTGCCGGCAGGAAATTCATGTTGCCGAGGAATTCGGCGACCTGCCGGCTGGCCGGCGCGGTGTAGATGTCGCTTGGCGCCGAGACCTGCACGATCCGCCCGTCGAACATGACCGCGATTCGATCGGACATGGTCAGCGCCTCTTCCTGGTCATGGGTCACCAGGACAAAGGTGATTCCGACTGCCCGCTGCAAGTTCCGCAGCTCCGACTGCATCTGCTCGCGCAGCTTCTTGTCGAGGGCCGATAGTGGCTCGTCCAGGAGCAGGACCTTGGGACGCAGGATCAGTGCCCGCGCCAGTGCAACCCGCTGCTTCTGGCCGCCCGACAGGTTCTTCGCGTCCCGGTCCTCGAAGCCGGCCAGGCTCACCATCTGCAACGCCTCGGTAACCATCCGTCCCTGTTCGGCCTTGTCGAGGCGCTGTCGCCGCAGGCCGAAGCCGACATTTTCGGCAACCGTCATGTGCGGGAAAATGGCGTAGCTCTGGAACACCATGTTGGTTGGCCGGCGGTTGGCCTCGACCCCCGACATCGGCAGGCCATCGATCGAGATCCGGCCGTCATCCGGCTCCGAGAACCCGGCAATGGCGCGCAGGAGGGTGGTCTTGCCGCAGCCGGAGGGTCCGAGCAGCGAGAAGAATTCCCCCTGCATGATGTCGACCGAAACCCGGTCCAGGGCGGTGAGCCGTCCGAAGGTCTTGGTGACGCTCTCGATGCTGATGATTGGCGTGTTCAAAACAATCCTCCCATGCCTTTGCTGCCGGACCGCCTTGCCCCGCGGCGCCTGACAAATTCGGCCGTCACCAAGAGGATCAGCGAGACCAGCAACAGCAGCGTGCCGAGAGCCATGACGCTGGGGAGTCTCGCCGGAAACCGCAGCTGGCTCCAGATATAGACGGGCAGCGTCACCTCGGTGCCTGCCAGGAAAAAGGCGATGATGAATTCATCGAGTGAAATGGTGAACGCGATCAGGGCGCTCGAAATGATTCCCGGAATGACCAGGGGAAGGCTGATGAGGCGAAAGGTCGACCAGCGGGTCTCGCCAAGGTCGAAGGAGGCCTCCTCCAGGCTCAGATCGAGATTGGCGAATGCCGTGGACAGGATGACCGTGCAAAACGGGGTGCAGATCAGCACATGGCCGAGGATGATGGTCCACAGCGACAGTTCCAGCCCGGATTGCAGGATGACCACGAGGAGCGAGACGCCGACAATGATTTCCGGCAATACCAGCGGGATCATGATCATGCCCATGATGCCCCGCTTGCCGGCGAACTGGTAGCGGATGGCGGCGCGGGCGGCGCACAGGCCGAGGGCGGTGCTGATGAAAGCGGTCAGCACGGCCACGATGATGCTGTTCCATGCCGCCGAGTGGAGCGCCTCGGTGTCCCGCAACAGGTCAAACCATTTGAGGGTGAACCCCTGCAGCGGAAAGGCAACGATGCTGCTGTCATTGAAGGCGAATATGGGAAGCAGCACCACCGGCGCGTAGAGGAACACCAGGTAGAGGCCCACATACAGGGCCAGCCCGCGCGAGCCGGCGCGCATCACGACAGCCTCCCGAGATGGCGGCGAGTCAGCCGGACGATCAGCAGTGACAGCACACCGACGATGAACATCGACGAGATTGCCAATGCTGCACCGAGCGGCGGGTTGTTGGCTTTCTTGAACTGCAGCTCGATCATGTTGGCGATGAGCAGGCCGTCAGGTCCTCCGACCAGCCGCGGTGTCACGTAGTCGCCGACGGTGGGGATGAACACGATCACCGAGGCGCCGATGACACCAGGCAGGGCCAGCGGCAGCGTAATCCGCAGGAAGCGCTGCACCGCCCCCTCGCCGAGATCGGCCGCCGCTTCCAGCAGTGACCGGTCCACCTTTTCCAGCGCAACGAAGATCGGGAGAATGGCAAATGGCGCCCAAGCGTGGCTGAGGGTGATGACCACGGCGTTGACATTGTAGAGAATGAAGCTGAGCGGCTCCTCGATGATGCCGAGCTGGGTCAGGGTTCCGTTGACCACGCCATTGTAGCCGAGGATGACCTTCCACAGGAAGATCCGCATGAGGTAGCTGGTCCAGAACGGGATGGTGATCAGGAAGATCCACAGCGGCTTGCGTCCCGGCGCCACGTGGAAGGAGACGTAATAGGCGACCGGGAAGGCCAGGATGACGGTGCAGGCGGTGACGATTCCCGACACCGCGAGCGACCGCATCATCAGCACCCGGTAAATCGGCTGCGTCCAGGCCTCCTGGTAGTTGGCCAGGGTGAAGGTCCGGTCCAGATCCAGGTAGTCCTGTGTCCAGAAACTGAAGGCGACGACGGCAGCGAGCGGCACCGCCAGCAGCAGGATTGCATAGAGGAAGGGCGGGCTGACCAGCGTCATCCCCCTGGCTGCCGGCGTTCGCAGCCAGCCGGTCGCGGTCATGCCCGTCATGCCGCCGCCCCTGCCAGCAGCCGGTCATTGACCGCCCGCAATGTGCCAGCGGCGGGCTGGTCCGGCTCATTGATGGCCGGGACCAGCATCCGCAGGTGATCATGGAAGGATCGCATTCCGTATTCGAGGTCCGACATCAGGATGCCGTCATAGGCCGAGGAGTTGGCGGCTTCGCATGACCAAACTGCCAGCATCCGGTCCTCCTCGACCGCGTCCCGGTCGATGCGCCCGCTCAAATAGCGGGCAAGGCGCAGCTGGCGGGATTCGCTGGCCCGTCGGTAGACACCGCCACGCTGGATGGTCCGCGTCGCCGATAGCGGGATTTCCTGGTAGTATATCACGCAGTCGGGATAGAAGCCGAATACCAGGTTCGGAAACATGCCAACATAGAGCCAGAGCCGGCGATAAGGCTCCGGCAGCCAGGTGATGTCGGGCAGGATGTTCCGGTAGGCCTGCACCGACCACAGCCGGGGCGGTCCCGTGTTGAAGGGCCCGACCGACCTCGCCACCCCGTTCGCATAGGGCTCGTCGAAATAGCCGTCGCCATAGAGATCATGCAGCCCGGGATGGGCCTGTCGGACATGGTAGCCTTCATTGTCGACATCGCGGACGGATTTCCAGTTGACCCCGAGCTCATCCTCGTAGCTGCCACTCTCGGCGGGAACGAGCTCGCCCACACCGTAGGGTTCGATTTCCGCCTCGACGCCGTTCATGATGTCACGGACCGGCGATTGCGGGCCGGGCCTGAACCGAACGAAGACCAGCCCGTTCCAGACCTCCATCTCGATCGGCTTCAGCCCCCACCTGCGCCCGTCAAGAGGCGGGAATGTGTCGCTCCTCGACGCCCCGCGCAGGGTGCCGTCGAGATTGTAGGTCCAGCCATGAAAGGGGCAGACCAGCGAATGCCGGCAGGATCCCCGCTGCTCGGCCACCACCCGCGAGCCGCGGTGGCGGCACAGATTGTGAAACGTTCTGAGCGCTCCATCATGACCCCTGATGATCAGCGCCCGTTCACCGGCAATGTCGAAAGTGCAGAAATCGCCCGGGTCGGCAACGTCATTGACATGGCACGCAAACTGCCAGTGGCTCCGGAAGATCCGGTCCCGTTCGAGATCCAGCAATTCCTCGGAAAAATATGTCCAACCCGGAAGGCCGCGCCGGTCCCAACCGGCCGGTGGAGGTTGCAAAGGCCCGGCGAGGGCAGGCTCCGCCCGTGCCGGGCTCATGCCGGCCCGGCCCGAAGGCAGAACGTCCTCTCAGCCATGATGTCGGGGGCAGCTATGCGGAAACATGACCTTCCCGAATCAGGTCGCCATGCACCTGTTCGATGGCCTGGCTGAGGCCGGAGACCACCCGGTCGATCTCCCCGCGAGTGATGACCAGTGGCGGCGACATGATGTTCAACCGGCCAATCGGCCGCACCAGCACACCGAGCTTTTCGGCCGCATCCGATATCCGGGTTCCAATGCCGATGTGATCGGGGAACATCTCCTTGCTGTCCTTGTCCATTACGTTCTCGACGCACCGCATCAGCCCCAGGCCGCGCACGTTGCCGACGATCGGAAGCTCGCCCAACTCGCCCAGCCTTTCGCCGAAATACCTGCCAACTTCCCGCGAATGATCGAGGATCGACTCTCTCTCGATGATCTCGATGTTCTTGAGGGCGGCGGCGCAGCAGACCGGGTGACCGGCATAGGTGAAGCCGCTGGTATAGACTCGCGATTTGTCTGCCGAAATCACCTCGTGGATGCGGTCGGAATAGATCGCTGCCCCGATCGGCAGGTAGCCCGATGACAGCCCCTTGGCAGTAGTGATGATGTCGGGCACGATGCCGAACACGTCCTCGGACGCGAACCAGTGGCCGAGGCGGCCAAATGCCGTGACGACCTCGTCGGACACGTAGAGGATGTCGTGCTGGCGGCATATTTCGCGCATGCGCGGCAGGTAGCCTGCCGGCGGAACCAACACCCCCCCGGCACCCATTACCGGCTCGGCAAAGAAGGCGCCAATTTTGTCGGCGCCGATTTCGGCAATCTTCTCCTCGAATTCCCTGACCAGGAAATCGCAGAATTCTGCCTCATCCATCCCGTCCGGTGCCCGGTAGATGTCCGGCTCCGAGATGTGGTGGATGGTATCCTCGATATAGGTGAATCCCTGCTGCCGATCGGCAATCTTGTAGCCGATCGACATCGAGGCAAAGGTCGAGCCATGATAGGATTGTCGCCTGGCGATGACGTGGATCTTCTCCGGCCGGCCGGCGCATTGCTGGTAGAAATGTACGAGCCGATAGGCGCTGTCGACGGCGGTCGAACCGCCGGTTGCAAAATGCACCCGGTTCAGATCTCCCGGGGCCAGCTCGGCCAGTTTCGCCGACAATTGTGCTGCCGGCTCATTGGTCATGTCGGTAAAGGTCGAGGTGTAGGCAAGTTTCCGGACCTGGTCGGCAATGGCCTCGGCCATTTCCTCGCGGCCCAGGCCGATATTGGTGCACCACAGCCCGCCGATGGCGTCGAGATAGGTCGTCCCCCTGGCATCGGTCACCTCGCTACCGGACCCGCGGGATACAATCAGCGCCCCGTCATCGTCAAAGCTGGCAAAGTCATGAAACGGATGCAGGCAGTGCCGCCGGTCCATCTCCCAGGCTTCATGTGCCGCGTCGTTCCGCAATTCAAACTCGGTCATCTCCGCTCCATCGGGGCTGCGAGGTGAAACCTAGTCAATGCAATCCCCCATAGCAAGGATACAAGCAATCGGAGTCACCCCCTCCAGCCAAAGCGGATAACAAATGCAGAATCCGAACCGGCATTTGAGCAAATCCGATGCTGCCAAATCAGCTTCGGCAAACCACCCAACCTCCTGCACATCTCCGGCGAACTGGCGGTACCCCGGAACGGCCGACATCAACCAACCAGGCGAAACACGCCATTCTCATCCAGATTGTCGCCCGGCAGGCCTCGCCAACCACACCACGTCCCGCCGTGGCACCGGCCCAATGGTCAGGGACACGAGGTCAGCAACACCAGAAAGGGGGTATCTTCAGGCAAACGTAACAAGAATTGCTGATACAAATCAGTCTCTTGAAGCCGATGTTGCAGTAAGATCAGAGAAGTGATACTAAAGAAACATGCTTGATATATCCAGAGCTGACATTCTGAAGAGTTTGCGCAGGGACAACCCGTGGTGGGATGCTGACTACAGGGTGTCCCGGGCCCCGACCGAGAAGACGCGGGCATTTTTTGCACCTTTCGCCGCGCTTGCGCTTGACTGGTCAGTGCGCCGCTCGACTATACTCATGGGGCCGCGCCGCGTGGGCAAAACTGTCATGCTGCGCCAGGTGATCAACCGGGCGATTTCGCAAGGATTTGACGGCCAGAACATCATGTTCGTCTCCATAGACACGCCGCTCTTCAGCGGCATGCCGCTATCGCACCTGGTTGACTTGTTCGAGGAGGTTGCAAATCAGGACCCACACAGGCGGCGAATCATCGTCTTTGACGAAATCCAGCATCTCAAGGACTGGGAAGTGCATCTCAAGGTGCTGACAGATCAGTGCCCGAACACCAGGTTTGTCGCCTCGGGGTCTTCAGCGGCGGCGCTGCGGCTGAAAAGTCGGGAGTCGGGTGCGGGTCGTTTCACCGACTTCTTGCTCCCACCCTTGACCTTCGCGGAGTTCCTGGATTTTCGCGGGCTGGAATCCGACCTGGTCGAGGCAGCCCCATCGGGAGCGACCCTGCGGTTTGCCACACCCGATATCGACCGGTTGAACGAGGAGTTCATCCACTATCTGAACTTTGGCGGCTACCCGGAAGCCGTTCTGAACGAGCGCATCCAAGCCGAGGTGCGACGCTACCTTGGCCGCGATATCATCGACAAAGTCCTGCTGCGTGACCTGCCCAGCCTTTACGGAATCCAGGACACGCCGGAGTTGAACCGGTGCTTGACAACCATCGCCTATCACTCGGGGCAGGAGATCAGCCTCGACGGCCTGGCGCAAAGCTCGGGTGCGGCAAAGAACACGATTACAAGGTATCTCGACTACCTTGAGGCCGCCTTCCTGATTGTTCGTGTCCGCCGAGTTGATGATACCGGCAGGACGTTCCGGCGCATGCGCAATTTCAAGGCCTACCTGACCAACCCATCAATGCGCTCGGCGCTGTTTGCGAAAATTTCCGACGGGGATAATGTCATGGGAGCAATGGTGGAGACGGCGATTTTTTCCCAGTGGCTCCACTCCGACCAGATGAGGAACCTCCACTATGCCCGGTGGAGGAAGGGGCGGGCGGAACTGGAAGTCGATCTTGTCCGAGTCGACCCGGGGAGTCTCAAGCCAAGTTGGGCCCACGAAATCAAGTGGTCAGATCGCTATGCCACCGATCAGCCGGGCGAACTGCGCGGGTTGATTGAATTTGCCAGACGCAACCTTGAGAACGGCATTCCCGTGGGGGCCACGACGAAGACGGTCACTGCTGAAAGTGTCATCGACGGTGTGCCGATCCGGCATTTTCCCAGCGCCTTGCATGGCTACGAAATCGGCAAGAACATCGCCGAGGGGCGCTCGTCGTAGTCGTAGTGGCCTGCCACCCGGGCCAGACCCTGGCTGCGTTCCGTTCTGGACCGAGGCTCCTGCCTTCCCTTCGGAGAAGTGATGCTCCTGCATGATCAACGAAGGACCCCTCGTCGCGCAGGGCATTGATCCATTCCCCATGGATGTCAGCGGTCCACTTCGCGCGGATATGATCTTCAACCGCCAATTGCAGAAAAATATCCCGCATCGGTGCGGGATAGAGAATGTTGGCATCGAGAAGTGCGCCGAAACCCGTCACCTGGCGCCATATCCCAATGGCGCTCGTCGAAGAGGTGGCAAGGGATAGAGTCACCGGGCGCCAAAGCTGCAAGATCGCTTTGAAGGTAATCAGAACGCGAGTTTGGACGCGTATCTCGATGCAGCGGGATGCAGAGCCAAATAGGTCGGCCCTCTCCTGGAGAAGCACCGGCGCCTGGACCAGGCACCTGAACTGGCCGAGGTCGAATGTTTCGCCGGCAAACCCAGGCCGGCCACGGCAGGACCGCCGGGCCTTGGTCTGGGCCTTGATTGCCAGGGCGATTTGGAGCCTTCCGACGAGCCTGGCCTGATTGACCGCATCCAAGTGGGTGCGACGCAACGCCGGCTCTGTGGCTGGCCCGGCTGCCGCCGGGTCCCAAGCAAAGCCACCTTCATGCGCGCCTCGATTCCGGCAAGGAAGCTCTCGCCCTGGTGTCACCACCTGCACATCTCCCGTATGTGGACGCCCCCTGGTCATGGCCGCGCCTTGCTGTTCCGAATTTCCGGCGGGTGGACCGGGGTAGGTGGGGGATCAACCGTAGCTGCCGTCGCCCCAGCGATTGAAGATGTCGATGGCTTCGATGGTGATCCAGCCGGAGGCGATGATGCCGGCAGTCGGCAGCCAGATCAGTGTGGCGGCAATCGTTGTCCACTTGACCTTGATCTTGAGGCCGGGATCGACAGGCGCCGATGGCGGCGTTCCGGGCACGACCTTGCCGTCATCGATCTGGGATCTGATCCTGAAGGGAAGCGCAACGAACAGGCACAAGAACCAGATGACCGCGTAGAGAACCAGCGCCGCACCGATCGACATCGCTTACGATTCCTCGAATTCAAACAGCGTTCCGAGGAAGTCACGGGGGTGCAGGAACAGCACCGGCTTGCCATGGGCACCGATCTTCGGCTTGCCATCCCCGAGAATTCGCCCGTGCCTTCCGGCCTGCTGCGCAGCCTCGGCAATGTCGGGGGTCTCGCAGCAGATGTGGTGAATCCCGCCGGAAGGGTTGCGCTTCAGGAAATCCGCTATCGGGCTGGAATTACCAAGAGGCTCCATCAACTCGATGCGGGTATTGGTGAGCTCGACAAAGGCCACGGTGACGCCGTGCTCGGGCATCGGTTTTGGCTCGGACACGGTGGCGCCGAAGGCGTTGCGGCAGGTCTCCACCGCCCGGCCGAGATCGGGAACCGCGATCGCCACATGGTTGAGCCGATCGATCATGACCGGGCCTTCTGCTTGGCGGCAATCAGCTGCACCGCCTGCTCCAGCGAAAGCGAGGCCGGGTCGGTGCCGGAGGGGATGGAGGCGTTGACGCGGTTCCACTTGATGTAGGGACCGTAGCGTCCGTCGAGGACCCGGACGGCGCCGCCCTTGCCGGGATGTTCGCCGAGTTCAGCGATCGCCCGCTGCGCAGTGCGGCCACGCGATCCCCGCTTGCTGCTCGCCAGCAATTCGATTGCCCGGTTCATTCCCAGCGTGAACAGTTCGGCCGGATCGGTAAGGGTGGCGTATTGGCTGCCATGGCGCACATACGGCCCGATCCGGTTGATCCCGACCTCGACCGCGGCGCCATCGTCCGGATGTTCGCCGACCTTGCGCGGTAGCGCCAACAGCGCCAGGGCAGTTTCAAGGGTGATGTCCGAGTCATCGAATCCCTTGGGGATGCTGGAGCGTTTTGGCTTGTCCTTTGCCCCCTTTGCCTCCCCGAGTTGCAGATAGGGCCCGAACCGGCCAACCCTCGCCGTGACCGTCAGTCCGGTTTCGGGATCGATGCCGAGCTCACGCCGCGCCGGAACATCGCCCTGCTCGATTTCGGAACCGCCATCAATAGAGCGGACAAACTCGCATTCCGGGTAGTTTGAACAGCCGAGGAATGCGCCCGCCTTGCGGCTGGTGCGCAACCGGATGCGGCCATTCCCGCAATGCGGACAAGTCCGGCCGCCGTCATCGGCGGCAGCATCGGGCATCAGCTGCGGCACCAGGATTGCGGTCAGTTGGTCAAGGACTGCGCCGATCCGCAGGTCGCTGGTATCGTCGATTGCCGCGGTGAAATCCCGCCAGAACCGGTCCAGGACATCAAGCCGGTCCTTCCGTCCGGCCGATACATCATCGAGCTCCTGCTCAAGACCGGCAGTGAACTCGTAGCCGACATATCGACCGAAATAAGTAACAAGGAAGCTGTTCAGCATCCGGCCGATCCCCTGCGGATGCAGGCTGCCTTTCTCCTGCCGGACATAGCCGCGGTCCTGGATGGTGGCCACGATCGAGGAATATGTCGATGGTCGACCGATCCCGAGTTCGACCATCTTCTTGACCAGCGAGGCCTCGGTAAATCTCGGCGGCGGCTTGGTAAAATGCTGTCTTGGCTGAGCGCTCGGGACCGCCATCCTGTCGCCCTCGGACATCACCGGCAACTCGGCATTCTTGCCGTCCTGCTCCTCCGGCTCGCCGGAACCACTGCCATTTCCGGACCGGGATCTTGCACCTGCCTTCGCTTGGCCGCTTTCCTGGTAGAGTTTCCGGTATCCATCGAATTGCAGGACATTGCCGACGGCCCTGAGGCCGGTCTTCCCATCCTCCGACAGGAGGTTGCAGGTGGTCTGCAGGATACGCGCCGGATTCATCTGGCTGGCCACCGTCCGTTTCCAGATCAAGTCGTAGAGTTGCCGCTGGTCGGCATCGCCGATCTTCAGCCCCGACGCATCCAGCGAGAGGTTGGTGGGGCGAATGCACTCATGCGCCTCCTGGGCATTCTTGGCCTTGTTCCTGAAATGGCGGGGCTTTGCGGGCAGGTAGTCGGCACCGAAGCGATCGCCGATTTCCCGGCGGACCGCGGCGAGTGCCTCGGGGGCCATCTCGATGCCATCGGTGCGCATGTAGGTAATGAGTCCTGCCTCGTAGAGTTTCTGCGCAGTCCGCATGGTCTTGCGGGGATTCGATCGAAGCCGCGAGCTGGCATCCTGCTGCAACGTGGCGGTTACGAACGGGGCAGGGGGGGTGCGGGTGCGGGTCGTGCTGTCCTGGCTGTCCAGGCGAAACCGGGAATTCAGCACCCTGTCAACAGCTTCATTCGCCTCGTCGCCGGTCGCAATGTCGTGCTCGCCGAGTTTCTTGCCATCGAGGATTGAGAGCCTGGCAAAATACGCCTCGCCTTTTTCGGTCTCGACCCTGGCAATAATGCTCCAGTACTCCCTGGCCTGAAACGCCTCGATCTCGGATTCCCGCTCGACGATCAGGCGAACGCAGACCGACTGAACCCGGCCAGCCGAGCGGGCGCCGGGTAGTTTCTTCCACAGCACCGGAGACAGGGTATAGCCGACCAGGTAGTCAAGGGCGCGCCTTGCCAGGTAGGCATCGACCAGCCGCATGTCCACGCGTCTCGGATTCTGCATGGCATCCAGCACGGCAGACTTGGTGACGGCGTTAAAGACGACCCGCTTGGCCTCGCCCTCGATCTTGACGCCGCGGCGGTTGGACAGAACCTCCTGGACATGCCAGCTGATCGCCTCGCCCTCCCGGTCCGGGTCGGTGGCAAGCACCAGCTCCGGGTCGGATTTGAGCGCATCCGCAATGGCCTTGACCCGGTCCTTTGCCTTGGCCTGGAGCATCCACTGCATGGAAAACTCGTGGTCCGGGTCCACCGATCCGTTCTTCTCCGGAAGGTCGCGGATATGACCAAACGATGCCAGAACCCGGTAGCCAGGTCCCAAATATCGTTCAATCGTCCGGGCTTTTGCAGGTGACTCGACAATGACAACGGGCATGTGGGACGCTCACGGCAAGGAAGTAATCAGACTGAAGTGGTGTCAATCCGGCAGATTACAAATGGTGTCAATGCCGCTGGCCGAAAGCGGAAGCGGTTTTTCGTGGGAACAGCATTCCTGCATCGCCGATGGCGGCCAGGGAATGGTTGCGAGGACGCAATCACCCGTCAACCGTCGTCTTCGAAAGCTACCAGGTGATGCTGGTCGTCACGAACAGTGATCGTCCAAGATAGGTGTCGAGCGACGAGACGTGGTGATCGGGTGCCGTGGGCAGGACCGGCGGCCCCTCATCGGTCACGTTGAGCATTCCGGCGGTGAACTCGACCCCTTCATTGCCGAATGCCCGCTTCCAGTTCAGCGAAATGTCGTGGCCCTTCCAGGATGGATAGCTGTCATCCTCATGGTCATCCCTGTATCCGGAGACATAGTTGAAGCTCCAGTCGGCGCTCAGATTTCCCCTCCCTGCCCGAACCAGGTTGTGAACCCGGTTTCGGGGGGTGAGCGGGTCATCCTTCTCCTTGCCGAACACGGTGCTTCGTGCCTTGTCGACGTAGAGCCAACGGGTATCCAATGACCAGTCGATGGACCCCGTCTTCCACCCGGTGGCAAGTCTGGCATCAATTCCCGACCTTGTCTTGTCTTCGAGATTGACCCAGGGAACGTCCAGTTCGTAGTGAGGAACTCCCCTATGGCCATGATCACTGTCGATCTTGATGTCGTCAGGGAGTCCTTCGCCCGACAGGGACCGGTTGATGACCGATTGCGCGGTCGGGACCACAGGGCTTCCGGACTGGTCGATCCTGAACCAGTCGATGCTGATATCGGCTGGACCTGCGCTGGCGGCAAAACCGAGGTTGATGGCCTCGGTATCATAGGGTCGGATGTTCGGATTGCCCCGCGTCCTGACGGTGACCTCGGCTTCCTCTCCATTCGGCAATTCGGCATGGGCGTGGAACTCCTCCTCGCGGGCGTTTACCGCATAGAGGGACGGCGCGCGTTCACCGGCGCTCAGCGAGCCCCGCAGCGTCAATTTGTCATTGACCCGAAACCTGCTTGCAATCTCCCGGTGTCCGGCATCTCCGACATCATTGTAGTCGCTCAGCCGGGCACCAAGGATGACATCCCACCGTTCGGTGACCGGGAATTCGACTTCCGAGTAACCAGTGCGGCGATATCGGGTTCCCTCGACCGAGTTGCCAGCCAGCGTGACAATTCTGCCGGTCAGGTCTGTCCGTCCCCGGTTGTCGAATAGGTTGACCAGCGTGCGGTGCTCGACCTCGACGCCCAGCCGCCATTGCACATCCCGACCCGGAACAATTTCTCCGGCCCCGCTCAACGCAAGCCCGGCGGACCGCCGCCTGATGGAGCCTGTCCGGTTCTGCGTCACGGTGCTGTCGGCCAGGACTTCTGCCGACGCCTGCGTCGGTTCGGCGAGGCTGTATGCCCTGCTTTCGACAAATTCATGAATTTTCTCGCGGTCGACGAAGGCATTGCCGACCTCGTCGGCATCGTGGCGATACGTCCTGACATAGCTGTCCAGTTCGACTCCCGAGTCAAGCTGGCTTCGCACTCCTACCGTCAGGTCAGTCTCCTTGAGGCTCCATTTCCAGACCCGGTTTCCATGGCCGACAAACCGGTGCCCGAGAAACATGAAACCAAACCTGTTGTCCGGCGCTCCTGGACTAAGCTGCAAGTGACTGTCCAGTTGCTTGAACCCCTCGCTGGGGAAAATGAACGTGAGGAGGCTGGGCGTGGGGGCCAGGACCTGCCGGGACTTGGACCATGCATGTCGTGCCTCGACATAGATTTCCGAATTGTCGCCGAACGGATGATCCAGGCTGACATGGGCCGCGTTTCTCTCGAAGCGACTGGTGTGCCAGGTAACGTCGGCATAGGCAAAGCCACACCCCTCGCCGACATAGCCCACGGGGTCAAGGATACGGACGTACCCTTCTCCCTCGCAGGCTCCCAACGTGGCTGCATGCCGGCCAATCGGGTCACCACCGAGGTAGAACACGGTGTTTCCGGCAAATGACACACCAGAGGTCTTGCTGAATTCGGTTGGGGCGTCCGGGTCGTAGGAGGCGCGGCCGAAGTCGCGATCGGCATCCCGGATCTCCCCGTGCCTCAGGATGTCCAGCCCGACCACCATATGCCCCTCGCCGACCGGCCCGCCCCAGGTGAGGCTGGCATGGTCTGAATCTCCTCCATCGGCCCGGGGTCGAAGAACGCCCGTTCGGAACTCCGTGCCTTCAAAATCCCGCCGCAGGATAATATTCACTGCACCGCCGATTGCATCCTCGCCAATCGATGTTGCGCGGCTCGAGCCGTAGACTTCGATGCGCTCAATTGCCGAGACAGGCAACGACTCCAGGGTGTAGGTGGATGAGACAGTCGGGATAGGTCGGCCGTTGATCAGAAACACAGTGAAGAAGGGATCAAGCACACCGGGCCGTCCAATGCCGTGAATGTTGGAGCCGCCCCTGTTCACCAGGAGACTGAAGACATCGGCGATGCCGGTTCGCCTGATTTCTTCCCCTTCGATGACGAATTCAGGCCGAATTCCGTCCAGCTGGTCCGCCCGGGTCGCCCCTGGGGTCAAGATTGCCAGAAGCAGGCAAATTGATTGGATGGCATTTGCGATCGAATGCCGCCGCAATGAATGACAGAGCCGGTTCATTTTCCCATCGCGATCTGACGAACCCATCTAGAATAGCCGGATGAAAATGAATGACAACCGTCTCCGCGGGTGCCGCATTGTTCACGAAGGAACCGATGGAGGGTCGAGGGTCACGAGCCCGGCTTGCCGTCGGTCCCCGTGCCGGGCGGCAAGGGGGTCCCTGCTGCCCGGTTGGAAGTCAGAGCCCGGCCGACAGCAGGGCAACGCCGCCGAAGATTGCCAGGATCCCCGACAATTGTCGGGGCGAGACCTGCTCGCCATAGAACAGCCGGGCAAGAAGCACGGTAACCATGGTGAAGGTCGAGGCGACCACGGCGGTGACCTCGTCGAGCTGGCCGGTGCTGCCCATGAGCAGGAACAGCAATCCAGCAGAATCGAGCAGGCCGTGGGCCGCAAGGAATGGCCACCAACGGGGCGGCAGCCGCGGCACCGAACGCGCCAGGCCAGCACAGACGAGGAGGAACGCGAGGCCGGAGACCCGGCCGAGCCAGAGAACGGCCAAATCATCCGACCAGCGGACTGCCTGCTGGGCCGACACGATGGCGATTGCATAGATGACGCTGGCCGCAAGCGCGAGGGCGAGTGCGCCGCGTGGCGAGCGAAAGGCGCCGGCGTGCAGGACGATGGCGGGTTTGCGATTGCCGGCGGCAACGACCATCAGGCCGGCCACGATCAGCAGCATGGCCGCCAGCTGCACGGCGCTTGGGCGCGAGCCGGTGGCAAGGGCAAATCCCATGATGAATAACGGGTGGGAGGCAACGATCGGTGCTGCCACCGAGACCGGGCCAAGTTCCATGGCGCGGAAAAACAGCAGCAGGGCGGCGGCCATTGCCACCCCGTGCAGGCAGGCAATCCACGGTCGGCCGACGGCAAGCCCGTCGGTGGCCGGGCTGAAGACCACGAACAGGCTGATCACCGCGGTGCTGACCAGCAGCATGCCGGTGAGGGCGCTCCTGGCGCCAAGACGGCGCGAGGAGTGGCTGGCCATGAAATCCGCCACCCCAAAGGAGGTGGCGCTCATCGCACCCATCAGTATCTGCAGCATTCAGCAGCCTCCGCTTCCGGAGCATGTCCGAATATCCGGAAGCATGTACGACCGGCAACCGGGCCGGTCTCAGATGCCGGCGCCCCCGACTGTCAGCCCGCCGATGAGCACGGTCGGCAGGCCGACGCCGACCGGCACCCATTGGCCATTCTTGCCGCAACTGCCAATCCCCGGATCCAGCCGCATGTCGTTGCCGGTGGCCCGGATCTTCTTCAGGACGCTGGCGCCATCGCCGATCAGCGTTGCCCCCTTGAGCGGTGCGCCGATCTTGCCGTTTCTGACCCGGTAGGCCTCGGTACAGGAAAACACGAATTTGCCATTGGTGATGTCAACCTGGCCGCCACCGAACCCGACCGCATGAATTCCGTCCTTCATGCCGGCAACGATGTCCTCCGGACTGCCGTCACCGCCCAGCATGTAGGTGTTGGTCATCCGCGGCATGGGGCAATGGGCGTAGGATTCACGGCGGCCGTTCCCGGTTGGCGCCGATTTCATCAGTCGGGCATTCTGTCGATCCTGCATGTAGCGGACCAGGATCCCGTCCTCGATCAGCGTTGTCTTTTGTCCCGGCGTTCCTTCGTCGTCGATGGTCACCGATCCGCGTGACTCCGCCATGGTGCCATCATCCAGAACCGTGACGCCGGGCGCCGCGACCCGCTTGCCCAGCAATCCCGAGAATGCCGAAGTCCGCTTGCGGTTGAAATCGCCCTCGAGACCGTGCCCGATGGCCTCGTGCAGCAGGATGCCGGGCCAACCTGGTCCGAGCACAACTTCCAGCTCGCCAGCCGGGGCAGGTTCTGCAGTCAGGCCGACCCTGGCGATGCGCAATGCCTCGTCGGCCAATGCCTTCCAGTTACCGTTCCGGGTCAGCCTGCCCGGCCCGTGCCGACCGCCAGCCCCGGCCTGGCCGGTCTCCCTCCTGCCATCCTGCTCGAGGATGACGGACAGGTTCAACCGGGACATCGGCCTGGTATCCGACAGCAGCGTGCCATCTGGACGCAGGATGATCACCTCCTGCAGCGAGGAGGAAAGGCTTGCCGTGGCCTGCACGACCCGGTTGTCGGAAGATCGCAGGTAGGCATCGATATCCCGCAGCAATTCGACCTTGTCCGGGAAGGTCGAACCGGATGAGGGGTCAACCGGCCGGTAACGGCTTGTCGTCGCCGGTTCCGGTGCCGGCGACAATGTTCCGCCGCCGCTCCTGACGGCATGGCGGACCGTGTCGGCGGCGTCGCCGAGCGCGACCTGGTCGATCACGCTGGAATGGGCATAGCCGGCGACCTCGCCGACAACGGCCCGCAACCCGAACCCCGAGCGCTCGTTGTAACTCGCATTTTTCAGGCGCTGATCGTCGAGGACCAGCTGCTCCGACCTGGCTCGCTCGAGGAAGAGTTCGCAGTCATCCGAGCCGGCGGATGCGTCCCGGAGAATCTGCAGCGATTTGCCACGGTCGAGCGAATCCTCGAATGGTGCGAAGGCAGCCGGTTGTTTAGCCATGTTCTTCCCGCAAGGCGCATTCCAAACCCTGCCAGACAGGCTTGGCTTCTGCTTGTGAATTGCAGACTAATATGATTTGCAGGCGTCGAAAACAACATGGTTGATGAAGGCCCGTGCATGGCAGTAAAGGCCGTGCGGAGTCTGGTGGCTGGAGCAAGGTGCATGCTTGTAGACAGGATATTCCTTCCTGCCCTGTTGGGAGTGTCGGCGTTTGCCGGCTCCGCATACGGCGCAGATGTCACGAAGGACCTCGAAATCATCGGTCGCCCGGACCCGGGAAGCTGGGAATTCCAGAAGGCAGTGACCGAGGTGGCGCGCGACATCGTCTGGCTGGACAATATCCTGCTCTATATCATTTCGGTGATCTGCGCCGTGGTTGTCGGGCTGCTGCTGATCATCATCCTTCGCTACAACAGCCGCAGCAATCCGACTCCGGCCAGCTTCACGCACAACACCCCGGTCGAGATTGTCTGGACGGTGGTTCCGATTGTCATCCTGGTTGGCATCGGCGCCATCTCGCTGCCGGTGCTGTTCAAGCAGCAGACGATTCCCGAAGCCGACGTCACCATCAAGGCGACCGGCAACCAGTGGTACTGGACATATGAATATCCCGACCACGAGATCAGCTTCGACAGCTTCATGCTGGAGCGGGACCAGCTCGAGGAATTCGGCTATTCGCAGGATGAATGGCTGTTGGCAACCGATACCGCGGTGGTGATTCCGGTCGACAAGACCGTGGTCGTCTACGTGACCGCATCCGACGTGATTCATGCCTGGACGGTTCCGTCATTCGGCGTCAAGCAGGATGGTGTTCCGGGCCGGCTGGCCGGCCTCTGGTTCAAGGCGGAAGAGGAGGGCATCTATTTCGGCCAGTGTTCGGAGTTGTGCGGCAAGGACCATACCTACATGCCGGTCACGGTAAAGGTGGTCGACCAGGCCACCTACGAAAAGTGGCTGGATGACGCGGTGGAGGAATACGCATCGCTGCCGCCGCCGGAGACGGTCAGGATTGCATCCCGATAGGCGGTCTTGCGGGCGGCCCGAGGTATCGACACCGGATGAAGATCATTGGTTGACATTGTTGCCGGCAAGCTGACGCCCGACGCGGAGATCAGTGACTGCATCGATCTGCTGAAGCCGCGGGTCATGTCGCTGGCCGTTTTCACTGCGGCCGTCGCCATGATCGCGGCTCCGGGCAGTATTCATCCGGTCATTGCCGTGGCATCCATCCTGTTCATTGCCATTGGGGCCGGGGCGTCCGGCGCCCTGAACATGTGGTGGGATGCCGATATCGACCGGTTGATGCGCAGGACCAGGAATCGCCCCATACCTTCCGGCAGGGTCGAGCGTGGCGACGCGCTGATGCTGGGCGCCTGGCTCTCGGGACTCTCGGTGATCATGTTGGGGCTGACGGCCAACCTCGTGGCTGCCGGTCTGTTGGCCTTTGCCATATTTTTCTATGCGGTGATCTACACCATGCTGCTGAAACGGCGCACGCCGCAGAACATCGTCATCGGCGGCGCTGCTGGCGCGTTGCCGCCGGTCATCGGTTGGTCGGTGGTCACCGGCGGCGTCGAGGTGCCGGCGCTGCTGATGTTCCTGCTGATCTTCGTCTGGACACCGCCGCATTTCTGGGCGCTGGCGTTGTTTGTCGGTGACGACTACCGCAAAGCCGACATCCCGATGCTGACGGTTGCCAGGGGCAGCCGGGCCACCCGGTTGCAGGTATTCGCCTACAGCCTGGCACTGGTGCCGGTGAGCCTGTTGCTGGCGGTCAGCGAGGCAGGCGGGCCGGTCACCATGGCCGCTGCCGTCATCTGCAATCTTGCCTTCCTGCAGGCTGGATGGGTGCTGTTGAAGAGTAATGACCGGCAGTCCGAGATGGATGGCTGGAAGGCGGAGAGGCGGATGTTCAGGGTGTCGCTGGTCTACCTGTTTGCCATTTTCGCCGCCCTGGCGGCCGATGCCGCCCTGCGGCCTGTCCTGGCCGGGTATTTCTCCTGGCCGCATCTGGTGTGACTTGATGCCGATTACCCGCCAGCACGAACTTCATGCCAGGAGGGGACGGCGCAACCTGGTGGTTGGCGGCGCCCTTGCCGGCTTCGTGCTGCTTGTGTTCGCGATTTCGGTGGTGAAGCTGTCCAGCGGCCAGTTGATGGAGGCCTTTGATCACATGATCCGCCCATCGCTGCTGGAGCAGGCCGATGACGGTTGAGCGCCGGAACAGGCCGATAATGGCCGAGTTTCGGGGCAGGCCGATGCCGATTACCCGTCGGAATCGGAAGTCGCTCCTGTCCCTCCTGGCCGTGGTCGGGGTGATGGGCGGCGCAGCCTGGGCGTCGGTTCCGCTCTATGACTGGTTCTGCCGGGTGACCGGTTTCGGCGGCACCCCGCTGGTTGCCGAGACGGCCGGGGATACCGTGCTGGACCAAGTGATCACGGTCCGGTTCGACGCCTCGCTGTCCAGCGACATGCCGTGGACATTCCGCCCTCTGGAGCGTGCGATCGAGACCAGGGTCGGCGAGCAGAACCTGGCCTTCTACGAGGCACATAATCCGACCAATTCACCGGTGGCCGGATCTGCGAGCTACAATGTCTACCCGTATTCGGTCGGGGCGTATTTCACCAAGATCGACTGTTTCTGCTTCGAGGAGCAGCTGCTGATGCCGGGAGAGCGGGTCGAAATGCCGGTCAGCTTCTTTGTCGATCCCGGAATTGTCGACGATGCCGAGACACGCGATCTGGGAGTCATAATCCTGTCATACACCTTCCATCGGGTTGAGGGTCCGGGTATTCAGGACCCTGCCAATCTGGCGCAACTGGAGCCCGGCCAACAAGCAACCAGTCAGGACCTTTGAGCATGGCGCACGAAAAAAATCATGACTATCACATTCTGAACCCGTCGGTCTGGCCCTTCATCGGCGCCATAGGCGGCTTCACCATGCTGTTCGGTGCGGTACTGTTCTTTCACGATTACGGCCCCTGGATACTGCTGATCGGGTTTGTGCTTGTGGCCTACACCATGGTGGCGTGGTGGTCGGACGTGATCACAGAATCGCAAACCGGCGACCATACGCCGGTGGTGCAGATCGGACTTCGCTACGGCTTCATCTTGTTCGTCATGTCGGAGATCATGTTCTTTTCGGTGTGGTTCTGGAATTTCTTCAAGCATGCCATGTACCCGATGGAGGAGGGGACAGGCGGAGTTTGGCCCCCGGTCGGAATCGAGACCTTCGATCCCTGGCATTTGCCATTGATCAACACCCTCATCCTGCTGGCATCCGGTGCAGCGGCGACCTGGGCGCACCACGCCATTGCCCATGAGAACAACCGCAAGGATTTGGTGAACGGGCTGGTCATCGCCATCCTGCTCGGCGTGGCATTCACCGGTCTCCAGGCCTATGAATACGGCCATGCCGCCTTCGGATATTCGGGCAATATCTATGGCGCCACCTTCTTCATGGCGACCGGGTTCCACGGTGCCCACGTCATCATCGGCACGATCTTCCTTTTCGTCTGCCTGATGCGGGCCCTCAGGGGACATTTCACCCCGGAATCGCATGTCGGGTTCGAGGCCGCCGCCTGGTACTGGCACTTCGTGGACGTGGTCTGGCTGTTCCTGTTTGCCGCGGTCTATATCTGGGGAGGGTGACTCCCTGCCAACCGGCTGGCAGGGTGCTGCCGCAATCGCCATGACAAATCGGGGACTGTCGGTGCGCAGCCTTGCCTTCGCGGTGATTCTCGGCCTCGGGGGGGTGGCGGTCCTGGTCTCCCTCGGTGTCTGGCAGTTGCAGCGCCTTGAATGGAAGCGGGCTGTGCTAGCCGAGATGGATGCCCGCATTCACGGCTCGCCTTCCGGGCTTCCTGCCAGCCCGTCCGCCGACCGGCACAACTATCTTGCGGTGAGTGCTGCCGGCCATCTGGCGGGCGAAGAGATCCATGTCCTGACCAGCCGCAAGGGATTTGGCCCGGGATACCGGCTGATCAGTGCATTTGCGACCGAAGGCAGGTTCGTGCTCGTGGATTTGGGATTCATCGCCGAGCGATTCCGCGACGAGCCGCGGGCGCAGACCCGGGTGGAGGTCTCGGGCAATCTTCACTGGCCGCGGGAGCATGACCGCCTGTTCACCCCGGAGCCGGATGGCAAGATTTGGTTTGCAAGGAGGGTGCCGCAAATGGCGGAGGTACTGGAAACCGAGCCGGTGATGATCGTTGCCCGTCAGCTCAGTGTCCGACCGGACTACCTGCAGCCCTGGCCGGTGGCCAGCGCCGATATTCCCAACAACCACCTGCAATATGCCGTCACCTGGTTCGCCATGGCCGTTGCCTGGGCGGGGATGACAGCATTCTGGCTTTGGCGTATCAGGCGGGAGCCGAAATCCTGAAGGGGAAGGGCAGTGTCTGACATCCGGTATGTTTCAACCAGGGGAGAGGCGGCCAGCCGCGGTTTCATCGACGCCATGATGACCGGACTGGCCGAGGATGGCGGCCTGTTCGTCCCGGATCGCTGGCCGCAGCTGGATGCGGCGGCGATCTCCGATCTCTCCGGCCGGCGCTACGAGGATGTCGCGGTGGCGATCATGCGGCAGTTTACCGGTGACGACTTTGCCGAACCGGAGTTGCAGGAATTCGCCGAACGGGCCTATCGCGGCTTTGACCGGCAAATCCGTTGCCCGTTGGTCCAGGCAGGTGATGGCCTGTTCCTGCTCGAACTGTTTCACGGTCCGACACTGGCATTCAAGGATTTTGCCATGCAGATGGTCGGGCAGATGCTTGACGCCGCCCTGGCCCGGAGCGGGGGCCGGGTGACCATTCTCGGGGCAACCAGCGGTGATACCGGCTCGGCGGCCATCGAGGCCTTCCGCGGCATGGATACGGTCGATCTGTTCGTACTCTATCCTGAAGGCCGGGTCTCCGACATCCAGCGGCGGCAGATGACGACCGCCGAGGAGTCGAACGTCCATGCGATTGCCATCGATGGGGATTTCGACGACTGCCAGGCCCTGGTCAAGGCGTTGTTCGGCGATCACGAATTCCGCCGCCGGATGCGGCTGGCAGCAATCAATTCGATCAACTGGGCACGAATTCTCGCCCAGACCGTCTACTACTTTCATGCGGCGGTGAGCCTGGGGGCGCCGGGCCGGAAAGTTGGATTTTCGGTTCCGACCGGCAATTTCGGCGATGTCTATTCGGGCTACGTGGCAGGCCGGATGGGGCTGCCGATCGACCGGCTGATCATTGCCACCAACCAGAATGACATCCTGCACCGGGCGCTTTCCGGTGGCAGCTACGAAACCCGGCCGGTACGGGCGTCGATCAGCCCGTCCATGGACATCCAGGTCAGCTCCAATTTCGAGCGGGTCCTGTTCGAGGCCTGCGGCCGGGATGCCGGCCGGGTCAGGTCAAAGATGCAGCAGCTGAAGGCCGGGGGATTCACCATCGAGGCGGATGTGCTGGACCATTTGCGGGGCATATTCCACAGCGGAAGCTGCTCCGAGCAGCAGACCATGGCCGCGATCCGGATGACCAGGCAGCGGACCGGTCTCGTGGTATGCCCGCATACCGCGGTCGGAATTGCCGTTGCCGGCGAGTTGCACCGACCGCTGGAAGCGCCGCTGGTAACGCTGGCGACCGCGCATCCGGCCAAGTTCCCGGAAGCGGTCGAGGAGGCGTGCGGCATTTGGCCGGAGCTGCCCGATTCGCTGGCCGATATCGGTGAGCGCCCCGAACGGATCAACCGCCTGCCGAATGATCCGGAGCGTGTCATGGCGTTCGTGGCCGCGCGGTCGTCATCATGAGCGCTCGGCTGACATCCCTTGCCAACGGCATGCGGGTGGCCACCGACCGGATGGACGGGTTCCGTTCGGCGGCGGTGGCGGTGCATGTGCAGGTTGGCGGCCGGCATGAAAGCGCGGTCCAGAACGGCGTGGCCCATTTTCTTGAACACATGGCATTCAAGGGGACCAGGAAGCGTTCGGCGCTGGAGATCTCGCGGGCAATCGAGCATGTCGGCGGATATCTCAATGCCTGCACCGGCAAGGAATTCACCTCCTATTATGCCGGTGGGCTTGGCCAGGATGTTCCGCTGGCCATCGAGCTGATCTCGGACATCATCCTGGAATCGGAGTTGCGCCCGGAGGATATCGAACTCGAGCGTGGCGTCATCTTGAACGAGATTGGCGAATACGAGGACTCGCCATCGGATGCGCTGTTTGATGCGCTGCAGCGAACCGCCTATCCGGACCAGCCATTCGGATGGCCGATCATCGGCACCGCCGACCGCGTTGCCGCGTTCAGCCGGACCGACATACGCGGCTTTGTCGACGAGCATTACCGGGCCGGAAGAATGATCCTGGCGGCGGCCGGCGACGTGGATCACCGGCAGGTCACGGAGCTGGCAGAACAGCATTTTGGCCGGGCGGCGACCGGCGAGCGGACGCCGCCGGAGCCCAGCCGGTTTTCGGCGGGGCAGATCCGGATCGAGCGGGACATCGAGCAGGCCCATCTTGCGCTGGCATTCGAGGCGCCGCCGCTCCTCGATCCGAGGGAGCCGGCCGCCAGGATCCTGGCGATCACCCTCGGTGGCGGCTCCTCCTCGAGGCTGTTTGCCGAGGCGCGGGAAAGACGGGGCCTGTGCTACTCGATCGGCGCCAGCATGGCGCCGAGTTCCGATACCGGCACCTTCATCATCTATGCCAGCACCGGGCGGGACGAGTTGGCCGGCCTGGCGGAGATCTGTGTTGACGAATTGCGGCAATCGGCGGAGACACTCACCGCCGGCGAGGTCGAGAAGGCCCGCAACCAGATCAGGGTCGGCATGGTCACGGCAAATGAAAACGCCATGAACCGGATCGAGCGCATGGGCGGCATGGTGGCAACATTGGGCCGGATCGAGTCGATCGACGAGACCATCGACCGTTACGATTCGGTCACCCTGGCCGAGGTGCAGGAATTTGCCGCCGAAATTGCCGGCAAGGGCGAGGCGGCGATGGCCGTGCTCGGGCAGGTGGACAAGGCTCCGGATGTCGAGGCCCTGGTGGCGCGGCTGATGCGATGAAGCTGCTTTCGACACCGCCGCTTCCCCTGTTCACCGACCGGCTCGAATTGCGGCTGCCGAAGCAGTCCGATTACCGGCAATGGTCCGAATTGCGGCGGGCAAACCGGGGCTTTCTCGAGCCGTGGGAGCCGACCTGGACCGACGACCATTTGTCGAAACCGTCCTTTGCCGAACGGGTGCGCTGGTCGCAATCATCGGCATCCGGCGGAACCGGCCTGCCGCTGTTGCTGGTCCGGCAGGCTGACGGGATCATGGTGGGCGGAATCACCCTTGACCAGATCAGGCTTGGTCCGGCGCAGAAGGCGAGTGTCGGCTACTGGGTCGGAGAGAAATTCAGCCGGCGGGGCTACATGCAGGAGGCGATCAATGCCGTGGTTTGGCATGCTTTCGAGGAAATCGGCCTGAGCAGGGTGGAAGCGGCCTGCCTGCCATCCAACGTGCCGTCCCGCCGGCTGCTGGAAAAGACCGGGTTCAAATACGAGGGCGTGGCCCAAAGCTACCTGCAGATTCACGGACGATGGCGCAACCATGTCCTCTATGCAAATCTCCGTAGCGACCGGCGCGGAAGGACCGATGCCGGTTGAGGCGGGTTGAGCATCATGCAGCTCAACCCGGTGACTCCCGAACTGGCCGGGGAATTCCACCTTCTGGCCGGTGGGCCGCCGCTCCAGACACCGAACGGTATGGCGAGGATCCGAGAGGGCTGCTCGGCCGGCAGGATGCGCTGGTCCTGGCGCCGGCATCGGTGGCCGGGGTGGCAGCGGTCATCCGCCGCTGCAACGAATTGCGGGTCGCAGTGATACCCCGTGGCGGCGGCACCGGCCTCGTCGGTGGCCAGTTGCCGCGGGATTTGCCAACGCCGCTGATCCTGTCGCTCGAAAGGTTGGCGGCGATCCGCCAGATCAACCCTGACGAGAACCTCATCACCGTCGAGGCTGGCTGCATCCTCGAGAATGTACATGCCGAGGCCGCGGCCGTGGACCGGCAGTTCCCGCTGTCGCTGGCGGCGCGGGGCAGCTGCCAGATCGGCGGCAATCTGGCCACCAATGCCGGCGGTGTCCACGTACTCAGATACGGCAATGCCAGGGATTTGTGCATCGGGCTTGAAGTGGTGCTGCCGGATGGACGGATCTGGGACGGGCTGACCTCGCTCAGGAAGGACAATGCCGGCTATGATCTCAGGAATCTTTTCATCGGATCGGAAGGGACGCTCGGTGTCATAACCGCCGCCCGGCTGAAGCTGTTTCGCCGCCCGGCCGACTGCGCCGCCGCATTGCTGGCCATCCCCTCGCCAGCGGCGGCGGTCAGCCTGCTTGGCCTGTTCCGGGACCGGTTCGAATCACTTGTCTCGGCCTTCGAGCTGATCAGCGGGGTCGGGCTCGAGTTTCTCGAGCAGCAGCAGGACCGGTTCAGCTGGCCCATATCGTCTCGGCCGAACTGGATGGTGCTGGTGGAATTGTCGAGCGACATCGAATTCGGCGCCGCCGACCGGCTTGCCGATGCCGCCGCTGCTGCTGCCGACCGGGCGTTGGTGACGGACGGCGCCTTCCCGGCCACTGAGGCGCAGCGCCTGAATTTGTGGAAGATCCGGGAGGCAATTCCCGAGGCGAACCGGAAAGTGGGGTCGGTGTCATCGCATGATCTCTCGGTGCCGACAGGGTCGATCGCCCGCTTCATCGACGAGGCCGCGGCCGAAATTGCCGCACTCGGCGATTTTCGCATCAACTGCTTTGGTCATCTCGGCGACGGCAACCTGCATTTCAATGTCTTCCCTCCCGCTGGCGGGCTTGCCAGCACCGCCATCGGCAGGGAGCAGGTGAAGGAGGCGGTCCACCGGGTCGTGCGCCGCCTTGGCGGCTCGACTTCTGCCGAACACGGCATCGGCAGGCTCTATGTCGGTGAGTTCATGGCGCATGCCGACCCGGCGCTGGTCTCGATGATGCGACGAATCAAGGACGCCCTCGACCCGGCCGGCATCATGAATCCGGGGGCGGCGCTGCCAATGCGTCAACCCGCCCCCCGCTGACGGTCAGCCAGTTGGCAAATTTCCATTCCGGTACATCTCCCGCAGCCGAAGCTTGGAGACCTTGCCGGTTGCGGTGTGTGGAAGCTCGCCGACCAGGATGATCTCCTCCGGCACCCACCAGGTTGCTACCCGACCGTGCAAATGTCGGCGAATATCCTCCGGCTGCAACCCGCTGCCATCCCTGGCGACGGCAATGATCGCCGGGCGTTCCTGCCAGCGCCGATCGGGCACGGCGATGGCCGCCGCCTCGGCGACGCCGGGATGGGTCATGACCTGGTCTTCCAGGTCAATCGAGCTGATCCACTCGCCACCCGACTTGATGAGGTCCTTGGTGCGGTCACTGATCTGCATCAAGCCGCCGCCGGCCAGGGTGGCAACGTCGCCGGTCTTCAGCCAGCCATCCGCGGTGAGGGGACCGCCGCAATCATCGCCAAAATAGCCATCGGCGATCCAGTGCCCCCGGCACTGCAGCTCGCCCCGGCTGGCGCCGTCGGCAGGAACCTCTTCCCCGTCATCATCCACCAGGCGAAACTCCACGCCGAACAGCCGCCGCTGTTTCAGTTTCATGGCCAATCGCTCGTCGCCGCCAGCAGGCAATTCCGGGCCCTCGGCACCGAGCGCACAAACCGGGCCAGTCTCGGTCATTCCCCAGCCCTGGATGACATTGATCCCGAAATCTTCCTCCAGTTCCCTGATCATGGCCAAGGGGGCGGCGGCGCCGCCGGTGATCAAATGCCCGAGCGGGATCCGCCTTGCGCCCTGCTGGCGCAACTCGGCCAAGAGGCCGAGCCAGATGGTCGGCACCCCGACGGCGATGGCGACCCGTTCGGTCTCGATCAACTCGACGATGCTCGCGCCGTCGAGTTGGCGCCCGGGCAGCACCAGCCCCGAGCCGGTCATCGGCGCCACATGCGCCTGCCCCCAGGCCTGCACATGGAACATCGGCACCACCGGCATGATGGTGCTGCCAATCCCGTAGGGAACGACGCAGGATGCGGCGAGGCCGAGCGCGTGCAGGACTGTCGAACGATGGCTGTAGAGGACACCCTTCGGGCTCCCCGTGGTCCCCGACGAGTAGCAGAGCGCTGCTGCCGCCCGCTCGTCGACCTCCGGCCAGTCGAATTCCGCATCCTCGCCGGCGATCAGCTCCTCGTAGCAGGCCAATCCCGGCAGGTTGGTCTCCGGCATCCCCTCACGGTTCGCCAGGATGACGAATCTGCCGATGCCGGGGCAATCCTCGGAAAGCTTTTCGGCAACCGAAACCAGATCGGCATCAACGAAGACGATGCTGTCCTCGGCATGGCGGGCGATATATGCCAGCTGATCCCTGAACAGTCGCGGGTTGATGGTGTGACACACGGCGCCGATGCCGGAAATGCCGTAATAGAGCTCGAAATGCCGAAAGCTGTTCCAGGCGAGCGTGGCAACCCGGTCGCCCGGCTCGATCCCCAGCCTGACCAGGGCGTGGGCAAGCCTTGCGGCCCGCCGGTATGCCGCCGGGTAGCCGTGGCGGTGCAGCGTGCCCCCCGGCAGCCGCGAGACGATTTCGGCATGGGGAAAGGCATCGGCGGCGTGTTTCAGGATGTCGATGACCGACAGATCCCGATGCATCATCCGGCCGGGAAGCATCAGCTGCCCCTTGCCGCCGGAGCGTCCCACCACGATTGCCGGTCCGGTCTCAGGGCATCAATTTGACATGCCAACCTACCACGCAATCCTCCATGCCCCGGTTTCATACCAGTCGAACTCTCGTCCCGGAGCACCGGCGGTCCCGGTCAGCCGCCTTCGAACTGGCACAGCCAATGAACAGGATATCCAAGTGATTCCAGTCTCTTGCGCCCGCCAAGTTCAGGAAGATCAATGACGAAGGCACAACCGACAATGTCGGCCCCCAGCCTTTCGAGCAGGGTAATTCCCGCCACCGCGGTTCCACCGGTTGCCAGCAGGTCGTCAACCAGCAGGATCCGCTCACCGGCGGCAATGGCGTCATCATGGATCTCCATGGTCTCGGCACCATATTCAAGCTCGTAGGATTCGGAAATCGCCGGTCCCGGTAACTTGCCCTTCTTGCGTATCAAGACGAATCCTGCCGATATCTGGTGGGCAAGGGCACCGCCAATCACGAAACCCCTGGCCTCGAGCGCCGCCACCTTGTCGATCCGCTGCCCGGAATAGGGAAGGAGCAACTGGTCGACGGCCATGCGAAGGCCGCGCGGGTCCTTGAACAGGGTGGTCACATCCCGGAATTGGATTCCCGGCTTGGGAAAGTCGGGGATGGTCCTGATGTAGTCCTTCAGACTGGTGCCATCTGCCATGTCGTCATCCCGTAGCTCCCCGTCCAGTCCACCGGTATCCGTCCTCAACTGCCGAGAATTCGTCCGGCGATAGCATCGAGCCTGCCCGCCAGCTCCGATTGCCCGGGGTCGGAAGTGAGGATTGCCGTATCCAGCGACCGGTCGCAACCCTGGGTGCATGGACGGCGCTCCCCTCCCAGCACTCCCGGAAGCCTCTCCACCAGCCCCTTGGCCCGCCTGGTATTGTCGGTCAGCATTCGAATGATCGAGGTCACATCGACTTCGCCATGCCCCGGATGCCAGCTGTCATAATCGGTGACCATTGCGACCGTCGCATAGCAGATCTCGGCCTCGCGGGCGAGCTTGGCCTCCGGCATGTTGGTCATGCCGATGACATGGCAGCCCAGCACCGAACGGTACATGCGGGATTCCGCCAGCGTCGAGAATTGCGGACCCTCCATGGCCAGGTAGGTCCCGGCCTCATGGCACCTGATGCCGAGCTCTCCGGCCAGGGCGCAGCATGCGGCAGCCAGCCTGCCGCACACCGGATACGCCATCGAGACATGGGCAACGCAGCCATGCCCGAAGAAACTCTTTTCCCGGGCAAAGGTCCGATCGACGAACTGGTCCACGAACACGAAATCGCCTGGCGCCATCTCCTCGGCCAGTGACCCGCAAGCTGACAGTGAAATGATGTCGGTCACCCCGAGGCGCTTCAGCGCGTCGATATTGGCCCGGTACGGCACCGAAGTCGGCGAATGGACATGGCCGCGTCCGTGCCGGGGAAGGAAGGCAACCGGGCTGCCGTCGATTGTTCCGGTCAGGATCTGGTCGGACGGGGCTCCCCACGGGCCGTCAACCGACTGCCACCGGGGATCGTCGAGCGTGTCGATATCATAGATCCCGGACCCGCCGATAATTCCGAAACAGGTCTCCTGCAATTCCTCGCGATCCACGTCCCTCACCATGACCATGTCGGCCCGGCAGAAGACTAGCCTCTCCGGCGCCAAACTTCCAGTTGATCCGCGCGCGAACGCACGTCATGCGGGCGAAGGAGGTGTGCAGCATCTGGTCGGGGTCGGGCTGGTGCTGCGCTGGTAAGGGGGTGTGATGGATTGTGATCCTGCGTGTCCGGGACCAGGTGCTGCCTGTTGAAATACACTGCGACCCGACAAGAGTTGGGGTTCGGGAGCTGGTTTCCGGATGCAGGAAATGAGTGAATTGCAGCGCCAAACCGAAATTCACGTGTAGGTGAACTGCATAATGGGCTTGTCCACCCGTGGTATACCGGACGTGTGGACGTGTGATGGTGCGATGCGATAACCGTGCGGCGACAGTTTGACTTTACTCGTATGTCTCGCGATGCAGGCTGCCTGCGAAAACTCGATATAGTTTGGTGCTGATTCGGCCGAGTTGAATTCGAACTTCGGGGCCGCGACGGCCTCAACAGGGTGCCATTACATGACAACGATCCTTTGCTACGGCGACAGCAACACGCATGGCGACATTCCGCTGGTTCGGTTGGATGCAGCCGACCGGCTCCCCTACGGCAAGCGCTGGCCGGATGTGATGGCGGCGATGCTGGGTCCGGAATGCCAGGTCATTGCCGAGGGGTTGGGCGGGCGCACCACCGTTCATGATGACCCGGTTGAGGGCGGATGCCGATCCGGGATCGACATTCTGCCGCCGATCCTCATGAGCCACAAGCCGCTCAACCTGATGCTGGTGATGTTGGGGACCAATGATCTGAAGCCGATCTTTTCCGTGACGGCATCCGAGATTGCCCGTTCACTCGAACGTCTTGTCTGCGAAGCCCGCCACTGCTTGCCCGGCCTCGATGTCGGGATCATCGCACCCGCGCCGGTGGCTCCCGCCGGGTGCATGCGAGACATCTTCAAAGGTGCCGGGAAGCGGCAGATTGGCCTGAAGGCCGAATTGCAGGCTGTCGCCCACAGGCAGGATTGCGGGTTCCTCGACGCCGGTGACCACGTGACAGTATCGCCCGTTGACGGCGTTCACTGGGACGAGGCAGGACACAGGGATTTCGGCCGCGCCGCAGCGCAATTTGTTCAGGCACGCATCGCTTGAACCTGTCGATTGCCCTCGACCGCATGCTGGCGGTGAGATCCGCAATCTGCCCGCTCTGGAATTTCCGGTTCAACCTGGAAATGCAGGCACGACTGGAGTGTCGAATCGCGCCGGTGCGTTGAATTTCCTGAATTCGACGGGCGAGACTCCACTGCAATTCAGTCGCAAGGATCAAATCGCTCGAGACCATTGTTCAAGACGAGCCTCGAATGACAACGATGCCGAGTTCGGCATCGTTGTCATGGATCCAGGACCAACTCCAGCGTGCTGGCGATGTCAGGCATGATTGCCCTCCCCATGCAGAGCGCATGCCAGCTGGTCTGCACCCGGTGGAAGGCAGCACGCAGGAGATGGGTAGCCCGCACCCGGATGCTCGATCAGCTGAAGATCCTGGTCATGCGAGTCGTCTCCGGCGACCGGGACCGACTCCTCGTGATCATCACCACCGACGCGCGTCCGGAGCGTGAGGCAAAGCTGGCACAGATTGCCAGCAACACAAGCCCCCCGACACAGCTGAGAATCTGGACTTGATGGAACAATTGGAATTTCTGCCTATCCGAAGTCCGAGGCTTGCGAAACATGATCCAACTCGCCAAAATCACTGTGACGAGACATTAATTGCCCGCAGCCAGCAGGGCCTTGATCTCTGCCATGTCTCTTTGCATCGCGGCAATGGCGGCGCCATGTTCGGCAAGCGATGCGTTCGTCTCGTATGCCTGAACGCCCAGCAAGACGAGAGCGGCGACGATCACGCCGCCTGTTGCCTTCATCCAGCGCAACTCGGTCCGAACCTCGGCAACACCCGCTCGCAGCTCCGCCATATCCGCCCGCAGCTCCGCCAGATCGGCTTTCGATGTCACCCCGCCGGTCACTCCGGTCCGCACAGCCTCCGTGATCGCCTCGGCCTGATCGGCATCAAAACCTCTGGCCTTGAGCTGACGTGTCACCGCCAGAGTATCGAATGCAGCATCCACCATGCCGGGAAGGTAGCGCCGCCCACCTGCTGATTCAATTGGCTCCAGGGCGGAATCTGGACTATCCCACGCCAAATCCGGTTGATTTTGCATGACAGCGGAATTTCGTTCGTTGCGGGCGTCCGCCGGCGCGAGCCGGACGGTTCTTGCCGGTGTTCCCACGCAGACTGCGCGATATGGCCGGCATGTCGATTCGCCAGCGCATCGAGGCCCGCCGCCCTCTGGACAAGTACTGGATGGCACCCCAGGCCTCCCGCAAGCAGGTGCTGCGGGGACGTCCCATTTTCGAGGCAGATGGAAGGAGCGGTTCGATCAATTGCCATTCGGTATCGGTCAAATCGGTTTCAATTCGCCTTGAGGGTCGCGTGTCCTGCTGCCGGGTGGTTTCACTCCAGGCCATGTGGATATCCCTTGTTCAGTGTCGATACAGGCAGGACCATGCCACGAAATGTCTATGGGCGCGAATCTGCGCAATTTTCTGAAGGAACACGTGTGTGAGTGCGGAGCGATATGACACAGGTCATCGAGACGCAAGGTGGCTTGCCACATCTCTTGTGGTTGATGCGGTTGGTGCGATCGGCATCCGGCCGTGCCCGGGTTCAGGCAATCGGTGCCGGCAATGGCCTGTTGCCTGCCAGCATGACCAAGTCGGGATGCCAGGCCGCCGCCGGGGGCTCCAGGAGCCGGGGAAGGGTGGCTGTGCCGGGAATTGCCGATCGATTTGCCTTGGGATACGACATCATTGGCAGCACAACCATGGCGGGGCATCGATTTGCGGCTTGAACAGGAAACCGCCGGTGATGGCTGGGAAATCGAGGTGCTGCTGGATACTGCCTTTGGCCCGGGCCGGACGGGACTTTCCTCGTATCGATTGCGGGAAGGGGTTGATCCGGTCGCCGATTTGTCTCTCGTTGCCCGCGATGAATTCGAGACCATCGCCGGAACCATCAGGTTCTGGCCGGTCAGGGTCGAACCGGACGGGCAATCCGCCCTGTTGCTGGGACCGGTGGCAGTTCATCCGATCAGGCAGGGCGAGGGGATCGGCGCGGCGCTGATAGCCGAGGGGCTGGCCCAGGCACGGAGACTGGGCTGGGAGCGGGTCATCCTGATCGGAGATGTCGGCTACTACGCCAGGTTCGGCTTCGAGAGGCGCCATGGCCTGCGGTTTCCGCAACCAACCGACCAGGGCCGGGTGCTGACCATGAATCTGTCGGGCGAGGGCGGGCTTGTCGGGTGGGTCCGCAAATGGAGGGAAGCCGGGGCTGGCTGAATTGGACGGATGCCCGGGCCGACGGGAAGGCCTGGCAGGCGGGTGGAATGCCTGGACCTGCCATGGCTATACCGGGGCCGCCTGATCGTTACTGGTTGAAATAGAGTGCCGGGCCGAGCGTGTTGGCGACCCGCTCCCGCGCCGATTGTTCGTTGTTGGCGCGGGCGGCATCGAGCGCCTGGCGAACATCTTCCAGCCGGATCCGGCGAAAGAGGTGCTTGACCCGGCCGATCGATGTCGAGCGCATCGAGAGGGTCCGCAGGCCGGACGCTGCCAGGCAGACCGCTTCAAGGGGCAACCCTGCCGTCTCGCCACAATAGCTGAGCGGCGTGTCCGATTTCCGGCACCTTTCGGCGATCATCCTGATCAGGTACAGGTAGCTCAGATTGAGGGTGTCATACTGGCGGCGAACCCGTTCGTTTTCGCGGTCGGCGGCAAAGAAGAACTGCTTGAGATCATTACCGCCGATCGACATGAAATCCACGGAGGAGAAAAACCCGTCGGACGCAAAGGCCAGCGATGGTGTCTCGAGCATGGCGCCGAACCTGATCCTGTCCGGAACCGGTCGGCCCAGCCGCCTCTCCCGATCGACCATTCCCAGGAAGATGTCGCGGGCGGTGTAGAATTCATCCTGCTCGGTCACCATCGGGAACATCACGTTCAGCGGGCGCCCCTTTGCGCCCCGTATCAGCGCTTCCGATTGCATTCGCAGCACGGCCGGCCTGTCCAGGCCGATGCGAATCGCCCGCCAGCCCATGGCCGGGTTCGGCTCGTCCTCCGGCCTGAGATAGGGCAGCAGCTTGTCGGATCCGATATCCAGGGTGCGAAAGATCACGCTCTTGCCACGAGCCGAATCCAGTACCTCGGAATACTGGCTGGCCAACTCCTCGCGTCCAGGAAGAGCCGGCTGCGCCAGGAAGCGAAGCTCGGTCCTGAACAGCCCCACCCCCTCGGCGCCGGAATTCTCGAGATTTGGCAGGTCGGTCATGACCCCGGCATTCATGTACATGCGTATGGTTTCCCCATCGCGTGTTCGGGCCGGCTTGTCCCTGATGTCCCGGTACCGCTGCGCCTGTGCCGCCTGCATCTGGATTTTGCCGGTCAGCGCTTCGGCGGTTTCCCTGCCGGGTCTCAGGTGGACGACGCCTTTCTCGCCATCGACAAATATGCGGTCATTGTTGAGCGCCTCGGTGGTGATCCCCTCGACATGAATCAGTAGCGGGATCGCCATCGCCCGCGCAATGATCGTCGCATGCGATCCGAATGATCCACCCTCCAGCACTACGCCTTTCAGGCCTCTGCCGTATTCGAGCAATTCGCCGGGGCCGAGCTGCCTGGCCACCAGCACCGGGTTTTCCGGAGTCTTGTCCCTGTCGGCCATGCCCTGGCCGGTGAGAATTCGAAGCAACCGGTTCGAGAGATCGTCGAGATCGGCGAGCCGCTCGCGAAGATAGGAATCGGAGACCTGGGCCATGCGGGCCCGCGTGTTCGACTGCTCCATCTCGACCGCGGCCCCGGCCGACAACCCGTCCCGGATGTGCTCCCTGATCCGCTCGACCCATCCGGGTGAATTGGCAAACAGCCGGTAGGTCTCGATGACTTCCCTCGGTTCCTCGCCGGCCAGGACGCTGGCGGTCGTCGCCATCTCGTCCACATGACCTCGCAATGTCCGGATGGCCTGTTCGAGGTTGTCCATCTCGAGTTCCGGGTCATCGGCAACCGGGTTGGTCAGAACCACCCGCGGCTCATGCAGCAGCACATGGCCGTCCGCCAGCCCTTCCTGGCCGATTCCACCGGTAAACTCCACCGGCCTTGTATGCGGCGGCGCCATGGCCTGGCTTTCATCGACAAAGGCGCCAAGCTCGGTCATGTCGGCCAGGAACATGGCCACAACTTCCAGGATGACGATTTCCTCGGCGGCAAATTCGTGCTCCTCCCGCGTCTGGACAACCAGGACACCCAGCGGCTCACCCAGCCTCTGGAGGGGGACTCCCAGGAAGGAGACCAGCACCTCCTCGCCGGTTTCGGGGACGAACTTGAAATCCCGCTCTCCGGGGGCATTGGCGGTGTTGACCGGTGCCATGTCGCGCACCACCCGGCCGACCAGCCCCTCGACAACCCGCAACCTGGTGACATGCACGCTGCCCTGCCTGAGACCGGCAGTGGCACAAAGCTCCAGCGTTCGCGAATCCCGCAGGAGGTAGATGGTGCAGACATCGACCCCCATGCCATCGGCAATTATGCGGGTGATCTGGTCAAGCCGGCTCTGCCCGCCAGTGACCTCGCGCAGCATTTCCCGAAGCCGGAGCAGCAGTGACCTGGAGTCGATCCTCTTGCCGGAATTCGCCTGCACGTCTCAGCCCTTGTCCAGTCCGAACGCGTCGTGCAGTGCCTGGACTCCCAGTTCCATGTATTTTCGGCCGACCAGGACCGATATCTTGATCTCGGAGGTGGCAATGACGGCAATGTTGATGTTTTCCTCGGCCAGCGCCTTGAACATCTTCGCCGCAACTCCCGATTGGGAGCGCATGCCGATCCCGACCACCGAAAGCTTGCAGACCTCGGTATCCTTGACCATCTCCCGGTAGCGAACCTCCCCGGTATTCAGCAATTCATCCAGCGCCTGCTCCGCCTTCGATATGTCCTCCACCGGGCAGGAGAAGGTAATGTCGGTCCGACCCTCCTCGGAGATATTCTGCACGATCATGTCGACAACCACGCCGACATCGGCAAGCCGGCCGAAAATGGTGGCGGCAATTCCGGGCCGGTCGGCAACCGAAATCAGGGTGATCTTGGCCTCGTTCCTTGAATGGGCCACGCCGGAGACCGCACGTGCTTCCATGATATCCTCCTCGTTGCACACCGAAGTTCCGGGCTCGTCGCTGAAGCTGGACATGACCCGGAGCCGCACATTGTTGTGCATGGCCAGTTCGACCGACCTGGTATGGAGCACCTTGGCACCGAGTGATGCCAACTCCATCATTTCCTCGTAGGATACACGGTCCAGCCGCCTGGCCGTCGATACCAGGCGCGGGTCGGCCGTAAAGACGCCGCTGACATCGGTGCAGATGTCGCAGCGCTGGCAGTCGAAGGCCGCGGCCAGGGCAACGGCGCTGGTATCCGAACCGCCGCGGCCAAGTGTCGATATCCTCTGGTCGGATGTCGTGCCCTGGAAGCCGGCAACGACGGCCACCTGCATGCCTTCGTCGAACTTGGCGCAGATGGCATCGGTGCAGATCTCCTCGATCTTTGCCGCGCCATGGGCGGAATTCGTCCGGACCGGAATCTGCCATCCCTGCCAGCTGCGGGCCGGGATGCCGAGATCCTGCAGCGCAATGGCCATCAACCCTGCGGTCACGTTTTCGCCGGACGAGACCACGGCATCATACTCGCGGGCATCGAATATCGGCGACAATGCACTGACGGTATCGGCCAGTTCACTGGTTCTTCCGGCCATTGCCGAAACTACCGCGATCACCTGGTTTCCCGCCTGGACCTCGCGCTGGACCCTCGATGCGGCATTGCGTATGCGCTCGAGCCCATCGACCGAGGTGCCGCCAAACTTCATCACGATTCGGTTCATCAAGCCGGTCCCGCTTTCCTGGTCCGGCACCTCGCCGGAATGTCTGGTGTCTGGCAGCGCAGTGGCATTGACCTGATCCGTATCATGGCCTGCAAACACGGAATCGACAACACTGGCAGCGTGCACGCATTGCCGATCGGTGGGGCCGCCTGGTTCTAGTTGGTATTTCCCGAATTTGGCCAGGGAAGGGGAGCAACGGGAACGCCTTCTTCCAGCAACGCCGCTGCCTCGTCGAGCCCGGCTTCGCCGAATATCGATCGCCGGGGAGACTCGCCGTCATGGATCGCCCTGGCTTCCTGGGCAAATTTGGGTCCGACATATTCGGAATTCTTCTCGACCCAGTTCCTGATCGCGACCAGGGCCTTTTCGGCTTGCGTCGAAGGGGAGTGAATCTCCTTCTTCGTTACGGGTGTCGCTTCCGGTTCGGCTGGCATCGACCCGCGGACTCCGGGTGCCATCAGGTTCTTTTCGATCCTGTCGCAACCGCATGTTGGGCAGTGCAGCAATCCCGCCTGGTCCAGCTTGCCATAGGTGGCGTTCGACTGAAACCAGCTGTCGAAATGGTGGTCGTTCGCACATCTGAGGGAAAATCGTATCATGTCACCAATCTAGTGCACTGTTTCGGCTGAATCAATCGGGCACGCCGATCGGGCAATGGCCTGATCGCGAGCACAGGATGCACACCGCCGATCGGGACATGGTTTGACCATGAGTACGGGGTCATGCCCAATGCCAATCAGTCCGGCGTCAATTGTCGAGCCGGACTGGATCGAAATTCTTGAGTATCGACTTCAGCGACGGCTCGCTGACAAGTCTGGTCGCTTTCTTCGGCGTAAGCCAGACCCGGTTGCGCTCACCGGTCTCGGGATAGGTGTCGGCAATTCTCGTGCACCGGACCGGGAACACGGCAACGATGCATGGCAGGGTCTTGTGTGGCTTGCGGAAGGACTTGGCATAGCAGTAGTGACCGATGCACTCGTCATGACATGCCCCAAGCACGCCAGCTTCCTCGTATGCTTCCTTCATTGCCGCTTCGGCCGGGGTCAGCCCGTTGACCGGCCAGCCCTTGGGAAGTTTCCAGCGACCGCTTTTCCTGCCGGTTATCAGCAGGATCTCGAACTTGTTCTTCCTGCGCCTTCGGTAACACAGCGCCGCGAATTGCGTCCGCACATCGGTCTTGGAGTGCCTTCTGCCCAGACGCAGTGCATTGCCGTTCTTCTTTTTTCCCAACTTGCCTGCCATTGCCTTCCAGTCTTGTTGCTCGACCGATTTGGCAGGATTGTAGACCGGCTCCAGCCGGGAGTTCAATATCGGACGGGGCAGAAAATTCATGATCTGGGGCTGGCCTGGACAGCCTGTCCAGATCATGTGGTGGCGAAGGGGAATTCAATAAGCTGCGCGGCACCTTCCACGAGCTCACTTGCGGCACGGCCTTGAGCGGCGCTGGGCCGGATTCCGCGCAATTTTCATTGTCGAGACTCTCACGTGATCAGAATCAAAGAATAAGGCAGTACAATACAGGCGCGGGATTTCCTGTGGAATCCTCCACGGTTGCCGTACCGCTTGCAAAACCATTGACCTGATCAGCCGATGAACGGCCTGGGCTCCTCGTACGACCAGGATGTGCCGCCGGGAATGCCGAAACTGACGAATATCCGGCAGCCGTGCAGGATTCAGAGGGGCAAGATTCAGGTGCAGCGGGCTCCAGGCCGCTCCTCGCCGCCTGCTGGTCCGGCATGACCTCCATTTCAATGTCAGATCTTGAGGCGAACCTGCCGCACTATATTCGCGAGGTGCGCCGTGGCAGCGAATTCGAGGTGCTCGACCGAGGTACGCCGGTTACCCGGATCACCTCTCCGGTGGCCAGCGGCGGCGAGGCTTGGGATGCGTTGATCAAGGAAGGGGTTCTCACCCTGGGAAATGGCCGGGCCCACGAGATTCTTGACAAGCCTCTGATCGGGCTGCACGCCGGTCTTTCGGCGGCCGTCATCGAAGATCGCGATAACAGAGTGTAAGATACCGGGACTCCTCTGCGCTCGTCCCCTTGCTTGTGGAAGAGCCCGGCAGCGCTAGTCTACGCATGCTGTTGCAGGAGGACGGTGGCATCGTCACATGGTCCTGGGCCCGCACAGAGGTCGTATCGGCGATAGAGCGTCGCTGTCGAGAAAGCAGACATTCCCGAGCCCTGCGACGCAGCACTCTAGCGGCGTTCAGATCATGCGTTCGTTCCTGGAATGAAACGTCGGACATGCCGGAAATCCAGTCCAGGACCCACGAATTGCCGGCTCATCATCCACTAAGGGCAGCGGATGCGGGTCACCTGGCCGCCGCCTTGATCGTCCGGGGCCGGCCGAATGAACAACTTGACTTTGTTTGCCTCGACGGGCGGCTGTCCGAGGCGGCGAATTTGGAGGGATTTCGCATCGCCCCGGATCATCCGGCTCGATGACATCGACGCTTCTATTCCTTTCGTAGCCAACATTGGCCAATATCCCGGGAGCCTGCCGAAGTGCCGGCATTGATAGTGATGTCCATGCCGTCGTGATGTTCAGATACGAGTCCACACGGGAACAGACGGCGGTCTGCCAAGGCGACGCACACGAAGGGCCGATCCGGGGGCCGTGTGGGCACGCCTCCGGGGCCAGGCACCTGTCGGGCAGCCCCCGGGTCCATGGGTGCCGGGCGCTTTGGTCACCGAAGGCGTTGGAGGACTTCCTGCCGTACCGCCGGGCCGGTGGTGGAAAATGACGGTGCCTCGACGAGGGTTGGATCAGGACTCCGTCAGGGCCGAACGCATGGCACCGACCGCATCATCGGGGTTGAAGACCACGATGCTTCCTGCCGCGGCGAGCAATTCGGCCTTTCGGGCCACCGACCCGGTGCCGATTACCGATAGGGCGCCGGCATGGCCCATGCGGCGCTCCGGCGGTGCATGTCTGCCGACGAGAAGGGAGACGACCGGTTTGCCGTAGCCGCCGCCGGCGAGATACGCCGCTGCCTGTTCCTCCTCGTTGCCGCCGAGTTCGCCGACGAGAATGATTCCCTGTGTGTGATCGTCATCCCGGAACTGCTCAAGGCAGTCGCAGAATCCGAGCCCGTGAATCGGGTCGCCGCCAATGCCGATGGTGGTCGACTGCCCGAGGCCGGCGGCCGTGGTCTGGGCAACGATCTCGCTGGTCAGCGAGGCCGAGCGGCTGACGATCCCGATTGAGCCGGGAGCAGCATCGGCGGTCGACATCACGCCGATCTTGCAGCCGCCGGGGGCCAGGATTCCTTGCGAATTTGGTCCGATCAGGCGGGTCGCGGATCCGGCCAGGGCAGCCTTGACATTGACCATGTCATGCACCGGCACCCGTTCGGTGATGCAGACCACGACGCCGATTTCCGCCTCGATTGCGTCGATGATGGCATCGGCGGCACCATGAGCCGGCACCACGATCATGCTGGCATCGGCGCCGGTCTGGCGCCGTGCCTCGACCACCGAATCAAAGATCGGCAAACCCAGATGCTGGCGGCCGCCCTTGCCCGGGCGGACACCGGCGACATAGGTCGACCCATAGCGAATGGCGGCATCGGTGTAGAAGGTTCCGGACCTGCCGGTCAATCCCTGGACCAGGACACGAGTGTTTCCGTCAACAAGAATGGCCATGGCTCTATCTTCCGCCGGCAACCGACACTGCCTGCCTGACAGCCTCGGTCATGGAGTCGAAACGGGTGAATGGCAGGCGTCGGTTGGTCATGATCGACAGGGCCCATGGCGCGTTCTGTCCTGCCGCCCGGTAGATGATCGGCTTGTCGCTGCCGGTTCGCGAATAGGCAAAATTCATCGCCTCGGCGATGGTGTCGCAGACGGTCATGCCGCCGCCATGAACATTGACCAGCATCACCTTCACCCGGGAATTCTCGAGCAGCATCTGGATGACCCGTGCGATCTGGAAGCTGCCGGCAGTTGTACGGATATCCATGAAATTGGCCGGGCGGCCACCGGATTCGATGACCAAATCCAACGTGGCCAGACCGAGGCCGGCCCCGTTGACCACCAGGCCGATATCGCCATCGAGCTCCACGTAATTGACATTGTTCTCCTGTGCCAGCCTTTCGCTGTCCTCGATAGATGTCTCCGTGACCAGCGCCTCCAGCTCGACATGCCGCGCCAGCGCATTGCCATCGATGACGATCTTCGCATCGATGGCGATCGCCTCGCCCCGGGGCGTGATCGCCAGCGGGTTGATCTCGACCAGCAGCGCATCATTGTCGAAGAAGGTCCCAATGGCGCCGAGCACCTGCCGGCTCGCCGACTTGCCGGCATCGCCGGTCAGACCGAGCGTCGCCAGGAAGCCTTCGATCTTCTCCGGGTTGTCCCGGCCGAGCTCGCCAAGGGCGATCGACTTGACCACCTCGGGATTTTCGGTGGCGATCCGCTCGAAGTCGTTGCCGCCACTGGCCGATCCGAGCAGGACCGGCTCGGCAGTGTTCTGGTCGACCAGCACCGCAATGTAATACATCGCCGAGACATCGACGCGCTCCTCGACCGAAACCTGTTTGACGACCTCGCCGCGAATGCCGGTCTGGGCCGTGGACAGGCGGGAGCCGAGCATGGACACGGCATGGCGCCGGACGTCGGACGGGCTGTTGGCGAATTTTATCCCGCCGGCAAGCCCCCGCCCGCCGGCACCGATCTGGGCCTTGACCACGAGTTCGACCGCTGCCAGCGATTTTGCCAACTCCCCGGCCTCGTCGGCCGTGGCCGCAACCCGGCCGTCGGGGATGCTGACGCCATTCTTGCCAAGCAGGGATTTGGCCTGGTGCTCCAAAAGGAACATGCGATGTCCTCCTTGCGCCCCGGCACCTGGCCGCGGCCAGCCGGAATTCCGACAGCACAGGTATGACCCATGCCGGGGCCGTAATCAACTGACCTGCGGGCCGTCTTGGCAATTCCGGCGTGGAAAAGGATTGAGAGGAATGTACAACAAGCTGATTTCACGAGAATTGTCACGGACAATCGCCCGGCATCACCATTGCGGAGGCGGCTTGCCGCACCACCCGCCGGGGCCGGATTGCACCATGGTTGCCGGTCTCTGGAATTTTGTATACCAGTAACCGGGATTGCTGATTCGCCCTGAACGGGAATGCTGGCTGGCCGAATGGACAATGTGATCGAGCTGAAACCGGTTGCCGATCGGGCAACTCTCAAGGACCACACCCATCGCGTCCTGCGCGAGGCGATTCTCGACATGGATCTCTATGCCGGAAATGCCGAGCTGAAGCTGGATGAACGGCAGCTGGCCATCCGGCTTGGCGTATCGCGGACGCCGCTTCGCGAGGCGCTGATGAAGCTGGAGCAGGAAGGTCTGGTCGAGGTCAGGTCGAGACGGGGCGTGTATCTGAAGCGCCAGAGTCGCGAGGAGGTGGTCGAGATGATCACGGTGTGGGCGGCACTCGAGAGCATGGCGGCGAGGCTGGCCTGCGAATGTGCGAGTGACGAGGAGATCGACGAGTTGCGCAAGATTGGCACCAGGTACAATCCCGATACCGCCAGGGCCGAGATCAGCGAGTATTCCGAGACCAACATCACCTTCCACCGCACGATCATGTCATTGTCGAAATGCAGCAGATTGCAGCGGACCGCCGAGGATTTGTTCGACCGCCTCAAGCCGGTGCGCCGGAGCGCAATGCGGGACAGCACCCGAACCGACCGGTCGGTTGTCGACCATTCGAAGATCATTGCCGCGATCTCGTCCAGGGATGCCGATCTTGCCGGTGATCTCGTTCGTGACCACACGCTGCGCCTGGGCGAATATATCCGCCGCAGCTGGAAGTATTTCGACGTGAAATTGAACAATCAGGGGATCTGACATGCAGACCGGATCGGCAACGGCCCATGACACACTGGCCAGGAAGAGTGCAGATGACAACATTGTCTCCGGGGGGCATCTTGTCGCCCGGGCACTCCGGAACGAGGGTGTCGATACCGTCTTCACCCTGTGTGGCGGACATATCATCGACATTTATGACGGGTGCATCGACGAGGGTATTCGCATCGTCGATGTTCGCCACGAACAGACCGCGGCGCATGCTGCCGATGGCTACGCCCGGCAGACCGGACGCCTAGGCTGCGTGGTGACCACGGCCGGTCCCGGTTGCACCAATGCCGTCACCGGCGTGGCGACCGCTTTCAGGTCGGAAAGCCCGATTCTCCATATCGGCGGCCAGTCATCGCTGACCCAGCATCGCATGGGCTCGCTGCAGGATTTGCCGCATGTCGACATGATGTCGCCGATTACGAAATTCGCCTCCGGCGTCTTCTCGACCGAACGCATTGCCGACATGATTTCAATGGCGGCAAGGGAGAGCTTTTCCGGTGCCTACGGTCCGAGCTACCTGGAGATACCGCGGGACATTCTCGATGCCGAGATCCCGCTGGAGCGGGCGCGAATTCCCGAACCGGGCAGCTACCGGGCATCGCCGCGGGCGATCGGCGATCCAGACGACATCGAGCGGCTGGCCGACATTCTGGTGGGTTCCGAGCGTCCGGCGGTACTGTTCGGCCAGCAGGTCTGGGCGTCGCGATCGCACCAGGAGGCGATCGAATTCGCACGGGCGCTCGACATTCCGGCCTACATGAATGGTGCGGCCAGGGGGATGATGCGCGCCGACGACCCGCATTGCTTCGACCGGACCCGGTCGGATGCCTTCAAGGGCGCCGATGTCATCCTGATCGTCGGCACGCCGTTCGATTTCAGGATGGGCTATGGCAAGCGAATCACCGCACCGACGCTGATCCAGGTCGATCTCGACTACCGAACCGTCGGCAAGAATCGCGACATCACCCTGGGGCTGAGCGGCCATCCGGGAGCGATCCTGTCGGCGGTTGCCGCGGCGGCGAGCGGGCGCATCGACACCGGGGCCCGCCAGCAGCGATTGCAGTGGATGCAGCAGTTGCGGCAGATCGAGGCGACCAAGCTGCAGAAGGTGATGCCGCTCTTCCGCTCCGAGCAGTCGCCGATCCACCCCTATCGCCTGGCATGGGAAATCAACGAGTTTCTCGAAGAGGATACCATCTATATCGGCGATGGCGGCGACGTGGTGACGATCTCGGCCCAGGCGGTCCGCCCGCGCAATCCCGGCCAGTGGATGGATCCCGGGGCGCTGGGGTCGCTGGGAGTCGGCACCGGATTTTCCATGGCGGCCAAGCTGGCCCATCCCTCGAAGGAGGTGGTCTGCCTCTACGGCGACGGATCATTCGGCATGACGGCTTTCGACATGGAAACCGCACAGCGATTCGGCGCGCCCTACATCGCGGTGGTTGGAAACAACTCGGCGATGAACCAGATCAGGTTTGGCCAGATCACCAAATACGGACAGAACCGCGGCGATATCGGCAACAAGCTCGGCGATGTGGAGTTCGGCAAGTTCGGTGATATGCTTGGCGGTTATGGCGAGGAGGTTCGCGACTGCTCGGAAATCCAGCCAGCTTTGCGCCGGGCCAGGGAGGCGGTCGCCAGGACCGGAAAATGTGCCGTGATCAATGTCTGGATCGACCCGAACGAATATGCGCCCGGAACCAAGGCGCAGACCATGTACAAATAGGGTGCCCGGAAGCTGGAGAGAGTGACATGACACCGCTTGAAGATGTTCGAATCCTGGACTTTACCCATGTTCAGTCCGGGCCGACCTGCACCCAGTTGCTGGCCTGGCTTGGCGCCGACGTGATCAAGGTCGAGCGCCCCGGAACCGGCGATGCCACCCGCAAGCAGCTGGTCGATGTGCCGGGGGCCGACAGCCTCTACTTTACCATGCTGAACCACAACAAGCGGTCATTCACCCTCAACACCAAGGACGAGACCGGCAAGGAGGTATTGGCCAGGATGGTTGCCTGCTGCGATGTGCTGGTGGAAAACTTTGCCCCGGGGGCGCTTGACCGGATGGGATTCGGCTGGAGCCGGATCCAGGAGCTCAACCCGCGCATGATCATGGCGTCGGTCAAGGGGTTCGGGCCGGGCAAGTTCGAGGATTGCAAGGTCTACGAGAATGTCGCCCAATGCGCCGGCGGTGCCGCGTCGACCACCGGGTTTCCCGATGGCGTGCCGCTGGTCACCGGGGCGCAGATCGGCGATTCCGGAACCGGGCTCCACCTGGCGCTTGGCATCGTGGCGGCATTGCTGCAGCGGGAGAAGACAGGCAAGGGGCAGCGGGTGTTGGCGCCGATGCAGGACGGGGTGCTCAACCTGTGCCGGGTGAAATTGCGCGACCAGCAGCGGCTGGCGGCCGGGCCGTTGCAGGAGTATTCGCAGTGCGGCAAGGGCATTCCGTTCGGCGAGGCAACCCCGCGGGCTGGCAATGATTCCGGCGGCGGCCAGCCGGGAAGGGTGCTCAAATGCAAGGGCTGGGAGACGGACCCGAATGCCTATACCTATTTCATCACCCAGGCCGCGGTGTGGGAGAATATCTGCGACGTCGTCGGCAAGCCCGAATGGAAGACGGATCCCGGATATGCAACGCCGACGGCCAGGTTGCCGAAGCTGGACGAGATCTTCGACGCCATCGAGGACTGGACGAAGACCAGGACCAAGTTCGAGGTCATGGAGGTCTGCAACCCGCTCAACATCCCGGTCGGGCCGATCCTGTCGATGAAGGAGATTGCCGAGGACCAGGGACTCAGGGAGACCGGCACCATCGTCGAGGTCGATCATCCCGGGAGAGGTCGCTACGTGTCGGTCGGCTGCCCGATCAAGTTCTCGGATCACCAGGTCGAGGTCAGGCGCTCGCCATTGCTCGGCGAACACACGATGGAGGTGTTGACGGAATTGCTCGGATATGAAGGAAGCGAGCTTGAGCGGGTGGTGAATTCCGGTGCGGTCGGCTCGGTGGATGCGTGATGGTGCGACCGGGAAGGGGGTAGGTTGATGCGTCTGATGGTCATGGGACAGCAGGCCTTTGGCAAGGCGGCGCTCGAGAAGCTGCTCGAGGCTGGCAGGGACGAGGTCGTCGCCGTCTATTGTGCGCCGGACCGAGAGGGCCGCCCCGTCGACCCGCTGAAGGAGGCCGCCCTGGAGGCCGGCATCCCGGTCAGGCAGCCATCCGGATTCAAGGATCGGGCAACGCTGGACGAGATGCAGGAATTTGATTGCGACCTGATGATCATGGCCTATGTGACCATTTTCGTTCCGGAAGCGGCCAGGAATGCTCCTCGCCTTGGCTCGATCTGCTTTCATCCCTCGCTGCTCCCGAAGCACCGGGGGCCAAGTTCCATCAACTGGCCGATCATCCATGGGGCGACCGGGACCGGGTTTTCGTGGTTCCATCCGACCGACGGCCTGGACGAGGGCGACATCCTGCTGCAGCATCACTGCACGATCGGTCCTGATGATACGCTGGGCGACATTTATTTTCGCAAGATCGTTCCGGCGGCCATCGACTCGGTGCTCGAGGTCTGCGAGTTGTTCAGGTCCGGCAATCCACCGCGCATTGCACAGGATGAGGCGCAGGCGAGCTATGAGAGCTGGTGCCGGGCCGCCGATGCCCGGATCGACTGGTCGCGGCATGTCGATGATGTCTACAACCTGATTCGCGGAACCAACCCGCAGCCGGGAGCCTGGACCGAGTTCGGCGGGCAGCGGCTGCAGATCTACGATGCCCGGAAAATGGCGGGCGAGGGCAAGGCCGGAACGGTCGTCGGGCTGACCGATGACAGCGTTGTGGTGCAGGCAGGGTCCGGCCGGATTGATGTCCGGCGGGTCAGGCCGGCAGGAAAAGGCAAGATCGCGGCGGTAGAGTGGGCGCGTGAAGCCGGAATCGGGCCGGGAGATCAACTCGGCGTTCAGTAGACGGGGAAATGTTGCAGAAATGGTAACGGATATCGAAATCGCACGGGATGCCAGCAAGAAACCGATCCAGGAAATCGGGGCCAGGCTGGGGATCGCCTCTGAACATTTGGTGCCGTTCGGCCACGACAAGGCCAAGGTGTCATCCGGCTTCATCGAGTCGGTGCAGGGGAATGAAGACGGGAATTTGATCCTGGTCACGGCGATCAACCCGACGCCGGCCGGTGAGGGCAAGACCACGACAACGGTGGGTCTTGGCGATGCCCTGAACCGGATCGGCAAGAATGCGGCGATCTGCATCCGGGAGGCGTCGCTGGGTCCCTGTTTCGGCATGAAGGGCGGCGCCGCCGGCGGTGGCCATGCCCAGGTCGTGCCCATGGAGGACATGAACCTTCATTTTACCGGCGATTTCCATGCCATCACCTCGGCCCACAACCTGTTGTCGGCGATGATCGACAACCACATCTACTGGGGCAACAAGCAGGAAATCGACCTGCGCCGTGTCGCCTGGCGCCGGGTCATGGACATGAATGACCGGGCGCTGCGGCAGATTACCTGCAGCCTCGGCGGGGTTGCCAACGGCTTTCCGAGAGAGGCCGGCTTCGACATTACTGTGGCGTCGGAGGTCATGGCCATATTGTGCCTGTCATCCGATCTCGATGATCTGCAGCGCCGCCTCGGTGATATCATCGTGGCCTACCGGCGGGACCGGTCGCCGGTCCTGTGCCGCGACATCAATGCCGACGGCGCGATGACGGTTTTGCTGCAGCAGGCCATGCAGCCGAACCTCGTGCAGACGCTCGAGAACAACCCGGCCTTCGTCCATGGCGGACCGTTTGCCAATATCGCCCATGGCTGCAATTCGGTCATCGCCACCAGGACCGCGCTGAAGCTCGCCGATTACGTGGTGACGGAAGCCGGGTTCGGCGCCGATCTCGGGGCCGAGAAATTCCTGGACATCAAGTGCCGGCAGGCCGGTTTGTCGCCCCGGGCGGTGGTCCTCGTGGCCACGATCAGGGCGCTGAAGATGAATGGCGGCGTTGCCCGGGCCGATCTTGGTGAGGAGAATGTCGAGGCGGTGGAGCGAGGCTGCGCCAATCTGGGCCGCCATATCGAGAATATCCGCAAGTTCGGCCTGCCGCCGGTGGTGGCGATCAATCACTTCGTGTCCGATACCGATACCGAGGTCGAGGCGGTCCGCGCCTATGCTGGCGAGCAGGGGGCCGAGGCTGTCCTATGCCGGCACTGGGCATTGGGGTCGGCGGGAACCGAGGATTTGGCCCGCAAGGTTGTCGAGGCAATCGATGCCGGGGTGGCCGATTACCGGCCGATCTACCCGTCGGAGATGGGGCTGTTTGAAAAGATCGAGACGGTGGCAAAGGAAATATACCGGGCCAGGGAAGTGGCCGCCGATGGCAGGGTCCGCGACCAGCTGCGCCAGTGGGAGCAGGCAGGGCATGGCAATCTGCCGGTTTGCATGGCCAAGACGCAATACAGTTTCTCGACCGATCCGGGCAGGCTGGGGGCGCCGGTGGATCATGTCGTGCCGATTCGGGAGGTGCGGATATCGGCCGGTGCCGGCTTCATCGTGGCCATCTGCGGTGAAATCATGACCATGCCCGGTCTTCCGAGGATGCCGGCTGCCGAGTCGATCAGGCTCAACGCGGCCGGCGAGGTCGAGGGGCTGTTCTGAGCTTCGCCGGGACCGGAAATGGAGGGATTTTGAGGAGCGAGCGCAGGAGTGACGAGAAACCGCCAGACCTGCAAGAAACAAGAAGCCGCACACTAGCGGACTGCAAAGGGGCTCCGACTTCACGGCGCCCGACAATCAAGAGGAGAAAAACAATGGACAGACTGAGAAAATTGGCCCTGGGCGCCGCGGTGATTGGCGCCGCGATGGTGACCGGTGGTGCCCAGGCATTCGAGCCAACCAAGCCGATCGACTTCATCATCATGGCCGGAAAGGGCGGTGGTGCTGACAAGATGGCGCGACTCATGCAGTCGATCGTGGAATCCAACGATCTTGCCGGTCGTCCGCTGGTTCCAACCAACAAGAGTGGCGGTTCCGGTGCCGAGGCGCTGGTGGCCATGAAGAGTGCAGCCGATCCGGATCACACCATCATGGTGACGTTGAACTCGTTCTTCACCACGCCGCTCCGGCAGCCTGGCCTGGAGGTCGACATCATGACCTTTGCGCCGGTCGGACGGATGGCGGAGGACACCTTCGTGCTGTGGGTCCACAAGGATGAGGGAATCTCGACATTCGAGGAATTCCTGGCCGAGGCCAAGGCCCGCGGCTCCGGATGGGTCATGGGCGGAACCGGCAGCGCCCAGGAAGACGAGATCATAACCAACTATCTCAATGACAGCTTTGGTCTCGACATCAAGTACATCCCCTACAAGGGCGGCGGCGCCGTGGCCAAGGATTTGGCCGGCAAGCAGATCAACTCGTCGGTCAACAACCCGTCGGAGGCGCTTGGCTTCTACGAGTCGGGTGATGTGGTTCCGCTGGTTGCGTTCACCGATGAGCGGCTGCCGATGTTTCCAGATGTTCCGACACTCCGCGAGGCCGGCAGCGATTTTGCATATTACATGCAGCGCTCGGTCGTGGGGGCGCCCGGGATGTCGGATGACGCCCTGGCCTACTTCACCGGGCTGTTCCAGCAGGTGTATGATTCGCCCGAATGGACCAAGTACAAGACCGACAAGTCGCTTCTTGGCGAGTTCATGAGCGGTGACGACCTGGCTGCCTACTGGGATGTCCAGCGTTCCCGTCACGAGACAATCCTGAAAGCGTCTGGTGACATCAAGTAGATCGCCGATCTAGGCTGATCCCGGAGGAGAGGGCACCACCTTGCGACTCGCTGAGCTTGTGGCCGCGATTCTCATTGCCCTCTTCTCCATCTATCTCATGTGGAAGAGCGGCGAGGGGCCGTCCTGGGACCCGGAGGCGGTCAGGTTCGCCAATATCGGAATCAATGTTGACAATTCCGGACCCGGCAGCGGGTTCTGGCCATTCTGGCTTTCCCTCGCCATGCTGGTCGCCTCGCTGGCCGTCATGGTGAACTGGTATTTGCGGAAGACCCCGGAATCCCGGTCGGATGCGCCGTTCCTCGACAGCTATGGCAAGGAAATGTTCGTCAAGATCGGCGGCGGGCTGCTGGTGTTCCTGTTCCTGATCAAGTTTGTCGGATTTTACGGCGCAATACCTGTTTTCCTGTTCTACTACATCCATTTCATCGGCAAGCACCGATTGGTGACGGCAGCGCTGATCTCGCTGGCGGTGCCGGTATTCTGCTTCTTCTTTTTCGATGTGGCGATGCGGATCGTGTTGCCGAAGGGGTATCTCGATCCTCTGTTCATCCCGCTCTACGACATCTTCCTGTAGACACCATGACTGTCATGACCCAGACATACGCAACCCGTTGCCAGGCTCCGGACCTGGCGGCAGGATCCTGAGGCCGGGCGTTGGACGTCCTCGCGCTGCTTCTCGACGGGATTTGGGCCGCCTTGCAGCCGCTGAATCTCGGCCTGGCGCTGATGGGGGTCGTCATCGGCCTGTTTGTCGGGGCCATGCCGGGCCTGGGTTCGGTCAATGGCGTGGCTATCCTGTTGCCATTCACATTCGTCATCCAGCAGATGACCGGCAACGCCACCTCGCCGATGATTTTCCTGGCCGCCATCTATTACGGGGCGATGTACGGCGGCGCCATCTCGTCGATAACCCTCGGCATACCGGGCGCTTCCACGGCCGTCGCCACCACCTTCGATGGCCGGCCGATGGCGCTTAAAGGGCGTGCCGACCGGGCCCTGGTCATTGCGGCGGTTGCCTCCTTTGTCGGCGGCACGGTCGCCAATGTCATCTTTACCGGCGCCGCGCCGCTGCTGGCATCGGTGGCCCTGCGCTTCGGCAACCCGGAAGTGTTCGCCCTGATGCTGCTGGCATTCGCCACCTTTGTCGGCCTTTCCGGTGATGACATCCCGAAGACCATCATCTCGATCTGCTTCGGGCTGATCATGTCATCGGTCGGATTCGACATCATATCCGGGGCGCCGAGATTGCTGCTGTTCGACTCGACCGAATGGTTCAGCCGGGGAATCCAGTTCCTGGTGCTGGCGATCGGGGTGTACGGGATCGGCGAAATGCTGTGGACCGTAAACTCGACCCGAGGCAAGACCGAAATGACCGAGGCCAGGATCACCCTCGGCCGAATCCGCGAGGCGCTGATGGGGTTTGCCGAGGCCTGGAAGGGAACCGCCATCGGCTCGCTGCTCGGCTTCTTCGTCGGCATCCTGCCGGCCGCCGGAGCCACGCCGGGCTCGCTCATGGCCTATGGCATGACCAAGATGGTGGCCCGAAACAAGGAGGAGTTCGGCAAGGGGGCCCCCGATGGCATTGCCGCACCTGAGGCTGCCAACAATTCGGCCTCGACCGGTGCCATGCTGCCGATGATGACCCTCGGAATCCCCGGCTCGCCGACGACGGCGGTACTGCTGGCCGGGATGGTCATCTGGGGCCTGCAGCCGGGACCCAGGCTGTTCACCGACCAACCGGACTTCGTCTGGCCGTTGATCGGCTCCTTCTACATCTCGAACGTGATCGCCGTCGTGGTCAACCTGGCATTCATCCCGCTATTCCTCCGGGTCTTGCGCATGCCGTTCTCCATCCTGGCGCCGCTGATCTTCGTCCTGTCGGTTGTCGGTGTCTATGCCGCCTACCAGAATGTCTATGATGTCTGGCTGATGCTGTATTTCGGCATCGGCGCCTTCCTGCTGCGGCTGCTGAACTACCCGCTGGCGCCGGCGGTGCTGGCCATCGTGCTTGGGCCAATCGCCGAGCCGACGCTGCGCCAGTCGCTGCTGCTCTCCGATGGCAGTTGGATGATCTTCCTGAACCGACCCATCGCCGGACCGATTACCGTCATCGCGCTGATCCTGCTGTTCCTGCCGCTATTCGGTCTGGCCCGGCGCAAGCTCCGGGAGAGGCGGGGCAGCTGACCAGCCCGGCCAGGGGGCAGGATCGCAACGGGCAGCAGGGCCAGCCTTGTCCGATCGCGGCAGGTGACAGGTCAATGCCGCAAGCACGGGGCCGGCCCCTGGCCAGGAAACCCGCCATCACGGGCCGGCAGCAATTACCGGCCGGGTGGGCGCAATTGAGGGTGTCGCGGCAGTTTGCGGTCGCGCCGCGACGTGAATGGCTGGCAGGCAAGATTGTTGTGGGCTTCGCAATATGGCTTGCCGGGAGTGCTCGGCAGGCCGCAGAACCAGAATTCGTCGGATGCAGGATCACCGATCGGCCATTTGCAGGTCCTTGAGGTCAATTCCATCAATGACAGTTTCAGCGAGTTCTGTTCGACATTCCTCGCCGTCAACCGGTTGACTTCCATCCGGTCGCGATCATCCTCCTGCTCATCGTCCGCATCCTCGCCATCGCCATCCTCGCCGTCGTCATCCTTCTCGGTCCAGCCGGCCTCGGCGGCGGAGTCCTCCGCCTGTTTCGGCTCCGGTTCGACCTTCTCGGGCTCCTTCTTCTTGCGGGTCACACCCATGCGGTGCAGCTTGCCGATCACGGCATTCCTGGTGACGCCAAGCTCGGCACCAATCTCGCTGGCGGTCTTGCCTTCCTGGTGCAGGGCAAGCAGGCGTTCGGTTCGTTCGGTATCCCAGGTCACGGGCGGGCTCCTCGTCAAGGGTCGGGCAGGGCCAGCCTGCCAGCATCATCGGCCGAAAGCCGTACAACCCTGAAATAGGTTCTCCATCTCCCGGTTCAACCCCGGAATGGCAGTCGGCCTCAAGGCCCGACGCTCCGGCGGACTGCCGGGGCTGGCAGGCATGTCCGGGTTGCGGAAAGCGGCGCCGGGCCCGCCTGCGTTGGCGCGGAATTCTCATTCCCGGCCCCGATTTTCCTGGATCACGCTGCATGGACCCTCGCGCGCAAGGTCCCGACCGCCTCCCGCAGATACGGATTCCAGAATTGGCGGCCCGGCTCGGATTGCCGAAGGAGCTCAGACGGGCGTTGGCGACAACAAACATGATCGAAAGCACACACTCGATGGTCAGGCAGACCTGCCGCGGGCGTCAAGAGATGGCGAGGCGCCGGGATGGCATTGCGGAACCTGCTCCGGGATGCTGGAGGCCGGCAAGCGCATGCGGCGTCTCAGGGCTTACCGGCAGCTGCCGATCCTCAGGGCTGCACTGGAGCGTCATCACCAGGATGCTGTCAAATCCACCGACATTGACCAGCAAGCACGGGCGGCATAGTGATCAACCGGCGGCGTCGACCGATGCCAGTTTCAACATTGATCGGGACATCCCCCCTTTCCGAAAACGAAGGTTTTCAGAACGGCCACATCGAAACCCTCACCCCGAAACCAGTCACCTGAACCACCCCGGAATTCAGGGGGGCCGAAAGCGCCGAACGGATTGGGGTAATCAATATGGCCCAATCACATGCTTCTTTTACGTGATCCTCAATCGAATGGTGCGGGCAACGTGCTGTTGCAGCAGTGTTGGAATGTTCAAATCTTCCGCAACCTTGGTCCATTTTCCGAACGCGTCTCGTGTTTTTTCCAGAACCTGACTTTCTCGTCCTCTCGGCAAGCCGGCGTATTCTGCCAGATGTTTCAGATCGGCGCGCGTGAAGCCAGACGTCTTCCTGTTGATGCTGAGCTGGTGAAACCGTGTGAAGGCACTCCCTTCTGCATGACAAAGGTCGTAGGCCGGTGACAGCGTCCACCCGCCATCGCGATCCATCATGAACGCGAAATTCTTGACATGGTCATCCTGGTTGCAGCCGACGATGTTGAACACGACCCGCCGGAATTGCTCTTCAATTTCAGACTTTGGCATGTTGAGCTGCTTCATCAACATGAATAGCTGTTCGTAGGAGTAATGACCGCTCTCGTAGTAATCGTAGTGGCCGAGTGCCGCGAAGGTCTGAACAAACTTTTTGACACCGGTCTCGGTGCGGTCGAAGCGTCTGGTCATGAAATGGTTACGGTCGTTCTCTGAGAAAATGCGGCTCTCCATCATATTGATCCCGCATTCCTTGGCCATCAGGTGGTAGCTGTACTCGAGCAACCCATACCCTGATGGATCGGCAGCACCCCAGTCACCGCTAGACTCCACGCCATCAAACTTGATCAGCCAGTGCTCGAACCCCTTTGACGCATCGATTTGCCCTGACCGGACCTGCTTGGTTTGCGGATTGAAGGCGATGACCGCCTTGGCGCGGGCGCCCCCTGCTGACGTGCCGACACTGAGAATGTCCAGAAGCGCGTCTTCGCCCCCTGCCTCTGTCAACTTGATGTCGAGCGTTTCTTTGCTGGCGAATGCCATGGATGCAAGCTTGGTTAGGTCCTCGATCTCAAGAAGTTTGTCCCCTGGCATGTCCGGGCGCTTGTACGGTTCAAATTCCAAAGCGCCCATGCCGCGCCTACCAGTGTAGCAAAGCCGATCAACGGCGTTGAAGTCTTCCGGTCTACGGCCAGTCTGAGCCAGCCAGACATTAATTAGACGTTGTCCATACTTGTCGGGCAGGCTGTCAGCGATCAGGCCTGGCATCCCATGGAACGACCGGGGCGGGAGTTCGGGAAACTGATAGATGCGTTGGGGGGTGACAGGCATATGGATCGGAGCCGGTTCAACAGCCAGATTGCCAAATTCGGGATCATACTCAAACCGTGCGAAGGCCTCGTCATTGTCCATCGCCACATATCCGATGGTGGTGCCCCACAGTTTGACGGTCGCAGTGCTCATTGGGTTTCATCCCCCCACTTGCGACCTGTGGATCTGATTCTGTTGGATTTCCTGGATACAGATAGAGCTTCAGCCATGGGGGATTCAAAATTCTCCGGCAACAGGGCATCAAGTGAGGATGTCATGCGCAGCGCCTTCATCAGCTTGATCCAAGACTCAATTTGACTGCCCTCCCCTGCTTCCATGCGCCGGAGTGTTGCAACGCCCAAGCCGGCTTCTAGCGCCAACTCGTCCTGAGACAGCCTCTGCTGTTTGCGAATGCGTGCGAGACGCCGTCCAAATTCGGCTAGGATAGTGACGTCTGGTGTTAGTGCGTCGATTTTCATGCGATCAATTTTGATATTGCTGGGTCTGAAAGCGGGTTGATGCTATCATAACTGATAGCTTCTTGAGCCTTTCTTAGCCACCGATATCAATACCTGTCAAGATGGTGACCGATCAAATATGATCTGAAATCGGCTGTTTTCCAAGAAAAGCTATCAAAACTGAGCTGTTTTTGTGGCGATAATCTGTTGGAACGTCTCCATTGGGCCCTTGTACGCACGAAGGGGGGGCAAAACGGCAAGATCTTGCGGCCCGAATTCTTGTATTGACATGTTCCGGTCGTTCCGTGGCCTGGCAGCATGATGTGTTCCGAAACTTGTAACAAACGGAACGATCTTTTCTGTACGCAAGATCAGCGATTTGGAAAATCCGTATATTTGTTCCGTGAAGGCACGTTCAGATCCGGCCCAAACCCATGCTGATCGGCTATGCGCGTGTTTCCACGACAGGACAGAACCTGGAAAGCCAGGTCGAGCACCTCCAGACCGAGGGCTGTGACACGATCTTCCAAGAAAAACTGACCGGATTTGACCGACTCAGCCCAAAGCTTCAGAAGATGCTGAACAGCCTGCAAACAAAGGATGCATTGCTGGTCACAAGCCTGGACCACCTCGCTTGACCGTTCGATCGCGGCCCGCAGGCATTCATTGTCGTCTGTACTGATCCTGATCAATCCACCTCGCGGCCCAGCAGGGCCTGCAATTCCCGGGTCAGGCCTTGAAATCGCGTCTGACGATCGTGTTGTGGTTGGAACGGTGGCCACCGGGTGATGCCGCGGGTGGCTCCCGCGGGGATATTCCGGTCGTTGGGCAGATTTGACTTGATTTGGCAAAAGTTGTTTACACGCCGGTTTATGCCAGCGAGATGATCATGATTTCTTCGGTTATGCCCACCTATGCCCGAGCACCGATGGCGTTTGTCAAGGGGTCGGGAAGCTGGTTGACGGACGAGACGGGCCAGGAATTCCTCGATTTTGGTGCCGGGATCGCGGTCAACATCCTTGGTCATGCGCATCCGCAGCTGGTTGATGCCCTTGTGAGGCAGGCCGGCGAGGTCTGGCATACCTCCAATCTCTACCGGATACCTGCACAGGAAAGGCTGGCCGACCTCCTGGTCGAACACACCTTTGCCGAGACGGTGTTCTTTACCAATTCGGGAACCGAGGCCACCGAGGCCGCGGTCAAGATGGCGCGGCGCTACTGGCACCACCAGGGCAATCCGGAACGGCATGAAATCCTGACCCTCAGGGAGTCGTTCCATGGCCGGACCATCTCGATGATTTCAGCTGCAGGAACCCCGAAGCTGGTCGAGGGGTTTGGCCCGCTGACGCCGGGATTTCGGCAGCTGCCCGCCGGGGATATCGACGTGGTGGCCGCTGCCGTCGCCGAGGCTACGGCGGCGATCATGGTCGAGCCGGTGCTGGGGGAGGGCGGAATCATTCCGTTGTCGGACGGGTTTCTCCGGGCGCTGAGGGAATTGTGTGACCAGTCGGGGGCGCTGTTGATCCTGGACGAGATCCAGTGCGGGATGGGTCGGACCGGGAGGCTGTTTGCCCATGAATGGGCCGGCATATCCCCGGATATCATGGCGATTGCCAAGGGAATTGGCGGCGGATTTCCGCTTGGCGCATGCCTGGCCACCGGGGCCGCCGCGTCGGGGATGACCCCCGGGAGTCACGGCTCGACCTATGGCGGCAATCCGCTGGCCAGTTCGGTCGGCGCCGAGGTGCTGAAGATCGTCGCCGAGGACTCCTTCCTTGCCGGCGTTCGGCAACGCTCGGGCCGACTGCGGCAGAAGCTGGAATCGGTGGTCGCAACCCATCCGGACATTTTCTCCGAGGCGCGCGGCTCGGGCCTGATGCTGGGCTTGGCGTGCAAGGTGCCGTCGCAGCAGGTGATTTCCGCCGGATACGAGGAGAAGATCCTCACCGTCCCGGCCGCCGGTGACGTGGTGCGAATCCTGCCGCCGCTGAATGTTTCCGATGCCGAGATCGAGGAGGGGTGTGAACGGGTCGACCGGGCGGCCTCGCGGTTGAAGGAGGTGGGAGATGTCTGATTTCCTCGAAGTCTCCGCGGTTCCGGTCGAAGATCTCCGTGGCCTGCTGGCTGACGCCGCGGCCATGAAGAAGGCCAGGAAAGGGCGGCCACGTGGCATGGCCGATGACGACAAGCCACTGGCCGGCATTCTTGCCGCGCTGGTTTTCGAAAAGCCGTCCACCCGGACCAGGGTGTCATTTGATGTCGGTGTGCGGCAACTGGGCGGACAAACCATTGTCCTGTCGGGCTCCGACATGCAGCTTGGCCATGGCGAGTCGATTGGCGACACGGCCCGGGTCTTGTCCCGCTACGTGGATATCGCCATGATCCGCACCTTTGGTGCTGATACCATCGCCGAATTCGCCAATTCGGCGAGTATTCCAGTCATCAACGGGCTGACGAATTCCTCGCATCCCTGCCAGGTCATGGCGGATATCATGACCTTCGAGGAGTTGCGCGGGCCGGTCGCCGGCATGCGCGCCGCATGGCTCGGGCCGGGAAGCAACGTCTGCAACTCCTTCATCGAGGCTGCCGGCCAATTCGGGTTTGACCTGGTGTTCTCGGGCCCCGAGGAACTCTCGCCCGACCCGTCATGTATCCGGCTTGCCCGGCAGCAGGGCAGGGTGATCGAGCATGAACCTGATCCGGTTGCAGCTGTGTCCGGGGCGGATTTGATCGTGACCGATGCGTGGTATTCGATGCATGATTCACCGGGCGACAAGTCCCGCCTTCGGGATTTGCTTCAGCCCTACCAGGTCAATGACCGGATCATCGCCGCCGCCGGCCGGGACGTGCTCTTCATGCATTGTCTGCCGGCGCATCGCGGCGAGGAGGTGACGTCGACGGTGCTGGACGGCCTGCATTCATGCGTGTTCGACGAGGCGGAAAACCGGCTGCACGCGCAGAAGGCAGTGCTGAAATGGTGCCTTGGCGTGTAGCTGCCGGGGCTTGCCGGAACGGGCCCTGCAATGACGGATTGTCAGTAATCCCGGCGTCTCCTGATCACCGGTGGACGGGTCATTGTGGCCGCCTTGCCGGTTTGGATTCCGCGGCCCTGTCCTGGTGATCCCGGTCCGCCCGTCAGCAGCCGAAGGGGTAGCGTCATCAGCAAGCCGGCGACGAATCCGGTGACATGCGCCACATAGGCGATGCCGGATGACTCGCCGGCAGTTGCAACCCCGTAGATCTGGACCAGGATCCAGAAACCGAGCACGATACCGGCATTGACGGTGATGACCCGGAAATAGATGACCAGGAACAGCAATATATCGATCCGGGCACGCGGGTACAGCAGGAGGTAGCCGCCCATGACACCGGCAATGGCGCCGGATGCGCCGACAGTGGGAATGAACGAATCCGGGTGCATGATAATATGGGCAAAGGCGGAAACCAGGCCGCAGGCGAGATAGAACAGCAGGAACTTCCAGTGCCCGAACCGGCTCTCCAAGTTGTCGCCATAGATGTAGAGCGTCAGCATGTTGCCGAGGAGATGGACGATTCCGCCATGGAGGAACATCGATGAGGCCAGGCCGACCGCCCGCCCCTCGGCGGTGGCGACGGCTGGCACCAGCCCCCATCGAAGAAAGAACTCCCACAGCAGTTCCGGGTCATTGAAGAGTGGCCAGTACCACAGGAACAGCAGGGAATTTGCTGCAATCAGCCCGTAGGTGACATAGGGCCGTTTCGTGGACGGGTTGTGGTCGCGGAATGGGAGCAGCATCACATGACCTGGCTTCGACGCAGGAAGGTCCGGGTAATCAGCATGATTTCCTGGTGAAGGCAACGCAGTGGCGACGCTGGTCGGTTCGACAGGAATCCGAATCCGCCGGCAGAATCTGTCCCCCGGGTCATTTTTTGCACGACAAGCCGCGTTCTTTCGGGTTCTGCTCCCGGGAGATCAAGGTCAGTTCGGCGGGTGCGGAATCAAGCAATGAACCGGTCAACCCTGAGTATCGTCTGCGTGGTTGGCGCTTCGGTGGCGTTTTCGCTCAACGACGTGTCGGTCAAGTTTGTCAGCGGCTCATACGCATTGCACGAAGTCATGCTGATCCGCTCGATGGTTGCCCTTGCAATCACCCTGGCCATCCTGGTTCCGCTCGAGGGCGGTTTGCATGTCTTGAGAACCAGGCGGCCGCTGCTGCACGTGGCTCGAGGCCTGTGCATCGTGATCGCCAACCTGGCCTTCCTGTCGGCGATCACCATCATCCCCCTGGCCGAGTTGACGGCCATCTTCTTCGTCGCTCCCTTGATGACGACGGCGTTTTCGGTGATCTTCCTGGGTGAAACCGTCGGCAAGCGCCGGTGGCTGGCGCTATTTGTCGGCATCATCGGCGTGTTGCTGATCGTTCGTCCGGGCGGGATCGAGTTCCAGTGGGCGATGATACTTCCGATCATCGCTGCCACCGCCTATGCGACCCTCAACACGATTACCCGGAAGATGGGGTTGTCGGAAAACGCTTCGGCAATGACGCTCTACATTCAGCTGACCTTTGCCGCGGTGTGCCTGGTGATGGGCGCCGCCTTCGGCGATGGCAGGTATGCCGGAACCGGCAATCCGGCGCTCGAATTCATTCTCAGGGAATGGCGACCGGTCATGATCACGGATTTGGCGATCATCGCCGGTTCGGGTGTCTGCAGTGCCGCCGGCGGATACATGATTTCCCAGGCCTACCGGAGCAGCGAGGCCGGGTTGGTGGCGCCCTTCGAATATTCGGTTCTGCCCTTGGCGGTGATGTGGGGGTTCATCATCTGGGGCGAGGTGCCATCGCCGGTTTCGGCGTTGGGCATCCTGGTCATACTCGGGTCCGGCGTCTTCATTGCCATACGCGAGGCGCAGGCCAGAAAAACGCCCGTCACGCGGCGGATATCAGGAAGGCGCTGACTGCAACTGGCCGGCGTCGGCAATGCGGATCGCGGATGCCCGGGTGCTGCAGATTCCCGTTCGGGCGCCCCTGCCGACAGGCAGGCTGCGCCCCGTTGATCAACTCACAGACTTGACCGCTTCCTCCTTCGAGGCAAGGATGGGAATGATCCGGTCGAAGCCGCTGATCCTGAAGACCTCTTCGATCTGGGTAGGAAGCGAAGCGAGGGCAAAGCTGCCGCCCTTGGCCTTGACCGCTTTGGTTATCAGCAGGATCGCGCGCAATCCGGCGCTACTGATGTAATCCAGACCTGACAGATCAACGACCACCGAGCAATTACTGTCACCGATTTCCGAAGTGAGGGCCGCTTCGAAATCACGGGAATTGACTCCGTCCAGCCTGCCACCAAAATTCACAACCAGTGTATTGCCACTGCGCTCTACATCCAGGTCCATCGCGTACACCCTCCGGGTTCTTGTAGTGAAATTCCAATATACTTGTTGCGCCGGCGATTCCAACCACACTTGGAATGTTCACGCACTCCAGCCCTGTTATATGGATTGCGGCGAGCATGGCAACACGGCAAACCGCTGAATGTGTTCAGGGCGGCAATCCGGGCAAGATGAGCAATTCGGCCAGGATGACAGGGATGCTGAATTGCAACACGGCAAATACGTGCATCCAACGGCGCCGGCGATGGTTCTTCGGTTCAAGCCTGGCATCGTGGACCTCGTGCAATCAGGTGACGCAGCGGCCGGGAGACCACGACGAGACCGGCGCGGTGCATGGCGATCAATCGCCTCGTCCAGCAGCCATGCCACATCGATGAGCATCCGGGCTTCCAGTCTGGGGGCTGGCGCCAGCAACCGGTCATCCAGCGGCCGTGCAGACGGCATTCGCAAGAGTCTTCGGTTCGCAGTCGGGATGATGTTGGCCGACAATAACCCGACATCCTGGATTGTCAGGCCGGCTCGCTTCCATCTGGACAGCCAATCTGGCCTGCGCCCGGCGGCGCAGGGCAATTTGACAGCGGTACCTGCCCGCACTACCGTCTTCACGCAACGGCGTGGATTTGTTCCGCACGCTCGCAATCCGTGGGCTCTTGTTCTGATTTACCCCGTCTTCGCCGCTGTTCGCCCTGCATGCTCGCGGTCCGCGGTGACGGACGAAATACCAGGTGGTGACCCCGGAGTGCGTGCCTTCCCGCCTGGCAATGCGCGGTGCCGGGCGGATGACGGTCCACAGCTGGCACGGTCTATCCGGGGAGCGCAAACGAGGAGGGAATTGTGACACATCACTTGGCTCCGGGGATTGCAAGGGCGGTAACGCTCGTGGCTTTCGCCTTGGTGGCAGGAGTTCCTGCCAATTCCCAGGGGCTGGACAACAACACTGCACGGATCACGTCATTTGTCGATCCGTCGGAGCGCCGGCAGCAGATCTTGGCCTTGCCGAGCCGGGAGCGCGATCTCTTGTGCCGCCCTGTATTGATGGCGCCACATTTTGAGGTTCAGGCAACGATAGAGGGGCCGGTCAGACGGCAGATTGCGAACACGCAGACCGCTGGGGTCAGGTTGATGGAAACAGTCGAAGCCTGGTACCACGGTTCAAGCCGTGCAGCGGACTACCTTCGGAGCGCCCTGGAGGACGGTTCGGGAATGCAGGCCTTTACTGAACTGGTGCCATACTCCCCGGCCGAGTACACAAACTACAACCCCATGAACGAGCCGGTATATCAGTTATCCAACTTTCTATTCGCGTTGGCGCATGCCTACCTGATCGTCGAGGAGGAATTTCCGGAGGATCAGGAGTTGCTTGCCGCTACCAGGATTTGGGGCGACCGACTTTATGAGATCACCAGCAATTCGACAGACAGTTTTGATGGCCCGTCAGAAGGTGTTGACCGGCGTGTCCTGATATCCCAGGGATGGGCTCATTGGGGCAATGTCACTGGCAATCGTCAAATTCTGGCAAGTGCCTATCGCTACTATGTTGATGGCATGGTCAGCATCGGTCGCAATGGCGAGGACAGGATATGGGGGGAATTATTTCCGGGCCGACGAACATATTATTCGAACATGACCTATGGGGCTGCCATGGCAGCCGCCTTTGTCCTTGTGCGGTCAGGCGCTGAAGACGTCTATACGATGACGCCAGGTGGCGGCAATCTGGTCGAGGGGTTGGTCTGGCTGTGGGACCGGCTTGAACGTGAACAGCCCGCGGATCTGTTGCGGGCAAGGCACACCGGCAGCAGGGCGGTGGCGTGGACGGAACTGTTCGTGCATGAATTTCCACACCATCCGGCCAGCACAAGGATGAATTCCTGGCTGGAGGAAAATCCGGCTCCCCGGTTCTCGTATACCGGGGGCGGGGGCCCGACCACCTGTCTCTACCGCGGAGAATCCGCACCGACGACGCCCGGCAGCGAGGTGCAAGCCATGCAGCAAGCGCTTATGACACATTGCAAGGGACTCCCTGACGGGTTTGCCGACGGACAGGACGGACCTGGCACGCGTGCAGTTCTCAAGCGATTTCAGGAAAGCCGGGGACTGGTGTCGGACGGGATCTACGGCTCAAGGACTGCCGCCGCTCTGGCAAGCCCGGCTGACGGGAATTGCAAGTGACAGGCGGCGTGTAGCGACCCGCGATCACGGGCAAGCATCGACCGTTGCCCCACTCGCAAACACGTCTGAATTCGACTTTTGCACCGGGCGCCGGATGGTCGGGACGGCGAGCCGAATGAACTGGCTGCGTTGGCACTCCTTCATGATGCACCATGCAGGCTCTTCGCTCTATTGGGTTGCGTCCGTCTGCGCTGCCAGTCGGGATGTCATCCGGCACGCGCTTGCCCGCAGGTCTGGAGGTGCGGTGTGGCTGCCAGGTTGCAGGCCGGAGCCGTGGGGGCCGGTCTGGTTGACCGGCTCGGATCTGGGCTTCCGGTCATGTCAGTCGGCGCAACAATTGGCCATCATCCCGCACAGGATGTCGGCCCAGTAGCGCCTGCCGCGGTCATTTCCGATCAAATCGTGCCTGATCTCGACGATGATGGTCGGGATCCTGTGGCTGTCACCATGAACCGGTATCGTGTAGTCGTGATCGCTCTCCACCCGGTAGGGCTGGTTGTCGCCGACCACCAGGCCTGGAATGCCATTGAGATAGGCAAGGCAGCGCCTGGCCAGGCCATTGGCCGAGCCATAGAGAATTCCGCAATGCCAGGGTCGGGGGATTCCTTCGGTGCGCAGCATCGGGACAAAACTGTGCAGTGACAGGATGAAGCCGGGCTCCAGCCTGGCAAGACATTCCGAGAATGCCTGGTGAAACGGTTGGTGATAGCTGTCGATCCGGGCTTGGTATTCGGCGTCGGAGAGCCCGGCATTGGCCGGGATGGGAGTGCCGTCGCTGATCTCTATGACGCATTCGGGAGAATCGACTGGCCGGTTGAGATCGGCCACCAGCCGCGAGTACCGGCCGAGAAGGGCCGGGAATCCGGCCTGCTCATTCAGGCGGCGGACGAGGGCGTCAATCCCCAAATCCCATCCGATATGCCGGTGCAACTCTCCCGTCTCGAGCCCCATTGTGCCGAGTGCGGCGGGAACCTCCACACCGGCATGTTCGGCGCAGAGCAGGATATTCGCCCGGCGCCGGGCATCCAGGTAATGATAGATCGGTTCGGACATGCAATCTCCCCGGGCCAACAGATTCGGCGCGTCGAGTCTTGGATGCCGGGGCATGAAAGGTAAAGGCCGAAGACTGCGGGGCTGACGACCTGATCGGCCGGACTCCAACTCCACCCGGTCGGGTCGTGGCCGGTACCGGTTGCCGGTGATGCGTGACAATCCCATGGGTCAGGCAGCGGCGATCCGTCCCATGGGTCAGGCTGCGGCGATCCGTCGAGCCGGCGGGTCTGCAAACGCGTCCCGGCGCGGGTCTTGCCGGACATTTCCGTCGCCAATTCCCGTTTGACCGGTATATGCATGCGGTATAATTGATTCCGATCCCCTCATGCGGCGGGTGAAGTAAGGATTCGGGCTTGGACGAATTGCTCAGGGAATATTTTGCCGTGCTGGTTTTCATCGGTATCGCGTCGGGGCTCGGGTTGCTGTTGTTGCTGGCGGCTGGCATCATCGCGGTATCGAATCCGGACCCGGAGAAGGTGTCTGCCTATGAGTGCGGATTCAACGCATTCGACGACGCCCGGATGAAATTCGATGTCAGGTTCTACCTGGTTGCGATCCTGTTCATCATTTTCGACCTCGAAGTGGCATTCCTCTTTCCCTGGGCGGCGGCGTTCTCGGAGGTGGGCCTGTTCGGGTTCTGGTCGATGATGGTGTTCCTGGCGGTGCTCACGGTCGGGTTCGTCTATGAATGGAAGAAGGGCGGGCTCGAATGGGAGTAGATGTCGCGGGCAAGACCGGCCCGGAAGACAATCGGCAACCGGCGCTGGCTGCCGGCAGGGAGTTGGAGGACAAGGGCTTCCTGCTGACCTCGGCCGAGGACATCATCAACTGGGCCAGGACCGGCTCGCTGCACTGGATGACCTTCGGCCTGGCATGCTGTGCGGTCGAGATGATGCACGCCTCGATGCCGAGATATGATCTGGAGCGGTTCGGCACCGCCCCGAGGGCGTCGCCGCGCCAGTCGGATCTGATGATCGTTGCCGGCACGCTGACCAACAAGATGGCGCCGGCCCTGCGCAAGGTCTACGACCAGATGCCGGAGCCCCGTTACGTGATCTCGATGGGATCCTGCGCCAATGGCGGCGGTTATTATCACTACAGCTACTCGGTGGTCCGGGGCTGCGACCGGGTGGTGCCGGTGGATATCTACGTCCCGGGCTGCCCGCCGACGGCCGAGGCGCTGCTTTACGGAATTCTGCAACTGCAGCGGAAGATCCGGCGCACCGGAACAATCGTTCGGTAAGGGCAGGTGATGGTCGCGATTGACGGCAACAGGCTTGCCGAGCATGTGTTGGCGCGCAGCAGCGATGCCGTGCTGACCGCCGGGGTCACTGGCGGCGAACTGGTTGCCGTGGCGGTGGTATCCGGCCTGTCCGATCTCGTCGAATTCCTGAAGACCGACCCGAAATGCCGGTTTTCCACCCTGGTGGACATTACCGCCATTGACTGGCCTGGAAGGGAAAAGCGCTTCGAGATCGTCTACCACCTGCTATCCATGGAACTGAACCAGCGGATACGCGTGAAGGCGGCGGTGCGGGAGAATGAACTGGTCCCGTCGGTGGTGTCGATCCACCCCTCGGCCAACTGGTTCGAGCGGGAAGTGTTCGACATGTACGGCATCCTGTTCTCCGGTCATCCGGATCTGCGGCGGATCCTGACCGATTACGGTTTTCGCGGCCATCCGCTGCGCAAGGATTTTCCGGTTACCGGTTTTACCGAGGTCAGGTATGACGAGGCGCGCAAGCGGGTGATTCACGAACCGGTCGAATTGGTCCAGGAATACCGGCAGTTCGATTTCATGAGTCCCTGGGAAGGGGCCGAGCACATCCTGGACGACGAGGGCGAGGCCGGAAAATGAGCATGATGGCGGCAATCCGGGCCGGAGTGATGCCGGGACGCGACCATGCGGGTGCGGCTGCATGAGCGAGATCATGGACGGGCCAGCCGAAGACCTGCTCCCGGGCGAGCAGAAGATCCGCAATTTCAACATCAATTTCGGGCCGCAGCATCCGGCGGCGCACGGGGTTCTGCGGCTGGTGCTGGAGCTGGATGGCGAAATCGTGTCACGCTGCGATCCGCATATCGGGCTTCTGCACCGCGGAACCGAGAAACTGATGGAGAGCCGGACCTATCTGCAGAACCTGCCATATTTCGACCGTCTCGACTACGTCGCCCCGATGAACCAGGAGCATGCCTGGTGTCTGGCGATCGAGCGCCTGACCGGCACCGAAATCCCGCGGCGGGCTTCGCTGATCCGGGTGCTCTATTCCGAGATTGGTCGTATCCTGAACCATTTGCTGAACGTGACCACCCAGGCCATGGATGTCGGCGCCCTGACCCCGCCACTCTGGGGTTTCGAGGAGCGCGAGAAACTGATGGTGTTCTACGAGCGGGCAAGCGGCGCCCGGCTGCATTCGGCCTATTTTCGTCCCGGCGGCGTCCACCAGGACCTGCCGGCGGGGCTCGGTGATGACATTGGCGAATGGTGCCGGCAGTTTCCCGCCCGGCTCGACGACATCGAGGATCTGCTGACCGAGAACCGGATCTTCAAGCAGCGCAATGTCGATATCGGAATCGTCAGCCGGCAGGATGCCGAAGAATGGGCGTTTTCCGGCGTCATGGTCCGCGGCTCGGGCATTGCCTGGGATTTGCGCCGGACGCAGCCCTACGAGTGTTACGACGAGTTCGATTTCCTGATTCCGGTCGGCAGGAACGGTGATTGCTATGACCGGTATTTGTGCCGGATGGCCGAGATGCGGGAGAGTTGCCGGATCATCGAGCAATGCCTGGCCAGGCTCGAGGCCGAGGAAGGCGATGTCATGGCCCGGGGCAAGCTGGCGCCGCCAGGGCGGGCCGAGATGAAGACGTCGATGGAAGCGCTGATCCACCATTTCAAGCTCTACACCGAGGGGTTTCATGTTCCGGCCGGCGAGGTCTACGCTGCGGTCGAGGCGCCGAAGGGCGAATTCGGCGTCTACCTGGTGTCGGACGGCAGCAACCGGCCATACAAGACCAAGATCAGGGCGCCGGGATTTCCGCATCTGCAGGCCATGGATCACCTGTGCAACGGGCATCTCCTGGCCGACGTCTCGGCCGTGATCGGGTCTCTCGACGTGGTCTTTGGTGAAATCGACCGATGACGGCGCATCCGGCAAGGCCGGGCGGCACCATGCCGCCTCGAACGGACGACCGGGAGGTGTGAGTCGGTGAGGCGGCAATTCGCGGACAGCCAGCCGGACTCCTTTGCATTCACGGCGGAGAATTCCCGGTGGGCCCGGCAGCAGATCGGGAAATACCCCGAGGGAAGGCAGGCTTCGGCGATTATCCCCATCCTGATGCGGGCGCAGGAGCAGGAGGGCTGGCTGACCAGGCCGGCGGTCGAGGCCGTGGCCGACATGCTCGGCCTTGCCCATATCCGCGCCTATGAGGTGGCCACCTTTTACTTCATGTTCCAACTGCAACCGGTTGGAAGGATTGCACATGTCCAGGTTTGTGGTACCACACCCTGCATGCTGTGTGGCAGCGAGGAGCTGATCGAGGCCTGCAAGCGGCGGATTTCATCACAACCGCACCTTGTCTCGGAGGATGGCAGCTTCAGCTGGGAAGAGGTCGAATGCCTCGGGGCCTGCTGCAACGCACCGGTTGTCCAGATTGGCCGCGATTACTACGAGGATTTGGATGCCGTGACGCTCGAGGGCATCCTCGATTCGCTGGCAGATGGCGACGTGCCGACACCGGGGTCGCAGGCCGGGCGTTTTTCCTCGGAGCCAGCATCGGGACTGACCTCGCTAACCGGGTATCGCAACCCGGAACTGTCAGCCAACGCCGCGGTGTCGAGGGCAGTCGAGCAGGGCGATACCCTGGTCGGGACAGGCGCAGCGGAAAGGGGGCGTGGCAGCGATGCTTGACGACCGGGACCGGATATTCACCAACCTTTACGGCATGGATGACCGGACGCTCGATGGCGCCAGGCGGCGGGGCCACTGGGACGACACTTCCGGTCTGATCGCCAGGGGCGTTGACTGGATCATCGGCGAGATCAAGGCCAGCGGGTTGCGCGGCCGCGGCGGGGCCGGCTTCCCGACCGGGCTCAAATGGAGTTTCATGCCGGGAGGCGACGACCGGCCACGTTATCTCGTTGTCAATGCCGACGAATCCGAGCCTGGTACCTGCAAAGACCGGGAGATCATGCGCCATGATCCGCACAGCCTGATCGAGGGCTGCCTCGTTGCCGGTTTCGCCATGGGCGCACACACCGCCTACATCTATATTCGCGGCGAGTATGTTCGCGAGCGGGAATTGCTGCAGCACGCGATCGACGAGGCGCGGGAGGCTGGCCTTGTCGGCCCCAACGCCGCCGGCTCCGGCTGGGACTTCGAGGTCATCCTGCATCATGGTGCCGGCGCCTATATCTGCGGCGAGGAGACGGCGCTGCTGGAAAGCCTTGAAGGCAAGAAGGGCATGCCGCGGATGAAGCCGCCATTTCCGGCCGTCGCCGGCCTCTATGGCTGCCCGACAACGGTCAACAACGTCGAATCGATTGCCGTGGTGCCGACGATCCTGCGGCGGGGCGCCTCCTGGTTTGCCTCGATCGGCCGGGAACGCAATACCGGCACCAAGATTTTTGCCATCAGCGGCCATGTCAACAATCCCTGCGTGGTTGAGGAGGCGATGTCGATCCCGATGCGGGAGCTGATCGACCGGCATTGCGGCGGCGTGCGCGGGGGATGGGACAATCTCAAGGCGGTGATTCCGGGCGGCTCGTCGGTTCCCTGCCTCCCGGCCCGGCTGTGCGACGAGGCGCTCATGGATTTCGACTGGCTGGCAGAGCAAAAGAGCGGGCTTGGCACCGCCGCCGTCATCGTGATGGACCAGTCGACGGACATCATCAAGGCGATCTGGCGGCTGTCCAAGTTCTACAAGCATGAAAGCTGCGGACAGTGCACGCCGTGCCGGGAGGGCGCTGGCTGGATGATGCGGGTCATGGAGCGGCTGGTGAGCGGCAAGGCCGAACTCGAGGAGATCGACATGCTGCTGGACGTGTCGAAACAGGTCGAAGGACACACCATCTGCGCTCTCGGCGACGCCGCGGCATGGCCGATCCAAGGGCTGATCCGCCATTTTCGCGACGAGATCGAGGACCGGATCAAGTCCCGTCCGAAATCCTCGCCATCGCGCATCGCGGCCTGAACGGACGGGGGATGAGCACCATGGCTGAACCGCGCAACATCGTGATCGACGGTCAGGAGATCTCGGTGCACCCGGATCTGACCATCCTGCAGGCCTGCGAGCAAGCCGACATTGAGGTGCCGCGCTTCTGCTTTCACGAGCGCCTGTCCATTGCCGGGAACTGTCGGATGTGCCTGGTCGAGATCGTCGGCGGGCCGCCGAAGCCGGCGGCATCCTGCGCCATGCAGATCAAGGATTTGCGGCCGGGACCCGACGGCGCACCGCCGGAGATTCGCACCCGCAGCCCCATGGTCAGGAAGGCCAGGGAAGGGGTGATGGAGTTCCTGCTCATCAACCATCCGCTGGACTGTCCAATCTGCGACCAGGGCGGAGAGTGCGACCTGCAGGACCAGGCCATGGCCTACGGCGCCGATTTCAGCCGGTTCCGCGAGCCGAAACGGGCGGCCATCGATCTCGATCTGGGTCCGCTGGTCGAGACCCACATGACCAGGTGCATATCCTGCACCCGCTGCGTGCGTTTCACCACCGAGGTGGCTGGCATCAACCAGATGGGCCAGACCGGGCGGGGCGAGGATGCCGAGATCACCAGCTATTTGAACCAGACACTGTCATCCAACCTGCAGGGTAACATCATCGATCTGTGCCCGGTGGGGGCGCTGACCTCGAAACCCTACGCCTTTACCGCCCGCCCCTGGGAATTGACCAAGACCGAGACCATCGACGTGATGGATGCGCTCGGCAGCAATATCAGGGTCGATGCAAGGGGCCGCGAGATCATGCGGATCATTCCCCGCAACCATGACGGGGTGAACGAGGAGTGGATCAGCGACAAGACGAGGTTTGTCTGGGACGGGTTGCGGCGCCAGCGCATCGACCGGCCCTATTTGCGTCGGGATGGCCGCCTGTCGCCAATTGACTGGCCGGAAGCGCTGGCGGCGGCGGCAAGCGCCCTCGGCGCCTCGAAGGTTGCGGCGCTGGCCGGAGACCTGGTCCCGGTCGAATCGGTCTATGCCCTCGGCCAGCTGGTCGACGGCCTCGGCGGTGCCAAGGAGTGCCGCACCGACGGCGCCGCCCTGCCGGCCGGCAACCGTCCGGCCTATGCCGGAACCGCCTGCATCGAGGATATCGACGCGGCGGTGAGGATTGTCCTGGTCGGAACCAACCCCCGCATCGAGGCGCCGGTGCTCAATGCCCGGATCAGGGCGGCATGGGCGGCCGGTGCCAGCGTGATCCGGTTCGGCCAGCCGGCAGAGCTGACCTATGATGTTGTCCATCCAGGGTCGGATTACGAATCCTTCGGCAAGTTTGTCGAGGAAAATGCCGGCGGCATCGGCGCCGGCGGCATGGTCATCATCGGCTACGGGGCGCTGTGCAGGCCTGGCGGGGAGGCGGTGCTGGCGGCAGCAATGCGGCTGGCCGAAGGCGGCGCCGGTCTCCTGGTGCTGCATACCGCCGCCTCGCGTGTCGGTGCCATGGATGTCGGTTTCACCATCGAAGGCGGGGTGGAGGCGGCGCTGGACGGGGCCGGGACCATCTACAATCTCGGCGCCGACGAGATCGACATCGCCGAGGGGCCATTCGTCATCTACCAGGGCAGCCATGGCGACCGCGGTGCCCATCGCGCCGATCTGGTGCTGCCGTCTGCCGCCTATACCGAGGAGAGCGGAATCTTCGTCAATACCGAGGGCCGGCCGCAGCTCGCCGCCAGGGCGACCTTTCCACCGGGCGATGCCAGGGAGAACTGGGCGGTAATTCGCGCTGTCTCCGGGGAGGCCGGTCAGCCGCTCCCCTACGATTCGCTTGCCGAGTTGCGGCAGACCATGTCCGAACAGCTGCCGCATCTGCTGCGGTTGGACGAAATCTGGAGAACCGGCCGGCAGCCGCTGGCGGAGGCGCCGATGCCAACCGGCCCCATCGGCCAGGCGATCGGCGATTTCTACCTGACCAACCCGATCTCCCGGGCATCGCCGCTGATGGCCGAGCTGTCGGGAATGGCAACCGGAAGCGGGTGCTGACAGGTCATGGAGGCTTTCCTGCAAACCGATGCGGGCACGCTGGTGATCGTGCTGGCGCAATGTGTCGCCATGGTGGCCTTCGTCATGATCTCGCTCCTGTTCCTGGTCTATGGCGACCGGAAGATCTGGGCAGCGGTGCAGATGCGGCGGGGGCCGAACGTGGTGGGCGCCTTCGGATTGCTGCAATCGGTTGCCGATGCGCTCAAATACGTGGTCAAGGAAATCGTCATACCGGCTGGCGCCGACCGACCGGTATTCCTGCTTGCGCCCCTCTTGTCCTTCGTGCTGGCGCTGTCGGCCTGGGCAGTGGTGCCGATGGCCGATGGCTGGGTGCTGGCCAACCTCAATATCGGCATTCTCTACATTTTCGCCATCTCGTCGCTCGAGGTGTACGGGGTGATCATGGGCGGCTGGGCATCCAACTCCAAATACGCCTTTCTCGGATCGCTGCGGTCGGCGGCCCAGATGATCTCCTACGAGGTCTCCATCGGATTCATCATCGTCGGGGTGCTGATCTCGGCCGGTTCGCTGAATTTGAGCCAGATCGTGATGACGCAGGATGGTCCCTACGGCTTCTTCAGCTGGTACTGGTTGCCACATCTGCCGATGGTCGTGCTGTTCTTCGTCTCGGCGCTGGCCGAGACCAACCGGCCGCCCTTCGACCTGCCGGAGGCTGAATCCGAACTGGTTGCCGGCTACCAGGTCGAATATTCCTCGACCCCGTTCCTGCTGTTCATGGCTGGCGAATACATCGCCATCCTGCTGATGTGCGCGCTGATGTCGATCCTGTTCTTCGGTGGCTGGCTGTCGCCGATCCCGCAGCTTCCCGATGGCGCGCTGTGGATGGTCGGCAAGATGGCATTCTTTTTCTTTCTCTTCGCCATGGTAAAGGCAATTGTCCCGCGCTACCGCTACGACCAGCTGATGCGGCTTGGCTGGAAGGTGTTCCTGCCGATGTCGATTGGCTGGGTGGTGCTGATCGGGCTGTTTGCGCAATATTCCTGGTTTGGCGGGTATGTCGTCCGCTGGACGGTCGGAGGATAGGATCATGTTCAGGGGAATCGATTTCACGAGGGCGGTCAAATACCTGTTTCTGATGGATTTTCTTGTCGGCATGCGGAAGGGGCTGGGGTATTTCCTGTCGAGCAAGGCGACCATCAACTATCCGCACGAGAAGGGGCCGCTATCGCCCCGTTTCCGTGGCGAGCATGCACTGCGCAGGTATCCCAATGGCGAGGAACGGTGCATCGCCTGCAAGCTGTGCGAGGCCATCTGCCCGGCACAGGCCATCACCATCGAGGCCGAACCCCGGGAAGACGGGTCACGGCGTACCACCCGCTACGACATCGACATGACCAAGTGCATCTATTGCGGCTTCTGCCAGGAAGCCTGCCCGGTCGATGCGATCGTCGAGGGACCGAATTTCGAGTTTGCCACCGAAACACGGGAGGAACTCTTCTACGACAAGGAACGGTTGCTGGCCAATGGCGACCGGTGGGAAGCCGAGATTGCCCGCAACATTGAACTTGACGCCCCCTACCGGTAATGGCCGCCATTTGTTGGAATTGCAGCAGGATTTGACGTGAGGATCCGAACCGGATGGGAATAGCGGCGGCGGCATTCTACCTGTTTTCGGGGCTGGCGATCCTGTCGGGAATCGGGGTGGTGATATCCCGGAACCCGGTGCACGCGGTGCTGTGCCTGATCATCGCCTTCCTGGCATCGGCGGGGCTGTTCGTGCTGCAGGGCGCCGAGTTCATCGCCATGCTGCTGGTCATCGTCTATGTCGGCGCGGTGGCGGTGCTGTTCCTGTTCGTGGTGATGATGCTGGACGTGGATTTTGCCACCTTTCGGGCGGGCATGGCGCGCTCGGTCCCGGCCGGAATCGTGATCGGCGCGGTGCTGCTCATGATCCTGGGGATCGAACTTGGCGACTGGAAGGTGTCCACCGCCGCACCGTCACAGCTGCGGGCGGCCACACCTGACCTGGCGGAGACCGGCAACATCCAGGCCCTTGGCCAGCTGATTTACACCGACTACGTGTTCCAGTTCCAGGCCGCCGGCCTGATCCTGCTGGTGGCGATGGTCGGGGCCATCGTGCTGACCCACCGACGACGGACGGGTGTCAAGCGGCAGGATGTTCTCACGCAAATGTATCGTGACCCGGCGCGGTCGATCGAGAAAAAGGATCTGAGACCCGGCCCGGAGGCCCGCCGATGATCGGTCTCGGGCATTACCTGGGGGTCGCCGCGGTGCTGTTCGTGCTTGGCATCTTCGGAATTTTCCTCAACCGCAAGAACGTCATCGTCATCCTGATGTCGATCGAGCTGATGCTGCTGGCCGTCAACATCAACCTGGTCGCATTCTCGGTTCACCTGCAGGATCTGGTCGGGCAGATCTTCACCATGTTCGTGCTGACAGTTGCCGCCGCCGAGGCGGCGATCGGCCTGGCCATACTGGTCTGTTTCTTCAGGAACCGCGACTCGATCGCGGTCGATGATGTCAACCTGATGAAGGGCTGAACGGGTCATGTCGGCGATCATCCTGTTTGCACCGCTTGTTGGCGCGATCATCTGCGGGTTTGGCCACCGCATCATCGGCGAGCGGGCCGCCATCATCACTGCCACCACCCTCCTCTTCCTGGCGGCAGTTCTCAGCTGGGTGGTGTTCCTCACCTTTGATGGCGATACCCAGCAGATTCGCCTCCTGCGCTTCATCGACAGCGGAAGCCTGACCTCGGACTGGTCGATCCGCCTCGACCGGTTGACCGCGATCATGCTGGTGGTGGTGACCACCGTCTCGTCGCTGGTGCACCTCTACAGCTTCGGCTACATGGACAAGGATCCGCAATGGAAGGCGGGCGAATCCTACAAGCCGAGATTCTTCGCCTACCTGTCGTTCTTTTCCTTCGCCATGCTGGCGCTGGTCACCGCCGACAATTTGCTGCAGCTGTTTTTCGGTTGGGAGGGGGTAGGGGTGGCGTCCTACCTGCTGATCGGTTTCTACTACCGCAAGCCGACGGCCAACGCCGCCGCCATCAAGGCCTTCATCGTCAACCGGGTTGGCGATTTCGGCATGGCGCTCGGCCTGTTCCTGCTGTTCCTGCTGGTTGATTCGATCGAATACGACATCATCTTCGCCAGCGCACCCGATTTGGCCGAGCGGACGGTGCCGTTCCTGTCCTGGGAGTTCAATGCCGCCGAGTTGGCGGCGGTGCTGCTCTTTGTCGGTGCCTGCGGCAAATCGGCACAGCTGTTCCTGCACACCTGGCTGCCGGATGCGATGGAAGGGCCGACGCCGGTGTCGGCGCTGATCCATGCCGCCACAATGGTGACGGCCGGTGTCTTCCTGGTCTGCCGGTTCTCGCCGCTGTTCGAATTCGCACCGGTCGCCCTGGCAATCGTGACCGCGATCGGCGTGGCCACGGCCTTCTTCGCCGCCACCGTCGGCCTGGTGCAGAATGACATCAAGCGGGTGGTGGCCTACTCGACCTGCTCGCAGCTCGGCTACATGTTCGCCGCCGCCGGTGTCGGTGTCTACCAGGCGGCCATGTTTCACCTGTTCACCCACGCCTTCTTCAAGGCGTTGCTGTTTCTTGGTGCCGGCTCGGTCATTCATGCCATGCATCACGAGCAGGACATGCGAAATTACGGCGGGCTGCGGAACCGGATTCCCTGGACCTTCTGGTTGATGATGATCGGCACCCTGGCCATTACCGGTGTCGGCATCCCGCTCACCCACCTGGGATTTGCCGGCTTCCTGTCGAAGGATGCCATCATCGAATCGGTCTTTGCCGGCAGCGGCAGCGGCAATGTCGCGTTCTGGCTGCTGGTGGCGGCAGCGATGATGACCAGCTTCTATTCCTGGCGGCTGGTCTTCATGACCTTCTTTGGCGCCCCGCGGGGCGATGTCGCCACCCATTCCCATGCCCATGAATCGCCATGGACCATGCTGGCCCCGATCGCGGTGCTGGCGGTGGGGTCGGTGCTGGCCGGGATGGTCTGGTATGGCCAGTTCTTCGGCTACCATGTCGACAAGTTCTTCGGGCCGTCGGTCTATATCGGGGCCGGCAACCATGTTCTGGAGGCCGCCCATCACGTGCCGAGTTGGGTCAAGGTGTCGGCATTCGTCGCCATGCTCGCCGGACTTGCGGTTGCATTGCTGCTCTATGTCTGGCGGCCCGAATTGCCGGCCAGGCTGGCGCAGACCCACCGGCCGCTCTACCTGTTCCTGCTGAACAAGTGGTATTTTGACGAGGTCTACGAGTTCCTGTTCGTCAGGCCGGCCAAGGCGCTGGGACGCCTGCTGTGGAAGCGCGGTGATCTGGGGCTGATCGACGGGACCTTGCACGCGGTGGCCATGGGCGCAGTCCCCTACCTGACCCGGCTGGCCATGAAGGCACAGTCCGGCTACCTGTTCCACTATGCATTTGCCATGGTTGTCGGGGCATCGCTGATCGTTGCCGCGGTGTCGATACTGGGGGCTGGCGGGTGAACCTGCTGTCGATCACCATGTTCACCCCGGCGGTGGCGGCGGCAATCATGGTCCTGTTGCTGCGGGGCGATGACGAGGCGGCGCGACGGAATGTCAAGATCCTGGCCCTGGTGGCGACGACGGCCACCTTCCTGATTTCGCTGTTCGTGTATCTGGGCTTCGACCCGGAGGATACCGGGTTCCAGTTCGTCGAGAATGCCGGCTGGCTGCTCGGCCTGAACTACAAGCTCGGGGTTGACGGCATCAGCGTGCTGTTTGTCATGCTGACCACGATCCTGATGCCGATCACGGTCATTGCCTGCTGGAACGTCACGCACCGCGTGAAGGAGTTCATGGCCGCATTCCTGTTTCTCGAGACACTGATGATCGGCGTGTTCTGTTCGCTGGATTTGGTGCTGTTCTACCTGTTCTTCGAATCGGGGCTGATCCCGATGTTCCTGATCATCGGGGTCTGGGGCGGCAAGGATCGCATCTACGCCACCTTCAAGTTCTTCCTCTACACGCTGCTGGGCTCGATCCTGATGCTGATGGCCATGATCGGTTTGTGGATCGATGCGCAAACCAGCGACATCGAAATCCTGCTGCGACACGTGATCTCCCACGAGACCATCGACATTCTCGGTCTCTCCATCCCGGGCGGACTGCAGACCATCATGTGGTTGGCCTTCTTCGCCTCCTTCGCGGTCAAGCTGCCGATGTGGCCGGTCCATACCTGGTTGCCGGACGCGCATGTGCAGGCGCCGACCGGCGGGTCGGTGATCCTGGCGGCCATTCTTCTGAAGATGGGCGGCTACGGGTTCCTGCGCTTCAGCCTGCCGATGTTCCCGGTGGCATCGGACATCCTGGCGCCGCTGGTCATGACCCTCAGCGTGATCGCCATCATCTACACCTCGCTGGTGGCGATGATGCAGGAGGACATGAAGAAGCTCATCGCCTATTCCTCGGTTGCACATATGGGTTTCGTCACCATGGGCATCTTCTCTGTCAACCAGCAGGGTCTCGACGGGGCGATCTTCCAGATGATTTCGCATGGTTTCATCTCGGGCGCGCTGTTCCTGGCGGTCGGTGTCATCTATGACCGGATGCATACCCGCGCCATTGACGCCTATGGCGGGTTGGTGGTCCGGATGCCGGTCTATGCGCTGATCTTCATGCTGTTCACCCTGGCCAATGTCGGCTTGCCGGGAACCAGCGGTTTCGTCGGCGAATTCCTGACCCTGGTCGGCGTGTTCAAATACAACAGCTGGGTGGCATTCCTTGCGACCACCGGGATCATCCTGTCGGCAGGCTATGCTCTCTGGCTGTTCCGGCGAGTGGTGTTTGGTGACCTGGTCAAGGAGAGTCTGGCCTCGATTGGCGACATGAACCGGCGGGAAATCCTGGCATTTGCGCCGCTGGTGGCGATGACGCTGCTGCTGGGGATCTACCCGTCCATCGTCACCGATGTGACCGGCCCCAGCGTCGAGCAGTTGGTCGAGCAGGTCAACGCCGCCAGCATGGCTGCCGAATTGGCGGCAACAGAGCACCAGGTTGAATGATGACCCTGATTGACGCTGGAACTGTCTTTCCCGAACTGCTGCTGGCGGTGTTCGCAATGGCGGCGCTGATCGTCGGCGTGTATTCGCGGGGTCAGCAGGCAACACGGGCAATCGTCTGGGCGACCTCGGCGGTGCTCATTGCCCTGGCCGGATGGGTGGCCTTTTCACCCGGGATCGACCGAACCGCCTTTGGCGGGACATTTTCCGACGATTTGTTCTCCCGCTATGCCAAGGTTGTCATCCTGGCCTCGTCGGGCCTGGTGCTGCTCATGGGCCAGGATTTTCTCAAGCGCGAGAACTCGCTCAAATTCGAATTCCCGGTCCTGGTGACCTTTGCCGTGCTCGGCATGCTGGTCATGGTGTCGGCCAGCGATCTCCTGGTCATGTATATGGGCCTCGAATTGCAGTCACTGTCGCTCTATGTGCTGGCGGCCTATCATCGCAACAGCGCCCGGTCGACCGAGGCCGGGCTCAAGTATTTCGTGCTGGGGGCACTGTCCTCCGGCCTGCTGCTCTACGGCGCCTCCCTGACCTACGGATTTGCCGGAACCACCAGCTTTGCCGGGATTGCCAAGGCCATCGGCAATGATGCCTCGGCCGGGCTGCTCTACGGGCTGGTGTTCATGATCGTCGGGTTGGCCTTCAAGGTTTCGGCGGCGCCGTTCCACATGTGGGTGCCCGATGTCTACCAGGGCGCGCCGACGCCGGTGACGGCACTGTTTGCCACCGCGCCGAAGGTGGCGGCGATCCTGTTGCTGGCCCGGCTGCTGACCGAGGCATTCGGCCCGGTGCAGGCGGACTGGCAGCCGATCATCGCCGTGCTGTCCATCGCCTCGATGTTTCTCGGCGCGGTGGCGGCGATCGGCCAAACCGACTTCAAGCGGCTGATGGCCTATTCTTCCATTGCCCATATGGGATTTGCACTGATGGGCATTGCGGCGGGTTCGGCGACGGGCATCCGGGCAACACTGCTCTACCTCACCATCTACGTGGCGATGAATATCGGCACCTTTGCCTTCATCCTCTCGATGCGCCGGGATGGCCATCACGTTTCAGATATCAGGTCGCTCGGCATGTATTCCCGTCAGGCGCCGGCCAGGGCGCTTTCGCTAATGGTCCTGCTGTTCTCGTTGGCCGGCATCGTTCCGATGATTGGATTCTTTGCCAAGCTCTACGTGTTCCTGGCTGCCATCGAGGCAGGCTATGTCTGGCTGGCGGTTGGCGGCGGGATCGCGTCGGTGATCGGCGCCTATTACTATCTGAGGATCGTCTACTTCATGTATTTCGGAACCGAAGACCAGATCCTTGATGATTCCATGCCGGGAATCTGTGTTGGCGCGCTGATGCTGTCGGCGGTGATCATGCTGGTCGGCGTCGTAAATCTGTTCGGCGTGACCGGTTATGCCAACTCTGCCGCCGCCGTGCTCTTCAACTGAATGTGTTCCTGGCCAGACGGGATCGGCCTCATTGAGCTCGAATCTGTTGACAGCACCAATCGTGAAGGCCACCGCCGTGCTGCCACGCTTGACGCACCGACCTGGATACTTGCGCGGATCCAGGAGAGCGGGCGAGGCCGGCAGGGGAGTGCCTGGCAATCGATGGTCGGCAACCTGCATGCAACGCTGGTGCTGCCGGTTGGCGGCGTGTCGGCGCTCTCGCCGCTGCGCTCCTTTGTCGCATCGCTGGCGCTGCGTGACGCGCTGGTGGCCGAGGCCGGCAGCGTGGCGGATTACCGTCTCAAATGGCCGAATGACGTGCTGCAGGATGGCGGAAAGGTCGCCGGAATCCTGCTGGAATCGGCATCCGGTCGGGCTTGCCGGTTGCTGATCGGATTTGGTGTCAACCTGGCGGCAGCGCCGGAGCTTCCCGACCGCCCGCAAGGCTCGCCGCCGCCGGTTAGTGTCGCCATCACCGGTAAGGCGATCTGCCCGAGAGACTTTCTTGGCCGGCTTGCCCGGGAATGGCAGCGGCGTGAATGCCAGTTTCTGGACGAGGGATTTGTGCCTATAAGGAAGGCGTGGCTGTCGCATGCATACGGAATCGGAAGAGAGGCACGTTTCAGAATGACCCGCTCCGTCTTGCGCGGCACATTCCGGACCATCGATCCCGACGGTTTGGCGGTGGTCGAGGCTGGCGGCATCCGGCACCGGATTGCTGCTGCCGAACTTATGGTTGGCTGAGGTCTCACATGCTGCTTGCAATCGATGTCGGCAATACCAACACGGTGTTTGCGATCCTCGATGGTCGCCGGCAGGTCGACCAGTGGCGATGCTCGACCGATGGCGGCAGGACCGGTGACGAATACTATGTCTGGCTGTCATCGCTGATGCGGGATCATGACCCGCGAAGCTGCATCAATTCGGTCATCGTCTCGTCGGTCGTCCCGAATTCGCTGTTCAATCTCGGATTGCTGTGCCAGCGCTATTTCGACCTGTCGCCGCTGGTGGTCGGCTCCGACGAGTGCCGGCTTCCGATCGAGATCATGGTTGATCCGGGGGTACATGTCGGTGCCGACCGGCTGGTGAACACGGTTGGCGCCTGGGACCTCTATGGCGGCAATCTCATCGTGGTTGATTTTGGCACCGCGACCACCTTTGACGTGGTTGACCAGGGCGGCGCCTATGCCGGCGGCGCCATCGCGCCGGGCGTCGAATTGTCGGTCAGGGTCCTGCACGAGGCGGCGGCGGCGCTGCCGCATGTCGACATCACCCGTCCGGGAAGAGTCGTGGGCACCAATACCCGCGACTGCATGCATTCGGGAATCTACTGGGGCTATGTCGGGATGACCGAAGGGATATGCCGCCGGATCAAGGAGGAGCGAGGAGTCCCGATGAAAGTTGTCGGAACCGGCGGTCTTGCATCCCTGTTTGCCCGCGGCATGTCGGAATTCGACGAGGTCAATTCCGGCCTGACCGTTCACGGACTGGCAGTGATCAACGAATTCAACCGTTAGGAATTTCATGTCTGACAACAGGGTAATCTTCCTGCCATTGGGCGGGGCTGGCGAGATCGGCATGAACATGTACCTGTACGGCTACGGCCGACGGGGCGCCGAGCGATTCATCATGGTCGATTCCGGGGTCATGTTCCCGGACATGGAGACGTCGCCCGGGGTCAATTTGATCCTGCCGGATTTTTCCTGGGCGGTGGAACGGCGCCGCAATATCGACGGGTTGTTCCTGACCCATGGCCACGAGGATCATCTCGGTGCGGTGGCCTATATCCTCGAGCAGATGGACATTCCGGTCTTTGCCCGCCCCTTTACCGCTGAGCTTGCCCGCCGGAAGTTGGTCGAGCTCGATCTCGACGGCCGGTCACTCGACGTCGTCAGGCCGGACCAGCCGGTGGTGGAGGCTGGACCGTTCTCCGTGGAGTTCTTGCCGGTCTCGCATTCGGTTCCGGAATCCTCGGCGCTGGTGATCGAGGTCGGCGGCACGAGAATCATTCATACCGGCGATCTGAAACTTGACCGGGACCCGGTGATCGGCTCGGCATTCAACCCGGAACTCTGGTCCCGGGCAGCCGAGGGCGGCGTGCGGATGCTGGCCTGCGACTCGACCAACATCTTCTCCGACCAACCCGGCCGCTCGGAATCCTCCGTCGGCCCGCACCTAAAGGTGTTGTTCCGGGAGACCGGGGGGCTGATTGCCGCCACCACCTTCGCCTCCAACCTTGCCCGCCTGCACCAACTGGCCGAGGCAGCGGTGGTTTCGGGCCGGTCGGTCGTGCTGCTCGGGCGGGCCATGGAACGACTGACCGAGATCGGAAAATCGACCGGGATCTGTGACCGGCTTCCCGGTAGCATCGACCTCGACCAGGCCCGCCGCATGCCGCGGGACAAGTTGGTGCTGCTGACGACCGGCAGCCAGGGCGAGATGCGCTCGGCCACAACGCAGCTTGCCCATGGCAAGTTCCGCGGGTTCGAACTGCATGGTGGCGACACGGTGCTGTTTTCCTCCAAGACCATTCCCGGCAACGAGAACGCGGTGGCGCGTGTCATCAACGGGCTGGTCGCCCGTGGCGTTGCGGTCATCGACGAAAGTGCCGGCCAGTACCACGTATCGGGTCACGCCAACCGGCCGGATCTCAAGCAGATCTACGAGCTGGTCAGGCCCGATTGCGTCGTGCCGATGCATGGCGAGCGGCGCCACCTGGTCGAGCATGTGCGGTTTGCCAGGGAATGTGGTCTGAAGGCAGGGCTGGTTCCGAATGGCACCATCTTCGACATCGGCCGGCTCGAGAGGGCAGAGGGCGAGGATGTCAATAGTGGCCGGCTTTACCTGGACGGAACCGAACTGATTTCGTCCCGGTCGGGCATCGTTCGCCAGCGGTTGAAAATGGCCAGGACCGGCCTGGTGGTGGCGTCGGTGCTGGTCGGCAAGCGGCCGAATTCCCGGATCAGGGCGGAGATACGCATGTTCGGCATGCCGGACGAATCCGGCTCCGCCGACCCGGACGAACTCGCCGAGGAGATCGAGGACCGGCTCGAGCAACTCCGCCGTCGCGGCCGGGGTGACGACAAGCAGAAATTCGTCGAACGCCTGGTTCGCGACCACATGAACCGCAACATCGGCAAGTCCCCGGTAATCGACGTCATCATCCACGACAAGACATGACAGGGGCAGGCGGAGGACGGAGGGATTGTCGCTCGGCAGGTTGGCATGTCAAGCAGCGTCCACGACGTCGAGTTCAATATCATGCGCTCCGTGCAACAGGTGTTCAGGCACCCTGCGATTCGTTCACTTGCAGCACAATCGGCGCGTCTCGTCCTTTTTCGACTGCCACAACAAATTTCTGCGACCTCAGCGAACGCGCCTGACTTGACGACTTGGCCGCAAAGTCGTGCCGATGCGTACCCTGCGCCCTCCAGGCTCCGAACCCTTGGTCAAAAAGCAAAGTAATCTCTCGGTCGTCGCCAAGGACCAATCGCAAACTTCGTTCATGAGGAAGTTGGGACTTGTCGGTAATGTCAATTTGAGCCTCTGGAAACAACTCCTGCATCACGGAACGACGCATCCCATCTTCCGGAAACGCATGAAACACTGTCCATCCCGAAGAACCTCTTCTGGAAATTCGGGCTGTCAAAATACTCAGTTCTTGAGGCCGCCCACCTGGAATATTACGAAGAACCTCCAACAACAGCCGTAAATTCAGCGGTGTCAGGAGATAGCGGTCACTATAGAATACATTACGAACGCAATATGTACGAATCGAGGCTGCAATCAGCGGGTCTTCAATCTTGAGAAGATTCCAAAACCTACGCCCAAATCCATCTGCATGGCCGTCTAGCCTCTCCCTCACTTGTATGAGCCGGGCATTACCACCAGATAACCGGACTAGCTGCTTTGCAGAAAATTCACTAGTCTTCGGCAAGTTATTTGTACGCCCACGAAGCAGTGGCGCCTCTTCTCCTAGCCCCCAACGGGGGCCAGGTATCGCTTCATCTGCGACGGACGTTGCTACCGCAGTTGACCCCTGTGCATTCTTGAGCGTTGCAATAACTGACTGATCCTTCACGAAAGGCGGCTCTTCCGTAAGTCTCAAAGACGCGTTTACCGCCACTCGATGGAGATCGAGCTTTTGTGCGATCGTAAGCCACTTGTCCGTCAACGCTCGGCTTTCTAGCACGACTTCAACCCTCGTTCCGACTTCCTGAAGACGCCGAAACAAGTCGCCAATTGGCCAGTCTGCAAGGTCCCAATCTGCCGGGGTTCCATGCAAATATATGGTAACCGAATCCGCGCCCGTAGTGCGGCTCTTCTGTTCGAGCCATTCGCCGAGGGTAGAGTGCAACAGTTTGGTATCTGGACCAAATACCCTTAAGCGTTCAGGAATATCCAGGCATTCATGGAGCGACTGGGCCAGTTTCAGGCCAGCAGGTCGGTCCAGCCGCACTTCGCCAAAGCTTAGATCTGGTCGCAAAACGCAGGTTGGGCAACCTTGCGTGCAAGCCTCGACACAGGAGAGTCGTTCCCTGGCCCGTTTCAAGCAAGCTCTGAACCATTCAGCCTCGGTCAGCCGAGAAGAGAATCCAGCACCTCCGGAGGCACGGTCATACAAGAACGCTGAGACCCGTTTGCCAGTCGTCGACCCCTTCGAGGCGGCAACTGAGACACCAATTTCGCGGGCATCGACTCCCAGCCTTTCTGTCAGCGCCTCGCGTAGTCCTGCAGCCAAGGCAAGACCCTCCTCTCGCTGCGTTCCGCACGGTAACTGCAGTTCGAATACATCTGACTGAGCCGCGTGGATAAGTCGAACATTGCGCTGAATACGCTCGCGCCTGACAAAGCCACCTGGACAATATCCTCCCTTCAACGATACACCCCGCGCCGCGGCTAACGGTATGTGCCGCCCGATAGCACTTGGAATGGGCGCACCGGCACTTTCTTCTGTCTCCGCTTCGGCTCTTCCGCAGTCAAGGCATAGAGCATATCCTTTCGTGTGTGGCCCCGAGTTGAGAGTGACAATCTGCCCCTCTGAATCAGCTCGATAGCGCCCAGCCGTAGGGTCCGGCAATGCACGCCATGTGCCTTTGAAGGCTGAAAGCCTTGGTAATTCATAGGGTGCGTGGCCAAGATTTTCGTAGCCCGTATGCGGAGCGCGTCGTCCAAGAAATCCTGCTGGCCTAAGGCTCCTCTTCCAGGCAGGATTTTGTCTTTGGCATTCCGGGCAGGCTTCTGGCACCATCCGAGCCAAGCCGAATGCGCGGCAAGATGCACATTCCCAGAAGTATTGTAGATCCTCAAGTTTTGAGACATCGGCCATTGCACGCCATGCAGGCAAAACGCCCTCCGAGCGATGTACCAGCCCGTCAACTACAATCTCGGCACCAGGTGCATATTCGCGGATCGCAATATCGAGAGTGCGAGAAGCCCCTCCTCGGCGGTCTCCGAATGCGACCGTTTGATAGTCACCATCACGTTCGTGGCCCGAAAGATGGTCGAAAGTCACTACATCCACCGGAAACCCGTATGATGGTGTAAATCCGCGCCGCGCGAGTTCGGCCAGTAGGAATTCGCCTTTCATCCGGCGCCCCCGAATTGCAAATGCTTGACGAGCCTCCGGTTCGGAAGCTGCATCCCGCCGAAGGAGGATTTCGGAGTATTCTTCGCGCCAGCGGCGCAACAACTTTTCGAAGCTTTCGGCTGTCATGCCAGCCAGGAATTCAAATTCTATAGCATCAAGAGCGGTATCTTGTGTCAAATTTGACAGGTTGGTACGACAACTGTCGGACCTTGACCATTTTCCCCGGAGTGCCTGAAGGAACTTGTCTGCGACCGAATTCTCCTCAGCCGGTTCATCGGCATTGTCTGTCGAACCGAAGAACATGCCCGTCGACGCAAGCAGGTCAAAACCCTCCGGCAAATCGCGCAGAAAAGCACCGAGAAGCGCCGCATGAACATGGCGAACGACCAAGCTTGGGCTGTCCAAGTTAACTGCCGGCACGGTCGCCGAAGTCTTGAGAAAGTGTCCAGGATTATCAAAAACCATTTGGTCCAATGGTAGGTCTCTGCAGAAAGTCACGCCGAAGGCCCAAGGCTCGCTGCGCCTTCCCGCACGCCCGACACGTTGGCGATAATTCGAAATCGATGGTGGTACGTTACCGTTTGCGACCAGTTGCACATTCGGGATGTCGATACCCATTTCCATTGTGGTTGAACAATTGAGCAAATTTATCTGTCCGCACTTGAACAATCTCTCGTATTCGGCGAGCACCGGTCGCTCGATCTGCGCGGAATGTTCTTGTGAGCGCAAAAAGGGAGCATAGGCGGCAGCCCTGTCGTGTAGATTGGTCCATAGTCCTTCTCGGCGCAACTCCGAAACGTGCTCATCATTCTCACACCAACGTATCACTTTCGTTCGAAGTTCTGGATCCAGCCCGCCCCGATTCGCCCACGGCAATCGTGGCAATTCGATTGGCGCGAGACGTCGGCTCGGATCATATGGCGAAAGTCCGGCAGTAGAGTATCCGAATATTCGCCGTGTAACCGGACAGAGCCACCCGGATTCAAGCCGCGACACGGCAGCTTTTCTGAAGTCGAGTTGGTACGCTCCACCCCCGATGTCCCTAGCGGCCGTAGAGACAATCAGTGTCCAGAGTGCCGACAGGACATCCCTGGCCCTGTTCTGATCTGCCTCACTCTCCAAATCTCCGTTGATCAAGGCATAAATTAGACGATGCAATCGCGACGGCCTTCCAGGCCTGGGAATGGGGCCGGGCCATGATCGACTGTCTCTTGGACGATCTGCAACCGCCAGCTCAGGGCGGCAGATCGAATAAGGCCTTCCACTTGACCGCGGACTGACGAACCGCATCATTCGGTCAAGTGGCAACCATGTTGCCAGCCTGTCCCTGAACACGAAATCGATCGCTGCTAGTGCCAACCCCGTCCAGCCCTGACTGTCCACTCCTGACTCGGCAAGAACCGACGGAATTTTCAGCATCGCATTTTGCTCGAGATCCGGAAATGAAAGGCGCAAAAGGCCCATCGTCTCGGCGTTGTTTTGCACCTTCGGTCGACGAAGCAGTTCGCGATATAGGAACAACTGGGAGAGATTGTCGGGATCTTGGGCCAACTCACGACCGCCGCCAGCGCGTTCTCGCCACACATCGGCGGCAAACTCACACAGGTCGCGCTGTTGTGCAAATGCATTGACGAGGCTGGTCCAGTGTATTGGTTTGGGCTCGCCTTGGAGTTGGCCCTCAATGTCCCGGATAAATTCACCAAGCGCCGGATCGTTTACATTCAGCAAAGTGTCACGCTGATGTCTTAGCTTCGCCCGTTCCTCCTCGCTCAGCACGCGACCCTCCTGAACCGAATGATAGAGGAACGCCCGAGTCAGGTTCCGTTCCGCGTCTTGTTGGAGTTTCGCGGCCAATCTCGCAGTGCCTTGGCGGCTATCGGAAAACGTAAGGGCGCGTCGGCCTCCCATCGGTCTGCCTGGTTCGCTCAATGGCCTGGCCAATGATTCGATCAACGTTGGCATTGCTACGCCCATGAAGAACGGCGGACCGAAACGCTGAGGGGCCATACGAGCTTCTCCGGCCCCGGGACAGCAGTCGCGGGCGGCTTCATCCTCAAATAGAGAAATGTGAATCCAGCGAGCGTCGGCAGGTGGGTCGTTGTCGAACACAATTCCATCATCTACTCTCAGGTACCTGCCGGTATCCGTCCGGAGTGCTGATGACAGAATGCCGATGCCCCGCGCAATTACATCTGGTCCATTGTCTTCCACATCTGGTTCCACATCCACTGCGTAATCGTCGGTATGCTTTGCCTGGTTCGGTACCAGCCGCGTCATGATGCCGTATTCGACCCCGGCAAGGAGATGTGGAGATCCACATTCGTTGCACGCGACAAGTTCAAACACCTGCGCACCGCAATCGCATCTGTCGCGTTGCATCAACCAGACTGCGCCGAAACCCCATCCGCAGTCTTCAGTCGACAATTCCTCGTCCCGGTGCTCGCAGTTTGGATTGACGCAGGCCCAGATACCGCCCAGAGCACGATGAAATACATGCGCCCGCCAAGGCATGAGCCGATCACCGGTTTCTGGACTCTTTGCACGCGCGGCGGCGTCGAGTATCAGTTGGGTATCAATTTTTCGACCAGTGCTCTCGGGGCCAAATAGGATTGTTGTAGCATCCGAAAGAGTGGTGCCATGCTCCGAGATTTGTTGCTTGAGTTTCTGAATTCGGGGATGGGGTGCCAGTCGCTCCCACAACTCTTGGGAGGACAATTTGGGGAACTCCAACAACTCAAATGCCTTGTCCTTAGCGGTTATCGGAAGTCGGGCCTCAACCTCGCGACCCTGGATTACCCGCACGCGACTCACGTCTATGCTCGCAAGATCCGAAGCGAAACGTTTTAGTTTTACTTCTGTCCCATTTCCCTCGCCGATCGTGGCAGATGTCGCCATTAGACGGACCTGGTCGGGTTCAACACCAAAGGCGGCCCTTACCCGACGAAGCAGAAGCGCCATTTCGGCCGCCTGGGCGCCGATGTAGCTATGCGCCTCGTCCAGAACGATCCAGCGCAACGCACCCTGCGAACGTTCCAGGATGGGTCGGTCCTTGGCGCGGAGGAGCAAATACTCCAACATAGTTACGTTGGTAACAAGAATTGAGGGCGGGCTTTCGCGAATTTGTCGGCGGTTGCCGATCTCGGCAAGCCCCAACCGGCCACGGTCCTCTTGTCGCGGCGCTTCTGGAGTAAGGCCGTTGTAAAGCGCGAATCTCAACCTGTCCTTGATTGGTCCTGTCCAGGCATTCAGTCTCTCGCGTTGACTCTCGATCAGGGCGTTTAGGGGGTATATCACGATCGCCCGGACCCCGACCGGCAAACGGTCTGCCTCGTTACACAATAGGTCGTTAAGCATTGGGATCATGAAACACTCGGTTTTGCCTGAACCGGTGCCGGAACTCACAACGCAAGACAGGCCGTCGCGTGCCGCTTCCCAGGCCGAAAGCTGGTGAGACCAAGGATGTCTGTCGCGCGGCATCCGTTCTTCCTCGGCATCATCCAGCGCAGCGACAAGATCATCATGAAGAAGTCCGCCCGCCAGATCGCCGAAGGTGCAAGCCGCCGGTTCCCAATTTTTTGCTGCCTCGAAAACCGGATCGGCAAATAGTGAATCCCTTTCTCCGGGAGAGGCCGACAGTCGGCGCAGAAGCGCGGAATTCAGCGCGGGCGACGCGATCCGCCCTCGCGCGACCACCGACGACGCTGCCCTGCTTGATAGGCGAGAGAGAACTTGGTGAAGTTGCGAAGCAGTCATTGGCAATCACTTGACAGGTAAAGAGCAAGAGCGGCTGGTAAAGCGGTGTCGAAATAAAGCGGATCGATCAACCGAAGTATGAAAAGAACGTATTTTTCCTGTGGGGACGGCGCAGGTCGACGCCCTGTCGCCATCTCTGCCACGACGAGCGGCGCATTGATCACGGGCTGTGCGTAGGTGTTAAACGAGGGTAGAGTAACTGGAGGGTCGAGCGGTTTGAGACCGCTAACACCTTGGGGTAGCCGATCAAATCGCTTGGCGGCTTCTTGAGCCGCTTCCGCCAATCGCTCGGCCGGGAGCGGAAGCAACAGTGCCTTTATGGTGTTGCGACAGTCGGCGATGCCAATCGCCCTTTCGAACGCGTTGGAGACGATCAGCGCATGACAAAAGTGGCCCGCCAATTCCGGCCGTAAGTTCACTATATCGCCAATCCGTCGAACAAGGGTCCGGTCGATCACTTCTCCGACCTCGGATTCATCCAGGTATGGCAACAGTTTTTGTTGCAGGCGCGCGTATTCCGTCTTGATTGCTGCCACAAAATCCCGGACTGTCAAAGTCGGCCAGTAAAGCGGCACGACCTCTTCCAAGGAAAGGATACTTGAAGGATCTTTGTCGTGGCGCAGCAAAAGGGATATTGCGGCGACCGGCGCCCTAGCGAGGGCTTGCACCTGATCAAGTGTGCCACTGTCACCGAATTGCTGAGCCGCCGAAATAAGATCCCACAATCGGTCCCAATCAGGGTCTTCGGGAGTGCATACAAGATTCTGCCACTGCACGGCATAGGCATCAATCCTGTCTTCTCGAGTGCCCTTGTCAGACTTGCGCGGATTCCAAACCGCTGCGCGCTGAACTTGTCCCTCGAGGGTTGACTGAAGCAGCCATGGTCCTCCTGACCCTCCAAGGTGGTTTTCGAGATCAACCGAGGCCTCTGTCTCGATTGGCCCAATACGGTCGGAATTGCTCAAATCTACCGCACACAGTATCGCGCGACGCGTCTTGTTCAATTGAGAAGCAAGGGCGGTTTCAGGTATTACGGACTTGTCTCTTTCCAAGCCCATCCGCAACATTTCTTGATGGACAACTGCAAGATCGTGATAACGGCGAACCTCCAGTCTTGGACCCTCCTGCCCGAAAACGACAAGACTTAGATTGACCTGGGCATCCGGACCGCCCTGCGCCAACATCGTCCGGAGCAAGGGCGAATGGATCGCGAGCGGTGCCTCGCCTTCAACTGGTAGCGAAACCAGTCGGTGCCCTCCTAGCTGCAACTGAAGGTCTCCAGGTATCCTATCCGGTGTCAGGACTCGCCAACCCTGCAATGCTTCCACCGATATCGATTGGTTCCGGTCAAGCCGGTTCCCGTCGGGGTCGAGGATCATCCCGTTCCTGGTTGGCCAAGCGGCTTGTAACACGATTGACCGCCCGGTCGCTGGCTCAGACAGCCTCAGATGGACAAGGCCTGGCGTCCTTCCGGGCGTTTCAAGCTTCAACTCCGCGCTACCACCCTGCAATTCGCTTATCGCCTTGTGATTGCCGGCACTGAATTGGAGTCGCCATCCCGCTTCAAGCCCACTGACCGAAAGAGTAATCCGTCCCGCAGCCTCTTCACGCAAATTCAAACTTGCGTTTTGAGGCAACCGGACGACCCGGCAACGTGCCAGTGCCTGACCTTCTCGAACCCATTCGATAATTTCGTTACAGAGATTGCGTCCTTGTATGCGCCGTAGTTCGTGTTTCGCTACCCGAGTGAGGGGGGTCGCACCTATCTGTCCATGAATGTCGACCTCTCCACGATACGCCGGGATGTTGCCGCCAATGCGCCATCCCCGGAGAGTCTTGCCGAACGAAAACAGGTTGACCTCGGGCGCATCTTCCTTGGCTCCAGTCTCGACGCGATACCATTTCTCACCTACTCTAACTGTGCCGCTGCCGGATATTCGCCACAAATGACCTCCTAGCGCAGGTTCGCAATCGTCCAGCGTCCATCCGCCGCCGACCTCTGGCTCCTCGTCATTGGAAGTAAGCAACCACAAGCAAGGCCCCCGAGTTCGCGCAGGCCCCCTCACCGGTGTTAGTTGTTCGGCTGCAGCGCCCTCGCTCATTTCGACTGCTCGCCAAAAGCTTGGCGATTCGATTGGATTCAAAACGCCAGCGTCGATTACCGCTTCACCTTTTAGTCGACCGTCCGCAAAGGCTGCGAGTGCAAAAGGAGCATCAATCATCAATTGAATCGTCGCTTTTCCGGCTTTACCTAGACGCCGAAGGTGCCAGCCCTTTTTGCCGGGGGCAGCGCTATATCCCACGCCCTCAATATTCTCTGCCTCGGTTGGTAATAGGCGAAGCCTCAAGTCTCTGGCATCAGGGAAATACCTCTCCGACAACCATCCACTTTCGTGAAGGATCAGATAAGGCAGCCAGTTTTTGTCACCGCCAAGTCGCAGTTCACGCCTGGACAATGGTCCAGCGACAAGTGGACCAGTATCGCGCTCGGCTTGCAAGGCAGGGCGTATCAAGCCCTCGGCGACTTCTGACGTCATGCGCAGGGGGACGGACGAGGTCCAACCGGGCCGGTGCTTGTTCAGCCATTGTTCGGCAGCCGCTTCTGGCAAGTCGTACGGCAATAACGCGCGCAATTCGGCGAGAGACAGGGTGAGGCCAGCCAGTAGCCGTGTCATGTCGGAGCTTTGAAATGTTTGAGGGAGTCGTGATATCCATCGCGATGCTATCTGTTCAGCCCAAGCCTCGGCACCAGACCCACCCTCGGCCTCGATTTCAGCCAACAACCCCATTACGACATTGCGATAAAGCCCGGTCTCCTTGAGAAGTGCTTCCGGAATTCCGCCTTCGGCTACTATGCTGTACAGGAACATCCGTGTTCCGGTGTTTGTCTGTTTGATCTCGCGGTTCCACCAAGACAAGCCCTGTTTGGTAATTTCCCTAACGAGGTTCTGGTCGTCCGACGGAAGGTTGAGCGGGTCCAAGACAAAGGTCCAACTCAGTGATCCGCCAGTGAAGCGCGATCGAATATGTTCGGCAGCCCAAAGCACGAATGCTGGTGCCAAGAGTTCTATCTTCCTGCCCAACGCTACCTGCGATCGCAATGAAATTTCGAGTTCAGAGAAGACTTCAGGAGGGAGCGGGTAGCGAAAAAGTGGACGGCCATCTGGATGCTTCAAGTTGACCCCGGAAACAATCCTTGAAAGTACATTCATGAACAATATTCGCGCCGTAATTGGATGATGAACCTGGGTCGCAAAGCGCGGCAAGTACAGGCCAATTGGCTGCCATTCTACCTAATCCAGAAAACCGAACAAGGTCGAACCGTCACGCAAGGATCCCGGAGAAACCGACGCGCTCGACCAAGGGCCCGTTGATGCTTGGCCATGCGCTCGTATTTGAAGGTGCGCCGTCGAATTGAAGGTGCCGCTAGTTCCCGGTGGTAAATGCGAGGTTCGGAGGCTTTGCGACGAAGTTGTGGCAGATGCGATAGGATGGGATCCGGACGATTTTGCGGCAACTCCTGCGCCAGGTCGTCTGAGAGGGGGGCTTTGGCCACAACCGGAGAGGATGATTGAATTTCGACTGCATGATGGCATTGCGGGGGCGGCATCCGTTGGACCGAGGTGTTGGTGCCACGGGTTCACGCGCATGGCGGTCATGGGGTCACGATGATCGAGCCAGAGCAGTGCGACGGCGGGTTCGTCGTCACTGAGGGACGGTCAGTGAGGCTGGATCAGGAGTCGGTGGCGAGTGTTGGTGAGCGGTCGGATATTCGCCAGGTCATGAAGTCGGGGACGTGGCTGCCCATGCCGACGGCGCCGGCGGGCTCTTTTGCCGGCTCGAGAGCGGGCGTGGGCGGAGCCTTCTTCTGTTCCGGACGGCGCCGGCGGGTGTCGCCATCTTCCCGGCGCCGTTTCCCTGGCCCGGACCGCGCCTCTTGGCCCGGTTGATCCCGGCGCGGCGATTTCCTGGGTCCGGAGCGTTCATCCCGGGGCACATCCGTGACGCCAGCCTTCTCGCGGGTGACCTCGCTCCCGATCAGCTTCTCGATGGCCTGGAGGTATTTCTCGTCGGCTGGGACGCCGATGGTGATCGCCCGTCCGGTTCTGCCGGCCCGGCCGGTCCTGCCGATGCGATGGACGTAGTCTTCCGGATGCGTCGGCACGTCAAAATTGACCACGTGACTGACGACCGACATGTCGAGGCCGCGTGCGGCGACATCCGAGGCAATCAGGTAGCGGATCTTGCCATTCTTGAACCGGTCCAGCACGTCGGTCCGGATTCGCTGGTCCAGATCGCCATGCAGCGCATCGCTGTCGATCTTGTGGACCCGCATCGACTTCTGAAGAATGTCGACATCGGATTTGCGATTGCAGAAGATGAGGGCATTGGAGATTTCACTGTCGAGCTCGGCCAGCTTCGTCCGAAGCACGGCCCGTTTTTCCTTGAAGGCCATCGATTTCCTGCTCGGTTTGACCATCAGGAACAGCTGGTCGATGTCGCTGGACACCGTCGAGCGCCTGGTCACTTCAACCCGGACCGGGCTTGACAGGTTGGCATGAATGATGCGTTCAATCTCGGTCGGCATGGTGGCCGAAAAGAAAAGCGTTTGCCGGGGCGGCGGTATCAGCCGGAATATCCGTTCCAGGTCGGGAATGAATCCCATGTCCAGCATCCGGTCGGCCTCGTCGACCACGAGGATGCTCACGCCGGACAAGAGCAGTCGTCCCCGCTCGAAATGATCCAGCAACCTTCCGGGGGTGGCAATCAGCACATCGACGCCGCCGTCAATCTTCAGCAGCTGTTCCTTGAACGATACCCCGCCGATCAGCAATCCCATGCGGAGAGTGGAATTGACCGAGTAGGTCTCGAAACTGTCGGCTACCTGGCTTGCCAGTTCCCTGGTCGGGGTCAACACCAGCGAACGGGGCATGCGCGCCCTGGTTCTGCCCGAACTCAGCGCCGAGATCATCGGCAGCACGAATGATGCCGTCTTTCCGGTTCCGGTCTGGGCAATGCCAAGCACATCCTTGCCGGACATGGCCGGCGGAATGGCCTGTTGCTGGATTTCCGTCGGAGACGAATACCCCGCCCTGCTGACTGCGTCTACGAGAGCTTGGTCCAGCCCCAGGTCAAGAAAGGTAATGTCTTGGGAATTATCGGGTTCTGTATGGTCAGTCATGACTCAACTACATGCGTCGGCTCCACATATACAGTAAATTTCTGCAACACCATCAAAACCTGACGGTATTGCAACTCTGTCGAATGGTGTTGCAAATTTCCCAGTTCGGCAGGAATTCATGCCCGGATCTGCATGCCGCCTTCCAGGTCGGGGAGACGGAGTCGGTGCGCATGCCCTGGCGGCGTCGCCGGGCGGCACGGGGTGATGCAGATTTCCGCCGCCGGGATGTTCCGATTTTCACGGGATCACGCTATGCAGGCGTTGCCGGTGCCGTGTGGTTCGATCTGGTGAAGCTCCGGCGGGCCGTAGACAAACTCGGAGAGGTGACATGGATTATGGAATCGCAGGCAAATGGGCGGTGGTCAGCGCCGCATCCAGGGGTCTTGGTCGGGGCTGTGCTGAATCGCTGGCGGAGGCCGGAGCAAATTTGGTCATCGGTGCTAGGGGTGCGGAGGAGCTGGAGAAGACGGCAGCGTCGATCCGTCGGCGTTTCGCAGTCGAGGTGATTGCCGTCAGCGGGGATGTTGCAACCGAGGAGGGCCGGGACAGCCTGCTGACGGCCGGGCCGCCGCCGGAGATCCTGGTGACCAATGCCGGTGGTCCGCCGCCAGGCCTGTGGAGCGACTGGGATCGCGGCGACTTCATTGCCGCGCTCGATGCCAACATGCTGGCACCGATCGATCTCATGAAACGGGTTCTTCCCGGCATGATCGACAATGGCTGGGGGCGTATCGTCAATATCACCTCGATGGCAGTGCGGGCGCCGATCGGTGTGCTCGGGCTGTCCAACAGCGCCAGGACCGGGCTCACCGGCTATGTCGCCGGAACATCGCGGCAGGTTGCCAGCCACGGCGTGACCATCAACAACCTGCTTCCGGGAATCCATGACACCAGCCGCGCCGATTCTCTCGATCGGAATGCAGCCCGGGCCGAAGGGTGCTCGCAGGAGGAAATCAGGGCAAGGCGCGAGAAGTCCATTCCAGTCGGGCGCTACGGAACCGCGGCGGAATTCGGTGCCATGTGCGCGTTCCTCTGTTCAACCCATGCCGGATTTATCGTTGGCCAGAACATCCTTCTCGACGGCGGCTCCACGAGCCTGACCATGTGAAAATGCCGGACGGTTGCCTGCCCGGTTCATCCGGGCAGGATCGGCATGCGTGCCATGGCCGGTCGCGGTGCCTGCTTGAACTCGAGGTGAAATAGCTTATTAAAATGGTCAGGTATTGGCCAATGGTGGCGATTCAGTGATTTCAGAGACCCCGCGACTGAATGTGCAGGGCGTGTCCCGAAGTTTCGGCCGGACCGAGGTGCTTTCTGACGTGTCATTTTCGGTCATGCAGGGAGAGGTGGTCTGCCTGCTTGGCCCATCCGGATGCGGAAAATCGACAACACTGCGCGTCATATCGGGGATCGATCGGCAGCAATCCGGCTCGATCTGCATCGATGGCGAGACCGTTTCCGACCATCATCGCCACCGGCCCCCGGAAGACCGTTCGATCGGCTTCCTGTTCCAGGATTTTGCCCTGTTTCCGCATATCACCGTTGCCGAAAATATCGCCTTCGGCCTGACATCCCGCGGCACCGCCCGCGCCAGGAGGATCGAGGAGTTGCTGCGCAAGGTCCGGCTGACCGCAACCCGTGATCGCTATCCGCACGAACTCTCCGGTGGCGAGCAGCAGCGGGTGGCGCTGGCGAGGGCGCTGGCGCCGCGACCGAAAATCATGCTGATGGACGAGCCGTTCTCCAACCTGGATAATCGATTGCGGGACGAAATCCGCGACGAGTCGCTGTCGCTGCTGAAGGAGGAGGCAGCCGTGGTGCTGGTGACGCACGAGCCGGTGGAGGCGATGCATACCGGCGACCGGATTGCACTGATGCGGAAGGGAGGGATCGTGCAGGTCGGCACGCCGTACCAGGTCTATAACGACCCGGTCGACCGTGAGGCGGCGGCATTCTTTTCCGAGCTCAATCTCATCCACGGCGTCGTCCGTTCCGGGTCGGTCGATACGCCGTTCGGCCGGTTTCCGGCTCCAGGTCTGGTCGACGGCGCCGATGTCGAGATCATGATCAGGCCCCAGCACATGCGGATCGATTTTGATCGAGATGGCAGGGGGCCGGTTCCGACCGAAACCGACGGCGTGGCCGCCCGCGGGGTGGTCGAACGGGCCCGCTACATGGGCAATTCCAGCCTGGTCGAGTTTCGCATGGAGTTCGATGAGTCGGTGCTGAAGGCAATGGTGCCGTCGGTATTCCTGCCGAGGCCGGGCAGGCCTCTCTGGCTCAGCATTCGCCGGGATCGGCATTTCCTGTTTCCGTGCAGTGTCCAGAGCAGGGTTGCCAGCCCGTACAGCCAAGTTGGGAAAGCGGTGTCGGGCCGGTCCGTGGCCACCGGGGCAACGCCCTGGCCGCAATCCGGCGCCGTGCGGCAGGGGGAATCAATCGGTCGCTAGACCGGGTTCCGATAATGTGTCACCTTCCAATTGCGGGACTCAGGCATTATGTCATTGCCCGGGTCTTCCCGGCACCTGGCCGCGCGCGGCCATGCCGGCGGATAGGAGAAACAGGATGTTGAACAATATTGGTCTGCCTGGCCTGCTGTTGATCGTGGTGGTGGTGCTGGTCCTTTTCGGGCGCGGCAAGATTGCCTCGATGATGGGTGAGGTCGGCAAGGGGATAACCTCCTTCAAGCGTGGCATGAACGAAGGCAAGCGGGAAATCGAGGAAGCGGCCGCCGAAGAGGCGCGAGATGTGACCCCGGAATCCGAAAAAACCCGCAGCTGACGACCCTGAAGACACGACATGCTTGATATCGGCTGGACCGAACTGCTTCTAATCGGTGTCGTGGCGCTGATCGTTGTCGGTCCGAAGGATTTGCCCGGAATGTTCCGGACGCTCGGCAAGGCCACCGCCCGGATGCGGTCCATGGCCCGCGAGTTCCAGAAGGCCATCGAGACCGCCGCCGACGAGACCGGGGTCAAGGATGTTGCCTCGGATCTGCGTGACATGACATCGGCAAAGCGGCTCGGGCTCGATTCGGTCCAGGACGCCACCAGGAAGTTCAAGGGCGGATGGAAATCCGGGCTTGATGCGTTGGCCGCAGACGAGGATGAGAAGGGCGGAGCCACCGCCGCTGCATCCGGAACTGCCGCTGCAACCACATCCGGCAAAGCCGCTGACGCATCCGGAACTGCCGCTGCAACCACATCCGGCAAAGCCGCTGACTGAAGGCCCGCTGAGGCTGCTGACGCCGAGGCCGGTTCGACTGTGGGCGGGGCGGCGACCGGCGCACAGGAACTGCCTGCGGATGACCGCAAGCCGGAGAAGGGAGCGGGAAGCACCGTTGCTGCAGGTTCCGAATGAGTTCTGACGACGTCGAGAATTCCAAGGCTCCGCTGATCGAGCATCTGACCGAATTGCGATCGAGACTTATCAGGTCGGTGATCGCATTCCTCATCGGCATGGTCATCTCGTTCTATTTCTGGAACCCGGCCTTCAATTTCCTGACGCAGCCGATCTGCCAGGCGCTGGATTTGCGCAACCAGGATTGCAGCCTCATCCTCATCAAGCTGCAGGAAGGCTTCTTCGTCGCCATCAAGATCTCGCTGCTCGGCGGCCTGGTGCTTTCCTTTCCGGTCATCGGGCACCAGCTCTGGCGATTCGTCGCTCCCGGCCTCTACCGCGACGAAAAGAACGCGTTCCTGCCATTCCTGGTTGCGTCCCCGGTCATGTTCATGCTCGGCGCAACCTTTGCCTTCTACATCGTCATTCCACTGGCCTTCGATTTCTTTCTCGGTTTCCAGCAGATGTCCGAGGTGGCCGAGAGCGGCTCGATCGAGGCATTTGCCAGCGATGCCGGCATCACCTTCCAGGGTTCCGTGGCCGAATACCTGTCACTGACCATCAAGTTCATTCTGGCCTTCGGGCTGTGTTTCCAGCTGCCGGTGCTGCTGACACTGATGGGCAAGGCTGGCCTGGTCTCGGCGAAGGGGCTCGGCCAGGTGCGAAAATACGCCGTGGTCGGGATCCTGGTGGTGGCGGCGCTGGTCACCCCGCCCGATGTCATCACCCAGGCCATCCTGTTCGTGGTTGTCTACGGTCTCTATGAGATCTCCATCTGGCTGGTGCGGGGCGTGGAGCGGCGGCGCAACCGGAGGCTGAAGGAGATGGGTCTCGACCCCGATGACTGGTCCGATGACGATCCCGGGAATGACGACCAGTCAAAAAAGGAGAAGGATGCCGGCGAGGAGGCCGGTTGACGGTGGAGGATGACGATCAGCTGCGGCGGATTGCCGAGGCGCTCGAGCGGATCAGCCCTTCGCCGGGGCCGGAGCCTGACCTGTCGGCGGCCGATGTCTTTGCCTGGCGGTCTGTCCCCGGACGGCTTGATCCGGTGACCGAGGTCAACCGGGTCGACCTGTCATTGCTGGTCGGCATCGATCGGGCCAAATCGATACTGATGGAAAACACCCGCAATTTTGCCGACGGCCGGGTCGCCAACAACGCCTTGCTTTGGGGCGCACGCGGGATGGGAAAATCGTCGCTGGTCAAGGCCGTTCATGCCAGGACTTCCAGCCAGACCGAGGGCATCAAGCTGGTGGAGATCCAGCGCGAGGACATCTCCTCGCTGTCGGCACTGCTCGGCATCCTGCGGTCATCCTCGGCACGGTTCATCCTGTTTTGTGATGATCTGTCGTTTTCCTATGACGATTTCCACTACAAATCCCTCAAGACCGTGCTGGATGGTGGCGTCGAGGGGCGCCCCGGCAATGTTGTCCTCTATGCAACATCCAACCGGCGCCATCTCATGCCGCGGGACATGATTGAGAATGAACGCTCGACCGCCATCAACCCATCCGAGGCGGCCGATGAGAAGATCTCGCTATCCGACAGGTTCGGGCTCTGGCTTGGCTTCCACCCCTGTTCGCAATCCGAATACCTGGAAATGGTCAGGAGATACTGCGCCCATGCCGGGCTCGAGGTGACAGGTGATGAGCTGGTCGGCGGCGCCATCGAGTGGCAGCAGACACGGGGTGCCCGTTCGGGCCGGGTTGCCTGGCAATACTTCCTTCACCTGGCCGGCAGCAGGCCGGAAGGCTGAGCCCCGTCAGCCGCGCCCGATATAGGGCATGGTGGAGGCCATGATGGTCATGAACTGGATGTTGGTCTCCAGCGGCAGGCCGGCCATGTAGGCAACGGCCTCGCCGCAATGGGCGACATCGAATACCGGCTCCGGCCTGATGTCGCCCGATGCCTGCCGGACCCCAAGTGGAAATTTTGCCGCCATTTCGGTGCCGGCATTGCCGATATCCAGCTGGCTGCAGCAGATGCGATGGGGCCTGCCGTCAAGGGAGAGGGATTTGGTCAGCCCGGTAATGGCATGCTTGGTCGCGGTGTAGGCAGCGCTGTTCGGCCGTGGGGCGTGGGCGGAAACCGATCCATTGTTGATGATGCGGCCGCCTTGCGGGGTCTGGTTGCGCATGATCCGGAAGGCTTTCCTTGCGCAGAGGAATGACCCGGTCAGGTTGATATCCACGCATTGGCGCCAATCCTTGACCTCGAGTTGGTCGAAATCGACCGCCGGCACGAATATGCCTGCATTGTTGAACAGGACATCAATGCGTCCGAATCTCTCCACGGTCACGGCAAACAGCGTCTCGACCGACGCCGCGTCGGCCACATCGGTGGGAACCACAACCGATTCGGCCGGCAGCGCCGCCGACGCGGTCGAGGCCAGCGGCTCCTGACGCCGTCCAGCCAGCACCAGCGAATAACCGGCCTGGCCTAGCGCCAGCGCCGCCGCCCGGCCGACCCCGGTGCCAGCCCCGGTGATGACGGCCACGCCGGCGCCTGCCATCAGGCTGTTCCCGTTTTCGGGTCGGTGCCGGCGGGTGTCATGACAGGTACGGGACCGGATCGGTGCTTTCCGTGCCGAGCCGCAATTCGAAATGCAGGAACTGCTTGTCGCCGCCGGGAATCTTGCCGATGGGTTGGCCCCTGGACACGGTGGTGCCGGTCTGGAGATCGATTCCGGTCAAATCGGCGTAGACCGTGAAGACGTTGTTGTCATGCCTGATCAGCAGGACCGAGGTGCCGTCCGGGTTGCGCGAGACCAGGGCAACCTCGCCGTCACCGGCCGCATGGACCTCCGTTCCTTCCGGTGCAGCGATGCGAATACCCTCATATCCGCCCCTTCCGGTATAGGGTCGGGTGATCTCACCGGATACCGGCATCATGAACGCGCTCTCCGTAGACCGGGAACGCTGGGTCCGCATCTCGGGAGATTCGGGAAGTTCGGCCACTTCCTGCGTCTCGGGCAATGGGTCGTCGGCGCTTGGCGGCGCCGGCAATTCCTCTTCGACCACGGTCACCGCCTGCAGCGGCTTCGACGGCGCAATCGTCACTGACGGCGCCGGGATCGAGAGAATCTGCCCCACCTGCAACTCGGGCAAACCGACGAGATTGTTGGCAGCGGCGATCTCCGATTCGGTGACGCCGTAGAACCGGGCAAGGCCGGGAAGGGTATCGCCCTCACGCACCACGTGTTGCCGGGTATTGCCGGTGGCACCGATGCCGCCCGTTTCCGATTCCGCGGCCTCGATCGCCGACTCCGCCAGCTCGGCGATATTGCCGGACGGGCTGGCCGCGGTCGACCGGGGGAGGATGACAATCCGGCCTGTAGTCAGCGGCTGGTCGGGATCAATGGAGTTGGTCCGTGCCAGGAGATCCGGGTCGATCTGCAGTCGCTGGGCAATCGCCCGGATGGTCTCGCCCGGCATGGCCTCGACAAAGCGGGCCGTCGTGGCATCGACGCTGCGGGTGCTCGTCGGCGAGGCCGCGCCGCCTTGCGGCGTTGCATCGGCGTATGGCCTGGTCACCGGCTCGCCGCGCATGTCGAAATTGCAGGCGGCCAGCACCAGGATCATGACGAGTGACAGGGCCGAACCGATGACGGCTGGCCGTCCTGTCTTCAAGGTGGCGCCCTTCAGCTCTTCCGGAACAGGGTTCAGTTGAACTGGGGCAGAATGCGGGTCACTCATTGTCGACTCCTTCTACCAGCGGAACAAATCTTACCCTTCCAAGCTCCGTGTATACCAAACCTGATGCCTGTTTGTCGATTTTCAATAGGCGCTGGTCCCGTTCCGAGCGTGCCACCGGCAACACCATCAGCCCGCCGGGCTTCAACTGGTCCAGCAGGACCGGGGGCACATCCTCCGATGCGGCCGTGACCATGATCCGGTCGAACGGTGCCGCCGATGGCAGTCCCTGCGTGCCGTCGCAGGTGACGATTGTCACGTTGCTGCGTCGGTGGCGCTCGACAATCAGGCTGGTCGCGGTCTTGGCCAGCCTGCGGTGACGCTCGAGGCTGTAGACGTGAAAGACCAGGTGCGACAGCACCAGCGCCTGGTAACCGGAGCCGGTGCCGACCTCGAGCACCCGGTGCGACCGGTTGACCTCGAGCGCCTCTGTCATCATGGCCACGATTGTCGGCTGGCTGATGGTCTGGCCGCGGTCGATGGGGAGCGGGATGTCGTCATGGGCGGTGGCGGCGAAGATGTCGTCGACGAATTCGCGGCGGTCGATCATGCCGATCACCCTGAGCACATCGCGGTTGGTCACGCCATTCCTGCGAATGATGTCGGTCAGTTCGGCCAATTCTGCCGGAGTTCGGGTCACCGGAACATCCCCGTCATGCCCGCCAGCGTCGCGTGATCGGTCAGATCGGCGCACATCGGCGTGACCGAAACCAGGTTGTCATGGTTGGCCGCAACGTCGCAGCCTGGATCGGAGGCGGCATTTTGCGGTCCCGACTGCATCCACATGAAGGAACGCCCGGATGGCGATTTGCAGGGCACGGCCTTGAAACCCATCCCGGCACGGGCGCCCAGCATCGCCGCCCTGGTTCCGGCAACATCTGCTGCCGGACATGGCGGGAAATTGACATTGTAGAACAGCATGAAGGGGCGCTTCTCCCAGGGAGCCGAGTCCAGCAGCGTCCTGACCACGGCGGCACCGTGAGTCCGCGCGGCCTCGAACGGGTCCTCACGGTCGCGGTTGTCCGGCCCGTAATACTGGGACAGGGCGATCGCCCGGACGCCTTGCAGCGATGCCTCCAGCGCCGCACCGACCGTGCCGGAATAGAGTGCGTTTTCGCCGGAATTGTTGCCCCTGTTCACGCCCGACAGCACCAGATCCGGGGGTTTGTCCCCCATCTCCTTCAGCCCGGCGATGACGCAATCGGCAGGCGTTCCGAGAACAGACAGCTGCCGCTCGCCCCGCCGCGTCAGCATCATCGGGCTGACAAAGGATACCGCATGGCCGGTGCCGGACTGTTCGGTGGCCGGGGCCGCGGTCCAGATGGTGCCGGTCTCGCCGGCAATTTCGGTGGCAATCTCGTGCATGAGGGCAAGCCCCGGGGCATCGATGCCGTCGTCATTGGTGATCAGGATTCGCATGTTGCTACCGGGTTGCCCGACTTTGTGGAGGGTGTCATTGCCGTGCCTTGGGAAGGGGCGGATGGCGACTGTCCCGGTTGCCTGGCCCGGTGAGGTGGAGGAAGGTGGTTGCCGGAAGGTTGCCCGGGGGATGTGACAATGCGGGGCAGCCTCATGCGAGTTCGCCATCCGGCGACAGGAGGAGCCGGTTCTGCAGGTATGGGGCCAGCGCCCGGGGAAGCCTGACGCTGCCATCACCCTGCTGGCCGTTTTCCAGCACCGCGATCAGCGAACGCCCGACCGCCAGCCCGGAGCCGTTGAGCGTATGGAGGAACCGCGGCGAGCCGCCGCCGGCCGGCCGGTATCTTGCATTCATGCGACGGGCCTGGAAGTCGCCGCAGGTGGATACCGAGCTGATCTCGCGGAACCGGTCCTGGCCTGGCAACCAGACCTCGATGTCAAGGGTCCGTCTCGCCCCGAAGCCGAGATCGCCGGTGCACAAGGTCACCGTCCGGTAGCACAACTCCAGCATCTCCAGGATTTTCTCGGCACACCGGGCCATTCGCAGCTGTTCCTCCTCGCTGTCCTCGGGCCTGGTGACCGACACCATCTCGACCTTTTCGAACTGGTGCTGGCGGAGCATCCCGGCCGTGTCCTTGCCGGCGGCACCGGCTTCCGACCGAAAGCACTGGGTGTGCGCACAGTAGCGCCGGGGCAGTGTGTTCTCCTCGACGATCATGCCGTTGACGAGGTTGGTCAGGGAGACCTCGGCGGTCGGAATCAGCCATTTGCCGTCGGCCAACTGGTAGGAATCCTCACCGAATTTCGGCAACTGTCCGGTGCCGAGCATCATGTCCTGGCGGACGATGACCGGTGTCCAGGTTTCGATCAGCCCGTTCTCTTCGACATGGGTGTCGATCATGAGTTGGGCGAGGGCGCGGTGGATCCTGGCTACCGATCCCGACAGCACGACAAATCTCGATCCCGACAATCTGCTGCCGCTTTCCTGATCCATTCCGTGGCGGACCCCGGGGATCTGGTAATGCTCCAGCGGGGCAAAGTCGAATTCGGGCTGCTCGCCCCACCGATGCAACTCCCGGTTGTCATCCTCGCTGTCGCCGTCGGGGACATCCGGGTATGGAAGGTTGGGAATCTGCATCAACTCGTCGTCAAGTTCCTGTCGGCTGGCAGCCGCCTCGCTTTCCAGCCTGGCGATGGCATCCTTCTCGGCAGCCATGCGAGCCCGCAATTCCTCGAACCTGTCGAGATCTCCTGCCGACCGGGCCTGGCCGGCCTCCTTTGATGCCGAGTTGCGGCTGGCGCGGGCGGATTCGGCATCGCCGATGCTGCGCCGCCGCCTCGCGTCAATTGTGATCAGCCTGGACGCTGCCGGCTCCAGGCGTCGCCGGCGGAGTGCCTGGTCGAATTCGTCGGGGTTCTCCCGGATGTAGCGGATATCGTGCAATTCGGGCCTGATCCGGAAATTCCAGCGTCGGTCGCAGATGCCCTAAACGGATTCTTGACCAAGTTCAAACCGGGGCAGAGGGTCGAACGGGGGCTGCCGTCGGGCCCGCTTTTTCCGTGGATTTCCCGGCAAGTCGATTTGCAAACCGGGACTTGCGGATATAGGTAGGCTTCCGCCCGTTGCGCGGCATGCAGGCCCTCCGGGGCTTTCGGGGCCGGACAGACAGCAGGCCTCCGTCCCATTGAGGGCGGTGCGGCACCGTCGGAAGGAGAGGTAGGCAATGTTTGTCAATCCAGCATATGCACAGGCCAGCACTGGCGGGCTGAATTTCGCCAGCCTCGTGCCGCTGATCCTGATATTCGTGATCATGTATTTCCTGCTGATCCGGCCACAGCAGAAGAAGGTCAAGCAGCACAAGGCCATGGTTGCAGCATTGCGCCGCGGCGACCAGGTGGTGACGCAGGGCGGGCTGATCGGCAAGATCTCGAAGTTGAAGGATGACAACGAAATCGAGATCGAACTGGCCGAAGGCGTTCGTGTCCGGGCGGTCCGCAGCACGATTTCCCAGGTCCTGAGCAATTCGGGCTAGACGGGTCCGGGCAACCGCCGCCGGTCGGGCGGAAATAGATCATGGCGGAAACTGACGCCGGGCGAACTGCCTGAGGCTGTTGCGGGAATCACCAAATGCTTCAATTCGCACGCTGGAAGCAAGTCATTGTCCTGGTGGTCTGCCTCTTCGGCGTGATCCTGGCGCTTCCGAATGTCTTCTACCAGCGGGTGGAGGGCCACAACGAGGCGACCGCCCTCGGCGAGGCCGGCCTGCTGAACGCCAGCGAGGTGGAGGAACGAGCCGGTGGCTGGCCCGGCTGGCTGCCATCGGCGCTGGTCAATCTTGGTCTGGACCTGCGTGGCGGCGCTCACCTGCTGGCCGAAGTCAGGCTGGAGGATGTCTATTCCGAAAGACTGGACGCGATGTGGCCGGATGTCCGGGACGCCTTGCGGGACATCCGGTCGTCCATCGGTCCGATTCGACGGCAGGAGTCGGCGCCGGACGAGCTTCGGGTGCTGGTCTCGGAGCCGGAACAGATCGAATTGGCGGTCGATGCGGTCAGCCAACTGGCCCGACCGCTTGTCAGCCTGACCTCGGTTGCCGCTTCCGATATCGAGGTGACGGCCGAGAATGACATGCTGGTTGTTCGTCTCACCGAGGAGGAGCAGGCGGCGACCGACGACCGGACGATGCGGCAGTCGCTGGAGATCATCCGCCGCCGGGTCGACGAGGTCGGCACCAGGGAACCGACCATCCAGCGGCAGGGCAATGACCGGATCATCATCCAGGTTCCCGGCATTGGTTCGGCGGCGGAGTTGAAGGAGATCATCGGGGCGACGGCCAAGCTCACATTCCACCCGGTGGTGCGGCGCACATCGGATGGTGAGGCGCCGGCCGGTGCCGGCAACGTGATCTACCCGTCGCTGGACGAGCCCGGGCAGTTCTACATTCTGAAGCGACAACCGGTGGTATCGGGGGATCAGCTGACCGATGCCCAGCCGGATTTCGATCAGAACGGGCTTCCAGCCGTCAGTTTCCGCTTCAACCCCTCCGGTGCCCGCAAGTTCGGCGACTACACGGCGGAAAACATCGGCTCCCCCTTTGCCATTGCCCTGGATGGCGAGGTGATCTCGGCGCCGGTCATCCAGGACCATATTCCCGGTGGCTCCGGGATCATAACCGGACGGTTCACGGTCGAGAGTTCCAACCGACTGGCAATCCTGCTGCGGGCGGGCGCCCTGCCGGCCGGCATGGTGTTCCTCGAGGAACGGACAGTGGGTCCGGAGCTGGGTCAGGATTCCATCGATGCCGGGCAGATTGCCTGCCTGGTGGCATTCCTTGCCGTGCTGGCTTTCATGTGGGCCAGCTACGGGTTGTTCGGGCTCTTTGCCAATGTCGCCCTGATCATGAATTTGGTACTGATCTTTGCCGTGCTGTCCACGGTTGGCGCCACGCTGACCTTGCCCGGAATTGCTGGCATCGTGCTGACCATCGGCATGGCAGTCGATGCCAACGTGCTGATCTTCGAGCGGATGAGGGAGGAAATGCGGACCGCACGAGGGCCCGCCGGGGCCATCGAGCAAGGTTATACGCGGGCGATTTCAGCGATCCTCGATGCCAATATCACCACCTTGATTGCCGCCGTCATCCTGTTTGCCTTCGGCTCGGGCCCGGTGCGAGGGTTTTCGGTAACGTTGGGCATCGGGGTCGTGACGTCGGTGTTTTCGGCGATCTATCTGACCAGGCTGATGATCATCGTCTGGTTCGGGTGGAAGCGCCCGCGGCGAATCAATGTCTAGGGTGACGCCATGAAAGCCAACCACCAGCATGTTGGCCGGCAGGCCGGCTTCGGAACCTCCGCTGGAGGCCGGCCATGAGGTTGCGGCTGGTACCGGCCAAGACAAGGTGGAATTTTTTCCGCTTCGCCCGCTTGGCGATGATCGGGTCGCTGGCGGCGATGGCGGTGTCGGTCGTGCTGACAATCCTGGTCGGTTTCAATTTCGGCATCGACTTCCGCGGCGGCACCACGGTCCGGACCGTGAGCACACTTCCAGTCGATGTGGGCCGGTACCGTGACGTGATTTCCCAGCTCGATCTCGGCGACGTTGCGATTTCGGAGGTGTTCGACATCTCCTTCGGCCCGGACGAGAACGTGGCCTCGATCAGGTTCGAAGCACAGGAAGGTGACGAGGCGGTGGCATCGACAACGGTCCGCCGAATCGAGGAGGCGCTCAGGAGCATCGATCCCGCGATGCGGTTTCCGCTGGTCGAGTCCGTGGGGCCAAAAGTCTCGGGCGAGCTGATCCAGAAGGCGATCATTGCCGTGTTGTCGGCAATCTGCGCCGTGCTGTTCTATATCTGGATTCGCTTCGAATGGCAGTTTTCGCTGGGTGCGGTTGCAGCGCTGGTCCATGATGTCGTGCTTACACTCGGAATTTTCAGCGCCCTGCAGATCAAGTTCGACCTGGCCATCATCGCCGCCCTGCTGACCATTGTCGGCTACTCGCTCAACGATACGGTGGTCGTCTTCGACCGGGTTCGGGAGAATCTCCGCCGGATGAAGAAGTTGGATCTGCGGGATGTGCTGAATCTCTCAATCAATGACACGCTGTCACGCACGGTCATGACATCGGTGACCACCCTGATCGCGCTTGGGGCGTTGTTCGTGTTCGGCGGCGACGTCATCAGGGGATTCGTCTTCGCCATGATCTGGGGGGTGATCGTCGGGACCTATTCCTCGGTATTCGTTGCCACCAACATCCTGCTCCAGCTCGGGGTGAAGAGGGACTGGTCGAAGCCGGACAAGGACGCCGGAACCAAGTTCTCGTCCGACGCAACTTGATGGAGCAGCTTGCCAGCCTGCCGGTCGTGGAAATCCTCTGGAACCTGCGCAGCGAGTTGCAGTGGATCATGGTGGGCGCTGCCCTGGCCGGCGTGGTGCGTGGCTTTTCGGGCTTTGGCACCGCCATGGTATTCCTGCCCTTTGCCAGTTCGGTGGTCGAGCCGGTCTGGGCGCTGATCATACTCTGCATGATGGATATTGCCGGACCATCCCTGCTGGTTCGGAAGATCGCAATTGATGCCAACCCGGCAGAATTGTGGCGCCTGAGCCTCGGGGCGGCACTGGCAATTCCGTTCGGCATTGCCCTGCTGGAGACGCTTAGCGGCGATTCCTTTCGCCACGCGGTATCCTGGCTGACGCTGGCGCTGGTCGCCATCATGGCCTCCGGCTGGCGCTACCGGGGCACCAACACCAACCTGGCCGTCTACGGGATCGGCGGGCTTGGCGGATTACTTGCCGGCTCGACCGGCCTGCCGGGACCACCGGTTATCCTGCTCTACCTGGCCAGGCCGTTGCCGCCGAAGGTGATCCGCGCCAACCTGTTCGTCTACCTGCTGATTGCCGATCTCCTGCTGCTGGCGATGCTGGCAATCCGGGGGCACCTGACATTTGAGCCGATGGTGGCCGGCGCCGCGGTTGCGATCATCTATTTCCTGACCCTGCTTGGCGGCAGCTATCTGTTTGGCCAGGAAGGCGAGGGGCGCTACCGGATGGTCGCCTATCTCATCATTGCCGGCTCGGCGGCACTCGGACTGGCCAATCCCGTGCAGGCATTGTTGTGAGGATGACCCGGCAGCAATTCCCCGGGCGGCGTCCGGTCGACGGCTACGGTCCGGGATTCTTCCGCATCGGTGGGCAGGTCCACCATGGTCCGGTCATGGTGCTGCCATCCGGGGTGACCGGGTGGACGGAACACGATTCCACCGAACGAATCCGCGGGCAGCGCGACGATGTCGACCTGCTGATCGTCGGCACCGGTGCCGAGATGGAGCCGTTGCCGCCCGGTTTCAGGAAGGAATTGACCGATTGTGGAATCGAGGTTGAAGCCATGCCGACACCCTCGGCCTGCCGCACATTCAATGTCCTGCTTGCCGAAGGTCGGTGCGTTGCGGTCGCCTTGCTGCCGGTGTAATTGAACAGGCAATGTCCCTGGTCGGCGAAGAGACGCTGGCCTGGAGGCGGTGCAAATATCAGCAAGAGGAAACAGCAATGGCATTCAGCCTTCCCGATCTACCATATGCCCATGACGCTCTGGCAGAGTACGGCATGTCCAGGGAAACCATGGAATTTCACCACACGCTTCATCACAAGGCCTATGTCGACAACGGCAACAAGCTGATTTCCGGCACGGAGTGGGAATCGAAATCCCTGGAGGAGATTGTTGTCGGCTCCTACGAATCCGGCGCGGTGGCACAGAGCGGTGTTTTCAACAACGCGTCCCAGCACTGGAACCACATGCAATTCTGGCAAATGATGGGTCCCGGCCGGACTGGCATGCCATCGGAACTGGAGAGCAGGATCGTCGATTCCTTCGGTTCCGTGGACGAATTCAAGAGCAGCTTTTCGGCGGCCGGGGTCGGACAGTTCGGTTCCGGCTGGTGCTGGCTGGTCGAGAATGACGATGGCAGCCTGTCGGTTGCCAAGACCGAGAACGGTGTCAACCCGCTCTGCCATGGCCAGACCGCCCTGCTGGGTTGCGATGTCTGGGAGCATTCCTATTACATCGATTTCCGCAACAAGCGGCCGGCATATCTCGGGAATTTCCTGGACAATCTGGTCAATTGGGAGAACGTCGCCAGCCGGATGTCCGGTTCGTAGACACGCTCCTGCCGACATTCTGACGACAAGACCGGCCCCGCCGGACGGCAGGGCCGGCCGTTCCTGGCGGACGAACAGGTCAAGGGCCGGCCCACAATGATTGCCAATCGTTCCTGATGGACGAACAGGTCAAGGGCCGGCTAGCGATGATTGCCGCCGGAATCGTCTGGGGATTGTCGCCGATCTTCTACAAGTTCATCGGGCATGTCCCGCCTGTGGAGGTGTTCTGTCACCGGGTCATCTCCTCCTTCGCGGTGTTCTTCCTGGTCATGTTGGTGCGGGGGCGAGCCGGCGAGGTCCCGCGCATCCTGTCGGCGTCGCCGCGCAAGGTCGGAACCATCGTGCTGGCGGCCTCGATGATCTCCGTGAACTGGCTGTTGTTCATCTGGGCGGTGCAGGTGGATCGGGCGACGGAAGCAAGCCTCGGCTATTTCATCTTTCCCCTGATCGCGGTCTTCCTCGGTGCAGTCGTGCTGGGGGAGAGATTGTCGGCAACACAATGGATGGCAGTGGCAGTGGCCGCCGCCGCGGTGGTGCTGCAGTTGGTCCTGTCCGGAAAACTCCCCTGGATTGCCCTCATCCTGGCCTCGACCTTCGCCGGCTACGGTCTGGTCAAGAAACAGATCAGTGACGGGCCCATCGTGACGGTGGCCACGGAATCGCTGCTGCTGACGCCGGCGGCGCTGTGTTGGCTGATTGGCGTGCATCAATGGGGCTGGACCGACTTTACCGGTCGGCCCGGCGCCTATTTCGGCAATGACTTGACTGTTACCATCATGTTCGTGGTGTCGGGCGTGATCACCGCCGGACCTCTGATCCTGCTGTCTTATGGCACCAAGCGGTTGCGATACTCCGAATCCGGAATCCTTCTCTACACCAACCCGGCCCTGCAATTCCTTGTCGCGGTGCTGATCTTCGCCGAGCCGTTCGGCACCACCGACCTGGCCGCCTTCATGCTGATATGGCTGGCACTGATCCTGTTCTCGCTGGAGGGACGACTCAGGCCAGGTCTATTCGGAGGGCGGCAACGAGCGACTCCACGGAATTCTCGATACTGACCAGTTGCCGCAGGCCGGGATCGGCGAATCCGCACTCGATGATACCGTCGATGACAGCGAGAAGGCGGGACCAGTATCCATTGACATCGAGCAGGATCACCGGCTTGTCATGCAGGCCGAGCTGCCGCCAGGTGATCGCCTCGAACAGCTCGTCCAGGGTTCCAGCGCCGCCGGGAAGTGCAACGATGGCATCGGAGTTCATGAACATGACCTTCTTGCGTTCATGCATGGTCTCGGTGATCACCAGGCTGTCCAGGTCGTCGAGGACGATCTCCAGGTCGGTCAGGTGTCTCGGGATGACGCCAAACACCGTGCCTCCCGACTCCCTGGCTGCCCGGGCAGCTTCACCCATCAGGCCGACATCGCCGGCGCCATAAACCAGGCGCCAGCCTTCCCGCGCCAGCGATTCGCCGAATTGCCTGGCGGCGACCCGGTAGCTGCCCCGCGTTCCGTTGCGGGAACCACAGAAGAGACAGACGGATTTCATGGTGTTGGTCAATGCGCTCAGCTTTCATTGCCAGTTGATCTGAAGTATCAACGAGACTTCGTTCTGTAGACCAGAAGTGCTTCCGGAAAGTCATATGCTGGAAAAGACTCCACCGCAGCTTACTGCTCGAACCGTGACAATAATGGTTGTTGGCCTAGTTGTCATTGCGGCCCTCATCTATTTCCTGGCCCGAGAGCAGGCGACCGAGCCGGAACCGGCTCCGGAACAGTCACAAGCCGCCCCTGAATCGGACCCGGCCACGGACCCGGAACAGCCCCCGCGGCCACAGCCCGGGGCAGAGCCAGCGGCCGAGACAGCCCCGGCAGCGGTCGAAGAGACGGAGGTTGAAGTCCAGCCACCCACCCCGGCCGAGCCGGCAAAGATTGCGGACCAGCCACAACCGGAGACAATGGCGGCAGACCCGGCCGCAGCCGGCGAGGACGACACGGAGCCAACGGAGTCGGCACCGGCCAAACCCAAACCGGAGCAGGTCCTGGCCGACACCGCTTCCGAGCCCGAGCAGGCCCCGGCCGACACCGCTCCCGAGCCGGAGCAGGCCCCGACCGACCCGGCCGCGGATACCGAACAGCCCCCGCAGCCACAGCCTGAAACCGTCCCGGCGCCGCAGGCAACCGACGCAACCGAAACACCGGAAGATGCAACACAGCCCTCCGCATCAGAGGCGCAACCAGCCGAGCCGGCGGCGACTGCGGACCAGCCACAACCGGAGACAATGGCGGCAGACCCGGCCGCAGCCGGCGAGGACGACACGGAGCCAACGGAGTCGGCACCGGCCAAACCCAAACCGGAGCAGGTCCTGGCCGACACCGCTTCCGAGCCCGAGCAGGCCCCGGCCGACACCGCTCCCGAGCCGGAGCAGGCCCCGACCGACCCGGCCGCGGATACCGAACAGCCCCCGCAGCCACAGCCTGAAACCGTCCCGGCGCCGCAGGCAACCGACGCAACCGAAACACCGGAAGATGCAACACAGCCCTCCGCATCAGAGGCGCAACCAGCCGAGCCGGCGGCGACTGCGGACCAGCCACAACCGGAGACAATGACGGCAGACCGGCCGCAGCCGGCGAGGACGACACGGAGCCAACGGAGTCGGCACCGGCCAAACCCAAACCGGAGCAGGTCCAACACCGCTTCCGAGCCCGAGCAGGCCCCGACCGACCCGGCCGCGGATACCGAACAGCCCCCGCAGCCACAGCCCGAGGGAGAACCAGCGCCCGAGCCTGCCCCGTCAGCGGTCGAAGCGACGGAGGAGTCGGCTCAGCCACCCACTTCGGAAGGGCCTTCGGCCGAGTCGGCAGTGACTGCGAGACAGGCAGGGCAGGCATCATCGGAGACGCCGGCGCCGGCCGCGGACGAGACCGGCGCCGCCCGCGGGCAACCGGAAGAGGGCCGGGCCAGCATGCCTTCCGATCAGCAGGCCGGTATGGCCGATGAGCCGGAAGGTGCGATCGTTTCCGACCCGGTCACGTCAGGTGATCAACCGTTGACCATGGCGGCCGGAGACGACCGGTCGGATGAAGCGGCAGCCACGGCAAATGCGCCGGAGGCAATGGCCGAGACCGCCGCATCCGGTGAGGCCGGTGCCGGTGTTGCCGGCATGGTTGGCCAGGAACCGGTTGCGGAAGCGGCGGTTCAGCCCGGGGATGGCGACGCCGTCACGAATGATATCGTGTCGCTCGCGCCTGGTTCTGGCCAGCAGGCCTTGGACGGGCAGGTGACGGCAATGCCGCCGACATTCGACGTGGTCAGGGTTGACAGGTTCGGCACGACGACGATTGCCGGTCGGGCACCGGCTCGCTCGCTCGTGCAGGCCATCGTCAATGACGAGGTCGCCAGTAGTCAGCGTGTCGGCGCCCATGGCCAGTTTGCCATGATATTCAGTGTCGATACTGCGCTGGACACGCTCGAGATTCGCCTCAGGGCGGCGTTTGACGATGGCACCGACACCATGTCCGAGGACACGGTTTTTGTCATGGTTCCCAGGCCGGATACCGGGATCGCCGATGCGGCGACGGCGGTCGAATCCGGTGTGGCGGGACTGGATATTCCGACGCAGCTCGGCGCCATGGATCAGCCGGGCCAGGATCAGTTGCAGCCATCCGTGTTCCTGGCCACCAGCGAAGGCGCCAGGATGATCCAGTCACCGATTGCCGCCAGTGGATCGCAGCTGCTGGTCGACATGATTTCCTATGACGAGAAGGGCGAGGTGATCATTTCCGGAAATGCAAGTTCCGGGGGAAGTCATGTCCTGATCTATCTCAACAACGAACTGGTCAAGTCCAGGAAGATTGCTGGGGACGGAACCTGGTGGACTGGTCTGAGCGAGGTGAAGCCAGGGCGTTACACCTTGCGGATCGACGAGATCGACGAGAATGGCGGCGCTGTTGCCCGGGTCGAAATGCCGTTCCAGAAGGAGCCCGCCGAATTGGCGCAGCGACTGCTGCAACTGGCTGCCCGTTCTGCAGAGGAAAGCGATGCCAGGATCAGCGAACCGCCAGCGATCCGCCTGCTGGCGGTGCAACGCGGGTTTACACTGTGGGGCATTTCCCGCGAGCATTACGGTCTCGGCCGTCTGTACGTGAACATTTTCACCGCCAACAAGGATCAGATCAGGGATCCGGACCTGATCTATCCCGGGCAGATTTTCGTCATCCCCGACGAGAGCACCCTGATCGACCCGCTCTGGTAGGCGGCGGCCCAGGGGGGCACCGACTTACCTGGCGGGCAGCGGCTCGCCCGGATGGCCCGTGAGGATGTCGGAATCATCCTCGATTTCCACCGGCTGCACTTCCGCCGCCGGCTCCGGGGACGGCCGTATCACCTCAGGCTCGACAACTTCCGGCGCGGTCGCTTCCGGCTCGGTGGCCTCGGCGGGAGTGGCAGCGATGTCGCCTTCATGGGGGATCTCGCCGGGCGGCGGCGAGTCGCCGGTTTGCGATAATGGCCTGTCACTCCAGAGGATGGTGACCTCGCCCACCTTTCCCAGCGAACGCGCCAGCTTCATGTCCCGGACAACCCGGCTGCGCCGGCCGGCCAACAGCGCCATGACGGCACGGCTGAAACCGTAGGAGCCCTTGCGGGCCCAGATGGGAAGGGCCAGCATTGACGGCGTGAAGATCAGCGTCAGCAGGGTTGCGGTTGCCAGCCCGAACACCACCGCCGAGGCCATGGATTTCCACCAGAGCGAAGCCGGGGTGTTGATCGCGTAGCCGCCATTCACGATGTCGATCGAAAATCCCAGCATCATCGGTGTCAAGCCGGCGATTGTCGTGATCGAGGTCAGGAGAACCGGCCGGAATCTGACTTCGATAGTCCGGATGATGGCCTCGATCCGGGACATGATCTTGGCATTTTCCTGGTAGGTGTCGATCAGGACGATATTGTTGTTCACGACGATTCCGGCCAGTGCGACCACGCCGATACCGGTCATGATCACCGAAAACGGTTGCGACAGTATGACCAGCCCCAACAGTACGCCGCCGGTCGACATCACTACGGCGAGAAGAACCAGCACGGCATGGTAGAAGCTGTTGAACTGGGCCAGCAACACCGCGAACATCAATCCGAGGGCGCCGGCGAATGCCATCATCAGGAAGCGCTGGCTCTCCTCCTGTTCCTCCTGGTCGCCCGTCCATTTCCAACGGACGGTGTCGGGCAAATTGGCCTCGTTCGTCAGCCACTCGTCAATATGGTTGATGCGTTCGGTGGGAGTGACCGGTTCGCCAGCTTCGTTGGTCAGGCCCGGTTCCAGGTCGGCCTTGACGTCGATATAGCGGGATTGTTCATACCGGGAGATCTGGTCGACGCTCGGGACCGGCGATCTCGAAAGGAAATTGGACAGCGGCACCAACCCGTTGCGTGAACTCACCCGCAATTCGTCCAGGGTGGACAGGTGGCGGTGGCTCTCGGGAAACCTGACCCGGATTTCGACTTCCTCATCCGATGAATCGACGCGCATTTTCCCGATCAGCAACCCCCTGGTGATCAGCTGAACCATGCCGCCGACCGTTGCCACATCGGTTCCGAATTCGCCAGCCTGCTCCACATCGATATCGATTCTCCAGTCGATTCCGGGAACTGGCCTCGTGTCATCGACCAGGATCAGCCCGTCGGAATTGTCAAACTTCTGTCGGGCGGCAGCGCTCGCTTCGAGCAGGTCATCCCAGTTGTTGCTCAACAGCCTCAGATTGAGCGGCTTCCCGGAACTGGGGCCAGTGCTTCCGTCCTGGGCATCGGTGAATATGCCGGGAATTTCATTGATCCGGGACAGGAGCATCTCGGTAATGCGCCTGGTGTCAGAGGCGACTCCGCCGATCTTCTGGCGTTCTTCCCAGGACTGGAACTCGACATGGATTTCGCCAACCGTGTCAACTGGTTTCGAGCTGGTGTCCATGCCAGCGTTACTGAGGCCAGCCGATCCGGAAAAGGAAAAGACATTGTCGACGCCTTCTGTGCCGATGACAATGTTCTCGACCTGGCGAACCACCCGGTCCTTTTCCTCGAGGCTGAGATTTCCCCGTGCCCGGACGTAGATGAACATCCGCTCCGGTTCGGTATCGACAAAGAAGCTGACGCCATGGTTGTTGCCGATGTAGAATTGGAATGTCGTCACCATGAATGCGATCGTGGCCAGGATGCTGACCACCGGCATGATCGGGTTGCCAACAAGCAGCCTGGTTGTCCGGGTCAGTATGTTGGGGCGGTGCACGTAGGACATTCGCGGGCGCGATCGCAGGCGAAATCGCAAAGAGCCAATTACGATGGCCTGGACCACGATCAGCAGGACAAACAGGATGACGAATGGCAACGACCGGGCAAGCGGTGGAACGCCTTCGACCGGAACCGGATTCAGTTGCGGGTTCAGGACCACGAACGCACAACCGAACAGCAGCGCAAGAATGGACAGGCAGAGCAGGATCCGCAAACCCCAATGCACCTCTCGGCGGAGACTGTGCGACGCGCCGTGGAACTTGAGTGCCAATTCGGCGGTGAGGCCCCCGACAACGGGCAAAAAGACAAGTGCAACAACGATCGAGGCCGACAGCACGAAGATGATGGTGACCGGCAGCGTTCCCATGAACTGCCCGGCAACGCCCGGCCAGAAAAGCATTGGCAGGAACGCGCACAGGGTCGTCGCCGTCGACGACAGGATCGGCCAGAACATGCGCTTGGCCGCCGACGCATATGCCTTCATTGGCGGCATTTTCTCCTTCATGTTCCGGTCGGCAAGCTCGACAACCACGATGGCGCTGTCGACAAGCATTCCAACGGCAAGGACAAGGCCGAACATCACCACATTGGCGATTGCAATCGACATCAGGGCAAAAAGCGAAAAACACAGCAGGAAGGAGACCGGAATTGCAAACCCAACCAGCAGGGCCGACCTTCCACCCAGAATGGCCAGAACAACGATCATCACCAGGCAGACCGCAGTCAGGATGGAGTTTTCCAACTGGCTGACCATGTCCTCGACATTGCCGCTCATATTCTGGGTTACCTCGACCCTGATGGAATCCCGCAGGGCAGGTGGCCAGCTCTGTCGCAGCCTCTCCGTCGTCTCGATGACCTTGGCCGCGGTATCGATGACGTTGTAACCCTTCCGCTTGACGATCTGCAGGGCAACGGTCGCCTCGCCATTGTTGCGGGCGATCCCGGTCCGGTCATCGAATGTCATCCGGATGTCGGCCAGGTCACCGAGCGTGACCACGCGACCGGCATTCACCATGACCGGGAAGTCGTAGACATCGCGCGGCGATTCGAAGGTAGACGGAATCTTCAGTGCAAACGACCCCTGGCCGGTCTCGACGTCACCGGCGGCGATAAGCTGATTATTGCGTGCGACGAGGGCAATCAATTCGTCGGCGACGACCCCGTAGGATTCAAGCTGCAGCGGATCGATGATGACTTCCACCATCTCCCCCCGCATGCCGGTAACCCCGACCTCGAGCACCTCTTCCAGGGACTCGATTTCTTCCTTTATCTGGTCGGCGATCTGCATCAATGTCCGGTCGGGAACCGTGCCTGCCAATCCGAGGACCAGGATTGGAATGTCGGAAAAGCTGAATTCGGTAACGGTCAGGTTGTCGACGCCGTCCGGCAGGTCGGCCTCTGCCCGGCTGACGAGATCGCGGACCTCGGCAAGCGCCTTGGCCTTGTCCAGGCCAAATTCGAATAGGAGCGAGATTCCCGCATAGCCATCGGCGGCGGTCGAAAACAGCTCATCGAGACCATCAACTTCCTTGAGGCGATTCTCGAGTGGTTTGACCAGCAGCCTTTCGCTGTCCTCGGCCGATATTCCCGGAAATGGAGCCGAAACGAAAATTGCCGGAAAATCGATGTCCGGAGCGCCTTCCTTGGGCAGGCCGGTATAAGCCAGGATACCGGTTGCAACGGACAGCGCCAGGGCGGCAATCACCACCCTGGTATGGGATGCCGCCCAGTCGACAAGACGAATCATTACGACCGGTCCCCACTGGTGGCAATCACCGGCGTGCCATCGACAACGAATTCATGACCGACCACGATGACCTCGATGCTTGGCGGCAGCCCCTTCACCCATGTTCCCTGGGGAGTATCGCGAATGATCGCCACCGGGCTGAAGCGGGCAGTACCGTCAACGACCAGTCGTACACCAAGTAGGCCTGTATCGTTGAGTGTCATCGCCGATTGCGGAATCAGGTGCGCCATTTCAGCCTCGGCAGTCACGAAAATCTCGGCGGCTGAGCCATCGCGGATTGCCTGGTCGCTGTTGTCGACCTCGATCTCCATCCTGAAAGTGCGGGTATCTGTATCGGCCGATCGGGAAATGTAGGTCACCTTGCCAATTCTCTCCAGCCCCGAGGTCAGCCGCACCGAGGCGGTGTTGCCGATGCCGACCTGATCAACCTCGGCGTCTGACAGGTGGCCGACGACCTTGATCGGGTTCAACTGAACGATCCGGGCACATAGTGATCCGGGCTGCAGCAGTGATCCGGTCTCGGCAGCATCCGAATCCAGTATGCCGTCAAACGGCGCAACCATCTGCAGCCGGTCTATGGCCACCTGTGCCCGTTCGACCGCAGCTGCCGCCGATTCGAGTGCCGCAAGGGCCGAGTTCTTGCGGTTTTGTGTCGCAAATCCGCCTTCTGCCAGCTTCGATGCCGATGCCTCGTTGGCGGCGGCTTCCTCCAGCCGGGCCCGCGCCTCTCGCAGATCGGCGTGCCTGGACCCGGGATCAAGTACGCAGATGACGTCTCCCTTGCTGACGTCATCTCCCTTGTGCAGCGGGTCGGAAATCACCAACCCCGATGACTGAGACCTGACTTCCACCTGTCGCATCGCCTCGGTCTGCCCGCGTATCGTCACCCCGGCTTCGACCTGCCGTGCGCCGGATTGCATGGTCAGGACGTGAACGGAGCCGTCACGCCGTTTATCCGCAGGGGCGGCCGCGCCCGCCGCCGCCGGACCGTCAGCCTGGCCGGCGGGTGTCATGGCGACATTCCCGTCGGCAGGCGAGCCGCCATTGATCTGACTCCTGGCAAATGCAAGAACTGCCTCGCGCTCGATGACAAATGCATACAGGGACCCGGCCACGATGGTTGCTGTCAGGATTGAAAGTATTCTCATCGTGTATTCAGCCAGTCCGCATAATTGCAGCGGGGCATTCGGGCATGAATCATGACGCTGCTACTTTCGTATCAAACCCGGAGCGCGAACAGGACGCCGCGAACCACTTCGGATAATATCACTCCGGACAATATAGGGATTCAATTCCCGATTCCATCACCGGGAGAGCAGGAAGGTGCAAGTCTGCGCCACTCCGACCGCCGTAGCCGACCCTTCGGGGTCGCCACCCTGGATGGCGGTCCCGGCAGATCATTGCCAATGCAATTCAAAGATCTGGAGCGTGGGAATGTCGTGACACCGCCGGCCGATCGGCCATACGGCATGACGGGGCCGAGTTGTGGGTGGCGCCCAGGCCAGGGCGACGTACACATTATTGCAGTTGGCAAGTCGAGTGCTTAGGGGGTAATACCCGTCAGGCAGCGGGAGAGCAGATTGAGCAACCCTGATTCATTTATCAATGAGGTCAAGGAAGAGGTCCGGCGCGACCGATTGTTCCGGACCTTTCGCCGTTATGGCTGGATCGGCCTTCTCGTGGTGCTGGCAATCGTCAGCGGAACGGCCTACCGGGAATGGAGTTCGTCAAGGGAACGTGCCCTGGCCGAGCAGACCGGCGATGCGATCCAGGGTGCAACCGTATCGGATGCGGAGTTGCAGCAGCGAATTTCGGAGCTGGACCAGATTGAGGCCAGGCATGACGATGCAGGTGCAATCCGGGACTTGGTGGCGGCCGCCGAGTTGCTGAAGGGCGATGAAGGTGGATTGGAGGCTGCCAGGATGCGCCTGGAAGCCATCGAGAAGAACAAGGAAGTGTCGACCGTCTATCGTGACCTGGCATCGCTCAAGAAGAGTGGAATTCTCATGGAGATCGGCGAGACCAAATTGGCCTTGCCGGTGCTCGAGAGGCTGGCGCGGGAGAGGTCGCCATACTGGATGCTGGCAACCGAGATGATGGCGCTCGCGCATATCGAGGCAGGTGAGCATGGCGAGGCCAGGACGTTGCTGGAGGATCTGAACAACCAACTTGATGTGCCGCCCGAACTGTTTCGTCGATCGCGGGATCTTCTGAACGCGCTGGACGACAATTCCTGAGATGATGCGTCTCGCCGGCTCTTCGCGATGATGTGGATATTCCGGCCGGCCGGCAGCCAGGGGTCGAATTGACATGACCAAGATGAATGTCCTTGCCAGAACCGTCCTCGGGATCGGCGCGGTGATCCTGGTTGCCGGATGCTCCGACAAGGAACGGATTCTGACTGGCGAGCGGATCGATGTCAGGGTGCCGCTTTCGAAATCGGTGGGGATGGAATCGGATCCGGACAGTGAAGAGGTGGTGAACCTCGATTTTTCGCGTGAATTCAACCTGGCCCTGCCATTGTCCGTTCCGCCGATGCGGCATTACAATAGCTGGGAGCACATCAACGCCTCCCGTAGCCACCAGGTGTCGAACCCGGCGCTGTCGGACAGGATTTCCCGGCTCTGGTCCGTGTCGATCGGCAAGGGAAGCGAGTTGCGGCAGCGCCTGACCGCCGGACCTATTCTTGCCAATGGTCTCATCTATACCATTGATGCGCAGGCGCGGGTATCGGCACACACGACCGAGGGGCGCCAGGTCTGGGCAACCAGCCTGATTCCCGTCGGAGAGAGTCCGATGGATGCCTCCAGCGGCGGGTTGGCCCATGACAATGGCATCCTGTTCGTTACCACCGGATTTGGCGAGTTGCATGCATTGCATGCGACTTCGGGCAGGAGTTTCTGGGTGCAAGAATTCGACGCACCCGCCATCCTGGCACCGATGGTGTCGAATGGGTTGGTATACGTGGTGACCCAGGACAGCCGCGGCTGGGCGATCGATATCGGCAACGGCCGCCTGCGCTGGCGTTGGCAGAGCGCAATCGGCACCGCGGCCATTGCCAGCGGCGCCTCTCCCGCCGCATACGGAGACATGGCCTTCATTCCGTACCCCTCGGGTGAAATCCAGGCCATTGACGCCCGGTCCGGGTTGCTCGCCTGGAGTGCAGCCGTTGGTGGCTCGCGCGGTCCAACGGCACGGTCATCGGTCACCGCGATTACCGGTGGTCCGGTCGTTGCCGACGGAACCGTCTACGTGGCCAACCAGGCCGGCAAGATGTCAGCGATCGATGTTACGACCGGGCGGGTCAAGTGGACCGTGTCCGAAGGATCGTACAATCCCGTCTGGCCCGTGGGTGGTTCGGTGTTCCTTGTGTCAGATGTTGCCGAACTGGTTCGACTGAATGCCAACTCCGGAAGCCGGATCTGGGCGGTGAAATTGCCGGAATTCAAGCAGGCCAGGCTTTCCAGTCGCAAGGCGGTCTACGCGAATTTCGGTCCTGTCATGGCTGGCGGACGTCTGATCGTTGCATCCAGCGACGGAAAGATGCGGCACTTTGATCCGGTATCGGGTGCGCTGATCGGCGAGACCGACATCGGCGAAAGTGCAGCCAGCAGCCCGATCGTGGTGAACGGGACACTCTACCTGACCACCCAGAACGGCAATCTCCTGGCCTTCAGGTAGGGATCGCTGGCCCGGCACCGGGTGTCAGGCATTGTCATCATGGATCAAGTCGTCGCCATAGTGGGAAGGCCGAATGTCGGCAAATCGACCCTGTTCAACCGCCTGGTCGGAAGGCGGGTGGCGCTGGTGGACAATTCCCCCGGGGTGACCCGCGACTACCGGGAAGGCAGCCTAGTCATCGGTGATCGAACGGTGTCGGTCATTGACACCGCCGGGATGGACCGGTCCGGGTCGGGCGAGCTTGAGGCGGATATCAGGCGGGTCACCGAACGGGCGGTAACGATGGCCGATATCTGCCTGTTCATGATTGACGGGCGTGCCGGCGTGCTTCCGGCCGATCTCGAGGTTGCCGAAGCGCTGCGCCGCAGGTCGAAGCCGGTCATCCCGGTTGTCAACAAGTGCGAGGGCAGGGCGGGCGAGGCCGGCTACCTGGAGGCATACGGGTTCGGCCTCGGAACGCCGGTGCGAATATCGGCCGAACATGGCGAGGGTGTTGGCGAGTTGCTGGCCACCATGCACGAGGTGCTGCCGCCGGGCGGGATTTCCGCCAGCGAGGAGCCAGCCGACCACCCGCTTCGCATTGCCATTGTCGGCAGGCCGAATGCCGGCAAGTCGTCGCTGGTCAACCGAATCATCGGTGAAGACAGGCTGGTGACCGGATCGAGGCCCGGCACCACCCGGGATGCAATCGACATCGCGGTCAATTGGCTGGGAAGGGAGGTGCGGATCCATGATACCGCCGGCATGCGAAAGCGATCCCGGGTGATCGAAAGGCTCGAACAGCTCTCGGTTGCCGATTCCCTGGAGGCAATCCGCTATTGCGAAATCGTGGTGCTGGTCCTTGATGCCGCCATTCCGCTCGAGGTCCAGGATCTTCGCATTGCCGATCTCGCCGAGCGGGAAGGGCGGCCGGTCGTGGTCGCGGTCAACAAGTGGGACACGGTCCGTAACCGCAGCCGCCACCTGAGGGAAATCGGGCACCGGTTGAAGGACCGGTTGCCGGAACTTCGCGGTGCGCCGCTGGTGCCGGTCTCGGCGTTGACCGGCGAAGGGCTTGGACAGCTCCATGATGCCATAACCGGCGTGTGGACCATCTGGAACCAGCGGGTTTCAACCGGGTTGCTGAACCGGTGGCTTGCCGAGGCAACCATGCGTCATCCGCCGCCGGCCGTGCGGGGGCAGACGATCCGGTTCAGATACATGACCCAGGCCAAGATCAGGCCTCCGGGCTTTGTCGCCATGTGCTCGCACCCGCGCCAGGTTCCGGACAGTTACCGGCGGTTTCTCAAGAATGGCCTGCGGCAGGAATTCGGCTTCGAGGGAACCCCGATACGAATCTACCTGCGCTCCCGCTCGGAGAAAAATCCGTTCGTTGCCGGCTCGTGACGGGCAGGGGGCTGGTCAATCCTGTCCCTGCATACCCAGGCACTCGTCGAGCAAGCGCCTGGCTTCAGCACTTGGCGATGCCAGGCTGGACCGGTTCTCGCCGGGGAAAAAGCGCCGGCGCAGTGACGTTGCCGTCGGCTTCGGCCGGAGGATGCTGACCCTGATCGAGGAGTTGTTGCCGAGTTCCCGCCTCCAGCTGCGGGCAAGCGATACCTGGCAGGCCTTGGAGCCGCCATAGGCGCCGAAAAATTTCTCGCCCGAGCGGCAATCGGCCAAGAATACCGCGTCGGCGGATGGTGATGCCAGGAGGAGCGGCTGGACATATTCGATAAGCCGGACGGTGGCCAGGCAGTTGACCTCCAGCGCAGCCTGGAACTCGCCAAGATTGCCGTGGGCAACCGGGGACAGTTCCGGGGCATGCACCGCGGCGTGAACCAGCATATCGAGATGCTGCCACCGGTCATGGATTGCCCGGCACAAGGCCTGCATGTCCTGGTTCGAGGTGATGTCGGCAGCGGCATACTCGGAATGGACATTCAGGCCGGCAAGTTCGTCGGCCAGGGATGACAGGGCACCGGCGGTTCGTGCCGTCACAACGACATCGTAGCCACGCTCGGCAAGAGCGGTGGCGAAGCCGGCGCCAAGACCCCGTGATGCACCGGTAACCAGCGCCACCCGCCTCGATCGGCATCCGTCCGTGTTCATGGGGTCGCCGCCCGCCCGGGAGGCAAGCGCGTCGCGGCAGGATGGGCGGCCAGGCCTGCAGGGATCGGCGCCGCGTGCCGGCTGCCCGGGCGGTCAGTTTGGGCGCCTGCCTGCCGCCCGACGTGATTGCGGGGGCCGTTGCACCGGTCGCGGCTGATATTTGGGGGCCGATCGGAAGCCACCGGGTCAGGCTTCGATCCGGTCCATGTCGCACACGGCCATGGCATTCTGGTAGATGACTTCGAGCCAGTCGGGTGAACCGTCGGGAACCGAGTTCAGCAGGGCATCCTTGACCACCATCAATGCGCCGGCAGAGCGTGACTCCGAGATGGTCGACGACACCGAATTGTTGTCGAGCAGCCCCTCATTGACGGCCAGTACAATGCCGACCACGATGATCCCGCGCAACGCCCCGAAGGCAATTCCAAACCCCTTGTTCACGATGTTGATGACCGGCAGGTTTCCCAACCGCACCAGGAATGCCGTGATGACGGTCAGAACGATGACCGCAATCGAAAAACCGACGGTGAATGCGGCGATGGTTGCCAGCTGGCAGCTGTCCCTGAGCAACTCGCCAATGACCGGAATAAGGCTCATATGCGGGTACAGGAAGGGTGCGGAAAAATAGGCAATGACGGCGGCGAACACCCAAACCGCAATCGCCATGATCTCCCGGACAATTCCCCGAATGTAGGCCAGGTAGGCCGATACCAGAATTATCCCCGCCGAAATCAGGTCAAAGTAGTTGAACTCTCCCATCGATATCCTGGCTCATTTTCCCGGGCAGGTGCTGGTCTGGGCGTGGTTGGCAAGTTCCGGCAAATCGGATGGCCTTTTGGCATTGATGCCGGAAATAGACAACTGATTCATTCGGTTGAACCGATGTCCGGTCCACCCCGAATATGGTCCCGGATTCCCGGTCAGGAAAGCGGGCCCTGGGCCGAGCCGCTGACGAATTGGCGGAGGCAGGGATTCTGGTCGTGATCGAGGTCCCCGGCGCTTCCGGACCACTCGATGACACCCTCGTGCAGCAGGGCAACCCTCGAGGCGATGGTTCGCACGCTGGACATGTCATGGGTGATCGTCACTGCCGTCGACCTGTTTTCGGCGACGATCCCGCAGATCAGTTCATTGATGCGGGCAGCCCTGACCGGGTCAAGCCCGGTCGTCGGTTCGTCGAAGAACAGGATATCGGGGTCGGTGGCAATTGCCCGGGCGAGACCGGCCCGCTTCTGCATGCCGCCCGAGAGCTGGCTTGGATACAGGTCGAGCACCTCCGGCTGCAGCCCGACACGCTGAAGCTTCTGTGCCGCCAGTTCACGGGCATCGCCCACGGGAATGCGGTCCGGGCCGCGCAGATGCTGGAAGGCAACATTTTGCATGACCGTCATCGAGTCGAACAGGGCACCGCCCTGGAACAGCATTCCAATGCGGGCCCCGCCGGCAAGATTTCCCGGGCTTGGCTCGTTTCCGCAGACCCGGATGACCCCGCGGTCATGCCTGATGAGGCCCAGTATGCACTTGATGACCACGGATTTTCCGACTCCCGAGCCGCCGATCAAGGCAAAGCTCTCGCCGCGGTTGACCGTGAAGCTGACGCCGCGCAGCACGGCGGCGTCATTCTCGAACGACTTTTCCACCTCCTCGAGCGAAATGATCGTCTCGTTTGTTTGCGCAGGTTCGTTGGTCATGCCGTAAAGAACACCTCCGTCATCACGTAGTTGGCAGCGATGATCAGCACCGCGGCCGTGGCCACGGAATTGGTGGTGGCTCGCCCGACGCCCCGGGCTCCGCGACCGGAATTGATGCCAAAATAGCAGCCGATTGTCGCAATGATGAACCCGAATGCCGCTGCCTTTACCAGACCGGAGGTGACATCCGCAGCCTGCAGGAAGTTCACGGTAAAGCTCACATAGGTTTCCGGATCGAAACCGAGGCGGCTGGTTCCGACAAGAAACCCGCCCATGATTCCGATGATGTCGCCGACACCCGCCAGCACCGGCATGACCAGGGTCGCCGCCAAAACCCGGGGCACCACCAGGAACTTCATCGGATCGGTGTCCAGAGTCAGCAGGGCGTCGATCTGGTCGGTGACCTTCATGGTGGCGATTTCGGCGCCGATCGACGATGCGACCCGGCCGGCAACGATGAGGCCGCACAATACCGGCCCGAGTTCCCTGGCCATGCCGATGGCAACGATAACCGGAACTGCCGATTCGCTGCTCAGCCTCGAGCCTCCCGAATGAATCTGCAGGGCCAGGGCGGCGCCGGCAAACAGGGCGGTCAGGGCAACCACTGGCAGGCTGAAATAGCCGATATTGAGCACCGACAGCCAGAACTCGCGAAAATAGAAGGGAGGTCTGACCAGGTGGCCCAGGGTATGGACCACGAAGATCGATACCCGTCCGATCGAGGAGCAGACCCGGAGCGTGGTTCTTCCGACCGCCTGCAACATCAGTTCAGCCAGCTCCAGCCATGGCGGCAGGGCGTTCATGCATCTGCGTGATCCCGGTCTTGCTGGCACTGCCCCGGCATACCCGTGCGGGTGGCCGCGGCCAGCGGCAAGTGATGAGGGACCCGCTTTGCAATTGCCGGCTTCTCATCGGCCGGTCACGGGTTGGTGTAGCGTCTGTCATAGCGGCCGCCCAGGCTGGTCAGAACTTCGTAGCCGATTGTTGATGCGCTTTCGGCCAGATTGTCAATTGACTGGTCTGCGCCGAGCAGCTGCAGCCGGTCCGGAACCTCGTCCAGATGGCTGACATCGACGCCGATCAAATCCATCGAAATCCTGCCCACCCCCCGGCACGGCACCCCCGATGCATGCAGGCAGATCCGGTCTCCGAGCAGGCGGAATATCCCGTCGGCATATCCGGCCGACAGCGTCGCCACCCTGGTTGGCCTATCGGCGGTCCATGTCGCTCCGTAGCCGACGATTTCGCCGGGGTGAACCTGCCGAACCTGGATGACCGGGATGTCCAGCGTCACCACGCTTTCGGCATCGGCAAATGGCAGTCCGCCATAGAGGCCGATACCGGCCCGGCAGAGGTCGAAGTGATACGCGTCTCCAAGCAGGATCCCGCCGGTCGCCGCCAACGACAGCCGGCAATCAATCCCGGCTGCCAATTCCCGGAAGCCGGCAAGCTGCTGCCGGTTCAGCGGATGATGCGGATCGTCGGCGCATGCCAGATGGCTCATGAGCAGGCAGGGAGATGTATCACCGAGGGCCTCCCCGACGCTGCGGAAGTCGCCGGCCTCGAGACCGAGCCGGTTCATCCCGGTATCCAGTTGCAGCGCCGGCGAGTGACCTGGAAAATCCGTGGCAAATTGCCGGAATTGTCCAGCCGAGTTGATGACCGGTATCAATCGAAACCTGGCGACCAGTTCGCCGTCGGAAGGCAGGTAGCCGGACAGGACGAAAATCTCGGCATCGCCGCCGACGGCATCGCGGACTCGCGCGCCTTCCTCGGCCAGGGCGACAAAGTAGGTGCGAACGCCCCTGCGCTGCAGGGAGGCGGCAATTTCGGCCGCTCCCAGGCCGTAGCCATCGGCCTTGACCACGGCGGCAGTCTCGGTCGCCGGGGCCGACAGGCCGTCAAGCCGCTGCCAGTTCTTGGCAATTGCGCCAAGATCCACTGTGAGTTCGGCCCGCATTGCCGGGTCACCGGTGATGGGCCGTAACGGGCAACAGCGTGGTGGCGGGGGGATGAATCAACGGGGCTTCCAGGTTGTGCATGCCGACAGGATCAATGCCAGCGTCACGGTCTTCCTTCGCTGGCCGGGTCCTTGTAGCCGGATGGCGCGGCATTTCCAAATGCCGTGAAATCCGCATCGAAGCTCATTTTCACGGTTCCGGTCGGGCCCTGTCGATGTTTTGCCACGATGATTTCGGCGCGACCCTGGGCCTCCTCCATTTTCGCCTTCCATTTTTCAATGGCGGCGGCGTCATCCTCGTCCGGTTTCTTCTGCTCCAGGTAATACTGTTTCCGGTAGACGAACATGACCACATCTGCATCCTGCTCGATGGCCCCCGAATCTCTGAGATCCGACAGCTGCGGCCAGTTGTCATCCCGTGACTCGACGCCCCGGGACAGCTGCGAGAGTGCAATTACCGGGATTTTCAGTTCCTTGGCGATGGCCTTCAACCCCTGGGTGATTTCGGCAATCTGGTGAACCCGCCCTTCGCTCGAAGAGGTGCTGGCCCGCATCAGTTGAATATAGTCGACGATGAGCAGATCGAGGCCGTTCGTCTCCTTCTGACGGCGCGCCCTGGTGGCGAGTTGCGCAATGGGCATGGCAGGAGTTTCGTCGATATAGAGGGGGCATGCCTGCAGATCCCTGGCGGCATCGATGTACCTGTCCAGATCGGCCTGGTCGAGCTTGCCGGTCCGCAGCCTGGCAACCGGAATTCGCGAGCAGGTTGCAAGTATGCGCGCAACCAGTTGAACCGACGGCATTTCCAGCGAAAAGAACCCGACAATCCCGCCGGTTTGTTCCTGGCCGGCCACCTTCCGGTATTTCGTTGCCACGTTGAAGGCGATGTTGGTGGCCAGTGCGGTCTTGCCCATTCCCGGCCGGCCGGCGATGATGACCAGGTCCGAATCCTGCAATCCCCCCAGCTTCTGGTCGAGATCGGTGAATCCGGTGGCCAGGCCGGCCAGGCCGCCATCCCGTTCGGAGGCCTTCCTTGCGATCGCCACCGCTTCCGACATGGCCGACACCAGCGACCTGAAGCCGACATCCCCCTCGCCATGCTCGCCGATCTCGTAGATGCGCTGCTCGGCTTCGGAAATCAGTTCGCTGACACTCTTGCCGGCCCTGGGGTTCTTCGTGACCTCGGTCAGTTCCGAGTAGAGATCGATCAGTTTCCGGCGAACCGCCAACTGGTAGATCTCCTGCGCATAGTCGCGGCAGGCATGAATGCCGATCGCCGCATCCTGGAGCTTGACCAGGTAACCCACGCCTCCGAGGTCGGCAAATCCCGGCTCGACGGCAACGAACGGTTTCAGGGTCCTGGGGTCGGCAATCGACCGGCGCTCGATTCGCTCCTTGATCAGCTGGTAGAGAAGTTGATGGATCGGGTCGAAGAAATGCTTCGAATCGATGACCTTCGACACCTCGCTGAACACGTCATTGTTGGACAGGATCGAGCCAAGAAGCGATTGTTCGGCTTCGATGTTGCAGGGCCGTGTCGGCAGTCCCGGCGACTGGACCAGGGATGTTTCAAACTGTTGCGTCTGTCCGAAATCATCCATCTAGACCTCCTGTACACCGTCGCCCCAACAAGAAATTCCAAGGTTGGGGCGGATATGCAAATTGTATCTTCCCGTGCAAAAAGTTGTGGAAAACTGCTCTGTCGCCTTGCCCAGATATAGCAGGATCCGGGCACGGGTTCCACAAGATATACCGGGTTGCCGGGCACCGGTGCCCGGTAGGCCGAATTACCCGGAAGCTGGCGGGCCCGCCGGTTGCCAGTCATCGGGAGAAGCCAGGAAACGCCTGACCGCCCGCAACGTGTCCTGGTCGATCATCCCGCTCTCCTCGCCATGGGACAGCAAGTCCTCGAAGGTGCAAAGGCCGTGTATGACCAGGTTGCAGTCGGCAAGCCTGGCGGCCGAGCCCGGGAATATTCCGTAATGGAAGATCACCGCGATATCGGTACAAATCCCTCCAGCCTCGCGAATGGCCTCGGCAAAGCTGATCTTCGATCCACCGTCGGTTGCCAGATCCTCGAGCAGGAGAACGCGTTGCCCCTGCCGCATCTCGCCTTCGATCCTGGCGTTTCGCCCGTACCCCTTGGGCTTCTTGCGGATATAGGTCATCGGCAGCTGCATGCGGTCCGCCACCAGTGCCGCAAACGGAATGCCGGCAGTCTCACCGCCGGCGATATTGTCGATGCTCCCGGTGCCGACCCGGTCATTGATCAATCCGACCAGCATGTCGGCGGTATCGGCACGGGCCTGCGGAAACGAAATGATCCGCCGGCAGTCGATATAGACCGGTGATTGCCGGCCGGATGCAAGGACAAATGGATCGCGTGCGGAAAAACGGACCGCCTCGATATCGAGAAGCATTTGTGCCGTTTGGGCGGCGGCGCTGCGCCCGTCCTGGTTGTCAGTCATGTCGTTCTGCTCCGGTGGCGGCAACCTGCCAGTGAATGTCGAAGCCGGGATCGAAGATGGCGATTCGCTCGCCTCCCGCCACGGCGAATTCCGGAAACACCACCCGCTCGGCGGATCTGGCAACTTCGATGCAGCCTGAATTTGGCCGAAGCCCGTAGAAGCGGGCCCCGTTCAGCGAGACGAAGGGCTCGAGCCGGTCAAGCGCCCCTTCCTCCTCGAACATCTGGGCCAGGTATGGCAGCGCCACCGGTGCCGTATAGATGCCGGCGCAGCCAGCGGCACACTCCTTTTGCCCGACCAGATGCGGCGCGCTGTCGGTGCCGAGAAAGAAGCAGGATTCGCCGCCGGTGGCCGCGGCCACGATCGCCCGACGATGCTGCTCGCGCTTGGCCACCGGCAGGCAGTAATAGTGGGGTCGAAGCCCGCCCTGGAACATGTGGTTGCGGTTGATGGCCATGTGATGAACGGTAATGGTGGCGGCCATGCGCGACCGGTTCGACCTGGTGTAATCCAATCCGTCGGTGGTGGTCACATGTTCGAGAACCACCCGGAGCCGCGGCTCGCGGGTCATGATCCGGTCCAGCACCCGGTCGATGAAGACCTTCTCCCGGTCAAAGATATCCACGTCGAATTCCGCCACCTCCCCGTGCACGCAGAGCGGAATGCCGTTCTCGGCCATGACCTCGATGACGCCGGCAATGCCGTCGATGCCGGTGACGCCGCCCTCCGAATTCGTGGTCGCCCCGGCCGGGTAGAGCTTGACGGCGACGATGATGTCCTGCTCGAAGGCGGCGAGAATGTCGGCCGGGTCGCTCCGGTCGGTCAGGTAGATGGTCATCAGCGGGGTGAATTCCGAGCCTGGCGGCAGCGCCGCCATGATCCGGTCCCGGTAGGCTGAAGCCAGATCGCCGGTGGTCACCGGCGGCGACAGGTTCGGCATGATCAGCGCCCGGCCGAAATCGGCGGCGCTGTGGCCTGCCACCGCTGCCAATATGTCGCCATCCCTGAGGTGGAGGTGCATGTCATCGGGTCTGCGTATCCTGATCTTCAATTCATCCATCCGGTCTCGAAGCGGCGGCATTCACGGCCCGCCCAGCCGTTCCAGTTCTGGCAGCACGACCGATTGCAGTACCCTGCCGGTTATCGGGCCGGCAAAGCGGAGTTGCACCACGCCGGTTTGGTCGACGATGAATGTCTCCGGCACACCGTAGACACCCCAGTCGATGGCGATGGTGCCGTCGCCGTCGGCACCAATGGCCCTGAAGGGGTTACCCAGCTCGGCAAGAAATCCCAGAGCATGGGACTCTCGGTCCTTGTAATTGATTCCGTAGATCGGCAGCCCGGTCGCGGCCAGCCCGGCCAGGCTCGGGTGCTCGGCCCGGCATGGCGCGCACCAGCTTGCCCAGAAATTGACCAGCTTCAGCTCCGGCCGGTCGATATCCTGGCTGGTCGGTGGCTTCCCTGGCCCCAGCGCCGACGGCTCCAGCGGCGGCGCCGGGTTGCCGATCAACACCGATTGCAGGCCCGTAGGCGAATCCTCCATCATCCGGACCGCCAGCAATCCGCAGAATGCGGCCAGCAACACCATCGGAACAAGCACCAATGGCCTAATCCCGGGCATCGGTCGATCCTTCCAACTGCTGCAATTGCCGCAAGACCCGTCGCGACTGGCGGAGGGTGGCGGCGGTGGTGAGGCCCAGCACCGCGATCGCCACCAGGTAGGCGACGGTGATTTCAGCCTGGTAGTCACCAAGAAACTGCATCACGGCCCAGCCCTGCTGGCCGGCAATGGCGATGGCAGGCCCGGCGTCACGGTCCGGTGCTCCTGGCCAGCAACGCCGATAGCTGGTTCTTCCTGATCTCGGTGCGCGTTCCTTCCAGCACCTGGGCGAGAAACAGGATCACGAAGCCGGCCATGCAAACCAGCAGCGGCAAGTAGTAGACGTTGTGGATGTGGGTCTCGCGGTCAAGCGAGAGCGTGGCGCCCTGGTGAAGCCCCTGGCTCCAGAACACCACCGAGTATCTCGACAGCAGGGCAAAGACCGAGCCGGCCACGCATAGATAGGCAGCCAAATCGGCGGTCCGGTTTCGGTCCCCGGATGCATGGCACAGCGCCAGGTAGCCGGCATAGCAGACAAACAGGACCAGGAATGATGTCAGCCGGGGATCCCAGACCCACCACGTGCCCCAGGTCGGCTTGCCCCAGATGGCGCCGGTAAGGATCGCCACCGCGGTCATGGCGATCCCGGCCCTCGCCGCCGCTCGAGCCGCCAGCGCCGAGACATGGTGACGGCGAACCATCCAGATGATTGATGCGGCCAGCATCATGAGCCAGGCATTGATTGCGACCAGTGCCGAGGGCACGTGGACGAACATGATCTTGACGGTGGTGCCCTGCACCCGGTCGGGAGGGGTCATCAACAGGCCCCAGGCCAGGCCGGGCACGAGCAGGATGGCGGCAAGAATCCACAGCGCCACAACCAGCCGGTCGGTTGCCTGCATGAAACGGGCCGGGTTGGCCAGGCGCCAGATTGATGAGTCGGGTTTCATCGCCTCCGGTCCGGGAAGAACGGGATTGTCAGCCACTGCATCATCATCTGAGGTTAATACGCAGCACCATGGCCGACGCAATTGGAATTACCGCCAGGCATGCGAGCGAGATGGCGCCGAGCAGCGCCAGCGGAACCAGCGCCGCAACCCCTTCTGCCAGGCGGCTGGCGGCGACCGAACCGAAAATCAGTGTCGGAACGCAAAGCGGGACCACCAGCACCGAGGACAGGAGTCCGCTCCGGCCAAGCCCTGCCGTCAGTGCGGCGCCGAATATGCCGATGGCGCTGATGGCCGGCGTGCCGGCCAGCAGCGTGACGAGGATGGCAATGCCTGAACCTGGCGGGAGGTTGAGCATCAGGCCGATCAATGGAGCGGCCAGGCAAATGGGTAAACCGGTCAGCAGCCAGTGAATTGCCATCTTCGCGGCCGCGTAGGTCTCCAGCGGCAATGGCGATGCCAGCAAGCGTTCGAGCGTGCCGTCATCCATGTCGTCATTGAAGAGTTGTTGCAGTGAAATCAGGCTGGCCAGCAATGCGCCGGACCAGAGCACACCGGAGGCAACCAGGCCATGGGTCGCGATATCCGGGCCAATTCCGACCGGGATCAGCAGCGAGATGGCAAGGTAGAAGACCAGTGGCAGGGCAGGTCCGCCACCGGCCCGGAAATAGAGCCGGAAATCCCGATTGAAGACAGTCTTCATGCCGGCCTCACGCGTGCAATTCCGCCGCCGGGTCCGTCAGTCGGACCGACTTCGTGGTCCCGGAAAGGGATTTCCCGAGCGTGGAGACAACCGCCAGGCCGCCGGCCTGGCAGTGCTGCATGATCCTGGCAGTCACGATCTCGGCCCAGTCCGGGTCAAGCGATGTCAGCGGCTCGTCCAGCAGCCAGCAGGCTCGGCCGGATACGAGGGCGGTGGCGATCGCCAGGCGCTTGCGTTGGCCGGCCGAAAGCAGGCGGACCGGGCGATGCTGCAGGACGGCAAGGCGGAAAGACTCCACCAGCTCCTCACTGCCGCCGGCGCCGAACACGCCGGTCCAGAATTGCAAATTCTCGGCCACGGTCAGGTCGGCCTTCAACCCGTCTCGGTGTCCCAGGAAGACCAAATTGTCGCCGGGCGAGGATACGGTGCCACCGGAAGGGGCTTCGAACCCGGCCAGGACTCGCAGCAGCGATGTCTTTCCGGCGCCGTTCGCACCGATGATGTCGACGCATTCACCGGGCCTGACCGCCAGCGAGAAGTCGCTGACGATCCGCCTTCCGCCCTTCACCAGCGTGATTCCGCTGGCCGTCAGTTCAGCTGCATCGCCCATCAACCTGCCCGCCCGGTGCACCTTTCGGCCTGGCGGCGGGCCAGCAGCGCTGCTGGCGGCCGCCACCTCGGCCCGCCACTTCCTTGCCGGGATTTCGGCAGCCTGCAAGTCATTTCCTGCAACCGCCCTCCGACTGCCGGTGGCGGCAGGAGCCTGGCCGGTCATGGCATCCGGCCACCGGACCGGTGATGACCTGGCGGGCGATATTCCACGGCATTGCGGCCAGCCCGCCTTTCTTCCCGTGGAAATGCCCGTCGCCCCGGCTTGACCATGCGGCAGGATCGCACTTAGAGAGTGTGAAATCCACGACGGTGAAGATCATGACAAGCGCATCCGGACCAACGGGGCAGGCTACCCGCAGCAGCCTGAACATCGGCAGTGACAGCTACCGGTTTCATTCCATCCAGGCGGCCGAGAAACTTGGCCTCGGAGATTTCTCGAGATTGCCGGCCTCGCTGGCGGTCGTGCTGGAGAATCTGCTGCGGTTTCATGACGAGGCAACCGTGGGTGAAGAGGACATCACCGCGCTGTCCGAGTGGTGCCGGGCCGGGGGCCATTCGGGTGCGGAAATCCAGTTCCGGCCGGCCCGGGTGCTGATGCAGGATTTTACCGGCGTTCCGGCCGTTGTCGACCTGGCTGCCATGCGCGATGGAATTCTTGCACTTGGTGGCGACCCGGCCCGGATCAATCCGCTGATTCCGGTTGATCTGGTCATCGACCATTCGGTGATGATCGACGCGTTTGGCACGCCCAGGGCGTTCCAGCTCAATGTCGAGCACGAATACGAGCGCAACATGGAGCGCTACAAGTTTCTCAAATGGGGTCAGTCCGCCTTCGACAATTTCAGGGTGGTGCCCCCGGGAACCGGCATCTGCCACCAGGTCAATATCGAGTTTCTGAGCAGAACGGTCTGGAGTTCGGACGATGATGACGGCGCCAGGATCGCCTATCCCGATTCCGTTGTCGGGACCGATTCACACACCACCATGGTCAACAGCCTGGCGGTGCTGGGTTGGGGTGTTGGCGGCATCGAGGCCGAGGCGGCCATGCTCGGGCAGCCGATTTCGATGCTGGTCCCGGATGTGGTCGGCTTCGAGATGACCGGGCGGCTGCCAGAGGGGGTGACGGCGACGGATCTGGTGCTGACCGTGGTCAAGATGCTGCGGGAGCGGGGAGTCGTCGGCAAGTTCGTCGAGTATTTCGGCTCCGGCCTAGACCATCTTCCGGTGGCCGACCGGGCAACGATCGCCAACATGGCACCGGAATACGGCGCCACCTGCGGATTCTTCCCGGTCGATGGCGAGACCCTGCGCTACCTGGTCCAGACCGGTCGCGACGAGGCCCAGGTGGCGCTGGTCGAGGCCTATGCCAAGGAAAACGGCATGTGGCGCCGCGACGGCGAACTGCCGGTGTTTTCCGACACGCTGCACCTTGACCTGTCCACCATCGTGCCGGCCATTTCCGGCCCGAAGCGGCCGCAGGATCACACGCCGCTCGACCAGGCCGCCGAATCCTTCGGGAAGGTGGCCCGGGAGTACCGGGAATCGGTTGCCAAGGCGCCGGGCCGCCAGCAGGTGGAAGGGGAAGACTATGCCATTGGCGACGGATCGGTGGTCATTGCCGCCATCACCTCCTGCACCAACACCTCCAACCCCTACGTGATGATCGGTGCCGGCCTCGTTGCCCGCAAGGCCAGGAAGCTGGGACTGGCCCCGAAGCCATGGGTCAAGACCTCGCTGGCGCCGGGCTCGAAGGTGGTGTCGGAATACCTGCAGGAATCCGGCCTGCAGGATGACCTCGATGCGCTGGGGTTCAACCTGGTCGGATATGGCTGCACCACCTGCATCGGCAATTCGGGGCCGCTGCAGGAGGAGATCTCGGCGGCCATTCACCTGGGCGATTTGGTGGCGGTGTCGGTCCTGTCCGGCAACCGCAATTTCGAGGGGCGGGTCAGCCCCGATGTGCGTGCCAATTACCTGGCATCACCGCCGTTGGTCGTCGCCTATGCGCTGGCTGGCGACATGAATCTGGACCTGGCCCGCGACCCGATCGGCATCGCGCCGGACGGACGCCAGGTTTTTCTGAAGGATATCTGGCCGTCGACCGAAGAGGTTGCCGAACTGGTGCATCGCACCGTCTCCAGGGATTCCTTCGTCGAGAAATACGCCGATGTCTTCCAGGGTGACGACAGGTGGCAAACGGTGCCGGCATCGGCCAGCCTGACCTATGACTGGCCCGGAACCTCGACCTATGTGCGGAACCCGCCCTATTTCGAGGGCCTGACCATGGAGCCGCCCGGCCTGGACAATATCGAGAACGCCAGGATCCTCGCCTTGCTGGGCGACATGGTGACCACCGACCACATTTCGCCGGCCGGCTCCTTTTCCGCTGACACCCCGGCCGGAAAATACCTGGTCGAACGGCAGGTCTCGCGCCGGAGTTTCAACTCCTACGGATCCCGCCGCGGCAACCACGAGGTGATGATGCGTGGCACATTTGCCAATATCCGTCTCAGAAACCAGCTCCTCGATGACGTGGAGGGCGGCTTTACCCTGGGCCCGGACGGGCAGACCATGTCGATATTCGAGGCGGCGATGGCCTACAGGGAGCAGGGAACGCCGCTGGTGGTATTCGCCGGCAGGAATTACGGCACCGGCTCGTCTCGTGACTGGGCTGCCAAGGGTGTCAGCCTGCTGGGCGTGAGGGCGGTCATCGCCGGCAGCCTGGAGCGGATTCACCGCTCCAACCTCGTCGGAATGGGAATCGTTCCGCTTGAACTCGGGGGCGGGCTCGACGTCGCCGACCTGGAGTTGAAGGGCGACGAGACCGTCAGCATTACCGGGCTGGAAGACGGGATCGTGCCGCTGATGGATATCGAGTGCGAGATTGCCTATGGCGATGGCGCTCGCCGGTCGGTTCCGCTGAAATGCCGCGTCGATACCGAGGTCGAGGTCGAATATGTCGAGAATGGCGGGGTACTTCAATTTGTATTGAGGAAGCTTGCACAGGCGGCATGATTTTGTGATTGTCTCGAAATGGGCACAATCATGTCAGCCTCGGGCCGCGACGCGCGCCGAAACCGGTTGCGGCGGCCATCCGGCTGGATACGGAAGGTTCGTCTGGCCGCGGTGCTGGCCGGGTTGCTGGCGCCGACGACGCTGCAGGCGGAGGATTTGGCTGGCGGCTATGTCGTCCTGGAACTCTATACCTCGCAGGGCTGCTCGTCCTGCCCGAGCGCCGACAGGTTGTTGGACGAGATGGCCAAATCGGGCATGGCTGCCCTGCCGCGGCTTGACGACAGTTCCGGCACGCTGATCCCGCTGGGGTTTCATGTCGATTACTGGGATTATCTCGGCTGGCGGGACAGCATGGCGCGAGCCATCTTCTCGGAGCGCCAGCGCCAATATGCCCGGTATCGGAAAAAGCTGATGGTCTACACGCCGCAGGCGATCGTGAATGGGCAGCGCATGATGGTTGGCAGCAAGCTGCAACATATCGTGGACGCGGTCGGTTCGACCAAACGGGCCGCCCCGCTGGAGGTAGAGTCTGAGTGGAGATCGGACCGCGGCCTCAGGGTGGCGATGCCGGCAGGCGGCCTCGATCTTCGCAAGGATGTGGATGTCGTCTACCTGCGATACCGGACCGAGCCGCAGGTGGTGAATATCCGCGGCGGCGAGAACCGCGGCCGCAATGTCGTCTATTCCAATGTCGTCACCGAGTTGCGGATGCTGGGCTGTTGGGATGGAAGCGACGATTTCGACCGCCTCGTCGACATTGGCAATGCACCGGAAGCAACCGAGCAGCAGCTGGTCCTGCTGCAGGAGGGCGGATTCGGTCCGATCATCGGGGTCGGCTTGCTGGACGTCGCTGCCCCGTCCTCCGCGTCGATTGCCACCGACGGCAAGGCGGGGTCCGGGCAAGTCTCCGACGGCCGTTCGCCCTGCTAGCCGGCAAGCCAGGCCGGCCCCGAGTGTCCCGCATGCCATGCTGCCCCCAGCTCCGCTGGCATTGCTGCCGGGGCGTGGGCCGGTCCGAAGGCGATGGATGCATCCACCCGCACCATGGGGACGGCAGCAGGGGTGACATTATTGTTGCCCGGCGGATTTGCCGGTAATCAGGCGGGGCGGGACGTGACTGGCCGGTCATCGATCCCCTTCACGAATTGTGGTTGCAAGTGGCGGCGGAGTCGAGATTGGGATCAGGCGTTCACGAAATCGCGGTCGAGATTCGCAATGTCGGCAAACGGTTCGGCTCCTTCGTTGCCCTCAGGAAAGCATCGCTGTCGATCCGCGACAACGAGTTCTTCACCCTGCTGGGACCGTCGGGTTGCGGCAAGACTACCCTGCTGCGGCTGATCGCCGGGTTCGAAGATGTCAGCGAGGGGCAAATCCTGCTCTACGGGCAGGAGCTGGCAGATTTGCCGCCGCACCGGCGACCGGTCAATACCGTGTTCCAGCACTACGCGCTGTTTCCGCACCTGACCGTTGCCGAGAATGTCGCCTTTGGCCTGAAAATGCGCCGATTCGGCCGGCAACAGGCCGCCGATCTGGTCGAGCGGATGCTGAAACTGGTCCATCTCGACAGCATGGCCGACCGCAAGCCGCACCAGCTCTCCGGCGGGCAGCAGCAGCGGGCCGCCCTGGCCCGGGCCATTGCTCCGGGCCCGAAGGTGCTCCTGCTCGACGAGCCATTGTCGGCCCTCGACCTGAAGCTTCGGCAGGAGATGCGACTCGAGCTGAAGCAATTGCAGCAGAATACCGGGATCACCTTTGTCTTCGTGACCCATGACCAGGAAGAGGCGCTGTCCATGTCGGATCGCATCGCGGTGATGTCGGAAGGAGTGATCCAGCAGACCGGCAATGCCAGGGACATCTACGACAATCCCGGCAACAGGTTTGTCGCCAATTTCATCGGGGAGACCAACTTCATCGATGCCGAGGCCACGCAGGTCCGGGGAGGTGAATGCATCTGCCGGCTGGCCAGTGGCGACGACCTGGCCTGTTCCGGGCCGTCCGGGCTGCAGCCCGGCAACCGGGGGGTGGTGCTGGTCAGGCCCGAACGGGTGAAGCTGGCGGGACCGGATCGGCTTGGTAGCATTGCCGGCACCGTTTCCCATGCCGTCTATTTGGGCACCGACACGCTCTACCAGGTCGAATTGGCGGCGGGGCTGTCGATCAGCGTAAGGAGCCAGAACTCGGAACTTGACCTGCAGCGATACCGGCCGGGCGACAGGGTGGGGCTTGTGATCGACCAGGGCTCGGCAAGGATGCTGATCGAATGATGGGCGGCCAGGCCAGGGGCGACCAGGGCCGGTCGGGCATATTCCGGCCGATCAGGACGGCGTTGCTGCTGCCGGCATGGTTGACCATCGGCTGGTTCCTGCTGATCCCGGTGCTGCTGATGCTGGTGTTTTCCTTCCTGACCAAGGAATTCCGCGGCGGCGTGATTTGGGAGTTCACCTTCGCCGCCTACGACCAGTTCGTTTTCAACCGCGGCCTGTTCGGGGATGATCCGCCGCAGATCGAGTGGACCTACATCACCATCTTTGCCCGCTCGATCCTGCAGGCCACGATGGCGACGGCGCTGTGCCTGCTGATCGGGTTTCCCACCGCCTATTTCATTGCCACCCGGCCGGCCAGCCAGCGATCGGTCTGGCTGTTCCTGGTCACCGTTCCCTATTGGGTCAACCTCCTGATTCGTACCGTGTCGATGAAGTTCCTGATCAGGGATAACGGACCGCTCAACGAGTTGCTGCTGGCAATGGGGGTGATTGCCGAGCCGCTGGCGCTGGTCAATACCGGCCTGGCGGTTCAGCTTGGCCTGTTCTACTCCTATCTGCCATTCATGGTGCTGCCGGTCTATGCCTCGGTCGAGCGCTATGATTTTTCGTTGTCGGAGGCGGCGGCCGATCTCTACGCCGAACGCTGGACCATCCTGTCCAGGGTGCTGCTGCCGGTGGTACGGCCGGGAATCATTGCCGGCTGCATCCTGGTGTTCGTACCCAGCCTGGGGGCATTCCTGGCTCCCGACCTGCTGGGCGGCGCCAGGAATTTCATGATCGGCTCGTTGATCGAGGAGCAGTTCAAGGGCAATGCCGGGAACTGGCCGTTCGGCGCGGCGGCGGCGATGATTCTGCTGTCGATGGTCCTGGTGGCCTTGATGTTCTATGCCCGCCAGCAAACCCAGGCCGAGACCAGGTAATGGCCCGCCGCCACGACATCAGGCGCTACCCGGGATTCCTGGCCATCACCCTGCTGTGCCTGGTGGTCCTCTACGCGCCATTGCTGGTGGTCATGGGCTACAGTTTCAACGAATCGCAGTCGATTACCCGGTGGGGCGGGTTCAGCCTGCGATGGTATCACGACATCTTCTTCGGAATCGAATCGGCCAAGTTCAAGTCGGCGGCCTGGAACTCGCTATCCATCGCCACCATCGCCGCCACCGTGTCCACTGCCATCGCCACCGCGGCGGCAATCGGAATGGTGCGTGGTGGCAATTTTCGCGGTAAGGTGCTCAGTTTCGGGTTGCTGACCATGCCGATCATGGTTCCCGAGATCGTCACCGCGGTCGCCACCCTCATCTTCTTCAGCGCCATCGGCTTTGTTCTCGGTTACTCGTCCATTCTCGTCGCCCATATCGTCTTCTGCATTCCATTCGCATTCCTGCCGATCGCCGCCAGGTTGCAGGGAATCGAACAGGTCTTCGAGGAGGCGGCGCAGGATCTCTATGCCAACCGGATGCAGGTCTTCGTCCACATCCTGCTTCCATTGATGATCCCGGGAATCCTTGCCGGATTCCTGCTCGCATTCATCATCTCGCTGGATGATTTCATCATCACCAATTTTGTCAAGGGTGCCGGCGTCGAGACCTTGCCGACGGCGATCTTCGGATCGATCAAGCAGGGGATCAAGCCCAACATCATGGCGCTGTCGACACTGTTGCTGTTGACATCCGGCCTGTTGGTCAGTTTGTTCTACCTGGTTGGCCGCCTGGGAAACCGGCGCCAGAACACATGACGGAGCCGGGGCATCCCGTGCCGCCGGCGACGAAAAAGGAGAAGGATCCGATGAAAAAACTGTTGACCGGAGTGAGCGCGGCCCTGCTGGTGTCGGCCGGGTCTGCGGGCGCGGAGGGGAGGCTGTCGATCTACCACTGGTTCGAGTACATTCCCGATGAATTGCTGGCCAAGTTCACCGACGAGACCGGGATCGAGGTGACCATGGACACCTTCGATTCAAACGAGGCCATGCTCGCCAATTTGAAGGCCGGCAAGCTGGGAAGCTACGATGTGGCGGTTCCCGGCGACTACATGGTCGAAATCATGATCGGCGAAGGCATGCTCGACACCATCGCCGAGGGCGAGTTGGCCAATCTCGGCAATATCGAGCAGCAATGGCTCGATGTTCCCTTTGACATGGGCCGGCAGCATTCGATTCCCTATCAATGGGGCTCAACCAGCTTTTCGGTCAACCGGGATGTCTATTCCGGTGACATTCGGACCACGTCGATCATCTTTGATCCACCCGACGAGCTGAAGGGCAAGATCAATGTCCTCGATTCCCAGGGCGAGGTGCTGCTGCTGGCATCACTTCACCTCGGTATCCCGCAATGCAGCACCGATCGTGCCAACCTGCAGGCGCTTGACGACCTGCTGCAGAATGCCAAGCTGCACTGGGCATCCTTCAATTCCGACGGGGCCAAGGACGTGCTGGTATCCGGCGATGCCGCGGTCGGGATGATCTGGAACGGGTTTTCCGCCAAGGCCAGGGCAGAGGGCGCCAATATCGAGTATTCGTACCCGCGGGAGGGGCTGATCGTCTGGATGGACAACGTGGTGCTGCTCAAGGATGCGCCGAACCGGGACAGCGCCCTGAAATTCATGGATTTCCTGCTGGAGCCGGAAAACGTGGCGGCGGTGACCAACTATGCCCGCTACAGCGCCGGGGTGATGGGCGTCAGCGACCTGCTTGATGCCGATCTGAAGGAGCAGCCGGAATCGATTCCGCCAGCCGACGCGCCGGCCGGAACCTTTGTCCAGGTCTGCGACCAGGCAACCCAGGAAGTCTACGACGCCGTCTGGACCCGCCTGAAGAAGTAGTGTCATGGCGGCGGGGCCGGTGATCTGCCGCCCCGCCGACATTTCCGGCAGCAGCATGACCATCGACCCGCGCTATGCCATCCTGTTCGAGCCGGTCCGGATCGGGCCGGTAACCGCGAGGAACCGGTTCTACCAGGTGCCGCATTGCAACGGCATGGGCTACCGTGACCCGACCAGCCTTGCCCATATGCGCGGGGTGAAGGCCGAGGGTGGCTGGGCGGTCGTCTGCACCGAGCAGGTCGAGATCCATGCCAGTTCCGACATCAACCCCTTCATCGAGTTGCGGATCTGGGATGACCGGGACATCCCGATGTTGGCCCGCATGGCCGAGCGGATTCACCAGCATGACTCGCTGGCCGGAATCGAGCTTGCCTATAACGGCCTCAACGGCCCCAATCTCTACGGCCGGGAAGTGCCGATGGCGCCCACTGCCATGCCTGTTGCCAGTTTCACCTATGACCCGGTCCAGGCAAGGCAGATGGGTCGCAAGGATATCGCCGATGTCAGGCGCTGGCACCGGAATGCCGCCCTGCGGGGAAAGAAGGCGGGATTCGACCTGGTCTATGTCTATGCCGGGCATGCGCTCGGTTTCTTTCACCATTTCCTCTCCCGGCGCTACAATCACCGCACCGACGAATATGGCGGCACGCTTGAGAACCGGGTGCGGCTGCTCCGCGAAATCCTGACCGATACCAGGGAAGCGGTCGGCGACGGCTGCGCAGTTCCCTGCCGCATCTCCATGGACGAGCTCATGGGCCCGGACGGCCTGGAGCAGGCCGAGGTCGAGGACATGATCGGCATGCTGGCCGAGATTCCCGATCTGTGGGATGTCTGCCTGGCCGGCTGGGAAAATGACAGCCAGACCTCACGGTTCGGTCCGGAAGGCGGCCAGGAGCCGTATATTGCCAATGTCAAGAACCTGACCACGAAACCGGTGGTCGGCGTAGGCCGCTACACCTCGCCCGACCGGATGGCATCGCTGGTCAGGAAAGGCGTTCTCGACCTGATCGGCTGTGCCCGCCCGTCCATTGCCGATCCGTTCCTGCCAAGAAAGATCGAGGAGAACCGGCTGGAAGACATTCGTGAATGCATCGGTTGCAACATCTGCGTTTCCGGCGACTTCACCATGTCGCCGATCAGGTGCACGCAAAACCCCTCCATGGGCGAGGAGTGGCGCCGCGGTTGGCACCCGGAATACATCCGCCCGAGGGAATCGGCGATGCCGGTCCTGGTCGTCGGTGCCGGGCCGGCCGGGCTTGAATGTGCCCAGATGCTGGGCAAACGCGGCTACGAGGTTGCGTTGTGCGAACGGGACAGGGAGCTTGGCGGGCGGGTGGCCCGGGAATCGGCGCTGCCAGGGCTGGCGGCATGGATCCGGGTCAGGGATTACCGGGTCCAGCAACTCCACGCCCTGCCCAATGTCGAGATCTTTCCCGGCTCGGCGCTGGCCGCCGGCGATGTCCTCGAGCTGGACTACCGGCGCGTGGTGGTGGCGACCGGCTGCGACTGGCGCAGTGATGGCGTCGGCCATCACTGGACCCGGCCGGTCGAGCTTGATGGCAGCGTCCCGGTCCTGACGCCGGACCAGGTAATGGAGGGGGAACGGCCGGCCAGCGGCCCGGTGGTGATCTGGGATGACGATCACTACTACATGGGCGGTGTGCTGGCCGAACTCATGGCCTCGCAGGGCCATGATGTCGTCTATTCGACGCCGGCGGTCGAGGTATCGACATGGACCCGCAACACCATGGAGCAGCATTTCATCCAGAAGCGCCTGCTCGAGGCCGGCATATCGATCATGGCCAATTCGGTGCTTACCGCCACCACCGGCGGCAGGGTGCGGCTGGCCTGCAACTATACCGGCGCCGCCCGCGACATCGAGGCCGGCTGCCTGCTGCTGGTGACCAGCCGGACGCCGCGTGATCGGTTCTACCGGGATCTGCTGGCGGCCGCGGATCGCTGGGCTGATCACGGCATCGACAGGGTGGATGTCATCGGCGATGCCGAGGCGCCGGCGACGATTGCCCATGCCGTCTATGCCGGGAGGCGCTACGCCGAGGAATTGGACGGCCCGCCTGCGGACCCGGACGCGGTGCCATTCAAGCGAGAAATCGCGGAACTGGCCAACTGATACCGCCCGGAGGCCAAGCACCCGCATTCGGGCCTGGCCGTCGTGCCATACCGGCTCAATATGGCGACGACACGGGCCGGCCGACGGCCAGCACTACTCGTCGCCCGGCACGCCGTAGCTCGGTGCCTGCGCCGGGTCGAGTGCCCGCAGCACGTAATCGTTCATTTGCGGCTCGTAATCGGTCCAGAGCGCCCGCAGCGCCCCGACCGGGTCGGACTCGTCCCAATCCACCCGCAAGTCAACGAGTGGCCAGCCATGATCGGAATGAACCAGCAACGCCGCCGAATGAACAGGGCCTTCCTCCCCTCCGGCCTCGTGGATACCGGCCTCGAGCGACGACAACAATCTTTCGGCCAGGTGGCTGCCTGCCAGGCCATGAAATCGCTCGACCAGGGCGTCCGGCAGGCCGGAATCTCTCAGGAGGTTGCCGGCAGCCACGCAATGGTTGCCGATTGTCGCGGCATGGGTGCCAAGCGTCTTGTCGCCGCTGTAGATGCCGCCCCGTCCCCGATTGTCGATTGCCGCCACCTGCCGGTATTCCCGATGCTCGATTCGGCCGATCACCTGGTCGATTGCCTGGCCAGCGCTCATGCCATGGCCGATCTGGTCGAGCACCATGGGTCCGATCGAGGGCAGGGTGACATTCTGGGTCGACACCGCGCCAATCCCGGCCCGAACCCAGGGGCAGCGGGCGCCAACGCAGATTGACGAGGTGGTCACCGCAACGCCCAGCATGCCGGTCCGGTTGCAATGTCCGAGGACGGAGAAGGTCATGATCTCACTTCCTATCGGGAATGACCGCGGTCACTTCGATCTCGACCAGCCATTCGGGGCGGGCCAGGGCCTGAACCACCAATCCGGTCGAGCAGGGAAACACGCCGGCCAGTCGGGCGCCCATCTCCTGGTACACATCGTCCCGGTGGCGGATATCGGTGAGATAGACGACGATCCTGCAGATATGCGCCAGGCAGCTTCCGGCTTCACCGAGCAGCATCTCGATATTGTCCATGGTCTTTCGGGTCTGCAGCCGGGCGTCCCCAGCATGCAGGCTCTCCCTCGTCTCCAAGTCCTGGGAGACCTGTCCACGCAGGAACACCGTCTTGCCGGATGCAATGACAGCCTGGCAGAGATCATTGTCGAGCGCCTGTTCGGGATAGGTGTCGCGGGTGTTGAAGGGGCGAATTCTGGTATGGATCATGGCATGTCTGCTCCGATGGACAATTCCTGGAAGAAACCCCTGCATATGCCGGCAAATCGCGCCGCGACCGGGCTCAGCTCCCGCTCGCTGACGGTTGCCAGCACGACCCGGCCGGGCGGCACCTCCTCGGCAAGGCGCACCGCCACCACGGACGACCCGTCATAGGTGATGCTGGTGGCCGGGCGGGTTATCAGGATGCTGTAACCCAGCCCGCGGCCAACGAAACCGCGCAACATCTCGAAGGAGGGAGTCCGAAACCGGATATTCGGCTCGAGGCCCAACTCCCGGAACAGGCCGGCAAAATACTGTTCGCTCGGCGGGCGCTGCAGCAGGATCATCGGCAATTCGGCCAAGTCATGCAGGGAGACCGTCGAGGAGGATGCCAGCTCGTGCTCGGCCGGAAGCAGGGCGTATGGCCGGGCCAGGCCCAGGGTTTCCATGTTGATTTCCTGGCCCAGCTGCAGATCATAGGTTAACGCCATCTCGCACGTGCCCGATCGCAACGCCTCCAGCACCTGCGCCTGGTGGCCGACCACCAGGGCGACATCGACCCCCGGAACCTCGTGATCCAGCCGCGAAACCAGTTGCGGCAGGTAGTTGGGGGCAAAGGTGAAGAAGCAGCCGATATTGAGGCTGCCGGCGGTCTCGTCATGGCTGGGAATTGCCGCACGGTCGAGCCGCTGCGGGGTTCCGTAGCCGCGGTTGGAATAGATCAGCGGGGCATGGCCGGTGCGAATTCTCGTATCCTCGACATGGCCGACAAAGATCAGGTGACTGCCGACCTGGAAGCTGTGGGCAAGTCTGCAGTCGAAGGCCACCAGGTGATCGGCGATCAGCGGCGAGCCGGTCCCTCCCGTCACCCACATCGCGCAGGAGAACTTGTCGCCGCCTTCGGGCAGGATCCTGCCGGCAAAGGTATCGGCGATATAAGCCTGGTCATCGCGCAGCAGGTTGACGCAAAAGACGCCATTCTCGAGAATTGCGCTGCAGGCCGGGCTGAGATTGTGAACGCAAACCAGCAAGGTCGGCATGCTGCTGTCGGCGGAGACCGATGACATGGATGACACCGTCACCCCGAACCGCCCGGATGGCCCGTCAGTCGTCACCACGCTGACGGTATTTGCAGCATGGCTCATCCCGGAAATGAACCGCTCTCTGCTGCCCTGCGCATCTGCTGCCATCGATCTGTGTCCGGTCGCGCTCAATGAATGGGTGTTGTCCGAAGCCCTCGGTCAGAACATGTCTTCATGCGCCTGCGATTCGAGCCAGCCCTCGAGTTTGCCGCCATCCAGGACCCGGTCGGACAGCCCGGCCGAGCTCTTCACCAGGTCAAGTGGCCCGTCCCAGCCAAAATTCCGGTAGACGGCACCGAGATGGGCGAAGGGTGGCGACTGGGCAAAGAGCTGGAAGGTCAGCCTGTGGCCAGCATAGTCGGAATTGAGCAGGTCCCGGGCGAAGGCCAGCAGCTTGCGGCGATCCTCGGCGACCCAGTTCTCGTTGATGGTGTAGAATTTCTGCAGCCACGGGCCGGATTCGCCATCCTCGAAGCAGGCCTGGTCCGGGGTGACGCAGATCTGGCCGCCACAGAGCTCTCGGGCAATATGGACCATTTCGTGGCATTGAGAGCAGGCGTGAACCCGGCCGGTATAGAGCAGCGACTGGTTGGGCATCAGCAAGCCGCCCGGGCTTGGCTCTGCCAGGGCGATGGCGGCGGTCAGATGGGCATTGATTCCTTCACGGTAGACGGCGAGCCTGGCCAGTTTCTCCTGCACTGCCGGCTGCTTGTCGAGGCCGGTCTGGCGAACATTCCACAATGCCGCCCCGATCATCATGTCGGCGAAGGCGAGGCTGCGCTGCACGAATGCAAAGGCCGAATACCGGTGCAGGGTGGCGCGGATGAAGGCGGCCGCCCTGGTGTGCCGGTAGAAGAGGACGTTTTCCCAGGGAATGACGACATTGTCGAAAATGACCAGGCTGTCCACCTCGTCGAATCGGTTGGCAAGCGGGTAGTCGGCTTCCGGGGCGCGGCCGGCAAACCCGGTGCGGCAGATCATCCTGATGCCGGGCGTGCCCAGGTCGCAGATGAATCCGACGGCATAATCGGAATAGGCCTCGTTGCCCCAATTGGCAATCGTCGGCTTGGTGAAGGCCTGGTTGGCATAGGGGGCCGCGGTTTCGAACTTGGCGCCGCGGACAATGATTCCCTCCGATGATTCGCCGACAACATGCAACAGCATGTCCGGATCCTGCTCCTGGGGCGGCTTCGAGCGATCGCCCTTGGGGTCGGTATTGGCCGAGACATGGAACGGGTCGGCACGAATGACACGGTCGATATGGTTGCGGATATTCTCGGAGAATTGCGGATCGACCTCGTTGAGAACGTCCTGGCCATCATAAAGCGACCACATTTCGCCCACGGTCTCGTCGCCAACGCGGGTGACGACGCCGCCAATTTCCTCGAATACCTTGTTGGTCGCATATCGCTTGTTCCACCAATCCTGCTGTGATTGCGGCAGTTTCACGCCGATGGCATGAAACTCGCCATCCTCCCAGTAGGTCATGTGCGACGCCGTGTCCGGGTGATGCTGCATGTCGTAGATCCGGGCCCGGATTTCGACGATGGGCTTGAACATCGGATGGTTGGGCACATCCCGGACCCGGTCGCCATTCATGTAGACCACCCGGCCGTCGCGGATTGAATCGAGATACTGTGCGCCGCTGCGTATCATGCCTTCAGCACTCCCATTCCTGTCATGAACCTGTGAAGCCGCATCCCGCACGGGACCGCAATCGCCCGCCCCGGTAACACAGCCCGTCCCGTGAAACAAACCTTGCGATACCCGCAATCGGGGCCGTCCGAATGCGCCCGCCAGCCGGGAATTCACGCTGGCGCCTGGCTTCCGCAACAAGGGCATTGCCCATATGCGCCCGCCAGCCGGGAAGTCACTGCCTGGCAGTCCCGCAGCCAGCTTCGCCTTTTGGTGGCGGAGGCAGGCCATGTCGTTTATCGCCCGCAGTTGCACCCGCCGATACCGCAGGTGCAACGTAACCGGAATTCGAGCTGGATTGATGAGGAACCTGTCCCGTTTGCCACCCGAGACCAGGGCAATCCTGTTCATGGTTGCGGCAATTTTCTGCCTGTCCAGCATGGATGCGGTGGTCAAGAGCCTGTCCGGCCGCTACGAGATCTTCCAGTTGGTCTGGATCCGCTATGCCGGTCAGACGCTGCTGGTCAGCCTCCTGGTCTGGCGGCAACTCGGCGGCCGGATCCGCACCCGCAGCCCGGGAATACAGTTGCTGCGCTCGACCTTTCTGTTTGCCGGCACCGTCTGTTTCTTCATCGGCTTTTCCAATATCGACCTGGCGGCGGCTACGGCAATCCTGATGATGAACCCGGTATTCGTCGCTGCCGGCGCCTATTTCGTGCTCGGTGAACGACTCGGCTGGCGCCGGATGCTGGGAATATTTGCCGGGTTTGCCGGGGCCATGATCATCATCAGGCCTGGAACCGCGGTGTTCTCGCCATATGCCCTGTTCCCATTGGCGGCAGCGATCCTGTACTCTGCTTACGCCATCACCACCCGGTTTCTGTCGAGAAGCGAGGACATCACCTCGAGTTTCTTCTTCACCACGCTGTTTGGCGCGGTGCTGGCGACGGTCATCGTGCCATTCTATTGGACGGCACCGTCTGCTTCCGACCTCGTTCCCATGGTGGCACTGACACTGCTGGGGACGGCTGGCCAGTACCTGATGATCCGGGCATTGTTCCTGGCCGAGGCATCGGTCGTTGCGCCCTTCGGATATGTCGGGCTGATCTACTCGGCATTTTATGGCATGGCCTACTTCGCCGAGTTTCCGGATTTCTGGACTTGGCTTGGCGCAATTGTGGTCGCCGCATCCGGACTCTATATCTGGTATCGGGAAACATCGCGTACTGGTTAGGTTGCAAGGCAAGTGCATGGCTGGACAGGCAGGCAACCCGCATGATGGCCGCAACTGGGTGCAAGACCGCTTGACAGATTTCGGTCTCCGGCTCTTCCTGGCAATCCTCGGCCTGGTTCCCTACCGGCAGCGGCTCTGGATCGGAGGCCGGGGCATGGCCCGCCTCATCGTTCCGTTTACCGATATCAGGGACCGGGTCATGAGCAACCTGGCGCTGGTTTTCCCGGAGATGCCGGATTCTGAACGGCAACGCATCTTCCATGGCTGCGTCGACAATTTCGGCCGCATCTTCGTCGAGGCCTACTCGACCAGCGGCTTCGTGCGCCGTGCCGGAAGGGGAGTCCCGACCGGCCAGGGGCTGGCTGCCATCGAGCGGGCGGCCGGGCGGGGGCAACCGGTGGTGCTGGTGACCGGTCATTTCGGAAATTACGAGGCCGGCCGGGTGATGCTGATCAAGCGCGGTCACTCGGTGGGCGGCCTCTACCGTCCGATGAACAATCGCTATTTCAACCGCCACTACGTTCGCACCATGGAGCGCATCGGGACCCCGGTATTTCCCCGCGGCAGGAGTGGCATCAAGGGGCTGGTCAAATTCGTCGGCGAGGGCGGCATGGCGGTCATTCTCACCGACCAGTTTTCACGTGAAGGCGACGAGCTCGACTTCATGGGGCTGACCTCGATGACCAACACTGCCGCCGCCCGCATCGCGGTGCGCAAGCAGGCGCTGCTGGTGCCCTTCTACGGCATCAGGCGGAAAAACGGCCTCGATTTCGACGTGGTCTTCGAGCGGCCGATCGAGCATGGCGACGTCTCCGACATGACGCAACAACTCAATGCTAGTCTCGAGGCACGCATCCGCGCCAACCCCGAGCAGTATTTCTGGATCCACCGCCGCTGGAAGGACCAAAACTGAACAGGGATCACGTCGAGGGGCAGGAACCTGGTCGGGCAAAGGTTTTTGTCTGGTTGTATCTGGGCAACCAGTGGAAAACCGTCTTCTGCGACGCCAGGCCTGGTTCGGTGCCGTTCGGTGGGCCGAATTGCATCGAATTCTACTATTTGGGTCAAGAACGATACCGGCTTCACCTCCTGGTTGCTCTCCGCAACGGGTCATGATCGCTGACGGCCCGCCTGCGGTTCTCCAAACCAGGAGTCGAGCAAGATCGATGAGGGTCTCAACGACCTCCGGCGGATTCCCATCTTCGCCCAGACCTTCATTCTCGGCAATTCAACCAAATGCTGTCATCGTCAGCCCGGGTCGGGAGGATCCCTTCATCGGGAGAACGATTCGGTCGGAATGCACCATATTCAGCCTTCGGATTGCATGGCGATCCGTCTCGGCGGGACAGACTGACGCAAGCGGTTATGTCGGAATGCGGAAGCACAATTGATACCCTTCTTGATCTTCACCCTTTGCCTGAAGAAATTCCTCTGACTGTCGAGGCGGCCGGATTGATAAAACTGGCTGATGCGGAGATTATTGCGCGAAGTCTCGGCACGGCTGTTTGATTTCCCGAGAGCAGCGAATTCAAATGGCAGGTCAAGGAACGACGCCTTGTCCCTCGATGCGCGGCCTTGAGAGGTCGAGATCGGCCCAGACCAGCGGGGAGCGACACGGAACCGCAAGAATCCCCCTCCGGCTTCGGTGTCGTGTCGGCGACCAGGGCCTTGAGAAGAACCCCTGCTCCGGCAAGAATTCAGTCGAAAGCACCCTCTCGAGTCCCATATGGTAAAGGTCCCGGAGGGCGGCTTTCAATTTGCCCATCGAGTTGGTGGTGGCAATCGAGGTCGGAATCGAGCATCAAAATGCCAGCAACGCCTGCCCGTTCCGCTGAATCAGGTTGCCGGAGGGGGACTCGCCGTAACGTGGAAAAGCGGCTAACAGAAAACGCAGGACACGGAGCCAAGGAATGAACCAAGCCAGTAGCAAGTCTCCCCCTGCTTTGCTCAGGGCGGTTCAGGCACGCGGCTATCGCAGCCTCAAGCATGTCGACCTCAGATTCGACGAAAACCTCTACGTCCTTGCTGGCCCGAACGGCAGCGGTAAGAGTACGCTGTTGGATGCGATCGCGTTTTTGGCCGACTATATGGAGTTGGGGCTGAAAGGTGCGGTAGAGAAGCGCACGCGGAACTTTCAGGATCTGGCTTGGGGTCGCCCGGCCAGTTCACCTGGCTTCGAACTGGCGGTTGAATTTGATGTCGGCGACCAGGGGGTGCGCTACGAGTTGCGGGTAGAGGAATCCGCAGATGGCGTCAGAGCGGTTGTCGAGAACGGTTATCTTGGGCGCCTCACATCGGAGGAATTCGCCGAAAGCGCAAGGTCCGGTTCGGTTGTTCAGAACTTTGACCTTAGCCACCGCCAGATTTTCGGGACGATCAGGGAGCAGGATCAGAATTACTTCTGGTTTCGACCGGAGAACACGGACAGGAAGAGATTGAGTGTCCCCCGTAATCCTGGGATCGACCGAAGTGCAATTGGCATTTTGTCGATAATGCCCGAATCCTTCCCGATTTCTGACGGCCAGGATATGGATTTCTCCAATTCGCAGCGGGTCGTGAACGCATTGATCCAACGTGGCGTTCAGCACGTTCAGTTGGACAGTCGGAAACTCAGGCAGGCGTCGAAGCCGAACGGCGATGATGGCAGCAGGCTGGCGGATGATGGCAGCAATTTGCCCCGCGTGCTGGAGATGCTGAAGAAGGACTGCAGAGAATGGGAACGGTGGCTCGAGTACGTGCAGATGGCGTTGCCGAAACTCGAGGATATCAGGGTCGTCCACCGTGACGACGACCGTCACGACTACCTGATGGTCAAGCACGGCGGCATCGAAGTCCCGTCCTGGGGTGTGTCCGAAGGCACCCTACGGCTGTTTGCCCTGACCGTGCTTGCCCACCTGCGGGAGCAACCTCTGGCCTATCTGGTCGAGGAGCCCGAGAACGGTATCCATCCGATGGCCATTGAATACGCCTATCATGCGCTCTCGGCGGTCCGCGGCTCACAGGTCTTCATTGCTTCCCACTCGCCGACGCTGCTTCGCTGCGTCGATATTGACGAAGTCTTGTGTGTCGGCCACGATCCGGAAAGAGGAACGGTGATTATTCACGGCAACGAGCATCCTCGGTTGCGGAATTGGCGTGTATCGGCAGACGACACCGTGTTCTGGGCGGCTGACATCCTGTCGTGAAAGATCTGTTCGTACTCGTGGCCGATCTGGACATCGAAGTGACGATGAAGGGCTTGTTGACGAAACGGCAGCCATCACTCGGGATCCGAGACATCGACCCCACGTTCATCAGGCATATGCATAGGGATCCGGGGTGCCGCCGGGGTGCGGCAGAGACCGCACGCAAATTTGTCAACGACCACAAGTACGCTTTGGTGCTGTTCGACAAGCACGGGAGCGGCGACGAACAGGCACGACGGCAAGACATCCAGAGCGCCGTGGAAAAGGACCTGCGCCAAGCCGGGTGGGAGAACAGATCGAAAGCGATCGTGATTGAACCGGAGTTGGAGATGTGGGTGTGGTCCGGCTCTTCGCATGTGGGCAAGGCTCTCGGGTGGGACGAAGGGACCGACGCCCTGCGAAAGTGGTTGTGCGAGAACAACCTTTGGCCCGGCGACGAAGGCAAGCCGCCAGATCCGAAATTGGCCATGAAGCGCGCGATGGAGGTCAAGAAACACAGTCCGAGGCCGGAGGTGTTCAGGAATCTTGCCGAAGGGGTGAGCCTCACGAACTGCAAGGATTCCGCATTCCTGGAATTGTGCAAAACGCTTCAGGAGTGGTTTCCTGCATCCGGCGGGTTTTGACCACTTCGAACCGGCTGCTCTAACCGAGTCAGGTTCAACATTGGGTGCGCCAGGCCAACTGGTGCGAGTGCAGCGGGTGCAAGTCCCGCAGGAAGGAAAGGCTAACCACCGACTTCCACCGCGAGCCGTGCGCCGGGCACCGCGAGGTGTCGGGCGAAGCGTCGGCAGCGGCATGTGCGGGCCCGGCGATCGAGCCTCGAAATGAAACTTATCGGATGTGCCGAGACTTTCCAATGGGTCGAAGGCAACACCCGCCAGCCGATTTGGTGAGGCGAAGCGGGGCATCCCGGGGTCGAAGAACCATGGCACATGCAGAAGCACGTCACCGGGACCTGGGAGGTCTCCAGGCCGCCCCGCAGTCGTGCGGGGCCGCAACGGAAAGGAGGTAATCCGTAATCCGAGATGAACGATCTGAAGAAGTCAGACCCGGCCATAGTAGCCGTGAAGCCTGCGAACAAGGGAACGTCCGTTCCTGCGGAGCAGGTGGAGCCAAGGGCCGGGGCCGAGGGAAATCCGGGAAGCCAAAACACGCGCCGCGCGCAGAAGCGGGCAAGCGTGTCACATGCGGCCGACCGGATACGGCAAGCTGCAAAGAGGAACCCGGATGAGCGTCTGACCTCGCTCCTGCACCACATCACGGTGCCCGTACTGGAAGAAGCGTTCCACGCGCTCAAACGTGACGCTGCCGCCGGTGTGGATGGCGTGACGTGGGACATGTATGCCCAAGGGATCGCCTCTGGAAGATCGATCGACCTGCATGCCCGCATACACAGGGGAGCGTATCGTGCGCCGCCGGTCCGACGGGTCGAGATACCCAAGCCGGACGGCGGGAGACGACCGCTCGGCATCGCCTCACTGGAAGACAAGATCGTCCAGAAGGCGGTGGCGGACACGATTCTGGTGCCGATCTACGAGACGGAGTTCCTCGGGTTCAGCTACGGGTTCCGACCGGGACGCGGGGCGCAGGGTGCGCTTGACGCGCTCACGGTTGGAATTGAGCAGCGCAAGATCAGTTGGATCCTTGACGCGGACATACGCGGATTCTTCGACAAACTGGACCGGGACTGGCTCGTCCGGTTCCTGGAACATCGCATCGGAGACAAGCGGGTCGTCCGTCTCATCACCAAATGGTTGAATGCTGGCGTCATGGAAGGCACAGACTGGACGGACGCGGGCAGAGGCGTGCCGCAGGGGGCAATTGCGTCACCTGTTCTGGCCAACGTCTACCTGCACTATGTGCTCGACCACTGGGGTCACAAATCATGGCGCAGACGGAAGGTGGAAGGCGACATGATCATCGTTCGCTACGCGGATGACTTCGTCGTCGGCTTCCAATACCGGTGGGAAGCAGAGAGCTTCATGGACGATCTGAGGGAAAGGCTGGCCAGGTTCGGGCTGGAGATGCACCCCGATAAGACCCGGCTCATCGAGTTCGGACGGTTTGCAAGAGCAAACCGAAAGGAACGCGGGCGGGGCAAACCGGAGACCTTCGACTTTCTGGGCATGACGCACTTCTGTGCCAAAACCCTGCGAGGGAAGTTCCGGGTCGGGCGCAGGCCATCACGAGATCGGGTGAGACGCACCCTCAGACGGATCAAGGAAGAACTGCGCAAACGTTGGCACATGGGCAAACACGAAGTGGCGCGATGGCTCGGAAGGGTCATCAACGGATGGCTGAACTACTACGCCGTCCCCGGTACCTCAAAGGCCCTGTCAAGGTTTGTTCTCGCGGTCAAACGCATGTTCCTGCGCGCCTTGCGCAGACGTTCGCAGAAAGACCGCACTGAATGGTCGGCACTGGCTCGCCTCATTGGCGTCCACTGGCCTAAACCCACCATCCGTCACCCGTGGCCTGGCCAGCGCCTTGCCGTCAACACCCAAGGCAGGAGCCGGATGCGTTAGCGCGCCCGTCCGGATCTGTGCGGGGGGACCGGGGCAACCCGGTTTCCTACCGCGATTCGGGACAATCCCGACTTGATCTTCGCCTGCGTCCGGTCCGCTTCAGGACCGCCCTGACCAGCAAGCGGGCAAGACCACGCAGAAATTCCCGGTCATCCTCGAGCCGCCTGAAGCTGTCTTGCCCCATGCGTGTCGTTGCTGTTTGTCCGTTGCCGTGCAGCCTTGGTCACTGCCAGCCTCCGTTCCATTGCCGGGCATATGGTGTCGGCTGACCTTCGGCACAGAGACCGGCTGTCGAGTCTGCTTCCTGACTTGTCGGCATGGCAGGGTCGCCCCGGCGCGTTCGCTGGCACCTGAGTTCCGACTAAATCTTCCCCTGGGAACTTTTTGACGCAGGAAGACGGGTATCCGGTGCCTGCCCTTGCCGTTCATAGAGTTCGATTCCGTCTTGCCTTACATGCTCGCGCAAGGACGCGTCTTCGATCTCGTCGTGCAATAGCAGGTCGACCCGCTGCGGAACGGTCATTTCCTCCATTGCCGCGGCCAGGCGGGCACGGTCTACCACCGTCAATAATTCCCCGAACAATACGATGTCCACATCCGAACCCCGGGTGAAGATTTCCTTCGCACGCGATCCGAACAACACCGCCTCTTCCACGCGCTCGTTGGAGCGGAGCACGTTTACGATAGCGTCTCGGTGCGCGTCCTTGAGACCATCCAATATCGGATTGCCTTCATGTTCAGCGTCGTGTGCAACCGCACGAGAACCGGATGGTAGCGATCCTTGATCAGCGCTTCCGCCTAGTGGGCGGCGCTTTCCCGATAGACATGGCTCAAGATGCTGCGCCATTCCAGTGCTTCCAGGAGAATTTCGCAGTCATGGTCGTCGACATATTCGACTTCAAGGCTTTTGCGGATGGCCGGGCGGGGAGATTTTTCCACAAAACCTTCATGGGACAGGAGATCCTTCAGCACCTTCCAGGACAGCTCGAACGTCTTGACTAAGCCGGCGCGCTCGAGGTTCGAATAGGAATCCTGCACGCAAGCTTCGTTGAGTTGTGCAAGGGCCTTGCCGAAACTGGACAGGCGCTGTTTCCAGCGTGTTTCGTCAATGCTGTCCATGCCATGCCTCCCCGCGTCCCTGTCTCCAGGTAGTTGCCGGACTTCCCCCTGTTTGTCGTTCTGCAATTCAAGATTCAAGTGCTGATCCTTGTCAGCAGTTGCGTCGGTCAAGGCCTTTCTATTGCCACCGCCGTGGCTTCTCCGCCGCCTATGCAAATCGCGGCAATGCCGCGGCGGAGGCCTTCGGCCTCCAATGCGTGCAGCAGGGTGACCAGTATTCGGGCGCCGGATGCGCCGATGGGATGGCCGAGCGCGCAAGCGCCGCCATTGATGTTCATGCGCTCCTCTGCAATGTCCATCTGCCGGGCAAACGCCATTGCCACCACCGCGAAGGCCTCGTTGACCTCCCAGAGGTCAACCTCCCCCGCGCTCCAGCCGATCCGGGCAAGCAATTTGCTGGCGGCAAGGGACGGGGCGGTTGTGAAGAGGGCAGGGCGCTGGGCAGCGCTGGCATGTCCGACGATGCGGGCTCGTCCGTTCAGGCCGGCCGCCGCAGCACGATCAGCGCTGGCCAGCACCAGTGCCGCCGCCCCGTCTGAAATCGATGACGAGTTGGCTGCCGTCACGCTGCCATCTTTGCGGAATACCGGCCGGAGCATGGGAATGCGGCGCTTGTCGGCAACCAGCGGCTGCTCATCCTGGGTCACCGTCCCGGACCGTTTATTGCCAGGAGTGATCGGGGCTATCTCGCCGGCAAACCTGCCGGATTGCTGTGCTGCCGTTGCTCGCTCCAGCGACCGGATGGCAAATCGATCCTGGTCTTCCCGGGTGAAGCCAAAGGCTTCGGCGCAATCCTCGGCAAACTCTCCCATCAACCTGCCGGTCTCGTATGCATCCTCGAGGCCGTCGATGAACATGTGATCCACTGCCGGTGCATCGCCCAGGCGATTGCCGGTTCGCAGTCTCGGCAGCAGGTATGGCGCGTTGGACATGCTTTCCATGCCGCCGGCGATCATCATTTCCGCCTGGCCGCTGGCCAGCTGGTCATGGGCAAGCATGACCGCCTTCATGCCGGAGCCGCACATCTTGTTGACCGTGGTTGCCGGCACCGAATCGGGGAGACCGCCAGCCTTGCCAGCCTGCCTGGCCGGCGCCTGACCCAACCCGGCCGGCAATACGCAACCAAACACGACCTCGTCGACGGGTGGCGGTTCGTCATCGAGGGTCGACATCGCCGATCGAATGACGATCGCACCGAGCTCGGGGGCGGACATCTTCGACAATACCCCGCCGAAGGCACCGATCGGAGTGCGCTGGGCTGCACAAATCAGGATTTCATGCAATCTGACGACTCCTCGGGAACCGCGAGCCCCGGGAGGGTCTCCGGGTGGCAGATCTTGCCCATGTCGAAACGGCGGGCCGTGAGTCGATACCTGCCAATTCTGGGAGTCTGACGGCTACTTGGCCGGAGCAATCATCATGTACATCTGCCGACCGTCGAGCTTGGGCAATTCCTCGACCTTGCCAACAAGGTTGATGTCCTCTGCAACGCGCTCGAGAAGATTCTGCCCCAGTTCCTGGTGGGCCATCTCGCGGCCCCGAAAGCGCATGGTCACCTTGACCTTGTCGCCATTTCCCAGAAAGCGCTCGACGTTTCTGAGCTTGACGGCGTAGTCATGGCGGTCGGTGTTCGGGCGGAACTTGACCTCCTTGACCTCGATTGTCTTCTGCTTCTTGCGAGATTCCGAGTCCCGCTTCTGCTGGGCATATTTGAACTTGCCCAGATCCATGACCTTGCAGACCGGGGGATCCGCCGTCGGAGAGATCTCGACGAGGTCCAGTCCGACCTGAACTGCCAATTCAAGTCCTCTTTCGGGGGTGCTGATCCCCAGATTTTCTCCATCCGGTCCGATCAGTCGGATTTCCGGTGCGGCAATGCGGTCATTCGCACGCGGCCCGGTATGACGCGTTGGTGGCGCGTTATATGGTCTTCGAGGTATGCCTACGATTCCTTTGTTCTGTTTCAGCTACCTGGAGGGGATTACCGCCAAGCCGTGCGGCAATCAATCGCGACTGCATTATTGATGTTGAAAGCCGTGTTCAACCGCTGTCGTGACCGGTCGGGCCAACCTGTTGCAATTTCTGTCAGCCCGGGGACGGTTTCCGCAGGTCAGGCGGTGTTGCCGGTGCGACATACCTGGCGACCGCCTCATCGAGTGGCAACACCTCGATGCCTTTCTGGCCGAGGGTTCGAATTGAAACGGTGCGATCACGTATCTCCCGTTCGCCAACGGCAAAAATGACCGGAACCTTGCCCAGCGAGTGTTCACGGACCTTGTAGTTGATCTTTTCGTTCCGGGTATCTGCCTCTGCCCGAATTCCGGCCTGGCCGAGCCTGGCCGCGGCCTCCCTGGCGTAGTCGTCGGCATCGGAGATGATGGTGGCGACCACAACCTGGCGCGGCGTCAGCCAGAATGGCAGGTTGCCAACATGGTTCTCGATGAGGATGCCGATGAATCGCTCGAAGCTGCCGAGAATGGCCCGATGCAGCATGACCGGTCGGTGTTTTTCGCCATCCGGGCCGATGAAGCTGGCATTGAGCCGTTCAGGCATGACGAAATCGACCTGCAGGGTTCCGCATTGCCAATCCCGGCCAATGGCATCGGTCAGCACGAATTCCAACTTGGGTCCATAAAACGCGCCCTCGCCAGGGTTGAATTCAAATGCGCACTCCGCGGCTTCGGTTGCGGATACCAGCGCCTGTTCCGCCTTCTCCCAGGTCTCGTCGCTGCCGGCCCGCTGTTCCGGCCTGTCGGCAAATTTCACCTTGAACTGGTCAAAGCCCAGATCGGCGTAGATCTCGGTCAGCATCGAGATGAACCCGGCGGTCTCGCGCTCGATCTGCGTCTCCTCGCAGAAGATATGTGCATCATCCTGCACGAACCCCCGCACGCGCATCAGCCCGTGCAGGGCGCCGGACGGTTCGAAACGGTTGCAGGAGCCGAATTCGGCGATCCGGAGCGGAAGATCCCGGTAACTCTTCTGTCCCTGGTTGTAAATCTGGACATGGCACGGACAGTTCATCGGCTTGAGGGCATTGATCCTCGCGCCCTCGGATTGCTCGATTTCGACATGCACCAGGAACATGTGCTCCTGGAATTTCTCCCAGTGGCCCGAGGCCTCCCACAGGGACCGGTCGACGACCAGCGGGGTGTTAACCTCGAGATAGCCGTGCTCGGCCTGTTTCCTGGCCATGTACTCCTTCAGCAGCTTGTAGACCGTCCAGCCGCGCGGGTGCCAGAAGGCCATTCCCGGTGCCTCCTCCTGGAAATGGAACAGGTCCATATCGGCACCGATCCGCCGGTGGTCGCGGCGCTGGGCCTCTTCGAGCATTTGCAGGTAGCCCTTGAGGTCGGCCTTCCTCCTGAATGCAACGCCGTAGATCCGTTGCAGCATGCTGTTCTTGGGATCGCTGCGCCAAAAAGCGCCCGATATGCTGCGCAGGGCAAAGGCATCGCCGGGAAGTTGCCCGGTATGACGCAGGTGCGGGCCCCGGCACAGATCCTGCCAGTCTCCATGCCAGTACATCCGGATTGGCTCGCCCTCGGGAATGGCCTCGACAAGCTCGACCTTGTACGGCTCGTTGCGCTCCCGGTAGTGATCGATGGCCCGCTGCCGCGCCCAGATTTCGGTGCGAACCGGGTCGCGCAGGCCGATGATCTTGCGCATTCGCTCCTCGATCAGCCCCAAATCATCGGGGGTGAACGACTCTTCCCGGTCAAAATCATAGAACCAGCCATTTTCGATTACCGGTCCGATGGTGACCCTGGTTTCCGGCCACAATTCCTGGACGGCCCGGGCCATGACATGGGCCAGGTCGTGGCGCACCAATTCCAGCGCCCATTGCTCGTCGTCCATGGTGTTGATCGATATCCGGCCGTCGCATTCGATCGGCCATTGGAGATCCCAGTGCACGTCGTTGAATACGGCGGAAATGGCGCGCTTGCCGAGCGACATTGCCAGGCTGGATGCGACTTCGGCGGCGGTAATGCCGGACTCATACTGGCGGAAATTGCCGTCCGGAAAAATCAGGGTAACGGGAGATGGCATGCGATCCTCGTCTGTTTGGCGCCCACGAAACGCCCGGTTGCGGGGAGCACCCCAATACCGCACCCTCCCATGCAGTCAACTCCGAATTGGGCATGCTCCGACCAGGCGCTGGCGAGGATGGCCGTGCGAGTTGCCCGGCCGGGGCGATGCTGGCCGTTGCCGGCCAACTGTCTTAAACGGACCGTCTCATTGGTGTGCAACTGGCAGGAAGAGGCAGATGGCCGAGCAGTTTTTCGAGCCCGGGGATGGGCGGCGGATTGCATATTGCCGGGGCGGTGGGACCGAACCCGGCATCGTGTTCCTTGGTGGGTTTTCCTCGAACATGGAAGGCACCAAGGCGCTTCATCTTGGACAATGGGCAAGCCGGCAGGGCAGGGCATTCCTGCGCTTCGACTATACCGGCCACGGCCGGTCCTCCGGGCGATTCGAGGACGGGTGCATCGGGGACTGGGCCGGCGATGCGGCCGATGCGGTGTTCGCACTGACCGAGGGGCCGCAGATTCTTGTCGGATCGTCGATGGGTGGCTGGATCGGATTGTTGTTGGCATCAAGGAATCCGGGACGTGTCGCCGGGATGGTTGGCATTGCCGCCGCCCCCGACTTTACCGATGATTTCAGGCTAAACCGACTCACGCCCGATCAGCACCGGGTCATGGAACAGGATGGCAGGGTCGAGATGCCGAGCGAGTATTCCGACGAGCCGATGGTGATCACCAGGAAGCTGATCGAGGAGGGGCCGGACAATTTCCTGCTGAACCGGCCGCTGGAGTTGCCGATGCCGGTGCGGCTGCTGCAGGGAACCGAGGATGCCGATGTCGATCAGTCGGTCGCGGTCAGGCTCCTGAACCACGCCAGCTGCCCGGACGCGCGGCTGTTGCTGGTTCGGGGTGCCGACCACAGCTTCTCCTCCCCGGATTGCCTGGAGTTGATCGAGCAGGCCATCGAGTCGATCCTGGACACGATCGAGGCCTGATCAGAGCAGGATTCCAACCACGATCAGCATGAGGCCGATGGCGGCAACTGCCAGCGAGCCGAAATTGATCGGGAGCAGCCGGTTGAGCCGGTCCCTGGTCTCGGAATCGGACAGGGATGACTTGCGGAGTCCCAACGCCTTCCAGGCGCAGGACAGGATCCCCGCCAACCCGGCAATTGCACAGAACGTGCCTGCGTAAACCAGCAATTCCAACGAACCGGCGCTCCTCGCCGCAACCTGCACCCCATCTGCGGCAGTCGGCCTGCCAATGCAAGGACGTCCGGGCGAAGCCGCGCCGCCTACCCGGACAATCGCCGGCATGAATGACGCCGCCGGTTGCCAAAAAGGCGCATTTCAACACAAAATCGATGCCGAATATTGCATCGGGGCGGTGCTGCCCACTATTGGAGTCGCATTGCCCTCATAGCTCAGCCGGTAGAGCATCTGATTTGTAATCAGGGGGTCGGGAGTTCGAGTCTCTCTGGGGGCACCACATTCTGCCAACAGGCACGGTGAACGACGACGGCCCCAAACCACAGGCGGTCCCGTCATCGGCCTCGGTCGCAGGTCTCGTGTGGCCAACCTGCATTCAATTCGCCTGGCGGGAACGGGTGCGGCTTTGAAGCCGAGGAATGAAAGAACATGCCATGACGTGGAAGCATGCTGCACGAAATCTCTCATTGCTGGCCCTTGTTGCGCTGGCAGGATGCCAGATGCACGGGTTGCCCGTGGACCCGTTTGCCCCGTTGGCGATTCCCGTTGAGCCGGGGCCAGGCCATTGACGGCAAGGAACCAGATCAGGAATCCGGGTCTGCCGCGACGCGGTGCCGAACCTCTGTCGGGTGGCTGCACCTGAGGAAGAAGGCGGCCGGCCGGGTCCCGGGTCTGGTCGATGGAGACATTCCGTTTGCCGAGATTGATCGGTCCTGGCGCATCACCTATACGGCGGGTGATCGCAAACAGGCTTCAGCGCATCGAAAATGACGACGGACATGTCCCAGTGGTGGAGCAGGTGGCAAGAATCGGAAGGTGTGACCGTCTTCCATGTAGATTTGTCGCCCGACGCCGATCGCGAGGTGCATGCGCATGCGCTCCTGGATGACCAGGAGAGGATGCGCTGTCATCGTTTCGTCGTCATCGGCGCCCGGCGCCGTTTCATTCTCTGCCGGGCCGCGCTCCGCGTGATCCTTGCCGGGCAACTGGATTGTCAGAACCGCCAACTCGTTTTCGGCCAAGGCGAGCACGGCAAACCCTACGCGTTGGTGAATGGCAACCGCGTGGCGATGGCCTTCAATGTCAGCCACAGCGGACGGCATGGGCTGATCGCGACGGCCTTGCATGGCTGGCTCGGCGTTGACGTCGAGGAGCGTGCGCCCGGGCGCGACATGACCGGCATTGGCAGCATGGTCTACGGCCCCCGGGAGCGTCACTTGTTGGAACTGGCCGAGGGCGCGCAGGCGCTGCGTCTCTTCTACCGGATCTGGAGCCTGAAGGAGGCGCTCATCAAGGCGGCCGGCTCGGGAATATTTCTGGATCCATCCGGCTTTGAGGTGCCCGAGGCGATGTTGAATGGCGCCCGGTCATGCGTGTTCGAATTTACCCGAGGCCCGGCCGGCAGCTGGAGCCTCATCGATTTGGGAGAAGACCGCTTCGCCGCCGCACTCGCCTACAGGCTGCCGAGCCCCCAACAGATTCCGGCGAGCTCCAATCCCGACCGATCCCCGGTTTTGTCAGTCTGATCATGTTGACGCGACCTGGTGTGAGGCCGCGTGGAAAATCGGTGACATTGGACCATGAAACCGGCCGCATCTGACGGCCCGGGTTGTGTTCCGTGTGGGAACCTCCACATCAGCTGGACACTGCCTCCGTCTGGCGGCATGCGGGCTTGCGAAGACGTAAGCCGACTGCTTCGTTCAGTTTGGCAATTGCCGTCTCGACGCATTGATCGGTGTTGTAGAGCGGGGCGAAGCCGAACCGCATGATGTCCGGCTCCCGAAAGTCACCGATGACCCCTCCCTCAATCAGGGTCTGCATGATGGCGCGTCCATCCGGATGCCGGAACGAGACCTGGCTGCCGCGGAGTTCCGGATTGGACGGCGTCGCCAGTTGCAGCTCCGGACATTCACGCGTGACGCCGTCGATGAAGGAATTGGTCAGTTCCGCCGATCGCGCGGCAACATCGCCGATGGTGGTCAAGTCCCACACATCCAGCGCCACATCGAGGGCAAACAGGCCCAGGATGGGCGGTGTACCAACGCGCATCTTGCCGATGCCGGGCACTGGCCGGTAGGCAGTAGCGAATTCGAACGGCGAGGCGTGACCAAGCCATCCGCGCAAGGCGGGAGTCACCTGGTCCTGGATCGAAGGTGACACGTAGATGAATGCCGGTGAGCCGGGGCCTCCATTGAGGAACTTGTAGGTGCAGCCAACCGCGAAATCGGCATTGGTGTCATTAAGCCCGACCTCGATGGCGCCGGCAGAATGGGCCAAATCCCACAGGGTTAGCGCGCCGTGTTGGTGGGCGAGGTCGGTCAGTAGCCGCATGTCATGGCGGCGGGCGGTGCGATAATCCACGTCGGTCAGCATCAGCACCGCCACCTCGTCACTGACATGTTCGCTGACCAGTTCCGGGTCGACGGCCCGCAATTCATGGCCCTGGTCCAGCGAATCGAGCAGGCCCTGGGCCATGTAGAGGTCGGACGGAAAATTCCCGGTGTCGGTGAGCACGATCTTGCGGTCAGGCCTGAGCGCCAAGGCTGATGCCAGCGCCTGGTAGACCTTGATCGACAGCGTATCGCCGACCACGATGCTGCCGGCGGGGGCGCCAACCAGGCGGGCGATGCGGTCGCCAGTCACCTCCGGCTGTTCCATCCATCCGGCCCTGGTCCAGCCGCCAATCAGCATGTCGCCCCATTGGCCGGTGAGCATGCGCCCGAATCTCTCCTCCAGGCATGCCGGCAGCGGGCCGAGCGAATTCCCGTCGAGGTAGGTGATACCGGGCGGCAGGTGGAAGAATTTCCGGGTTTTCCCGAAATCGGTGACGATTCCCGTGTTGCCGGTCATGTCAGACCTGCCCGCCGGCAATCGGGATGACCTGGCCATTGATCCCCTCCGAGCCGGCCCCGCAGAGCCATGCCACGACCGATGCGACCTCCGACGGATCGACAAGCCGCCGGTCCCGGTTGAGGCGCAGGATGGATGCGAGCGCCTCCTCGCGAGTGCCTCCGGTCCTGGCCATGATGTCGTCGAGATTGCGGTCGACCAGCGGTGTATCGACATAACCCGGACACACGGCGTTGACGGTGATCCCGCTGCCCTTCAGCTCTTCCGACAGGGCCCGCACCAGGCCAACCAACCCGTGTTTCGAGGCCGTATATGCCGAGGCCCCCTTCAGCCCCCGAAGTCCGGCGACCGAGGCGATTGCGACGATCCGACCCCACTCACCATCCTGCATCGAGGCGAGGGACTCGCGTATCGAGAGATAGGCGCCGACGAGGTTGGTATCGAGAATGCGGCGCCAGTGATCGAGATCAGAGTTGCCAAAACCCATTCCCTCGGCGATGCCGGCATTGGCGATGTGGATCGTGACCGGCCCGCGCCCCTCGACCGCCCGGGCGGTTGCAGCCCGGACCGAATCCTCGTCCGTGACATCCATGACCAGGGGATGAATTCGACGGTGCAAACCGGCGTCGTGCCGGTCCGGGTTACGACTGCAGATGGTGACCTCGGCGCCGGAGTCGGCCAGCATCGACGATATGGCGGCCCCGATCCCGGTGCCGCCGCCGGTAACGAGGGCATGGCGCCCATCAAGACATCCGGTCTCATCCATGGCAGGCTTGTCCACAATCAGCCAACGATTCACAAGTCACAAAAACCGCTGCCAATGTGGTGCATTTGACTATGGAATGAATGAGAATTCTTGCCGACAAATGTATTTGGAGGGGCTTTTTCATTAGGATGACGGGCCGCTGTCCGGTTTCGTGGCCGGTGTCGCATCGTCGCCCACAGGATTCATGGTCAGGTGGGTCGAATTCTCCAATCCTTGCCTTCGAACTGTCCAACCAGCCAGGGTCGCCCCACAGTTCACTCGCCCGCTTGAAGACTTCGTAGGCCCAAATCTGGCACTTGCATGGAAGTCAGGCAAAACTATAACCGGGGGCTGGCGCGTGGCAGGTAGCGGAGTTGGGTTCCGGTGAAGATTGGTGCACCGAAGGAAATCGAGGCGGGCGAGGCTCGTGTCGCCATCACCCCGGAGTCGGCACGGAAACTGTCCAGGCTCGGCTTTGACTGTGCCATCGAGGCCGGTGCCGGCATAGCTGCCGGGTTTCCTGACCAGGAATACATCAAATCCGGGGTGGAAATTGTTGAAACCGTTGAAGGTTTGTGGGAGACATCCGGGGTCGTCGTAAAGGTTCAGCCTCCCGGTCCGGAGGAAGTCTCCCGGCTGACGCCGGAGAAGACGCTGATCTCTTTTTTCTGGCCAGCGCAGAACACCGAACTCCTGCGGGATGCCTGCGAAACGGGTGCAACAATCCTGGCCATGGACATGGTGCCAAGGATTTCGCGGGCCCAGAAGCTTGATGCCCTCTCGTCCATGGCCAATATTGCCGGCTATCGGGCGGTGCTGGAGGCAGGCAACAATTTTGGCCGGTTTTTCACCGGACAGGTCACTGCCGCCGGCAAGATGCCGCCGGCAACGGTGCTGGTGATCGGTGCCGGCGTTGCCGGGTTGTCGGCAATCGGCACCGCGGTCTCGCTCGGGGCGGTGGTGCGGGCATTCGATGTGCGGCCCGAGGTTGCCGAGCAGATCGAATCAATGGGTGCCGAATTCCTGCTGCTGGACTTTGACGAGGATGCCAGCGGGGAGGGCGGTTATGCCAAGCCATCCTCGCCGGAATTCAGGCAGCGGCAACTCGAACTGTTCCGCGCCCAGGCGCCAGAAACCGATATCGTTCTGACCACCGCACTCATTCCCGGCATGGATGCGCCGAAGCTGTGGCTGAAGGACATGGTCGAGGCGATGAAGCCCGGCTCGGTCATCGTTGACCTGGCGGCAGAGCGGGGTGGCAATTGCGACCTGACGGCCGCCGACCGCAAGATTGTCACCGACAATGGTGTCACCATCATCGGCTATACGGATTTTCCCAGCAGAATGGCCAACCAGGCCTCGTCGCTTTACGCAACGAATGTCTTTCATCTCCTCACCGAGCTGACGCCGGGAAAGGATGGGAAGATTGTCCATGACATGGATGATGATGTCGTACGCGGGGTAACGGTGGCCTGTTGTGGTGAGGTCACCTTTCCGCCGCCCGCGCCCAAGATTCCAACGATGAAGCGGGCGCCGGTTGTTCCGAAGAAGGAGTTGACCAGGGAAGAGGTGCTGGCGCTGGAAGCGGCCAGGTTTCGCAAGGGCACCCGTGACCAGGTTGCGGTCCTGGCCCTCGGTACTGCGCTGCTGCTGCTCGTCGGCTACGTTGCGCCGCCGAGCTTCATGCAGCATTTCGTCGTGTTCGTGCTCAGCTGCTTTGTCGGCTTCCAGGTCATCTGGAATGTCAGCCACTCGCTGCACACGCCGCTGATGGCGGTGACCAATGCCATATCCGGCATCATCGTGGTCGGGGCCCTGCTCCAAATTGGCACTGACAACCGGATTGTCTACATCCTGGCCGCGGTGTCGGTGTTGATTGCTACCATCAATATCGTCGGCGGCTTCCTGGTTACCCGGCGGATGCTGGCCATGTTCCAGAAGAGCTAGGCTGGGTTTCGGCCATGATCGACGGATTGCTACTTGCAGCCTATGTCGCCGCCGGCGTGCTGTTCATCCTGTCGCTAGGCGGGCTTTCAAACCAGGAAAGCGCCAAGCGGGCCGTCTGGTACGGCATGGCTGGCATGGCGCTGGCGGTTCTGTCCACATTGCTGACGCCGGGAATCGGCAACTGGCCAACCATTCTGGCCATGATCGCCATCGGCTCGGCGGTCGGAGCGGTGGTGGCAAGGCGGGTCGAGATGACCGGCATGCCGCAGCTGGTGGCCGCCCTGCATTCCTTTGTCGGCCTGGCGGCAGTGTTCATCGGCCTGAATGCCGAATGGGAATTGCAGGCACTCGCCAGCGGGGCGGCGGTCGACGAACTTGCAGGATTTGCCCGCAAGCTGGCCTCGAAATCCGGGCCGGAGATTGCCATCCTGAAGGTCGAGGTGTTCCTGGGGATCTTCATCGGCGCCATTACCTTTACCGGCTCGGTGGTTGCCTTCGGCAAGCTGTCTGGGCGGATTTCGGGCAATCCGAAGAAACTGCCTGGCGGCCATTTCTGGAATGCGCTTGCCACCGTGTCATGCGGGGCGCTCGGCTTCCACTATCTTGGCGATGGCGGGCTGGTCTCGATCATGATCATTGCCGTGCTGGCCGGGTTGATCGGCTGGCACCTGATCATGGGGATCGGCGGTGCAGACATGCCGGTCGTGGTGTCGATGCTGAATTCCTATTCCGGTTGGGCGGCAGCGGCAATCGGGTTCACCCTGGAGAATGATCTGCTCATCATTACCGGTGCATTGGTCGGTTCGTCGGGTGCAATCCTGTCATACATCATGTGCAAGGCCATGAACCGCCATTTTGTCAGCGTCATTCTTGGCGGATTTGGCGGAACCGGGGCTGCCATTGCCGACATTGATGGCGAGCAGATGGCGATCGATGCCGAAGGCGTGGCGGCGGCCATTACCGATGCCGACAGCATCGTGATCGTTCCGGGATACGGCATGGCGGTCGCCCAGGCCCAAGGGCCAATCAGCGAGTTGACCCGGCGACTGCGTAGTGCCGGCAAGGAGGTGCGTTTTGCCATACATCCGGTGGCTGGCCGGCTTCCCGGTCACATGAATGTCCTGCTGGCGGAGGCCAAGGTCCCCTATGACATCGTCCTGGAAATGGATGAAATCAATGATGATTTCCCGGCAACCGATGTCGCCATCGTTGTCGGATCCAACGATATCGTCAATCCGGCCGCGCAGGAGGATCCGAATTCGCCGATCGCCGGCATGCCGGTGCTGGAAGTCTGGAAGTCGAAGCAGGTCTTCGTCTCCAAGCGCGGGCAGGGAACCGGGTATTCGGGTATCGAGAACCCGCTCTTCTACCGCGAGAACACCCGGATGTTCTTTGGCGATGCCAAGGACTCGGTGAACCGCCTGCTGTCACTGCTCGAATAGACCAGACTCAAACACCATTTCGCCGCCAGCGCCTCTCTGCCAGCGAGACCACCGAGCGGACAAGTTCACCGGAACCCGTCCAGCTGCCGCCATCCCGACGGCAGCCAGGTCACAAAGGTTGCTGCGAGTGCTTCCGCAATTCGGCCCTGGCGATCTGCCGGCGGTGTACGGCATCCGGTCCGTCGGCCAGGCGCAACGTGCGCAGATGCGTCCACTGGCGGGCAAGCGGCGTGTCCTGGCTGATGCCCTCGGCGCCATGCATCTGGATTGCCTGGTCGGTGATCCGCAGGGCGACTTCCGGCGCCAGCGCCTTGATCTTGCTGATCCAGGGAGCGGCCTGGCGAGGGGTCGCATGGTCCATGTGCCATGCGGCCTTCAGGCATAGCAGCCGGGCGGTCTCGATATCGGTTCGTGCCTGGGCAATGACGTCAAAATTGGCGCCGAGCTGTGCCAGCTTGCTGCCGAATGCTTCTCGTGAAACCGCGCGCTTGCACATGAGATCAAGCGCTTTTTCCGCCTGCCCGATGGCCCGCATGCAGTGGTGAATGCGTCCCGGGCCCAATCTTCCCTGGGCAATCCGGAACCCTTCGCCTTCACCGACCAGCAGGTTCTCGACCGGAACCGCAACATTTTCGAACCGGATATGCATGTGGCCATGCGGTGCATCATCATGGCCAAACACCTCCATGGCACGCAGCACCGTGATCCCGGGACTGGCTGCAGGTACGACCAGCATCGAATGGTTGCGATGGCGAAGATTGTCGGTCGAGGTCCGGGCCATCACCACGTATACGGCGCAGCGGGGATCGCCGGCGCCGGTCGCCCACCATTTTTCACCATTGAGGATATAGTGGCCATCCTCAAGCCGGCAGGACATGTCGATATTGGTGGCATCGGACGAGGAAATGCCGGGCTCGGTCATCAGGTAGGCTGAGCGGGTCCGGCCATCGAGCAGGGGTTGCAACCACCTGCTCTTCATCTGCTCGCTGCCGTAACGCAGGAAGACCTCCATGTTGCCGGTATCGGGGGCATTGCAGTTGAAGATTTCCGGTGCCAGGTGGGATTTGCCCATTTCCTCCGCCAGATATGCATAGTCGACAGTCGAGAGACCGGGACCGCCATGCTCGCCGGTGAGCCAGAGATTCCACAACTCCCTCTGCCGTGCCCGCGCCTTCAGCGTCTCGAGGATTTCGACCTGCCGTTCGGACAGGACCCATCGGCTGCCAGTCGGCACCTCCTCGAGAAACTCGGCATCAAGCGGTTCGATCTCCTCGGCAATCATCTGCCGTACCTGTTCATGAACCTGCTCGGCATGCGCCGACAATCCCAAATCCATGCTTGCCATGATTACCTCGCTCCAGTCCTGATCCCGTCGGCCTGCACTCGCATATCCGTCGTGCCATGCCGAGCCCGTATCTGCAACTGCGGGCCGATGCCAAGGCTGTGACCCCTTGCCGCCCGCACCGCCATGTCAGGCAAGAGCACGGTGCTACACACCAGTCGGTCCGAGCCTATCACCGGGAACAACACCCCGGGAGTTCCAACTGACGTAACGCTCCCGGCACCAACTTCTCGTCGGCCCCGTGATGCGGGGTCGTCATCCCGTGCCGGGGCCGTCGCCGCTCATCGGTAGCAGTCCTCCGGGCTCGGGTGCCGATTGAGGAGTTGCTCGTGGAGGGAGGAGGAGGCAAGATCGCCGGTGGCGGTCCGAAGGGTGAGTCGGAAGATCATGGAAGAGATGCGTTCATTCCTGCAGGACCTGCTTGCTGAGCCGGTGACCGGATTGGAGCGAATCGGCAGGGGCCAGTCCAACCCGACCTACCTGCTGCAATGCCGGGGTCGCAAGCTGGTGCTGCGCACGAAGCCGCCGGGAAAGCTGCTGAAATCCGCCCACCTGGTGGAACGTGAATACCGGGTCATGCGGTGCCTTTCGTCCACCGAAATCCCGGTGCCGGAACCGGTGGTGCTGGTCAACGATGCCGATTCGCCGAATGGCCGGGCTTTCTATGTCATGGAATTCGTCGATGGTGACATTCATTTTGATCCCTGCCTGCCGGGAATGTCACCATCGGGCCGGGCAAAGACATATGATGAAATGAACCGGGTGCTGGCCATGATCCACAATGTCGTACCTGACCAGGTCGGGCTTGCCGATTTTGGCAAACCGGGAAACTATTTCGAGCGTCAGACCAACCGGTGGAAGCGGCAATATCTTGCATCACGCACCGAATGCCTGCCGGAGATGGAGCGGGTGATTGCCTGGCTCGAGGACAACATGGTCGTCGATGACGGAGAAGCGGCGCTGGTTCACGGCGATTACCGCCTGGACAACCTCGTATTCCGGCGAGGCTCGGGCGAGTTGGTTGCCGTCCTGGACTGGGAGTTGTCGACACTCGGCCATCCGCTGGCCGATCTGGCCTACCAGTGCATGCAATGGCAGATGCCTCATGACGGTGCGCTGCGGGGCCTGGGCGGAATCGACCGCGAAGGGTTGGGCCTGCCCAATGACGCCAGCTATATTGGCGACTATTGCCACCGTCGGCAGATGGCCCGGCCGCGGAATTGGGATTTCTACCTGGTCTTCGCGTTCTTCCGCCTGGCGGCAATCCTCGAGGGGGTGGGACGTCGTGCCCTCGACGGGAGCGCGGCAAATCCCGAATTGGCCCGGGAATACCGGGCATTTGTGCCCCTGTTGGCCAGACGAGCCGTCGAAATCCTTGGGTGAGGGGATGCCGACCGCAACCGGGTTCGGTTTGAGCGCCTTGAAGTTGACGTCACTTTCCGGGCGCCACCGGCCGTGCATGGCGTGCCCGACGGCGGCCCAGGTGACTGTCCCTGCATCCGCGCATGATACATCATGTAGTCGGCCCCACCGGGTTGGGCGTTGTGCTTGTCACGTGAAGGACAGGCTCACCGTGCCGAGGGTGCCGAAATCGGCCAGCAGCGATTCACCCGGACCGGATGGGTGGACATCCGTGCAGACGCCGGTCGTCACCATGTCGCCGGCTTGCAGTTGGTGGCCGTGCCTCGGCAGTTCGTTTGCAAGCCAGGCCAGGGCGTTGAGGGGGCTTCCCATCACGTTGGCGCTGCTGCCGGACAATTGCACCCTGCCGTTGACCGACAGGGAGACCGGGTGGTTTTCCAAATCCGCAGTTCGCCAGAGCCCGGTTTCGCGTCCCTGGACCCAACCCATATGTACCGCGTTGTCGGCGGCCAGCGACTCTGCACAATAGGCAGACCAGTTGGCAAATCGCCGTCCGACGATCTCGAGAGAAGGCACCATGTTACCGACAAACCGGGCGATGGTGTTGCCTGTCCAGGCATCGGAGGTCTCGGGCACTGATTCGACCATCCTGAAGGCAAATTCGGGCTCCACGGCGAGTATGGGGAATTGCGCGGCGCTGAGAGCGGCGCCGTCCTGCCAATGCCGGCAGGAGAGCAGCCGTCCGTAAACCGGGCCGTCTGCATCGAACAGGTCCCGGGCGACGCTGCTCGTGCAGGCGATCTTGTATCCGATCGGCTTGCAGCCGGGGGTGTCGGTGAGCATGCGCTCGACGAGCGCTGCCTGGGCAAGATAGGCATCTGCCATCGTCACTGGCACCACCCCATCCGGAATTGCTTCCGGTGCGGGGCCGCCCGATCTGAGTTTCCAGAAGAAATCTGCGGTTGAATCCATCGTTCTGCTCCCTGTGGGTATGCTGGTAGCGGCGGCTGGCCGTGATGATCCGGCTCGTTGGCCAAAATTTGTATGGTTTGCTCCTCGACGAGAGCGCTCGAAACGGCAGGTTTCGGCCGCGGCCCGTGGTTTACCCTGAAGCCCGGGACATGTGAACATTCGGTGCCGATCCGGTCTTGGCGCTCATGATCGTGGCGGATTGGCCGGGCTTGCCATGGGGCAGGGTGGGCGGTGCTCACTCGTATGTGGCACCGAAAAGCTGGTTGAATTGGCTGGCAAACACGCTGATATCGTGGCCGCGGCGTGGAAGGCAGGGCCACCTCCCGTCTGCGGACACTTCCGGTCCCCTGGGGGTTTTCGGGATTCAATGCTGCAGATCAGGGAATTGACATACCGGATCGGCGAGCGGATGCTCCTGGACCGTGCATCGGCAATGGTGTCAGGACAGGCCAAGGTAGGGGTTGTCGGCCGGAATGGCATCGGCAAATCCACCCTGCTCCGGCTGGTTGCCGGGGAAATCGAGCCAGATGACGGTTCGGTCGAGCTGGGCAGGAATTTGCAGGTTGGCAAGGTGGCGCAGCACTCGCCGGCCGGCCAGTTGTCGCCGCGGGAATTCGTGCTTGCCGCCGATATCGAACGATCGGAACTGCTGGCCGAGGCCGTGGGTGCGACCTCTCCGGACCGCATCGCCGAGATCCAGCTTCGCCTGGCCGATATTGATGCCGCCGGTGCGCCGGCACGTGCCGCCACCATCCTGGCCGGGCTTGGTTTCGGCGAGCGTGATCAACATCGCCCGCTCGACTCGTTTTCCGGGGGCTGGCGAATGCGTGTTGCCCTGGCCACGACGCTGTATCTGAAGCCGGATCTTCTGCTGCTTGACGAGCCCAGCAACCACCTTGACCTCGAGTCGCGCATCTGGCTCGAGAACCACCTGACGGTCTACCGGGGAGCCATCCTGCTGGTCAGCCATGACCGGCACTTCCTGAATTCGGTTGTCGGCAGCATCATTCATTTCGACTCGGGCAAGCTGGTTACCTATCGCGGCAATTATGACCGCTTCGAGGCCGAGCGCAGGACGCGGCTCGAGACCAGGGCGGCGGAAATCCGCAAGCAGGCCGGACAGCGTCGGCACATGCAGGCTTTCGTGGACAGGTTTCGTTACAAGGCGACCAAGGCGCGCCAGGCCCAGTCCCGGCTGAAGGCGCTGGCCCGCTTGCAGGAGTTGCCGCCGCTGCCAACCGAATACTCGGTGCATATCGGATTTCCCGACCCCGAGGGGGTTCCGCCTCCGCTGGTCACGCTGGATGGCGCCAGCGCCGGTTACGAGTCTGGCAAGCCTGTCCTCGGGAATCTCGACCTGCGGCTGGACATGGATGACCGCATTGCCCTCTTGGGCGAAAACGGCAACGGCAAGACCACGCTGCTTCGCCTACTGGCCGGTGAAATCGAGACCATGTCAGGGAGCATACACCGCGCCCGGAAACTGCGAATCGGGCATTTCGTGCAGCAGATGGTCAATTCATTCGACCCTGACCGGACCGCACTGCAGGAGCTTGGATCCGTCATGCCGGGACTGACCGATGGCGAGCTCAGGACAATGTTGGCCAGGTTCGGGCTTTCGAGGGACCAGGCCGATGTCCTGACCTCCAGACTGTCTGGCGGCGAGTTGTCGAGATTGCTGTTTTGCTGCGTCACCCGTGATGCGCCGCATCTCCTGCTTCTGGACGAGCCGACCAACCATCTTGACATGGAATCCAGGCAGGCGCTGATTGATGCCATCAACGCCTATCGCGGGGCGGTGGTGCTGGTGACGCATGACATGCACCTGGTCGAGCTTTGTGTCGACAATCTCTGGGTGGTGAAAGACGGTAGCTGCCAAGGCTTCGACGGCGACATTGTCGACTACCGGTCGATGGTGCTGAAGGCGCGCCAGTCGGGCCGAAAGAGCGCAAGGGAGCGGCAACAGCCTGGCGACGGCAGTCCTTCGGACCGTGTCCACCGCCGTGATGGCGCCGGCGAGCGACAGCGAAGGGCGCGGAAACGCAAGGAAGTGCAGGCGGCCGAGCGCCGTGTTGAACAATTGTGCCGGGAGCGGGTCCGGCTCGAGGAACGGCTCGCCGACCCGTCCCTCTACCAGGGGCCGGTCGAGGAAGTCGCCATGCTCAACCGGCAACTGGCGGATCTCGAAAAACGGATTGCCGCCGCCGAGGCGGATTGGCTGGCGGCCGAGGAGGCTGCGTCATGACCACGCACGCAGTCCAACACGATCTCGAAAAGGCGGATGCCAGGCCGGAAGGGAGGAAGTCGGCCGTTCATGCCCCGGCATTGGAAGAGGAGTCGCCGTGCAGCGAGGGTTCAGCCGATTTGCTCCACTCCGAAAGATAGGAGTTCTAGGATTCGCCATGCGGCGAGGGTTCAGCAGGTATAGTTGAGGGGCAGCCTTCCGCCGTCGATGTAGATGGTCTCGCCGGTGATGTAACTGGCCTTCGCGGAAGCCAGGAACGCGACCACGTCGCCTACCTCGCGCGGGGTTCCCGGTCGCTTGAGCGGCGTGCGGGACATGGCGGCATCATAGGCGTCGCGACTGGCGGCAATCCCGGCGAACATGGCGGTGTCGATCGATCCCGGACCCACGGCATTGACGCGGATATTGTGCGGCGCCAGCGCCAGCGCCGCCGACTTGGTCAATTGCATGACCCCGCCCTTCGAGGCGCAATAGGCCGGGATCGCCGGGATGGCGACCAGGGCGTTGATGGATGACATGTTGACGATGGCGCCCTCGATTCCCTTCTCGATCATCGTGCGGGCCGCTCGTTGCGTGGCAACGAACACGCCAGTCAGGTTTATGCCGATCACCTTCTGGAAATCCGCCAGATCGTAGTCGAGGAAAGCGCCGGGCAGGGCGATGCCGGCATTGTTGACCAGGGTGGCTACCGGCCCGAATTCCGATTCGACCCGGTCAAACAACCCGAGAATGGCCCGAGGATTTCCCATATCTGCAACCATGGCGGCCCCGGACTCTCCCAGCCGATCCGCAGATTTGGCCACCTCGTCCTGCTGGATGTCTGCCAGGATGACAAAATGACCATCCTCGGCCAGCGCCTCGGCACAGGCAAACCCAATTCCCTGCGCACCGCCCGTCACCAACGCTACCGGGTTGCCCGTTGTCATTCTACATTCTCCTGCCCGTAATCGTCGCGTGCCGACGCAACCGAGATATAGCCGGCAACACGGTCCATTTCGACCGATTTTCTTCGGCGCCGGCCGGGGTCGCCGATGCCGCCCCCTCCCGGTAGCAGCAGGCGCAGTCTTTCGCCCTCCCTGACGAACTGGCGTCCCTTTGACGCCAGGCGGTTGCCATCGGCCATCTCCACGCGACCAGGGGATCCATTGCAGCCACCACCGCGGCCACGTGCAGGAAAGTCGACGCGGTCGAACATGGCGTTGAAATGAAACTCGTGGCCTGGCCGCGCCTCGATTTCGATGACCTGGCCCAGACCGCCGCGAAACTCTCCCGGTCCACCGGAGTCCGGGCGCAATTCCTTGCGCCAGACGATGATGGGGCCGACATGTTCGGTGGCCTCCACGCTCATCGTGGAGACGCCGGAGGGAAAGGCGGTGGCCGACAGGCCGTCGGATGCCGGCCTGGCGCCGGTCCCTCCCGAATTGAACATGAGTATCTCGCTATCCGACCTCCTGTCTTGCCGTCCGGTCGCCCGGGCCGAGATCTGGATGTTCCAGAGCGCTGATGCGCCTTCGGCCGGTGCCAGCCCCGGTACCGCCTTGTCGAGCGCTCCCAGCACCACATCGGGCACAAGGTGGCCGAGCACATGGCGCACTGACACCGGGGCCGGCCGCCGCGCCGCCAGGATGGAACCCTCGGGAGCGGTGATTTCGAACGGCTCCAACGAGCCCCAGTTGTTGGGTATCTCCGGCGAGATCGCCACCTTGAGCCCGAAACAGGCATAGGCGCGGGTGTAGACTTCCGGCACGTTGACTCCCAGCAGGCTCATTCCCGATGTGCCGGCAAAATCGACGCGAAGTCGGTTGCCGCGAATATCCAGCCGGACCTTGAGGAGCACGGGCTGGCCATAACCGTCAACCCGCATGTCATGGTGCCAACTCCCGTCCGGAAGTGCGGCGATCGCGTCCCGCGTGGCATTGCGGCTGGCATCGACAATGTAGTCGGCAAGACCGTCAATATCGTCCAGCGAGAACTCGTCCAGCATTGATTGCAACCGCCTCGCCCCGACTTCGTTGCAGGCGGCAAGCGAGTGCATGTCGCCGATGGTCTGGTCAGGTGTGCGAACATTGGCGCCGATCAACTCGAGGAGGACCCGGTCGACCTCGCCACGATCAGCAAACCGCATGATCGGTATCTGCATGCCCTCCTCGAAGATTTCGGTCGCATCCGGGCCAAATCCCCGCCCGCCAATATCGACAACATGGGCGGTTGCGGCGAAGAAGCCGATATGCCGGCCGGTGCGGAATACCGGCGTGACCATGGTGATGTCGTGGAGGTGACCGGTTCCCAGCCACGGGTCATTCGTGACGTAGACATCGCCCTCGCACATGTTGTCGCTGCCGATTTCTCGCACGAAATGGCCGACGCTTTCGGCCATGGCGTTCACGTGACCCGGGGTTCCGGTCACGGCCTGGGCTATCATGCGTGCCTTGCGGTCGAAGAGGCCGGCCGAAAGGTCGCCGGCCTCGCGCACGCTGGTCGAAAACGCGGTACGAACCAGCGTTGATGCCTGTTCTTCGACCACGGCGATCAGGCGCCTCCACATGATCTGTTTGTCGATTGCCGACAGCCTCATTTGTCCACCTCCTTGCGTTCCAGCAGGATGGAGCCATCCGGCTGGCCGATTGCACGAAAGGCCGAGGTGACGATGGTCGAGGTCCCATCCTCGACGATGATTGCCGGGCCATCGATATACTGGCCAGCCGCCAGTTGTGACCGATCCGTTTCGCTGGCCTCACCCATGCATCGGTTTGCGGCGTCGAAGAGCCGGCGCCTGCGTGCGACGGTTGCCGTCTTCCGTCCCGAAACCAGGTCGGAAGGCTTCACCGGTGGAGTTTCGGTGGCAATTTCCAGCGACCAGTTGGTGATCTCTGTGCAAAGACCGTCAATGCTTCGGCCGAATAGTGCCCGGTATTGTGACTCGAAGGAGGCGATGATGGCCGGAACATCTCCTTCGGCATAAATCTTGTGTGGAATCGGCACCGGGATTTCCCATCCTTGCCCCGAATAGCGCATGAAGGCAGTCAGCCGCAGCGAAACCCCGGCGACCTTGCCGACAAAGCTGCCAGCCTCGTCGGCCATGGCGGCGATGGTCGCGTTGACCGCGCCCGGATCAAACCTGTCCATGCGCTGGAATAGGCCGCGGGATGCTTCATAGGAAAACGGCGCCTGCAGGAACCCGATGGCCGAGCCAATCCCGGCCATCGGCGGCACGATCGCCCGTCCGATGCCGAGTTTCTCGCACAGCCGACATGCATGCAGCGGACCGCCGCCGCCAAAGGCGACCATCGTGAAGTCTTCCAGGTTGCGGCCGATCTCCACCGCGTGGGCACGGGCGGCATTGGCCATGTTCTCATCGACCATTTCCGTGGCACCGAAGGCTGCCTCCCCGATCTCAAACCCGCCTGGCCCACCGAGATGCTCGGCAAGCGCCTCGTTGGCGCGGTCCAGGTCAAGCCGGATTGCCCCGCCGGCAAACCTGTCCGGGTCGAGCCGCCCGAGAACCAGGTTTGCATCGGTGACGGTTGGCTCCAGGCCGCCTCGCTGGTAGCAGGCTGGACCCGGATCCGAGCCAGCCGAACGCGGGCCGACCTGGATGCGCCGCAAGCCGTCAATCGAGGCAATGGATCCGCCGCCGGCACCAATCTCGACCATTTCGACCGCCGGTGTGGAGACCAGCATCCCGGAGCCCTTCCTGAACCGGTAGCTGCGGGCGATCTCGAAAGTGTCTGCGGTCCTTGGTGTGCCCTCCTCGATCAGGCAGATCTTGGCAGTGGTTCCACCCATGTCGAGGCTCAGTACACTGTCATCCTGCAGCGACCTGGCAAATCCGCCGGCAAAGGTTGCGCCGCCGGCCGGCCCGGACTCGAGGAGCCGAACGGGTTGTTCAATGGCCGTGTCGCTCGAGATCAGGCCACCTCCGGAATGCAGCATGTAGAGAGGGGCATCGATTCCTGCCTCGCGCAAGCCTGCCTCCAGGCGTCGCAAATACCCCGCGACAAGGGGGCGGACATAGGCGTTGACGATCACCGTATTGAAGCGGGGAAGTTCACGCATCCGGGAAGAGACGACCGACGACAGCGAGACCGAGAGTCCGGGCAGTTCTTGTCGTAGCGCTTCTGCCATTCGGCGTTCATGGCAGTCATTCGCATATGAATGCAGGAAGCCGATTGCCACGGCGTCGAATTGCCCGTCGCGCATGGCTGATACCATCCGCTCGACTTCGCCATCGGCAAGTGGCAGCAGGATCTCGCCGTCGGCCGCTACCCGCTCCCTGGCCACGAACCGGTGCTGACGGGGAACAAGCGGCGTCGGCAATTCGATCTGGAGATCATACTGTTCAAAACGGCTCTCCGAGCGCATTTCGATGACGTCACGAAAACCTTCGGTGGTGATGAAGGCCGTCCTGGCCCCGCGTCGTTCGATCAGCGCATTGGTGACCAGGGTCGTGCCGTGAATGACCTGCCGGATCGCGCCAGGATTCGCTCCTGCAATATCCGCCGCGGCCATGATGCCGGCGAGGATGGTCTTCTCCGGCCGGGAATGATCGGTCAGGAATTTGCAGCTGGCAATTCCGCCCGGATACGCAAGCGCAAAATCGGTGAAGGTGCCGCCCACGTCTATACCAAGGCGACATTGCCCTTTGGAGTCGTTAATATCTGTTTTTATATCAGTATCTTGTGGCATAGATTTGACCTAAGGTGCATTCGGCAGATGGGGACTTCCGCAAGCGTATCGCAAGAAGATGCGTTGCAACAGGAAGCCGTCCGTGTCGCCTGAAGTCCCGCGTACAACACCCACCCATCCAGCCATAAACTTTGTAACGGTGTAGACAAGCCGGAGAGACTAAGCTCGACTTTGCACCATTACGCCGCTGACGAGATGAATCGCCGCAGGGAAACTGGCATCGGTCTTGTCGTCGCGGGTGGCGATCGACCAGAACTCCTCGTATGATCACTATGTGTGACCACTATGCCGAATTCGGCATAGTTTCCATGCAGCCCAACACATCAAGGTGGCGGCCGATGCCGCCTTCGGCGAGGGCAGCGCCGAGGGCACGGCCTGGTTCGAGAAGTGGCGCCACATCCTTCGCCACCACCCGGATGGTGCCGGCAAGGTGGAGGGTGCCCTGCGCTACCTGGCGCGCAAGGGGGTGGGTATCAAGATCATTGCCCGCGAGCTCGGCTACTTCCGGAGCAACCGCCACCGCATGAACTATTGCCGGCTTGCCGATGCCGGCTATCCCATCGGGAGCGGCAGCGTCGAGGCTGCGAATAGAACTTTGGTCACCTCGCGCATGAAACGCTCGGGTCAGAGGTGGGCCAGAGATGGCTGCCAGGGCGTGCTGACCTTCCGGGCGCTGGCCAAGTCGGGCCGTTTCGATCGGGCATGGGCCAGGCTGGCCAGGAGCTGGCAGCCATGGCGGCCGCCGGCCAGGGGCGGGGCTGCCAATGACAACCGGGAGCTGGCGCTGGCGGCGTGATTCGTTCCTGCAGCCCTGGGGCCTTGAAAGACGCGCCATGCGAAGATCACTTCCGGTCATGAGAGAGGCCTTGCGTATGGTCGATTGGAGCAATAGCATAACGTATAAGAACTTTTCTATAATACGGTGAGATTGATCATGCGTGAATCTGGGGCGTTGTTTCATCGCTTCTGCTTTGCACAGGCCTCTTTTGAAAGTTCGCGCCATGTCTATCGACGCGAGCATGGACCTGGCCAAGTGCGCCGTTTCTTTAATACCAGCTTCACCGCGTTCGAACTGCGTCGGTACATGATGAACTTCTACTTCACCAAGGGCAGGTTCACGATCTCGGAGCTTGTAGAAGTCTCTGAATTTAGTCGTCCAACCGTGACTTCGACGGTACATGAGGCCTTGGAACTCGGCTATTTGGAAGAACTGCCAGACACCGGCGACCGCCGTCGCCGCGATTTTCGCCCGACCGAGCCGATGCTGGATGCCTGGCGTAATTATTGCAACGCGCTTCTCGAAAATCCCAAGTTTTGCCGTGTGCTGAAGCTCGCTCAAACCCTGATGTCGATGCGAGAGCTTGAGACTCAACCATCGAGTAAAGATATGTAAAAAGTTTTAGTCTTTTTTGTTGTCACTTTCTGTGCTGCAATTGAGTAGCAGCGGGATGCCGGGGCATCTCTGCCACTCCATGGCGCCCTCTGATGAAGTCAATGCCCAGAGGACATCACGCGAATGTGGGATACGCCTGAGTTGCAGTATATGTCCTACAATGGCGGCCGCCTTGCGTATCGTGAAGCGGGCGCGGGACCCGCTCTTTTTTTGCTCCATGGCATGAATGGCAGTAGTCAGAGCTGGGCCCACCTGTTTCGGGCGCTGGGGAATTCATTCCGCGTTGTCGCCTGGGATGCGCCAAGCTTTGGGGCGTCCGATGTATTCGGTGACAGAATCGAAGACTATGTTGATGCGGCCAAGGCCTTGTTGAAAGTGCTGAAGGTCAACGACGCAATCGTGGTCGGCCATTCGATGGGAGGTGTGGTCGCCGCGCAATTGGCGGCTGATCGAGATACCTCAACCGCGGGCCTGGTGCTGTCTTCGACGCACCTAGGCTTTGCCCGCCCTAATGGGGAGCCGCTGATGGCGCGGTATGGGACGAGAGTCGACCGCATCCGATCCGAGGGGGTCAATGCGGCCTATGGCCTGGAACGCGCCAAGCGCAGCACGCCCGAAGGAACCCCCCAAACCGTCATTCGGTTCCTGGCTGAAATTGCAGCAAGCGCGCGGATCGAAGGTATCCGCGATGGTGGCCGAATGTGTCAGGAAACTGACAACACAAAAATCAGCCAGGACGTGAACGTTCCCGTACTCATTTTGTCAGGTGGCAAGGACACCGTGATCTCGCCTGAGATGAACGCTTTGCTGGCCGCGGCCTTTCCGAAGGCACAGCATGTCGAATTCCCCAAGGCGGGTCATGCCTCCTACGCGGAATACCCCGACCTATTCAACGAGCAGATCAGGGAATTCGCGACGAAAGCCCGGCGGTGAGTCCGGGCCGTCATCACCAAGGAAACAACCGAAAATCAACGAAAGGGATAAAAAGATGATAAAGTCCATCAATAATCCAGCGACTCTGCTGACCGCTGCGGCGACCTGTCTCGGGTTTTTGGCCGGACCAGTGTCGGCAAACGACTTGACGGTGGCTCTGGCGGCCGAACCCACATCCATGGACCCGCATTATCAGAACCTGACCATCAACAACTCAATGGCGACGCAGGTCTATGATGCGCTGGTCCTTCAGGATGTGAACCAGAACCTCGTCCCCGGGCTTGCCACGTCTTGGGAGCCAATTGATGAGCGCACCTGGGAGTTCAAGTTGCGTCCCGGTGTAACCTTTCACAATGGCGCGGCATTTACCGCTGAAGATGTGGTCGCCACGATGCAGCGCGCGGCGAATGTGCCCAACAGCCCGTCCAGTTTCGCTACCTTCATCAAGGGCAAGACCTTTGAAGTTGTCGATGACCTGACGTTGCGGATTTCGACCGAGAAACCTTACCCTTTCACACCGAACGACATGTCGCGGATTTCGATTATCGACTCCGCGTTCGTCGATGCCACGACTGAGGATTTCAACATCGGCGCGGCATCTCTCGGTACGGGCCCTTTCACATTCATCAAATGGCTGCCCGGCGACATGATCGAATTGTCGCGCAATGACGGCTATTGGGGAGCGGCAGTTGATTGGGACAATGTCGTCATTCGCCCCATTGGCGACGGCACAACCAGGGCAGCCGCGCTTATCGCCGGTGACGTGGATTTCATCGAGAGGGTAGCGCCCGCTGACTTGCCAAATTTGGAAAGCCGTGGAGGGCTGTCGGTCTTCAAGTCAGTATCCAACCGTCTGCTCTACATGACGTTGCACATGACCAATGACCCGATCAAACCCTATGTCACTGATCATGACGGCAATCCGATTGCCTCGCCCTTTCAGGACATTCGCGTGCGCGAAGCCGTGTCTCTGGCGATTAATCGCCAGGCCATTGCGGACCGTGTGATGGACGGGCTGTCCGCGCCTGCAGGTCAGTTTTCGCCCGAGGGTTACATAGGCTACTCCACCAATCTCGAACCAGATGCTCATGATCCGGACCGTGCAAAGGAATTGCTGGCCGAAGCAGGCTATGGCGACGGGTTCAAACTGACCATCCATGGGCCAGCTGGTCGCTATTCAAACGACACACGGATTCTCGAGGCCATCGCGCAGATGCTGTCGCGCATCGGTATCGACACCAGTGTCGAGACCATGCCTGCCTCGGTCTTTTTTAAGCGCTTCTCGCGCGGTGGGCCGGGTGACACGCCTGAATTCACCGCTGCCATGTCCGGCTATGCAAATGGTTCGGGCGAGCCTTCGCACCCGCTGCGGATTTTCATTCACACCAAGCAGCAAGAGCGCGGTTATGGACCGGGCAACCGCAACGGTTACAGCAACCCGGAAGTCGATAAGCTGATCGAAGATGGACGATCTTCGATGGACATTGCCGTGGGCGAAATGGCCTTCATTCAGGCGACCGACATCGCGATGCAGGAATATGCGTTGGTTCCGATTCATCATGAAATAGCGACCTGGGCCGCACGCGACGGCATAGCTTACGAACACGGTGCCCTGGACAGCACGTTCATCCACAAAATCCGTCCGCAAGAATGAATTGAGTTTGGCCCGCCGCATGTCCGCGGCGGGCCAAACTGCGAAGGGAACCCCCGATGCTAGCCTTTGTCCTGAGACGGGTCATGCAAAGCGTGGTCGTCCTGTTCATCATGTCGTTGATGGTGTTCTCCATGGTCAATCTGGTGGGTGATCCCGTCGACATGCTCGTCAATCCGGAAAGCCTGCCCGAGGAAATTGAACGTGTGCGCCGGGACTTCGGGCTCGATCAGCCAGTCCATGTGCAATATTGGAAGTTCCTGGTGGGTGCGATGTCGGGGGATCTGGGCAAATCCTTTATCTTCGGACGACCGGCACTTGCGCTTATGGCCGAGCGTTTTCCGGCCACACTTGAACTTGCTACGAGCGCACTGATTATATCCGTGACAGTGGGCCTGCCCCTGGGGGTCTACGCGGGCTTGCGCCCTGATGGATGGGGCGCACGCATCATCATGAGCGGCTCAGTGCTCGGAATTTCGATCCCGACCTTCTGGTTGGGCCTGATGATGATCATTGTCTTTTCGGTCTTGCTCGGTTGGCTGCCGGTGTCAGGCCGGGGCGAGACCGCGCGTTTCCTTGGCATCGAGAGTAGTGCCTTTACGTTCGATGGTTTGCGCCATCTCATCTTGCCCGCCACCAATCTGGCACTTTTCAAGATCGCCATGGTCATCCGACTTGCGCGCGCTGGAACGGTCGAGGTCATGGCGCTTGATTTCATTAGGTTCGCCCGCGCCAAAGGGCTGTCGTCAAGACGCATTGTAATCGCTCATTTGATGCCCAATATCCTCATTCCGATCGTCACCGTGTTGGGGATCGAATTTGGTACTCTGATTGCCTTTGCAACGGTAACGGAATCTATCTTTGCCTGGCCTGGTCTGGGCAAACTTGTCATTGACGCCATTATCAATCTCGACCGCCCCATTGTGGTGGCCTACCTGCTATTCGTAGTGGCCTTGTTCTTGGTTCTCAATCTGGTCGTGGACATCATATACGCGGTACTTGATCCACGCGTGCGCCTGCAAGGTGACGAGACATGAGCGATACGACGGCCGTATCCGCCACAAGACCGGAAACCGGATTGTTTTCTAAGTTGGTGCGGTCAGATTTGTCGCGCCCCACGACGCTGATCTCGGGTATTCTGCTTTTTCTAATTGTCGCCTCGGCGACTTTCGCCCCCTTCATCGCGCCCACCGACCCTTATGATCTGGCGACCGTCAGTGTGCTGGACGGACGGCTTGCGCCTGGCGAAGAGATGTTAGACGGAACGATCGCCTGGCTGGGCACAGATGGGGCAGGTCGCGATGTTCTGAGCGCCATCATCTTTGGGCTTCGCACCAGCCTGACCGTGGCCATCAGCAGCGCCCTCATCGCACTGACCGTCGGGCTAATGGTTGGGCTGACCGCCGCCTTCTACGGCGGACGGATTGACGGGTTCCTGATGCGGATTGTCGATATTCAGCTGTCCTTTCCGGCTATTCTGGTCGCGCTCGTATTGCTGTCATTGTTGGGCAAGGGCGTTGACAAGGTCATCATTGCGCTCGCCATCGTGCAATGGGCACTATATGCGCGCACGGTACGTGCCGCCGCCATGGTAGAACGACGCAAAGAGTATTTCGAGGCGGCCATTTGCCTGGAGCTCAGCAACGCCCGCATCATCTGGAGACACCTTCTGCCCAACAGCGTATCACCGGTGATCGTGTTGGCGACCTTGCAAGCGGCGCACTCCATCTCGATCGAAGCTACGCTCAGTTTTCTCGGTGTGGGCGTGCCCATCACCGAACCATCGCTTGGCTCGCTGATTGCAAATGGCTTCGACTACATCCTGTCGGGTGCTTATTGGATCACCTTCTTTCCGGGTGTCATGCTGCTCGCGACGGTTGCTGCGATCAACGTCTTTGGTGACCAGTTGCGCGCAAATTTTAATCCAAGGCTTTCGAAATGACACGGACAAACCTCTTGTCCATTCAAGGGCTGAGGACCGAATTTTCAACCTCCGACGGGCCACTGGCGGCCGTGAATGGTGTTGATCTTGAAGTCGCGCGCGGCGAAGTGCTCGGCATCGTTGGGGAATCCGGCTCCGGCAAAACTGTTCTTGGGCTGTCCATCATGGGGTTGGTAGACAGACCGGGCCGCGTCACAGCGGGACGTATTACCTTCGATGGCATTGATGTCACCATTTTTTCCGAAACGCAGTGGCAAGGCCTTCGCGGCAACAGGATCGCGATGATCTTCCAGGATCCGACCACCAGCCTGAACCCGGTGCAGCGAGTTGGCACACAGATGATTGAGGCCATCCGGGCCCATCGAGACATCTCCTCCGGCGCCGCACGGCAGATCGTTCGCGAGGCTATGGTGCGCGTTAGGATTAACAGCCCCGATGAGCGGTTGGAGGCCTACCCACACCAGTTTTCCGGCGGGATGCGGCAGCGTGTGGTCATCGCCATCGCGCTGCTGAACGAGCCGGACCTGATCATCGCGGACGAACCGACGACGGCGCTGGACGTCACCGTGCAATCGCAAATCCTGCGTGATATGCGGCGGCTCTGCCGCAATTCGGGCTCGGCGTTGATTTGGATCTCTCACGACCTGGGCGTTGTGGCTCAGATCGCCCACCGTGTGGCCGTGATGTACGCGGGCCGCATTGTGGAACAGGGGGCAACGATGGAAATGTTGAAATCACCGTCCCATCCCTACACTGCGGGGTTGATGACCAGTATGCCGGCGAACTCTCCTCGCGGAGAACGTCTGATCTCCATTCCCGGCGGTCTTCCGCAACCCTCGAACCTGCCAAAAGGCTGCTCCTTCGCGCCGCGCTGCGCCCGCTCCACCGAGGCCTGCGAAGTGCTACCGGACCTGTCCTTCACATCACCCGATCATGCCGTTCGCTGCGTCTTTCCACTACATGTTAGGGCTGCCCTTGCCGAGTGTGATTGAACTCAAATCTGTCCGACGCAGTTTTGGCAGGAAGCCAGACCTGGCGGATCGGATCGCAACCGCATGCGGGGCAAAATCGACCGCCCATGTGTTGCAGGCCGTGGATGGTGTTGATCTGACGATAGAGCAAGGCGAAGTGCTGGGGCTTGTGGGCGAATCCGGCTGTGGGAAATCCACGCTGGGGCGTCTTGTGGCGGGTATTCTGCCGCCCGATTCCGGTGATGTCTTGTTCAACGGCAAACCCATGACGGACAAAACTAAAGAGAAGACCGGCACGGGTCTGGGCGTACAGATGATCTTTCAGGATCCCGCCGCCGCACTGGACCCACGACAGCGCATAGTTGATGCGATCACCGAGGCTCCCATTGCCCACGAGCTGATCCCAAGGTCCGAGGCACGCGCCTTCGCGGTCGAAGCGCTCGAGCGCGTCGGTCTTCAAGAAGATATGCTGGACCGCTATCCGCATCAGTTTTCCGGGGGGCAACGTCAACGGATCTGCATAGCGCGGGCGCTGGCGGTCAATCCGGACGTCGTTGTCTGTGACGAATCCGTGGCCTCTTTGGACGTGTCCGTTCAGGCGCAGATCATAAACCTGTTTCTTGATCTGAGGGACAGTTTGGACCTGTCCTATCTGTTCATCAGCCACGACATCAGCGTGGTCGAACATGTCTCGGATCGAATTGCAGTGATGTATCTGGGTCAGATCGTAGAACTTGCCGCCACCGCTGACCTGCTGACAAATCCGATGCACCCCTATACGCGGGCACTGCTGAAGGAGGTTCCCACGCTGGACAGACCTTTGTCCGAGGAACACACACTCGAGGGAGAGTTGCCCTCGCCAATTTTGCCCCCTTCAGGCTGCCGGTTCCACCCAAGATGCCCTATTGCGATGGAAGTATGCCGGTTGCGGGCGCCGCGACTGTTGTCCCTGCCATCTGGACATCAGGTCAGCTGTCTGGCCATTCATGAAGAGATTTGAACGGTAGCTGGCCGATTGTTCTTTCCTGACGGCACTTTGCGGCAAGCACGATTTCGGGTCGATTTCAACAGGGGGCAGAATCGTACGTCAGGCGGTACGTCATGGCTGAAATAGCAAGTTGTGCCCGCAATATCAGGTGGTTAACCCGATATCAACCTGGACTCGTGCTGGCGTAACCGTTCGGGCAAGCCGTGACGCCTTGCCAGGCGTCATTCAAGACCCGCCATCCAGGCAATTCATTTTCCTCTGGCTACATTTCAGGACATCTGCTAGTCCGGCCGCATGTCGGTATGCGAAGTCATCTCTCGGCCCCCCGCCCTGCCTCCGGTCCTGGATCTCGAATCCCGTCTTGCCCGGGAGCAGGCACGCGCCGAGGCGGCCGAGGCGAGGATCGCCGGGCTGGAGGCCGAACTCCTGCAAGCAAGGGCCGATGCCGAGCGCCGCAAGTGGGAATCGGCCGAGGCCCGCAACAAGCTGAACTCCCTGCGGGCCACCTTCGAGACCAATCGGGCCAAGCTCGCCGCCGCCCGGGAGGAACTCAAGGAGACACGCGCCAGCCAGGCATCGAGGAATGTGCGCCTTCTGGCAAAGAAGGTGGTGCATCTCGAGGCGCTGCTCAAGCAGGCCGGCATCGATGGCGGAAGGGGGCATGCGACAATCCTGCGCCGGCGGATATCCCGGCTGAAGGACAAGGTTGCCGCGCAGGAAGAGGAGATAAAGGAACTGAGGGCCGAGCGCGAGAAGCTGCGCTCGGCGCGGGCCACCCATGCGAAGGCCCGCTTCGGCAAGACATCCGAGAAGCAGAAGAAGACGGGCACCGCCGCCGGCAAACGCGGCCAGCGGAAGGGCAAGCCCGGGCACGGTCGGACGAAGCGCCCGGCACTGGAGCTTCAGGCCGAGAGCCACGATCCGCCGCCGCAGGACCGGAGCTGTTCCTGCTGCGGCCTGCCCTATGTGAAGAATGGCAGCCATGTCTCCGGGATCATCGAGATCCATGTCAAGGCCCATACCCGTCTCATCCACCGAAATCGCTGGCGGCGGGGCTGCGAGTGCCCCTCCTCGCCACAGGAGGTTGCGGCACCGCCGCCGGCCCGGCTCTTTGCCAATACCCCCTACGGTGTCAGCGTCTGGTCACTCTATCTCTACGAGCGCTTCGGCTGCTGCCGGCCGCTCAGGCGGGTGGCAGAATGGATGACCGATCAGGGGCTGGCGGTCTCGGCCGGAACCCTGGCCGATGCCACGCCGAGGCTGGTCCCATTGTTCGAGCCGATCTCGCAGGCCATACATGACCACCTGCTGGCGGAGGAGATGCTGCATGGCGACGAGACCGGCTGGCGGGTATCCGCCCTCGATGCCATCCGCGGCACCTCCCGATCCTGGCTCTGGAGCGCCGCCAGCCGGGATGCGGTCTGGTTCCGCGTGGACGCCAGGCGCAGCGCCAAGGCCGCGGCCAGGATATTTGCCGGCATCCGCCCCGGAACGATACTGGTCTGCGACGCCTACTCGGCCTACAAGAAGCTGGTGCGGGAGCTGGAGGATCTCCTCATACTGGCCTGGTGCTGGGCGCATCTGCGCCGCCACTTCATCAAGGCTGCCGCCGGCAATGCCGGGCTGGACACGTGGCGCGACCGGTGGCTGGTGCGGATCGGGCGGATCTATCACCTGAACGAGGTTCGGCTCAAACACTGGGACCGGGAGGCGGCAATGGATGCGCAGTCACGCAAATTCGTCATTGTCCAGCGCCAGCTGGAGCGGGCGCTGGCGCGGCTCAATGCCCTCGCGCAGAAGGAGCTTGCGGGACCTGCCGGCTCGGACCGGCGCGCCAAACCGCTGGCCTCGCTCATTCGCCACCGCCAGGGGCTCTCGGTGTTTCTTGGCCGCCCGGAGGTGCCCATGGACAACAATTTGATCGAGCGGTTGCAGCGCCGGGCGGTGATCGGCCGCAAGCTGTCCTTCGGCTCGGACAGCCTGGAAGGAGCCGCCTTCTCGGCCACCATGTACGGCATCTTCGGCACCCTGCGCATGAACGGCATCTGCATCCGCTCATGGCTGGATGACTGGCTGGCGGCCTGTGCCATGAATGGCGGGGCACCGCCGGATGATCTGTCGCCATGGCTGCCCTGGTCCATGGATCCAGATCGGCGCCGGGCGCTGGCGGCAGGGTGAGCGGCGACAGCGACCCCGTGGAGTGCCGCTATCACGGGCGCGACTTCACCACCGCCGAGATGGCGCTGATGCGGCAGCTGATATCCGACAATCCGCAGGAGACCCGCGCCGGGCTGGCCCGGCGCTTCTGCCACGCTGTCGGCTGGACCGGGCCCGATGGCCGGATACGGGCGATGATGGCCCGGCTCACCATGCTGGACATGCACCGTGACGGGCTGATCTGTCTGCCCGAGCCGCGCCGGGCGGCGCGCCAGCTGAAGAGGATCGAGTTCGGCCCCGATACCGAGGAGCCGCTGGCGCCGGTGCCGGAGACGCTGGCGGCGGTGCAGCCGCTGCGTCTGCTGATGATCACCGGCGCCGGGGCCCGCGCCTCCCGGCGCTGGAACGAATTCATCGCCCGCTGGCATTATCTGGGCTACACGCCGCTGGTGGGCGGCCAGCTGCGCTACGCGGTGGAGGATTGCCAGGGCCGGCCGCTGGCCATGCTCGGCTTCTCGGCGGCGGCGTGGAAGACGGCGCCGCGCGATGCCTGGATCGGCTGGGATGCCGGGGCCCGGCAGCGCAACCTGCACCTGGTGGTGAACAATGCCAGGTTCCTGATCATGCCCTGGGTGCGGATACCGAACCTGGCCTCGCACATCCTGGCGCTGGCGCGGAGGCAGCTGGTGGCGGACTGGCAGCAGCACTACAGTGTGAGCCCGGTACTGATGGAGAGTTTCGTCGAGACCCCGCGCTTCACCGGGGCGGTCTACAAGGCCGCCGGATGGGTGCATGTCGGCACCACGCAGGGGCGGGGCAAGTATGACCGGGAGTGGACGTATGGCAAGCCGAGGAAGGATATCTGGCTGTGTCCGCTCCGGAAGGACTGGAAGCGGGTGTTGAACGGTTGAGGCCGGTCAGGGCCGGGCGCCGCCGCGGGCGGCGGTCAGGCCGGGAGTGATGGCCCTCAAATGCAGGCAGGATGGGCAATCACGGCTTGCCCGAAACACATGCGCGCACGTGATTGGCCGGATAGACATGGACTGGGCGGATCGCGAGGTCTGACTTGGCCATGCGGAATGCCCGCTCGATAATTTGAAACAAATACACCAAGAGAATTGACGGCAGGTGAGGATCCTGTCGTTCTGCCGGTGCAGGTGCCGCTGAATCTGGTCAGATGGCATGAGAGCCGAAAACCAGGACAGGGAAGATCGGGCGATGAGCTGGGACGCGCTTCCGGCGGAGAACGAGCGTCGGATTACCCGGATCCTGGCCCAGGCGCTCGCCGAGCGCCTGCCGGTACCTGCGGAGCGCAGCGATGACAGCCCGGGCGATTCTGGCTGAGGCGCCGAAGGTCTCCCCGCGTCATCTGGGCCGCAAGGCACTCGTCCATGTCCGCCAGTCGACACTGAAGCAGGTCGAGGAGAACCGATGGCGACGCGTCTGCAATATGTGCTGACCGAACGCGCCGCCAGCCTGGGCTGGGCACCCTCAAGGTCGGTTTCACCGATCGTGACCTTGGCCGGTCGGGACGCAGCATGGACGGGCGGAAAGGCTTCGTGCAACTGGTCGGCTTGATGCTGAGCCGCGACGTGTCACGTCTTTCGCGCGGCCTGGCCGACTGGGGGCAGCTCCTGGAGATCTGCGGGCGGACCGACACGCTTATCGCCGATGCCGAATCGGTGTATGATCTCGTCCGTCATGCTGATCGTTTCCTGCTCGGGGTGCTCGGGACGGTGTCGGAATCGGAATTGCACACGGATGCATGCCGGGCGCGAGGCCAAGGCGGCGCGGAAACGCTGAAATCCTCCCCGACCACCGGCGGCGCGAACTCTACCGCCGTCTCCACCGCCAGCAGAGCCGGGCGACCATCCTGCGCCGGGACGCGCCAGCCTGTCAGCTGGTCTGATTGAGCGTCATATTTCCGCGCAACGCTGCGCACCGTCGCCTCTGGCTCCAGCATCTCCGCCACGACCCACGCCTTCACTTCATCCGGCCAGCGACGACAACTGCCACGCACCGCAAGCACTTCTACCTTGCTGAGAGTTTCGGTTGTGGCCTCCATTGTGAAACTCACCTCCCGATCAAATCGAAGAGGTGAAGTCTCAAATCACGGTCTCCGACACTTGTCGGGGCACAAATTTGTTCGGGGACGAGATCCGGCCCGGTTTCGGTGCTTGTGGCGACCTGGTCGATCAAATTGATCGGACAAGCTGGTTGGTGGTGAATGCCAGTGAGTAGATCCGGGATTTGACGGTGGAATGGGGGGCTGCGGTCACGCCTGTCACCGGAAGGGGGAGGTCTGCCGGGTCCATCCCGGCCAGGATGGCGGCCATTGACTGGCCAAGCAGGGTTCCGGTGGTGATCCCGCGGCCATTGTAGCCGATCGGAATCCACAGGCCATCTGCCAGCCGGTGCACTCTCGGCAGGCATTCGGGGGTCATGGCAATCCGTCCATGCCACGCGGCGTCAAGCTCTACCGGCCCGAGTCCGGGAAACAGCCGGGCAATCTGCCGCCTGGCCCAGCGCTGCGTCAGCCCGGCGCTGACCGAACCGGCGACCCGACCCATCGTTCCGACGATCAGCCGGCCGGCGGCATCGCGCCGAATGGTGACCATGATCGTTCCGGTATCCCACAACCCTTGCTGCCCCGGGAGGATATGATTGGCGGACGCACCGAGGGGGCTGGTCGCAACCTGGAGGTAGTGAATGGTGGTGAATTCCGATTTCAGGCCTGACCACAAATCGCCGGTATAGGCATTGGTGCCGATGACGACATTCCTGGCTTGGATCGGGCCATGATCCGTCTCGACCTGCCAGCGTCCGGTCCGGTCTTTCAGGGCAGTGGCACGAATTCCGGTGGCAATCCTGGCGCCGCCAGCAACTGCGGCGCGGGCAAGGCCGCGGCAATATGCCATCGGGTTGATTGTACCGGCCCGATGGTCGATCAGCCCGCCATAATACCGGCCGGTTCCAATCAGTTCTGCTGCCTCGTCGCGATCCAGGAGGTCAACGGGCTCGCCAAGCCGCTGCCACTGCGCATGTCTCTCCTCCAGGTCACGCAGGCCAGTCCTGGAATGGGCGGCGTGCACGGTTCCCGTCCGTGTTGCCTCGCAGCGAATCCCGTGCTTGTCGACCAGTTCGAACACCTTCGACGGGGCTTCGCTGAACCGTTTCACGAATCGTGGCCCGTACCGGGGGCCGAGCGTCTCGATAATCCTTGCGGGAGAAAGCCAGGCCGCGGCGTTGACCAGGCCGACATTGCGCCCCGAACCGCCGAAGCCGATGCGTTGGGCCTCGATGACCTGGCAGGACAGCCCGCTCTCGGCGCAGTGCAGGGCGGCAGACAGGCCAGTATAGCCAGCGCCGATTATGGCGACATCGACATCACCGCCTTGCCCGAAATCCGAGGCAACCTCGTCCTCTTCGGAGGTTTGATCCCACAGCGAAACCGGTCCTGCGTGCATGATCCTGGCCTGAAACTGGCCGACACTCGGCCAGTATCAACCTGCATCACCGCGGGAAGGCGTGTCAAACGCGACCTCGGCCTGGTCGGCTCTACAATGACCGGTTTCCAGGCTGGTCGGGGTTGCCGTGTTCCGGGTCAGCGGTGCAGTGCAGGGATGGCGGGCTCGCCGTGTCGGCCGCCACGAGGTTCGGCGTGCCGAATTCTGCCGGACGGCCCGGTGGTCGGGCTGGCGATTCGGGCAAGTCTGGAGAGTGATATTTGTTGACCGGATCGAGATTCTGTATTAGTTCGTTAACTGAACGAACTATTGAAATGTGCGGCAAGAATGCCGGATCCGTCAAGAATTTCACGCCGCATGTCGCAAAGCGCGATCATTCAGGCGATCGTGGATTACCGGCCTGTCTCCCGCGCCAGCGTTTCCAAGATCACCGGGTTGTCCAAGCAGACCGTCTCCGAAATCGTCTCCAAGCTCGAAAATGGTGGCTGGGTACAGACCGCGGGGCAGACCGAGGGTCACGTGGGAAGACGGGCAGTGGTCTACGAGATGACGCCGACCGCGGCGACCGTTGCCAGCGTTGATCTGGGAGGAACCAAGGTTCGCACCGCCCTGTGGGACCTGACCGGCGCGATGCGGTCCGAACTCGTCGAGCGAACGGACCGGGCCGGCGGTGTCGATATCGTCGAACAGATTGCCCGCATGGTCAGGGCCGCGATGTCCGAAGGAAATGTCGCCGACAAGGATTTGCGTGTTGTCGTGGTCGGTGTGCCTGGAGTTCCAAATCCAGACGATGGCAGCGTACTCCTGGCGCCCAACATACCTGGCATCGGCGAGATCGACTTCCGGGGCCTGCTCCGGGACAGGCTCGGCGTAGAGACGATCGTCGAGAATGACGTCAATCTCTTCGCGCTCGGCGAACACTGGCTCAACAACCGGTCCGAACACGACATCCTTGCCTATATCTCGGTCGGAACCGGGCTCGGTGCCGGAATCGTTGCCGGTGGAAAGCTGTTGCGAGGCAACTCCGGTGCCGCCGGCGAGGTGGGCTACCTGCCATTCGGCGCCGATCCGTTCGAAACCGAGAGCATGAAGGTCGGTGCACTGGAACGGGCAGCGGCAACCGGTGCCATCGTCGAACTCTACAGGAGTCGGACCGGCAGGCGGGTGGGTGTTCCCGATGTCTTCGATGCTGCCGAACGGGGTGACGAGGCGGCATCCGAGACATTGGATTGCGTTGCCGGGCAGATTGCCCGGGCAGCCGTTGCCATTGCCGCCGTCGTGGATCCGGGCATGATCATCGTGGGCGGGTCGGTCGGCTCGCGTGACGAGTTGCTGACCCGGATACGCGAGCAGGCCAAGAAGTGCTTTCCACGCCGGATCAATATCGAGAAATCCAGGCTTGGAGACCGTGCCGCCCTGGCTGGCGGCGCCGCCATCGCTTTGACCAAATTGCATTCCTCGCTGTTTGCCGAGGGACAGAAAGGTGCGGAGATCCAGATTCCCCCGCCACCTGTCGAAACCATAATGCGGCATGGATGTTGAAGAGCATGGATATCCTGCAGAGGCTGCATGGAGCACAGGACGCATGCGCTGACCTGGATTTTCTTCGACGGGCGCTATCGATTGAGAGCATAACCGGCAACGAAACTCGTTTTGCCCGGTTCCTGGAGGGCGAATTGGCGTCGCTTGGCCTTGACACCTGCAGAAGCGAATTTGCCGAAGGGCGGGAAAATGTCTGGGGACGCATGTCGTCCGGAACCGGCGGAAGGCATCTTGCCTTCGTCGGCCACACCGATACGGTTCACGTTCGCGGCTGGCAAGAGCATTGGCGGGGCGACATTCGAGAGGATCCGTTCGGTGCTGCCGAGATTGACGGCCAGATCTGGGGGCGCGGTGCCTGTGATCTCAAGGCCGGGATCTGTGCGGCCGTTTCCGGTTTGCGACTGCTGCAGGCCGCGGGACTCCGGCTTGCCGGCGAGATCACGTTTGCCTTCGTCGGGGATGAGGAAAGCGGCGAGCCTGGAACCGGCACCAGTGCCGGCATCAAGGATCTTGTTCGGCGCGTGGCATCGGGCGAGATTGCCCGCCCGGATTTTGCAATCTACGTGGAGCCTACCAGGCTGGACGTGTTCACCGCGCAGATCGGATTCTTTATCTCCGAGATCACGGTTTCCGGCAGATCGGCGTATTTCGGGCGGCCCGAAATGGGAGTGGATGCGGTCAGGGCGACGCATGAATTGCTGACCCGGATCTGGGACCACGATGCGGAGTTGGAGGCCGGGCCGGTTCATGACCTGACCGGAAACTCGTCGGTCCTGGTTACCGGGATCAATGGCGGTGGTTATATCTCGGTTCCCGGAGAGTGCAGGCTTTCACTGATCCGGACATTGCGACCGGGCGAATCGCTCGACGACGCGGTGCAGGCATTTGAAGCCGCGGTCCTGGGCACATGGCTGCCCGAGGGAATTTCCGTGTCTTTCGATTACCCGGCGGGCCGGGACCATGCCCTGGGCGGGTCTCCGGTTGAAACCGATCCCGATTCCGAGGCGGTTCTCCTCCTGCGGGACTGCATCCGGCGCGGAATTGCCGGCAGGGGTGCCATTGATGGCGCACCCTACTGGTCCGAAGCCCCGTTCCTGGTCAACGGGATCGGATGCCCCGCGGTCTATTGTGCCCCCGGTGACATCGCTGTTGCCCATACATTCGAGGAAAGGATCGGCATGGATGAATACCTTGCCGCAATCCGAGTCTTTGCTGCCTTCACCGCAGGATATTGCGGATTGGAGCCTTCGTAACCCACTGCAACCAAAGGAGAATAAAATGAACACTCTCACACGCATTGTTGCCGCATCCGCATTGCTCGGACTTGCAACCGTGCCGGGCCTGGCCGAGACCATCGGACCGTCAGGCGAGACAGCAACGCCGACCGCGTCCATCGTGGTGGGCGACGACCAGGTTGCCGCGGTCCAGGCGGCCAACTACACGGCCGCCCTGCTGTGGCATGATCAATCGGACTTTGTCAGCGCTGTCACCTCCGGAGCAAGCGACGAGTTTTCCCGCCTTGGCATCGAGGTTGTTGCGGTGACAAGCGCCGGTTTCGATGCGGCCAAGCAGCGCAGCGACATCGAAACCGCGATGGCCAGGAATCCCAGCATAATCCTGTCGCTTCCGCTTGATCCGGTAACTTCCGCTGCTGCGTTCGAAGAGGCGAAGGAAGCCGGTGTGGCGCTGACTTTCCTGTCCAACCTGCCATCCGGCTACCAGCATCCGGCGGACTATGCAGCAATCGTGACCGATGATCTGTTCCAGATGGGCAAGCAGGCGGCGGACGCGCTTGCAGCGTCCATGGGTGGCGGAGGTACGGTCGGGTGGGTCTATCACGACGCTGCCTATTACGTCACCAACCAGCGCGACAATGCCTTCAAGACCACGATCGAAAACGACTACCCGAATATTTCGATCGTGGCCGAACAGGGAATCAGCGACCCGGCACGGGCCGAGGAGATTGCCAATGCCATGTTGCTGAAGCACCCGGATCTGGGTGGAATCTATGTCACCTGGGCCGGGCCGGCCGAGGGTGTCCTGGCGGCATTGCGAGCCAATGGCAATGAGGCCACCAAGATCGTGACGCTGGATCTTTCGGAGCCGATCGCACTGGACATGGTGCGGGGCGGCAATGTCGTGGCAATCGTCGCCGACGAAGCCTATGAACTCGGGCGGGCAATGGCGGCATCCGCTGTGCTCGATCTGCTGGGCGTGGAAGTGCCGCCATTCCTGTCGCCCCGGCGATTACCGTGCAGGCGGACAACGTGGTCGAGGGGTGGAACCAATCCCTCAATATTGACCCGCCGGCAAGCGTGATGTCTGCCAACTGAACCAATTCTGATGGTGGGCCGCACCGGGTGGCCCGCCATCGAGTCAGATCCGGAACGGGGGCAGGAATGTCGAGTGGGTTGGCGGCAAGGCTGAGGCAACTCGACCTGCAGAAGAGCGTGATCTATTTCGGTTTTCTCGGGATATTTCTCTTCTTTGCCATTACCCTTCACGATGACGGGTTTCTTACCGCCAGGAACCTGACCAATATCGTCCTGCAGACTGCCCCGGCAACGGTCATGGCCATCGGGCTGGTATTCGCATTGTCGGCAGGTGAGATTGACCTCAGTTTCGGATCCATTGTCGCGGTCGCCGCCCTGTCTGCCGCCGTGGTCATGCAAAACCATCCCATGATCTACGGGGTGGCTGCAGGGCTCGGCGCCGGGTTCTTAATCGGCGCCTTCAACGGGTTGCTGGTTGCCTGGCTGCGGCTGCCGTCATTCCTGGTCACCCTTGCCTCGCTGGGGCTGTTTGCCGGCATTGCCCGATCCATGACCGACCTGCGCTCCATTCCGGTGATCAATGACGCCTTTACCGGTTTTTTCGGTTCGGGAAGATTGTTCGGCATACCGTCACTGGTCTTCTGGACTGTTGCCGCCGTTGCATTCGGTCACGTGATCTACCGGCATACCAGGTTCGGCGCCCACGTGCTTGCGGTTGGCGACAATGCCCATGCGGCACGGGTTTCCGGGATCCGGGTTCAACGGGTCCGCCTCTATGTCCTGACCCTGTGCGGCACCACAGCCGGACTGGCTGGCCTGCTCTATGCCGGGCGCCTGCAGGCTGCCAAATACACGCTCGGCGAAAGCGATCTGATGACGGTGATTGCGGCTGTCATCGTCGGAGGAACGGCGCTCAACGGGGGCAGGGGGTCGGTGATCGGCGCCCTGCTCGGATCGCTGATGATGGGAATGCTCAATAACGGGCTGATCCTTCTTGGCCTGAAGGTATCCGACCAGATGATCGTGCGTGGCCTCATCATCCTGTTGGCCGTCGCCGTTTCGCTGCGCAATTTCAGAAGTTGACCGCGGAGGCGAACATGTTTCTCGACGTTCTTGTCCGGCGCAATCCGTCCTTTGTCGAAGCAGCCATCGCACTTCATCGGCAGGGACGAATTCCCGCCAATTCCTTCGTCCTGGACCTCGATGCCGTCGAGCGAAATTCGAGGGTCTTCGAGGAGGAAGCGGCGCGGCTGGGATTGAAGACCCTTGCCATGACAAAGCAGGTCGGGCGGCATTCGGGATTCTGCGAAGCTGTCATGAGAGGGGGAATCGACAGGGCGGTCGCCGTCGACATGGCATGTGGCCGGGCCTGCGACCGGGCCGGGTTGAAGATTGGTCATCTTGGCCATCTGGTCCAGGTTCCCGGGCACGAAGCAGGGTACGCCGCCGCTGAACTCAAGCCCGATTACTGGACAGTCTTTTCCGACGAAAAGGCATCGGAAGCAGCGATTGCCGCGGCACGCACCGGAAGGGAGCAAGCCCTCCTTGCCCGGATCCAGGCCGAGGGCGACACCTTCTACCGCGGGCATGAGGGCGGGTTCGATGCGCATCGCATTGCCGCGGTGGCCGATCGTCTTGATGCCCTGGACGGGGCGCGGTTTGCCGGGGTTACATCCTTCCCGGCACTCCTCTACGATCCGGAAACAAGCAGGGTAAAGCCGACTCGCAACCTGTCGACCCTTAACCGGGCCGCCGAAGAGCTTGCCCGGTCGGGACGATCCGGGATCGAGATCAATGCTCCCGGAACAACCTCGTCAGTGGTCCTGGCCGCATTGGCGGATGCGGGCGCAACGCAATGCGAGCCCGGTAACGGGCTGCATGGCACCACGCCACTACATGCAACGTCCGACCTGCCGGAAGATCCGGCGGTGTTGTACCTGACCGAGATTTCCCATCACCATGCCGGACGGGCATACTGTTTTGGCGGTGGCCTCTATATCGACCCGGTGTTTCCATCCTACCAGGTCCAGGCCCTGGTCGCCGGCGAGGCGCGCTGTAACCGATCCGATCTGTTGGATGCGGAGATCCCCGATTACTCTGCAATCGACTATTACGCGATGATCGATGCGGCTGACCGGGAGATTGCAGCCGGCGATTCGGTCATTTTCGGGTTCCGCGGGCAAGCTTTTGTCACCCGAGCACTCATCGCCGGTATCCGCGGGGTGACAAGCGGCAATCCCGTGGTGACAACCATCGAAAACGGCTTTGGTGACAGGGTTGCCTGGCGCGGGAGCATCGATGAATGACCGACCACTTGCCCAGCCTGTCCCTGGAGAAGATCCACAAGACCTTCGGCGGCATTGTCGCCATCCAGGATTTTTCGCTCGATCTTCATCCCGGCGAGATTGTCGCCCTGGTCGGTGACAACGGTGCCGGCAAGTCGACATTGGTCAAGATCGTGTGCGGGGTCTATCGGCCGACCTCCGGAACGATCTGGCTGGATGGCGGCGAGGTGAGTTTTCGGGATGCCAGCTCTGCCCGCCGCCGGGGAATCGAGGTGGTGTTTCAGGATTTGGCCCTGGCAGACGAGCAACCGGTATTCATGAACATGTTCCTCGGCCGCGAGCTTGTCCGATGGCCGTTCCGGCTCCTTGACAAGGGCCGGATGCGCAAGGTGACCCAACTTCTCGTCGACGAGATGGATGTGCGGATCCCGTCCGCCAACTCGCCCATACGGGACCTGAGTGGTGGTCAGCGCCAGGCCATTGCCATTGCCCGCGCCACCCACTGGGCTAGAAAGCTGATCCTGCTGGATGAGCCGACGGCCGCTCTGGGCGTGGCCGAGACGGCAAGGGTCGAAAGGCTGGTTGCATCACTGAAGGAACGAAACCTGTCGATCCTGATGGTCAGCCACAATCTTGACCAGGTATTCCGGCTGGCCGATCGAATCTGCGTCCTTCGCCGGGGAAGGCAGATCGGGATTCACGATATCGCCGAGACCAGCAAGAACCAGATCGTCTCGATGATCACCGGGGCGGACTGACAGTGCCATCACATCGCACGAAGATGGCGGCCGAGATCGCCGACATTCCGCAGGTTCTCGAGCGACAGGTCAGTGGCGGCCTTCCCCTCTACCTGGATACCGGTGCATGGCTGCGCAGCATGGATTTGCGCGGTTTCGTGACCTGTGCCAGGGGCACATCCGACCAGGCTGCAACCTTCTTCAAATACGCCTTCGAGACAACAACCGGATTGCCAGTGACATCGATCGGCCCGTCAGTGGCGTCAATCTACCATGCAAGGCTGAAACTCGACGGGTTTGCGGCCCTGTCGTTCTCGCAATCCGGCGGAAGCCCGGATTTGGTCGCCCTGCAGGCGGCTGCCGGCAGGGGCGGGGCAACCACGATCGCAATCCTGAACGTCACTGACAGCCCGCTGGGTGCCGGGGCGAGTGCCGTGCTTCCAGTGCTCGCCGGGCCGGAGGTGGCGGTCGCGTCAACGAAGTCCTTCGTCGGCATGCTGTTTGCATCTCTTGCAATCCTTGCCGGCTACCAGGGCGACCAAGCGCTGGAGGCGCGGCTTCGGGAGCTTCCGGACAAGGCGCGCCTGGCGCTGGACACCGACTGGTCGGCGTCAATGGTCCAGTTTGCCCGTTCATCGTCGATATTCTGCATCGGGCGCGGTCCGAGCATGGCCATTGCTGGCGAGGCGGCGCTGAAGATCAAGGAGACCTGCCAGTTGCATGCCGAGGCATTCTCGGCCGCCGAATTCATGCATGGTCCAGTTGCGCTTGCCGATGCCGGCCGGACGGCATTGCTGTTTGGGTCCGGAGGTCCGGCCGATAAATCCCTCCGGCATGCGGCGTCCAGGATGCGCAGCCAGGGGATGACAGTCTACAGCGCCGGAACGCCAGGCCGCCCCGGAGCGTCGGCGGCCCAGGCAGGCAATCACGAGTATCTTGACCCCATTCTCCAGATCATCACATTCTACCGGTTCGTCGAGGAGGTCGCGGTCAGCACCGGGCATGATCCGGATGTGCCAAGGGGGCTGACCAAGGTTACAAGGACTATGTGAGCCCGCCGGGACGCCATGTCCGGCTTCGGTCGCAACGATCCCGGACGGCTCCGAGCGTTCGAAGGCCGGTGCCGCGGGCCTGGCGGCGCTGATCGCTGCCAGCGGGCCGGCTGGCTGCGGGTCGCTCAGCCTTGGTGGACGATCGGGAAGAACTCGCTCCTGACCGGGTCGCCGCTGGCGATGGAATCATCATGCAGCCACTCGGCCACGCCCTGGTCCGGCTGGTAGCGCGCCCGGTCCAGGGCAAACCTGATGGCGTAGCCCCGCCGGCGCCTGGTCGAGGTCCGGTTGCCCATGGCCGAATGGACGATGAAGCCGTCAAAGGCCAAAAGATCGCCCGGCTCCAGGTTCCAGTGGACGATGTCATGGCGGGGGCGTTCGGCCTCGAAATCAGGCATGTCACTGTATTGCGGATCATCCGTGCGCAGGTATTTGACGAATGCACCATCCTGGTCGGTGAGAAACGGGCGGTAGCGTTCCTTCCAGTTGTGGGAGCCGGGGATGAATTCCAGTGCGCCATTGTCGGGATCGACCGGGTCGAGGGCAATCCAGGTGGTCATGATCGGCCCGGCAATCGGCCAGTAGGGTTGGTCGGTATGCCAGCCGGTCCGGGTGCGGCTTCCCGGTTCCTTGACGAACATCTGGTCGAAAATCAGCGATACCCAGGAGGATTGACCGATTTCCGCGACCAGCCTGCCAATCCCGGATTCGCAGCAGAATTCCCGGAAGGTCCCGGGCTGCATCCGCATGTTGCGGTAGGCAAAATACCTCTCGCCGCGCTTCAACTCCTCGTCCACCGCCTGGCGCAACCGGTCCAGCCAGTAGGCGGTCAGCGCCTCCCTGACCACGACAACCCCGTCCCTGGCATAGTCGTCGGCAATGTCGCCAGCTTTCCGTGTCAACACATCCATGTCCCGGCTCCTTCCCGAATTCATTCTCTGACGCCATCCCCATTTGATCGCACAGCCGCCGCCCTCATCCTCATCGGCAACATCGATTGGCCCCGTGACCGGCTGGCATGCCATGTCCGGTCATCTAGCTGCCGGCACGATTCGGCCAGGCGCCGCCGCTGTGGTTCGGTGTTACCCGATCCGGTAGAACTCCCTGGCGTTGTCTCCGAATACCGCCTGGTGGTGCTCCGGGGGAATGATGGCACGATGCGCGTTCGCCGTCCTGGCATATGTCGCGCTGAGTGAATCGACCGGGAAGTTCGAGCCGAACATGCAACGTGACGGGCCGAACAGCTCCAGGCAGGTCTCGATGATGGGGCGGAAATCCCCGACGGTCCAGCCATGGTTGAACATTCCCAACCCCGACAGCTTGCAGGCAAGATGCGGCAGCGCCGCCAGGCGGGCCAGCGACGCCCGCCATGATCTCAGCCCATCCGGCGTCCAGTCATCCGGCGAGCCAGCGTGACACAGGGCGATGTTCAGCCCGTCCACCTGGCCGAACAACTCGGCCGCCGCCGCCATCAATGGCGGGGTGAGCTGGAGGTCGAACGAGAATCCCATGTCGGCGGCAAGGTTCAACCCGTCCCGGAAGGCCGGGTCGGCCAGCAGCGTATTGGTTCCGGTGCGCGAATCCTCGGCAGAGGAGCGACCGACGATCTGGCGTATTCCCTTCACCGAGGGCAGCCTGGCCAGGCTCTCCAGTTGGCGGTCCCGGTCCGGGGCGGCCAAATCGCAGAAGGCCACCTGGGCAGCAGGCCAGCCAGGATTCTCGTCGGCGACACGCTGCACCCAGTGTGCCTCGGCCAGCGGGTCATCGGCGCCGACCTGGACGTGGACCGAGGCCTCAAAGCCGCAGGTCGATGCATCGCGGCGGAATTCGGCGGCCAGGTAATTCCGCTGTATGGGTGCCGGGTCACCGAAGAACCGCGTCTCACCGAAAGCCATGAGCCAGGGATAGTGGATTTTCTCCAAATCCCACAGGTGATGATGCGCGTCGACCTTCACTGCCGGGTGCCGCCTGGCGAGACGTGTCGCCGGCTCACCGTCGGCGGCCGGCCGGGAATGTTCAGCCTGGCCGGGTTGGCGGGCTTGCTCGAAATGATCCTGCCCCTGGAGACCACCAGCAGCCGGTCCGGCCGGAGCCTGATCGCCTCGACCGGGTTGGCCGCATCGAGAACCACGAAGCTTGCCGATTTGCCGGGCTGAAGGCCGATATCGTCCAGCCCCATGATCCTGGCATTGTCGATCGTGACCATGTCGAAACACCTTGCCATGTCACGCTCGCTGGTCATCTGGGCCAGGTGCAATCCCATCAGGGCGACATCCAGCATCTCGGCAGCGCCGAGCGGGTACCATGGATCGAGGACGCAATCCTGGCCCCAACCGACCAGGATCCCGTGCTCGATCATCTCCGGAACCCGGGTCAGGCCCCGGCGTTTCGGGTAGGTATCGTGCTGCCCCTGGACAATGATGTTCACCAGCGGGTTGGAAATGACCGTCATGCCGGACCCGGCCATGATCGGCAGCAGCTTCGAGACGTAGTAGTTGTCCATCGAATGCATCGATGTCAGGTGGGACCCGGTCACCCGGCCCTGCATGCCCAGCCGTCCGGTCTCGACTGCCAGCTGCTCGACATGGCGCGACAGCGGATCGTCGGTCTCATCGCAATGCATGTCGACCATCAGGCCGCGCTCGGCCGCGATTTCGCACAGTTCGGTCACCGATCTCCTGCCATCGTCCATGGTCAGTTCGAAATGCGGGATGCCGCCCACCACCTCGACGCCCATATCCAGCGCCCGGTCCAGGTTCCGGCGCGCGGCCGGATAGCGGTAGAGACCATCCTGCGGGAACGCGACCAGCTGCAGCGTGATGTAGTCGGCGATTTCCTGCTGGACATCCCTGAGCGCCTGCACGGCCAGGAGTCGGTCGTCGCAGATATCGACATGGGTGCGGATGGCCAGCAGGCCCATGGATGCGGCCCAGTCGCAATAGTCGAGTGCCCGGTCCCTGATCGCCTCGAACGTCAATAGCGGCTTCAACTCTCCCCACAGCTCGATCCCTTCCAGCAGGGTGCCGGAGCTGTTGACACGGGGAATTCCCCGGGAGAGCGTGGCGTCCATGTGAAAATGCGGGTCGACGAATGGTGGCGAGACCAGGCAACCGGGAAATTCGAGGATTTGCGCGGCCTCGGCGGTGATTCCGGGCTCGATTGCGGCGATCCGGTCGCCAGCCACGGCAATGTCGGTGCCGACTCCGGATGGAAGCGTGACATTCTTCAGCAGGAGATCAACCGTCATTTCTGTCCTCGCTTCGGCTGCGCACGCGCAGTTCCGGATCACTGTCGTCGATTTCGGCGGCGAACTTGAAGGCGCGGATTTGCCCCTCGCGCCATGCAACCCGTTCCAGCGCCGCTTCCGGTATCCGATCGGCATGGGCGCCGATCGGGGCCAGCGAACACCCGGCATGACCCATATGGGAATAGATGCCGTAATCGGCGGCACTGAAACTGTTCGAGCGCAACTTCCGTAGCGCCGCGGAAATGGTTGGCTCGAAATGCCATTGCGACGACGTGACCAATGGCGACGTGCTTGCGGCAAAGCGGTCGGACAGGGCACCGATGGCCGGCACATCCGCCTCGGCGGCGACCTGCTCTGCACCCGGGGCATCGGCGTAGACGATGTCGGCGCCGCCATTGATCTGCGCCTGCGCCAACTGCCTGGCCTTGATCGGGTCATGCCAGGAATCGATGAAATCGATAAGGAAGCTGACATCCGACCTGGCATCGATGGCGCCATCCATGAAGGCATTGATCAGCCGGTTGATGCCGGGATAGCGGAACCTGGCCACGATTCCGAGGACGCCATTGGTCGATGTCTCGGCGGCGATGAGGCCGGACAGGAAGGAGGCATCCTGGATATAGCTGTCGAACACCGCGTAGTTCTCGAACCGGGAATCGGACTTGATTGCCGATCCCATCAGGTAGGACATGCCCGGATACTTGTCGGAGAGGAGTCGCGACACCTGTTCATGGGCAAATGCATCGCCCACCACCAGGTCGGCCGCGCCTTCAGAAAACTGGCGAAACACGCTTTCGTAATCGTCGCTGCCGACATTTTCCACGTAGTGGTAGTTGATCTCGCCGCGGATAACGGCGTTGAGCAGGGCGCGGTGGACGATGCCCGTCCATCTCTGGGTCACCGGCACCGAAAAGATGCCGGCCACGTTCAGCGGCGCCGAGGCATGCGCCATGGCCAGAGGGCCGGCCGTGACAAGACAGCCGCACAGCCCCGACGCGGTTGTCAGCAGGGATCGTCTGGTCAGCGTCGACATGGGGCTCCATTGATGATGGCTGCGTGGCCCGGACGGGCCTGCCTGCAGAATTGCCGGATGAAAGCCGGGTTTTCAAATGGAATCTGCCGATTCCTGTGGCACGGCGGCGTCGAAGAAACTACCTATGTCCGGAAAGGCCGATCCGGACAATTCCGGCATCGGCAGAGTTTGCCGTCGGCCGGGGGTCCGGATTTTTGTCCGGCCGCGCCAACGATCGAACGGGGAGAACGCATGGGTCAGCGCTACACGACTCGCCAGATGCTCGAGCGGCTGGTGTCATTTCCCACCGAGCCCTCCCGCTCGAACCTGGAGCTGGTGGAATGGGTTCGGGACTACCTGGCCGGCCACGGCGTCGAATCCGGCCTGGATTTCAACGAAGATGAAACCAAGGCCAGCCTGTTTGCATCCATCGGTCCGGATGTGGCCGGAGGGATCGTCCTGTCTGGCCATACCGACGTGGTGTCGGTGGCGGGCCAGGACTGGGAAACCGATCCCTGGACGGTCGTGGAGAGGAATGGCCGCCTCCATGGCCGCGGCACCTGCGACATGAAGGGGTTCGACGCGGTGATGCTTGCCGCGGTTCCGGACATGATCAGTGCCGGCCTGGGCAAGCCGATCCAGCTGGCATTGACCAGGGACGAGGAGATTGGCTGCCTCGGCGCCCCGCCGATGATCGAGAAGATGCTGACCTCGCTGCCGCGTGCCCGCACGGTCATTGTCGGCGAGCCGACGATGATGAAGGTCGTCACCTCGCACAAGGGCGGCAGCGGGGTGACGGTACATGTCAGGGGCCACGAGGTGCATTCGTCGATCCTTCACCGCGGCGTATCGGCCATCATGATTGCCGCCAGGCTGATCGACTGGGCCAATGACCAGAACCGGGCCAATGCCAGCCGGGACCCGACCGGGGCCGCTTCCGTCTTCGATCCTCCCTGGACCAGCCTGCATGTTGGCACGGTGGCCGGTGGCACCGCCCAGAACATTACCGCCCGCGACTGCCGGTTTGGCCTCGAATATCGCTGTGTGCCCGGGGATTCGGCCGATCGCTGGCGGCAGCGATTCGAGGAATTTGCCGGCGGCATCGAACGGGAGATGAAGGCGGTCAACGAGGATTGCTTCATACGAATTCGCCCCTGGTACGCGGTACCGCCGCTGTCACGGGAAGAGGATGGCCGCGCCGAGTCGCTGGCGCGGCGGCTGACCGGCGACAATGGCATGCACGTGGTGTCCTATGGCACGGAGGCCGGACAATTCCAGGAGCGGGGCTATTCGGCGGTGGTTTGCGGGCCTGGCAATATTGAGCAGGCCCATCAGCCAAACGAGTATATCACGGTTGAACAACTCCGGGCCGGCGAGGAATTCATCCGCCGGCTGGTGGAACAATTGGCAGGGTGAGGGCAGGAAGATGGCGATCAGGAACCGGTTTTCGCAGTGGCATGACGAGATTGCCGGCTGGCGGCGCGACTTGCACCGGCACCCGGAATTGCTGTTCGATACGCATCGGACCTCGGCATTCGTGGCCGACAAGCTTCGCCAGTTCGGCTGCGACGAGGTGGCGACCGGTATCGGGCGGACCGGTGTGGTCGGGATCATTCACGGAAAGTCACGAGGCTCGGGCCGTGTTGTCGGCCTGAGGGCAGACATGGATGCGCTGCCCATTCACGAGACCTCGGGCGTCGAACATGCATCGCGGGAGGCAGGCAAGATGCATGCCTGCGGTCATGATGGACATACGTCAATGCTGCTCGGCGCCGCCCGCTACCTTGCCGAGACCCGCAATTTCGAAGGCTCGGTGGCGGTAATCTTCCAGCCAGCGGAGGAGGGCGGGGGCGGTGGCCGCGAGATGGTCGAGGATGGCATGATGGAGCGGTTCAACGTGCGCGAGGTCTATGGCATGCACAACATGCCAGGGCTTTCGGTGGGCGAGTTTGCCATCCGGTCGGGCCCGTTTTTCGCTGCCGCCGACACCTTCACCATCAAGGTCGAGGGCCTCGGCGGTCATGCCGCCAGGCCGGAAAAGGTGATCGACACCACGCTGGTGGCCAGCCAAATCGTGGTGGCCTTGCAGAGCATTGTCTCGAGAAACGTGCATCCGCTGAAGGCGGCGGTGGTGTCCATCACCTCGTTTCGCACCGAGTCCGAGGCATACAATGTCATTCCCGAACGGGTGGAGCTCCGCGGCACGGTCAGAACCCTCGACAAGGAGGTCCGGTCCGATATCCGGAGGCGAATCGAGTTGGTATCCGGCTCGACGGCGGCAGCATTCGGGGCACGGGCCGAGATGATCTTCGAGGATGGCTACCCGGTGACCGTGAATTGCGAGACCGAGACCGGCCATGCGGCCGACGCCGCCAGCCGGGTGGCCGGCATTGTCGACACCGATGCCGACATCGTCATGGGTGCCGAGGATTTCTCCTTCATGCTGAATTCCCGGCCCGGTGCCTATATCGTTACCGGCAACGGCGACAGCGCCCCGCTGCATCATCCGGATTACGATTTCAACGACGAGGCCATATTGCCGGGATGTTCATGGTGGGTGGAGATCGCCGAATCGAGGCTGGCCGCCGGCTGACGCCCGGCACCGCGTAGGGCGAAGGCAACAATGCCGTGAGGGGCAATATGGGCATTGAGGCCCACCCCGTGCAATGCCAAGACCCCGCCCGCCGAGCCGGATGGTGCCGAGACCCAGGTCAAACGGCGTCACGTCGCCGCCCGCCCGCCGATCCGGTTCACCAGGGCAAGATGGCGTGGAGTCCAACTGGCGTCACGTCGCCGCCCGCCCGGTGATCCGGTTCAGGATGACGACAGGAATGATCCCGGCCATGACGATCATGATCGAGGGGGTTGCGGCATCGGTCAGCCTTTCATCCGAGGCCAGTTCATAGGCGCGGACGGCAAGGGTGTTGAAATTGAAGGGCCGCAGGATCAGCGTCGCCGGCAACTCCTTGAGAACGTCCAGGAACACGATGAGCAGGGCGGTCAGCAGCGTGCCCTTCAGCAGCGGCAGATGTACCGTCATCAGCACCTGGTGCGGTTTCTTGCCGAGGGAGCGGGCCGAGTAGTCGAGGGTCGGCTTGATCTTCTCCATGCCGGCGGTGACGGCCCCGAAGGACACGGCCATGAACCGGACCGTGTAGGCATAGAGCAGGGCGGCAATGCTGCCGGAAAACACCAAACCGATATCAACCGAGAATGCATCCCTGGCCAGACCAATCAGCCGGTGATCGACCCAGACCAGTGGGCCGAGCAGCCCGACGGCGATGATGGTTCCCGGAATTGCATAACCGAGGCTGGACAGGCTTACCGCCATCTGCACCGATTTGCGGTGCGTGGCCCGGTTTGCATAACCCAGCACCATCGCCAGCGTGACCGATATCGTGGCCGCCAGGCCGGCCAGGAGCAGCGAGTTCCAGGCATCGGCGGCAAAGCCTACCAGGTTCCAGCCGAAATCGAGCACCGCCCATTTCAGCAGGATCGAGACCGGCAGCAGGAAGCCGAGAAACACCGGCAGGCCGCAGAACAGCCATGCCAGCACCGTGGAACGCCTCGACAGTGGTAGCCTGCTGTGCGGGAAGTTGCCCATGGTTGCATCGTAGCGGGCCCGATGGCGGGCCAGTCTCTCGCAGGTCAGCAGCAAGGCAATCGCACCCAGGAGCATGGCCGACAATTGCAGGGCGACGACCGAGTCATCGAGTCCGTAGAAGACCTTGAAAATCCCGGTGGTGAAGGTGTTGACGCCGAAATGGAACACGGTTCCGTAATCGGCCAGGGTTTCCATGGCCACCAGCGCCGCCCCGGCGGCAATGGCCGGCCTGGCCAGGGGCAGGGACAGCACCAGGAAGCTCCGCAGCACGCTGTTGCCCAGCGTTCTGCTGATCTCCACCGTCTTTAACGAACGTTCGAGGAAGGACGTCCGGCACAGGAGATACACGTAGGGGTAGAGAACAAATCCGATCATGGCCGCGGCACCGCCAAGCGACCTGATCTCGAAAAACCAGTAATCGTTCCTGCCCCAGCCGAAACTTTCCCGAAGCATCGATTGCACCGGTCCCGAATAGTCAAGCAACCCGGTATAGGTGTAGGCGACGATATAGGCCGGCATGGCAAGGGGCAGCGGCAACAGCCAGACAAATACCCGCCGGAGACGGAAGTCACACATCGAGGTGAACCAGGCGGCGGGAATTCCCAGGAAGCATGACAGTGCCACCACCCCGCAGACAAGAACTGTCGAGTTCACGATATAATCGGCAAGGACCGTCTGGCGCAGATGACTCCAGACCTCGCCGCTGCCGGCCAGGAACAGTGACCCGGCAACGATGGCGGTCGGCAGCATCACCACCGCGGCAACCAGCAACGCGCCGACCTCGTGCGCCCTGATCGGCCGTGACCCGGTCATGTCCATGCCGCCCGGCCCATGACCCTCACCGCCGTCCGCCCGCCGGCGGCCAGGCCCGTCATGCACGCTGTACCGGTCAATTCAGGCAACCGGCATCCCCTTGATGCACCAGGCACCGCCCCGGCATTCCGCCAGGCGGCCGGAATGGCAGGAACTCACCGCCACCGGTTCACAGCTGCCGGCAACAACCGGCCCGACCAGGTCGCCAGTCGGGAGCCAGGTGGGGGCAGTCGCAAAGGCAGCGGCGCCAGGGAGGCGTGCCGAATGTTCATCATGTCGAATTTCACCAGGGTACCACCCGAATGCCATCCTCCCGATTGAACAACGGGGAACAAACCCGAGTCAACTACTCGGAAATAGGTCGATGTCAAGGCCCGCAAGGGTTCCGGAAGATTGCGAAACCGGGAATGGAATCACCGACAAATGACCGTTCCACTCCCCTTTGCTGGATCGATTCCTGCAGGGACCACCGGTGACCGGGCCCGCTTGGCGGAGGTGATGGCCGCCGGGCCTGGCAGGCCCTCAGACTGGCCCGGGAATGGCTCCCCGATGCAGCGCGATTGCAGGGAGGGAACAACAGCCATGACAGATCGAGGGACTGTTGCACTTCTACCGATGCCGTCATGGTCCTCAAGAGCGCGTCAAACCGCCAGGACCGCGCGCTTTCGCGCTACTGTCGATACTTGACAGTGCGGGGTCAAGATTGCAGAACCGCCGGCATGGGGCCGTAGCTCAGTCGGGAGAGCGCGTCGTTCGCAATGACGAGGTCAGGGGTTCGATTCCCCTCGGCTCCACCAGGCTTCTCCAGGGTCGGGAAATGTCGTCATTGGTCGGGTCGGCGGGCCCGTGAAAGCTGGCAATTGCCATGCTGGCTTGCCAAAATGCGGCGGCGGTCGCCATGCAAATTTGCGGCAGGAGCATCCAGGCCGAGCCCGAGCGTTCCTGTTCATGGATGGGCGCCTGGTGCATGCCGGGGACCAGAACCCCGTTGAAACGTGCCAGGGCGACCAGGTTTTCTGCCACCGCCGGGTTGTTCTTTCCCGGTTTCGAGGACGAGGCACCACCGCTGGCAACGTCGATTTCGCCCGCCTGCGCCACCAGGCAAGGCTCCTGGCCGAACCTGCCGAGCATTCCACTCTGAGCCCGCTGCGCTGGGAACAGTAGGCCGCAAGGTGGCTGCGATCGGTGTGCAAGCCATGCTCCGGTTCCGGCAATTCCAGTTCCCGGGCCATGTGGGCGGCAAACCTGTCGGCATTTCCGAGCGGCATTGCCTGCCGGGTGCCAATTGGTCCTGCAAGCTGCAACAGCGAGACCCGGTCCTGCCATTTGGGCAGTTCTGAGCAGTCGGGGGCGAGCCCGCTGCGCCAGGCGTTGATTCGGCGGGAGGTTGGTTGACGGCCTCCTCCTTCATCCTGGTCCGGGCGGCGGTCTCCCGGCTGGCGCGGCTTTCGGCAAGCCGGGCAACGACCGCCCGCAAGCGGTCTCCCAGCATGTGGTGATACTCGGCCAGCGCCATCGACAGCGCTGTGTCGACCAAATCCTGGCCGGTTGCACCGCGGTGCAACGCCGCCTGGTAATTGACTGGCATCCGATCCCTGATCTGCCGAACCGGCTCCGGCACCATCACGCCGTCGCGGGAGGCTGCTGCGTGCAATCGCGCAAGATCCGGCTCGAACCGGTCCAGGACGTCCTTGCCCTGCCGGCAGGCGCCGACGGTGATTTATCCTCCGGCGCACGGCGCGTCGGTGAGCGCCGATTCAAATGACAGCATGCGGCCGATGACGGAAGGTGGCGCAAATTTCCGGCGTGCCTCCAGGTCCGGGGCAGCCCTGGATTGGCGCCGTCGGCGTCGGACACAATACATCTTCACGCTGCTTCGAGGGCGATGGCAATGCCCTGGCCGACGCCGATACACATGGTTGCCAGTGCCCGTGACTTGCCGGTTGCCGCCAATTCGAGCGCCGCGGTGCCGGTTATGCGCGCGCCTGACATTCCGAGCGGGTGACCCAAGGCAATAGCACCTCCGTTCGGGTTGACGCGCTCGTCCCGGTCGTCGAGTCCAAGCTGGCGCATGACCGCGAGGCACTGGCTGGCAAAGGCTTCGTTCAATTCGATGACATCGAAGGCATCAAGCGTCAGCCCCAACCGGGTCATCAGCTTGCCGGTGGCCGGGGCCGGTCCGATGCCCATGACCCTTGGCTCCACGCCAATTGTGGCACCGCCGAGTATGCGGGCCAGCGGCGTCAGGCCGTGCCGGCGCATGGCGGCGCCGGACGAAAGCAGCAGCGCCGCTGCCCCGTCATTGATGCCGGATGAATTGCCGGCCGTAATCGTGCCCGGGCTGCGAAATGGCGTCGGAAGCCCGGCCAGCGCCTCCAGCGATGTGTCCCGCGGGTGTTCGTCAATTGCGACGGTCAGGGGCTCGTCTCGGGCCCGGGGCACGATGACCGGGGTGATTTCGCCGGCCAGTCGCTCCCGGGAGGCGGCCGCCTTCTCCTGTGACCACAGGGCAAAGCCGTCCTGGTCCTCGCGGCTGATCGAATACGCATCGGCAACGTTTTCTGCCGTTTCCGGCATGGACTCGGTTCCATGCTGGTCACGAAGACGCGGGTTCACCATGCGCCAGCCGATTGTCGTGTCGTAAATCTCCGCCTCCCGGGAATAGGCTCTGGAAGATTTCGGCATGACGAGGGGCGCACGTGTCATGCTTTCAACGCCGCCGGCAATGACCAGTTCCGCGTCCCCGGTGCCGATCATCCGGGCTGCCACCAGCACCGCATCCATTCCCGACCCGCATAGCCGGTTGATGGTCGATGCCGGAACGCTGGTCGGCAACCCGGCCAGCAATGCCGACATCCTGGCCACATTGCGATTGTCCTCGCCGGCCTGGTTGGCGCAGCCAAGATGAACCTCGTCGATTTCCGCGGGCGGGATGCCCGGGTTTTTTCGCAGCAACTCCCGCATGGGAACGGCGCCGAGATCATCGGTTCTGACGGTGGCCAGCGAACCGCCGAAACGGCCGATCGGGGTCCGGGTGTAATCGCAGATGAATGCCTCGGTCATGTCAGCTCCCCGGGCTTCGTGAATGGGCGTCGCGTGTCCGTTTCTGCAAGTCTCGCAGGATCTCGAGTTCGAATTTCTCCGGTTCCGGGGTGATGTCAGGTTCATCGACGAATCGGGCCGGCCAGCCGACCGTCTCGCCGATGGCGTCGCGGCCCGTTCCCGGGTGCAAGGAATGGACCATGAACTCGCCGGTCACGGGGTCCGGTCGCCAAACCGCCAAATCGGTCACCAGCAGCACCGGTCCCCTGGTCGTGATCCCGAGCTCGGCCCGGTGATTGCCGCCCCGTCCGAACCCGAAGGAGGTGAAGAAATCGATCCTGTCGACAAAGCTGCGGCGTCCCTGCTTCATGACGATGAATGTCTTCTGGCACTGGGTGGCGATTTCCGGTGCACCGCCACCGCCCGGCAATCGGACCGACGGCTCCCCGTAGGCGCCGATCACGGTGGTGTTGAGATTGCCGAACCGGTCAAGTTGCGCGGCGCCGAGAAACCCGACGGTGATCCTCCCGCCCTGCAGCCAGTATCGAAACATCTCGGTAACCGGAACCGTCGACAGGGCGGTATCGCACAATTCGCCATCGCCGATGGACAGCGGCAGGATGTCGGGTGCGGTGCCGATCGTTCCCGATTCGTAGATCAGGGTGATATCCGGCGCATGCGTCAGCCGCGCCAGGTTGCAGGCCGCCGACGGGGCGCCGATGCCGACAAAGCAGACATCATCATTGGCCAACTCCCTGGAGGCGGCGATGATCATCATTTCGTCGGCGGTATACTGGTCCGTGGTCATAGCCGAAGCCCCGCCCCGCCAGCGCGCGATTCGAAGACCGACGGGTCCTCCTCGATGACATGTTCCTCCATCCACTGGCAAAATCGCTGCCGGTCGGCGGCAATGCGGTCCCATTGCCGGTAGAATGCATTGTCCCGCCGGTAGTGGCCATGGGCATAGGATGGGTGGGCGCCGCCAGGCACCTGGCAGATGGCCGAGATGGTCCAGGCCGGCAACACGCAGGCATTCGGATGCGCGTCGAATTTCTCGACGATTTGCTCGACGGTCACCACCGCCCGCCTTGCGGCCAGCACTGCCTCCTTCTGCACACCGAGAATTCCCTCGAGCAGGACATTTCCCTTCCGGTCTGCCTGCTGGGCATGGATGAAGGTCACGTCGGGATTGATCGAGGGCACGGCGGCCAGGCGTTCGCCGGTAAACGGGCACTCGACATGGCGGATATTCTGGTTCACCTCGGTCAGTTCGACGCCCTGGTAGCCGCGAAAGACCGCGCATGGCAGCCCCGAAGCGCCGGAGGCGTAGGCATTGGCCAGCGCCGCATGCGAATGCTCCTCGATCTTGATCTGCTCCGGCCAACCTTTCTCGACGGCGTCGCGGAACCGCCGCAGCAATCCTACTCCCGGATTGCCAGCATAGGAGAATATCATCTTGCGCACCCGGCCCATCCCGATCAGCTGATCATAGATGACATCCGGTGTCATCCTGACCACGGTCAGGCCGGTGACCCCGGATCGGATGACCTCATGTGCCGCCGCGTAGGGTATGAGATGGGTAAACCCCTCGAAGGCGGCCATGTCTCCGCTGGCGATGTTCTCGTGCACGGCTTCGCGCAGGCTCAGGAATTCAGGCACGGGCTCGTCTCAGATATCAAGGAATACCGTCTCCTTCGGGCCCTGCAGGACGATGTCGAACCGGTAGGCACGGCAATCCATGGGAATGGTGCCGAAGATCGGGTACATGGCGATCAGTGGATCGCCCTTGAAATACATCTGGGTCACCAGGCGCTGCACGAAGCTGTGACCAATGACCGAGAAATGGATATGCGAAGGTCGCCAGGCATTGCCGCCATTGAGCCAGGGATCGGGCCATGGTCTGATGATGGGTCAGGTTGAACCGGCCGGTTTCGTCGGACAATGTCCGTCTGCAACCGCCAAGATCCGGATCGAGCAGCGCGGTGTAGGAATCGCGTGGATGGCGATAGCGCCCGCCGGCATGTTGAACCATTGTCGCCGCCCCCTCGAGATCAGGCATGTTTAGCCCAGCCACGCCGAAAATCAAGCCGGCGCCGCTGCCCGCGCGGGCAGGCTGTGCAACCGGGAATGGCCTGGCCAGGATTCGGGTGATGCAATTCCGGGGCTGGCACCTGCCTCGACCCGGCTCCACGAAGCCGGCAGGTCATGTCCATGAAGGTGGGCTCCTCCTCCCGTGATGATGTGCAGACGGCCGGCAATTCAGGCATCGAATACGAGATGGACATCGATCATCCTGTCCCGGACCGTGATCACCGCCTGGTCGGCCAGGTTCCTGATGATGTAGCCGGCGAGATCGCGGACCGCATCGGGATTCTCGAGCATTTCCTCCGGGTCGGGAGGTTGTTCGGCCAGTGCGAAACCCTTGCCCAGATAGGAGATGGTCAGGGTGCAGCCGAGATCATCGAATTTCGCTGCCAGGAAGACCTGCCTGTCGCCCTCGAGGAGGTCGTGATGGGCAACGACATCAATCACTTCATTGGCCACCGTTTCAAGCCGCCTGGCGATCTCCGGCCTGGTGCCCCAGCTTCGGGCCAGGTTCCAGATCCGGTCGGCCACCTCATCCGACCAGTCGCCCGTCAGTTCGACAACCTGCTGTCGTGTCTTTCGGTTCCGAATCAGGAAGGCGGCGTTGAGGAAGATCGCTACCGTCATCGACGTGGTCAGCGGGGTGGAGGCGATCGGATGGATCATTGTCGGCCCCCCTCCCAGGGCGTGCGAAATCGTTTCGGAACCAATCCCGCAGATGATGGCAACCCCCAGGGTGATCCTGCGGCGGCTGTCCAGCAGCGGCAGCGTCAGGATCTGGATCCCGGTCAGGACGATGAAGGCGCCGACAAAGGCCAGGGTCGCGCCAAGCACGGCAGGGAGCAGGCTGGTCCAGACCGCCGGAACGATCGGGAAGAAAGACAGCAGCACCAGCATTCCACCGGCCGCGAATGACACCATCCGACTGACGATGCCGGATGACTGTGCCAGTCCGACTGCCGGCCCCGATGCAGTTTGCGTGACCCCGTTGAACAGCGATGCCAGGCAGTTGGTCAGGCCTTCCGATGCCAGCGACCGCTTGATTCCTTCCATGTCGGCCCGGTCCCAGCCGGAATCGACGGATTGCTGGGCGATGACGGTAATGGCGAAGCAGTTGCAGGACAGCGCCACGCCGACCACGGCAAAATTGGGGATCAGCCGCCAGTCGAACGACCAGCCAAAATAGGTCAGGGGCGGTATGGCAAACGGCTTGGCGTTGAAAATGAGTTCCAGGAAATGGTCATCCACCAGGCCCAGTGCAAACGCCACCGACTGCCCGCTGATCAGGCCGGCAATGACCGCAAATGGCTTGATGATTGGCGGACACCACACGGTAATGGCGATGATGAGGCCGAGCGTGGCCAGGCCGAGAACCTGGTGAGTCCACTCACCGGCCGATTCGAGTCCGATGCCGAAGATGTTCTGGATGCCGATATGCCCGACCTCCATGCCGATGATCAACACCGCCAGGCCAGCGATCTCGACCGGGAATAGCCGCCGCAGTTTCAGGATGAACCGGCTGAGCAGCAACTGCACGGCGCCGACAACGCTCAGCATGCCGAATGCCAGGCCCAGGCCACCGAACTGCGCGGCCAGGGACATCGCCGGAAACGCCGCCGCAGAGGTGTGAACCGGCAGGAACAGGCCACTGCCAATTCCGTGGCGGTTCAGTGCCTGCAGCATGACGCCGACCCCGGCGCAGATCATGGTGATGGTGACAAGATTGCTCCGCCCGACATCATCGAGGCCGAATGTCTGGCCAAGCAGAACCGAAATGGTCATGATCGAGCCGAGCAGCGCCACCTGCTGCACCGATGCAATCAAGGTAACCGACCAGGGCGGGCGGTCATTGACCCAGTATCTGATGTTGTCGGGCTTCTCTATCTCGTGTTGCACATCGAACCTGGTGGCAGCCGACCGGCCTGGCCATTGTGGACGGGACCAGGTGCCAGTTTCGCGCCGGTTCATGAAAATCGCCACAACAATTCCATATCGTGCCGCGACATCGTCAACGAAAATCGGTCGCAGGGCGGACCGCGATTTGCCGCCGGGCCAGCGGCAGGCATGTTCACATGGTCAGGCTGAAGGCGGCGCACCCCCTGAGAGCCAGGAGATCGTCGGTTATGAGCGAAACCGGGAATCTCCGCATGAACTCCGAATAATCGCCCTTGTCGTGGAACGCCTTGGCGAATTCCGCTCCCTCCAGCATGTCGGCAAGCCCGGTGGCGACACCGCCGACAAGGTAGATTCCCCCGGTCGGCATGTTCGCCAGGGCCAGGTCGCCAACCACCACTCCAAGCAGGCGGACCAGGATTCGGCTGGCCTCGCGCCATTCCGGGGAGGCACCCGGTGACGGCAAGTCGTCCGGCAGGCCTTCGGGAAGCGCCGCACCCGAGTTGCTGCACACCCATGCGTGAATGTTTGCCAGGCCTCGCCCGGACAGTGCATCCTCCAGCCCGGCATAGCCTGATTGCTGCTCGATGAAGCGTTTCAGCGAGTAATCCTGGTCCGACCGGACCGGCAGCGTGATCCGGCCGGATTCGGAATCGGATACGATCCAGCCGGACGGCGCAGCGACCACCAGGGCGATGTTGAAACCGGTTCCGACATTGACCAGCAAACGCTTGCCGGCTGCCTGCCCATGTTCATCGGGCTGCCGGTCCCTCGCCACCACCTGCAGGTGATTGTCTCCGGCAACCAGTTGCAGGCCGTGACCCATCGCCGTCAGGTCATTAATGATTGCCGATGACCGACAATCGGCCACCCGACGCAGTTGGTTCGCCTCGATGGTCCAGTCGACATTGGTCATGCGGGCCCGGCCAGCCTCCACCGGACCGGCCGCCGCCACGCAGATCCCGGAAATCGGTCCGGTGACGGTTGTATCCAGGTAGTCGGCCAGCAGCTCCTCGAAACTGGCATGGTTGCCGTTTAGAAATCGCCTGACCGAGCTGTCGATGCAGCTGCCATTCCGGCTCAGGCCAAGCCGGGAATTAGTACCGCCGATATCGGCAATCACGAAGGCCTTCTCCCCTCCGCCTGCTGCTGGCGCAGTCTCCTGCATGCGTTGACGCAATCCGGCCTCAGTGACCGGCCATCGACGCCGCGGTGCGGGCCAGGTCGCGGATGGCTGTCCAGTCACGGGCTCGTACCGCCTCGCCGGGCGCCACCCACGAGCCGCCGACACAGGCGACATTGGGCAGCGCCAAATAGTCCGGTGCCAGGCAGGCGGTAATGCCGCCAGTCGGACAGAACCTGGTTGCCGGCAAGGGTCCCGACAATGCCTTCAAGGCCCGGCAGCCGCCGGCAGCTTCGGCCGGAAAAAACTTCACCAGGCCGAATCCTGCCTCCTGCAGTCGCATGATCTCCGTGGCGGTTGCCGCTCCCGGCAGGAGGGGAAGCCGCTCCCGGCAGCACGACTCCAGCAGCAGATCGGAGGCACCGGGTGAGACGCCGAATTCGGCCCCGGCCTGTCGGGCGGCGGCGGCATGCGAGGGGGTCAGCAGGCTGCCGGCACCAACCGTGCAGCCATCCATGGCCGCGATGCGGGAGATTGCCGCAAGGGCGGCCCCGGTTCGAAGCGTCACCTCGATGATCGGCAGCCCGCCCTCGACCAGGGCCGAGGCAATCGGCTCGGCATCCCGCTCATTCTCGATCTCCAGCACCGGAATGACCGCCACGGGGCCGCAAATCCGGGCCAGCGCCTGCTGCATCTCGGACGGTGTCACCCGGCGGCCTCCTCGAACAGCACGCTGGCACCTGCCGTCGATGGAGCCGCATGCCGGCGAAACAGCTTGAACAATTCGCGCCCGGCCCCTCCGGCATCCGGTCCGGGCGGGGGCGGCGGCGGTCGGTCAAGCGCCTTTTCGTCGAGGACATCAAGCACGCCGGCATCGGCATCGAGAAGCATCGGATCGCCATCCTGCAACCTCGCCAGCATTCCGCCATCGGCGGCTTCCGGCGTGACGTGGATGACCGCCGGCACCTTCCCGGAAGCGCCCGACATGCGGCCATCTGTGACCAGCGCCACCTTGTGCCCGCGGTCAAGCAAGACCGAGAGCAGCGGGGTCAGGGCGTGAAGCTCCGGCATTCCGTTTGCCCGGGGGCCCTGGTGCCGGATCACCACGATGTGGTCGCCATCGAGTTCGCCGGCCCTGAACGCCTCACGAACCTGATGCTGGTCCTCGAAGATCCGGGCCGGCGCCCTGGTGACGCGGTGTTCGGGGCTGACCGCGGACAGCTTGAGGATGCCCCGGCCGACATTGCCCGAAATGGCCCGGATGCCGCCGGTCGGCGAGAAAGGCGAGGAATGCGGCCGGAGAATTCCCTCGTTTTCAGAGCTTCGGCTGCCAGGGTGCCATTCGAGGCCGCCATCCGCCATCACCGGCTCGGTGGCATAGGTCCGCAACCCCCGCCCGGCCACGGTCAGCACGTCCTCGTGCAGAAGCCCGGCATCGAGCAGCTCCGCCACGAGGAAGCCGAGTCCCCCGGCGGCATGGAAATGGTTCACATCTGCCAGGCCGTTCGGATAGACCCGCGCCAGCAGCGGCACCACGGCCGATATCTCGGCAAAATCCTCGATGTCGAGGATGATTCCGGCCGCCCGCGCCATGGCCGGCAGGTGCAGCACCAAATTGGTGGAGCCGCCGGATGCCATCAGCCCGACCATGCCGTTGACGAAGGCGCGCTCGTCCAGGATCTGCCAGGTCGGACGGTAATCGTCGCCAAGCGCCGTCAATTCGGCAACCCGCAACGTGGCGGCCGAGGTCAGGGCGTCGCGCAGTTCCGTGCCCGGATTGACAAAGGATGCGCCCGGAAGATGCAACCCCATAAACTCCATCAGCATCTGGTTGGAATTGGCGGTGCCGTAAAAGGTGCAGGTTCCCGGACCATGATAGGAGGCCATCTCGGCCTTCATCAACTCGGCCCGGGTGATTTCGCCGGTGGCATGTTGTTGCCGGATGCGTGACTTGCGGTCATTGGCCAACCCCGATGTCATCGGCCCGGATGGGACAAACACCGCCGGCAGGTGACCGAAGGTGGCGGCGGCCATCACCAGCCCCGGCACGATCTTGTCACAGACCCCGAGGAAGAGGGCGCCATCATAGGTATTGTGGCTCAGCGCCACCGCCGCTGCCATGGCAATGACATCGCGCGAGAACAGCGACAACTCCATCCCCGGCTGCCCCTGGGTGACCCCGTCGCACATGGCCGGAACGCCGCCGGCCACCTGGGCGGTGGCGCCGGCCTGTCGGGCAGCTTCCCGGATCACCGTTGGAAAACGCTCATAGGGCTGATGCGAGGACAGCATGTCGTTATAGGCGGTGATGATGCCGATATTGGGGGCCTCGGCCGCGGCCAGCCTGCCCTTGTCGTCGCCAGTCGCCGCATAGGCATGGGCCTGGTTGCCGCATGACAAATGCGCCCGGGCCACGCCCTTGCGCTGCGCCTGCTGCATCCGCTCGACATAGCGGGCACGCTCGCTGGCGCTGCGGCGGCGGATGCGCTCGGTCACCGCCTGGATTCCGGGATTGACAGCCATGCAAGCCTTCCATCAAACCTGTGTTGGACCTTCCCCGGTCGAATCGGACATTTGCGTGAAATTCACAAGAAGAAACTCGCCGCCGCCATGCGCCGGTTGGCAATCCGGGGCAGGGTCGGAAGATGTACCGCGTTTCCGATGGCTATGAGGGCCCGGCCGGTGGCGCCGAAGGCCGGGTGCAGGCCGGGCCATCCGGGGTTCAGGTGTAGATTCGCCTGAATTCGCCGATGCAGGAGCGGAAGCCGTCTTCGAAATTGCCGTTGCCCGGATGGAAGACACTTTCGAGGGAAATCACGCCGTCATAGGAATCGCCGCGCAATGCATCGGCAATATCCTCGAATAGCGGTCCCAACTGCCCGTCGCCGAACCGGACCACCCTGAGCAGCGACCGGGGGGTGTCGACGATGACATCCTTGAGATGAACATGGCCGAGATAATCGCTTTTCACCTCCTCATAGGCGTCGGGATGGGCGACATCGTGGCACCAGCAGCAATTTGCCGGGTCCCACAGCACCTTCAGGACGTCGACGGCATCGAGGTCGTCGATCAACCGGCGAGCAGTGTAGCCGGAGTGAATCATGGTGCCGTTCCCGGTCTCGACCGCCAGCGTCATCCCTTCCCGGCGGGCAAGTTCGATGGCCGGCCGCATCAGCGCAACGGTGGCATCCCAGGCGCCGCCGGCAACATTCCAGATCTCGGCCCCGCCTTCGCCCCACAGGATGGCCTCCTTCTTCGGGGTCATGATCCGGACCAGGGGCGAGCCGAGGAGATGCGCCATGTCGATCACCCGTTTCAGATGCTCCATGTGCTCCTGGTGAAGCGCATCACCGGGCCGGTTTGCAACCGTGGTGCCGGCAAACAGGTGCCGGGACAGGCATGACAGTCTTTTGCCATGTTTATCAATGAGTTGTCCGATCTTCCTGACTTCGCCTGTATCCTGGTCGCCAATCTCCTTGTCGCCAACATACTGCAATTCGGCATATTCCAGCCCGAATTCGGTCATCACCCTCAGCGCATGGTCAAGGTCGCGGCTGATGCCGTCGCAAATGACACCAAGTTTCATCGTTTACGCCGGCCGGGATCGCAGGCCGGTCCCGACGATCTCTTCGGTAATCCTGGTCACGGCCCAGTTGTCGCCATCCGGGTGCCGGGTGATGCCCGCCTGGAACAATTGCATGGCAGCCGCGGCCGTGAACAGCGGCACGCCCTGTTCGCGGGCAAGGTCCATGGCGATCGACATGTCCTTGTACATGGTGGCAATATGGCTGCCGGTCTCGCTGAATCGTCCGGCGATGATGTTCTCCAGCGCGGTTATGCCGGAGACGCAGGCGCCATTGGAGGTCGAGAACACCTTGTAGAGCACATCGGCATCGACCCCTGCCCGGCCGGCCAGCACGCTTGCCTCGAAGGTTGCGGTCATGATCGAGCCGATCAGTGACTGCAGGCATGCCTTGACCGTCTGCCCCATTCCGGGTTCGGCACCGACATGGTGGATCGTCTGCCCCACCGCCTCCAGCACCCGCCGGTTGTCCTCGAGCGTGACGTCATCGGCCGCCACCATCATCGTCAGCGTGCCGGATTGGGCGCCGGGAAAGCCGCCGCTGACCGGGGCATCGATGAGGCGAATCCCGGTCGGAGCCAGCGCCGTCCAGATCTCCCGCACCTCGCTGGCGGTAATGGTTGCGGTCATGATGATTGTCGCCGGTGGCCGCATGGTCGCAGCAAGACCGTCGGGACCAAGGATTACCGACCGCGCCTGCTGTCCGTTCATCACCATGACGAACACCGCATCGGCGCCCTGTCCAGCACCGCCGGCATTGTCGGCGGCAATTCCGCCCATGTCGCGGAGGGCCTGCATGCGGTCTTCCGACAGGTCGAAGCCGGTGGTCTCAAACCCGGCCTTGACCAGGTTCAGGGCCAGGCCCGAGCCCATGTTGCCAAGCCCGATCACGCCAATACGTCCACTCATGCCGGCAAGGCCTCCTAGAATTCAGGCAGCGTATCCAGGGACGGCAATTGCAATCACCGTCCGGGAGGAAATGCAAGACCATCTGACATCATTTCGCCGAGCGGTCAAATGGCAGCGAATCGGCGACGGCCCTGGTCACCCGGTAGGCCTCGCTGACATCCTCCTGCGTGCATTCGAAGGCCCCGGCAACCACGCGGATCACCGTCTTGCCGCCGCAACTTGCCCGGGTCAGGAATATCCGCCCGTCATCATTGATCCGGTTCACGAGCGATGCCGTCAATTCGTCCGGATTGCCATGCCCGGGATCGTAGCGGAAGGTGAACATGGCCAGCCTCGATTGCGAGACGATCTCGAAATCCGGGTCGGCCTCGAAGCGCGCCTGCACCGATCGTATCCACGCGACATGGTTGCGAATCATCTCCCGCAACCCCTCGAGCCCGCAGGCACGCAGCACGAACCAGAGCTTCAGCGCCCGGAACCTGCGTCCAAGCGGCAGGGTCAACTCGCTGAAATCGGTCACCCCGCTGGCGTTGTCGGTCTGCAGGTATTCGGCCTGCATTCCCATCGTCGCCAGTTGCGGTGCCGGGTCGGCAAGAAATTGCACCGAGCATTCGAGCTGTGCGCCAAGCCATTTATGCGCATTCACCACCACCGAATCGGCATTCTCGACCCCTTGCCACATGCCGCGGAATTCGGGGCAAATCATCGCCGAGCCGGCCCAGGCCGCATCGACATGGGTATAGAGACCGTGCGATCGGGCCAGTTCGATGATGTCGCCGCAGGGATCGCAAGCACCGTTGGCGGTACCGCCAACGCAGATCACCACACCGGCCGGGACAAACCCCCGGGCAAGATCCGCCTCGATCGCCGCTTGCAGCGCCGCCACATCCATCGCCAGCGTGTCATCGGTTGCGACCTTGACCAGATTGTCTTCGCCAATGCCGGCAAATCGCACCGCCCGGTCGACCGAGTTGTGGTTCTCGCCCGAGGCGTAGATGCGCAGCCGCGGCTGGTCCTTCAGCCCCTGCCGGTTGCCTGCCCAATCCAGTGCCCGCTCCCGCATGGTCAACACCGCGCAGAAAGTGGCCACGGTGGCGGTGTCATGGATCAACCCGGTGAAGTGCGCCGGCAGTCCCAGCGCCGCCCGCAGCCAGCCGACCATCATCGATTCCAGCTCGGTCGCCGCCGGTGAGGCTTGCCACAACATGCAGTTGCAAGCCATTGAATTGACGAGTTGTTCGGCGATGATCGATGCCGGAGCCGCGTTGGCCGGAAAATACGCCATGAAGCGGGGGTGCTGCCAGTGGGTCATGCCGTCGGGAATGATCCGCTCGAAGTCGGCCAGGATCCTGTTCATCTCCTCCGGCTGTTCCGGCGCCAGGGGCGGGATCTGCCGGGCAATGTCACCGGGCCGGCACGCCGAACGAACCGGCCGGTCCCTGATGGTGGCATGGTAGTCCGCCGCCCATTTCCCGACCCGTTCGGACCAGTATCCGAGATCCTCGTACCGCACCAAATCCCTCCCTCGATCAGTCCGACCAGGCGCAACTGCCGGCCGCCGCCAGCCGGATGGCCAGCACTGCCCCGGCCCCGATCATCCTGCCCCGGGCTTGCGGCTGGCGGCCAGCCTGCCGGCCAGCGAGGCCAACCGGCCGATGGCATCGCCAAGCTCGTTTGCCGGCACGGTCAGGGCCACCCGCACATGCCCCGCCGCCTGGCTGCCAAAACTCTCGCCGGGCATGACGGCAATCCCCTCGATCTCAAGGAGATGCATGGCAAATTCGCGACCGCTCATGCCCGTGGCACTGATGTTCAGCATCAGGTACATGGCGCCCCGCGGCGGCACTGCCACCACCGTTTGCTGCCTCGCAAGGCAGGCCATGGCCACCCGCGCCCGCTCCCGGAAGGGTGCGGCAATCCGCTCTTCGAACGGGCGACCCTGTTCAAGGGCGAAGCGCGCCGCTTCCTGGATGTATTCCGGCACCCCGAAGGTTACCACCGTCAGCAGCGTCTCCAGCGCCTCCATGATTGCAGCCGGGCCGGCGAGCCAGCCGACCCGCGAGCCGGTCATGGCGTAAGCCTTGGACATGGAACCGATGACGAATGTCCGCTCGGCCATACCCGGCATTGTGCGTATGGAAATGTGCTGACCGGACCAGAGTTGCGTGTCGTAGACCTCGTCCGAAACCACCCAGAGATCATGTCTCGTGGCGGTGTCGGCAAGGAGCCGGATGGTCTCGGCGGGATAAACGGTGCCGGTGGGATTGTTTGGCGAATTGAACAGGAGGCTGCGGGCGCCGACGGCTGCGACCTCCAGGGCTTCCGGGTCGGGCCGGAATTCGTCCGCCGGATCGGTTGACACCGGCACCGGAATTCCGCCGGCCGCCAAGATGGTTCCCGGGTAGGTTGGGTAGTAGGGGTCGAGGAACAGTGCCCGGTCGCCGGGGTTCAGCATTGCCAGGTGCGATGCAATCAGCGCACCCTGGCCGCCATTGGTGATCATGACATTCTCGACGCCGGTGGGAATGCCGGTTCGCCGTTCGATTCGACTGGCGACCGCCTGCCTCAGCGACGTGATTCCGGGTATGGCGGTATAGCCGGTCTTGCCGCCGGCGGCGCTTCGGGCCATTTCGTCCAGGATCGACGGGTCGGTCGGAATGTCATGGTCGCCGACGGTCAGGTCACAAACCGGGGTGCCGGCTTCCTTCATGGCCCGGGCCCGGAAAAAGGGCTCCCACGCACCGGAGTCGGTGCCATGCATCTTCATGATCCGGTTTGCCAGTCGCATATCGTTGCCGGGTGTCGGAATGGGGTGGTGCCGGCCGCGAAATCCGGTTGAAAGCCGACGGAAATCGGTCCATACACCCGTTCATGAATTTGGCACAATGCAATATTGGCATCATTGCCATCATTACCCGCTGACAGAACAGCCGGGCCGTTTCTCCTTTACATACCGAACAGAATCGACAGGCCCGGCGGCCGGAGTTGATTGTTGAGCAAGACATGACAGAGCTGGAATTCCACAACACCGCCTCCGGACGGCGGGAGAGGTTTCGGCCGATCGACGAGAAACGGGTCCGCATGTATCTGTGCGGACCGACGGTCTATGACCGGGCCCATATCGGCAACGCCCGCCCGGCGGTGGTGTTCGATGTTCTCTACCGGCTGCTGCGCTTCACCTACGGGCCCGACCAGGTGGTCTATGTCCGCAACATCACGGACATCGATGACAAGATCAATGCCAGGGCCGCCGATCTGCGCCGCAAGGGCGATGCCCGGCCAATCATCGACATCGTCAAATCCATCACCGACGAGACCATCACCTGGTACCATGAGGACATGCGGGCCCTGTCGGTTCGCCCGCCGGAATTCGAGCCGAGAGCCACCGAATTCGTGCCCGACATGATCGCGTTGATCACCAGGCTGGTCGATGACGGCTTTGCCTATTTGGCCGAGGACCACGTGCTGTTCGACGTGCAGACCTACGGCGATTACGGCAAACTCGGCCGGAAATCGCCGGATGACATGATCGCCGGCGCCAGGGTCGAGGTGGCACCCTACAAGAGGAGTCCGGTCGATTTCGTGCTGTGGAAACCGTCTTCGGATGCCATCCCGGGATGGGACTCGCCCTGGGGCAGGGGGCGGCCGGGTTGGCACATCGAGTGCTCGGCCATGAGCGCCCGGCTACTTGGCGAGGATTTCGACATCCATGCCGGCGGCATGGATCTGGTGTTTCCGCATCACGAGAATGAAGTTGCGCAAAGTCGCTGCGGCCATCCCGGCTCGGGCTTTGCCCGCTACTGGCTGCATAACGGCATGCTGCGGGTAGAGGGGCAGAAAATGGCCAAGAGCATCGGCAATATCCTGACGGTCAGGGAGATGCTGGACCGCGATGTCGATGGCGACGCCATTCGGCTCACCCTGCTGTCGGCCCATTACCGCAGCCCGCTGGACTGGACGGCAAGACGGCTCGAGGAAAGCGCCAGAACGCTCGACAAGTGGCGGCGGTGTCTCGGCAGCGGCGAGCAGGACAGCACCGACCAGCCGGCACCGGAATTTGTCGATGCCCTTGCTTCCGATCTCAATATCCCCGGGGCGATGGCCATTCTGCACCGGCTGGCCGGCGAGGGTAGGGCGGGGCAGCTCAAGGAATCGGCCGGGCTGCTGGGGCTGTTCGAGAGGGAAGGCGACATTGGCCGGCCCGCACCCGACACCCGGGAGACAGCGCTGATCGAGGGATTGCTGGCTCAGCGGCAGCGGGCCAGGGCTGGCGGCGATTACCGGGAGGCCGACTGGATCCGCGACCGGCTGGCGAGCGCCGGCGTGATCGTGCAGGACAAGAAGGAAGGCCAGGAATGGCAGGCCTCAAACCGGTTCGATGCCCGGCAGTTGCGGCTGGCCGGGGCAGATGTACAAGGAGGGCCGACAGATGTCTGAGGCCGAACGACTGTTCCTCTACGATACCACCCTGCGGGATGGCCAGCAGACGCAGGGCGTGCAGTTCTCAACCGAGGACAAGGTGGCGGTCGTCAAGGCGCTGGACGACCTTGGCATTGACTACCTGGAGGCCGGGTGGCCCGGCGCCAACCCGACCGACAGTGCCTTTTTCCGGCAGATGCCGGCATGCAGATCCTCCCGCATCGCCGCCTTCGGCATGACCAAGCGGGCCGGACGGTCGGCATCGAATGACGAGGTGCTGGCCGAGGTGCTGAATGCCGGGACGACGGCAGTTTGCCTGGTCGGCAAGGCCCATGACTTTCATGTCACCCAGGCGCTTCGGATCAGCCGGGAGGAGAATTTGGAGAACATCGCCGCCTCCATTGCCCACCTGGTCGACAATGGGCGGGAGGCCCTGTTTGACGCCGAACATTTCTTCGATGGCTATGGCTCGGACCCGGGCTACGCGCTGGGCTGCCTGCTTGCTGCCTTCGAGGCCGGCGCCCGCTGGATCGTCCTGTGCGACACCAATGGCGGAACCCTTCCGGCTGAAATCGGCAGGATCACCGGCGAGGTTGTCGCCGCCGGCATTTCCGGCGACCGGTTGGGGATTCACACCCATGATGACACCGGGACGGCCGTTGCCGGGTCGCTGGCCGCGGTCGATGCCGGGGCGCGGCAGATCCAGGGCACCCTGAACGGGCTTGGCGAGAGGTGCGGCAATGCCAACCTGGTTTCCATCCTGCCGACCCTGCTGCACAAGGAGCCCTACCGGTCTCGCTTCACCATCGGCGTCTCCACCGAGGGTCTGCAGAACCTGACACGACTATCGCGACTCCTGGACGACATCCTGAACCGGGTGCCGGAAAAGGCGGCGCCCTATGTCGGATCTTCTGCCTTCGTGCACAAGGCCGGGCTGCATGCATCTGCGGTCGCTCGCGATCCGTGCACCTATGAACATGTGGAGCCGGCCAGTGTCGGCAACCAGCGGCACATCCCGATGTCGAACCAGGCCGGGCGGTCGAACCTCATGGCCCGGCTCGAGGAGGCGGGCATCACGGTGGAGCGAGGAGACGGCCGGCTGGCCCGGATCATGGACGAGGTCAAGCAAAGGGAGGATCTCGGCTACAGTTATGACGCTGCCCAGGCATCTTTCGAATTGCTGGCCAGGGACATCCTGGGGATCATGCCCCGGTATTTTGCCGTCAAGAGTTTCAGGGTGACCGTGGAGCAGCACCGGGACGGTGTCGGACCGGCAGAGACGCTGTCGATCGGCGAGGCGGTGCTGGATGTTGCCGGCGAGGAGAAGATATCGAGATTCGACAGCAACAATGGCGGCGGCCGGGATCACGGCCCGGTTCACGCGCTGGCCCGGGCGATCAACCAGGATCTCGGCTGCTATCAATCCTATATCGAGGACATGCGACTGGTCGACTTCAAGGTCCGGATCACCAGCGGCGGCACCGAAGCCATCACCCGGGTGATCATCGACAGCGAAGACCGGAACGGGCGGCGCTGGTCGACCGTCGGCGTGTCGCCCAACATCATCAAGGCCTCGTTCGAGGCCCTGCTGGACGCCATCAATTGGAAGCTGGTGCAAGACCGGGCCCCGGCACCGTAAACAGGGCCTGGCCGGGCATGCGGCCAGGACGGGCAGGGGCCCGCCATCCGCCATCCGACGTCGTGGTCGGGCGAGGCGGCAACGACCGTGGCGGGACCGGAAATTTCCCCACGGGGGATGACGTCAGCCTCGACGCCGCCGCCTGCTCCTGAGCCTTTCATGGGCATCGGACGTCCCGTCGTGGAAGGTGCCGAACCACCTGTCCCACGGAATCTCGAGGTTGCCGTAATTGACCTCGAAATATCGATGATGCATCTGGTGGTGAAACGTCCCGAGCGCCAGTTGCCTTCGGTCCCGCACCAGGAGATTTTCGAATCCGGTATGGGAGGTGGCGGCGGTGAGCGCCTGGTGCTGCATGTGAAACAGGATATGCACCGGACCAGCCGGCACCACGAGATGTATGAGGATGGAACTGAAGAACAGGACATGCTCGACCGGGTGCATCGACAATCCCGACCACGGGCCGACATTGATGTTGCGATGATGCAGGGAATGCGCCAGCCGGTAGAGCGGACCCCAGTGCAACGCCCGGTGGATCCAGTAGAAATGCAGCGAGATCCAGACCGGCGTCAGCAGGAAGAGGGCCACGAACCATACCGGGTTGCCGGACCAGGTCAGCACCGGCGCCCATCCGTTTGCCATCATCCAAAACACCAGAACCTCGTAGCCGGTCCAAGTTCCGACCCCGCTGGTCAGCGTCCAGAACATGTTGTCGCGAACCTGTCCGCCGAAGGTGAACTGGCGATTCTTCACCATCAACTCACGCCGATCGAATTTGAGCCGGTTTCCCTGCCGCCTGGCCCGGTAGAAGAACCAGTGCAGCCCGCCGGCGACAATGGTCATCAAGACCAGGTTCCGCAGCAGGAGTGCGCCGATCCAGTCCCAGGAGAGCGACCTTGTCACCTCAAGTGAAGGTTGCAGCCAAAGCCAGCAGACCAGCGCCAGGACGGTCAGGATCGAATTCTCGGCAAGCCTGAACCAACGCGCCGCGATCCAGCCCACCATCCGCCGCGGATCCGGCGGCCAGCTGAAAAACGGCGACGCCTCGATCGGCACCTCCGGCACATGGTGCCAGCCCGGAAGGCGTGGATCGGTGCGTTGCGTGCCGTCCTGCATTGACCTTGATGCCTCTTCGGGACCCTGGACAGGCCCCGAGGGTAGCGAGTCACGAACCGGGCAGCAAACCGAAACGACGCCTGCGGCCGGTGCGGCATCGCATCCATCATGATCCTGTCAATCAGGTGGCGGGTGGTCGGCGGGCTGGAGGCCGCCCTGGCAATGAAGGCCTGGGCCGGGACCCGGCGATGGTGCCATGATCGTGCAATTTCAATGCAGTATCAGATCGCGATCCATCGGGAATTCACTCCCCTCATCTGTCATGCTGAGTCTCACCATGCCTTGATCCGAACCTGCAGGTTTGACATCAGGACATCGCCTGCCCACGACCCGGTGCCAGCATGAGCGCCCTATGTGACTGGTCCCGGATTGAACAGGGTCAGTTGATTGCAGAGTCCGAGGCGCTCTGAGCAGGTCCTGTTGCCGCTGGCCACGGCAAGGATGCAGTCAAATATCGATTGCCCCATGTTTTCAATGGTTTCACCGGCCGAGATGATCCGGCCTGCATCAATGTCCATGAGGTCGTGCCAGCGTCGCGCCAAATCGGTCCGTGTCGCCACCTTGATGACCGGCACCTCTGCCAGACCGTAGGGCGTGCCCCGGCCGGTGGTGAAGACATGAACATTCATGCCGGCGGCAAGTTGCAGCGTGCCGCAGATGAAATCCGACGCCGGTGTTGCGGCGAACAGCAGGCCGGTTTGCCGGGCACGCTCACCGGGCGGCACAACACCGCTGATCGGCATGGAGCCGGATTTGATGATCGAGCCCATTGCTTTTTCGACCACGTTCGACAGCCCACCCGTCCTGTTGCCGGGCGTGGTGTTGGCGCTGCGGTCCGCGTGGCCGCGGGCCAGGTAGCGATCATACCAATCCAGTTGCTGTACCAATTCACTGGCGATGATGTCCGATGCGGTGCGGCGGGTCAGTTGATCGACGCCGTCGCGAACTTCAGAGACCTCGGAGAACAGCACGGTCCCGCCGGCACGAACGACCAAATCTGCCGCGTGGCCGAGGGCAGGGTTGGCGGTTATGCCCGACAGGGCATCGCTGCCGCCGCATTGGAGGCCGACGACAAGATCGGAGGCAGGGCAGGTCTCCCGGTGTCGGCGGTCTAGCCGGTCCAGGTGCCGTTCTGCCTGACGCAGGATGGACGCGATCATCGACTCGAAACCGACATGCGTGCGGTCCTGCAGGGTGACAAGGCTGACCGGGGCGGTTTGCGGCCCGCCGCCACCTGCATGAATGCCGGGGCTTTCGGGGAGGAATTGCACGCCGTTGCCGCCTGCGGGGCTGACGAAACTGTCCGGGAACAGTCGCGACGGTTGCAGTTTTTCGCATCCCAGGCTTACGACCATGGTGGAGCCGGCAAGATTGGGATTGCGGGCAATGTTGTGCAGGGTGCGGATCGGAATTGCGGCCCCGGGGGCATCGATGGCAACGCCACAACCATAGGTGTGGTCAAGGGCAATGACGTCATCAACATTGTGATAGCGCGGCAGCAATTCCTGGCGGATTCGCGTGACCGCATGTGCAACGATTCCCGAGACACATTGCACGGTGTTGGTGATCGCCAGGATGTTTCGGGTGCCAACGCTTCCATCACCATTCCTGAAGCCCTGGAAGGTGAACCCCTCCAGCGGTTCGATCTCCCCGGCGATGCCGACGGCGGCAGGAAGCTCCTCCAGCTTCGGGGCCGGGGGCAGTTCGAGATTGGTCTCATCGACCCGGTCGCCGGCCAGGATGGTTGCGCCTGCATGGCCAATGACCGCGCCGTAGCGCCGCACCGGATCGCCGGCTTCGTGCCTGGTCAGCGCAACCTTGTGTGCCTGCGGAATGTGCTGGCGAAGAGAAAGGCCGTCAATCACCGTCCCTTCGGGCAACCCGCCATCATTGGCAACCACGGCAACGGTGTCACCGGCATTGATCCTGATCAGGCGAGGCGGGGAAATCATCTGGTGCTCCGGGTTGAACTCGGCATGGCGTCCGGAGGCCGGCGTGGTGCGGGCAGTGACATGCCCTGCCATCGATCCGTGCGCCCTGGCCGGTGACGGGCGATCCCGGAAACGCCGACGAGGGCAGGGGGCATGATATCCCTCCAATCAATTCGAGGAACGCAAGGGGCGCAAGCGAGCCTCGAGTCTCGGCCGCGGGATACGCCATTCAAGGCCTGGCGATTCGTGCGCCCGGTGGCAGACCGGCTTTCGGCTTCCAGGATGACAATCGTGGTGAGGCCGGGTTTGTCAACCGGGTGTCGGTCCGCTCGCAGCCTGGAAGGCCCCGGGAGTCATGCGGGCGGAACGATGCTCCGCCCGCACGGGATTTGTCCCTACTGGGTGTTCTGGACCATCTCGAGGAGTTCGCCGCCCTGTTTGGCAATGAAATCCTCGTAGACCGGACCCATCCGGTCGCGGAAGGCGGCGACATCGGCGTCGTTGACCTGCATGCCCTTGGCCTTCAGCTCCTCAAGCGCGGCTGCACCCACTTCCGAGGTCAGCTCGATCTCGTAATCCTGCAGCGCGGCCGCCTCTTCCGTCAGCACGGCCTGCTGGTCGTCGGTCAACCCGTTCCAGGTGTTCAGGCTGATGGCAACGATCCCCGGCGGCCGGAAATGTTGCGTCATCGAGAAGTAGCCGCTCACCTCGTAGAACCTGTCATTGAGGACGTTGCCAGCCGCATTCTCGCCGCCATCGAGCACGCCCTGTTCAAGGGCGGTGTAGAGCTCGCTGTACGACATCGGGGTTGCCGAGCCGCCCATGGCGTTCACGGTGTTCACCATCAGCGGGCTCTCCATCACGCGAATCTTCAGGCCATCGAGATCGTCGGGCGTGACGATCGGACGCACCTTGTTGAAGACGTTGCGATAGCCGTTGTCGAACCAGGCAAGAATCTTCAGCCCCCGCTCTTCGGCCAGTTCGGCGAATTTGTCGCCGACAGGGCCGGTCACGACGGCCTTGAAGTGATCCGTGTCGCGGATCAGGTACGGCAGGCTGAACAGGTCGAATTGCGGCACGAAACCGCTGACAGGCGCCGTGGATACCTGGGCCATCTGGATGCTGCCAAGCATCATGCCCTCGATGTAATCCCGCTCACCTCCCAGCTGCGCTCCGTCCAGGACCTCGATTGTCAGGCCCGCCTCGCGGGCAGCCACGCGGTCGGCAAACCAGCGCAGTGCAACATTGTGGTGGTGGGCCGGCCCCGTGACCGAAGCCACCCGGATTGTCGTGTCTGCCGCAAGCACTGGTTGTGCAAACGTTCCCAACAGCAAGGCAGATGCCCCGCCAATACCCAGAAACAGTCTTCGTCGATCAAGCATGATATTCCTCCTTTCCTGGAATTTATGCCTTTCTTTCTGCCCTGCAATGACCGAGGGCTCTCCTCCCCCTGCGGGTTCGGATCATGGTGCCGTGTGCCAGTCAGCGGCGCACGGCAAAATCGTCCGGTTCCTCGAGAACCAGCTTGTTCAATGGACGCACCCCGTCGGCGGTTACCGCGACCACCACCTCGATGCGGTAGCCGCCACCGACCAGGTTGTGAAGGTCGAGCTTGACCGCCAGTGTCATGCCTGCCTCCAGTTCAAAGTCGCTGTCGGAGCTGAGATTGGGCGGCTCGACGACATCCAGGCCAACGGCGTGCCCGACGCCGCGGAGCCCCTTTGCATATGGCGTGAAATTGTCCGAAAGCCCGTGTGGCTCCAACTCGCCGAGCAGGGAATCGAAGATCGAGCGAGCGGTAATACCGGGGCGAATGGTTGGTATGACCGTCTTCAGCGCCCGGTGGCCAACGACCAGCGCCCGTTCCTGTTCGGGATCTGCGCCCGGCATCAGGACCGTTATGCCGCCATCATTGCAGTAGTGGTTCACGGCCGGGTTGAAGTCCAGCATGACGAACTCACCCGGCTCGATCCTGCGATCCGTGGCTCGCCATGCCGGGTAGTTGGTGTTTGGCCCCGACATGACCACGGTGGCCGAGCCAATGTCGGCATTCAACTGCCGGGCGATGCTCTCGGCCAGTCCCGCCACCTGGATCTCGGTCATTCCGATCTCGATGGCCCGTGCCGCTGCCCTGAGAACCGCATCGTTGATCTCGGCGGCACGCGACATCAGCGCGATTTCGGCCTTCGACTTGATCTTGCGCAGGTCAAGCATGATGTCGTCGCGCGACTCGAACGCCGCCCCGGGCAGGGCGTCGCCAATCTGCTCGTAGATTTCCACCGGCATGATGTTCTTGCCGACGATGCCGATCCTGCTCGCCCGGCCGGCAATCGAGGCAAAGATATCCGGCAGGTCGGCATAGGGCCGGTGAATGCCGCGCACATCGTCGATCCAGCAATTGTCCCTGGCTGCATAGGCGTTAAGCCGGCCCAGCAGTACAACCGGCGCCAGGTCGCCGACCATGATCACCAGTTGCGGCGATTCCTCGATGACATTGATCGGCTTGTAATTGGTTACGTAGGTCGAATGACCGGAGCGATACTCATCCGAATAGATGACAAGCGCGTCATACCCGTCGGACCGCATCCTGCATCTGAGATTGTCGGTTCGTTGCTGTAACTCGTCAACTGTTATTGCCAAGGCGAAATTCCTTCTTCCAGATCGATGCTAGCGGCCGGCAAGGTTCGGGATGGTCATGACAAGGGCGGGGAACAGGGCGACGGCAACCAGCACCGCGATCAGCACCGCACAGAATGGCAGCAGCCCGCGGAAGGCCTGCGAGATGGTGATCCCGGCAATGGCACAGCAGATATAGGTGAGGATGCCGACCGGCGGCGTCACCGAACCGATGACGACCGCCATGACGAGGATGACGCCGAAATACACCGGGTCGACGCCCAGCCCGTGGATGACCGGCAGCAACACCGGGGTGAAGATGATAAGAACCGGTATGCCTTCGATGAAGAGTCCCAGGGCCAGGATGAAGACCAGTATCAGCAGGACGGCAATGGTCGGGTTTGTCGATATTCCGCCAAGCACCTCGAGCACGGATGATCCAAACCCGGCCCAGGCCAGGAGCCAGGCAAAGGAGGTTGCCATGGCGATCAGGAACATCGCCGCGGCAGTGGTGACCGCCGCGTCGACCAGGAGCCTGGCGATGAGCCTGAAGGTCAATGCCCGGTAGACAAGTGTTCCGACCACCAGGGCGTAGGCAACGGCAACCACACCGGCTTCGGTTGCGGTGAACACGCCCGAGAAAATCCCGCCGAGGATGATCACCGGCATGGCAAGCGCCCACAACGCATCGCGGAATGCCGGAAGTATCGGCGGCAACTCCGAGCGTGGCGGGGCAGGATAGTCCCGCTTCCTGGCGATCAGGTAGGCCATCATCATCAGGCCAAGCGCAACCATCAGCCCGGGAACGAAACCGCCCAGGAACAGCTGTGCAATCGAGACATTGGCGATGGAGCCATAGATCACCATCATGATGCTGGGCGGAATGATCGGCCCCATGGCGCTGGCCGACGCGTTTACGGCAACTGCATAATCGGCGTCGAACCCGTTCTTCTTCATCGCCGGGATCATCATGGACCCCAGTGCAGACGCATCGGCGGTTGCCGATCCCGAGATACCGGAGAAGAACATGTTCGACATGATGGTCACATGGGCAAGGCCGCCGCGCACATGTCCGACAAGCGTCCTCGAGAAATTGACGATGCGCTCGGTAATGCCGCAGGCATTCATCAACTCGCCGGCAATGATGAAAAACGGGATCGCCAGTAGCGTGAACGAATCGACGCCTACAAAGGCCCGGGTGACGATGCTGTTGAGTGGCAACGTGTCGTCAAAGGCGAGGGTGAGGGTGGCGGCGATACCGAGAGCGAACGCGATCGGGATGTTGATCAGCAGCAACACGAAGAAGGCGGTGAAGAGAATCGTCAGCATCGGGACCCGCCTAACCCCTCGATTCCCTGCCCGATCGAAGGGCAAACACCATGCGTTCGGCGCAAATCAGGAAGATCAGGCACATGGATATCGGGATGGCGATGTAGATCCACGACATCTGCACGCCCAGCGCCGGTGATCGCTGCAACATGTTCATGTTGATGACTGGATAGCTGGCATAAATGACGGTCGCGGCAAAGGCGGCGATGAGCGCATAGGAAAGGGTCTCGAGTGCGGCCCGCATCCCGTCCGGAAGCAGGTTGACGAAGAGATCGACGCCCAGATGGATGCCCCGGGAAAAGCCGATTGCACCACCCAGGAACACGATCCACACGAAACAGTACCGCGCCATTTCCTCGGACCATGGCAGCGGCGCCGAGATGACATATCTGAAAATGACCTGGGCAAGGGTGACAGTGACCATCACCGCCGAAATCGCGACGACGGAGACGGTTGCGAGCTTCAAGAGCGCCGACAGGGCCTTCGAATCCTGCCTGTCTCCCGGATGCGACATTGCCCCCACGAAATTGTCTGAATTTGTGAAATCGATTTCATCAAACTGGCAGCACGAAGTCAACATATTTTTTCCGGGTAGATACCCGGATGATAACATGAGTTGATAACCGGCTGATAACATGAGATTTACCGGGCAGGAGATCCATTGACATGACCGCGGAGTCAAAAAATCGATTTCAGGATGCCGCCTCCCGGGCGCGGTTGGCCGATGTGGCCAAGCTTGCCGGCTGCGCCCCGGCAACGATATCCCGCGCCATCAACAGCCCGGAGAAAGTCTCGCCCGAAAAGCGTTTCCGGATCGAGAGGGCGATGCACGAGCTCGGCTATGTGCGCAACCACGCGGCACGGGCGTTGCGCTCGCAGCGCTCCCACATGGTCGGCGTGCTGATCCCGACACTGGATTACGCCCTCTATGCCCGGCTGGTCGGCGCGGCCAATTCCAGTCTATCGGAGGCCGGGATTTCAACCCTGATCGCCACCTTTGATTTCGACCTCGATGCCGAAATGCGGGAGGCCAGGCTGCTTCTCGAGCGTGGTGCCGAGGCACTGATCCTGGTCGGCAACCAGCACCGCCCGCAACTCCACGACCTGCTGGGCCATTTCGAGGTTCCGTTCGTCCAGACCTATGCCTTCAACCCGGAGGGACCCCATCCGACCGTGGGCTTCGACAATTCATCGGCGGCTGCACGGATTGCCCGGCACCTGGTGCATCTGGGGCATGACAGGATCTGTGTCATTTCCGGCATCACCAGGGATAATGATCGCACGACGATGCGGCTTGACGGGATCCGGGAGGAACTTTCGAAGCACGGGATCAGGCTGGACGAATCCATGGTCGTGGAGTGTCCCTACTCGATTTCCGATGGCAGGCGGGCCTGCAAACTGCTGCTGTCGCGGGACATCCCGCCGCCAACGGCCATCATCGGCGGAAACGATGTGCTGGCCCTGGGCGCCCTCATCGAATGCACCGCCATGGGAATGAAGGTTCCCGACGACATCTCCGTTGCCGGCTTCGACAATCTGGAATTTGCCATGCACGCCAACCCGCCGCTGACGACGATCAGCGTCCCGGCGGAGGAAATGGGTGTCGCTGCCGCCTCCTATATCCTGGGCGAACTGAACGGCGACGAGGTGGCCATGCACAATTCCGTCGAAGTGCAGCTGATCCTGCGACATTCCTCGGCCCCGCCAAAGGCCGCCGACCCGTCCTGAGGCCGGTCCCGGACCGCCCGTCGCCGCCAGCCTTGGCCCGGACCGGGCAAGGGTCGGAACGGCCTTGTCGTGCAGGCTCCGTTCAGCCAGCCTGTCTTCGCCGTCCGAGCGTCAGCCAGAGCAGCGAGGCGCCGGCGAGGGCAAGAAATGGTGTCATGGCCCAGTTCACGGCGCTCCAGCCCTCGACCGCGGTGCTACCGCTGCAATTCATCAGCCCTCCCGAGGCCAGCGATGCCATGGTCACGCAGCCGAAGACGATCATGTCGTTGAGGCCCTGGACCCGGCCTCGTTCCTCGGGGCTGTGGGCATTGATCAGCATCGCCGTGGCGCCGATGAAGCCAAAATTCCAGCCAAGGCCCAAAAGGACCAGCGCGGCGAAGAAATTGCCGATGGCGATGCCGGCCAGGCCAATGCTTCCGGCGGCGGTCAGCAACAACAGGCCGATGGCGACGATGCGTTCGGCGCCGAACCGTGCAATCAGGTGGCCGGTAAAGAATGACGGGGCGAACATTGCCAGGACGTGCGCCGACACCACGTCGGCGGCCAAATTCTCCGAGTAGCCGCAACCGACCACCGCCAGCGGCGTCGAGGTCATCATCAGGTTCATCAGCGCGTAGGAGACCATGGCGCAGATGATGGCGACAGCGATGTCCGGGGTTGTCAGCAGCTTCCGGTAGCTCCTGACCGCCACGCCCCTGACCGCGCTTTGGCGGGTGACGGGGATGTCAAGCAGGAGATAGAACAGCGCACCGACCAGGTTCATCACCATGACCGCCACATAGGTTCCCATGAACGGGACGGCAAAACCCTGGGCCGTCGCCTTGACCAGCTGCGGGCCGATGATTGCTGCCGCCAGGCCGCCGGCCATGACGTAGGAGATGGCCTTCGGTCGAAAGGCCTCCGACGCGGTGTCGGCGGCAGCGAACCGGAAGAACCCGTGCGAAGACATGTAGATGCCAGTGAAATACGATGCCAGCAGGAACAGCGGAAAGGAGGAGTTCAGCAGCGCATAGGTGCCGATCATCCCGCCGATGCAGCCACCGGCGGCGCCGATCAGGAAGCCGACTCGCCGCCCGAATCTCTGCATGATCTGGCTGAGCCAGGGAGCGGTGGTCATCGAGCCGAACACGATCAGCGAGATCGGCAGCGTGGCCCAGCAGGCATTGGCGGCCAGGGATTGGCCAGCCAGTCCGCCGATGGTGAATATCATGGGCATTTGCGAGCCGATTGTCGCCTGGGCGACGACCAGGACGGCCACATTGCGTTTTTCGCGGCTGTTGATGATCGCCAGCATGCATCGTCCGTAGATTTGGTTCATCATGCAGGCAAGCCCGAAAGTGCAGGCAAGCCCGAAATGTCGCCGGTGGCCCGGCCTGTGCCGGCGGCTGGCAATCCCGTGTTGTGGAGCGGGTGGAAACCGTTTAGCCAGCCCGTCTGCTCTTGGCGACCAGGTGTGCAATGAAATCTGCGGTCATCAGCGACGAATCCGATATCATGCGCGGGCTCGAATATCTTTGCGCGGCTGAAAGCCGGTTTGCCGAGGTCGTTGCCCTCGCCGGTGTTCCGCCGCTTCGGCTGCGCCCCGACGGGTTTACCACCTTGCTCGACATCATTGTCAGCCAGCAATTGTCGGTGGCATCGGCGGACGCGATCTGGAAGCGGCTGGACGAGAGGGGGCTGACCAGCCAATCGGCCTTGCGGAACTGCCGCCACGAGGAATTGCGCCAATGCGGTCTTTCCAGGCAGAAGGCGGAATATGCACGGGCCCTGGCCGAGAACGATCTCGACTACTGCTCGCTTGCCGGTCTCGGTGACGACGAGGTGATCAAGGCGCTGGTCACGATCAGGGGAATCGGCGTCTGGACCGCCGAAATCTATGCCATGTCCGCCCTCGGGCGCGCCGATGTGCTGGCGGCGGGCGATCTTGCCTTGCAGGAAAGTGCGCGGCTGTTGTTTGGTCTCGACCAACGGCCGACCGAGCGGGAATTGCGTCAGATGGCCAGGGGCTGGTCGCCATGGCGCGCCGTCGCCGCCAGGCTGCTATGGGCGTATTACCGGGCGGCAATCAAGAGGGAGGGCATACGATGAGTGCCGGGCTGAATGCGCACAGAAGGCCGGCGGCAGCCGGGCAGGCCGACAGCCTGGTGGTGCTTCTGCATGGTTACGGCGCCAATGGCGAGGATTTGATCGGCTTGGCCGACATCTGGTCACGGAACCTGCAATCGACGGCCTTTGCCGCACCGGATGCTCCGCAGCCATGCGACGTCAACCCGGCTGGCCGGCAATGGTTTCCGATATCGGGTATCGAGAACCCGGACCGGATGGACACCATCCACACCATGGTGCGGTCGGTCGCATCGTTGCAGCAATTCATCGATGACGAGATCGCGGCCGCCGAGATTCCCGACCAACGGGCCATCCTGGTCGGTTTCTCCCAGGGAACCATGATGGCGCTGCATGCCGTGCCCAGGCGGGAGCGGCCGCTCGCCGGCGTGGTCGGCTTCTCGGGCAAATTGCTGTTTCCCGGATTGCTCGAATCGGAATGCCGGTCGCGACCGCCGATGGTCCTCGTCCATGGAGAGAATGACGAGGTCCTGCCCGCGGAATTCTCGGCCGAGGCCGCCGGAATCCTGGCCAGGAATGACATTCCGGTGCAGTCGATCATGGTGCCGGAGCTGGGGCACGGGATTGACCCGTTTGGCATCGGCGTTGCCCTGCACTTCATGAAGGCAAGGCTGGCGGCCGCGCAGGCCGGGCCAGAAGGGAGTTCGGACAATGGAAAAGCCCCTCTATGATCTGGTAGTCGCGCGGGCCAGGCCAGAAGCTGCCGGCTCCGAAGATTGAAACAATGCTCGCAACATATTGATAAACAGGATGTATCATGACAACACCAAGGGAAATTCTTGCGTTCTGGTTCGAGGAAATATCGCCAGAGGAGCAGTTCATGGGCGGGCCGGAGATCGATGAAAGGATCATCGAACGCTTCGGCGATGCCTGGGAGAGGGCGGCGCGGGGCGAGTTCGATGGCTGGACCGAAAATGCCGACGGGGCGCTGGCATTGATTATCCTGCTCGACCAGTTCCCGCGCAACATGTTTCGCGGCTCCGGCAAATCCTTTGCCACCGACGCATTGGCTCGCAAGGTTGCCGATCGTGCAATCGGCGACGGTCATGACATGCGGATGACCGAGCAGCAACGCCTGTTCATCTACATGCCGTTCATGCATTCGGAGGCGCTTGCCGAACAGGATCGCTGTATCGAGCTGATCGGCGAGCGCATGCCCGAGACCGGCGCCACCAATCTGCTGCATGCCCGGGCCCACCGGGGAATTATCGAGATGTTCGGGCGATTTCCCTACCGCAACGACGCGCTCGGCCGTGCCAGCACGGATGACGAGACCGAGTGGATGGCGAATGTCGGCTACCGGGGTTTCGTCCGGCAACTCGAAGAGGCCGACCAGGCCTGACCAGCCGGCGGGCCTGGTTTTCAGGTGGCGCCGATGATGGCCAGGAAATCTTCCGCCGTCAGTGATGCGCCGCCAATCAGCCCGCCATCGACATCATCGAGGGCAAGAATGCGTGCGCAATTGGCGCGGCTGACCGACCCGCCATAGAGAAGGCGAATGTTGTCGGCCAAATCCGGCCCGCCCATTTCGCCGCAAACCTGGCGGATGAACCGGTGGACCTCGACGATCTGATCATCGCTGGCGGTCTGCCCGGACCCGATTGCCCAGACTGGTTCATAGGCAATTACCAGTTGCCGGTGGCCGGCTCCGGGCGGGATGCATTCGGCAAGTTGTCCCCTGATCACGGATAGCGTGTCGCCGGCCTGCCGCTCCTCGGCGGTCTCGCCGATGCACAATATGGCAACCAGTCCAGCCGAGATTGCCGCCTGCGCCTTTGCCAGCACCTGGTCATTGGATTCCCGATGGGCAAGCCGGCGCTCGGAATGCCCGACGATGCAGTGGGTGGCGCCGGCATCGGCCAGCATCGGTGCCGAGATGTCACCGGTATGTGCCCCGGAATCGGCAGCATGGCAATCCTGGCCGCCGGTCTCGACGGCCGACCCGGATAACAGCGCCGACATCCGGTCCAGCAAGGTTGCCGGCGGGCAGATCACGACCGAACAATTGCCATCGCCGCAGGATCGTGCCACGCTGGAGGCCAGCTGCAATTGGACGGCGGTCCCGTTCATCTTCCAGTTTCCGGCCACGAGCTTTCGGCGCAACGGCTTTCTCCCATTCGATTGCCGGCACCGGTCGGCCCGCTGCCGTCCAGCAGGCCGGGCCTCGCCAACAAGATCCATTGTCAGTCCGGAGTGTCGGCTGGCTCCATGTCGCCGAACCGAATCGATTCACCGCATCCGCAGGCCTCGGTCACGTTCGGATTGCTGAACCGGAACCCGGATTCGAGCAGCGTGGCACCATAGTCGATTTCAGTGCCGAACAGGAACATCTGTGCCATGGGGGCAATCAGCACCCGGGCGCCGCCCTGTTCCACCACCTCGTCATGGCTGCCGATCTCGTCGACGTATTCCATCGAGTATTCCATGCCGGCGCACCCACCCTTGCGAACGCCGATGCGCAGACCCTTCTTGCCCGATTGCTCCATGAGCCGGGTAATCTGCTGCACGGCAGAGTCGGTAAGCGTCACCGCCTGTTTGTCCGGTATTCCAAACATCGTATTGGCTGCCACTCCGTCGCAAGAAGAATCCGGGCCGGGCCCGATGCCCGCCGCCGGCAAGTGTGTCACATGAAGCCCAGTTCGAGCCTGGCTTCATCCGACATCATTTCCATGCCCCAGGGAGGATCCCAGGTCAGTTCGACATTTACCGTTCGCACGCCCTCGACCGGTTCCACCGCCTCGGCCAGCCAGCCAGGCATGTCGCCGGCGACCGGACATCCCGGCGCGGTCAGCGTCATGATCAGCTGGACATCGTTTTCATCGCTGATCTCGATGGTGTAGACTAGGCCCAGATCATAGATGTTGACCGGAATCTCGGGATCATAGACGGACCGGCACGCCTCGACGACGCGATCATGCAGCGGATGATCGACGTTCGATGGCCTGATCAGCGGCGTTCCTTCCAGGGGATAGCTGTCGATTGACGTCATGAAGTCCCCAGCACTGCCCGGTTCCTGTTCAGAAGATATGAATTTGCACGGGAAAGTCTAGTGAACAGGTCAGGAAATATTCCGGTCGCTGTAACCTTGCCGGTATCATGGGTCGGAATCGCCGACCACAACCTGTATCTGTCGCCGAAGACAGGCGTGGAGATCGGTCATGCAAGATCCGGATTTCGGATTCACCATTATCCGCACCGATGGCCGGGCACGGACCGGCATCGTCAGGACAAGGCGGGGCGATATTGCCACCCCGGCCTTCATGCCGGTGGGGACCGGGGCCACGGTAAAGGCCATGCTGCCGGAGAGCGTGAAGGCGACCGGCGCCCAGATCATTCTTGGCAATACCTATCACCTCATGCTGAGGCCGGGCGAAAAGCGGGTCGCCTGGCTCGGCGGGTTGCACGAATTCATGAACTGGGACCGTCCGATCCTGACCGACTCGGGTGGATTCCAGGTCATGAGCCTGAAGGCGCTGCAGCAGACCACGGAGAACGGCGTGACATTCAAGTCGCATCTGGACGGCTCCATGCACGAGTTGACGCCCGAGAGATCGATCGAGATCCAGACCATGCTCGGCTCCGACATCATCATGTGTTTCGATGAATGCACGCAGTATCCGGCGTCGCGGCAGGTTGCCGGGAATTCGATGGAGTTGTCGATGCGCTGGGCGGCGCGCTCGAAGGATGCCTTCGGTGACGGCGACGGTCGGGCGTTGTTCGGAATCCAGCAGGGTTCGATCTACCCGGATCTCAGGCAGGAAAGCTCCCAGCGCCTGGCGCAGATCGGGTTCCCGGGCTACGCCATCGGCGGCCTGGCGGTCGGCGAGGGCCAGGAGCAGATGTTCGGAGTTCTCGACTATGCACCCGGCCTGCTTCCGGCCGGCAAGCCCCGATACCTGATGGGCGTCGGCAAGCCCGACGATATTGTCGGCGCCGTCGTCCGGGGCGTGGACATGTTCGACTGCGTGCTTCCGAGCCGCTCGGGTCGGACGGGGCAGGCCTTCACCCGTCACGGAGCCCTCAACATGCGGAATGCCCGTCACCGCGACGATCCAGCCCCGCTCGATGACCGGTGCCAGTGCCCGGTCTGCCAATCCTATTCCCGTGCCTATCTGAGCCACGTGGTGCGTTCAGGCGAAATCATCGCCGCCATGCTGCTGACCTGGCACAATCTGCACTACTACCAGGAGCTGATGGCCGGCCTGCGGAAGGCGATTTCCGATGGGGTGCTGCAAGAATTCGTGGCCGAATTTCACGCGTTGCGCGAAAACGCCATCAATTGAGCGGAGTTTTCCACAGGAAGGCCCGCGGGTACAATCTAGAACTTCCATTTCTTCTCTACTCTCTGATCTTGGTCATACTGAGGTTGGCCGGCGATTGCCGGAGCCATGCGGCTGGCAATGGCGCGCGTGCAGGGGATCAAATTTGCCTGGTGGCCGCTTGAAAGATTGGAATGGTGTCACCATGTCATGTCGGTGTGGCCGGACTGCGGTTCGGACCGCCTGTGCGGGCATCCAACCAGTGAGAGTTCGTCATGCGAGCCAAGATATACCCGATCCTCCCATTGCGCGATACGGTGGTATTTCCCACCATGATCTGCCCGCTCTTCGTCGGCCGGGACAAATCCGTCAAGTCGATCGAACGCGCCATCGATTCCGAGAATGGCCTGGTCTTGGTGACACAGCTGGATTCGAACAAGGATGATCCCGGCCCGTCCGATCTCTACCAGGTCGGCGTCAAGGCCAACGTTCTGCAATTGCTGCGCCTTCCGAACGGCACCATGAAGCTGCTGGTCGAAGGCGAGTCGCGGGTGGCCATCAAGAAGTTCACGGAAACCGAGGACCACCTCGAGGCCGGTGCCATCATCCTCGATGACCTGGTGTCGGATACCAGCGAGGCGACGGCGTCGATCAAGTCGCTGTCCAGGCGCCTGTTCAAGGAATTCGAAACCTATGCCACCCGCCAGAAACTGGTGGGCGAGGGCAACAGCATCCAGGATTTTGCCAGTGCCGATGACCCGTCGGCCCTCACTTATATCGTTGCCAGCCATCTCAACGAACCGATTTCCAAGCGGCAGGAATTGCTGGAGATGGTCGATCTTCAGGACCGGCTGGAGCAGACCCTGAAGCTGACCCTTGACGAGAACAACGCCGCCCAGGTCGCCAAGTCGCTGAAGCGGCGCGTCAAGTCGCAGATTTCCCGAACCCAGCGCGAATATTACCTGCATGAACAGATGAAGGCGATCCAGCGGGAACTCGGCGATGCCGAGGAGAAATCCGAACTCGACGAGATCGAGGCGAAGATCAAGGCGACCAAGCTCTCCGACGAGGCACGGGACAAGGCCACCGCCGAGTTGAAGAAGCTCCGGTCAATGGGGAACAACAATTCCGAGGCCACCGTGGTCAGGAATTACCTGGACTGGATCCTGTCGATTCCATGGCAGACCAGGAAGGCGGTGAAGAGCGATCTTGGCGAAGCCGAGCAGATTCTTGATGCCGATCATTACGGGCTGAAGCGGGTCAAGGAACGCATTGTCGAGTATATCGCGGTCCAGCAGCGCACCGAGAAGATCACCGGGCCGATCCTGTGCCTGGTCGGCCCTCCAGGTGTCGGAAAGACCTCGCTCGGCGAGTCGGCGGCGCGGGCCACCGGTCGTGAATTTCTCCGCATTGCCCTCGGCGGTGTGTCCGACGAGGCCGAGATCCGCGGCCATCGGCGCACCTATATCGGTTCCATGCCCGGCCGCATTATCCAGACCATGAAGAAGGGGAGCTCGGTCAATCCGCTGATCCTGCTGGACGAGGTTGACAAGCTCGGACAATCCTTCCGCGGCGACCCGGCCAGTGCCTTGCTGGAGGTACTGGACCCGGAACAGAATGCCAGGTTTGTCGATCACTACCTGGATGTCGATTACGATTTGTCCGACGTCATGTTCATCACCACGGCCAATTACCTCGGCAGCATACCGGAGCCGCTGCGAGACCGGATGGAGATCATTTCGCTCGAAGGCTACACCGAGGACGAGAAAATCGAGATTGCCAAGCGCCACCTGATTCCGAAGCAACGCAAGGCGCACGGGGTCCGGGCAAGGGAGATGAAGATCACCGACCCGGCGCTGGAGGGTATCATCCGGACCTATACCCGCGAGGCTGGTGTCCGCAACATGGAGCGGGAGATCGCCAAGCTGACCAGGAAGACAGTGACAAAACTGGTCAAGAAGGAAATCCGCAGCGTCAATATCGGCCTGCGGAAACTCGAGGAAAATCTCGGCCTTCCCAAGTTCCGTTACGGGCTTGCGGAGGAGACGGACCAGGTCGGCATGGTGACCGGGCTCGCCTGGTCCGGCGCCGGCGGCGACCTGCTGTCAATCGAGGCGCTGGTGCTTCCCGGAAAGGGCCAGATCAAGACCACCGGCAAGCTGGGTTCGGTAATGAAGGAATCCATCGCCGCGGCGTCATCCTATGTCCGGTCGATCTCTCCCGAGATCGGGTTCAAGCCTACCGGGTTCAACAGCATCGACATCCATGTCCATGTACCGGAGGGGGCGATACCGAAGGATGGACCATCTGCTGGCGTGGCCATGGTCACCTCCATGGTATCGGTGCTGTCGCGCATTCCGGTGCGGCGGGACATCGCGATGACCGGCGAGGTCACGCTGCGCGGCAATGTTCTTCCCATTGGCGGGTTGAAGGCAAAACTGCTGGCCGCAACCCGCGGCGGCATCAAGACGGTGCTGATACCCGAGAAGAACGTCAAGGATCTGTCGGAGATTTCGGATGAAATCACGGATATGCTCGATATCCGCTCGGTCTCCAATGTCCGCGAGGTTCTTGACCATGCACTGATCCGCAAGCCGAGCTCGATCGACTGGAGTTTTGATCTCGGCGCAATCGACGTGCCATTGACCGCCAAACTGGAAGAACACGGAATGTCCCAACATTGAAGCAGGCCGGTGTCGGCCTCCTGCACGATGGCAATCCCGGTCATATCGGCGCAGCCCTGCCAGGCGCTGCCAGTGGCACGGGCCAAACGGGAAGATCAGAACTGCCGATCAGGATTTGCAGACCGGGCCGGTTTCCGGTTAAGTCGGGTCGAAGTTGGCTGGCAGGTGCATCCAGGACGAGCACCGCACCAGGGACGGGTGATTAGCTCAGCGGTAGAGTCGCTACGTTCACATCGGCTGGCAGGTCGATGTCAGGCAATTCTCCCGGAGGTTCGAGTCTCTCATCACCCACCAGCCGCCGGACAAGACCTAATCCGCCGTCGTCGACAACGGCGCTACCGGGCGCCTCCCGCCTCCGGCCCGGCGCCATGGGCTTGACAAGCCCGGCAGGGTGCCAAAAAGACGGGTCAGGGGTGATTAGCTCAGCGGTACTCCCTGCTTCTACTTCACCATCATGGCTGCCGGCCTGTGCGGCATCGCGGCTATACCGCCTTTGCCGAATGTCGGGAGTTCGATTCTCTCATCACCCACCAGCCTCCGGCTTCAATGGCGACTGATCAACCGAAGATCAGGATCAACGACACCGCCAGTGACATCCTTGATGCCAGAAGGATCCCGGCCCTGCGTGATCGCGGCTCGGCTCGGCAAGCGGATCATCACTGCCGATGCCATTGTCCAGCACGAGACCGCGGCGGCCCTTGTGGATGCCGGCGGCGATTACGTGCTGACCGCGGTGCAACCAGAAGGAGATGCATGGCAACTTTCGGTGGCTGGAAGGCGAAAACGAATAACCCTGCCGGGGCCTTGCTGCAGGTCCGACGGGGCAGAATTCGACCCATCATGTGGCAACCAAACTGGCAGAGTCCAACAATTCTGTGCCCATGGCCGCTTCGATTACGTGCCGCCGGCAAACCGGCACTCGCTGCCAGGCCCCTGGACGCTTGATCCGTCATGCGCTGACGGCACCAGCAGAGACCCAATTGGTTCGCCATGACATTTCCGGGCAACTCTCAGTCTGCGAGCCCGATGACACCGGAAGCAGGGGCTGGATCTGGTCCAGAACTGATCAGGATTTGCAGACCGGGCCGGTTTCCGGTTAACGGGTCCCAGGTGCATCCAGGCGAGCACCGCACCAGGACGGGTGATTAGCTCACGGTAGAGCGGCACATCGTGATGTCGGGATTGAGTCTCTGCCGCGGAAAGACGCCCGAAACATGGGCTTGACAGCCCGGCAGGGTGCCAAAAAGACGGGTCAGGGGTGAAGCGTTTCGGATGTCGGGAGTTCGATTCTCTCATCACCCACCAGCCTCCGGCTTCAATGGCGACTGATCAACCGAAGATCAGATCAACGACACCGCCAGCGACACCCTTGATGCCATTCCCGTTCCTGGAATTTGCGGAAGGCGAAAACGAATAACCCTGCCGGGGCCTTGCGGCATTGACGGGGCAGAATTCGACTTATCATGTGGCATCCTTACCGGCAGAGGGCAACAATTTCCGCCCATCAAATGTCCTCGCCGCCCGATGACACCGGCCCCGATCATGGTGCAACGCCCGCATGTTGTTTCGGATCGCGTCGGAAGGCGAACTCGCGATCTCGGGGCAGGGCCTGCTGCTATCCTGAAACAGGTCGATGTAATCCTGGTAACCGAATTGCCGGTTGCGTGTAGCCGTTGAATTGTTGCAAGATGCCACAATCGACCATCCGCGCAACCAGATTGTTCGCCGCCGTGTAGCTGGTTCCGATCTGTTTTTGCACGTCGGATACCGAAACGACGGGAAACTTGTAGATGTATTCCAGAACACGATTGCCATTGGAGGTGGCTCGGCCGAACCTGTCGGTTATTTCGCCTCGATGAGCTTCACGTAGCGACAGTACGCGCCTCACCGTGTCGGCGGCCTGTTCGCTTACCTCGATGACACCACGCAGGAAAAAGGCAAGCCACCGTTCCCATGTTCCCAGATCGCGCACCGACTGTAGTTCGTCGTATTACTGCTGGCGGTGCTGCTTGAAGAACCAGGACAGGTAAAGGACCGGTTTCTGCAACACCTCCTGTTCGCAGAACAGCAGGGTTATGAGCAGCCGTCCGACGCGGCCGTTGCCATCCAGGAACGGATGAATTGTCTCGAACTGGGCATGAGCGAGTCCAATCTTGATCAATAGGGGCAATGGTGTGTCGGTACGAAAAAATTGCTCCAGTTGGGAAATGCTCTCAGGTACTTGCTGAGGTGGGGGAGGAACAAAAACGGCTTCAGCAAGCGTGCAACCAGCCGGTCCAACCCAGTTCTGGCTGCTTCGCAACGCCCCGGGCAATAAATACGGGCCCCTCCTGCCTCGAATGAGTTCGGCATGGATTTCACGAATCAGTCGGATCGAAACCGGAATTTCGGAGAGTCTGCTCAAACCGTGATTCATGGCTTTGACACAGTTCACGACTTCGCCCACGTCACTCATCCGCCTCGAAGCGCAATTCCTCGCTTCAGCCGCCAGCAGGTCCTGGAGTGAACCCTGCGTCCCCTCTATCTGGCTTGAAAGCACGGCCCCTTTGCGGGCACACATGAGAACGAACAGGTCAGCATGCGGTAGGGTCTGTACGGACCCGTCGAGACGACCCAAGGCGCGGTCAGCCTGGGAGAGAAGCACTTGCAGTTCTCCCGTGATTCTGACCGGTGGATCGGGCGGCAAGGGCTTCGGGATGAAGGCTCGATAGCCTTCCAACTGTCGAATATACGACCCTGCTCGGTCAGGGTGTTCGCTCACATGAATTTTCTTTTTCTTCTTTCGCCAAGCGTAAAAAGGACGTGCCAAATTACATGCAAGTTTCGTATGATTGCGTCTGGCTTTCTGATGCAAGGCTGTCGTTAATTTGAAACCGACATTCGGTTTTGACGATGGCGATGCTGCGCTGGGCCGACTTCCTCCCGTCCTGGCATCGGCATTGGTGTTTGGGGCCTCCGGCTGGATGGCGGAGCTGGCTATTGCCAGCCCGGCTGGCCGGTTCGCATGGGGGGGGTTGGGCGTTCGCAGGGGTGACGGGGGACGGGTTGTGATTTTCTGCGGGAAATGGCTGGTTCCGGGAATGTTGTGCGTGGTTGCTGCCGAATGAAGATTTTTCTTGATTCCCCTGTCCAACAACCCTATTTCCACCGCCATTCCTACGCCCGCGCGGTCGTAGCTCAGTTTGGTTAGAGTGCCGGCCTGTCACGCCGGAGGTCGCGGGTTCGAGTCCCGTCGACCGCGCCATTTTCCCCCTCGCCAGCCCCTGCGGCATTGCACGCCATTTCCGGCTTTCGGAAGGGGTGGGGAGCCGGATTGACGTGGAGTTGTCCAGCATCATCTCGGCGATTGCGGCGGCGGCTCCCGCCATGTATTGAGCCGCAATTCTGGGTCATCATTCACGGTGCGGGGCGATCATGCTGGATATGCGCAAATTCTACATCGACGGCGACTGGGTGTCGCCGGTCACCGCCGATGATCTCGAGGTCATCGACCCGTCAACGGAAGAGGCTTGTGCGACCATTTCCCTGGGGTCGATTGAGGATGTCAACCGGGCCGTGGCCGCGGCGCGGCGGGCATTCGAATCCTGGGCAGGAAGAGATGTCGAGGAGCGCATCGAACGCGCGGAGAATATCCTGGCGGTGTATAACGATCGGGCAGAGGAGATGGCCGAGGCCATCAGCCTCGAGATGGGCGCGCCGATCAGCATGGCCAAGGCGCAGCAGGTTGCGACCGGCAGCAACCATATCCGGAACTTCATCAGGGCGGCCAGGCAGTTCCGGTTCGTCAGGATGCTGGGGCCGCATGCACCGAATGACCGGGTCATCATGGAGCCGATCGGGGTTTGTGGGCTGATCACCCCGTGGAACTGGCCGATGAACCAGGTGACGCTCAAGGTCATGCCGGCCATGCTGGCCGGATGCACCATGATATTGAAGCCTTCCGAACTGGCGCCGCTGTCATCGATGCTTTTTGCCGAGATCATGGACGAGGCCGGGGTGCCGCCGGGCGTGTTCAACCTGGTCAATGGCGACGGGACCGGGGTTGGCACCATGCTTTCGGGGCACCCGGATATCGAGATGATTTCGTTCACCGGCTCCACCCGGGCCGGCACGGCCATCACAAGGAATGCCGCCGACACGCTGAAGCGGGTTTCGCTGGAACTTGGCGGCAAGGGGGCAAATATCGTGTTTGCCGATGCCGACGAAAAGGCGGTCAGGCGCGGTACCCTTCACTGTTTCAACAATACCGGGCAATCCTGCAATGCGCCGACCCGGATGCTGGTCCAGCGCCCGATCTATGATGATGCGGTGGAAACTGCCGCCGCTGCCGCCGAGTCGGCCCGCGCCGGCTCGCCACGGGAGGCGGGCAACCATATGGGGCCAGCTGTCAGCCGAACGCAGTTTGACAGGATCCAGGGCCTGATCCAGGCCGGAATCGACGAGGGCGCCAGGCTGGTTGCCGGCGGGAAGGGGCGGCCGGATGGGCTTGGGCGCGGCTACTATGTCCGACCGACGGTGTTTGCCGACGTGTCCAATGACATGACGGTTGCCAGGGAGGAGATCTTCGGACCGGTGCTGTCGATCATTCCCTTCGATACCGAGGAGGAAGCGATACGGATTGCCAACGACACGCCGTACGGGCTGACCAACTATGTTCAAAGCGCCGATGACGAGAAGCGAAAGCGGGTTGCCAGGAGCTTGCGCTCGGGAATGGTCGAGATGAACGGACTGCCGAGAGGGGCCGGGAGCCCGTTCGGCGGTGTCAAGGCATCGGGGAACGGGCGCGAGGGTGGCAGTTGGGGCATGGAGGAATTCATGGAAATCAAGTCGATCAGTGGCTGGCCCGAAGGCGAACCCGAACCGGCGGCGGTCTGACCCGGGCGCTGGAGCCGGTGGTGCCGGCAATGAGGGTCCTGGTCCAATGGCAGCCCCTGGCCATGCTGACGCGGTGGCACTGGCCGGTACTGTATCTTGCAATCTGCCTGTCCTGGGCAGCGCTGTTTCGTCTTGGCCTGCCCGAGGGGCAGCTGGACGGGTTGCTGGTCTACGGGCTGGAGTTCTGGCTGGGCCTGTGTTCGGTCGATCCGCTGACGGCCGGTTATCCGACCCTGATGGGCATGTGGATGCTGATGGCAATCGCCATGATGCTGCCGACCTTTCTGCCGGCCATTGCAGGCTATGAGCAGCTGCCAGCCGCCGCCGGCTCACGGGGCGCCATCGAGCTTGCCGCCGGTTTCCTGGCAGTGTGGGTGACATTTGCCCTGATGATGTCGGCCGTTCAGCTGCGGATGGCGGTTTTGCTGCCATTCCCTGAACAGGGCTGGCAGATGGCATGCCTGGTGCTGGCTGCTGCCGGCATCTACCAGTTCCTGCCGGTCAAGGATGCATGTCTTGCGCGGTGCCGGTCGCCGCTGATGTTCTTCCTGGCCCATTGGCGGCACGCGCGGCTGAACGAAGTCCTGCTTGGTCTCAGGATGGGCGTGGTCTGTGCAGGCTGCTGCTGGTTGCTGATGTCCATCTCGCTCGTCGCCGGCGCCATGAGCGTGCTCTGGATGGGGGTGGCGACAATCGTCATGTGCCTGGAAAAAATGCCGGAACTTGGCCGTCTCGTATCTCGCCCCCTGGGACTGGCCCTCTTGTCTGCGTCAGCGGCCATCGCCCTGGCCGGTTCGTGATTCCCGAGGAGAATTGATCATGGATAGAGTCGAAAAACAGGACCGGCTGCGTATTCCGGCTCGCATCGACAACCGTCATCCGGTTGCCGAAAAATCGGACCGAGGGTTGGTGTCATGGCACATCCGCGGCGAATTGATACTGAATTGCAACTGCACGGTGTTCTGCCCCTGCGTGGTCAGCCTCGGTAAGCATCCGCCCACGGAAGGCGTCTGCCAGGCCTGGGCCGGCATTTCGATCGATGAAGGCCGGTACGGCGACGAGAAGCTGGACGGCATCGATGTGGGGATGATCCTGGAGATTCCGGGCATGATGGCCCGCGGCAACTGGAAGGCGGCCGCCTATATTGACCGCAAGGCATCCCACAAGGCGTTTCACGGTCTGATCCAGATCCTGTCCGGAAAGGCCAAGGGGACGACCGGGCTGTTCAAGCTGCTGGTCAGCGAATTTCTGGGCGCCGAACGGGCCGATGTGGAGTTCGTCCGCAACGGCAAGATCCGCAGCCTGCGGGTGGGCAGGAAGATCGATGGCGAAATCGTTCCGGTCGAGGGCGCTCGTCCCGGCGAGGATATCGTGGTGTCGAACACCAAGTACTGGATGGGCCCCGACATCACCGTGGCCACCGCAACCAAGGGCCGGGTTCGGGCTTTCGGGCGGGTCTGGGATTTTGACGGTCGTTCTGCCGAGATTTGCAGCATCGACTGGCACGGTCCCGGGAAGTAGGGAGGCGGCATGGACCAACTCGTCTTGTCCCCGACCATGCGGTTGCGCAGAACGCCGTTCTGGGACGGGGTTGAAGCTGCAGGCGTCAAGGCCTGTTCAGTCTACAACCACATGCTGCTCCCCTCGATCTTCGTGTCGCTCGAGGAGGACTATTTCCACCTGAAGCAGCATGTTCAGCTCTGGGATGTCTCCTGCCAGCGGCAACTCCGGCTTCGAGGCAGGGACGCGGCGCAACTGGCACAGATGATGACACCGAGATCGATCGGTGCCATGAAGGTCGGGCAATGCTTCTATGCACCGGCGGTCGACCGGGACGGTTTCCTGCTGAATGACCCGGTGCTGCTGAAGCTGGACCAGGACGAGTTCTGGTTCTCGCTGTCGGACAGCGATCTCCTGCTCTACGCATCCGGTCTGGCTGCCGGCGCCGGATTCGAGGTCGAGATCGACGAGCCGGACGTCTCGCCGCTTGCGGTGCAGGGTCCGAAGGCCGAGATATTGATGGAAAGGGTGTTTGGCGCCGCAGTCAGTCGCCTCGGCTTCTTCCGCTTCGGCCTGTTCGAATGCATGGGCGTGAGCCACGTGGTATCGAGGTCAGGGTATTCGAAGCAGGGTGGCTTCGAGATCTATGTCCATGGATACGCCAATGCCATGCCGCTCTGGCAGTTGCTGCTCGAGGCCGGCAGTGACCTGGAGGCGCGGCCAGGATGCCCGAATTACCCGGAGAGAATCGAAGCCGGATTGCTGTCCTATGGTTCGGATATCACCAGGGAACATACCCCGTTCGAAGCGGGGTTGGCACAATTTTGCAACCTTGATCGCTGCGACGGGTTTGCCGGGCGGGATGCGTTGGCCAGGATGGAGGCCGAAGGGGCAAGGCGGAAGATCAGGTCGCTGTCGATTGATGGACCGGCAGTGCCGCAATGCGACCGGCCATGGCCGGTCGCCTGCAATGGCCGGGCCGCCGGCCAGATCACCTCCGCCGCCTGGTCGCCGGGTTTTGCACAGAATGTTGCCATCGGAATGATCGAGGCGAAGTGCTGGCATGCCGGAACCGGGTTGACTGTAGAGATTGCAGGTGACACCCGCATGGCCACGGTCCGCAGTGGATTCTATACTTGATTGATGAAGGAGCAGCAGAAATGAATTTCAGGGCATTGGTCGTCAGCAAGGATGACGATGGAAAGACCCATGCTGCCATCGAACGGGTGGCAACGGAGTCGCTTCCCGAGGGCAATGTTACCGTGGCGGTTGAATACTCGACCGTGAACTACAAGGACGGTCTGTGCCTCGGCTCGGGCGGCGGGTTGGTCAGGAACTATCCGCATGTGCCCGGTATTGATTTTTCGGGGGTGGTGGAATCCTCGGAGGATGACCGTTTCCGTCCCGGCGACAAGGTCATTCTCACCGGCTGGCGGGTCGGGGAAAACCGCTGGGGAGGATATGCCGAAAAGGCCAGGGTAAAGGGCGACTGGCTGGTCCCGCTTCCGGCGGGCCTGACCACGCGGCAAGCCATGGCCGTGGGCACGGCCGGGTTCACCGCCATGCTGGCCATCGAGACCCTGGAGCGAAACGGCTTGCAGCCATCGGATGGTCCGGTGCTGGTGACCGGCGCTGCTGGCGGTGTCGGGTCGGTGGCAACGGCGATACTTGCCGGTCTGGGCTACGAGGTGGCGGCGGTGACCGGCCGGCCCGAGGCCGGTGACTACCTGAAGAGCCTGGGCGCCGGCCAGATCGTTGCCCGCGACGACATCGCCGAGACGGTCAAGCGGCCGCTTGAATCCGAAATTTGGGCCGGTTGTGTCGATGCTGTTGGCGGCGCCATGCTGGCGAGGGTGCTGGGGCAGATCAAGTATGGTGGGTCGGTGGCAGCCGTGGGCCTTGCCGGCGGCGCCGCGTTGCCGGCCACCGTTATTCCCTTCCTGCTGCGGGGGGTAAGCCTGCTCGGCATTGACAGCGTCATGTGCCCGGCGGAGCTGCGGCTGAAGGTCTGGAGCCGGATTACCTCCGAACTGCCGCAATCGCAGCTCGACAGCATGAGCAGGGCGGTGACCCTGGCCGAGGTTCCCGAGCTGGGCCGAGCCATCCTGAAGGGGCAGGTGAAGGGAAGGCTGGTCGTCGATATCGGCAAGTGATGACTGCTTTGCCGGTCAGGCCGGCTGAAATGAACAGGCTACAAGGAGGCGGTGCCCCACCATGAAACAGGTGTCACGCAGCGGATTGCAGGTTGATGCGGCGTTTGCCGGTTTCATCGAGGAGCAGGCGCTTCCCGGGACCGGCGTGGATGCCGGGCGGTTCTGGGGTGGGTTTGCCAGCATTTGTGCCGAGTTCACACCCGAGAACGAGCGCTTGCTGGCTCGCCGCCGCGAGTTGCAGGACAGGATTGATTCCTATCACCTCGCCCGGAAAGGGCAGAAGCTGGATCCGGACGAGTATCACCGATTCCTGAAGGAAATCGGCTACCTGGTCCCCGAGGGGGCGGAATTCGGAGTGACCACCAGCGGGGTGGACCCGGAAATTGCCGACATACCGGCACCGCAGTTGGTGGTTCCAATCACCAATGCCCGCTTTGCCCTCAATGCCGCCAATGCACGGTGGAATTCGCTCTACGACGCGCTCTACGGCACCGATGCGCTTGGCGACACCGCCACCGCCTCCAACTATGACGAGGAGCGTGGCGGACGGGTCGTTTCCTGGGCCAAGCGGTTCCTGGATGATGTCGTTCCGCTCGACGGGATTTCCCATTCCGAGGCGGATGGATATGCGGTCGACAATGGCGCGCTGGTTGCCAGCCATGATTCCTGCCGCCATGGCCTGAGGACTCCCGGCCAGTTTGCCGGCTGGGCTGGCAGTTCCGGCAATCCGCACGCCATCCTGCTCAGGAATAACGGGTTGCACATCCAGATCAGTATCGACCGCAACCATGCGATCGGCAAATCCGACCCGGCGGGTGTTGCCGATGTCGAACTCGAGGCGGCAGCTACGACGATCATGGATTGCGAGGATTCAGTCGCCGTGGTTGATGCGGAAGACAAGATTCTCGCCTATGGCAACTGGCTCGGCCTGATGAAGGGCGACCTCGAGGCAAGTTTCCGGAAGGGCGGTGCCGAGGTGACCCGCACGCTCGACCCGGACCGGGTGTTCAACGGACGGCAGGGTGGCGAATTGCGCCTGAGGGGGCGCTCGCTGATGCTGGTGCGCAATGTCGGCCTGCTGATGAAATGTCCGGCCGTGACCCTGCCATCGGGAGAGCCGGTATTCGAGGGGCTGCTCGACGCCATGTGCACCAGCATGATCGCCATGCATGACGTGTGCGGCCGCAGGTGCAACTCCGTCCACGGCTCCATCTACGTGGTCAAACCCAAGTTGCACGGGCCCGAAGAGGTCGAATTCACCGACCGGATGTTTGCCGGCGTCGAGGAAGAACTCGGAATTCCCCGCGACACCGTCAAGATCGGCATCATGGACGAGGAGCGGCGAACCACGGTCAATCTGAAGGCGTGCATCCGGGCGGCGTCAAGCAGGGTCGCCTTCATCAATACCGGGTTTCTTGATCGGACCGGCGACGAGATTCATACATCGATGGAAGCGGGACCGTTTCTTCGCAAGGCCGACATCAAGGCTGCCGACTGGATTGCCGCCTATGAAGACTGGAATGTCGATATCGGCCTGGCCTGCGGGTTGCAGGGGAAGGCGCAGATCGGCAAGGGGATGTGGGCGATGCCGGATTTGATGGGCGACATGCTCGACCAGAAGATCGGACATCCACAGGCCGGCGCCAATACGGCCTGGGTTCCCAGCCCCACCGCGGCCACGCTGCATGCCACGCATTATCACCGGGTCGATGTGCTGGGCCGGCAGCGGGAGATCAGGCAGGGCGGGCGGCGCGCCACGCTGTCGAGGATTCTCGCCATCCCGCTTGCCGACCGGGCAAACTGGTCGCGGGAGGAGGTGGTGGCCGAGGTCGAGAACAATCTCCAGGGCATCCTGGGTTATGTTGTCAGATGGGTCGACCAGGGCGTGGGCTGCTCCAAGGTTCCGGACATCAACAATGTCGGACTCATGGAAGACCGGGCGACGTGCCGGATCTCGTCGCAGCACATTGCCAACTGGCTGCACCATGGAATCGTCGATGAGGATCTGGTCGTGGACGCGATGAAGCGGATGGCCGGGGTGGTGGACGGGCAGAATTCCTCCGATCCGGATTACCTGCCCATGGCGCCCGGATTCGACGGAAACGCGTTCAGGGCAGCCAGGGAGCTGGTATTTGCCGGCACCAGCCAGCCGAGCGGATATACCGAACCGGTGCTGCACGAGATGAGGGCCCGGCAGAAGGTAGTGGCGAGTAACGCCTGACCCGAAGGCAAGCCGCGGCCAAGGCCCCGCTCGCACGGATCAAATGCCCGCAGAAGCCGGCGATGGGTGGAATTGAGCCGGCAGGCGGCACGGTGCTGTCGGCGGGAGCCGAGGAAATGACCAGGGAGATGACCCAGTGAAGCTCTACAGGAATTTCTCGCAGGCAATTGGCAATACCCCAATGATCCGCCTGAACCGCGCATCGGAGGAGACCGGCTGCGAGATTCTCGGCAAGGCAGAATTCCTTAACCCGGGCCAGTCGGTCAAGGACCGGGCGGCGCTGGCGATCATCGAGGAGGCCCGCCGGTCGGGACACTTGCGGGAAGGAGGCACGATCGTCGAGGGCACGGCCGGAAATACCGGCATCGGGTTGGCCCTGGTCGGCGCATCCCTCGGCTACCGGACCGTCATCGTTATCCCCGAAACCCAGAGCCAGGAAAAGAAGGACGCGCTGATCCTGGCCGGTGCCGAACTGGTGCAGGTTCCGGCGGTGCCGTACCGGGATCCGAACAATTACGTCCGGTATTCGGAGCGGCTAGCCGACAGAATGGCGGCAACCGAGGCCAATGGCGCCATCTGGGCAAACCAGTTTGACAACCCGGCCAACCGGGAGGCGCATGTCGCCACCACCGCTCCCGAGATCTGGGAGCAGACCGATGGGCAGGTCGACGGTTTCATTTGCGCGGTTGGCACTGGCGGCACGCTCGCCGGCGTCGCCGAGGGGCTCCGGTCAAGGAATCCGCAGGTCCAGATCGGTTTGGCCGACCCGTATGGCGCCGCACTCTACAGCCATTACACCACCGGCGTGATGCAATCGGAGGGATCGTCGATCACCGAGGGAATCGGGCAGGGCCGCATCACCGCCAATTTGGCAGGGCTGGAGGTCGATCATGCGTTCCGGATCCCGGACGAGGAAATGTTGCACATAATTTACGGTCTGCTGACGGAAGAAGGATTGTGCCTCGGAGGATCGTCAGGCATCAACGTCGCTGGCGCTATCCGGATGGCCCGGGAAATGGGGCCAGGAAAAACCATTGTCACGATGCTGTGCGATTATGGAACCAGGTACCAGTCAAAGATGTTCAACCCGAAGCTGTTGAGAGAGTTGGGGCTGCCGGTTCCGCCCTGGTTGGACCGGGAGCCGGCCAGGTTGCCCGACATGTTTGTCGAGGCCGCGTCGTGACACGTCTGAAGGCCCTGGCAGTCTTGGCCACAAGGCTGGGAGCCCTGGCAGGGCTGGCCATGCTGCTCACCACCATGGCGGCAAACCCCGGATACTCGCAGGGCCAGGTTGCGGCCGGACTCGACCTGGAACAATGGACCCGGCTGGCCGATCGGGCCGAACTGGTGATCGACCAGGCAGCGGCATCGGACTCGGCGCTGACATTGCTGCGGGAAGAGCTGCGGAGCTGGGAAGAGCGGGCAATCATGCTGCAGGGCAGCCTGCAGGGACAGGTTGACCAGCTGGAGTCACGGATTGCCGTGCTCGATGGCAGCGATGATGTTGCGCTTACCGCCTCGGATGACATCCAGTCGCGGCGAGATCAGCTGGCCGCCGAGCTGGCGGCGGCGCGTGAGCCGGTCCTGATCGCCCGGGAGGTGGCGCAATGGTCCAACGGGCTGGTGGCCGGCATCGATGCCATCATCGAGGAGCGCTCCCGTACCCGGTTCTACTCGGCCGGGCCAATTCCGCTGAATCCCGCCCTGTGGCCGGAAGCGCTGGGCCAGGCTGCGGATTATCTTTCCAGCGTGGTTGGCGAAATCCAGGACTCGCTTGGCAGCGAGGCGCAGCGGGAGAAGCGCAGGCAGGATTTGCCGCTGCTGTTGGGCCTGCTGGCCGCCGGGGTATTCCTGCTGACATTTGCCCGCAGGATGGTGCGGCAGTTTGCGCTGGCCCGCAGGGCCGATGGGGGTTGGGCAGCCACGGCCGGTGCCGCGGTTCTGGAAAGGTTGATGACCGGTCTCGTCCTTCCAGTCGTCGGAATCGGGTTGATTTCGTATGCCGGTGTCGCGGCAGATCTGTTCACGATCCATGTCAGCCTGCTGACGCAGACGATACCGCAGATGGGGCTGGCGATCTTCGCTGCCCACTGGCTGGGCTCGGTATTGTTTTCCAATCAGCCCGAGGGGTTGTTTTCACCTCGCCTCGGTGATGGCTGGACCGGCGCGGTCAGGCGGCTGGTCATCGGCCTGGGCTGGGTTGTCGCCGGCAAGCTGCTGGCCGATGCCGTTATCAGTGGCAGCGACGCCCTGAGTGCCGCGGCCGGCGTCGTCGGCTATCCGGTCACGATGGCGGCGTCGGTGCTGCTGTTCCTGCTGGCCAGGCGCCTGGCGGAACATTTCACCGGCAAGGAAGGAGATGCCGGCGAATACGGCATTGCCGACTCCGTGGTCTCGCTTCTGGCCATGCTGGTCCGCATTGTATCGGTTGTTGCAGCCCTGGCTGCAACGGCCGGCTATTCGGCTGTCGCCGAATTTCTCGTCTTCCCGTCCATCCAGACGCTGGCGCTCTACACGCTGGCGCTGTCCGTGCAGATCATTCTGGCCGAATTCCTGGCCCAGGCGAGATCCCGGTTGGGCGCCGGCGCCGATGACGGCCGAAAGAACCTGATGAACGTCCTGGCCGGTGCCGTGGTCTTTGCTGCCGCCATTCCGGAACTGGCAATCATCTGGGGCGCCACCGATATCCAGATTCACGAATTCTGGGCGATGGCCCTGGACGGCGTCCAGATCGGCGGCCACAAATTTACCCCGGGCGATTTCGTGACGATGATCGTGGTGTTCGTTGCCGGCTACATGGCCACCCGGATGATGCAATCGATACTGTCTCGGTCGGTGCTGCCAAACACCGATCTGGAATTGGGAGTGCAGCGGGCAATCACCACCGGCTCCGGCTATGTCGGGATCGTCCTGGCGGTGGTGCTGGCCATCTCGCTGGCCGGGCTGGATTTGACCAGCCTTGCCATCGTCGCCGGTGCCTTGTCGGTCGGCATCGGTTTCGGCCTGCAGGCCGTTGTCGGCAATTTCGTGTCCGGCATCATTCTGCTGATCGAGCGGCCAATCAATGTCGGCGACTGGATCGAGGCTGGCGGGGTCTCGGGAACGGTAACCCGCATCTCGGTTCGCTCGACACAGATCGAGACCTTTGACCGGGCAACGGTCGTGGTTCCGAACACTGATCTCATGTCGGGGCAGGTGGTGAACTGGACCCTGACCAACCGGATTTGCCGGACGATCGTTCCGGTTGGCGTGGCCTACGGAACCGATGCCAGGAGGGTGGAGCGCCTGCTCCTGGAAATCGCCGCCGAGCATCCGGCGGTGCTGAAGGACCCGGCGCCAGGCGTGGTGTTTCAGCGGTTTGGCGCCGACGCGCTGGAATTTGAATTGCGGGCAATCCTCGAAGACACCAACCAGATCCTGTCGGCCAGATCCGATCTGAATTTCGCCATTGCCAAGCGTTTCGAGGACGAGGGAATTTCCATTCCGTTTCCACAGCGGGATGTCTGGATCCGCAATGCCAGTGACGCGCTGCCAATGGCGAATTCGGAGCCGAAGCCAGAGGATGACCGGACATGACCGATACCCTGTTTCAATCGGACCCGTATCTGCAGGCGGCGGACGCCAAGGTGGTCTCGGTCTCCGAGTCCGGGGGAATTTTCCTCGACCGGACCCTGTTCTATCCGACCGGTGGCGGTCAGCCATCGGATACGGGCACCCTGGCCTGGAATTCCGCCGCCGCCGAGGTGACCGGCGCCCGCAAATCCGCCGACGGCGGCATCGAACTCCTTGTCGCCGGGGGCCAGGAGCTGCCGCCGGCAGGCACCAAGATTCGGCAGGAGCTGGATTGGCAGCGGCGCTACCGCCACATGCGAATCCATACCGCACTCCACCTGTTGTCGGTTGCCATACCCCTGCCGGTTACCAGCGGGGCGATCACCACCGAAAAGGGCCGGCTCGACTTCAACATGCCGGAGGCAATCGAGGACCGGGACGGGCTGGAGCAACAATTGAACGAACTGGTCGCCAGGGATCTTCCGGTCACCGAGGACTGGATCACCGATGACGAGCTGGCCGCCAATCCCGGCCTGGTCAAGACGATGTCGGTCAAGCCGCCGATGGGCACAGGGCTGGTGCGGCTGATCAGGATTGGCAGCGGCGACGACCAGATCGATCTGCAGCCTTGCGGGGGCACCCACATCCGCCGAACCGGCGAAATCGGCACCATCACCCTCGGCAAGATCGAAAAAAAGGGCAGGATCAACCGGCGGGTCAATATCCTGGTTGACTGACCCGCCCGCAGAACGGAGCTTGCGGCTGCCACCGCAACGGCCGGTCTTGCCCGGACGGGCAGGCCGAATTCAGCCAGGATCGCCGGGCCAGCGCCGCAAGGAGCCCTTCCTCCCGGGCCGGCTGCCGCCGGCATGGCCGGGAGGCAGGTGCCGTCATTCCATTCATTGCTGTCTGGATGCGACAGCCCGATACTGCTATCAGGCGATGATCATCCGGGATGCGGAAGGCCCTTCAAATGAATGAAATCCTGATGCGGCAAACTCGCCCGAACATCGAGTACTGGACAGAACGAAAGGACTTGGCGGCGGCGTTTCGCTGGACGGCGAGATTGAACATGCACGAGGCGGTTGCCAACCATTTCAGCCTGGCGGTCAATGATGACGGCACCCGTTTCCTGATGAACCCCAACCAGGTGCATTTTTCCCGGATCAGGGCATCGGAACTGCTGCTGCTCGACGCAAACGATGCCGATTGCGCCTCCGGACCCAATGCACCGGACCCGACCGCGTGGGGGCTGCACGGGGCGGTTCATCGCAATTGCCGACATGCCCGCTGCGTGATGCATGTCCACCCGGTCTACGCCACCGTGCTTGCCAGCCTGGCAGACTCGACGCTGCCGCCGATCGACCAGAACACGGCCATGTTCTATCGTCGGCTTGTTGTCGATGACTGCTATGGCGGTCTGGCCTTCGAGGGGGAGGGCGACAGATGTGCCACGCTGCTTGCCGATCCCATGCACCAGGTCATGATCATGGGCAATCATGGCATCATGGTGATCGGCTCCTCGGTGGCCGACGCCTTCAACCGCATGTATTATTTCGAGCGGGCGGCCGAGACCTACATCCAGGCGCTGCAAACCGGCCAGCCGCTCCGCACGCTCTCCGACCAGGTGGCAGAAAAAACCGCGGCCGAGATCGAGGAATATCCGCAAATCGCCGACCGGCATTTTTCCGAGTTGAAAGCAATTCTCGACGAGGAAGGATCGAATTACGCCACGTGACGTCCGGGCGCTGGCGGGCCGCGGGGATGTCTCCGGCCAGTTTGCCAAGCCACGACCGCATTGCCGGGCCTTGCCAGGGAGAAGCGGGGCCGCCGGAGTTGCCCGAATCTTCCGGCAATGGAGACTCTGCCAGCTAATCCCTGCAATTTCGAACAAGGTTCGTGGCGGAGAGACAGGGATTCGAACCCTGGAGACGGGTTACCGCCTACACGCGTTCCAGGCGTGCGCCTTCGACCACTCGGCCACCTCTCCTTACCAACCATATTACCGAATATGTCGCGCATCGGCAAAGGCACAAATCCTCGTTCTGACCAGCCCTTTTCTCGTTGCTCGGCACCGCCGGCAGCACAGTGACCGGCCGGATCGCTTCCGACCGCGTGGACGGAAAGCGGGATGTCATCCGGACCGGCCATTCCCACGGTCTGGCATGCCGAGGGACAGCGGCGCCTTCCGGGTCGATCAGTCAGCCACCCTTGTCCACGCCAGCTTCCGGTCGGGCATCTCCAGTGTACCGGCTACCCTCGGGTCCATATTCGGCGATCAGGCCGGCAATCATCTCGCTGTCCATGCCGGGAAATGCCGGGAGGGCGCCGCCTGGCATCGGCGCCTTCCAGCGTCCGCCGGTCGTGATTTCACGATCGAGCACGGGCTGACCTGACTCATCAACCTGGAGACGACCCAAACTCTTGGGAGGAACATCATCCAAGATCCTCCGAACTTCGAAAAGCATGGAATCGAGACTATCCCCAATCTCGCTGAGCGAGACTTCGGTGGTCGTGACCAGCCGATCGCCTGGAGCATCTTTCCTGGCGGCTGCGTCCCAATTACGGGAGATCCTTTCAACCATGGAGAACGGGTTGATGTCCGGTCGCTTGCCTGCGGCGGCGCAGACCATCCGCCAGAGCGGCATGACGTGTCGGTCCAGCATCACCAAATCCATGAAGTCCCGTTTCTTGAGCCTGTTGGCAGCCGCCACCGACTTGTTGACAGCAAGATCAACAAAATGCAGCCGGTAGCCGAACAAGTCGTCGGGAACCGGCGCAAAATACTCGTTTGCAAGCGCCGCGGTCCACTGCAGGGTCGTGGTTCCGATCATGGGCTTCATGATCCTGAAATCCCTGAAGCCCGGATACCTTCGATGCTGCTTGACCGTGAACCCGGCTGCCTCCAGCGCCTCCTGGTCAGCCGTGACCAAGTCATCAAGGAAATCATCATCGGCCACAACAATGTCCTGATCGTCTGTCAGGCGGGTTCCGTGCAACTGGATCACGCTGCCACCTGTAAACGGGCTCTTGGGGCTGCGATTGCGGCTGATGATCGCAATGACGCTTTTCTGAAAGTCGTCAAGTGGCACGGGCGGTACGCATTCCGATTTCCTTCAGGATCGCGGCCGCCAAATAGGCTGCCTCCAAATCCCCATCGCTGCGAAGACCGTCCACAACTGCATACATTGAATCGTAGGTCGCATGCGGGGGAGTCGACCAGAGGGCAGTTGCGCCATAGCGATCCCAGGCGATCTTCCTGAGTTCCATCAACCGCTCGCCGATATCCTCGTATTTGAGAGCAATGCCGAATCGCGCGGCACGCTGTTCGGCGCTGCACCTGTGTCGCCTGTCGATCACGCTGCTGTTCATGGTGACAATATAGGTCGAATCCTGCCGGATTTTAAGCCTGTCTGGCTGCGACCAAGCCCGGACGTAACCTGGACAGGCCGCAATCGGTTTTCCAGCAGAAGTCACATCAATCGTCATTTCAGGCCATTTCTCAGTTGGCGATGGACCCTCCGTGACCTCGATCACGCCCGTCTGGAATTCATCAAGTGGCACCGGCGGCCCCCGACTTGACTTCCTGCAGGATCGTGGCCGCCAGGAATGCCGCCTCAGGGTCACCGTGGCTTTGCAAGCCATCAGCAATCTCGTCCATTGCAACACAGGTTGCGTGCGGTGGAATATACCAGAATGCGGTGAGGCCATAGCGGTCCCAAGCGATCTTCCTGAGTTCCATCAACCGCTCACCGGTATTCTCGTGCCTGACCTCGACCCCAAGGTAAGCCTGCCGGGCCGCCCGGTCCCCGGCAGCGCATTTGAATTGCCCGTCTGATCATGCCGCTGTTCTTGGTGACAATACAGGTCAGAATCCAGGTCGTTGAATGCGCTTGGGCCGTCGATCACGCCGTGAATGGCACCGACCCTTTCGTTTGAAGCGCGAGGCTGTCGATCAGGCCCTCCTGTTACGGAAATTCCTGGCCAGTTGCAGGGCAAGGAATCGGGAGTAGTAGCGCGCCTGCGACAAGTTGCCGCCAGTGAACCAGAGTCCGGGTTGGGCAGTCTCCACCCACATGTTCCGCAACTCGCCGACCCACGGCCCCGGATCTCCCTTCGTGTTGGAGCCATAACCCCAACAGGGCCCAACACGGTCCGCAGTTTCACGATTCACGAGTTGTGCAACCCAGTCGGTCATGCCTCCGTACCCCGTGGCATAAATGATCGCATCTGCCTTGAGCGCATCACCGTTTTCCAGGTGCACGGCACGCTTGTCGAGATGGCTGATGCCGTGACCAGACTTCACGCCGATACGACCATCCATGACCATCGCGGCAGCGCCAACGTCGATATAATATCCAGACGCCGTGCGTCGGTACTTCATGCCCAGCCCGGTGCCATCTTCGGCAAAATCGAGGGCAAATCCTGCGGCGGTCAGCCGTTGATAATATGCGCGTTGATCGGAGCGGATCCCGTTCCATATGTTGTGGTGTTTCTTCTCCAGGGCGCGCAGTGGAATCGCCGCCTGCAGGATATCGGCAATCTCCGTGGTGATGCCCTTTGCGATGGCTTGCGCCGAATAGAGGGGCCCGAGAATCCGGTCGCAGTAATCTGCCTGTCTTACGACGAGAGAGGACGAGCGTTGCAGTAGCGTCGGCCGAGCCCCGGCCATGACGAGATCACATGCGATATCATGGGCAGAATTGTTTGCACCGACCACCACGACATCCATCTCCGTGAATTGCGTTCCATCCGTGTATTCGCTTGAATGAAGTTGCGGGCCCTCAAAGACGTCCTGCCCGTCGATGGTCGGGGTGTTGGGGAGCCCGGACAATCCCAGCGCCATGACAATATGCGGCGGCCTCAGTGACATGCACTCACCGCCCTGCCGCAACTGCGCTGTCCAGGTTTGGCTGCTCCGGTCAAAGGTGGCATTTTCCAGCGCCGTGTTGGTCCGGATTTCGAGGTTCAGATCTTCGGCATAGGCTTCCAGCCAATCTCCCATCTGGTCCTTTGGCGTGAAGACCGGCCAATCTTCGGGGAAGGGTTTGAAGGGCATGTGGTCGTACCAGACCGGGTCGTGCAGGACGAGACTGCCATAGCGAGACCGCCACTGATCGCCGACACGTGGCAACTTGTCGACAATGAGATAGGGAACGCCCAAATCGGACAATTGTGCACCGAGGGCAAGGCCACCCTGTCCTCCGCCAATGACGAGGACAAATGGTTGAACCGGAATTCCGTCCTGCCTTGCCGGGGAGGTCAAATCATCGAGTTGTGTGAAGAGCGTTTTGCAGAGATCATTCGAGGTGCGGACATGCCCGCGTCCCTTGCCTTCCGCCGTATCAAAGTGAAAAAGTCCTTCGCTGTCGGTTGACGCCCCTTCGAATACCGCATTTCGAAAACCTGGCGAGGCGCCGGAACTGGCACCGAATTCTGCAATGGCTTCCCTCCCTTCAACCGTTTGCAGCGTCCATCCAAATGGCAGGTAGTCACGCCAGAGAGCATCCCTGGTGAAGAGTCGTGCAATTCGGGACCGGTCCGTGGATATAATCGCATCCGAAAACCGCTGGAGCCAGGAATTCGCCGTCATCGGTCCCGGGGTGCCGTGTCCATGAATTCTTCAAGCGCCTCGACTTCGGGCGGCCGGACCAGCCCCGGCCCCGAGGGCAGTGCAATCTCGCCATTTCGGATCGTGATGGCATCGCCGCAAAGCATGGTCCGCAACGCGTTGTCGTTCACGTCAACTTCACAGGACGAGGCCTTGCCCAAGACGGCGCTGATCGACAGGGCTGCCATTTGGCCAATGGCGGCTCCCATGAAGTGTGGCCAAATCAGCACGTCTCCGGGAACAGCATCCGCAAGTTCAAGCGCTCCCGACACACCGCCCCATTTGGCAACATCCGGTTGCAATACGCGTATCCCAGCGCGGGTCATGGCCAGGAAGTCGTCGATGGAATAGATGTTCTCTCCGGCGGCCAGCGGGATTCGCGTGGCGTTGGCCAATTCCTCCCAGGCAGCAAGGGGTGCATCTGCGGGCAATGCCTCTTCGGCGAAATAGGGGTCGAAGCATTCAATGGCCTGGAGCGAGGATTTTGCCTTTGCGAGCGTCCAGGACTGATTGCTGTCCACCATGATATGTGAGCCTTGCGGGCAAAGCACTGCCGCGCGCTGTACGATTTCAATGTTGTCATGCTCGGCAAACCCGATCTTGAGCTTGAAATGTGTCTGTCCAAGCCCCGCATGCCGCGGGATCATGGTCTCAAGGTCTTCCGCATTGATCGAGGTCGCATAAGTCCGGGCCGAAGGCCGGGCCAGATGCATGAATTCCGCAAAGGAAACGCCCGCATGTCGTAGCGCCAGGTCCCAGAGAGCGGTGTCGAGGCCGGCAAGAACATGTTCGAGAACCCGGGCCTGGCCGACATGCAGGAAGAATACGGAAAACCTTGACCGCAATTCAGTCTGCACCTCACGCGGGTCGGCGAAGGTGAGCCCCTCGAGATGGGAGGCAAACACATCCTCGATGACATGCGCCTTGTGCAAATTGGCGCGGGGCGGAAAGTTTGCCCAGACTTCGCCCCAGCCAAAACACCCGGATCCATCCCGGATTCGGACAAGCAGGGCAGGCCGTGTGGGCATTGTTCCAAGCGCCATCCTGGGAGACACGCCGCCCGATGCCCTGATCGGGAATACGTCGATACCCGCGATCCGGATGCTGTCTCGAAGCCGCATGTCAGATCCTGACATGGGCCGGGCTCCCGAACGTGCAGAAATTCACCAATGGCCTGGCGGGAATTGTGCCGCCATCCGGATTCCCGAAGGTGCCGGGCGGCATGGCGGTATGGGGCGTGTCCCAGGCATATCCGCTTGGCATCGAAGGCACGGCAACACGGCCCGTTTTCATTACAGTCGTCCTGGCAGTCGGGAGCTTTCCGGTCCGACCCGCGGGGTCTGCGTGCAAGAGCAACCGGAACGATTCCGTGCAACGCCGGCCGGGCCCGAATTCATGCCAGGGCGCACGGGCTACCCTTTCTTCCTTTGCATGACGTCCCCCGCAGCATTGGCAATCGCCAATGTATCGAGGCCGAACTTGTGCATGAGATACGGCGTCGTGCCGCCTTCGCAGAATCGATCATCCACGCCGACGCGCTTGAAGGGCAGCCCAATGCCTTCTTCCATCAGCACTTCGGCGACGGCGGATCCAAGTCCGCCGATTATATTGTGGTTTTCGGCCGTGACAATGGCGCCGGTGGCCGCGGCAGAGTCGAGGATCAGGCCGGAATCGATCGGTTTGAGCGAGGCCATGTCGACGACACGCGCCGAGACCCCGGTGCCCGCCAGTTCCATGGCAGCCTTCAGCGCTTCCGATACGCACAAGCCGGCGGCAATGATGGTCAGGTCGCTTCCCTCCCGCCGGATCACGCCTTTTCCGATTTCAAGGCTCAGCGGGGCAAATTCCGGGGGAGTTGTCTCTGGCCGCTTCATCCGCAGATAGACGGGTCCGTCCCAATCCAATGCCAGCTTGACCATGGCCGCGTGGTATTCGGGCCCCGACGGCTCGAAGATTGCCATGTTGGGCACCGCTCGCATGATTGCCACATCCTCGATCGCCTGATGTGAGACACCAAGCAGGGTCGCAACGCCGGGCAAGAACCCGACGAGCTTGACCGGCAGGTTGGGATAGGCCGCCTGCATGGTGATCTGGTCGTATGCCCGCTTGGTGACGAAGGCGCAGAACGAGTGACAAAAGGGGATCTCGCCGGAACGGGCCATCCCGCCTGCCACCCCGATCATGTTTGCTTCGGCAATGCCGACATTGTGAAATCGTTCGGGAAGTTCATCGCGGAAGCGGTCGGTTTCCGTCGGTGGCACAAGGTCGGCGCAAAGCGCGACAATGCGGGAATCCGCCAGCGCCGCCTCGACCAACGCATCGCCATAGGCCCGCGGCAGAGGCTTGAAGGAGCGATTTATGAAATCTGCCGCTTCCAGTTGGGTCAGGGTCTTGTTCACAGCCGTGCCTCCAATTCAGCGCGCGCCGATGCCGCGACTTCCGGTGGAAAACGCAATTGATGGAACATCAGGCCTTCGAGCGAGCCCACACCCTTGCCCATCAACGTATTGGCCTTGATGAAGCTCGGCCTGCCCCTGGTCTCGCGGGCCGTGTCGTAGGCCGCGAGCAAGGCGGTGATGTCGTTGCCGTCAACCTCCTGGCAGGCAAACCCGAAGCTCTCCATCTTGCATGTCAAGGGCTCCAGTGACATCACGAGATCCATCGGTCCCTCGGATTGCACGAAGTTGTAGTCGACGATGACGCACAGGTTATCAAGGCCGCTGGTTCCGGCAAGCATCGCCGCCTCCCAAACCTGCCCTTCCTGCATTTCACCATCACCGATAATTACGTAGTGGCGGCTCGCACGGCCCTGGCGTTTGGCCGCCATTGCGCAGCCAATGGCCACGGACAGTCCTTGCCCCAAAGACCCGCAGGTTGCCTCGACACACGGCCCGATGCGCTCGGAAGCGTTGATTTCCAGCGTCGAGCCGTCGGTGACATAGGTATCGAGGTCGCTGACCGGGAAAAACCCGCGCTCTGCCAGGGTGGCATAGAGGATGGCCGTGTTGTGCGCCGTGGTCAGAAACACGCGGTCCCGATCCGGCCAGGACGGATTGGCCGGGTCCATCGCCGCTTCGGAAAAATAGATCGAGGTGAAGATGTCTGCTGCACCCAGCCCCTGCTGCACATATCCCTGGCCCGATGGCGCCACCATGTTCACGACGTGCAATCGAAGCCGCGTCGCCATCGCCTCCAGATTGGCAAGATTGTGTTTCGCTTTCATGTGATTGCCATGCTATGTTTGAAAGGTATGAACCTTTGTACCTATCATTGTGGGGAGATAGTCAACATGAATCTTCAGGCGATGAAGCGCAGGGCGGTTCCCCTCCACGCCGAGGTGGCCGAGGTCCTGCGTCACGAGATCATGTCAGGAGATCTTCCGTCCGGGACAAGACTGCCCGCGCTTCGGGAGTTGACGGAACAGCTTGGCGTGGCCCGCATGACCATCGTGCAGGCAATGAACACGCTGGAAGATGAAGGGTTGATCGAGAAGCATTCGGGCAAGGGCACCTTTGTCAAATCCATCAAGCGCCCAACGAAACATACATTGCACATGGAGGCGGACATTTCACAAATCCATGCCATGGTGCAACAGTTGGAGGTTTCTGTGCGCCAAGGGGATGCCGTTATCGAAAAGGCACCGGATGGGCGATATTTTCGTTCCATGAGCCGCATACATGCGCGGTCGGGCAAGCCGTTTTGCCAGGTCGACATCAAGCTTGACGACCGGATTTTCGAGCGCGCCCCTGATCGGTTTGCACAGGAAATCGTCGTGTCGGTTCTCCGGGACCTTGGAGTCAGGGTGGACAAGGCGCGGCAGAAAGTGACGATTTCTTATGCCGATTTTGCCATGGCGCAAGCCTTGGGAATCAAGGTCAATTCCGCCCTGTTCCGGGTGCAGCGCGAATTCCTCGATGGGGAAGGAGACTTGATCTATTCTGCCACGCTGTCCTATCCGGGCGACCTGCTGGAATTCGAAATGGAGTTCACGACCGGTGAGCACGGGAAACGCGCTTGACTCTCGGCTGGTGCCGTAGAAAGGTATATACGTCTAGAACATTGATGCCAGGCATGGCGTGGTACGAAGCATGGAGGGCTGCACAATGAAACTCATTAAACTGGCTGCCACAGGCGTGGCGGTTCTCGGCCTCAGTGCGAGCGCAGCGCTCGCCGAATGGCCCGAAAAACCGATCACCTACGTTGTATCCTTTGGCGCCGGTGGAAACGCAGACATCGTTGCCCGAATGAATGCCGAGGTGTTGAGTGATGAGCTTGGCGTTCCGGTCAACGTTGTCAACAAGCCGGGCGGTGCGCACATTCCGGCCACGATGAGCGTGCTGGAAGCGCCGGCTGACGGCTACACCGTGTTCAATTGGTCGCCGCCCAGCTTCATGGTCGTGCCGCTGACCCGCGAGACCCCGTACGAGCCGCTTGAAGACTTTATCCCGCTCTATGCAGGAATCTCGGCGTCCAACGCGCTGTATGTGCGCTCGGACAGCCCGTACACAACATTCGAGGAATTTGTCGAGGGCGCAAAGGCGACCAAGCTGGCCATGGGCGTCAACAATCTGGGAGCGCCGCCCAACCTGTCGGCGGTTCAATTGGCTTCCGAGTTCGGGTTGGAGTTCAAGACGGTTGCGCTGAAGACGGTTCCGGCCACCCTGGCGGGACTCATTGGTGGCCAGGTTGACGTGGCCGTGGGCCAGGTGGCATCGATTCATGCCTATGGCGATGAAATCCGTCCGCTCATAATCCTGGATAACAACCGCAAACCCTATTACGAGAAAGACTTGCCCGGTGTGCGCACCGTCGGTGAGGCCTTCCCGGGCAAGGAAGCGGGCACGTGGGTGCATGGCGGCCTGGCCGTGAAATCTGGCACGCCGCAGGAGATCGTTGACAGGTTGTTGGCGGCGTCCGAATCGCTGGGCTCGGAGGAGTTCATTTCCCGGGTACCGAAGGCTGTCAGCTATGACTGGACCCACGGCGTTGACGAGACCACCGCACTGATCCAGTCCGGCATCGACCTCTATTCGCCGCTCCTGGATGGTTTGGGTCTCCTGCACAAGTAGTGCGTGTTCCGAAAGAGAGGGCATACGGCAATTGGCACTTCTGCCGGGGACCTGTTCGACAGCATGAATCCCTGTTGAAGAACGACTTGCCGAGGCACGGGTGAGGCCGAAATTGCAGGATTTCGTGCCAATCGCCAGCCGGGTGGAATGCGTGCTGTCCCTGGAAACTGGTGCGGTTGCCGAAGCCGGCATTGAGGCTGGTCCTGCCAACCGGGATCGGACACGTGACCTTCATGCGCGGCAAGCTGACGCCGGCCGACCGGGACCACGGTTGCCTGTCCAGGCCAGCCGGCTTCGTACCAAGCCTGGCAGGGCGCGTGGAGCAGGAAGCCGTCCTGACGTGACGCGGTCCTGGCTCCGGGAAATCTGGCCATGTCGATAGGCATGCGCAGGCTCTCATTTCAAGGGCACGGAACATGCTGAGCCAACGAACAGCCAACTTGGCCCTCGTCACGGTCCTGCTCGCAGCCTGTGCCTATTTTGCCTGGATAGCCGAGGGATTCACGACCTCCGGCCTGCTTGCCAGTTCCGGATTGCCATCGAAATTCTTCCCGCAATTGATGCTGGGCCTGATGGCAGTTTGCGGGGTCATCGTCGGATACCTCTACATGGTTCACGGTGGCGCAGGTGCCGATGAAGGCGGCACCGTGTTCGGAGACGGTGCCGAAGCGCGTCAGGGGATCCTGATGCTGATCGTTGCCGTGGCCTGCTACGTCATCTGGCGATCATTCGGCTTCTTGCCGATGGCGGTGATGATGGGACCGCTGAGCCTGTTGGCGATGGGAGTTTTCACGCCATTGATCCATGTGGTCGTCCTGGCGCTGACCGCTCTTGTCACACTCGTATTCGTGTACGGCCTCGGCATTCAGCTGGTTTGACGCGCGATGTTTGATGGAGCCGCACTCGTATCCGCCCTTGGCTTGCTCGCAGATCCGCTGACGATGGGTTTGCTTGTCCTGGGGATCGTCCTGGGACTGGTCATCGGGATCCTGCCAGGTCTCGGGCCACCCATCGCCATTGCTCTTGCACTCCCCTTCACCTTCTACATGGGTACGGTGCCATCCATGGTCTTGCTGCTCGGGATCTATTCTGCGGCGATTTACGGAGGATCGATATCGGCCATCGCCGTCGGCATTCCCGGCACCGGCGCCGCCATTGCAACCGTTCTTGACGGGCACAACATGTTCAAATCCGGGCGCGGAGGTGAAGCGCTTGGCTTTTCGCTCACCGGCTCGATTATCGGTGGGTTGTTCAGTGCCGTATGCCTGGCCCTGATCGCGCCGCTGCTGGCCGACCTGGCCGTCAAGTTTGGCCCGCGCGAGTATCTGGCGATTTCCGTGTTCGGCCTCGCTGTCGTCGTCCGCGTTGCCGGTCAGAGCCTTCCGAAGGGGCTGCTGATTGGCGCCCTGGGCATCTTCCTGACTACCTGGGGCCTGGACGAGTTGAACGGAACCGAGAGATACACGTTTGGATCCTATCACCTGTATGAGGGTCTGCCATTGGTGCCCTTCCTGGTGGGCCTGTTCGCGATGTCCGAGGTTCTGATCGGCGCGGAACGCGCCGCCCGGAAGATCGATTTTTCGACCGACAGCCTGACGGTCAAACTGCCCGGCCTGAAGACCCTGGGGCGCATGAAGGACGTGATATTTCGTTCATCCGTCATCGGTACGGTGATCGGAATCATTCCGGGAGAAGGTGCGGCGGTGGGTGCCTTCTTTGCCTATTCCGAGGCCAAGCGTCGATCCAGGACGCCAGGGGAATACGGCACCGGCATTCCCGAAGGGGTTGTTGCGCCCGAGACTGCGAACAATGCCACGGTCGGTGGCGCGCTTGTGCCGACCTTGACACTTGGTGTGCCAGGCTCGCCAGCCGCCGCGGTGTTGCTGGGTGCGTTGTTGATCCAGGGGCTGACGCCCGGGCCGAAGCTGTTCTCGGAAGAGCCTGAGTTGATGTATGCCATTTTCATGGGGCTTTTTCTCATCAACATCCTGATGATGGCGATTGGCCTTGTTGCCATTCGTTTTGCTGCCCAGCTCATACGGGTTCCAACTTCGGTGATTGTGCCGACGGTGATGCTTCTCAGCTTTGTCGGCATCTATTCGGTCTCGAATTCCTTCTTCAATGTCGGTGTCCTGCTGGGTGCAGGCATACTGGGCTATGTCGTCCGCAAGCTGGGTTATTCGATCGCGCCATTGTCCATCGGTTTTGTGCTGGGTCCGATTCTCGAGAACTCGCTGCGGCAATCGCTGACCATCGCGGATGGGTCCGTGGCCGAATTCTTCAATACGCCGATTGGCCTCACAATCTATGTCGTGCTTGCGCTGACGATCCTCTGGGCGCCAATCACCTCCCGTCTCAGGCGCGGTGCGGGGAACACATGACGGAATACCCGAACATCCTGATTATCTACGCCGACCAGATGCGGTATGACGCCATGGGCTGTTCGGGCAATCCCGTGATCCGGACGGCCAATATCGATCGGTTGTCAGCTGAAGGCGTGCACTTCGAAGAGGCCTATAGCAGCTATCCGATCTGCTGCCCGTTCCGTGCCTCGATTCTGACCGGAAAATATGCGCAAGGGCACGGGATCATCCAGAACCACTTTCCCTTGCGCAGTGGCCAGGGATTCCTGGCCGAATTCTTGGGTGGCGCTGGCTACCAGACCGGCTATATCGGCAAATGGCATTTGGAGGGCGGGCCAAAGCCCGGGTTCGTTCCGCCGAACCGGCGTTTTGGCTTCGAACATTTCATCGGCTTCAACCGGGGCCATGACTATCGATCCTCGATCTATTTTGACAACGCAGGGCAGGCCTATCATCCATCGCGTTTCGAGCCGGACTACCAGACCGACCAGTTGCTGGACTTCATCGACGGTGCGGCGACGTGCGACCGGCCCTTCTTCGGCTATTTGAGTTATGGCCCCCCGCATTTTCCCATGGACATGCCGGACGATCTGCGGCGAATATACAAACCGGAGGAGGTTCCGCTGCCTACCGGTGTCCCGAACCCCGAATTGCAGGTGGAGATTCAGAGCCATCGCAACAACGTGCTCTGCGGTGGTGATCCCCGGTCAGGGCACAAGAGTCATGCCGCCCACGAGACCAAGCCCAGGGGCGAGCCCGAAACGGAGCGGGAGATCCGGGAATTCATCGCCGAGTATTACGGCATGATCCACAATATCGACTGGAATCTTGGCCGGATTCTGAGCCGGCTCGACGCCATCGGGATCGCCGAGAACACCATGGTGATCTTCCTGAGCGATCATGGCGACATGTGCGGACAGCATGGCAGTTTCTGCGGCATCAAGAACCAGGCCTACCGCGCCGCCATGCAGGTGCCGCTCATCATACGATACCCGGCACGGTTCCAGCCGCGCCGTGTCGAGGCAATGGTGGATGTCGGCGTCGACATGATGGCGACGCTTCTCGATCTTGTTGGCATCCGGATGCCCGAAGGTCGAGACAGCCAAAGCTACCTGCCGGTCCTTGATGGCAAGACAGCCAGGCACCGGGATACGATCTGGTACCAGGTGTTCACGCAAAACGGTGGCAATCCCGGCGAGTATGCGCCCTTCGCAGAGCGCGGCCTGCGAACCAGGGACTGGCTCTACATGCGGCGCAAGGATCATCGGGCGATGCTTTTCGACGAGCGCGCCGATCCGGATGAGCAGAACAACCTGGTGAATGATCCGGCGCATGCCGCCCTGATGGATGAATTCGACGCCCGGCTTGTCGCCCATATGGAGGACACGGGTGATGATTGGGACATGGCTGCCGATTTTCCGCCACCCAACTGGGTAACCCATGCCGAGGCGAAGGAGCATCTGGAAAACGTGCTGCTCCCCGGCGCAATCCGGGTGTCATGAGATTTCCATGCTTTTGACAGGTGAGCGCAGCTTCGATCCGGCACCGTTCGACACCATCAGCCATGATTTGTGCATCCGCCGCAAGGACGTGGTGATCATGAGTGCGGATTTGAGCAGGTATTGCCAGGTCGTGCGGGTAAGGAACGAATTGTCCGGGCAGCATCTTGAGGTCGGCATGGCCGAACAGAACCTGCTTGCCGTGGCCGCAGGAATTGCCAAGGGCGGCCTCGTGCCATTGGCAACCTGCTTTGCCTGCTATATCACGCGCCGGGCCTATGATCAGATGATGATCTGCATGGGCACCGGATCCGGGGCAGGCACCAATATGGAATCTGGCGGTCCGACCAGTATCGCCATCGGATTTACCCCGGGCATCGTCAACCCGGCCCGCATTCATCACCAGGCAGCCGAGGATCTGGGAATGGTGCGAGCAATCCCCAACGCCACCGTCATCGATCCGGTGGACCCGACGGATTTCCGAGCGGCCCTTGATGCTGCAGTGGATTTGCCTGGCCTCACATACATTCGCGGCCACCGCGGTGACACGCCGCGCATTCTCGACCCGGACAGGTTCGCCTTCGAGTTGGGCCGGACCTACAGGCTGAAGGGTGGCAAGGGCATTGGCATTATCGCCAGTGGACATGGCACACAGTGGGCGCTCGAAGCATCACAACTGCTGACAGTTCGCGACTTGGATCATTCGCTCCTGCATGTACCGACAATCAAGCCGGTCAACGAGAAAGAGATTTCCGACTTCGCCTTCGCACACGACCAGATCGTCACCATCGAGAACCACCAGATCGTGACCGGGCTCGGGTCGCTGGTTGCCGAAATCGTATCGGACACCGGAGGTGGGCCGCGCATCACGCGCATCGGCCTTCCCAACAGCTGGGCCCCCGGTGGGTCGCTGCCATACATCCGCGCCCGTTTGGGTCTTGACGCGCAGACGCTGGCAAAGCGAATTGCCGAGGTGGTGCAATGAGGCGCTGTCAATCCGTGATCGAACTCGAGATCGTGGCCGCCAGGATCCGACGAAACGTGCTCGAGATCTGTCGTCAGCGCGGCGGTTATGCGGCGCAAGGTGTTGCGCTCGCAGACATCGCCGCGGTCCTGTATTTTGACGAGTTGCGCCTCGATGGGCGGGGTTGGTTCGAAGACCGGTTCGTGCTGTCCAACGGCCATGACGCAATCATGACCTATGGTGCGCTGGCCGAAACGGGCCATTACACGATGGATGCGTTGCGGACCTACAATGCCGATGGTTCATCGGTGGACCAAAGCCCCATCGAGGGCCAGACCGGTTTCGAGATTACTGCCGGATCGCTGGGCCAGGGACCGAGCCAGTCGGCGGGGCTGGCCTGGGCGCTCAGGCAGCAAGATTCGGACAAGCGAGTCTATTGCCTGTTCTCGGATGGTGAATTGCAGGAGGGAAATGTGTGGGAAGCGGCGATGTTCGCAGCCCACCAGAAGCTTGATAACCTCTGCTACCTCATCGACAACAACAACATGCAGGCCTCGGGCCATGCCGCCGATATCCTTGCCGTCGAACCGGTGCCGGAAAAGTTCGAGGCCTTCGGCTTCAAGGCCCGTCGCATCCGCGGAACCGAGATTGCAGAGATCCTGGACGCATTCGAAGAGGCGCGCGCCACCAAGGGAAGGCCGTATGTGATGATTTGCGACACCCGGCTCTGGGACGGAATCGATTGCCTTCAGCGAGCCCTGCCGATGGCGCATTACACGGCAAGGACAGCCGTGAACTGGGACCGAGGTTTGGCCGAGATCGGGGCCAGACTGGTCGCATTGGAGGCAGGCCAGCCATGAATGACTCACCGCTATCAGGCAAGGTTGCCGTCGTCACCGGTGCTGGGCGTGGCATCGGCAAGTCCATTGCCCTGGTTTTCGCCAGGGCCGGCGCCGATCTCGCCATTTGCGCCCGATCAGAACCTGAAATTGCAATGACCCGACAGTCGGTCGAGAATCTGGGCCGACACTGTCATTCCTTGACCGTTGATCTGGCAAATCCGGGCGAAGTCAGGGCGTTCTGCCATGGTCTTCTGGTTGAGTTCGAGGGGGTCGACATTCTCGTCAACAATGCCGGCGCCTATCTTGAGCGCGGCATTTTCGCTCACTCGGACCCGGAACTGTGGTGGGAAACCATGAAGGTCAATCTTCGCGGACCGTATTTGCTGACCCGTACATTGATCGGGGCGATGAGGCCGGGCGGCAAGATCATCAACCTCACCTCGGGCAAGGGCTATCGCGCAGGTGTGAACAGCAGCGCCTATCACGTCTCCAAGGCCGCGCTGAACATGATGACCGAAGGGCTCGCAAACGAGCTTTGGTCCCGGCAGATCGACGTGAACAGCCTGGTTCCCGGCCCGACGGCGACTGCGACCTTTGACAATGCCGAGCCTGGCAGAGAACGCTCGCCCGAGGAAATCCTTGCCGCGGGCCCAGATGCCTTGCCAAAAGGCTTGCCTGCATGGGAGCGCGTCAAGCATCCGGATGAGGTCGCCGAACTGGCGCTGCATTTGGCCTCGTTTCCGGTTGGCGGCCCGACGGGGCAGGTCTTCTCGCTCGCCCGGCGTCCAATGTGAGATGGTCCGGGCGACCGGGACGCGGTGTCTCCGGGGCGGCAGACGACGTGAAGCCACGCTGGACTGCCGCGCCCACCCGGCCAGGGAGCGCCGCCGTTTCATGAACCCGGCCGCCCGGTTGCGGCCCGAATTTGCCGCCGGGGCTGAGGGGAGGCTTCGGCCGGTCTGCGTCGGGATAATGGCGGCCGAGGCGCAAGAGTCGGTGTCACCTCGGGCATTCGATGCCCGGACCTCTTGTCGGCAGCTCTTGAACACCGGGAATGATGGTGGTTGGTCAGGGCTGCCCGTCATCTTGACGTTTCCGCGGCGCTCGTTGCTCCATGCCGTGCCCGCCTGTTTCGACCATGACATATCCGAACCCGCGGGAGTTGGCCGTCAATCCCCGGTTCATCAATTCCGGGTTCAACGGTGCGTCCCACCTGGCTAACATGGGCCAATTCCGGCTGGGAGACCTTGATGACAATTGGCGGGCAGAACAAATTCCACCCGAGGGCCTGTTGCCTGCCTTCGCGACCGCCGGGCATCCAGGATTCCCTTCGGTTCGACGCTATCGGCGTTCATTCATCGGAGGGCCTTGATGCCGTGCATATCCCGGGGGAGATGGCATTATTGGGCACGAACCTGCCACAAATCGGTGACGACGGAGAAAGCCCACTTCGCCGAAAGCGTCTGCAGCCGTTCAAGATCAGTGCAACCGCGGTCACAAACCGTCAATTCTGCAATTTTGTCGAGAAAACGGGTCATGTCACCGACGCAGAGCGCATCGGGTGGTCCTTTGTTTTCTGGTCCGACATTCCGGAACGAATGGGGCCGACACGCGCCGTCAAGGGTGTTGAATGGTGGCACAGGGTCGACGGCGCAAGCTGGAAGGACATCAATGGCCCGGACACGATGGGCAAGACCTGGTTCCCGGACCATCCCGTTGTCCACATGTCCTGGAACGATGCCGCCGCCTATGCCAATTGGGCGGGGGGAAGATTGCCAACCGAGGCAGAGTGGGAGCATGCTGCACGTGGCGGATATGGCGATGTTCGCTTTCCCTGGGGGGACGCAGAACCCGATGACGTCGGGACGTTCCCCTGCAATATCTGGCAGGGCCAGTTTCCCCGACACAATTCATGCGCCGATGGATGGAAGACGACGGCACCGTCGCGATCCTTTGAACCGAACGGCTTTGGTCTTTACAACATGTCAGGAAATGTCTGGGAGTGGATTTCCGATCTCTTCCGGGTGAAATCATTGAAGAAACGGGTCCGGTCAAGGCTTGCCGACATGCGTGGATTCAGACTGCTCAAGGGCGGTTCGTTCCTTTGCCATCGCAGCTATTGCTATCGCTACAGGATTGCCGCGCGCACGGGGAATTCACCGGACAGCACGACAACACATCAAGGTTTTCGGGTTGCCTGGGACGCCTAGCAACCGGCTCAACGCCATGTCACGGAACGTCAACGGCCCACGGAAATCCACCGCATTTCGGCGGCAACCGGCCGGCTCAGGCCGGTGCGGCTCTTGACCTGCCTCGCGACATTTCCGGCGGGCCCCGTTCCGGCAACTGGAAAGCACGGCACGGACGCACCACCAGCAGCGCAGGGTCCGTATTGACTGGCAGCATCACCTCGCTCGGTGTCGCACCCCGCGCACGACTCCACGAACATCTCCAACGGAGCCGTATGCCCTTGCGGGATGTCGCACCCCGCGCACGACTCCACGAACTCCCGTCATCTGGCCGGCAGCGGCCGGCTCAGCGATCTATATCCGGCTGTAGCACTGGACCAGCACCGTCATCGCCCTGGCCTCGCCAGGAATCCCGGCATCGCGGGCCGACTCGGCGTCTTCCGACGAATCGTCGGCACTGGCAGGAAGGCCAGCCTGCCTGGCAATGGTTACGGGGGTGACGACATGGTGCACGTCGTCCGGCAGAAGCCGTTTGTTGTCCGCATTGATCCGTGGGCGCAGCATGCCGACAACATTGCCCGACTGGTCAAGGACCGGGCCACCGGCATCATCGGGAAGCAGACCCGCATTGATCACGGCCAACCGGTCGTCGCCGGTGACCGGGTCATTGCCCAGCCATGAACCGCGGGTGAGGGTGGGTGAGCCGAGCCGGCCGCCATAGGAATAACCGGAGACCATGATCCGGCTGCCCGAGGGCGGGTTTTCGTAGCCGAATGTGGCGTGCGCAATCGGCGACAATCGGTCGGTGGGCTCGAGGATCGCCAGGTCGAGATCACGCATGAGTGATCCGACTGACATTCTTCCCGCCGATTCGACCCTGATTTCCTTGCAGTCGGCAACCACCGAAGCCGTGGTGGCAACGAGGCCGGTCTCGCTGATGAAAAATCCTGATGCGGAGCCCGAAACCTCCCATCGGGGCAGGATGCTGCTCAATTCACCGAGCGGCGAATCGGCATTCCGCGCCAATGCCGGATCCAGCGTGCCATCATGCGATTCGCCAAAACTGGACATGATGCCGGCGGCAACACGATTTCCCAGCGGGTCATGCTGGCGGTTCCAGGACAGGGCAAACCCCTTGAGGCGATTGCCGAACAGGCGGGCAAAGGCAAAGGAACTCTCGGCGTCGTTCTGCCCTCTGATCACGAAGCGGGTACTGGACGAGTTGCTGCCGATGGGCGCAGGCAGGAAGGTCGATTCGCGAAAGATGTCACCGAGGGATGCCAGCGTATCCCGGCCGCCCTCCATGCTGACAAGATACAGCGTCATCTCTTCCTCGGAGATCGCCTCGTAGATCACGAAGGGTGCGTCAGTGGAGGCAAAGCGCACCAGAGCCTGCGGAATGTCGATACTGATACCGGTCGCCTCATCCTCGGTGGGCTGCATCTGGACCCGGGCGGTTTCGGTGTTGTACTGATCCAGGAGCAGGCCCGACTGGCTGCGGGTCAGGACCCCGGTTGGCTGCAATTCGTTATCCTGCTGGAAATCGCTGATTGCCTGTCTTGTGCCTCGGCCAAACAACCCGTCGATGGCTGCCGTGTAATAGCCGAACCACTGAAGAGCGAGTTGAATGGCAATCTTCTCGTCATGCTCGAATGCACCGGAGCCGATTGCCTGCCGGTTGTCGCGATTGGCCAACCCGGTCGGCCAGAAATATGATGTGACGGCAATATCGCGGTTGAGCCTGCTCGTTGCCGGGATTGCCCCGGCATTCGTCAGCGCAACCCGCCTGTTTCGGCCCTGCTGGAAATCGAACTTGCCGATGGCCAGCACGAACCGGCCATCATTGGTGCGGATTCCCCGCAGGTCAGGAAGGTTCGAGCCGAGTTGATTCGCCCGTTCGAGGGCCGCCTCCAGGCTGGCATGGGATTCGAGGAAGATCCAGTATTCCTCCTCCTGCTGCTGAGCGGCGGATCGTTCGACAAGGCCGGAAATGGCGATCAAGAATGTGGCGGCTGCAAGAATGTACTTCATGTTGGCGGAACTCTACCCGAATTTCCTGGTGGGCGACTATGCAACGCAGGTGACGAGTCAGGCAAGCCCGCAAAGGTCAGCCTCGTCAAGCGGTCCGTTGACCCGGGTGGTGGCGTTGCCTATTGAACGCCTGTGAATTTGTCCAGCCGGTCCGCACCATGCATGCAGCAGCCAGACCCCGATGTTTCCAGGATGTATTGCTGGCACTCCAGGAATACTGGGCCGGTCAGGGCTGCTCGATTCTGCAGCCCTATGACATGGAGGTGGGTGCCGGGACATTTCATCCGGCAACGACATTGCAATCGCTGGGAGATCGGCCATGGTCGGCAGCCTATGTCCAGCCCTGCCGTCGCCCGACAGATGGGCGGTATGGTGAAAATCCGAACCGGTTGCAGCACTATTACCAGTACCAGGTGCTGATAAAGCCATCGCCTGCCGACGCAATAGATCGCTATCTTGCCTCGCTGGCGGCGATATCGATCGACATGGAGGTTCATGACATCCGGCTGGTCGAGGATGACTGGGAAAGTCCGACGCTCGGCGCCTGGGGACTTGGCTGGGAGGTCTGGTGCGATGGCATGGAGGTTACCCAACTGACATTCTTCCAGCAGGTTGGCGGCCATGAATGCAGCCTGGTTCCCTTTGAAATCACCTACGGGCTCGAAAGGTTGGCAATGTATGTCCTTGATGTCGACCATGTCATGGACATGCCTTTCAATGATCCGGACTCGGAAATTCCGCTGACCTATGGCGATATCTTCCGGCGGAGCGAGGCCGAATATTCGCGCTGGAACTTCAGCGCCTGTGACGGAGAGATGATGCGAAGGCATTTTGACGATGCCGAGACCGAATGCGGACGCATACTCGATGCACCGGTTCTCGACCCGGCCACCGGCATGTCAATTCTCATGGTCAGGCCAGCCTATGACCAGTGCATCAAGGCCTCGCACTGTTTCAACCTCCTCGATGCGCGCGGCCTGATCGCGGTCAGCGAACGCCAGGCCCTTATCGGACGGGTGCGTAACCTTGCCAGGAAATGTGCAGACGCATACCTGCAGGCAGAGGAGATGGAGATGTCGGCATGACCGGCCACGGCTTGCATCCATCCCCGGACGCCATCACTTCGGGCAACCGGCCGGCCTCGGCTGCCGCTGCTATGCCGCCATCATCGGGTTGGCGGCCAGCACCTCTTGGCGTGTGGGGCTGACCAGTGCCTGATCTGTTGCTGGAGCTCTATTCCGACGAGATTCCCTCCCGTTGGCAGGAATGGGCGCGGGAGACGCTGTGCGAAATGTTGGCTTCGGCCCTGGCCCGGCGAAACGTGCCAGCCGAGAGGCCCGTTGGATATGTCACGCCGAACCGCCTGGTTGTTGTCATCACCGGCCTGCCGGATGCAAGCAGTGCCGAGACAGTTGAGCGCCGGGGGCCACGCCGCGACGCGCCGGGGGCGGCGATCGAGGGGTTTGCCAGGTCGGCCGGTGTCGAGGTCGGGTCGCTTGAACTCCGTATGGTCAAATCGGCCGAATACCATTTTGCCGTGATCGAGAAGCCTGGCCAGCCGGTCCAGGAGGTGCTGGCCGAGGAGATCCCGGAACTGTTGCGCGAATTTCCATGGCCGAAATCCATGCGCTGGGGCGCCGGCAGGATGAAGTGGGTTCGCCCGCTGAATTCGATGCTGTGCATCCTCCACGACCCGGACCGATGCAACGTCGTCGACTTCGAGATTGAAGGCATGCGGTCGGGACGTTCTACCCGCGGGCACCGGTTCATGTCACCCGGGCCAATCGAAGCCTGTTCCTTCGACGATTATTGCTCGAAGCTCGATGCCGCCGGGGTCATGCTCGATTCGGCCAGGCGGCGTCAGGCGATCGAGGACCAGGTCAATGGCCTGGCCAGCCTGGCGGGGGTTGATGTCGTCCCCGATGCCGAGCTGTTGCAGGAGATTGCCGGGTTAGTCGAATGGCCGATGGCCGTCCTCGGGGAGATACTGCCACGCTATCGCCGCCTTCCGCCTGAAATCCTGGTCGCCTCGCTCAAGACCCACCAGAAATTCGTGTCGTTGACCGATCCGCAGACCGGCCAGGTCACCCACTATGCTGCCGTCATCAACAAGCCGGAGGACAGGGTCAGCCAGGTCATTGCCGAGGGATACCGGCGTGTGCTCGATGCCCGGCTCAATGATGCCGAATTTGCCTGGGAGCATGATTTGCGGCGATTTCGCAGCGAGGACGGGCTTCCGCTGCTTACGGCAGCGCTCGACCGGATCCAGTTTCACTCGGAGTTGGGAACCCTTGGCCAGCGCATGGAGCGGATTGCCGGGATTGCGTCCGCCATCGCCGGGGAGATGGGGTGCGATGCCGGGTTGGTCAGGGAGGCCGTGCAGTTCGCCAAGCTGGACCTCGTATCGGGGACTGTCGGCGAATTTCCCGAATTGCAGGGGGTGATCGGCCGGCACCTGGCGTCGGAAGTCGGGCTTGATCCGGCCATAGGCCTGGCCTGCGAGGAGCATTACCTGCCCCGGGGGCCGGACCAGCCGGTGCCGCATGAGCCGGTTTCGGTGGTGGTGTCGCTTGCCGACAAGCTGGAATTGCTGGCCGGGTTCTTTGCCATCAACCGCAAGCCGACCGGGTCCAGGGATCCGTTTGCGCTGCGCCGGAGCGCGTTGGGCGTGGTGCGGATCCTGCTGGAAAACCGGCTTCGCCTGCAGGTGCGACCGATCCTGTTACGGGCCGTCGGCATTCTTGCCGACCAGGGTTTCTCCGGGATTGCCGAGGATGGCCGGGAGCGGGTTGCCGACGAGGTTCTGGAATTCATCCATGAACGGTTGTCCATCCACCTGGCCGGGAAGGGGCTGCGCAGTGACTGCATTGCTGCCTGCCTTGCCGTCGGCCATGCGGATGATCTGCTGCTCGTCGAGATGAAGGCGCGGTTGCTGCAGGAAATTCTTGACCGGCCGGGCAGCGAATTGCTGGTGCAGGGATTTCGACGAGCCAGCAACATCCTGCGGGACTTGCCCGATGCCGAGCGTGCCGGCCAGAGAGGCTGCATCCCTGCACTGCTGGCCACCGCCGAAGAAAAAAACCTTCATGCCGAACAGCAGCGTGTCCGCGAGGCGGTTGTCCGGCACCTGCAGGACGGACGACCACACCGGGCCATCGACTCATTGTTCGAATTGATGGATCCCATTGACGGGTTTTTTGACCATGTCCGGGTGATCGTCGATGATGCGGAGGTGAAGAGGAACCGGGTCATTTTGCTGGCCGCGGTCCGGGACACCATTCTCGAATTCGCCGATCTGACGCATGTCAGGATTTGACCAGCCGGCAGACCGGGCCTGACTGGCAGTGGCGGGCGCCAGGCCACCCGCCTGCGATTGTCGTTGAAATTTCGCTGGTCGCGCCTGATTATGCGTGGCAGCGATGACGGGGCGACGCCTTGAAGCAGCAACTGGAATATGTCGATCTGCGGCACCAGCGCTCGATTGACGGCAGCGAATATGGCGAGAGAGCGGCAAGACTTGCCCGTCTGGCCGGTGCCGGGCATCCGGTGCCGAAGTCGTTTGCGATCGGGGCATCATCGGTACGGGCGATCGGTGGCGGGACTGAATTCGCCTTCGACGACCTTCTTGCCGAGTTTGATGCGGATGACTTGATCATCCTGCGATCGAGTCCCGGCAGCGCCAGTTGGGGCGGATTGAAGTCATTCACCAATATCGGGCTGAATGCCGGATTGGCCGATCAGCTTGCCGGTCGGCATGACGAGGCCGAAGTTTCGGCGCTGTTCGCCGAATTCGTCCAGGAATTTGCCGTCGAGATTGACTGTCTCGATACCGGGGCCTTCGAGGCGATTGCCGGCATGACCGGCCCGGCTGACAGGCAGCTTCGAACTGCGCTGGACCGCTACCGGGAGTGGACGGGCAAGTCATTTCCGGATTCGAGATCCTGCCAGCTGGGCCGGGTGCTGCGGTCCATGGCAGGCAATTGGTACGAGACCTCGGCCCGTTTCCTGCGGCAGGCCAAGGGTGCACCCGATGATGCCGCTCTCGGCCTGGTTGTCCAGGAGTGCGTGTCCACCCTGATCGGGCCGAGTAACGGCACCGGGAGGATATCGGCCGTCGACCGTGCAACCGGCAGGCGGTCAATCTCCGGAACCTTTGGGTATCGCCGGGACGGATTGCTGGTCAGTCTCGACGGGCTCGAGCCTGACGGCAAGGCGCCGGCCCCCGGCCTGGAGTCGCTGCCTTCGCTGCTGGACCGGCTGCGAATTGATTTTGCCGACGACCAGGAGGTGGATTTTGCCCTGTGTGACAGCCGGCTGTGGCTGCTCGACTGCAGGCCGGCTCGTCGGTCGCCGGCAGCGGCCATCCGCATGGCGGTGTCGCTTGTCGATGACGGTATCGTCGACCGCAAGGATGCCTTGCTTCGCATCGACCCCGACAGCCTCGCCAGGCTGATTCACCCGCAGCTGGACGCCGATTGCAACAATTTGGTTCTGGCTAGAGGGGCCGGCGCCAGCCCCGGGGCCGTCTCCGGCGCCATTGTCTTTTCCTCTGCTGCCGCCGAACAGTGCAGGGCCAAGGGAGAGAGTTGTATCCTGGTCAGGGTGGAGACCGGTCCCGAGGATATCCGGGGCATGCACACGGCCAATGGCGTGCTCACGGGAAGGGGTGGATTGACCAGCCACGCCGCGGTGATTGCACGCGGGCTTGGCGTGCCCTGCGTGGCCGGCGCCTCCGACCTGCAATTCGACGCCATTCGCCAACGGCTGATCAGCATCGCCGGCAGGGTCTTGCGCGAGGGCGACATCGTCACAGTCGACGGTAGCAGCGGATTGGTACTCGACGGGGCCGCCACGCTGATCGAGCCCCGCATCGACAGCTGTTTCAGCCGGTTCCTGGGCTGGGCCGACAGCATCAGGCGGCTCCAGGTGCGCGCCAATGCCGACACGCTGGACGAGGCAAGGGTGGCCGGCCTGTTTCAGGCTGACGGAATCGGCCTCTGCCGGACGGAGCACATGTTCTTCGAGGGCGAAAGACTGACCGTCATGCGGGAGATGATCTTTGCCGAGAACGCGGCAAGCCGCCGGCGGGTACTCGACAAGCTGCTGCCGATGCAGCGAAACGATTTCATTGCCCTGCTGAATGCCATGACCAACCGGCCGGTATGCATCCGTCTCTTCGATCCGCCGCTGCACGAGTTCCTGCCACGCGACCGGGACGAGATCGGCAAGTTGGCGGCGGCGCTTGATCTCTCGGAGAACGACATTGCCTCCCGGGCCGATGAATTGAAGGAATTCAACCCGATGCTCGGATTGCGGGGCGTCAGGTTGGGGATTGTCGTGCCGGAGATCTACGAAATGCAGGCCCGGGCCATCTTCGAGGCAACCGTCGCCGTCAACCGGGAAGGTGGCGCCATGACTCCCGAAATCATGATCCCGCTGGTCTCGGCCAATCGCGAGGTCGAGATGATCAAGGCGAGCGTGTCGCGGATTGCCGAAAGCGTGCAGGGCGAACAGGGCGTGGGGTTCGATTATCGCCTTGGCATCATGGTCGAGACACCCCGGGCCGCACTTCGCGCCGGTGACCTGGCGCTGAACTCCGAATTCCTCAGTTTCGGCACCAACGATCTGACCCAGCTCACCTATGGCATCAGCCGGGATGACGCCAACCGGTTCATGAGTGTCTATGTGGACCAGGGGGTCTATCCCGCGGACCCGTTCTGTACCCTCGACCGTGAAGGGGTAGGTGAATTGCTGGCGGTGGCGGCCGAGCGTGGACGAAAGGCCAACGCCACGGTCACGCTGTCGATCTGCGGCGAGCATGGCGGCGATGCGTCGACCATCGAGTTCTGCGACCTGGCCGGCTTCGACTACGTATCCTGCTCGCCCTACCGGGTTCCCATCGCCAGGCTGGCTGCCGCCCAAAGCGTCGTCAGGGCCGAACTTTCGAGATGACCGGCATGGCAAAGTGATGCCGGTGGATTTTCGTCGACTGGCCGGAGACGTTCCCGGGGCACCTTCTCCAGGGGTACAATCTTGTGAAAATCCGGCCGCGAACGCGCCAAATTCCTCCAGAATTCGACGCAGCCTCCACCTACCACATTTTGTTCCGGTTGCCTGATCGGTATCCAAGACGTTGATTTGTCGCCCGGAATCCAGGCCGCGGCATGTCGGAATTTGACAATAACCTCAAAATAATCCTATGCTTGCACCGAGCTATTCGGGGAGCACGTGATCCTGCTGCCACAAATCGGGTTGAACCAGCATCGTTGATCCTGCGGTGTGGCAGTTGGTGAAAAGTGAATTGACGTTCAGTGTTGGGCTGCCAGCGACGTCACTATGCGGAATGTCGAATTCTCTAGAATGAAGTCAAGTGGATGAAAAATCGTTACGTTCAATCGGTGATTATTCTGTGTTGTTGTCTCCATGGTGGCAACGCATCTGCCGAGACATCGGAAATTTCGGTATCCAGGCTTCCGGACCTCTCTGGCATCTACATTTCCGGCGCCACGGTCGAGGCCGGGGACGGCTTCAGCCTGGATATCCTGCGACCCAGGCGGCGTCCCGGCCAGGAGACCGCATCACGACGGGCCGATCCGGGTCGGCCCAAGCGCCGAGGCCTGCTTGGGCTGGCCAGCGTTGATGCAAGCCTGACAGTCGGAAGTTCCACCTCGAACAATTATGAACCGGTCAACCTGTCGCTACTGGAATTCGACCGATTGGCCCGCCGGCCGCCGCCGAGCCTGATGGACACCGAGATCGAACGGCCGTTTCGCAGGGCCGGTTCGAAAAAGGATCTCGAATGCCTTGCCCAGGCAATCTACTTCGAGGCCCGCGGCGAAAAGATCGAGGGCTGGCTTGCCGTTGCCCACACGGTCAAGAACCGGATCGAATCCGACCGGTTTCCCGATACCGTTTGCGGCGTGGTCTGGCAGGGCAGGGGCGGTCTGCACCAGTGCCAATTCTCGTATTTTTGCGACGGATTGCCGGAAACGATTCACGACAAGGAGACTTACCGGAAGATCAGGGGTGTGGCGAAACTGTTTCTCGAGAACCCGATTGACGATCCGACCAACGGCGCCACCTATTTCCACACCACGAATGTGGATCCCTTCTGGTCGGATCACATGCACCTGACGAAGGTGGTCGGCCAGCATGTCTTCTACCGGGAGTCGAGGTAGAATTCCTTCGGTTGCAGAATTTGCAATCTTCGTTGTAGTGGGTCGGCCCGGTTGCGGACGACAAGCTGCGAGTAGCGACGATGACCCTCGACAACAGGAAATATTTCGGCACTGATGGCGTGCGCGGGCGCGCCAATTCCAGCCCGATGACTGCGAGCGAGGTGTTGAAGCTCGGCATGGCGGCCGGGGCCTGCTTTCGACAAAGCGATGCCAATTCCTTTCGGGTGGTGATCGGCAAGGATACCAGGCGTTCGGGCTACATGCTGGAGAGTGCGCTCACCGCTGGTCTGACCGCATCCGGAATGAACGTGCTGCTGCTGGGGCCGGTGCCGACGCCCGCCGTCGGCTTGCTGACCCGGTCGATGCGGGCCGATCTGGGCGTCATGATCACCGCTTCGCACAACCCGTTTCATGACAATGGCCTGAAATTCTTCGGGCCTGACGGCTTCAAGCTGTCCGACGAGGTCGAGGCCGACATCGAGCGAGGCCTCGAGGAAATGCTGGTGGTGTCATCGCCGGAGGGAATCGGCAGCGCACGGCGAATCGATGACGGGTTGGGGCGTTATGTCGAATACGCCAAGACGACATTTCCCAGGCATCTCAGGCTGGACGGAATTCGCGTTGTCGTCGACTGCGCCAATGGTGCATGCTACCGGGCGGCGCCGGAAGTCCTGTGGGAGCTGGGCGCCGAAGTTGTCCCGATCGGCGTCAGCCCGAATGGTTTCAACATCAATACCGGTTGCGGCTCGACCGATACCAGGGCCGTCGCCGCCAAGGTGCTGGAGACCCGCGCCGATGCAGGGTTGTGCCTGGACGGCGATGGCGACCGGATCGCGATGGTCGACGAGACCGGGAAGGTCATGGATGGCGACCAGTTGCTGGCACTTTTTGCCAGGAGTTGGCAGGCGCAGGGCCGGCTGGCGAAGGACTCGGTGGTCGCGTCGATCATGTCGAATATGGGGTTGGAGACCTTCCTGGACGACCTCGGAATCACCATACGGCGAACGCCGGTCGGGGATCGGTACGTGGTCGAAGCCATGCGCCAGAACGGCTTCAATTTGGGCGGCGAAAAATCCGGGCACATCGTCATGCTGGATTATGCCACCGCCGGCGACGGGCTGATTGCTGGCTTGCAATTCCTGGCCATGCTGGCCGAGTCGGGGGAGAGGGCAGGAAAGCTTGCATCGATATTCGATCCGGTGCCGCAGGTGACGGCAAATGTCAGGCTGTCCCCGGAGACCAACCTGCAGGATGGCAGAATCGTGGCCGCGATCAACGATTCCCGGAGACAACTCGAAGGCAGGGGCCGGCTCCTGGTCAGGAAATCGGGAACCGAACCGGTAATCCGAATCATGGCCGAAGGTGAGGATGTGGCCGAAATCCGGATGATCGTGGCGAGGCTGGAAGGCCTTCTTGCCGAAGTTGGCTAATGGCACCGCCCCGGACGGCGCGGGAAAGATGGCAGCGCCGGTTGCGGCCAACAGGACAAGTTGCGATATCGTTGTTGCTGGCGCTGGCCTGGCCGGCAAGCTGGCCACGGCAGTCCTCGCCGGCATGGGCTGGAATGTTGTCTGTTGCGACGACCGCCCTGGCGGCCGGCAAGGGAAGGCGGGCGACGGTGACAACCGGGTAACGGCATTGCTGTGGCCGTCCCGGAATATCCTGAAGCGGGCCGGGATCTGGCAGGTTGTCAGCAACAATGCGCGACCACTGCAACAGTTGCAGATTGTCGATTCCGGACAATCGTCGGCTGGCCCGGTCTTTGAATTTCACAGCCGTGAAATCGGCAAACCCTGCTTCGGCTGGACCATTCGCAACTCGGTGCTGCACGGATTGCTGGATGCGCGGATCGCGGCCCTGGCGGGAGCGACCATCATGTCCGGTGCCAGGATCGACCGGGTCGTCGGACGGCATCGTGACGTGTTCTGCCTGCTTCCCGGCGCTGCCTCCCTGCAATGCCGGTTGCTGGTGGCGGCCGATGGCCGAAACTCGCAAATACGGGCCGGTCTGGGCTTCAGCATGGTCGGGCCGGGAGGCGGTCTTGGCGCATTGAGTTTCAATGTCGGACATGAGAGCCCGAATCATGGCATTACCCGGGAAATCTACCTGGAGGGAGAGACCCTTACCCTGATTCCGCTTCCCGGCACCGAACATCAATCGTCGGTGGTGTGGATTGCCGGCAACCGGCGGACCGTGGAGCTCGCGTCCATGCCCGGAGATGATTTCGGGCGGCAGCTGGATGAACGCACGGCAGGCCTGCCTGGCAAACTGTCACTGGAATCGGACCGGTTGCGCTGGCCGGTCGTGACCCGGGTATCAACGGGGATGGGGTCCGGTCGCACCATCCTGGTCGGCGAGGCGGCGCATTTGGTGCCGCCAATCGGCGCCCAGGGCTTCAACATGACCATTGCCGATCTCTCGGCCCTGGTGGCGGCGGTGGAACGATTTCCCGGTGATCCGGGGTCACGGCATGCAGTGGACCAGTACTGCCGGCACCGGAGGATCGACATGACGGCGGCAACCTTTGCCGTGGGAGCGCTGGGGCTGGTCGCGGCCTCGGAGAGCCGGGCCGCGCACGAGTTGCGCGGCCGGTTGCTGACGCTCCTGCACGGCCAACCCCTTCTCCGCCGGGGTCTGATGAATTCCGGTCTCTCGGTGGCGGGCGGGTTGAGACTGGCGCCGCGGGTGCATTCCGGCAGTCATGATTGACGTTCCGGCCCTGTTTCGCGTTTGATCGCGTGCCGAAAAGAGCTTAGACGCGACAGCTTCGTCTTGCCCATTCGGGCAGTCATACCACACCGTCACCGGGCAGCTTGGAGGCAGAAATGCGCGTATATTATGATCGTGATTGTGACATCAATCTTATCAAGGACATGAAGATTGCCATTCTCGGCTATGGCTCGCAGGGCCATGCCCACGCATTGAACCTCAAGGATTCCGGGGCAGGAAATCTTGCGGTCGCGTTGCGCGAAGGATCGCCATCGGCAAAAAAGGCCGAGAAATCCGGTTTGGCGGTCATGGGAATCGAGGCCGCCGCCGCATGGTGTGATCTCATCATGTTTACCATGCCCGACGAGTTGCAGGCCGCAACCTACCGGGACCGCGTGCACGACCATCTGCGCGAGGGCTCTGCCATCGCCTTTGCCCATGGGCTGAATGTCCACTTCAAACTGATTGATCCGAAGCCCGGCGTCGACGTGGTGATGATTGCCCCCAAGGGCCCGGGCCACACCGTCCGCGGCGAATTCGTCAATGGCGGCGGCGTTCCCTGCCTGGTGGCGGTGGACCGTGATGCCACTGGCCGGGCATTGGAGACGGCACTGTCATATTGCTCGGCAATCGGTGGCGGGCGATCCGGCATCATCGAGACCGACTTCAAGGAAGAATGCGAGACCGACCTCTTTGGCGAGCAGGCCGTGTTGTGCGGCGGGATGATCGAGTTGATCCGCTGCGGATACGAGACCCTGGTCGAGGCAGGATATGCGCCGGAGATGGCGTATTTCGAGTGCCTTCACGAGGTCAAACTCATCGTCGACCTGATCTATGAAGGCGGCATCGCCAACATGAACTACTCGATATCCAACACTGCCGAGTATGGCGAGTATGTCTCCGGGCCCAGGATCCTGCCATATGAGGAGACCAAGGCCAGGATGCGGGAAATTCTCCACGACATCCAGACCGGCAAATTCACTGCCCAATGGATGCAGGAATGCCAGGCGGGCCAGCCCTCCTTCAAGGCCATGCGGCGGATCAATGATTCGCACGGGATCGAGGAGGTTGGCAGGAAATTGCGAGGAATGATGCCGTGGATCGCCGAAGGACAGCTGGTCGATCGCGACCGGAACTGACCACCCGCGCCACCGAAACCTGTATGCGAAGACCGGGTCGGTACAATCGGCCCTGGCCTTTTGCCTGGCAGTACAGCTGGCCTTGGCCCCTGGCATTACCGGCTGGCTCTGGCATCTGGAACGGCAGTGAAACCGGCCATGGTGCCTGGCGCTGCCGGTCAGCCAGCTTCGGCCCTTTGCATGGCGCCGGCGAATTCCCTGAATAGGTAGTAGCTGTCCTGCGGCCCCGGGCTTGCCTCGGGATGGAACTGCACCGAAAACACCGGCCGTCCGGTCATGCGAATCCCGCAATTCGAACCGTCGAAGAGCGAGCAATGGGTCTCGACAACCCCGGCGGGGAGTGACTCCCGGTCGACCATGAAGCCGTGATTCATCGAGGTGATGGCGACATTACCGGTTCCGAGGTCCTTGACCGGATGGTTGGCGCCATGATGCCCGTGATTCATCTTGGTGGTCTGCGCCCCGAGGGCCAGCGCCAGCAGCTGGTGGCCAAGGCAAATTCCGAAAACGGGAGCATTCGAGCGGTCGAGAAGTTCCCTGATCGTGCCGACCGCGTACTCACCGGTCGCCGCCGGGTCGCCCGGGCCGTTGGACAGGAAGATGCCCTCCGGCTCCCAGGCCAGGATTTCGTCGGCGGTGGCACCGGCCGAAAACAGCTTGGTCCTGCATCCGACCGAACACAGGCAGCGCAGGATGTTCTGCTTTACGCCGTAATCGATAACCGCCACCCGAAACCCGGCCTCGGGTCCGACGGAATAGCCCTCCGGCCAGGCCCATAGCGAGCCTGCCCACTCGGAGCCGCCATCGCAGGTCACCTCGGCGGCAAGATCGGCGCCGGTCAATCCCGGGAACCTGCCGGCCAGGTCGGCGAGGCGGACGATGTCATCCGCCCCGAATTCCCCCCGTTGCCGATATTCGATCGTCGCATGCAGGGCGCCGGATTGGCGAATTGAACGGGTGAAGCGCCGCGTGTCCAGCCCGCCAATACCCACGAGCAATCTTTGCCGCATCCAGTCATCAAGATCGCCTTCGGCCCGCCAGTTCGACGCCTGCGACGGGTGCATCCTGGTGATCATGCCCAGGGCGTGCGGCAGGTTGGCCTCGTTGTCATCGGCTGTTGCACCGACATTGCCGATATGCGGGAAGGTGAACATGACGATCTGCCCGGCATAGGACGGGTCGGTCATGATTTCCTGGTAGCCGGTCATGGCGGTATTGAAACAGACTTCGCCGGTTACGATGCCTTCGGCGCCATAGCCCTGCCCGGGGAACACGGTGCCATCGGCCAGAACGATGCAGGCCGTCGCCGCTCGAACCCGATCATCGAATGTGTTGCCCCGTGTCACCGTCAATCCACCTGGAATCGCTGCCGTCGAGACTCCCGAACGGCTCGGTGCCGCTCCGGGAATATGCGTCGTTCATAGCTTCGGGTTGCGACATTGTGAATGCCAATCCGGAACTTCGGATCCGAATGCCGGGCGGCGGCCCGATTGCCTGTCACGGCAGCCCTCCCACCGCATGGGCGGGTGTCTGCAGGGCTGCCTGCCGCCCCGCGGGCCCGGCCCGACCAGCCCGGCTGGCAACTGGTCCAGAACCGGGTGCCGGCATGGCTTGGGCCAACTGCCATGCGTGCGCGCCCGGTGCCCAATTTGCCTTGAACAGGCTTGTTCGCTAGATTCCGTTTCCAGCAGCGCTATGGTGGTCGTGGAATCCTGAATGCGTGACCTTATACGCAGCAAACTTGAAGAGGCACTGGAAGGCGAGGACGAGATTCGCCTGTCGATGTTGCGGCTCGTCAACCTGGCGATCGCCGACAAGGACCAGGTCATCAGGGAATCGCGCAAGGCCGAACGGATGTCCGATGATGCCATCCGCAGGATCCTGCGGCAGATGATCCAGCAACGCCGGAAAAGCTCGGTCAATTTCGAGGAACATGGCCAGATTGATCTTGCCAACCAGGAGCGGCGGGAAATCAGTATCCTGGAGGAATTGCTGCCGACGATGCTGGATGAAGACCAGGTGAGGATTGCCATCGAGCACGCCATCCACCGGACCCGGGCCCGGGGAATCCGCGACAAGGGGAGGGTGATGCAGGCGCTCAAATCCAGATATCCCGGGCGGATGGATTTTCGCCTCGTCGATGACATGGTCATTGACAGGCTGTCGTGAACCGGCCGGAGTTCAGCTGACCCCGGATAGAACCTGCCCGTTTCCGGGTCTCGCCCGGCGATGATTGCCGTTCAGTGCCGTTGGGTCTGCTGCCAGACATCCGGCGTTGGCAATGTCTCGTAGGTATGGTGCGGCGGCGGATTGGAATGGATCCATTCCATGGTGTCGGCCGGCCCGCCCCAATATGCAGGCTCCTCGACCCGCTTTCCGGCCAGCAGCGTGTAGCAGATAACCCCGATGAAGAACACGAAGGAGGCGAATGACAGGAATGCGCCGTAGGAGGAGATCTCGTTCCAGAAGGCATAGGCTTCGGGATAGTCGATATACCGCCGCGGCATGCCCTGGCGCCCCAGGAAGTGCTGCGGAAAGAAGGTCAGGTTGGAGCCGATGAACATCATCCAGAAGTGAAGCTTGCCGGCCCATTCCGGGTATTGCCGGCCGGACATCTTGCCGATCCAGTAATAGATGCCGGCAAAGATGCAGAACACGGCGCCCAGTGACATCACGTAGTGAAAATGCGCCACGACATAGTAGGTGTCATGGTAGGCCCGGTCGACGCCGGCCTGGCTCAGGACAATCCCGGTCACCCCGCCGAGGGTAAACAGGAACAGGAAGCCGAATGCCCAGAGCATGGGGGTCTTGAACTGCACCGAACCGCCCCACATGGTGGCGATCCAGGAGAAGATCTTGATGCCGGTCGGAACCGCGATCACCATGGTCGCCAGCATGAAGTAGGATTGCTGCGTGAGGCTCATCCCGACCGTGTACATGTGGTGTGCCCAGACCACGAAGCCGAGCGCCCCGATGCCGACCATGGCATAGACCATCGGCAGGTAGCCAAAGATCGGTTTCCTGGAGAAGGTCGAGATCACGTGCGAGATGATTCCGAAGCCGGGAACGATGATGATGTAGACTTCCGGATGTCCGAAGAACCACAACAGGTGCTGGTAGAGAATCGGGTCGCCACCACCGGCGGCATCAAAGAAGGTGGTGCCGAAATTCCGATCCGTCAGCAGCATGGTGATGGCGCCGGCCAGCACCGGCAGCGAAAGAAGAATCAGCCATCCGGTCACGAAGATCGACCAGGCAAAAAGCGGCACCTTGTGCAGCGTCATTCCCGGCGCACGCATGTTCAGGAAGGTCGTGATCATGTTGATGGCGCCGAGAATCGACGAGGCACCGGACACATGGACGGCAAAGATTGCCAAATCCATCGACATCCCGGCCTCGCGGGTCGAGAGCGGGGCGTACAGCACCCAGCCAACCCCGGAGCCGGATTGCCCGTTTCCGCCGGGCGCCAGCACCGAGGCGACGGCAAGCGACGAGCCGGCGACGAACATCCAGTAGCTGAGGTTGTTGAGGCGCGGGAATGCCATGTCGGGTGCGCCGATCATCAGCGGCATGAAATAGTTTCCGAAACCGCCGAACAGCGCCGGAATGACCACGAAAAACATCATCAGCACGCCGTGGCCGGTGATCAGCACATTCCACAAATGCCCGTTGGGCGTGCAATCCTCGGCCGCCGCCGCCAGCAGGCTTGCGCCTTCGAGGCACATGTACTGGACGCCCGGTTCCATGAGTTCCATTCGCATGTACACCGTGAACAGAACGGATATGAACCCGACAAACGCCGCCGTCACGATGTAGAGGATTCCGATGTCCTTGTGGTTCGTGGACATGAACCACCGGGTAAAGAATCCGGCATGTCCATCGTGATGATCGTCCAGATGTACCGTTGCGTCAGCCATTACCGTTCCTCGCGACCGTTTTCGCCCTGCAGGCCCTTTCTGCAGGGGTGCGCATCAAGCGCACCAATAGTTCAATGGCAAGAAAGTCTCAACCGCCAGTTTGCCGGTCACCGCTGCCGAACCGGCCGTGGGAGGCCGCCATTGCCGCCGGTTCTCCCGCCACGCCAAACGCCTGCTCGAAATTGGCTTTCAGGCATTGGTCGAGGTCGGCAGGCGAGGCATCGCAGCCAAGCTCCCGCATGCTGGTCATCCCGAATTCCTTGATGCCGCATGGTATGATGGTCCGGTAGTGATCAAGGTCCGGTGTCAGGTTGATCGACACGCCGTGAAAGCTGACCCAGCGGCGAAGACGAATCCCGATGGCGGCAATCTTGCTCTCGCTCCCATCGGCCTGCACCACCCACACGCCGACCCGGCCAGGACGGATGCAGGCCTCGATCCCGAATTCGGCCAGTGTCATAATCACCCAGCCTTCCACGGCGCTGATGAACTGCCTGACATCGCGGCTGCGCCGGTTCAAATCCAGCATGAGATAGGCAATCCTCTGCCCGGGCCCGTGATAGGTGACCTGGCCGCCACGGCTCACGCGGTGGATCGGGAATCGTTGTGTATCGAGGATGTCGCCCGTGCTGCCACTGGTTCCCATGGTGAGGATCGGAGGATGCTCGAGCAGCCACACCGCCTCGTCCTCCCTGTCGGCGGCGATCGCCGCCACCCGTCGCTCCATCTCCGCAACCGCCTCGGGCAGACCGACCGGTGCAGATGCGATAATCCATTCGACCATCGGGATCCTCATGACGACATCCCGACGCTTACCGGCCATCGAGGGGAATTTGCAACCGGGTGACGATCCGCCATTCATGACGGCGATGGCCAAATCTGCATGCTGGCCGGCGAGAGGGCCAACCGTTCAGGCGATGACAGGGCCCGCTCCCGCAGGCAATCCGGAACCGGGTTTTCACGGCGCCCGGGGCCTTCACAACCGATCTTTCAGCCTTCACAACCGAACTTTCCGATTGTATAGACGCTGCGTCATTTCCTGCGGTCGTGGCGGAATTGGTAGACGCGCAGCGTTGAGGTCGCTGTGGGATAAAACCCGTGGAAGTTCGAGTCTTCTCGACCGCACCAATCAAATGGATCCCGGGCCGGATGTGTCAGCCCGGGGCAAGGTTTGGCGCCGGTCGGGGAGTCGTGAAACCGGGTTGCCGATACTCGTGCGACGCCGGGATTTCCGGCCGGACCGGATGACAGGCCCGTCTTGCATGCCTGTCGGCGTTTACTGCTGGAACATCCGGGCATTCCGGCATTATTCTCTGCCGCGGCCCGGTGCCGCGATCGCCAATGAGGCGCAACTGCAGGTTAGGTGAGCAGATGTCAACAGATGGAAGACCCGGATTTGTCCGGTTCGAGCATGTCCAGAAAAGCTATGATGGCCGGGCTCTGGTGGTCAAGGACCTGAATCTCTCCATCAGCCAGGGCGAATTCCTCACCATGCTGGGACCATCGGGCTCGGGAAAGACCACCTGTCTGCTGATGCTTGCCGGGTTCGAGACTGCAACCCAGGGCAAGATTCTCCTGGACGGCAAACCGATCAACAACATTCCGCCGCACAAGCGCGGCATCGGCATGGTGTTCCAGAACTACGCGCTGTTTCCACACATGACGGTGGCCGAGAACCTCGCATTTCCGCTTGAGGTTCGTTCGGTGAGTGCAAGCGAGCGAACCGAAAAGGTGCGCCGGGCGTTGGACATGGTGCAGATGGGCAGCTTCGAGGGTCGTCGCCCGATGCAGCTGTCGGGTGGGCAGCAGCAGCGGATCGCGCTGGCCCGGGCGTTGGTTTTCGAGCCCGAGCTGGTGCTGATGGACGAGCCGCTCGGTGCGCTCGACAAGCAGTTGCGAGAGCACATGCAGTTCGAAATCAAGCATCTGCATGAAAGGCTGGGCGTGACCGTTGTCTACGTGACCCACGACCAGACCGAGGCGCTCACCATGTCCGACCGGGTCGCGGTGTTCGATGATGGGCGGATCCAGCAGCTGGCGCCGCCGGACCAGCTCTATGAATTGCCGGAGAACAGCTTCGTTGCCCAATTCATCGGCGAGAACAACACGCTGATGGGCACGGTCGAGAAGCTGGATGGCGACTTTGCCTCGGTCAAGCTGGATGGCGGCGACACCGTGCGGGCGGTGCCGGTCAATATCGGTGCAGCCGGCGAGCGGACCCGGGTATCGATCCGGCCCGAGAGGGTGGAAATCGATGCCTCCAAATTGCCGCCGGGGGCGCATGTCACGCGGGCAGAGGTGATGGAATTCATCTATATGGGCGACGTCTTCCGGACCCGGTTCCGGGTAGCCGACAACGACGAATTCATCGTCAAGTCGCGCAATGCACCGAACCAGTCACGGCTGTCACCGGGCGAGACGGTCGAGATTGGCTGGCTGCCGGAGGATTGCCGGGCACTGGATGCGTGACATCCCGACATTACCGGTCCGGATGCAGGGATTTCAGCTTGAAAGAGAACATGCTCTGCCAGGACGACTGCCGGGGAGCACGCAAGAGCGGTGACCACGCCATGTGATGAGGTTGAAATCATGAATGATTGCCCGGGGGCATGCGGGAGCGGTGCGGTGGCCGTGCCAGGTGACCGCATTCTTGTACAACATGTCGGGCAAGAACTCCGACATGGATCGCCTGCGCATGGGCATGGGATCATGTCCGTCAATTCGCCCGGAATGGCCGATCAGGGCTGGCGCCGCCGGTGCTGCCAAGCTCGCCCCGACCGGGACGCACGGGAATGCCGGTAGCGCCGATGGTGCTCAACGCCGCCTGGCCTCGTTGGGCGCCTTCGGAAGGACCATGGGTCTTGCCGGCCGGCCTGGATCAGTCGGCTGCCCCGCCTGGAGCGAATGGGAGGGCCTTGCCCGTCGGCCCGGAGCGGGCGGGACCCGTGTCATCCGGCACGCCGGATGATGAAGATCGCGCGGGTGTCGAAGCCCGGCCGGGATGGTCGTCGGCCCAGGATGGCAGGCATCCGCGGCCCCGGGGTGCAAAGGGGACACGCATCGTGGCCCTCGGGGTCAGTTCGACCATGATGCCGGCAGCGAGGCTTGCGAGCAATGATTGACGACATCACGGTGCAGAGATTCGAGGTTCCGCTTGTCGAGACCCTGGCTGACGCCAGGCATGGTGATCACACGCATTTCGAGATCGTGACGGCAACGGTGCGATCACGTGACGGGCTGGAAGGGACTGGATACACCTATACCGGAGGCCGGGGAGGCAGATCGATCGAGGCGTTGATCCGCCATGATCTTGTGCCCCTGCTGCTCGGCCGAAACCCGTTGGAGGTCGAATCCCTGTACGAAGCCATGCAGTGGCACGTGCATTATGTGGGGCGAGGCGGAATTGCGTCCTTCGCAATCTCGGCCATCGATATCGCATTATGGGATCTGCGCTGCAAGGCAGCCGGAAAACCGCTCTGGCAAGTCGCGGGCGGCGCTTCGGACCGCTGCCGGGCCTATTGCGGCGGAATCGATCTCAATTTCCCACTCGCCAGGCTCCTTCGCCAGGCGGAAGGATACCTGGAGGCCGGATACAATGGTGTGAAGATCAAGGTCGGGCAGACGGAGCTGGCGGACGACATCGCGAGGGTGAAGGCGGTCCGGAGCCTGGTCGGCAAGAATGTTGCCTTCATGGTCGATGCGAATTATTCCCTGACGGTCGAGCAGGCGATCACGGCTGCACGAGCGTTCGAACCTTTCGATCTGCTCTGGTTCGAAGAGCCGACGATCCCTGATGACTACCGTGGATATGGCCGGATCGCCGCAATCACGGGCATGCCGCTGGCGATGGGCGAGAACCTTCATACCATTCACGAGTTCGAATTCGCTCTTGCCGAGTCCCGGCTTTCATACATCCAGCCGGATGCGTCGAATTGTGGTGGCATCACCGGATGGCTGCAGGTTGCCCAACGTGCCGAGCAGGCAGGAATTCCCGTCTGCAGCCATGGCATGCAGGAGTTGCATGTCAGCCTGGTCTCGGCCCGACCCGGTGCCGGGTGGCTCGAGGTTCACAGTTTTCCGATCGACAGCTACACGCAGCGACCCCTGGTGGTCGAAGACCACCTGGCGGTCGCGCCGCCTGATCCCGGAATTGGCGTGACCTTCGATTGGGAAAAGCTGGCAACAGCCAGCCGGGGCGGCTGAACCAGCCGGAAGATCCCTCGGGCTGGCCAATGGAGGCCATTCCTGCACTCCCGGACATGCCGGGCTGAATGCTCCGGGAATTCAGTGATTGTCCCGCGGCATGTGCTTGCGTGCAATATCCCGGTACTGCGGCGCATTTTCCAGCACCATGCCCCTGTCGAAAGGCTGCACCTGCTGGCGAAAAATCTCCTGCCAGGGTGTCTGGCTCTCGGGGATTGCATACCCCCCGGCCTCCTGGAGTTGGTGGCGACGCCTTTCGATCTCGTCGTTGCCGACAAGCATGTCGGCACGGCATTTCCCGAGGTCGAACCTGACCCGGTCACCGGTTTGAAGCAAGGCCAGCCCGGCATTGTCCGCCGCCTCCGGCGAGGCGTTCAGGATGGATGGCGAGCCGGATGTGCCGGATTGCCGCCCGTCGCCGACACAGGGGAGCGACGTCACGCCTCTCTTCAGGAGATAGGCGGGGGCCCGCATATTCACCACCTCGGCACCGCCAGGATACCCCTTCGGGCCGGCGCCTCGCATGAACAGCACGCAATTCTCATCGATTTCCTCCCCGGGATCATCGATCCGGGCGTGGTAATCCTCGGGTCCGTCAAACACGATGGCGCGGCCCTCGAAGGCATCGGGGTCATCCGGATTCGACAGGTAACGATCGCGAAACTCGCCGCTGATGACGCTGGTCTTCATGATGGCGCTGTCAAACAGGTTTCCTGTCAGGTTGATGAAACCGGCAGCCTCGAGAATCGGTGCGTCGGCGGGTTTGATGACATCCCGGTCGAACGACATCCTGCCGTCACAATTGTCACCGATGCTGCGCCCATTGACGGTCAGCGCATCCGGATGCGGCAGCAATCCGGCCTGCAGCAATTCTGCGATCACGGCAATGACACCGCCGGCGCGATGAAAGTCTTCACCGAGATATTCTCCGGCCGGCTGGAGGTTGACGAGCAGCGGAACCCGGTAGCCGAGGCGTTGCCAGTCGTCATTGTCGAGCGGAACACCGAGATGCCGTGCGATGGCGTTGAGATGGATCGGCGCGTTTGTCGACCCGCCGATCGCCGAATTGACGACGATGGCGTTCTCGAAGGCGTCCCTGGTCATGACGCCGGAGGGCCGGACGTCGTCCCAGACCATCTCCACGATCCGCTGGCCCGCCCGGTAGCTCATCTGGCCGCGCTCGCGGTAGGGGGCCGGGATTGCGGCCGAGCCGGGAAGCTGCATTCCGAGAGCCTCGGCGAGTGAATTCATCGTGGTGGCCGTGCCCATGGTGTTGCAGAACCCGGTTGACGGCGCCGAGGAGGCGACCAGTTCGGCAAATCCCGCCTCGTCGATCTCTCCCGCGGCATGGAGTTCGCGCGCCTTCCAGACGATCGTTCCCGACCCGGTTCTTTGCCCGTTGAACCAGCCATTCAGCATCGGGCCGACAGAGAGCGCAATTGCAGGAATGTTGACGGTGGAAGCTGCCATCAGCAACGCCGGCGTGGTCTTGTCGCAGCCGATGTTGAGCACGACGCCATCGATCGGATAACCGAAGAGCGTCTCGACCAGTGACAAATAGGCAAGATTGCGATCCAGCATCGCTGTCGGGCGTTTGCCGGTCTCCTGGATCGGATGAACCGGAATCTCGATGACGGTTCCACCGGCAGCAACCACGCCATCGCGGACACGTTTTGACAACTCGATGTGATGACGATTGCAGGGTGAAAGGTCGCTTCCGGTCTGCGCAATACCGATGATCGGCTTGCCCGATTGAAGCTCGTCCATGGTCAGACCGTAATTCATGTACCGCTCGAGATAGAGTGCGGTCATTTCAGGGTCATCCGGGTTCATGAACCACCGACGCGACCGCAGGTCCTCTTTTGCAATTCTTGCCATCATCTTCCCCAATTCAACTGTGACGCCCGATTCCCGAACCATCCTCCGGCAATAATTCGACCGACCACCACGAACCAGCACTTTCAAACCGGCCTTGACCTCCCGATGGCAGCCAAGTACTGCCCTCGCCCCGATTGTCGGCGTTGAATCTGGCGTCGACCTAAGTCAAGAAACCAGGATCCAATTCGGGAAATTCTCATGAAAAAAACAACATGCACAACACTTGCCGCAGCCATCCTCGCACTTGGCGTGGGAGCAGCATCGGCACAGACGACAACCTTGCGAATCCAGACGCATTTTCCACCCGAAACCCTGTCGGGGCAGATGGCAGCGAAGTTCGTTGACGATGTCACGACGATGTCGAATGGCGAAATCGAGATCGAGATGTTCTATTCATCCTCGGTCGTAAAGTCGGCGGAAACCTTCGACGCAGCGGCAACCGGCATTCTGGATTGCGATATGACCGGTGGTTCGTACCAGACCGGCAAGAACCCGGCATTCCAGTTTGCCGGCGATTTGATGGGCGGCTATTCCAACCCGTACCAGCAAATGGCATGGCTGCTTCATGGCGGTGGTCGTGATACACTGAACGAACTGTACAATGCGCATAACATGGAGTTTGTCGGCTGGTGGATCCCGGGGCCCGAATCCCTTTCGTCAACTGCACCAATTCGCAATGTCGAGGATTTCAAGGGTTGGAAATTCCGTTCGCCTCCGGGAATGGCAACCCTAGTGTTCAAGAATCTCGAGGCCTCGCCGATTGTCATGGATTTCAACGAGATCTTCACGGCACTCGAGACCGGGATCATCGACGGCGCCGATGCTGCCAATTTGACCAACAATATCGGTCTTGGGCTGTATGACATTGCCAAGCACACGAACTTCCCCGGCTTCCATTCGATGCCGGCCGACCATTTGACGTGCCGGATGGATATCTGGGACGCCATGCCCGACCATCACAAGGCGATCATGACGGTGGCGATGGACAGTCTTGCGCTGCACAATGCGACGATCAACGAGGTGAACAATGCCAAGAATGCAGTCAAGCTGCGGGAAGAGGGTGTCAACCTCTACGAATGGTCGCCCGAGGAGCTTGCAAAGTTCAGACAGGCCGTGAAGGCGGGCTGGGAAGAATTCGCAACAACACCGGAAGCCAAGTCCTTGCTCCAGAGCCATATCGACTTCCTGTCGAGCCTGGGCGCGATGTAGGGACGGAGAGAGAATTGTGAGTTGCAGGGCGGCGGGCATTTTGACCTGCCGCCCTCTTGACATGGATCACCGTTGCAGTCTTCGGCGAATGACAGCACGTTCGAGGATGCGTGTCGGAACGGGCTGGCGGCTGGCTGAGGAGCGGTAGGTTGCAAGAACCGAACAGGAAGGAACAGTACCGGCATCTCGTTGAATGGCTGGTGCCGACCTGCTTCATCCTGTGTGGAGGATGGGTCATATGGCACATGCCCGCCTTCATTCTCGATTTCATCCCGCCTGCAGATGAAAGTCTCTACGGTCAAATCCACGAATTGCACACGCGCAAGGATATCAGCTACGGATTACCGGGTCTCTTCGGGGGGCTTGCAGATGTGATCGATTGGCTGGCGCTGATCATTCTTCCTGTCGTGTTCGTCATCGGAATCTGCACGATTCGTGTTGCGCCGATGGAGTTCCAGGAATTTCGGGCATTCGATCGCATTGCCATCTTCATCGGACGGGTCACGATGATCCTGATCATCTCGATGACATCGATCATGCTCTACGAGGTGTTTCTCCGCTACGCGCTCGAGCGTCCCACCTTGTGGGCAAACGAATTGACACTCTGGACAGCCGGGTTCGTGTTCCTGTTTTCCGGCGTCTATGCGATGCAGCAGCGATGCCACATCAGGATATTCATTCTCTATGAAGTTGTGCCGCGCTGGTTGCAGCACATCTTCAATGTCATTTCAGTGTTGCTCCTGTCCGCGTTTGCATTCTTCCTGATCTATGGCAGTTTTCGCCAGGTCTTCGTTACCAAGTTCTACCGGTGGGAGATGTTCGGCACGGCATTCGATCCGCCAATTCCGGCAACCGTCCAGCCGACGATCCTGATCGTTGTCGCCCTGGTCGCATTGCAGGCGATTGCCAACCTGATTTCCGACTGGAACTCCGAACCCGTCATGCGCGGTGGCGACGAGATCGACGAGGAGGACATCGCGACGATCAGGAAAATATCGGGAGCCGGGTGATGGATCCAGGAACAATTTCACTGGTCCTGATGCTGGGATTGATTGCGCTGCTCGGCATCGGGATGCCGTTGGGCTTTGCGTCGGCCGTGCTGGCCCTCGCGGTCCTGATCATGAAGTTCGAGCCTTCCCTGTTGCTCAACCCGTTCACATTCGGTGACGGGATGCTGACGGGAAGACCCGGCACCGGTCCGCTCTATATCCTGACCCAGAAGATTTTTGACCTGCTGACGGAGTATGTCCTGATATCGGTTCCCCTGTTCATATTCATGGCGGCGTTGCTGGAGAGATCGGGCATCGCCAGGGGAATGTACGACTCTCTCGACTACTGGCTCAGCGGCGTCCGCGGCGGAATTGCCATCGTGACTTCGCTGATGGCGGTCATTCTGGCTGCCATGTCGGGGATCATCGGCGGCGAGGTGGTGCTTCTGGGACTGATTGCCCTGCCGCAGATGTTGCGGCTCGGCTACAACCAGAACCTGGCGATCGGCACGATTTGTGCCAGCGGCAGCCTGGGAACGATGATCCCGCCATCGATCGTTCTCATCATTTACGGATTGATCACGGAAACATCGATCAAGGCACTCTTCACCGCCGCATTTGTCCCCGGATTCATGCTGGCGAGTTTCATCATCATCTACATTGTCATCAGAACGCAGCTGAATCCGCACCACGCCCCTTTGCCGGAACGCAAGCCGGGCGACCCGACAGGGATCCAGAAACTCGGCCTGTTCGGGGCATTCCTGTCCGTTCTCCTGGCGGGTGTGTCGACCCTGCTGCTGTGCCGGGCAATTTTCTTCACGATCAGCGGGCAGAATGCCAATCTCGAAAACGTGGAGCCGATATTTCTCGGCATGGCTTACCACATTCCATATATCGCCGGCGCCCTGGCGGCGGGGTGTGGCCTTGCGTTTCTGGTTTTCGGAAGGGCAAGGGTTCGCGCCGGATGGGAGAACGGGAAGGCACTTGTGCCACCATTCACCGTCATCGGCGTGGTGCTCGGCTCGATCTATGGCGGAATATCCGGGATCACTGAAGCCGCCGGAATGGGCGCATTTGCCGTGCTCGTGATCGCGCTGGTGAGAGGTGAGGCGTCGATTTCCCTTCTCTGGGACAGCCTGATGCGGACGCTGCGATCAACGGGAACGATCATATGGGTGACCATCGGGGCGGCTGCGCTGTCCGGCGCCTACACCCTTGCCGGCGGGCCGCGCTACATTGCCGATCTCATCGTCGGGTCCGATATGCCGACGATGCTGGTTCTCCTGACAATGATGGTCATTCTTCTGTTCATGGGGGCCTTCATGGACTGGGTGGGGATCGTCCTCCTGATCATCCCGGTATTCCTGCCGATCGTCATTCGCCTTCCGATCGAGGAAATCGGCATCATTGGGCAGCTTGAACCGAAATACGTGGCGGTCTGGTTCGGTGTGCTGTTTTGCATGAACATGCAGGTGAGTTTTCTGTCGCCACCGTTCGGGCCGGCAGCATTCTACCTGAAATCGGTGGCACCGCCGCATATCTCGCTGACCGACATCTTCCGCGGTTTTCTGCCATTCATCGGTGTTCAGCTGCTGGCGCTTGCCGTGTTGCTGATCTGGCCACCGATTATCATGTTGCTGCTCTAGAGAAGGACTCAAACGTCATGCGTAGACACGAAATCCAGATCATGAGCGTTTGGGTTTGATTGAGACTGAAACACAACGCATGGTAGAATGACTCAGACCCTCGGGGAGGTCCGGACATGCTCAGCGAATTCGAGATTGACAGCTTCCACCGTGACGGATTCCTGGTGGTCGAGAATGTTGTCGATGAACAGACCCTGGGCGCGATCCGCGATGAGTACGCCGATAAAATGGACCGTCTCTACGAAGTCTGGCACGCCGAAGGACGCGTGGGCCGGCCGTATCCGGCGATGGATTTCTGGAACAAGCTGGATCAATGCTGTGTCGCCGGGTTCGACTGGTTTCAGCCATTCGACATCAGCCTGCCGCATGCCGGCATCCGGACGGACACGCCGATGCATGTCGGCCCCGGGGTTTTTGGCCTGGTGACTCATCCCGGCATTCTTGATGCCGTCGAAAGTCTTGTCGGTGGCGAAATCACCTCGAATCCAATTCAGCATGTCCGGATCAAGCCGCCCGAGCACAATGTTCCGGAACACGAAGTTCGTGCGCATGTCATTTCCACCGACTGGCACCAGGACCGGGGTGTCACGCTTGAGAGCGCCGACAACACCGACATGATCACGGTGTGGGTTGCCGTGACCGACGCAACGATCGAGAATGGGTGCCTGCAGGTCATCGCCCGCATGAACGGGGAGTTGTTTCCGCATTGCGCGCGATCGCAGCCGGGGATCACCGACAGGTTTCTGTCGAAGCAAGGAGCCATTCCGGTGCCGGTTGCCGCCGGCGGGATCATTCTGCTGCACCCACTCACGCCGCATGCATCCCTGGCCAACAGGACGGATGGCTATCGATGGTCATTCGATCTTCGCTACAACGTGACCGGACAGCCGACGGGGAGGGAGCAATTTCCCAGTTTTGTCGCCCGTTCGAGATCGGACCCGTCACGAGAACTCGGCAGTTGGCAGATTTGGAAACAGATGTGGGAAGAGTGCCGGAGCCAGCTGGCGGCCAGCCCGCATGTAGCGCAGCATCGCTGGCCATCGGAGGGCCCGGCCTGCGCCTGACCCGGCCAGCCAGGCGTCCTTCCGTCGCCCCGGACGTAACCGGTCACCGGACCGCTGGTGACGGTCGACCATGCATGGGAGGGGAGTCATGGCTGAAATCCTGAATTCCGAACAGATCGGTCGCTACCGGGAGAATGGCTACCTGGTGCTGGAAGACCAGGTGCCGCAATCAGTGATCCTGGAAGTCAGGAAGGAGATCGATCGCTTCCGGTGCCTGGCCAAGGGGATGATCGCATCCGATCACCGCCTCGACCTTGAGGATACACACAGGCCGGACGATCCGAGAGTGCGCCGGATCAAGCTGCCGCACCGGCAATCCGGGATCATGCATGACCTGATGCATTCCGATCAAATCCTCGGGCCGGTCCGGGATTTGATCGGTCCCGATATCCGCCTGCACACGTCGAAACTGAACATGAAGGAGGCCGGATACGGCGCCGCTGTCGAGTGGCACCAGGATTGCGCGTTCTATCCGCACACCAATGATGATTTGCTGGCTGTCGGCGTGTTGATCGACGACATGGAAGCTGAAAACGGCCCCCTCATGGTATATCCGGGCAGTCACAGGGGGCCGGTTCTCGATCACCACGTCGATGGCGTTTTTGCCGGGGCCGTCAACCCGGGGCGGTTCGGGTTTGACCCGGATGACGTCGTCCGGCTGACCGGACCGGCCGGGTCGATTTCAATTCATCATGGACGGGCGCTTCACGGGTCTGCCGTCAATATGTCCGACCGGCCGCGACGCATACTGTTTTACGAAATGATGGCAGCCGACGCATTCCCGATTGCAGGGTCGATGACCGAATGGTGCGGGCTGGACGAATACGACCGTCGCATGCTCTGCGGAACGCCGACGCTGCAGCCTCGGCTCGAGAACATTCCGGTTCGCATTCCCCAGCCGCAGCCGGACCGGCATGGATCCATTTACGAGATCCAGAAGGGGATGACATCGCGACCGCTCGATACCCGCAGGTGAAAGACGACTCCCGCCACCAAATCATGTCCGCCATTCGCCCTTAGGTGGACGCCTCCATGGCGCAAGCAGGATTGCACGCAATCCAGTCCTGACGCCCCGAGATGCAAGCAGGATTCCGAACAGTTCGTGACCGGGGTCGAGGCGCCGCCGCATGTCCGGCCTCCGAGTGGCAGCATTCATTCGCCGCCGGTCCGAAAGGCAATCGCGGATCGGACCCTGATCGCTTCGTTTCGGAAACCGATGCGTCGACGTGGTGTTGAAGCCGGTATCTGCCACGAAATCGGAGCCTGACAATCCAGGTCAAGGGTGACCGCGTCAGTCCAGAATTCATCAGGCCGGTGATGGCGAAATGGCGGTTGATCGGGACGGAAGCGGCCTCGCGGGATTCGGTTTGACTGTTGTGGAAAGCGCTCGACTTGCTGTAGTGATGAATGATCGGGGTGACTTGCCTTGGCTGCTCCTCGTCACGAAGAACAAGCAAAGGATGGGAATTCAAATGAAGTTAAACAAAACCATTGTCACGGCAATCGCTGCGCTGGCGGTTTCGGGAGGAACTGCATCTGCCATCGATCTGACCGTCGTCTCATGGGGAGGCGCGTATTCGCAATCCCAGATCAAGGCCTATCATGATCCGTTCATGGCGAACAATCCTGACGTCAATATCGTTCACGATGAAAGTGCTGCCGAAGCCGTTGCCAAATTGCGGGCGATGAACGAGGCTGGCAATGTCACCTGGGATCTGGTTGACGCAGTTGCCTCGGATGCAATCCGCCTGTGTGATGAGGGGCTGGCCATGGTCATCGATCATGACAGCATGCTGGCGCCGGCGCCGGACGGCACCTCGGCTAGCGAGGATTTCGGCGATCTGATCGTCTCTGACTGTTTTGTACCTCAGATCGTCTATTCCACCACTTTCGGCTATCGTACCGACGTGGCCGAGTGGGAGGGCCGCGAGCCCACCGATGTCTGCGCCCTGTTCGATCTCGAGAATTTTCCGGGGATGCGTTCCCTGGAGAAGCGGCCGATCAACAATCTCGAATGGGCCCTGCATTGTGATGGCGTGTCACTCGACGAGATCTATGATGCGCTTGGTGCCGAAGGTGGCGTCGAGAGGGCGTTGGCCAAATTGGACGAGATCCGCGATCAGGTGATCTGGTGGTCGGCCGGTGCGGATACGCCGCAATTGCTGGCCGATGGCGAGATCGTGCTCGGCTCCACCTACAATGGTCGCCTGTTCTCCCTGATCGAGGAGAAGGGTGCTCCGGTCAAGATCCTGTGGGATGCCCAGGCATTCGACCTCGATGGATGGGTTGTGCCGGAAGGCCTGCCCGCCGACCGCCTGGAGGCAACGCTTGCCCTGCTGAACTTCGCCACCGACACCCAGCGACTGGCGGACCAGGCCAAGTATATTTCCTATGGTCCGGCACGCATGTCCTCGGCGCCGCTGGTCGGCAAGCATGCCGAACTCGGGGTCGAAATGGGGCCGCACATGCCGACGGATCCGGCCAATTCCCAGAATGTCCTCATCTATGACTACAATTGGTGGTCGGACTACCGGGATGACATCGATGCCAAGTTCCAGGCTTGGCTTGCCCGCTGACCCGGGACAGAACATTCAGAACCGGGGTTGGCTTGCCAGCCCCGGTTCAGCCATCCAGGGTCATTTCGACCAGGATTTCATCGACATTCTGCTTGCTCCCGCCCGGGGCCGCCTGGCTGGATGAAAAGCCTGGCCGGGAGTTGCCACCGGTGATTCCGGAGGAGCGTCGGGCGTGACCCGTCTGGGGTCGGGGGCAGCTCCGGATATCCCGGAGGAGGGCAGCGCCGAATTGCGGCGCAAGCTTGGTCGCTCGCTTAGATGGCACAAGACCAGGGCCTTGCTGTTGATATCGCCGCTCCTGGTCTTCGTCATGGTTTCATTCCTGTTTCCGATCGGCGACATGCTGTTTCGCTCGGTCGAGAACGGCATCGTGTCGGAATACCTGCCGCGGACCGTCGACTCGCTTCGATCCTGGGAGCACGAGGTCGAGGAGTTGCCGGGCGAGGAGGTGTTCCGGTCATTCTACGTCGATCTGCGAATTGCCACTGATCTGCGCCGGCATACACGGGTCGGGTCGCGACTGAATTACGAGGCGCCCGGCATCGCATCCCTGTTCCGCAAGGGCGGGAGGGAGGCGAAAAAGCTGGACCTGTCCGGGTTTGCCGAATTTTTTGCCGAAGGTGATCCCGGCTGGCTGGATTCGTCCTGGTTGCAGGAGCAATTTGCCGATCCCGGGCTCGGCGATCTCTTCCCGAACACGGCGCAGGCTCTCGAGGTCTGGTCCGGACGGAACGCATCCGGTGGTCAGCCCGATGACTATTTCTACGTGTCGCTGGCGGTTGAATTGCGGCAGGTTGGCGCAGCCGGCCTTGCCGGCCTCGGCCCGGATGTCGGAGAAATGTTGCGTGACGCACATTCCCGCCTGGACGAGATGGACGGCATCAGCCTCAAGGACCAGTTCATCGAATTCGACGATCGCTGGACCGATCCGAATGTCTGGCGGGTCATTCGCATCTACTCACCGAAATTGACCGAGGGGTATTTCCTCAACGCCGTCGATCTCAAGAAGGGGTTCGAGGGGCCGGAAACCCGGGACGAGACGGAAAGAATCTATATCCGCATCTTCATCCGGACCATGATCATGTCGATGACCATCACCGTGGTCTGCATGGTGCTGGGATACCCGATCGCCTTCTACCTGGCGCACCAGCCGCTCAGCCGGGCCAACATCCTGCTCATCCTGGTGCTGCTGCCCTTCTGGACGTCCCTGCTGGTGCGGACCTCGGCCTGGAAGGTTCTGCTGCAGCAGGAGGGTGTCATCAACGATACCCTGGTCGCCTTGCGACTGATCGGTGATTCCGAACGGTTCATCATGATCAACAACCAGTTCGGCACCATCGTCGCCATGTCCCACATCCTGCTCCCCTTCATGATCCTGCCGCTCTACTCGGTCATGAAGACGATTCCGCCATCCTATGTCCGGGCGGCAAGGTCGTTGGGAGCCAATGCCTGGACCGCGTTCCGGCGTATCTACTTTCCGCAGACCATGGCCGGAATCGGCGCCGGCTCGGTTCTCGTCTTCATCCTGTCGATCGGCTACTACATCACCCCTGAGCTGGTTGGCGGCACCAAGGGCACCTTCATTTCCAACCGGATCGCCTACCACATCTCCTCGTCGCTCAACTGGGGTCTGGCGGCGGCGCTGGCCACGATCCTGTTCGGCATCGTCCTGGTTCTCTACTGGACCTACGACCGGCTCGTCGGCATCGACAACGTGAAGCTGGGATAGTCGCATGGAGCGCTTTCCGCCATATGCGACCCTGGCCGACAAGGCCTGGTATTACCTGTTCCGGGCAATCTGCGTAATCGTCTTCATATTCCTGATCTTTCCGATCATGGTCATATTGCCGCTCAGCTTCAACGCCGGCGACTATTTCACCTTCTCCCCGGAAATGCTGCGCCTTGATCCGGCCGGCTACTCCCTGCGACATTACCGTGATTTCTTCACCAACCCCGATTGGCAGGTGGCGCTGTACAATTCGTTCCGCATTGCACCGGTCGCCACCTTGCTGGCGGTTGGTTTCGGAACGCTGGCCGCCATCGGGCTCAGCCAGAGCCATGTTCCCTACCGGCACGCCATCATGGCCGTGCTCATCTCGCCGATGATCGTGCCGCTGATCATTTCGGCGGCCGGGATGTATTTCTTCTATTCGCGGATCGGATTGCAGGGCACATATATCGGCGTGGTGCTCGCCCATGCCGCCCTCGGCATCCCGTTTGTCATAATCACCGTGACCGCCACCCTGACCGGATTTGACCGGAGTCTCACCCGGGCCTCGGCCAGTCTCGGGGCTGGACCAATCCGCACATTCTTCAAGGTGCAGATGCCGTTGATCTTGCCTGGCGTGGTATCCGGCGCATTGTTTGCCTTCATCACCTCCTTCGACGAGGTGGTCGTGGTGCTGTTTGTCGGCTCTGCCCAGTTGAAGACCCTGCCATGGGAGATGTTCAACGGGCTGCGGGAACAGATCAGCCCGACCATCCTGGCCGTGGCCACCATCCTGGTGGCGATATCGATCCTGCTGCTGGCCACGGTGGAACTTCTGCGTCGCCGATCGGAGAGATTGCGGGGAATGAGCCCCGCCTAACCGGCAATCATGATCCAGGCCGACGCCGTTGCCACGGACAGGATGGTGCCGATCAGCACCGAACTGGCCGCAACCCGCATGGCGCGGCCATACATGCTGGCAAAGATGTAGGTGTTGATTCCGGGCGCCATTGCCGCGGTGATGACGCTGCTGCGAACCATTGACTGGTCAAGCCCGAAGACCGGGCCGACGATGATCCAGGCAATCGCCGGATGGACAACCAGCGACAGGAGACAGATCCAGGCTATGATCTTGACATCGCCCTCGGGGCGATAGCGAACGAGGATGCCGCCAAGCCCGAACAGGGCAGCCGGCAGCGCCGTTGCCTTGACCATGTCCAGGGCATCGCCGATCAGCACCGGAACCGGGATGGCAAGGAAATTGACGACAAGGCCGGCGGCAATGCCGACCATGATGGCGTTGCTGAACATGGCGGCAAGAACGGCACGGGCGAGGCCGGCGAAATCCTGCCCTGAGCTGCGGGCCACCTCCATGCTGGTGATCCCGATCAGGTAGCAGAACGGTGCGTGGAAGGCGACCAGCAGGTAGGTATTGTCGAGCACATCGCCGCCATAGGCCCGGCCGACGATGGCCAGGCCGACCAGCACCGTATTGCCAAACAGGGCGGTAAAGCCGATGGCAATGGAGTCCTCGAGCTCCCGGCCAAAAAGATGGCGGGCACCCAGAAATCCCAGCAGGAAGGCAACCACCGACCCGGAGTAGAATGACAGCATGAATGCCGGGTTGAACCGTGCGGCAAAGTCGATGTCGGAAATGGCCCGAAACAGCAGGCAGGGGATGGCAACGCCCTGGGCGAATTTCATCAGGCCACGGATATGCGCATCCTCGAGAAACCGCACCCGCACCGCCAGGTAGCCGGCGGCAATCACCAGGAATACCGGGATGGTAACTTCGAGAAGGACTTGCAAAAGGCGACCCGTTCCCGGCGATCAGGCCGGCGCCGGAGCGGCGGGCGGAAGGCGGTAGCTGATGGTCATGCCGTCATGGGCCGGCTCGACATTGGCCGGAATCTCGGCGCGCAGGGTGTCGTAATCCAGATCCGTGTGCATGTTGGTCAGGATTGCCCGCTTCGGGGCCGCCTTCTCGATCCAGTCCAGCGACTGTTCCAGATGCACATGCGACGGATGCGGGGTGCGGCGCAGCGCATCCAGGATCCAGCAATCCAGATCCTTGAGCTGCAACCAGGATGCCGGTCCGATATCGGATACGTCGGGCAGGTAGGCAAGGCCGCCAATCCTGAATCCCCTGGCCTCGACCGCGCCGTGAGTCACCGAAAACGGATTGAGCGTGATGTCACCGCCGGCGCCCCGTATGACCACCGGACCATCCATGTCATGCATGTGCAGGATGGGTGGGTAGGCGCTGCCCTCGATTTGCACGAAGGCATAGCGGAACCGGGCCATCAACTCGTTCCTCGTCGTCCGGTCGGCCCAGGTCGGGATGCGCAGCTTGCGGTTCAGGAAGACAACCCGCAAATCGTCAAGGCCGTTGACATGGTCGGCATGCCAGTGGGTGTAGACAACGCCATCGATGGCACCGATGCCAGCGGCAAGCAGTTGCTGCCGAAGGTCGGGCGAGGTGTCGATCAGCGCCGTGGTGACAGCGCCGCCGTCAATCAGCTGCACCAGGAGCGAGCATCGTGTCCGGCGGTTTCGCCAATTGTCGGGATCACAATTGCCCCAGTCGCCGCCGATGCGGGGAACGCCGCCCGACGAGCCGCACCCCAGTATGGTGAACCGCAACTCCCGCACGTTTCAGGCGCTCCGATCGTCGGCCAAGGTCGTGTCGGCGGCCATGTTCCCGCCGACAGCCGCGGTCTTGACTGCGGCCACGGTCTTGCCGAACAGCCGGTTGAAATTGTTCGTGGTCACGGCGGCGAACTCGGCTGGCGAGACATCCTTCAATCTTGCCCCCTCGGCCATGACGCTGCTGACCATGAAGGGCTCGTTTCTCTTGCCCCGCCAGGGGACAGGCGCCAGGTAGGGGGCGTCGGTCTCGATCAGGATCCGGTCGAGCGGTACATCGGCAAAGATGCGCCGCAACTCCTCGGCGTTGCGGAAGGTGATGATGCCGGACATGGAAAGAAAGAACCCCATCTCCAGCGCCGTCTCCGCCAGCCTCCGGCCGGACGAATAGCAATGCATGACGCATGAATAGGGCTGATCTCGATATTCGCCGGAAAGGATGTCGGCCATGTCATCATCGGCATCCCTCGAATGGATGATGAGCGGAAGGCCGGTCTGGCGGGCCGCCTCGACATGGATGGCAAGGCTTGCCTTCTGACGATCGGCGATCTCGGAGGTGTAGTGGTAATCCAGACCGGTCTCGCCGATTGCCACCATCTTGGGATGCTTGGCAATCTGGACGAGTTCCTCCACGGTCACCGCGGTTTCCGACGCAACGTAATGCGGGTGAACGCCGGCGGAAAAGAATACCTGTGGAAACCGCTCGGCGATGGCAACCGACCGTTCAAGCAACCTTGGCTTGGTGCAAATGGTCAGCATTTGGCCGACCCCGTATTCGCCCGCCCGCTCGATCACCTGTTGGAGGTCTTCCTCGAATTGCGGAAAATCGAGATGGCAGTGACTGTCGACGATGGCAGGCTGTTGCATGGCGGGACTCATCTGGCCAATTTGCCGGCAAGGCAATCGATTTCCAGGAGCAGATCGAACATCAGCGCCGCCGCATCAATATTGGCCCCGAGAGATTTTCTCAGCCGTGGCAGTGTCCTTGCATGCAGTTCCGACCAGGAAGTTGCCGCTTCGGATGACAAGGCATGGGTCCGGAACATCAACGCCTCCCGTTCGCTTGACGGGGTCACCAGCGCTGTCTCGGGAACGGCACACCGGGCCAGTCTCGACACGCATAGCAGGAGCAACTCCAGGTCAAGCTCGGTCTCGGCCCGGTTGCCATCTCCCTTTCCCCGTTCGGTCAGTTCGTGCACCCGGCTGCGACTGAGCCCGGGCGCGCCAAGCATGAGTTCGACAATGCTGTCATAGCGGGCAATTCCGCCTCGCTTGCGAAGCCTGAGCACATCCCCGGGCGATCCCTCCGACAGGCGGACAAGCGGACGGATTTCCCGGTCATCGTCAATGCCGAGCTCTCGCAGCACCCTTTCGACATCGGCCGATTCCAGCGGATTGCAATTCAGGCGGCGGCAGCGGCTGCGGATGGTCGGCAGCAGGCGGGCAGGGCGGTGACAGACCAGGAAGAACACCGCGTTGGGTTGGGGCTCTTCCAGCAGCTTTAGCAGGACATTGGCGCTGTTGACATTCAACTCATCGGCCGAATCGATGACCGCCACCAGCGGCTTCCCGTCGGCGGCGGTCAGACCCGACAACGCCTTCAATCGCCTGATCTCATCCACGGCGATGATGCCGGCATCGGCGTCCTGCCCCTCGTTGGCGCTTGAACGCTTCCCCTTCTTGATGCCCATGCCGGCATGCGGATCAGTCCCCGCCCGGGCAGCATCCGCCTTCCTTGAATCCGGCATATGGCCAATGCCCAAAACGGTCAGTTCGGACTGGTTCACGATCCTCTGCACCGCCGGGTGGTCATCGGGCGTATCAAGGGATGTCGGCACTGGTCCATCCTGCCCATGTTCATGGCGCAGAAACATGAACTTGACCGCTCGCCAGGCCAGGGTCGCCTTGCCGATTCCCCGGGCGCCGCAGATCAGCCATGCATGGGGAAGCCGGTTGCCGCAAATTGCCGACGCCATCTCCTGCTCGGCCTCGGCATGGCCGAACAGCCTTGTGTTGGTCAGCGGATGCGGAGGAGTCTCCGTATCGCTGCCAGGCATCCTGGGCATCTCATCCATCGACCATGCCAATGGTTCTGGCCAGGATCTCATCAGCAATCGCGTCCCGGGGCCTGGCGCCATCCACGAGCACGCAGCGCCCGGGATATTCCTGGCACAGCTTGCAAAACTCCTCCCGCAGCAAGCCAACCTGTTCGCCAAGATTCTCAAACCGCGGATCATGTCCCGAGCGCGATCGTATTCGGCTGATTGCATCCTCCACCGGAAGATCGAGAATGAATGTCAGATCCGGTTCCCTGTCGATGACCAGGCGGTGAAGCTGGTTGATCAGGTGCCGGCGCTCGGGGTTATTCAGCCCCTGGTAGACACGCGTCGAGTCGGCATAACGATCACAGATCACCAGCCTGCCTGCATCCAGCGCTGGCTGGATCAGCGTATCGAGGTGATTTCGCCGTGCGGCGAGAAACAGCAGCAATTCGGTGTCGCCCGAATACGTCCCGGCCGAATTCCCGACCAGAAGGCTGCGGATGGCGCCGCCACCCGCACCGCCGCCCGGTTCTCGCGTGGCAATGGCGTCATGGCCGGCAGCGACAAGGCGCCGTGCCAGCGTTTCGGCCTGGACTGACTTGCCAGCCCCGTCAATCCCTTCGATCGTGACAAGGCGGCCTGCGGCCTGCATCAACTGCCCAACAACCGATCGGTGACAAACCTGGTGAACATTCTCCGGGCAGCCAGGGTCAGCCGGCCCAGAATTCCCGACCTGTCGATTGATTGTGCAGCGACCAGCGGAAACACGGTCTCCCCGGACAGGCCGGGGACCGTGACCCGAAGTTCGCCGACCACCTGGCCTTCGGCGATGGGAGCCTGAAATGGCTGCTGGAATACCGCCTCAGCCTCGATATCGTCGGCCGATGCGCTTCGAACCAGCACCGCCGCATCCTCGCCGACCGTGACCGGAAGATGGGTCTCGTCGCCCATCCACAGCGGAACCTGCAGGACGGTCTCGCCCTGGCTGAACAGCACCTTGCGGGCAAAATGGATGAAATACCAATTGACGATCTGCTCGGCCTCCGCGGTCCGGACGGACCGGCTGTCAAGGCCGCTGATGACAAAGACGACCCGCCGCCCATCCCTGACTGCCGAGCCGACCAGGCCGTACCCGGCATCCCTGGTATAACCGGTCTTGAGGCCGTCAGCGCCGATCCCCAGTGACAGGAGCGGGTTGCGGTTGAAGCGATTGTCCGGAACTCTCTCGTCGAAGCCGTACTCGGTTTCGGAAAAGTAGCGGTAGTAGACCGGAAAATCCCGGATCAGCCTGCTGGCAAGTCTGGCAAGATCCCTGGCGCTCATGCGCTGGGTCGGGTCAGGCCAGCCATTCGAATTTGCAAAATGCGAATTGGTCAATCCGAGCTCGACTGCCCTCGCATTCATGAGCCGGGCAAACCCCATTTCGGTCCCATCCGGCGACAGCGCCTCGGCAAGCACTGCACTGGCATCATTGCCGGACAGAACGATCACGCCCCTGATCAGGTCAAGGACGCTGATCCGCTCGCCGCGCCTGAGAAACATCGACGAGCCCTTGTAGCTGGCCGCATGCTGTGAGACCGGCAATTTGAAATCGAGGGTCAGCCTGCCTTCGGCCAGCGCTTCGAACACCATGTTCATCGTCATCAGCTTCGACATCGAGGCCGGTGGAAGCGGCAGGTCGGGATTCTTCTCTGCAAGAACGGCACCGCTCGCATGATCGATGACGATCAATGACTGCCCGCTGGTCTGGAATGATGATGCAGGAAGGCTGGCCAGCAATGATGACGCGGCAGCAATCAGTATAACCAAGAAAGTTCTGAGCATGACAGGGCCGTTACCTGACCAGACTCTGCCAGAATTTCAGCCACAGGAAAAGGTGGTAAACATCATTTTGACAGGCAGTGTCGGCGAATTGCCAGCAGGGCTGGCGCTCTTCACCTCCAATACCACAATCCATGACCAAAGGGAGCAAACCGGCCCGGCTCCGCGATCGGGATGTCCGTTGGCCAGAGCTACCGCCATGTCCATGCCGCTACTCGCCGACTTGACGTTCACTCAACGAGTGACCGGCACCGCTGAGCGACCTTCAAACCGGATCGGACACGGAATGTCCACTCCATGGTGCCGGCGCACGGGCCCGATAACAAACAATAGCAATTCGTGCAGTATAATCCTAGTGTTTACATGATGATGTTGAAACACAGCTTATATTGCAGTAAAATGAGCATAAAGACAGGAGGGCAGAATGATATACAAGGCAAGAATCGAAAACTTCTGGTCAATCTCTGATCCCCAGGAAATTGATCTGCGCGCCAGGAGGTCCGTCGAGGACATTCTTGGCAGACTTTCGCCTATCCATCAGGGTTCGAGCTGGCGTTGTCCTGGCGTTGTGGCGTTGTACGGGGCCAACGCTGCGGGAAAGTCGAATGTCTTGCGGGCCATATGTTTTGGCGCCTGGTTTGTCACCAAGAGCTTTGCTCAACAGGTCAACCAGCCACTTCCATACCAGAAGTTCAATTCGGTAACGAAGGTCGCCGATCCGACGAGGCTGTCATTCACATTTTCAGGGCCAGCTGACTTTCTGGACGCATCTGGCGGTGGACAGCAATGTCCATACAGCTACGAACTGGCGCTGTCTCCACGTCCATCGGAGGACTTCGTTATTCTGGAGAAGCTCAGCTACCAACCCAGAGGCTCCGGTAAACCGACCACGATCATCGAGCGGCGCGAGGGCGGTGAGCTGAGATTTGTCAGGGGATTGATGAACGCCAACCACGAACGAGCTCTGAAGGCCGTACTTCGTCAAGACGCAAGCGTATTTTGTACACTGGCAGCCCTGAATCACGAGACCGCAAAGAACTTCGTGGGTCTGGTTTCCCAGATCACCAGCAACATCCTGTTCGACCGGTTTGAGAGTGACGACGGCCAGATAAGTCGTTGGTACGAGTCCAACCCTTCGGCGCTCGATCAACTCAAGGCTATCGGAAAGCGCATTGACCTCGGGATCGAGAATATTGAAATCGACCAATCACCCGAAATTCCCCAGTTGACTTTTCAACATGCTGGACTTGACCTTCCCCTCCCGTATCAGGCGGAAAGCCATGGAACCCGGCAGTTTGTGAAGTTGTTCCCGATCTTGCGATATGCGCTTGATTGCGGAAGCATCGCTGTCGTCGATGACATTGATTCGGAAATTCATCCGCTTCTTCTTCCCGAAATCTGTCGCTGGTTTACGGATAGAGGGAGTAATCCGCATGGTGCCCAACTCTGGATGACTTGTCATTCGCCGAGCCTGATGAAGGAATTGACGAAGGAGGGCATACTCCTGTGCGAAAAGGACCCGCAGGGACGCACGTCAGTCTACGGTCTGGCTGATGTTGAAGGCGTTCGCCGCAACGAGAATTTCTACGGCAATTACATGAGCGGCGAGTATGGCGCCATACCGAGTATTGGCTGATGACGCGCCACATCAGGAGACGCAGGGCGAAGCGGATATTCGTCGGTTGCGAAGGTCAGAGTGAACAGGGTTACGCAAAGCTTCTGCAGCAATTCTCAAAGGAATGGCTGCGATGGAACTGTCAAAGTGCATTGACCAGATTGCTGTTCGGCGTGCGGTCAGACTTCCATTGAATTCTGACTTTCGCAAGCTGATGGTTGCGATCAGGCTATTGGACAATCAGGGCCCCGTGCCCTGAAAACAGCACCAGCCTGATTGACTCCGTCCGGGCCCGGGATGCACCCATTGCCGGGGACGGGTTCGGGATGAATCCCTCGTCGGCGATGAGTTCGGGCGCGCCAGACGATGCCGCTCGAAGCGCCCCATGCGCCGGCCGGTTCATCTTGAAGGCAAACCTGACCGCGGCTACGGGCAGCTCCGACTGGATGCGATCATCAACGATGTCCTTGGTGCAGCCGGGCCGGGGCCCGGCTGCGGGATTTCCTGCAATCTAGAGCAGGCTGCGGATCGGCTCTGTCGGCGTTGGATCGAATCCGATCAGGGGTTCGCAAATCGCGGCAAAGCTGCCGTCATCGACCATTTCCCAGTGCTTCTCATTGATGGCCTTGACAAGATTTGGCTTGCTCTTGTTGACTGGCCATCCCAGTTGGTAGGATTGCTCGATATTCGGCATTCCTCGCAGCGGAAGACTGGATTTGGTGATCACATAGGCGGCGGATATGGAATCGAGGATAACGCCGTCGATATTGCGGTTCGCCACGTCCTGCATGCCCTCGACGTCAGCCTGGAAGACGGGTACCTCGCCATCCGGTCCGACAATACGTTCGGCGACGGGTATGAAGATCGATGCCACGATTGCACCGACCCTCTTGCCCGTCAGGTCCGACGAACTGGTGTAGGGAGAGTCCTCCCTGACAAACAGCCGCGAGCCGGATTCAACCCACCCGTCGCAGAAATAGACCTGCTCCTGGCGCTCGGCATTGATCCCCATTGCCGAGGCTGCAACATCGAACTTGTTCGCCAGGATTCCGACGAGAAGCGACTCCCATTTGGTAATGACCGGATTGTATTCGAGATCGAGGCGGCGGGCGATCTCGGCCATGGTCTTGCGGCCGATTCCATCATATTCGCCGTTCTCGTTTAAGAAGCTGTAGGGCGGGAAGGTCCCCTCCGCCGCGGCGGTCAGCACCCCCGGCGTGTTGAGTTCAAGCGCTTCCATCGCCCCGGAGCGCGATGCCAAGACCATGGGTGCCGCGAGGCCGGCAGCCGTCCCGGCAAGGACTTTGCGTCTGGTAATCATGATGGTCTCCTTTCTTGCTGGATTGTCAGAGGTACAGCGCGTACCGGCGCTCGTACCACTTTGCGAACTGGGTCAAGACGGTCGTAATCACGAGGTAGAGTACCGACACGATGATATAGAATTCGAATGGTCGAAACGTGGAGGCAATGACCGCCTGGGTGTACAAGGTCAACTCCATGATCGTGATCGTTGAAAGAAGGGACGTGTTCTTCAGCGTGTTGATGGCCTCGTTGGTGAGAGCCGGGACAACAATACGTATCATCTGGGGAAAGACGACCCGGCGGAAAGTCAGCGAGTTGCCCATACCCAATGCCTGCGCCGATTCGGGCTGACCCTTTGGTATTGCCAGAAGACCCGAACGGAATATTTCCGCCACATATGCGCCACTGCCGACTCCGAGAGCGAGTGCGCCCGCAACGAACGGGTCGAGGTTGAGGCCAACCTGCGGAAGACCGAAATAGACAAGAAATACCTGGACAAGCTGCGGCGTTCCCCGAATGAACCAGATGTAGAATTCCGCGGGGTATCGCAAGACCCGATGCCGCGACTGTTTTGCCAGAACGCCGAACAGACCGCATACCCAACTGATGACGATTGTGACCGCGGCCACTTCGACGGCGATCAGAAACGCCTTGGCATAGCCGGGCATGTAGGCGGCATAGCCCAGGAGATACGCCAGTGTCGTTTCGGTCATGCGGCATCATTTCGCTGAATGTGGTCATCGCGGAGTATCCTGCCGAGAAACTGCCGGGTCGCCGGTTGCCTTGGCGCGGCAAAGAATTCCTGTGCCGGACCCGCCTCTTCAAATCTGCCCTCGTGAACGAAGATCACTCGATGGCTGACATGTCTTGCGAAACCCATCTCGTGGGTGACGACGAGCATCGTCATGTCCTTTCGTGCCAGTTCCGACATGAGGTCGAGGACCTCTCCGACGAGTTCGGGGTCGAGGGCTGATGTCACCTCATCGAACAGCATGATCCTGGGTCGCATGGCCAGTGCCCGGACAATGGCGACCCGTTGCTGCTGTCCGCCCGAGAGTCGGGCTGGAAATTCATTTCGCTTGTCGGAAAGGCCAATACTCTCCAGGAGCGATTCCGCTTCGTCAACGGCCTCCGGACGGGACATCCCCTTGACGAAAATTGGGGCTTCGGTCACGTTTTCAAGCACGGTCCTGTGCGGCCACAAATTGTAACTCTGGAACACCATGCCAATCGCGGCCCGGAGTTCTGCCAGTTCCCGGGCGCTGGCACGGTCTTGCGTCAGGCGCAGATAGTCGATTTCCCGTCCGCCGAAGAACATGCGCCCGCTTGTCGGAATCTCGAGAACGTTGATGCAGCGAAGGAGCGTGCTTTTTCCGGACCCGCTGGCGCCAATAATTGCAATCACTTCCCCCTTGCCGACCGAGAGCGAAACGCCCTTCAGGACCTCGTGTTCACCAAACGATTTGTGCAATTGCTCGATTCGAAGCAGCGCTTCATCATCTGGTGAACCGGAATTCATGGTCGTCTTTCAAGCCGGCGAATTCGTCATCGTCATCGGCGCAGCCAGACCAAATGTTGACGATACAGCCCGAACATTAATATACGTGAGATATATTTGCAATCCGGGAAGTTCTCGACCGCATGCAGATTGCACGATCGCAGGAGTGGAAATGCGCAGTTACTTCCCCCTGGAAGAATACCAGGAACGGTGGGCAAGAGCCGAAAAGGAAATGATCCGCCGTGGATTTGCCGGTGCCGTGATCTGGGGAAAGACGGCTGCATCCTTCGCGCGGGCCGGAGACGTGTTGTACCTGGTCAACTATTTTTCCAGCAAGGTCGGCCAGCCCTTCGACGTGTCCGATCACCGGGCCCGGGACTATTGCGCGGTTGTGCTCCGCCCTGGCCAGGTGCCGGAGGTTTTCGCCGATGTCCCGGGGTTTCACCGTGATCACATCCCGACTGACCGGATCCAGTATTTTCCGGACACCGTGACCGCGGTTGCCCGCAGCCTCGGGGACAATCCGATACGCGGCAAGGTGGCATTTGTCGGCAGCGATTTTTTCGCGATCAAGTACTGGGATGCCTTCATGTCGGCAACGGCCGAAATCGACTGGGAAATCTGCGATGAACTGATTCTTGATCTGCGCCGCAGAAAGTCCTTGCGGGAACAGGAATGTTGCCGTGAAGCGGGTTCGATCGCGGCAGCGGCGATGGAAAGACTGATGGCGTCGCTCGTTGCCGGCAAGACCGAGCGTGACGCCGCGTCAGAAGCCGCCAGGGAGATCATCTGTGGAGGCGGTGTGGTGGAGCGGATCGATTGTACATTTGGTGACAAGATTGGCTTGACCTGCCGGGAACCGCTCACCGGTTACGGCGAGTCTGCCCCGGAGCAGGGCGACATGGTGAAGGGCTGGCTTATTGGGCCGATGTTCCAGGGATACTACATGGACCCGGGCCGAACCGCGGTCGCAGGTGGCAATCCCGACCCCGATCAACGACGTCTCGTCGAGGGATGTGCAGGAATTGTTGCAAAATTGGCCGAGAGCACCCGGGCCGGGGTCACCTTCAAGGCAGTCGCGGATATCGGTGACAGGCTCGTGCGCGCGTTTGGAGGAACTGCTGACCCGATGGCCGGCAAGCACCCGTTCTACGGTCATCCGAATGGACTGTATTTCGAGGGTCCGCCATACATCAGCAATGTTGTCGACCACATGGATGCGCGGTTTCATGTGGGCGATGTCATTGGCCTGGAGGCATTCCTGAATCTCGAGGGCGTTGGCGCCGCCGGTTTCGAACAGAATTACATCGTTCATGAAGAGGGTGTTGAACTCATCACGCCCGCGCCAGAATTCTTCCATTGACGCGCCGTGGCTGACTCGGCCATCATCGATGAACCTCCTGCCACCTCCTGCACCATTGTCATCCTGGCTGCTGCCGACTCATCTTCATTGGCGCCCTGCCATGACGCCCCCTCCAATGTTTGCCGGACAAAGGAATTCGGGACCACAATTCAGGCGCCAGACAATTCATCCCCAACCTGCTTTCGTCAAAGAACGGAACAGCATTCATAATCGTTTCATTTGTTCAGAAACGATCCATTGACGGGAAAGATTTCATCTTGTAGTTCAATAACTTGATCATCGCGTTCTATTGAACAATCATTTCATGCTCCTTCCTGACCAGAACATTCTCGACTACCTTGCCGATCATCCCGGCGCCCGCCGGGCCGACATTCGCCGGCATGTGGCGTCGGATGTCAGTAATACGACCGTCTGGCGCTCGCTCAAGCGGCTTGTCGATGAAGGCAGGCTTGAGGTCTCGGGCAAGGCCCGCGCCACGGGCTACAGTCTTGCCGGCCCTGCCGTGGTCCGAGCGCATCTCAAGACGACGTACAACCGCCGCAGGCCCGCCGCCTACAACAGGGAAGTTCTCGACCGCTACATTCCCGGCAAGACGTTTTATCTTGGCACGGCGGACCGTCAGCGGCTGAAAGATGCTGGTCAGCCGGCAATTCCGTCGCTTCCCGCCGGAACGCGTGCGCGCCGGATTCTCGAACGACTTCTCGTGGATCTTTCCTGGGCATCGTCGCGCATGGAAGGCAACACCTATGACATCCTGGAGACTGAGCAGCTGGTCCGTTTCGGCCGGGAGGCTGTCGGCAAGGACCGCAAGGAAGCGGTCATGATCCTCAATCACAAGGAAGCAATCCAGTATGTCGTCGACAACCTGGACGCAGTGACCATAAGCCAGCCGGACCTTTGCAATATTCATGCTTTGCTTGCCGAGGGTCTGCTTTACGACCCTGGCATGGCGGGGCGGCTGCGACGCATGCCCGTCGACATTACCCATTCCAGCTACAGGCCGCTCGGCGACCGGTTCGAGATCGAGGAGGAATTCCGAATTCTGGTCGAGAAGGCGGCCGCCGTGACCGATCCGATCGAACAATCCTTCTTCCTGCTTGTCCAGATTCCCTACCTGCAGGCCTTTGTCGACATCAACAAGCGAACCTCGCGCATCGCTTCCAACATCCCTCTGCTCAAGGCCGGCCTGGCACCCATGTCATTCGTCACCATGAACGATCGTGACTACATCGACGGCCTGCTTGGCGTCTACGAGATCAACAATGTCTCGCTACTTCGGGAAGCCTATATCGACGCCTACATCGCCTCTGCCGAGAACTACCGCTCGCTGCGGACCGAGGTGGAGATTCCCGAGAAGGCGGCGCTCGTTTACCGGGATTTCGTCCGGCAGGCCGTGCGCCGCAGCGTGCTGGACTGGAAGGCCTGTCGGCCGGACCGCATCATGGCCATGACCGCCGAGGCTGGCATCCCGGAGGATGACCGACCACAGTTGGTCAGTTATGTCGTCCAGGAATATCAGGGCCTGCACGAGGGCAATGCCATACGCTACCGGCTACGGCCCGAGGAGTTGGAAGGCATTCACCGGCAACAGGTGAGGCAAGGCTGATCCTGCCGTCTTGATGCATCGCGCCTCCACGGGCCCGAATTCCAGCCATCGAACCGGATCCGGGCCACATCGATCAGGATGCATGGATGAGACAACATGCGATGATCTTGGCGCAGATGCGATCATGGTCATGAACCAACCTGTGGCGATTACCTGTAATGGCCACCGCGCCCGGAAATCGTGCAACCAGTTCCGCTGATATCCGGTCGAGATGGTCAGGCGCTTCGCCCATGGTAATGAAATTCCGTTCGACCTGGCCCTGCAAGCCACCGTCAGCGACCAAGGTCGCAAGGTCCACGCCGTCGAAGTTATTCTTGATCCTGCCATCTGCAATCTCGGTGTCGCGAAGCAGTATCCGCGGGTTACGTCTTCGGATCACACACAACTTCACGGGACTGTTTGATCGCTCGGGGCAGGGGATTTCCACATCGAATGCGATGCCGGACGGATTCTCCATTCACCGGATCTCTTCGCCAGCCCATGGAACGGGATCGTGAAGCTTCGTGTTCTACCGCACGAGTCGAGTTCTCAGACCTGGCGAGGCACGCGGTCGGGCAAGGTCAGGCGTTTTCTGGTCCGCGATCGGGACCGGCTGATCCTCGATTTGCTTGACCGCTATCCGGGCAGGCCATGCCGACTCGTCGCCAAGCTGGCCGAGGTCAGTGCCAACCAGGTGATGCGGGTGGTTCGTCCGGAAGGCAGTGAGTCCTGGCAGGATATCCGGCAATGCGTCCGGTCACCCGGCGATCGCCAACTGGTCGCTGTCACCGAAGAAGCTGCGCCGCTGGCGACGAGCCCTCCGGGATGTCGCCCGGGCAAGGTGGGGTGACCGAGGTCACCCCGAGCACAATACACAAACTGAATCCGAGTCAGCCCCGCACGGGCGGGGACCACGTATTGGCGGAGGAGGTGGGATTCGAACCCACGGTGGAGTTGCCCCCACTCCGGTTTTCAAGACCGGCACATTCGACCACTCTGTCACTCCTCCGGGCGCACCCGTCTACAGGAAAAATCCGGATGACTGAAGCCGGATCCGGAGCGAGGAGCACGAGGTCGGTTGCAGGATTGGCGGCCGGCAATCGGGAAGGGTGCCGGGCACGAATCCAGTGCGGCATGGGGCGAAATGATGATATGGGTTTGGGCCTGGTTTGGCGGGTCAGTCGAGGGGTTGGATACATGAAGCCGAAAGTTGGATTTGTCGGATTGGGCAATGTCGGCGGCAAGCTGGCAGGCAGTTTGCTGCGCAACGGTTATGAGTTGGTGGTCAAGGACCTTGATGGCGGCCGGGAGGAGGAATTCTGCTCCAGGGGCGCAATATCGGCCCGGAATCCCGGGGAGCTTGCCGAGGATTGCGACATTGTCATTACCTGTCTGCCGAATCCTGCTGCCAGCGCCAGTGTTCTGGAGTCCGAGGACGGCCTGTTGTCGGGAATCGGCGAGGGCAAGATCTGGTGCGAGATGAGCACCACCGACGAGGCGGAGGTCACGAGACTCGGCGCCCTGGTCGAAGCGGCTGGCGGGCGGGCGGTGGACTGCCCGGTATCGGGCGGTTGCCACCGTGCAGCGACTGGAAACATCTCGATATTTGCCGGCTGCGACCGGCAGACTTTCGAGCGGGTTCTTCCCGTGCTGACCAGCATGGGGCGGCGCATCCTGCACACCGGCCAGTTGGGCTCGGCATCGATCCTCAAGGTGCTGACCAACTACCTGGCCTCGGCCAATCTGCTGAGCCTGTGCGAGGCGCTGGTCACCGCCAGGGGGCAGGGGCTTGACTTGCGCACGACCTATGAGGCTATCAGGATTTCCTCCGGCAATTCCTTCGTCCACGAAACGGAGAGCCAGGTTATCCTGAATGGCAGCCGGGATATCAGCTTCACGCTTGACCTGGTGGTCAAGGATCTGGGCCTGTTCCAGGATATTGCCGACCGCACTGGCGCCCCGCTCGAATTGTCACCGCTGATGCTGGAGATCTTCAGGGATGCCGAGAATCGCTTCGGTGGTCGGGAGTGGTCGCCCAATGTCATCAGGCGGTTGGAAGAGGCGATGGGGGTGGTGGTGCAGGCTGACGGTTTTCCGCCTGAAATTACCGATGATGAACCGGAATCTCCGGGATACGAGGTAAGAGTGTGAGCGCTGGCTCCTGATGTTGTCGGGAAACGGGGCTCAACCCGTTTCCGGCACAAGGCATCCGGGGGCTGGGACCGGAAGCAGTCTTTTATTGTACCGCCCGTTACATTACGAATAGGCAGATGAACCCCTGAGAAAGGACAAGACACCATGACCAGAAGCGTCTTACATGCGATCGCCGGGGCTGCGGCACTGGCATTGTCGGTCGGGACAGCCCATGCACAGGAGCACAGCTTCAAGCTCCATCACCTGCTCAGCGAGTTGTCGCCGGCGCACAAGAACATGCTGGCTCCATGGGCCAGGCAGGTCGAGGAAAATTCTGGCGGCAAGGTCAAGATCGAGATCTTCCCGTCGATGTCGCTGGGCGGCAGGCCGCCGGAGCTGATCAGCCAGGTTCGAGACGGGGTCGTCGATCTTGTCTGGACCGTAAATGGCTACACCCCCGGCCTGTTTCCCCGTTCGGAGGTCATGGAGTTGCCGTTTGTCTACGTGAATGATCCGGTGGCCGCCAATTTGGCACTCCATGACATGTTCGAGAGCGACCTTCGGCAGGAATATTCCGGCGTCGAGGTGATGTTCCTGCATGTCCATGCCGGCCAGGCCATCCACATGCGGGATCGGGAAGTGCGCTCGCCGGCCGATTTTGCCGGGCTCAAGATGCGCATCCCGACCCGGACCGGCGCCTGGATCATCGAGGCCCTGGGTGCAAGCCCGGTCGGCATGCCGGTGCCCGATCTGCCGCTGGCACTGCAGAAGGGAACGGTGGACGGCGCATTCATTCCCTGGGAAATTATTCCGCCGCTGAAGATTCAACAGCAGACGCAGTACCAGATCGAGGGACATGACAAGGCCAGGTTCGGAACGACAACCTTCCAGGTCTCGATGAACAAGGCCCGCTGGGACAGCCTGCCGGAAGACATCCAGCAGGCATTCCGTGACGCATCGGGCCGCGACTGGTGGGCCGAGGTTGGACGGCGCTGGCGGGATGCCGATGATGTCGGAATCAAGGTGGCGACCGATGCGGGCAATACCCACATCGTGCTGTCCGAAGCGGAAACCGCAGCCTTCGAAGCAGCGCTGAGCCCGGTCGTCGACCGGTGGATCGCCGAGGTGGAGGGGAGCGGAATCGACGGCGCGGCGCTGGTCGGTATGGCGCGTGACCTGATCGCCCGGAACAGCAATTGACGGAAAGTCATGATTCAAGCAACGATCGCGGCGGCATGGCCGGCGCGATCGAACATCTTGCCAATCTCTGGGCGCTGGTGGGCGGAATGGTGCTGTTTGCCGTCGTGCTCGTCAATGTGGCCTCGGTCATTGGCGGAATATTCTGGAAACCATTCCCGGGCGATTTCGAACTGACCGAGATGGGTGTCGCGATTGCGGCGTTTTCGTTTCTGCCCTTCTGCCAGATCCACGGCACCAATGTGACCGCCGACATATTCACGGCGCGGGCATCGGAGCGCTGGCTGGCGACCTTCGGTTTCCTGGGCTCGCTGGCAGCGCTGCTTTTCGCGGCATTGCTGCTGTGGCGGATGTATGCCGGCATGCTGAGCCAGAAGGAGTATGGCTACACCACGACCATTCTGCAGATCCCGGTATGGCTGGCCTATGTCCCGATCCTGCTGTCGCTGCTGCTCTTGTGCATGACGGCCCTTTCAACACTTGCCAATGGCGCGAGACAACCGGCTGAATTGAAAGCCGGGTAATGGATCCCGTTCTCATCGGTGTTGCGGGCCTGGTGGTATTGCTGGCGCTCATCATCATCCGGATACCGATCGCCTACACCATGATACTGGTTGGCGGTTGCGGGATCATGATTCTTAACGGGCCAGCGCTGGTATTGAGCCAGTTGAAGACCCTTGCCTATGGCCAGTTCTCGTTTCACGGCCTGTCGGTGGTGCCGATGTTTGTCCTCATGGGCTGCCTGGCGGCCAGGACCGGGCTTTCATCCGCCCTGTTCCGGGCGGCCAATGCCTGGCTGGGTTGGCTACGTGGTGGAACCGCCATGGCGGCGATTGCCGCCTGTGCCGGTTTTGGCTCCGTCTGCGGCTCCTCGCTCGCCACTGCCAGCACCATGGGCCGGATCGCCTTGCCGGAATTGCGGCGCTACAACTATTCGAATGCGCTGGCGACCGGATCGCTGGCCGCCGGCGGGGTGCTGGGCATCCTGATTCCGCCATCGGTGGTGCTGATCATCTACGCCATCATCGTCGAGGCCAATATCGTCGAGATGTTCATGGCAGCACTGGTGCCGGGACTTCTCGCAGTCTTGCTCTTCATGCTGACAATTTCCGTTTACGTGATCGTGGCCCCGGAATCCGGCCCCCGCGGCAAGGACACTGATCGCCAGGAGTTGGTCGAAGCGACCATCGGCATCCTGCCGGTCATGGTCATCTTCGGACTGGTGCTTGGTGGTATCTATGCCGGGTTCTTCAATCCGACGCCGGCCGCCTCCATCGGCGTATTCCTGGTGTTCATCTACGGAGTTGCCCGCAAGCAGGTCACGCGACCCGCCATCGTCGATGTCGTCCGGGAGACGGCCGGTACCACCGGCATGATCTACCTGATCCTGTTCGGCGCCGAATTGATGAAGATCTTTCTCTCGCGGGCCGGATTGCCGCAATCAATGGCCGCCTGGGTGGTCGATACCGGAATGGAGCCGCTCACCATCATGGTCCTGCTACTCCTGGCGCTGATTGCGCTGGGATGCCTGCTCGACAGCCTGTCGATGATCCTGCTGCTGGTGCCGTTCTTCTGGCCGGTGCTGGTCGAGGCCAATGGCGGGATCTACCAGGGTGCCGAAGGGTCGGGCTTCGGGATGAGCACCGAGGATCTGAAGATATGGTTTGGCATCCTGGCGCTGGTTGTCGTTGAACTCGGACTGATTACGCCGCCGGTCGGATTGAACGTGTTTGTCATCTCGGCATTGGCCAGGGATGTTCCGATGATCGAGACCTTCAAGGGAGTTGCCCCGTTTTTTGTCGCCGAACTGGTCCGGGTCACGGTACTGCTGTTGTTCCCGACGCTGACATTGTGGCTACCGGGATTGCTGGGTGGATGACGGATCGGTGACCCGCCCTGGCCTGCCATTGCATGGCATCGGCCTTGGCGGGGCGGACATGCATCGCGCTGGCGGCGGGTTCGGCGTTATCAGTAATCGAGGCCGGTGTAGTTTTCGGCGGCGATCTGCCTGGCGGGATGCGAGCGGCGCAACTGGGCAAATTCGGCGTCCTGCAGCCGCTGGTCGAAACCGGCCCGGTCCGGCTGCCGGTGCAGAAGATTGGTCATCCACCAACTGAAACGCATCGATTTCCAGACCCGGTCCAGGGCGATCTTCGAGTAGTCGTTCAGCAATTCGTCATCGCCGCCATGAAGGCTGCGCACCAGCGCCTCGTGCAGGTAGTGCACGTCCGAAAACGCCAAATTCAGGCCCTTGGCACCGGTTGGCGGAACGATATGCGCAGAATCTCCGCACAAGAACAACCGGCCCCAACGCATTGGTTCACTTACAAAACTTCGTATCGGCGTGATTGACTTCTCGACCGTCCTGCCTGGTTGCAGCAGCTGGCGAAATTCCTCGGGAAACCGGCAGGCCAGTTCGGTCCAGAAGCGGTCATCATCCCAGTCATCGAGCCTGTCGGTCAGTGGTACCTGCAAATAGTAGCGGGAGAGGCGAGGGTTGCGCATCGAGGCCAGGGCAAAGCCGCGGCCCGACCGGCAGTAGATCAGTTCGTGATGGACCGGCGGCGATTCCGACAGCATGCCGAGCCAACCGAAATCGAATTCCCGCTCGAAGATCCGACGCGCCGTGCCCGGAATGCAGCCACGGCTGATGCCGTGATAGCCGTCGCACCCGGCCACGAAATCGCAGCTGATTGCATGGTCGCGCCCGTCGCGGCGCAGGGAAATGATCGGCCTGCCAGTCTCGATACCGTCGATCTCGACTGGCTGACATCTGTCTGCGATGGTGATTCCGTCGGCTTCCAGTGCCGAATAGAGGTCTCGGGTGACCTCGGTCTGGCCGTATACGGTGACCGTCTTGCCAGCCAGTTCCAGGAAGTCCAGGCGAAAGCTGCCAGCATCGTCGGCAATGCGGCAACCTTCATGGATGAGGCCCTCCTTGGCAATGCGACCGCCCAGGCCGACCTCGCGGAGTTGATCGACGCTTCCCTGTTCCAGCACGCCGGCCCGAATGCGCGACATGACATGGCGGCGGCTGCGGCGTTCGATGATCGCGCAGTCAATGCCGCTGCGGCTGAGCTTGCGAGCGAGCAACAGGCCGGCAGGGCCGCCGCCGATGATCGCAACCCGAACCCGTCCTGGAAGCCTGTTTCCTGAAGTCATCTGGTGGTCGGCATTGACTCTGATCTAATGGTCTGCATCAGTTAGCCCCGGTTTGATCCGGAAAGTCCAGCCTGAATGCCCGAAGGGCGGAGGAGCCATTTCATGACACGAGCAAGACCGGTGTATCGTGCCGACCATGTCGGAAGCCTTTTGCGCCCGCCTCCCGTGGCCGCGGCGCGTCGAAACGCCGAGGGCGGCGAGGCCATGGCCGCGTCCCGGTTGCGGGAGGTCGAGGATACCGAGATCGCCAGGGCGATCCGCAAGCAGGAAGCGGTCGGGTTGAAGGTGGTGACCGATGGCGAATACCGCCGTTCATTCTGGCATCTCGATTTCATGGGAATGCTGACCGGGTTTGCGCTCGAGGAACGGGGAAGCGGGGTCCAGTTTGCCGGCGCTGAATTGCGACCGATTCATCCGGTCATCAACGGCAAGATCGGGTTTCCGACAGATCACCCGATGCTGGAGCATTTTCGCTACGTTGCCGCCACGACCAGGGTATTGCCCAAGATCTCGATTCCAGGCCCCAGCTGTTGCCATTTCCGGGTGGCGATCGAGGATATTCGCCACCGGGAATACGAGGATTTGGAGTTGCTGTTTCACGACATTTCCCGTGCCTATCGTGACGCGGTTGCGGCCTTCCATGCCATTGGCTGCCGCTACCTGCAGATGGATGACATCTTCTTTGCCTATCTGTGCGATCCCCGGCAACGGCAGGTCAAGGCCTCGCTCGGGCAGGACCCGGACTGGCTGATCGGGAAATATGCCTGGATGATGAAGGAAGCGATCCGCGACCGGCCCGACGACATGACCATTGCCATGCACATGTGTCGCGGGAACTTTCAATCGACCCATGTGGCAAGCGGCGGATATGACCCGGCCGCTGACGCGGTGTTCAACCAGACCGGCGTCGACGTGTTCTTCATGGAGTATGACACCGACCGCGCCGGCGGTCTCGAGCCGCTTGGCCTGTTGGCCAGAGGCAAGCAGCGGGTCATGCCCGGTTTCATCACCACCAAATCCGGCGAGTTGGAATCGGCAGACACCATCGTCAGGATGCTCGAGGCGGCCAGCAAGTTTGCCGATATCGATCAGCTCGGGATCGCGCCGCAATGCGGCTTTGCCTCGACCGAGGAGGGCAACAAGCTCGGCGAAGACGAGCAGTGGCGAAAGTTGGAGTTGGTGGTCGACATTGCCGACAGGGTCTGGGGCGGAGTCTGAACGGCCCTCCGGCCAATGCATGAGAATGGAGGTCAGCCGCGGGTTTGCCTCGTCCGGTCCAGGGCAGGGCCGGCGCCGTCCCGTCGTATCACTTCCACTTGATCGAACACCCCATCGAGGCGGTCTGGTCGTCCGGGCCCTTGCCGGTGCTGGCGATCACGGACATGCCGTTGAACAATTCCCGCTCGGTCGAGGAATCGGGCGGGGTTGATCCGGCGCTGTCGAGCCGGCCCCGGTATTGCAACCCGAGTTCGGAATTGAATCCGAAGAAATCGGGCGTGCATTCGGCGCCGTAGGCACGGGCGACCGCCTGTTCGTCGTCATGCAGATACGGAAAGGAAAACCCGTGGTCGCGGGCGAATTCGACCATGCGGTCAAAGGAATCCTGCGGATAGGTCACGGAATCATTGGCGCAGATGGCCACCGTGTGGACCCCGATCTTCCGCAACTCCGCGGCTTCGCCGACGATGCGGTCGATTGCCGACACGACATAGGGGCAATGGTTGCAGATGAACATCACCAGCGTCCCGGACGGGCCGCGAATGGATTGCAGTGAAACGGTGACGCCATCGGTCGATGGCAATTCGAAATCCGCTGCCTTCCAGCCGAAATCGCAGACAGGGGGGCGAGTCAACATGATCAGTCTCCTTGTTGTCCGTCTTGCCGCTCGGTCGGTCGGCCCCCGCAATCGCCGATGGAGGCGCGGATTTGCTCGATATTGTGGCGCAGGCCCGATATCCGGTCGGCCGACTCTATGCCAAACACCGCCGAGCCGGCAACCAGCACATTTGCGCCGGCGGCAACCGCGGCCGGGGCAGTGTCGGGGGCAATGCCGCCATCGACCTGCAGGCGAATCGGCCGGTCATCAATCATGGCGGCAATGTCGCTGATCTTCGGCAGCTGGCCGTCGATGAATGACTGCCCGCCAAAGCCGGGATTCACGGTCATGACGCAGACAAGATCGAGTTGGTCAAGAAGTGGCTCGACGGCAGCGGCAGGGGTGGACGGATTCACTGCCAGGCCAGCACGCTTGCCGTGCCGGCGGATCGTCTGCAGCGTGCGGTGAACATGCGGCGTTGCCTCGCCATGGACGGTAATGATGTCCGCCCCGGCCCGGACATAATCCTCGACATAGCAATCAACCGGGCTGATCATCAGGTGAACATCCATGACGGTCCGTATGTAGGGGCGGATTGCCGCGCACAAAGCCGGGCCGAAGGAGAGGTTTGGCACGAAGTGACCATCCATGACGTCGACGTGGATCCAGTCGGCGCCGGCCTCCTCGACCGCGGTGATCTCGTCGCCAAAACGGGAAAAATCGGCACTCAGGATCGACGGTGCAATCTTGACTGGTCGCCCGGTCATTGACATGGTCCGGCTGGCAGATGCATGTCACTTCCCACCGGGAGCCGACCGGTTCATGCGGTTTTCGACGAGGTCATCGACCACGCCGGGGTCGGCCAGGGTGGAGGTATCACCGAGTGCGCCGTAATCATCCTCGGCAATCTTGCGCAGGATTCGTCGCATGATCTTGCCGGAACGGGTTTTCGGCAGTCCCGGCGCCCACTGGATGAGATCGGGCCTGGCGATCGGCCCGATTTCCTTGCGCACCCACAATTCGAGATCCTTTCGCAATTGCCCGGACGGTGACACGTCGCCCATCAGGGTGACATAGGCATAGATACCCTGGCCCTTGATATCATGCGGGTAGCCGACCACCGCCGCTTCCGCCACGTCGGGATGCGCAACCAGGGCGCTTTCGATTTCGGCGGTTCCCATGCGATGACCGGACACGTTGAGGACATCATCGACCCGGCCGGTGATCCAGTAATTTCCCTCGGCATCCCGCCGGCATCCGTCGCCGGTGAAATAGTAACCCTGGTATTGCTGGAAATAGGTTTCCATGAAGCGCTGGTGATCGCCGTACACCGTGCGCATCTGGCCGGGCCAGCTATCACTGATGCACAGCACCCCCTCTGCTTCCATCGCATCGATTTCCCGGCCGGAGTCCGGCTCGAGAATCGCTGGCCTGATGCCGAAGAACGGCCTGGTGGCCGAACCTGGCCGGGTCGCAACGGCCCCCGGAACCGGCGTGATCAAATGGCCGCCGGTTTCGGTCTGCCACCAGGTGTCGACGATCGGGCAGGAATTGCCGCCGACGACATCATTGTACCATTTCCACGCTTCCGGATTGATCGGCTCGCCAACGGTACCCAATACCCGCAGGGATGACAGATCCGCCCGCCGGACCCAGCTGTCGCCCTGGCCCATCAGGGCCCGGATGGCGGTCGGCGCGGTATAGAACTGGTTCACGCGGTGTTTTTCGCACACCTGCCAGAAGCGGGAGCAGTCCGGGTAGGTCGGGACCCCCTCGAACATCAGCGTGGTGGCGCCATTGGCCAGCGGCCCGTAGACGATGTAGCTGTGACCGGTGACCCAGCCGACATCGGCCGTGCACCAGTAGATGTCGTCATCATGGTAGTCGAAGACAATCTGATGGGTGAAGGATGCGTAGACCAAATAGCCGGCCGAACTGTGCACGACACCCTTCGGCTTGCCGGTCGAGCCGGAGGTGTAGAGCACGAATAACGGACTCTCGGCCTCCATGACCTCGCAATCGCAGTCGGCCGATACCTCGGCCGACAGCTGCGAGTAGCTGAAATCCCGCCCCGGCTTCCAGTCAATCTTTGCGCCGGTACGCTCGACCACCAGCACCTTGACGCTATCCGGACATTGCCCCACCGCCTTGTCGGTATTGTGCTTGAGCGGGCTGTTGCGGCCACCACGCGGCGCCTCGTCGGCAGTAATGACCAGTTCCGCACCGCAATCCTTGACCCGGCTGGCGAGCGCATCGGGACTGAACCCGGCAAAGACCACCGAGTGCACGGCGCCGACCCTGGCGCAGGCCAGCATGGCAAACGCTGCCTCGGGGATCATCGGCAGGTAGATGACCACCCGGTCGCCCCTGCTGACGCCAAGCCTTTTCAGGATATTGGCCATCCTGCACACCGACTCGTGCAATTCCCGGTAGCTGATGCTCCGAACGTCTTCCGTTGGATCATCCGGCTCCCAGACGATCGCCGTCTGGTCTGCCCGTTTTGCCAAATGGCGGTCGACGCAGTTGGCCGAGACATTGAGCAACCCGTCCTCGAACCACTTGATGGACACGTCCGGATAGTCGAAACAGACATTCTTCACGCTGGTGAATGGTTTCACCCAGTCAATTCGTCGTGCGATCCTGGCCCAGGAGCCTTCCGGATCATCCCTGAACTCGTCCTGCAGCCGGTCATATTCCTGGTGATCCATGTGCGCCCTGGCGACAAATTCAGGGTCGGGGGAATAAACGTCGTTCATTTTCTTGTCCGATGATCTGCCAGCTTTGCCGCCATTGCATGCGGCACGCCATGCGGGTTGAACTTCCGCACCGGATACTAGACCAATTCGGCAACGACAACAAAGTGCGGATTGCGGCAATGGCGCCATTGGGCAAGGCCGGCAATGGCCATGAAAGGTGGCAGGTGTGGCAGCATCATCACCGGACCAGCCCCGGAACATGCGCAGCCGCCACCAGGTCCGGATACGGGTGATGGCATCAACAGGCGATAGCTTCCCGAAGATTTCACTGGCCGGCGACCAGGCGATCCTGGTGACCTTCGGTGCGCAATACTCCGCCCGATGCAGCCGGGCGGTACTGGCATTCGATGCGGCGCTCGCCGATGCACCGGACGGGGTGATCGAGACCGCACCCACCATTCGGTCGGTGCTGGTTGCATTCGACCCTCTCGTCCTGCCGCCGGATGCGCTGGTCAGATGGTGCCGGTCGCTGCTCGCGTCCCGGAACTGGCTGGAATCGGACGCAGTGCCGGGACGGCGTTGGGAGATCCCGGTGGTATATTCCGGTGCCAGCGCCCCGGACCTGACCGAGACTGCCCGCCTGGTCGGGCTGGCTGAGGATGAGTTGGTCGGGCTTCATGCCGGCATTGACCTCTCGGTTCTCTGCCTCGGCTTCTCCCCCGGCCTCATCTATCTTGCCGAGCTTCCGGACCAATTTGCAATTCCTCGCCGGCAATCCTTCGGCAAGCCGGTCGAGCCTGGTGCCATTCTTGTCGCCAACCGTCAAACCGTGGTTCCGTCCACCCCCATCCCGACCGGATGGCGGCAAATCGGTCGAACGCCGTTCCGCTCCTTCCGCCGCGACGCCTCGCCAAGATTTGTCATTTCACCCGGCGATACGATCCGGTTCCGGCCGGTGACCCGCCGGGAAGCGGAACGATTTGATCCCGACCAGTTTGCGAGCATGCAAGATGGCGGCGCTTAGGATCGTCGAGATCCTTCCCGGCGCCACCATCCAGGATGGCGGCCGACGGGGATGGCGGCGCTACGGTGTCACCGTCGGCGGCGCCATCGATGCCTTCGCCCTGGCCGAGGGACAGGCCCTGCTCGGCAACGACCGCGATGCGGCCGCCCTGGAGCTGTTTGCCGTTGGCGGAAAGTTCCGCTGCTGCGGAGATCTGGCGATCGCCACCTCCGGCGCCAGGATGGACATTTTCGTCAATCGGCAGAGGGCACGATGGCGCTCGGTCATTACCCTTCGGCAGGATGACCTCCTCGAGATCGGCCAGGCCAGGCGGGGCGTCTACGGATACCTGCACCTGCCAGGCGGAATCGACTGCCCGGAAATGCTGGGTTCAAAATCCACGCATGCAGCTTCGGGGCTCGGCTGGACGCCGCAAGCAGGCGAGTTCCTGCGGCCGACAGCATCCCACCCGGCCCGGCCGGAATTCCTGCTACCCGAGCCGGGTTATTTTGCCGACCGGGTGATCCGCATCATGGATACGCCGCAATCGGATCTGTTTTCCGATGCCGACCGCAAGGCGATCACCGAACGGGAATTTGTCGTCTCGGCCCGGCGTAACCGCATGGGTATCGGCCTCGAGAGCGCAAGTTTTGCCTTCGAGGCGCTCGCCGGCCTGACCCTGGCCTCCGATGCCATCGTTCCCGGCGACATCCAGGTGGCCGGCGATGGATCGGCGACGGTGTTGATGGCCGACAGTCAACCGGTCGGCGGCTATCCACGCCTGGCCACGGTCATCACCGCCGACCGCCACAGGCTGGCGCAAATTCCGTCAGGCGACAGGTTCCGGATGGTCCGGGTCGGCCCCGAACAGGCAGTCGGTGCCCTGAAGGAAATGAACAAGGAGGTATCGGAACTTGCCGGACGACTTGACAGGAGGCAGCGCGATCCATCACGGATGAATCACCTTTTGTCCTATTCACTGATAAGCGGCGTGACCGCGGGAGATGATGAAAGTGAAAATTGACCTCAATTCCGATCTGGGCGAGAGTTTCGGACGCTGGCGGATGGGCAACGACCAGGAAATCCTCAAGATTGTCACCTCGGCCAATGTTGCATGCGGGTTCCATGCCGGGGATCCGCTGGAAATGCGGCGAACCTGCCGCACCTGCATCAACAACAATGTCGGAATCGGTGCGCATCCCGGCTTCAGGGACCTCGCCGGCTTTGGCCGCAACGAGATTTACGGGCTCGGCAGCGACGAGATCAGGGCCATGGTCATCTACCAGATCGGCGCCTTGCAGGCGATCGCCAGATCGGAGGGAGGCGCCGTGCGGCATGTGAAGATGCATGGCGCCCTGGCCAACATGGCAAGCCGTGACCAGGGGCTGGCCGATACCGTTGTTGGTGCCGTTCTTGAACTCGATGCCAGCCTGACCATTGTCACCATCGCCGCCACCTGCCTGCAGAAGGCTGCAGAACGGGCCGGGGCAAGCTTTGCCCCGGAGGTCTTCGCCGACAGGACCTACGAGGATGACGGGACACTGACCCCGCGCAATGAGCCGGATGCCGTCATCCACGATCCGACAGCATGCGCCGATCACGTGCTCCGCATGATCGAGCACGGTGCCATCATCTCGAAATCCGGCCGCAAGATCCCCATCAACCCGGCGACGATCTGCGTCCATGGCGATAATGACGGCGCAGTCGCCATTGCCGCTTCCATTCGCGAGCGGCTCGACCGGGCCAGCATCGCCGTCGAGGCCTTCTAGCCGGCCACAACCGGACAAGGCTGCCGGGGCAGCGCCGCCCCTGCCGGAAGACGCCCCCTATGTGACCATGACCGTCAGCGGGGCCAGGCCGCCGGCGACAACGACCAGTGCGTCACCCCTCGTGACCGCCGATACCCCGGACGGCGCACCGGTGATGAACGGTGTCTCCCGGTCCCGATCATGCTCTTTTCCGATGGCATGGTCTGCAAGGTCTTGCCAAACGCAATAGACCCGGTGGGCCGGAGGCCCGAATCCGATGATGGGAATCGTGACCGGGTGAGGTTACCTGAGGGGAAATTCCGGCTCTGCAAATCTGCACTCGCGACCACGGCCAACCGGCAGAGAGCCCGCCGCGATTGCGGCGCTGCGGTCACAATGTCGGTAGAGAGGGCCGAGTCAGGCCAATGCAGCCGCCGCAATCGTGCCGGCAGATAACGGCCCGCCTGTCATTCCGCCTTGACATCTTCGGCAGACTCTTCGGCACCCGGGGAAGCATCGGTAGCAATATCGGAATCTTGCCCGCTATCATCAGGTCCCAGTTCAGCGACGGCCTCGGCCGCGGTTTCTGCATCCTGGCCGCTATCGCCCGGAACGGGTTCGGCTGAAGCATCGGCCTCATGGACGTCATCACCTGCAGCGAGTTCGGCCGTGGCCTCGACGTCCTGGTCGTCCTCGTCTTCACTGTCGCCCACGGCCGAGCCGGTCTGTGCCTGCTTTTCCGCCTCTTCCTCGGATCGGGCGACATTGATGCTGATGTCGACATCGACCTCGGGATGGAGCGAGACCGAAATCTCGTGAATACCGATTTCCTTGATTGGCCGGGACAGCAAGATTTGCTGCCTGTCGATCATTACGTCATCGGCGGATGCCGATTCCCAGATGTCGCGGGCGCTGACGGATCCGTATAGCGCGCCGGTTCCGGAGGCTGATCGAATGACGGTGAACATGCGTCCGCCGAGAATTTCGGCGACCGCTTCGGCTTCCTTGCGCAATTCGAGATTGCGGGTCTCGAGTTCGGACCGGCGCTGTTCGAATACTCGCCGGTTGTCATCGGTGGCTCGCAGCGCTTTTCCTGCCGGAAGCAGAAAGTTCCGCCCGTAGCCATTCTTGACCCGGACAACATCGCCCATCTGTCCGAGCTTTGCGACACGTTCAAGCAGAATGACTTCCATTCCCGTTCTCCTACCTGACCGAATAGGGAAGCAATGCGAGGAACCTCGCCCGCTTGATTGCCAGTGACAATTCCCGTTGCCGGCGGGCCGACACCGCAGACATCCGGCTCGGGGTGATCTTTCCCCGTTCGGAAATGAATTTCTGGAGCAGCTTGATGTCCTTGTAGTCGATCTTCGGCGCATCCTGGCCGGAGAACGGACAGACCTTCTTGCGGCGGAAAAATGTTCTTCTCATTCTGGTGTATCCCGGGTTGGCAAAGGCGAAAACGTGGGGGCAGTGATGTGGACTGCCATCATTTCTGCATCATCGGTGAAGGCTGGTCAGAATGACTGTCCACCTTCACGGTCATGACCCGCAAAACGTCCTCGTGCAACCGCATCAGACGCTCCATTTCTGCCACCGCCTCCGGAGGCGAATCGGTTTTCAGAAACATGTAGTGTCCCTTGCGGTTGCGGTTGATCTTGTAGGCCATCTTCAGAAGGCCCCAGCTTTCGGTGCCGACGATCGTTCCACCATTCTCGACCAGTATCGAGCCGAAATGTTCGACCAGACCGTCTGCCTGTGAAGATGAGAGATCCTGGCGCCCAATGAACACATGTTCATAGAGTGGCATATGCTATCCTGTCCTGCCGGCTTCACCGCGTGGTCAATTGTTTTCCGCCGCCACGCTCGAGAGGCCCGCAATCATCCAAGTTACGCGGAATCGGCGCGGGTTATACTTTCAGGCTGGACAATTGCAAGGCAAACAATGATTTTTTTTGCCGCATGGGCTTCGAAACGAGGCGGCAGTTCACCGTAAGACGGCAGGAGTTGGCAATGAAATTGGCATTGGTGTTCCCGGGGCAGGGGGCGCAGACCATCGGCATGGGCAGGGATCTGGCCGACCATTATCCACAATCGCGCCAGGTTTTCGAGGAGGTCGATGCCGCATTGGGGGAGGACCTGTCAGCCCTGATCTGGGAGGGCAGCATGAAGCAGCTGACCCTGACCGCAAATGCCCAGCCAGCGTTGATGGCCACCTCCATGGCTGTCCTGCGGGCCTTGCAGGCCGAGGGATTCGACCTTGATGCAGCCACGTTCGTGGCCGGTCACAGCCTCGGCGAATACAGCGCCCTGTGTGCATCCGGATCGCTGTCGCTTGCTGATACGGCCAGGTTGCTCAGGATCAGGGGGCGAGCCATGCAGGAGGCAACCCCTGAGGGGACAGGGAGGATGGCGGCGCTGCTGGGGCTGGACATCGATGCCGTCGCCGACATTGCCGTCGAGGCATCGGCACGGGGAATCTGTGAGGTCGCCAATGACAATGACCCCCGGCAAGTTGTCGTGTCGGGGGAGGTGCCGGCGGTGGAACATGCCGCCGAACTTGCCAAATCCCGCGGCGCTCGGCGGGCAATCATGCTTCCCGTATCGGCGCCGTTCCACTGCAGCATGATGGCGCCGGCCGAGCGAAAGATGCGGGCGGCGCTGGAGGATGCCGACATTGCCGGAGCGCGCATTCCATTGCTGGCCAATGTGCTGGCGGCGCCGGTGAAGGACCCGACCAACATCCGCGAGGCGCTGGTCCGGCAGATCACCGGGACGGTCAGGTGGCGCGAATCGATCCTTGCCATGGAACGGACCGGAATTTCCTGTATTTGGGAACTGGGCGCCGGCGCGGCGCTGTGCGGCATGGCCAGGAGGACTGCCTCGTCGATTTCCAGCCATGCGGTGGGAAATCCGGAGCAGGTGAGAGCCGTTCTGGAGCAGTTTGAAGGTATGCAATAAATGTTTGATCTTGAAGGAAAAAGCGCGCTGGTCACCGGTGCATCTGGCGGAATTGGCGGGGCGATTTCCCGCGCATTGGTCAGCGCTGGCGCCAAGGTCGCCCTGTCCGGAACCCGAAATGATCGCCTGCAGGCGCTTGCCGGCGAACTTGGTCCGGCGGCGGTGCCCGCTCCCTGCAACCTTGCCGACCGGGAGGCAGTGGCCGGTCTGCCCGGCCAGGTCGCCGACCTGCTTGGCTCGCTGGACATCCTGGTGTGCAATGCCGGCATTACCAGGGACAACCTGCTGCTGCGCATGTCGGACGAGGACTGGCAACAGGTGATCGACATAAATCTTTCCTCGGCGATGATTCTCAGCAAGCATGCATTGCGCGGGATGATGAAGGCGCGGTGGGGGCGGATTATCTATGTCACGTCGGTTGTCGGATTTACCGGCAACCCGGGCCAGGCCAATTATGCCGCCGCCAAGGCGGGTCTGGCCGGATTGGCCAGGTCGCTGGCTGCCGAGATTGCCGCCCGCCAGGTCACCGTAAACCTCGTTGCGCCCGGTTTCATCAAGACCGACATGACGGCCCGGCTTTCCGAGGCGCAACAGGAATCGATTCTCGGGAAAATCCCGGCTGGCCGCATGGGTGCCGCCGACGACATTGCCCATGCCGTGCTCTACCTGGCATCGGGCGAGGCCAGCTACGTCACCGGACAGACCCTGCACGTCAATGGCGGCATGGCAATGTATTGAGCCGGTGAACAGGGATTGCGGACACGAGCCACGCCAGGACGTGAAAATATTCGATTGCGGCTCGCTTGCGGGGAGTCGATTGCGGCGGCCCCTGATCGTGACCGACCCCGGCCCATTGAGCCTCGCTCGCGGGAAGTCGGTAGGGGATGGTGGCACACCACGTCGCTTACTGCCCATTGAGCCTCGCTCGCGGGAAGTCGATGTCATGACGGCGTCGTCGAGAAGCTCCTGCGCCCATTGAGCCTCGGGCGCGGGGAGTCGATGGCAGGTCCTGGTCGGGTCGCCGGTTGCTGTCCGAGCCTGTCCACCTTCGGAGGTCGGGCGATCTTGCGAATTTTTTCCGCTCTGTGATATAAGCCGCCTTCCAGGACTGGAATGGCGATCAGATCCGGTTACGGCTGGTATGTCGGACGTGCTTTTTCCAGGGATAGGGCTGATTGGACCCCTTCCGGGGAAAACAGGTAAATGCATGTCTTTGGATGTGTTACTGAAACAGCAGGCAAACCCTGCAAGGAATAGGAAACAGGCATGAGTGACATAGCAGATCGGGTCAGGAAAATCGTTGTCGAGCATTTGGGAGTCGAAGAGGACAAGGTCGTCGAATCGGCATCCTTTATCGGCGATCTGGGTGCCGACAGCCTTGATACCGTTGAACTGGTAATGGCTTTCGAGGAGGAATTCGGGATCGACATCAAGGATGAAGATGCAGAATCAATCAACTCCTTCGGCGATGCGGTCAAGTTCATTTCCAAGGCCACGTCCTGAGGCGGTCGGCGGCTTGCGCCGCAAATCCGTGATCTCGTTCCGGCTCCCGTGCCCGCAGGCCTGATCTGTCAACTGACCACATCGGCAAGAATGGCCGGATTTGCCAAGACCGGCCACCTGTCCAATGCCTTGCCGGGGAGCCTCATGAACCGGGTGAGGATTCGGCCCTTGTTTCCCGGCCACAACCCCTGCTGTCTGGCCGTGGCTGACTTTCCTGCGTGAACTTGGATCGGGATTGTGATGTAGCAGGAATCCGACCCCGGGATCCGCCGGTTCCCGACGTAACTGATCGGAGTAGATTGCCGTGATCGTCATACCCAGCATGGAAGTTATCGGCGGCAAATGCGTCAGCCTGCGCCGGGGGCGCATCGAAGACCCGATGGTCTGGCATATCGATCCGATCGAAAAGGGCCGAGAGTTTGCCGCTGGCGGGGCCAGTTGGATGCACCTGACCGACATCGATGCCATTCGCCGGTCCGACATCAACCGTGAACTGGTCATCGACATGATCCGTCATGTCGGAATTCCAGTCCAGCTGGCAGGCGGCATCAGGACACTCGACGCCATCCACGAATGGGCCGATTTGGGCACCGGAAGGATCGTGGTCGGCACCATTGCCGCATTGCAACCCGACCTTGTTCGTGCAGCGGCCAAGTTGCATCCGGACCAGATCGTGGTCGCCGTCGACGTCTACCAGGGCTCGGTCATGATCCATGGCTGGAATGAGCCAAGCGCGATTTCGCCGGAACGGCTGATCAGGGAATACCGCGGCACGCCGCTCGCTGCGATCATGATTACCGATATCGACTCCAATATCGAGAACCGGCACAGCTCGCTTTCGCTGCTCAAATCGCTGTCGAAGCTGACCCGGACGCCGGTGATCGCCAGCGGCGTGGTCAGGAATGTCGAGGACATTCGGCGCCTCAGGCGAATTCCCAATGTCGAGGCGGCCTTGATCGGAACCGCACTCTACAACCGGACAATCGATATCGAGGATGCGTTGGCGGCGGCGCTGCCCCTGGCGCGTCCCCACGGAATACGGTCGAGCACTGATGGCCAGGCCTGACCGGGAAATCTCCTGCGCCTGCCGGGAAGTGTTGCCGGCAGTTCTGCGTGCCGAACGGTCCAGGATGCACGGGGCCGGCTAATGCGACGGGTCGTGGTTACCGGTTTGGGTGCGGTCACCCCTCTCGGAAGCGGGATCGAGCCGACCTGGTCACGGTTGCTGGCCGGTCATTCGGCCGCCGCAACCGTAAGTCGCTTCGATGCCTCGCATCTGGCAACCAACTACGCCTGTGAAATCCCGGTCGGCGACGCAGAGGGATGCTTTGATGCTGGAAGATGGATGGAGGCCAGGGAGCAGAGAAAGGTTGACGATTTCATCCTCTATGCCATCGCCGCCGCCGACATGGCGGTCAGCGATGCCGGCCTGGATGCGGCCAACGGAAGCGCCGCCGAAAGGACCGGCGTCATTGTCGGTTCGGGGATTGGCGGCCTGGCATCGATCGCATCGACGGCGCGCCTGCTGCAGGAAAAGGGGCCGCGCCGAATCTCGCCGTTCTTCATTCCCGGGGCGCTGATCAACCTGGCATCCGGCCAGATTTCAATCCGCCACGGCTTCAAGGGTCCCAATCATGCGGTGGCCACCGCCTGCGCCACCGGCGCCCACGCCATCGGCGATGCCGGCCGTATCATCGAGCGCGGTGACGCCGATGTCATGATCGCCGGCGGCGCCGAGAGCCCGATTTCCGAGATCGGCCTGGCCGGATTCAATGCCTGCAGGGCACTGTCCACCAAGTGGCGGGAGCAACCGGAGCGGGCCAGCAGGCCGTTTGACGTCGACCGCGACGGCTTCGTGATGGGCGAAGGGGCCGGTATTGTGGTGCTGGAGGAAATGGACCATGCGCTGCGCCGCGGTGCCGAGATCCATGCCGAGTTGACCGGGTACGGGCTATCGGGAGATGCATCGCATATCACCATGCCGGCAGAGGATGGCGAAGGCGGCTTCCGGGCAATGCGCATGGCCCTGGAATATGCCGGCCGGCCAGCCGCTGATATCGGCTACATCAATGCGCATGGGACATCGACATCGGCCGACACCATCGAATTGTCGGCCATTTCCCGTCTTCTCGGCCCGTCCCTGGAGAATGTGACGATTTCATCGACCAAGTCGTCCATCGGTCACCTGCTGGGCGCTGCCGGTGCGGTGGAAGCCATCTTCTGCATCCTGGCCATTCGCGACCAGGTGGCACCGCCCACGATCAACCTTGACCATCCGGCCGTGGACAGCAGCTACGATCTTGCCGCCAACAAGGCGAAGCATCGGCGGATCGACCTGGCGCTGTCGAACTCCTTTGGCTTTGGCGGCTCGAATGCCTGCCTGGCCTTTGCACGGATGGGAACTGCATGATCCGCAGGCTGTTGTTGATCGTCCTGGCGCTGGCGCTGGTGGCGGCTGGCTCCGCATACGGCCTGTGGAAATATGGTGAACGGCAATTCTACCGTCCCGGGCCATCGACGGAGGCCAGCTATTTCTTCATTGAACGCGGTGCCTCGTTCAACCGGGTCGCTTCGGATCTTGCCGATAGCGGGCTGATTTCCAGCCAGCTGATTTTTTCCCTCGGTGCAAGGATCAACGACCAGAACGGGCTCCTGAAATTCGGCAATTACGAGATCCCGGCGCATGCCTCGATGGAGGGGATCCTGGCGCTGATCACCGATGCGTCGGCAGTCACCGACCAGTTCCTCGTGACCTACCGCCTTTCTGCCGAAACCGGAACCACGCTGGTACATGAACGGAAGCCGGGAGGCGGGGAGGTCAGGGAGGTCGTCCGCTTCACCGCCGGCGAGGTTCCACCGGCACAATACACGTCGCTCTCGGGCTCCGGAGTTCCCTCGGGATGGCGGGTGGCGGTTCCCGAGGGGCTGACAAGCTGGCAGATCGTCGAGGCGCTGAAGGCGGCAGAGTTCCTGCAGGGTGAACTGGTTGAGGTTCCGCCCGAGGGATCACTGGCGCCGGATACCTACGAGGTCAAGCGCGGCTCCGGGCGCGACCAACTGGTGCGGCGCATGCTGGAGCGGCAGCAATCCCACCTGGATGCCGAGTGGCAAAACCGGGCTGCCAATCTGCCGATTTCCACCCCGGAACAGGCGCTTGTCCTGGCCTCGATCATCGAGAAGGAAACCTCGATCGACAGCGAGCGTGAACTGGTGTCGTCGGTATTCGTGAACCGGTTGAACCGGTCGATGCTGCTGCAAACGGATCCGAGTGTCATCTACGGAATTACCGGTGGCAAGCGGCCATTGGGACGCGGGCTGCGCAAGAGCGAACTTGAGCGCGATGGTCCGTACAATACCTACAAGCAGGCCGGTCTGCCGCCAACACCCATAGCCAATCCCGGCCGCGATGCCATCAGGGCGGCGTTGAATCCGGCACAATCCGACTACCTGTATTTTGTCGCTGACGGGCAGGGCGGGCATGCCTTCGCCACATCCTATGACGAACACCGGAAGAATGTGCGGGCGTGGCGAAAAATCGAGGCGGCTCGCAAGAATTGAACGCCCTGGCAGCGACATTCACGACAATCAGGCCGGTGGTTGCAGTAACCGGGCGACCCGCCGGCCCCCCGTCATTGCCCTCAGGCTGGTTGCGTCCACCGGGTGACCAGCAGAGGCTCCCATCCTCCTTGCCTTCAGGCTGGTTGCGTCCGCCGGGGTGAATCAGTTGCCGGAGCCAAGAAAATTCAACAGGCTTTCTCCCACCCGGTCCTTCAACTCCTCGACCAGGGCGTCTTCGATCTGTTCCTCGACCTTGCCGATTGCACTTCCCACCTCCTCGGCGATCTTGCGCTCCACCGCCTCCCTTGCCCGGTCCTCAACCTCCGGCAGCCTGCTGAGCAGATCCCGTTCGATAATCCCGGCCACGTCAAGCCGGACTTTCGGATCTGCCCAGCTCCCCCTGATCGTCAACGGTACCGACCGTTCGGTCTGGGAATTCTCGTCGAGCAGCGAGGTCAAGACCCGGTAATCTATCGTCCGGGCGCCAAGTCCGATGTGCCCATCACCTGATACCAGCAGGTTTGGTGCCGCGAGGACCAGGTCGTCACCGGTTGCAACCCCGCCATTGACAGCCATGCTGGCCTCGACCCGGTCAAACTCGGTCTGGCGCCCTTCGCCAAGGCTGCCAAGGTCCAGGTCACGAAGTATTGCCTCCACGTCCAGGCCCCGGACCCGCCCCGGTCCGAGGCGCATGGCAACCTGACCGGACAGCGAGTTCATGATCTCAACTTCAGAATTGCCCACGCCAAGCAGGCTGAATTCGAGATCTCCCCGTGCCGCCAGGCGGTGATAGTCGGCCAGCGCTGCCAGAATGCGGCCAATATCGAGATTCTGACCCTGGAGATTTGCCCGCACCGACAGGCCGCCGCGGCTGTTGACCACGAACTCCCCGCCAACGGACCCGCCAAATATTGACAACTGGTCAATCTCGGTCACTGCGCGTCCGGAATCGAGGAGGGTGGTGGTCCGAACCGAAGTGGCGTCAACGCCATCCAGCACCAGCTTTCCAAGCGACAACACGATTCGCGCGTCGATCGCCTGCAGCCAATGCACGTCAATCAGGTCATCCGACCAGCCGGAGCCGCGGCCATGGCCTGTATCGTCGGTGACCCTGTCGTCGGCGCCGTAGGCGGCAAGATCAAGCGTATCGCCGACAAGAATTGCGGTCAGACTGGAGCGTTTTCCGGGCTCGAGGACGACATCACCCCTGATCACGTTGTCGCCGAAGCGAAACAACCCTCCGCCCAGGGCAAGCCTGCCGGTAGCGTCAATCAGGAATTGACCACTGGCGGTGATGCCATCCTCGAGGAGGGCAGGCGCCTTCCTGCCCAACGTGGCAAAAATCGTCGCCGCATCCCCGATATCTGCCTTCAGGTCGCCCCGCACGGTAAGCGGGGCCAGGCTGGCTTCACCTTCAAGGCTGATCCTGTTATCGCCGAGGGCAGCATGGAGTGAAACGCCGGTCCCCGACCTGTCGATGAGAGCGCCGAGATCGCTGGCCGAGCCACCGATGGTCAAGGCTTCCCCGTTCAGCATGGCCACGAGCTCAACCCCGGCCATCCCGTCCGATTCCGGCAACAGCAGGCTGAAACTGACCTTGGTCAGCTTGGCAGGCTCCGGGTCCTTGCCAAGGGCAATCAGGCCATCTTCCAGCATGAGCAGGCCGGTTTCGGTCAACGAAATCCTTCCCTCCAGCGCCAGTTGGCCGCCGGGCAGACCCGACAGCCCTGGCGCCTCCTGACCCGCCATCGCCAGGAGCGAGGCCAGGTCGGCAATCCCGGCACGTATCTTTCCGTTGACGGTAAGGGGAGCCAGGCCGACATCGATCTCCAGCCTGGCCCGGTTGCCGGCGGCGGCAATATCGGCAACGACCGGAACCTTGCCGCCGGCAAGGCCTCCAAAATTGCCACTGGCCTGGAGGTGCCGGCCATTGGCCGGCAACCGGAGTTCGAACCCGGTCCGGCCATCGGCATCCGGCAGTCGAAGTCGAAGATCGACATCGGCGAATTGCCGGCGGGTCGTACCCGGCGGGCCGTCATAACCAATCACGAGACCGGCAAGTTCTAGCCCATCCTGGTCGGAATAGGCCATGTTGCCACTGATTTGCGCCCGCTCGCCTATCACCTGCCGCAGGTCATCGAGTTCGATTCCCGACACCGATTCGAGCGCCTCGACATCACCAATCCGCATCTCGAACCGGCCATCTACACCCAGTGGACCCCATCCGGCACTCCCATCGAGTTGGGCCGAATTGCCAGCAATAGCAAGATCGAAGGTCAATGGAACCGGTTGACCGCCGGCGATGTCGGCAGCAATGCCAGCAGTGCCGGTAAGAGAGACCTCCTGACCATTCATCCTGGCGGTGAATGCCAGCGCCGCTGACCCATCGGGGCCGGGAGGATGCATGTCGGCACTGATGCCGGTCACGTCGATGCGGGCATCATCCGCGCCTGGCCGCAAGGTCATCGTGCCGTCACGAACCAGAACGGTGCCGGCATCGTCGAGTGTAACCTTGCCGGTCAGCGACATCTCCCGGGCGAATGGGTCCGGCAGTGGCAGCATCTTGATGCCGGCGATTTTCAAGACTGATGACAGGTCGGTGATATCGGCATCAAGGCCGCCATCCATTCGCAGCGGGCCAAACCCGGCCATCCCGTCCAGGGCAAACCGGCCACCGGCCACGGTGGCATCGATCCTGACCGGCACGACCTGTCGACCTGCCAGGGCGGCGATATCGCGAATGGTACCGGCGACCGAGAAGGCCCTGCCGTTCAATTCTGCCGACATCTCGACATCGGCGATGCCGCGCAAATCCGGAATGGTCAGGCGGAGATTCAGCCCGGACAACTCGACGCGGCTGCCTGCTCCGTGATCGACAACGACGATTTGGCCGTCGGAGATAGCCGCTTCCTCAAGGGTGAATGTTCTCGGTTCCGAGCCGGGAAGGCCGGCCACCGCCACGCCCTCTGCCGAGGCATCGCCGCCGAAATCCCAGTTGTTGCGCCCGTCTTCCGCGATCTCGAACAGGATCTCCGGACCCGTCGCCTCCATTCCGGTGATGCGCAAGTCACCGCCGAACACCGTCCGGGGATCCACTCCGACTGCGAGCCCCTGGGCCCGGAACATCACCTCCGACCCGGACCACGGTGCGTTGGCAATGGCAACCGGACCGGTACGAAATCCCAGTTCGGGCCACAATGTCAGGCGCACCTCGCCTTCGATGCGGACATCCCTCCCGGTGGCCGCCTCCAATCGCTGTTCGGCAATTTCGGCATATTGTTCTGCCGGCAGGAAAACCAGCAGGCCGACAACCATCACCACGACAACGACCAGGACCAGGATCAACGCACCAAGGATCCTGAAGATCAATCCCATGTCCAGACTCCGTAACCGCTTCCGCCCGGTGTCGGCCGCTCCCGACCATGTACATTCTATACCAGTGCAAAGCAAAAAATGTCCTGCCAGTCGCCCGCCGATGTCGATATCCGCCCGCCTGCCCGCGCCCGCACGGCCGGAGGCTGCGGGGAAATCGCTGTCTGAGAGAATGCATGCGCCTGCACGCGCCCGCATGGCCAGAGGTGCCAACAAGCCGGTAGAAGGCGGCTGCGCACCCCCTGCATCTACCTGCGTCCGCACACCCGGAGATTCCAGCAGACAGTCAGGGCGAAATCGGACGGCCGAACCGGCCAATATCCTGGCCCCGGCATTTGATTGTCGGGCAGTCTCGTGGTGTCACGTCTTCACACATGCAGAAATGGTGGAGTGTTGAACCCTTCTTTCGATTGTGACAAAATTCGAAACTTCATGGACAAAATTGGCACCGATAGATGACAAGAATGAGCCGGAACTCAAACTGGCGCCGGACAGCGATCCTGAAGCACCTGCAGTCGAGCGGCCGGGCGATGGTGGACGAGTTGGCGGCGGTATTCGAAACCACGCCGCAAACCATCAGGAAGGATCTGAACGCCCTTGCCGAGGTGAACCAGATCATTCGCTTCCATGGCGGGGCAACGCTGGCCGCCGGGGCGGAGTATACGAGTTTCGAGGTCCGGCAGGAGATCGCAAGGGAGGAGAAGGCCGCCATCGCATCGGCGGTCGCAGCAAGGATTCCGAACAACACCACTGTGCTCATCAACTCCGGAACGACGACGGCATTCGTAGCCAGGAGGCTCTCGCACCATGTCGGGCTGAAGCTGGTGACGGATTCGGTCTATCTTGCCAATGAAATCAGGCATTACCCGGGACTTGAGGTCATGGTTCCCGGAGGGGTGGTGCGTCGGGCAGACGGTGCGGTTGTCGGCGAACACGCAGTCGACTTCATCCGGCAATTCCGGGTCGATATTGCCGTCATCAGCGCGGCTGCCATCTCCCATGACGGGGCTCTCCTCGACTACGATCTTCGCCAGGTCTGCGTGGCGCGGGCCATCATCGAACACTCCCGCAATGTTGTGCTGGCAGTGGACAGCACCAAGTTCGGTCGCATGGCGCCAATCTGCATCGGCCAGATCAGCCAGGTCGACATGTTGGTCACCGACCGGTCATGCCCCGAGGCGCTGCGTGACCTCTGTGCACGGAAAAACGCCAATCTGGTGGTGACAAGCTGATGGGAGTCATCGTCCTTGACGCATATATTCGTATCTGAAATAATACGAACCATTAGTATTTTTAAACGCAACATGTGGGCATCGAGACTCGGTCGGCTGAGAGAGGAATTCGGATGCTGGTGCTCCTGCGCCCCATCGCCTGGGTCAACACGCGGATACTGCGCCTTGGACGGCAGCTTGCCTGGATCGCGCTTGCACTCATGGTGCTGGTCATACTTGCCCAGGTGTTTTTCCGTTACGTCTTGAACAATGCCCTGGCCTGGCCCGACGAAGCAGCCCGCTTCCTCATGCTGTGGATGATTGCCTTCATTGCGCCATCGGCAATGCGCTGGAGCGGCTTCGTTTCCATCGATCTGCTGCCCCGCGCGATGGCGAGGGTGCCGTCGCATATCCTCGGATTGGTGCTGCTGGTGCTGGCGCTCGCGGTGCTGCTTGCCGCAATCGGGCATGGCTACAATCACACATTCGGGTTCGGCGGCAGGTTTGACAGTTCCTCGCTGCGCATACCGCTTGACCTGGTCGGGCTGGAGACCATCAAGGTCAAGCTGCGATACATGTACGGATCGCTGCTGGTCTGCGTCGCCCTGTTGGTCTTGGTGACGGTCGAGCTGATCCTCCGCATGCTGGTAAGCCTGGTTTCCCCGGATGCCGAGTTGCCGTCAGATGACGCGGCCGGCGCATTCATGGCAGCCGACTGATGCTGGCCTTCTTCCTTCCGGTATTCCTGGTCCTGCTGCTGGTCGGACTTCCGGTCTTTTTTGCGCTGCTGCTGGCGCCGGGGCTGCTGCTCTGGCTGAACGGGCAGGAGCGGGACATCGCCCTGTTGTACCGGAACGTCTATAACGGCATGGACTCCTTTCCGCTGATGGCGCTTCCATTCTTCGTGCTGGCAGGCGAGTTGATGAACAAGGGCGGGATCACTACCAGGCTCGTTGAATTCAGCCAGGCGCTCATGGGCCATCTGCGCGGCGGCCTTGCCCATGTGAACATTCTCAGCTCCATCCTGTTTGCCGGCCTGTCGGGGTCAGCGGTGGCCGACACCTCGGCGCTGGGATCGACCCTGATCCCGGCCATGGAAAGGAACGGCTATTCCCGCAAGTTTGCCGCCGCAATCACCGCCGCCAGTTCGGTGATCGGCCCAATCATTCCGCCCTCCGGCATCATGATCATCTACGCCTATGTCATGGGCGAGAGCGTTGCCGCCCTGTTCCTGGCCGGCATCGTTCCCGGAATACTCGTCGGGGTCGGGTTGATGGTCGTCGTCCGGCTCATGGCGGACCGCTATGACCTGCCCAAGGCCGAGCGCATCGTCAACCGGAACCAGGTCATCTCGCCGGTCGAACACTGGGTGTCCCTGATCCTGCTGCGCATCAACCTGGCGGGCGTGCTCGTGGCGCTCTATTCCGGCATTGCCGCACTGTTCCGCTCAACGATGAATGTCGAGATGGGCGTCAATGGCTGGTTGGTCTTCCTGGTCCTGCTCCCCTTTGCGCATTTCCTGCTTCTTGGCCTCAGGACCCGGGTCTCCGCCGATTTCCGCATCACCTGCAAGAAGGCGGTGGCGCCGCTGCAAACGCCGATCATCATCCTCGGCGGCATCCTGGTCGGGGTCTTTACGCCGACCGAAGCCTCGGCCATCGCCGTGGCCTATGCCCTCATCGTGGCCTTTGGTGTCCTGCGTTCCATGCGGCTGAAGGACCTTCCGGGCATTCTCATGCGCGCGGCGCTGTCATCGTCAACCGTGTTGCTGCTCGTCGGCGCTGCCGTTGCGTTCAAGACCGTGGTCAGTCTGAGCCACGCACCGGAACAGATGGCTGATTTCATGCTCGGACTCAGCAGCAACCCGCTGATGCTCCTGTTCCTGATCAACATTCTCCTGTTCATCGTCGGCATGTTTCTGGATGCCGGGCCGGCGATCATCATCCTCGGGCCGATCCTGGGGCCAATCTTCGTTGATCTGGGGGTTCATCCGGTCCATTTTGCCATCATCATGTCGGTGAACCTGACCGTAGGCCTTGCCACCCCGCCAATGGGGCTGGTCCTGTTCGTGGCCTCGTCCGTTTCCGGCGAAAAGGTCGAGACGATTTCGAAAGCCATCCTGCCATTCCTGGCAGTCGAGGTGGTGGTGATCTTCCTGATTACCTACATCCCGGCCATTTCGATGACCATCCCGCGCCTTACGGGGTTCGTTCAATAGGGCAATAACAATCAAACCAAGGAGGTAATCCATGATAAAATCCACATTGAAGACCTTGGCGGTCGCGGCGTTTGTAGCGGGTGTTGCGCTTCCGGTAGCAGCAGCCGACTACAACATCCGTGCCACCGCCAACTCGAACGAGAACGATGAGGACTATGACGGCCTGATCGTCTTCAAGAACTTCGTCGAGAGCGCATCGAACGGTGCCATCGAGGTCGAGCTCTTCATCGGAACGCAGCTTTGCGGAAATGGTGCAGAATGCCTGCAGGGCGTGGCCGATGGATCGGTCGACATCTACATTTCGACCTCGGGCGGTGCCGCCGGCATATTCCCCTATGTCCAGGTTCTCGACCTGCCTTACCTGATGGCCAATGACCGGATCGCGGAATCTGTCCTGTCGGGCAATTTCACTCGCAAGATGCGCGAGATGGCGATGGCTGACTCGGATAACCGTATTCGCCTGATGACGGTCGGCAACACCGGTGGCTGGCGCAACTTCGCCAATACCAAGCGCCGGGTCATGAACCCGGATGACCTTTCGGGGTTGAAGATCCGCACCGTCGTCGCCGATCTTCCGCAGGAGTTGGTGCGGGCGCTTGGCGCATCACCGACGCCGATTCCGTGGCCGGAACTGTTCACATCGTTCCAGACCGGCGTGGTCGAAGGATCCAAGAACGGCATCACCGACATCATGGGCATGAAGTTCCCGGATGCCGGCCTCCAATATGTCACGCTTGACGGTCACGCCTATATGGGTGCCCTGTGGTGGATGAACAACGAGGCGTTCATGTCGATGCCGGAGGATCTGCGCCGTGTCGTGGTCGACGGTTTCGCGGCATTGCAGCAGGCGACCTTCGCCTCGCCCAAGCGCAAGTCGATTCAAGCCTATGCCGACTTTGTCGCCGGTGGCGGTGATCTCTACGTTCCAACTCCGGCGGAAAAGGCGCAGTTCCGGGAGGCTGCTGCCCCGGTCTATGACTGGTTCAAGCAGAACATCGATGGCGGAGAGGAAATCTTCGACGCCCTCGTTGCAGCTGTTGCCGAAGCCGAGGCCGACCTGGAAGCTGGCACGGCACAGGACATCAACTGATCACAAGGTTCAAACGGGTATGGGGGCCATGCATTGCGCGGCCCCCATTCATTACCGGAACGGATACAGCCAGACCCGGTAGTCATTGATCAGAACATGAGCCTTCTCGATTTGCTCCGGCGTCATCTTCTTCAGAACCTCTTCCTGCGAGATGGCTGCGTCGGGGTCGCCGCCGATCGTGGAAAGGACGTACCAGGTATAGGCCCGAACCAAATCCGGGGCCGGAAGTCCGCGGCCGATTTCGTAGTACCAGCCGATCCCGGACTGGGCGCCCGCATGCCCCTTCAGCGAGGCTCGAAGATACCATTCAAAGGCGCGGACATCGTCACGTTCGACTCCAAGCCCGGACGCATACATGACGCCGATGAGTTCCTCGGCCTCGGCATTCCCGGCACGGGCCGCCGGCAGCAACGCCGTCATCGCCGCAACATAATTCCCCGCATCCATGAGATCGCGTGCCGTTTCGATTTCGGCCGAGGCCGAACCGGCAGCGAAAAGCGCCGCCACAAGTGCAAGATGCTTCATCTGGTATCGTTTCTGCTGGCTCTCGGCTGCATGCCCGCGCATGGAATCGATCTTCCGCGGCAATTGCAACCCTCCGATTTCCTTGAATTCGCCCCCGGCCAGGCCGAGTTGGGCCAGCTACTGTTCTTCGATCCGATCCTCTCGGGAAACCGAAATATCTCGTGCGCGACCTGTCACAACCCCGATCATGCCGGCAGCGACGCCCTTTCGCTCGGCATCGGTGAGGGCGGGGTAGGTGTAGGGCCGAATCGAATGCCCGGCACCGGCAAGAGCCGCATCCGCAAGCGCATTCCCCGCAACGCCCCTGCACTCTGGAACCTCGGCGCCGTCGAGGTCGATACGCTGTTCCATGACGGCCGCATCACGGTGTCCGACATCTACGAGAACGGGTTCAACACCCCGGCACAGGAATGGTTGCCGGACGGACTCAACGGAATTCTCGCCGTGCAGACATTGTTTCCACTGACATCGCAATTCGAAATGGCCGGTGACCCCGGTGAAAACCAGGTCGCGGGCGCGGCATATGACCGCATCGACGCCGTCTGGCCGATCCTTGCTCGTCGGGTTCGTGCCATCCCAGGTTACGCAAAACGCTTTGTCGCCGCATTTGAAGACGTGTTTGACCCACTCGACATTGACATCACACATGTCGCCAATGCCGTTGCCGCATTCGTGGCCACCGAGTTCCGTAGCCATGACAGCCCGTTTGATGCCTATCTTGCAGGCGACGCCACGGCGCTGTCGGACCGGCAGCGGTCGGGAATGAATCTGTTTTACGGCAAGGCCGGTTGTGGCTCCTGCCATTCGGGGCCGCTGCTGACCGACCACCGGTTCCATGCACTGATGCTGCCGCATTTCGGACCCGGACGAACCCGCCAGTGGGACCCGGTGGTACGGGATGTCGGGCATATGGGGGTATCGGACAGGCTCGAAGATGCCTACCGGTTTCGTACCCCCTCGCTTCGCAACGTCGCCCTGACTGCCCCCTACGGCCATAACGGCGCTTACCCGACCCTGGAGGGGATCATTCGCCATCACCTGGACCCCGAGGCCTCGTTTGCCCATTGGCAGCCTCGACTCGCCTCCCTGCCCGAGGTGCCATGGTTGGCCAGCACGGATTTCCTGCCGCTTGATGACGCCCATGAACGGGCTCGCCTTTCCTCCCGGCTGGACATCGACCCCGTCGCACTATCCGACCAGGAAATTGCCGATTTGGTTGCTTTCATGCACGCGCTGAGCGGCACGACTTCGCTCAACGGACGGCTTGGCCGGCCCGACACCGTGCCAAGCGGCCTGGCGGTGGATTGAAGGGGATGGATGCTCCATCGCTTACCAATACTGTTGCTTCAAACACATTTCGGGATGATTTCCGGCGTCCAGTCATGGATCTCGCGTGACACCGGACCGCGCTTGCGGAAATTGATACTGCGCATCTTCCACCTCACACCCCTAATCTAACAGGACCGGAAGGCAGGTGGGACCATGGAAGCCGAAGCCCCGCCAGATCACCGCGCTAGGATCGGGCAGCTTGATGTCCGGAAATCGGTCGAACAGGACGGGCAGCATGATCTGTCCGATGGCGAGACGGGCGACATGCGCCCCCAGGCAGAAATGCGGCCCGTTGCCAAAGGACTGGTGCGGATTCCTGTCCCGGTCGACGATGAACGCCTCGCCGTCCTTGTAGAGATCCTCGTCGCGGTTGGCGCTGGCCTGAATGGTCATGACCGTGTCCCCCTTGGGGATCAGGCAACCACGAATCTCCGTGTCCTCCTTGACCAGGCGCGACGACACCGAAATCGGCGCAACCCAGCGAATGCCTTCCTCGAACGCCCTATGCCAGTCGGCATTGCGCTTCACCTCTTCCAACTGTTCCGGATTGGCCAGCAGCCCGTAAAGTGTCGTGTTCAAGGCGTCGCGCGGCTCGTTGACGCCGCCGCCGATGGCGATCTTGATATTGGCATGGATCTGGGTTTCGGGGATCGGATCCTCGGCATTCAGCATCACCGAGAACGCCGAACTGTTCGGTTCCGCCCTGTGCCTGTGATACACCCTGTCAAAGAGTGCGTGCATCTCCTCGTTGGCGCGGTCGACGCGCTCAAAGGGTTCGTCCCGCCACCCAAAATTCCCCGCCCCGTCGATCAGCGCCTGCGACCAGCGTTGCATCTCCTCGTCCGTGGCTTCCTCAAGGCCCAGAAGGACCGCAAGGCCCCGCGCTGCATACGGCCCGGAGAGCGCCGGAAAGAGATCAACGACCTCGCCGCGAGGCAGCCGCGCAACATAGTCTTCGGCAATCCTGCGATACTGCGGCATCCATTCGTCCCGCATCACCTTGGGAGCGAATGTGGGTGCCATGGCCATGCGTTCGCGCAGATGAGCTTCGCCGTCCTTGCGCATGAGCGTATGCGCCCAGAATGCACGCTTCATCGGCGTGTTCGGGTCGTCAGAACTGAACAGCTTCGGGTTGTCCTTGACGTGTTTCGTGTCGGCAGCCTTCGTCAGGAACGTCCGACCTGCCGCCTTGACCCGCAGCACTGGCGCCTCGCGGCGCAACCGTCGGTAGATCGGAAACGGGTCGCGGTTGAGCTCGTCAAGCGTGATAGTTTCCTCAAGCGGCGCAAGGTCGGTCATTCCCGTCTCCAGCAGCATTTTCGAGGCGCGCAATTTGGCGATGCCCGTCGCGGCACGAGATCGCTCCTCCTCATACCGTCTCGCCAAGCAGTCGAAGGGCATTTTCCTTAAGGATCAGCGGGCGCACCTCGTCCCTGAACGGCGCCGCCCGGAAATCCTTCAGCCACCGGTCGGGCGTCAATGCAGGCCAGTCGGAGCCGAACAGCATCTTCTTCTTCAGGATCGAGTTGGCATACCTGATGAATGTCTCCGGGAAGTACTTCGGCGACCAGCCAGACATGTCATGGTAGACGTTGGGCTTGTGCTGCGCGACCGCCAACCCCTCTTCCGTCCACGGAAATGACGGATGGGCAAGAACGATCGGCATGTCTGGAAAGTCCGCCGCCACATCGTCAAGGTGCATCGGATTGGAGTATTTCAGCCGCATTCCCATCCCGCCCCGCAGGCCAGAACCGACTCCCGTCTGCCCCGTATGGAACAGCGTGATGACACCCTCTTCGGCGCATGCCTCAAGCACCGTGTAGCACACGGCTCGGTCATTGGGGAAAAACCCTTGCATCGTCGGATGGAACTTGAAGCCCCGTACGCCAAACTCCCGCACCAGGCGGCGCACTTCGCGCGCACCTGCCCGGCCCTTGTGCGGGTCGACCGAAGCGAAGGGAATCAGGATGTCGTCGTTCTCGGCGCAAAGTCCCGCGACCTCCTCGTTCGAGTAGCGCCGAAAGCCGGTCTCGCGCTCGGCATCTACCGGAAAGATCACTGCCGCGATGTTGCGCTCGCGGTAGTAGGCCGCCGTTTCCTGGACCGTGGGCAGCATGCCCTTCGCGCCGGACGGATTCCGGAAATAGGCCGCCATCCCCGCCTGGAATTCATTGTATCCGTCGTCCCGGCATTCGTTGCAGGGCTCTTCGGCATGGGTGTGGAAGTCAATCGCACGAACCTCGGCGAAATCGACCATGGACGCCTCTCCCCGAATATTTCGTTCTGCCAAAAAACCGCTATACAACAGAACCGTCATCCAATACAACAATATTGACGCGTCCCACCTCGGAGGAAGACCGAATGCCCGACGGCAGCTCCAACAAGGCCATGACGCGCCTGGAAATCGACGGCGGCGTCGCTACGATCACGTTCGATCGCCCGGAAAGGCGCAACGCGGTCAACGATGCGCTTGTCGATGAACTGGATGCCTTCTTTTCTGCTCCGCCGAAGGGAGTGAGCGCCGTGATCATGACCGGCAGCGGCGGGCACTTCTGCGCCGGGCTGGATCTGGCCGAACACGTGGAGCGCACGCCCGTGGCCAGCGTTCATCATTCGCGCAACTGGCATCGCGTCACCGATCTGATCGAGTTTGGCGGGCTTCCCGTCCTGTCCGTGCTAACCGGTGCGGTCATCGGCGGCGGGCTGGAGATCGCGGCGGCGACGCATGTTCGCATTGCCGAGCCATCCGCGCAGTTTCAGTTGCCGGAAGGGCGGCGCGGCATCTTCGTCGGCGGCGGCGCGACCGTTCGGGTGAGTCGCTTGCTCGGGCCGGACCGGATGCGCGAAATGATGCTGACAGGCCGCAAATACGACGCCGAGGAGGGCCAAGCTCTTGGCCTGGCACATTACGCAGTTGCCGAAGGCGAGGCATTGCCGCTCGCGCTCAAGCTTGCGCGCCAAATCTCGAGCAACGCAGCCTTCTCGAACTACCTGATGATCCAGGCCCTGCCCAGAATTGCCGGCATGTCCCATGGCGACGGGCTGTTCACTGAAAGCCTTGCCGCCTCGATGTCCCAGGCATCGGACGGGGCAAGCGAAGGGCTGAGAGCCTTTCTCGAAAAGAGAGAACCGAAATTTAGATAGTGTCGAACCAGAACGACATTTGCAGTGACACCCGAACTTTCAACCAAGGAGAAACGACATGAACCGAAACACTCTGATCAAACGGACGCTCATCGGAGCCGTCGGCGTGCTTGCCCTCGCGGGCATGGCGGCCGCACAGGAAGTCTCGCTCAGGCTTCACCAGTTCCTTCCGCCCGTCGCGACAGTGCCTGCCAAGATCCTGAAGCCCTGGGGTGAAAGCGTGGCCAAGGCATCTGACGGACGAATCGAGATCCAGCACTTTGACGCAATGTCGCTCGGCGGACGCCCGTCGGACTTGATGGATCAGGCGCGTGACGGCGTGGTCGACCTCGCAATGACGCTTGTGGGCTACACGCCTGGTCGCTTTCCGCGCACCGAGGTCTTCGAACTGCCCTTCATGATGACAAACCCCGTCGCCTCGTCGCTGGCCTTCTGGGAAATGGTCGACAGCGAATGGCAGGACAGTGAGTATAAGGACGTGAAAGTGCTAGGCGCATGGATGCACGGCCCGGGCCTCGTCCATTCCAAGGACCCGGTCTCCCGCCTTGAGGACATGCGTGGCAAGACCGTGCGCGGCCCGACCCGAGTGATCAACATGATGCTCGAAGAACTGGGCGGCACGCCGGTGGGCATGCCGCTGCCGGCCGTCCCGGAAGCGTTGTCCAAGGGCGTCATCAACGCCACGGTGATCCCATGGGAAGTGACGCCAGCGGTCCGGCTTACCGAACTCGTTGACAACCACACCGAGTTCGCTGGCCCCGAAGCGCTTTACACGGCGACCATCATACTGGTGATGAACCAGGCGAAATACGACTCGCTTCCGGATGACCTGAAGGCGATCCTCGATGCCGAGGCGGGCGCAAGGCTGTCCGAAATGGCCGCGCAGGTCATCTGGGATCATGATGCGCCCGCGCGCGAAATCGCCGTGACGGCCGGCAACAACATCATCCAGCTGGATGAAGCTGAAGTCGACCGCTGGAAAGAGGCCGCGCAGCCGGTCATCGATCGCTGGATCGACGAGATGGACGGCAAGGGCATCGACGGCAGGGCGTTGATCGACCGCGTCCGCGCCCTGATTGCGGAAAAGGCCAGCTAGGCCTGGTTCCTGCTGATCCGAGAGGGCGCAACGCGCCCTCTCGCTCGCTTGACCAATGGGATGCCATGTACCGTCCTCTCAGCGCTCTCGCCGATCTTGTTGCGCGTGGGCTGGCCCTGGCTGGCGGCGCAGTGCTGGTTGCTCTCATTGCGCTGACCTGCGTCTCAATCGCGGGTCGCGCACTCGTGCCCCTGGACATTGGAATCGGTCCGATCCGTGGAATTTACGACATCACCGAGATCGGAATGGCTGCGGCGGCGTTCGCCTTCCTGCCATGGGCGCAACTGCGTGAGCTTCATGCCCGCGTGGACCTCGCCCAGCGGGCGATTCCCAAAAGGGCCAATCTCGCGCTCGACCTTCTCTTCAACATCTCGATGGCCTTCGTTGCCGCTGTCGGTACATGGCGGCTCTACCTCGGCATGCTGGACAAGCTGTCCTACGGCGAAACCACATTGATCGCACAGATCCCGGTATGGCAGGGCTTTGCCGCCAGTCTTGTCGGCGCGGCAGGCTTCGTCCTTGTCTCCTTGTTCTGCGTTCTGCGCGCGGGCCGCCGGTTGGCCGGGCTACAGGACTGACGAATGTCGAACCTCGAACTCGCCCTCTGGTCCTTCCCCGCACTCTTGGCGCTGGTGTTTCTCCGCATGCCGATCGCGCTGGCGATGGTCGCGATTGGCGTCACCGGCACTTACCTGGTGAGCGGCACCTCTCTGATGACGCTCAATCAGCTCAAGACGCTGACCTACAGCACCTTCTCGAACTATTCCTTTTCCATCATTCCGCTCTTCCTGCTCATGGGGCAGTTCGCGACACTGTCCGGGATGTCTTCCTCGCTATTCCGTGCCGCCGAGAGCTTTCTGGGTCACCGCAAGGGTGGCGTCGCCATGTCCGCCGTTGGGGCCTGCGCAGGCTTCGGCGCGATCTGCGGCTCGTCGCTGGCGACCGCCGCTACAATGGGACAGGTCGCTCTGCCGGAACTGCGGCGCTTCGGCTATCCGGATTCGCTCTCCACCGGTGCGCTGGCCGCAGGCGGCACGCTCGGCATCCTGATTCCGCCCTCGGTGATTCTCGTCATCTATGCAATCCTGGCAGAGCAGAACATCGCAAAGCTCTTCGTTGCCGCCCTCTTTCCCGGCATCCTGGCAGCCATCGGCTACATGGCCGCAATCTCGATCTGGATGCGCGTCCGGCCGAACACGGCGGCCGTCAGCCCCCGGGTGCCGTGGCCCGGGCGGATGCGGGCGCTGGGCGAAGTCTGGCCCGTCCTCGTGATCTTCGTTACGGTCGTTGGCGGAATTTATGCGGGGATATTCACGCCGACCGAAGCGGCCGCCGTCGGCGCGGCAGGCACCGGCCTGATTGCGCTTGCCACTGGAGAAATGTCGTGGGCACGCCTCAAAGAGGCGATTCTTGCGACGGCGGGCTCGACGGCGATGATCTACCTCATAATCCTCGGCGCAGGCATCTACAACAATTTCCTTTCGCTGACGCAACTGCCGCAACTGACAGCGGCGTGGGTTGGGGACCAAGGGGTTTCGCCATGGCTCGTGCTGACCGTCGTTCTTATGATGTACCTTCTGTTCGGCTGCATCATGGACAGCCTCTCCATGGTCCTGCTAACGGTTCCGATCATCTTTCCGATCATGGCTGGCCTCGACTTCGGAATGAGCTACAACGACTTCGGCTTGTGGTTCGGGATCCTCGTCCTGATTGTCGTGGAGGTCGGGCTGATCACGCCTCCGGTGGGTCTCAACCTCTTCATAATAAACTCGATGGCCAAGACCACCCCAATCGCCGAAACCTATCGCGGCGTCTTGCCCTTCGTGATCACCGACATCACCCGCGTTCTTATCCTGGCCAGCTTTCCTGCCATCACGCTCTGGCTGGTTTGGGCCACGGACGCGCTCAAGTGACATGGTGCGGTGCCGTCCCGTCGTCGGCCCTGCCAGCGCGTGACGGCAAGCCGCCACCCTTCACGCAGGGCAGGAGGATGGCCACCGTGTGCAGGAGGACTGCAGGTCTGCATGTCGGCACTGAGACGCCGTGCAATGAGCGAACGATCCAACCCCTCCTTGGTTCTTGCAGGCATGTGCACGTGACCGCGAGGACTCGATTCCGACGCCGGAGCAGTTGCCTGACCGACAATCCTTCACACGGTCAGAATGCCCTCGCATCCGGCATAGAGCTTGACGATCAGCTCCGCGTTGCTGATCCGCATCGCCAACTGGTTTAGCGAACCCTTCTCGGTGACTTCGCCACGATCAAGACTCGGAGATCCGTGCAGCACGATGGCGCGCCGCACCTGGCTGGCCGATCCGGTCGCGGCCCTTGCAGCCGCTGCGAGACGATCCTGAAGCGCGGACATTCGCGCCTGCTCGTCCATGCGCTTCGCCTTCTCCGACAAGAGCAGCAGGGCACCGAGTTCGCTCCTGTCTTCGCCGACGATCACCGCATCGCGAACAAGGCCGTCCATGGCGTCGACCAGCGTGGCCCGTACCGTACCGACCGCAACCCAAGTGCCGGATGTCAGCTTGAAGTTCTCTGCAAGCCTGCCGTCGAAGAAGAACCCCCGGGTCAGATCATCCGGGTCGGCCGGACGCAGCGCGTCACCCATCTGGTAGAAGCCCTCTTCGTCGAACGCTTCTGCCGTCCGGGCAGGATCGCCGAGATAGCCGGGCGTGATGCTGGGCCCCCTGAGTCGCAATGCCATCCGGTCGCCATTGGCAACGAGCTTCATCTCCAGACCTCTTGCGGGCACACCGACATTGCCGGATCGCTCCTGAACCTCGGTACATGCCAGCGCAAAGGGTGCGGTCTCCGTTGCGCCAAGGCTGGTGGCAAGCAGCACGTCGCGACCCGTTGTGGCTCGTCCGATCGCGCATAGCCGGTCCCAAGTGTGCTGCGCCATGCCGGCGCCGGCATAAAACATCATCCGGAGGCGGCTGAAGAAGGTCTTTGCCAGTTCCGGATCGCTCTCCAGCGCCTCCACAAGCATGTCCCAGCCGACCGGAACGTTGAAATACCAAGTGCAGGCCACATCGCGGAGATTCCGGATCGTCTCGTCAAACTTGCCCGGAACCGGGCGACCATCGTCGATGCAATAGGTGCCGCCGTTGGTCAACACGAGATACGCGACCTTGTTGCCTGCCGCAGTGTGACTCCACGGCGCCCAGTCCAGAACCACGGGCGGGTCCTTCGTCAGAAACCGATAACAGTCGCGCACCATGGCCTGCATCGCGCAGATCATGCCGTTGGTGTTGATCACGGCCTTTGGCGACCCCGTTGAACCGGAGGTGAAGAGGTACTTGACGACTGTCTCCGGGGTCAGTCCTGCACGCGCGGCGGCAGCGCTTCCCAAATCCTCGTCCATAAGGGAATCAAATTCGATCGCCGCCTCAACAAGGTTGCGCGAATTGATGACGTGCCGCCCATCGACCGCTATGGACCCCCAGGCATCAGCGAACGCGGCGCCGTCGTCGGCAAAGATGGCACCCGGTCGGAGCAGCGCGGCGATGCCCTTGAGTTTCGCGTGATCTTTCGAAACCAGCGAATAGGCCGGCGACACGGGTGCAAAGGGAATTCCGACATACAGGCAGGCGAGTCCCATCAACGCGTGTTCGAGACTGTTTTCAGACAGGATCAGGAGCGGACGCTCCGGTCCAAGCCCCAAACGCAAGAGCGCCGCGCCGATTGCGCATGCCTTCACACGTGCCTCTCCGTAGCTGATCCGACGCCAGTCACCCCTGCAATCGCGCCGCGCGATCCAGGTCTGGTCTGGCGTGGCATCCGCCCACTTGTCCAGATAGTCGGCGAGAGTGGGCAGATAGTCGGGCAACTCACCTTTCTGGCGCATGTAGATCGTGCCGTCCGCGCGCCGCTCAATGTCGAATACAGGTGCCCAAAAGTCGCTTTCGTCAAAGGCGGCACCGGTTGTCATTCCTGTTTCTCTCCCGGCGTGGCCGACGTCATCGCGGCGCCATGCGCAAAGCTCCGTCGATGCGGATGACATTCCCGTTCAACATCGGATTCCCGGCGACCTGGCTTACAAGATCGGCAAACTCCTTGGGGTCGCCAAGGCGTGACGGGAACGGAACCTGGCCCCCAAGCGAATATCGAACGTCTTCCGGAAGGTCGTGAAGCAGTGGCGTGAAGAACAGGCCGGGTGCGAGGGTGCAGACGCGAACGCCCTTGGGCGCCAGATCGCGCGCCATTGGCAATGTCATGCCGACTATCCCGCCCTTAGAGGCCGCGTAGGCCACCTGTCCCACCTGCCCGTCAAAAGCCGCGACGGAGGCGGTGTTGACAATGACCCCGCGGGCACCATCGTCATCTACCGGTTCGGCCGCGGTCATGCGCGCGGCCGCCAGGCGGGCGCAATTGAAGCTACCTATCAGGTTTACTCGCAGGATTCTTTCGAACAGATCAGGATCATGCGGCGCGCCCTTCGACACCGTCTTGGCGGCACCGCCAATGCCCGCGCAATTTGCAAGGACGCGCACGGTGCCTGCATGAGTCTCTGCAGCGGCCAGACCCGCAGACACCGATTCTGCATTGGACACGTCAACATGAAAAAAAACTCCGCCAATTCTTGCCGCGTGCTCCGTGCCGAGATCCTCGTTCAAGTCAAACAGAACGACCTTCAGGCCTTCAGCGGCAAGGCGCTCGGCGGTCGCGGCTCCAAGGCCGGAGGCGCCCCCGGTGACGATTGCTGCCGTTCCTGACCATTTGTGCGGCGTCACGACTGCCCCTCCAGCTCCCTGAACTTCCTTAGCAGGTCCAGCAGCGATTGCCGTTCGCTCATTGTCATCCCCGAAAACAAGCGCCTTTCGTGCGCACGAACCTTGGCAATGATCTCCGCGTAGGCATGGAGACCGACAGAAGTCGGCACAAGCGCCTGCACGCGCCTGTCACCGGGAACTGCCGTCCGGGCAAGGTAGCTGCGCCGCTCAAGCTCGTCCACGATCGCGACCAAGCCCGAACGTTCGATGTCGAGCATTCGCGCAAGTTCGCTTTGGGTGGTGTTGGGAAATTGCACCACGAGGGACAAGGCCGAAAACACCCGTGGCGCGAGGCCGTCCTTTCCAAGCGCAGCCCGAAAATCCGCCTGGACAATGACATAGGCACGTTTGAGATTGTAACCGATGAGTTCCTCGAGATCCGAGGTCCTTGTATCCGGCGCAGCTCTGTTCCCGGCATGTCTTCCGGTCATCGGTCTTGCCTTTCAAGTCGGTGCGGATATCACTACGCAAGTTTGTTGTCGTGGTAAACAATTCAATTGCGCAAGGGCTGGTCACATGGAACTTCCTAAGCCAACGCTTGAGCATGTCTGTGACTTGGAGGTTTCGCTGCATCCAGTCCGGGAAGTGGGGACGGGGCGTGCGGAGCAACGTTGCATCATTCCCATCGTTGGAGGCTCCGGGGACCCCTGCTGCGCGGGCGTATTCTGGGCATCGGCGCAGATTGGCAAACAGTAATCGCAGACGGACTGGCAGAGCCTGATACCCGGTATCCGATGGAGACCGAAGACGGCGCAACCATCGAGATCAAGAACTACGGGTACCGCCATGGGCCGGAGGATGTGCTCGAAACCATTGCCAACGGAGAGCGAGTGGCCCCGAAGAGCTACTACATGCGTACGCACGCGCGCCTCGAAACCGGCGACAGGCGTTATGAATGGGTATATTGCACGTTGTACGTGGGTGCAGGAGCACGACACGAGCGGTCGGTGCAACTTCGACTGTTCGCTTTGCGGTAAGGGCGAAAGACAAACCGACATGGCGTGCGCCAGATTCCGTGACAGGAGCGGGCCATTCACGAAGACAATTTCAATGATGCGGATCCGAACGCAACGGCAGCCACGCAGCGGAACGAATTAGTGCCTGCCAGAAAACCCCCTCGTCCGGCGATTGCAAGTGGTCAAACGGGTGTGGAAAGCGGCCCGCCACCGCACGACCGCGCGCATTTGATCGCGCAGGGGATCAGGCCTTGCCTGTCAGCCGCTCAACTCGATAGTTTGCAAGAGGCTTCTTGACGTAATCGGTGAAATCCCGGAATTTCGAGGCGAAGCCCTTCATATCGACAATCCTTTCCATGATGTGCGGCTCAGGGGTCACCTACAGGGAAGGATAAGCGGCCCGGCACTCGGGCCTTGTTGAATTCACGCAAGCGCGCAAAAACGTCGACGTCAAGTTGGCGGTAGACGTCCAGAATATCGACCATCACCCAGTTTTCGCGGATCTTTCCATTTTCGATCCGCCAAAAATCGAGGGATCGGCAGGTGAGTTTCTGTCCCAGAGGCGCGATGCCCATCCAGCCGTCATGGGTGAGGGTCTGGATCATGTTGGGCCAGCCGGTCACGGCGCAATAGTCCGCGTCGCCGAAGAAATGATAGGTGATCTCGTCCAGGTATTGGCCACGGTCCGGCATCCCGTTGAGAAACGGGATCTGGTGCCAGTTCCGGAAGCCGGAAATACCCCGTCCGGTGCCAATCCCCGCCGGGCCGTACCAGTTCATTTTCGGATGCCAGAATTTCTCCATCTCCATCACTTCCGGCCCGCCCTGACTTGGATGCTTTTTCATGCACGCCAACATGTCGATGACGTGTCTCTGCGAGGTTTGTGACCTGTTCTTGTCCCATGGCCCGGGCACGATGCCATTCAGTGTCGCCGGTCCGGGGATGCAGAATTCGAGCCCCAGAGAGGGGGCCATGGGCCAGGCGCTCGCCTGCATCATGAGTTCGGGGATATCCCAAAGCGCCTGAACCTCGACGACCTTGCCGGCCTCGAAGCGATAGAACTCATGAAACCGCATATGTGCAAGATGGCCGGTTGGCGGTATATCGAGCCACGGCGCGATAAAGGTCCCCAGGTAATGGCCGCCGCAACCGACCCAGTTGTGACCTTGCTCGGTGCGCCCAGCCATCACGATCCAGTCGCGGCGCTCCAGATCAGGCACGGCGTCCAATAGCGGCGCATAGCATGTATCATAGAGTGCCTGCGGCCCGGTCATGTCATCGAGCGGCCAAGCCATGTGGATGGCTGCATCCTTCGCAATCAGCCGTTCAAGAGCGATGCGTACCTCCGCCTCGCCGAAATCATACATCGATGCCCGCAAGGGGGCGATCAGCGCCTTGTTCTGCGTGTGCGTATCGGTCAATCTGCGGCTCCTCCTTTTGGCACTTTCATGTTGCCATATCGACGGGCGCGGATGTTGCAATGTTCGGCGTGCAGAGCCGCAAGCCGGATTCGCCGATCATGGCTGCCGCATCGCCGGTGGTGCCCTTTTGATGGCTGTGAGTGTTCATCAAATTGCCGACCCAAAGTCCGCCTGTGTATCGGATCGCCTTCTTCGCGGGCAGCGCGTGGCCCGCCCCGGTCATATTGTCGCCATTGGCGAGATTGGTGCGGGGCCGAGGACCAACGACCCATGGCTGTTCATGTGTTCCAGGAACCAGTCGTCGCGGTCGGTCCTGACCTGCAGGTGTTCATTGGTCATGTCATTGGCCACTTCGAGCATTTCGTCGTAACTGTCGCAATGCACGACTTCGCCGTAGTCTTCGCGGCTTGCCCGCGCCATATCCGCCGCCGCGCTGCTCATCCCTTCACCGCACCGGCGGTCAGTCCGCTAACGATCTGGCGCTGGAAAAACAGGACCAGCAGGAAAAGCGGCGCCGTGGCCGAGACCACGGCGGCGACTGCATACATCACGGTTCCTTCGACCTGATCGCTGCCCAGAAAACTGTTGATTGCGGGTATAATTGTCTCGTTTTCCTCGCTCAGCAGCATCGCGGTCACCGCAAAGTCGTTATAGGCCAAAAGGAAACTGAAGAGTCCGGTGGTGATGACGCCCGGCCACATGACCGGAATGATCACGTGGCGGAACGCCTGGAACCGGGTACAGCCGTCGACCATCGCGCTTTCGTCTATCTCCTTGGGAATGCTGAGGAAGAATGAATGCAGCATCCACAGGGTAAAGGGCTGGTTTATCGCCACCAGAACGATGATCGTGGTCGGCCTTAAGCCCCAGATGTTCCATTCGAAGAACGGCAGAAGATAGCCCGAGACCAACGTGATATGTGGCATGGCGCGGAAGACAAGCGCGGCTATGAGAATCCAGAAAGCATACCGGAATCCAGAGCGCGCCAGGGCGTAGCCGCCCAGGGTGCCGATTGTGAGAGAGATTGTAACGGTAAAGAACACGACAACGACAGTGTTGACGACGTTCTTCCAAAACTCTTCCTGTACCCAGGCCCCGTAATATGCATTCAATGTGAAGGCGCTGCCGGTTTCGCGCGTTGTGAAATCGCCGTAGATCGCGTTGGTCCAGTCCGCCTTGGAAAAGAAATCACCTTGTACTTTGAAGCTGCCCCAGAAGGTCCAAAGGAACGGAAATGCGGCAATGACCAGCCACAGCGCGACCAACGCGAAGGACAGAACGGTTAGGGGCGTGATTCGAGATTGTGCCTTGGTTGCCATGATCACCCCTCAATGTGCCTTGTGACTGAAATCGCGCCAGGTGCGGATCAGCACCGGGGTCAACAGGATGACGACACCGAGGATGGTCAGCATCGAGGTGGCGCCGGCCGAGCTGTAAAGCGGGTTTCCTGATTCACGCAGGTCGTTGTAGATGAACCAACTCAGCGATTGCGCATGCCCCTGGGCCGAAAAGCTGACGATTGGTTCGAATACGCGAAAGTTGTCCATGAGCAGCATCAGTGTCACGAAGGACACCAAGGGCATCAGATGCGGCACAACCACATGGATCAGGCTCTGCCACCTCGAGGCACCGTCGATCTGTGCGGCTTCCAGCGTGTCTGTCGAAACAGTCTGCAGGCCAGCATAGAATGTGATGAAGCTGAATGGCAAGGTATGCCAGACCCCGTAAGCCATCAGCATGATCCAGGTCAGTGGCGTCGAGGCCTTCAAACTCAGCGATGGGTCGTTGAAAATGATCTGGATTGTAGCACCGATGATGCCGTCGCCATCAACCATCCAGAACAGGATCAGTGAACCGACAAGCGGTGTCACGAGGAAGGGCAGAAGTGAGACAAAGATCGAAGGTCCCTTGATCGCTTTCGGCAGCTTGTTGACACCCACGGCAATCGCAAGACCCAGAACGAGGACAAGCGGTGTCACCACCAGCGTATAGGTCAGCGTGAAGATCAGTGCCTTGTAGAATGGCAGATCCAACAGGGTATCCGCAAATTCGTCCAGGCTTTCGCGCGCTCGCCAGGCTTCACCAACTTCGGCGAAGGCGAGGTGTGAACGGTTGGTATAGGTCTTCAGGCCGTTGAACTTGCCCAAAGGTTGTGCCTCTCGCAGCGCCGCCGTAGCCTCTGCGTCTATCGACGTGGTCTCGGTGCAGCCAAAGGGGCCGCAGCTTTCCGATACCACCAGAACCTGTTCGTGCTGAACGAAAACCGACTGGATGAAGACCGAAACGATTGGCAACGCGATAAACAAGATCATTGCCGACAACGTCGGCAGGACGAACCAGAGGAAGGTACGGTGTTTCATCGCGCGCGGTCCCGATAAGGAGATTCGCCGAGGCTGCAGGGGCCCCGAAGGGCCCCTGCCAAGGAGAAATCAATTCAGGAAACCGGCCTCCTTGGCGGCAGTGACATAGGCCGCCTCGACATCTGCCAGCGCCTCTTCTGCGCTTTCGGTGCCTTTGTAGAAGTCCACGAGTTCTGCCCCCAGCGCATTGTGCATGAGGTTGACATATGGGATCATCGGATAAGGTTTGGCGCCCCCCGCAGCTGTTGCCGAAACTCCAGCAGCCGCCGGGCCGGGTTTGAAACCGTCGATCAGCCAGATTGCCTTGTCGTTGTTTGCCGCCACCATTTCGGGCGACAGGGCGCTGACCAAGGCCGCGAAGGTCGCTTCGGCGTCTTGATCCGGCACGTTCTTGGCAATGGTGATGCCGTCCCACCATAGCGTCGCAGCAGGGATTGACCCTCCGCCCGCGGTCGGGGCACCGGCCAGAACGGTGTTCGAGGTGACCTCTTCGGTCGATCCTTGGTCATCCAGAACCGCACCGCCGCGCGAGCCCCACATGATGGCAAGGGCGGCCTGACCTGCTTCCCACAGCCCCTGTGTTTCGTTCGAAGCGTGGGTAAGGTAATCAGGATGGGCGTATTCGAGCAGGGACTCGATCGAGTCGAGCGCCGCGACGCCGGCGGCGTTGTTGACATTCGGCTCGGCCGAGCCCGGCTTGAAGAGTTCGCCGCCATGGGCAAAGAAGAAGAGATTGAAGACCTCCCCGACGTTCCAGCCCACTTTCATGTTCATCACCAGCGGGTGTTCCATGATGCCGGCGGCTCGGATTTTCTCGGCTGCAGCAACGACGTCCTCGACGGTCGAGGGAATGCCCTCCACACCCGCCTGTTCCAGGATGTCGGTACGCGCGAAGAGATGCTGCGAGTTGGCCATGAAGGCCACCGCCATCACGTTACCGTCGATGGTGATAAGCTGCGAAGGCTTCAGATGCGCACCAAATTTCTCGACCAGATCGTTAAGAGGCCGCACGAGGTCGTCATTCATCAACTGCGTCAACGTCGAGTTCGCAACAATGACGCTGGTGTATTCCGCCGGGTTCGGCGTTAGCGCCTGGTTCATGATGTCGCGTGTGTTGTCCTTCAGCGAAACGGTGAACTCGCCCGCATTGGCGGCGCAATTCGCTTCGGCCGTCCCGGACACGGCCTGGATGGCGGGGAAGTCGCTGCCAAGGATTCGTACAGAGGCGCCGCCCGGTCCGCAATCGGCGGCCAACGCCGCTGACCCCATCAGGCCGGCGAATGCGCCTGCGATGGCTGATTTCTTCAGGAGTATGTTCATTCTCCCTGTCTCCTTTCGTTTAGGATGCGCCGTGCAACCACGCATCTGGGTTGGACCCCGGCGGAACCTGCCGGGGATCGGATGAGGCATCATGCCTCCACTCGCGCACCGGTTCTTGCATCGAACAGGTGGCAATTTCTGCTGCGACATTCAGACTGGTCGGTTCGCCGATGTCGGCGCGGAAGTCCTTGGAGGCCTTGACCGAGACCAGCGCGCCGCCGGCGTACGGTGACCATGGCGGCATCTCCCAACAACTCGATTGCATGGATCGGGGCCATGTTTTTGTCGTGGCCCTCGCCGCCCAACCTGGCATCCGCGGCCCGGAAGTCTATGGTGATCGGTCCGTCGGCGGCAGACAGCCTCTCGATCTTCATGTGGCCGGCCTTGAAGATGCCGCCTGCGATCCTGCCCTCGACCAGCTTCATCGCAGGGCTGCCGATGAATCCCGTAACAAAGGCATTGGCAGGTTTGTAATAGGTCCCGTTGAGCGTGCCGGCCTGTTGCCCCACGCCCGTTGCCATCACCACCGCGCGGTCGGCCAGCGCCATTGCCTCGATCTGGTCGTGGTTCACGCAGATCCTGATGACCTTGAATTCATGGCTGAGGTTCTTGATCTGTGCCGGGGTCGAAACTGCAACTTGCAACTTGGCATCAAGAATTGACAGGGGCTCGTCCATCAGGATCTGCGGGGCCCGCGCACGATCGCACGGGCCAAGGTAACGCGTTGGCGCTGGCCGTCGGAAAGTTCGGCGGGTCTATGATGCAGAAAGTCGTCAAGGTCCACCATGGACGAGGCGCGTCGCGCCATATTGTCATGGGTCGCAGAGTCAACTCCCCGGACCTCCAAGGGAAAGCGGGTGTTGTGGTATGCATTCATGTTCGAGTTGGGCGCGTAGCTCTGGAAGACCATCGCGACGTCATGATCCCCTGGGCTCAAGATCATTGACAACTTTTCGTCGATGGGAATCATGCCATCCGTTGGAACCTCCAGGACCCGCAATCATCCGCGTCGACGTGGTCCTGCCACAGCCCGACGAACCAAGCAGCACGAGAAATTCGCAGTCTCGGATCATCAGGTCGAAATTGACGACGCCGACAAAACTGTCCCATCCGTTTCGGGCGCGTTCCGGAGTTGAACTTCAGAGCCACGTGCCTCCCCCCATTTCCGCCATTCGCAGACCACCGAAACGTCGCCGGTGCGGCAGGATGGTAGCAGAATCAAGATTTTCAGTATAATGAAATCATTCTATGAGTGATATTCGCGAAATTGATTTAAGGCTTATCGACGCGACAATCCTGCTGGTTTTCCTGGGATGCATGCGACACCGAAAAGCGACGGTCGTTGCGCGCGAGATGGGCCTTACACAACCCGCAGTCAGCCACGCGCTGAAGCGCCTGCGCTCGATCTATGGCAATCCCCTGTTCTTGCGCCGGGCTCACGGGCTTGAGCCAACGTCCCAGGCAAGGGAGTTGGAGCCGAAAATCCGCCAGATTGTGCAGATGATGGCTGAAACCCTGTCCAAACATCAAGATTTCGATCCAGGGAGGACCAAGGTCGATTTGAAGATCGGTGCGTTTGACTATGAGCTGACAACCGTCCTGCTTGACTTGATAGCCGATCTACGGACGGTCAGTCCAAATGTCGGAATTCATACATTTCCGCTTGTGAACCGCGACGCGCTCGATGCCCTCGTTGATGGCAGGATTGACATGGCGATTGGGTATTTTGACATACCGGCGAACAGTGCAGACATCTTTGTCGCGGACAAACTTTGTATCGAAAGATACGTTGTCGCTGCCCACAAGAACCACCCGCTCTTCGGCGATGATCTGTCCCTTGAGCAGTTTGCCACAGTAGAGCATCTTCTGGTTTCACCCTTCGGTCCGGCAAGAGGCCTGGTTGATCACGCACTGAAACTGAGCGGCTATCAAAGAAACGTTCAGACAACTGTCCCGTCCCTGTTTGCGGCGCTTTCGATAATCGAGAGATCGGATCTCGTGGTGACGTTGCCCGAACGGGTTGCGGCAAGAAACGCTCGCCGCTTCAATTTGAGGCATGTACCGCTGCCGATCGATGGCGGAACTTTCGAATTGCATGCAGTACGTCATGTCCGCGACGCTCAAAGCGCATTGCACATCTGGCTGGTGAAACAACTCAAGGCTTTGATCGCTGACGGGACAATCTAGTCTGAACCGGGGGGGGGTTCCCAAATTCTTACCGGTAGGAGTATCCGGCAGATCAGCGACAATCGCCGCAGCAGGGGAGGAACTTCCTCTTCATCACTACCAGGCTGACCCAGAACCAGGAGCATGCCCTCCAATTGCTCGGATCAAGCCGGACTGGATCGTTCCCGTATGAACATGACCTCTGGGCGTTTAGGCTACAGCATGAGCAATGTCGGGGATTCGAGATGCCGGGCGATTTCCGCCAGAAAGCTTGCACCCAGGGCGCCATCGATGACCCGGTGGTCGCAGGACAGGGTAACCGACATTGCGGTCCTGAATTCGGTCTGGCCGCGATCGCCCTCGACCGCGACCCGCCGGCCGGAACCAACGGCCAGGATCGAGCCATGCGGCGGGTTGATGACCGCGTCGAAGCTCTCGATGCCGAACATGCCCAAATTCGAAATCGCAAAGCTTCCGCCGATATACTCTTCGGGCTTGAGCCGTCGGTCTTTTGCCCGGGCGGCAAGCGACTTCATCTCCTGGGACAGGGCAACCATGGGCTTTTCCTGCGCGTCACGCAGAACCGGTGTAAAAAGTCCGCCATCCACCGCCACGGCGACAGCGACATCCGAGGAATGGAATTTGAGCAACCGGTCATGCGCCCATACCGCGTTGGCATCCGGGACCAGCTGAAGAGCCAGTGCCGACGCCTTGATGACGAAATCATTGATCGAAATCCTGATCCCGCGCGATTCAAGCTCCCGGTTGAGCATGGCCCTGGTTTCGATCACCGCATCGAGCATGATATCCCGCCGCAGGTAGAAATGCGGCACGGTCTGCTTGGCCTCGACCAGCCTGGCGGCAATGGTCTTGCGCATGTTGTCCAGCGGCACTTCCTCGAAGCGTCGATCGGGATAGATGGCCGCAACCTTCTCCCACTCGCTGGCGACGGCAGTGGCCGGCTCCACCCTCCTGGCCACCGGATCGGCGATGGCCGCCTCGATGTCACGCTTGATGATCCTCCCGCCCGGCCCGGAACCGGGAATTGCCGCCAGGTCGAGCCCGTTCTCCCTGGCCAGCCGGCGGGCGAGGGGCGACGAGAACAGCCGCTCCCCTCCGCTGCGTTCTGGCAATCGAGCCTGCCCGGGGCGTGCGGGCGCCGGTGCAGTCCTGACCTGGGTGGCAGGTGTCCCGGGCGGCGTGCTCGCGGGTGTGCCGGTCGACACCGGTGACGCGGCCCAAGGGGCGGCACCGGGTATCGCTGGCGTGTCGGTCTCGAGTCGGTCCGGTGGTGATTCCCCATCCTGCAGGATGATTGCGATCGGGATGTTGACCGGCACGTTGGTTGCGCCTTCATCGACCAGCAGCTTCATGACGGTGCCGTCATCAACCGCCTCGAATTCCATGATCGCCTTGTCGGTCTCGATTTCTGCCAGGATATCGCCGGCGGCCACGGAATCGCCTTCCCCGACATGCCACTTGGCAAGGGTTCCGTCTACCATGGTCGGCGACAATGCAGGCATCTGGACCGTGATCGGCATGGGTCAGGTCACTGGCTGTAGGTCACGGATCTTGCCGCTTCGACGATTTCGCCTGGGCTGATCAGCGCAAGTCGTTCGAGATTCGCCGCGTAGGGCATCGGCACATCCTTTCCGGTGCAGTTGATCACCGGTGCATCAAGCCAGTCAAAGGCCTCCTGCATCAGGACCGACGAGACATGGTTGCCGATCGAGCAGACCGGCCAACCCTCTTCAACGGTCACACATCGATTGGTTTTCCTGACCGACCGGATGACGGTCTCGGTATCCATGGGTCGCAGGGTGCGCAAGTCAATGACTTCGGCCGCGATCCCGTCCTCGGCAAGAATGGCGGCTGCTTCAAGCGTGTGCTTCATGCCGATCCCGAATGATACCAGCGTCACGTCACCGCCTTCCTGCCAGATCCTTGCACGGCCAAGCGGCACGGTCCAGTCCTCGAGTTCCGGCACATCAAAGCTCTGGCCATAGAGGATCTCGTTTTCCAGGAACACGACCGGATTGTCGTCGCGGATTGCCGCCTTCAGGAGGCCCTTGGCATCGGCAGCGGAGAATGGCTGCACCACCTTGAGGCTGGGCACATGGGTGTACCAGGCGGCAAAATCCTGGCTGTGCTGGGCGGCCACCCGGGCCGCTGCACCATTCGGGCCACGAAAGACAATCGGGCAGGGCATCTGCCCACCCGACATGTACAGGGTCTTTGATGCAGAATTCACAATATGATCAATGGCCTGCATGGCAAAGTTGAAAGTCATGAATTCGACGATCGGGCGCAATCCACCGAAGGCTGCACCGACGCCGAGCCCGGCGAAACCATGCTCGGTGATCGGGGTATCGACAACCCGCTGCGGCCCGAACTCGGCCAGGAGACCTTCCGAGATCTTGTAGGCGCCCTGGTATTCGGCAACCTCTTCACCCATCAGGAACACATCCGGATCCCGACGCATCTCCTCGGCCATGGCCTGGTTCAGCGCCTGGCGAACCGTCATGGATTGCAATACTGTTCCAGCCGGTATCCCGGGATCGGCCGGGATCGACGCCGCCGGCCGGGCTGGCGACGCGGCTGGGGCGGCGTCCTTGCCGCCTTCCGCGGCCGGCGCGGGTTTTTGCGCCTGCATGTCGGCCGGCGCTGGCCGGGCTGCGGATGGCTCGCTGCCGCCCTCGGTGGTCAGGATGGCGATCGGGGTGTTGACGGCAACATCCTGCGTGCCTTCGGCGACCAGGAACCTGCTGACAATACCATCGGCGGCAGACTCGAACTCCATGATGGCCTTGTCGGTCTCGATTTCGGCAATCAGATCGCCGCTCGAGACAGCATCTCCCTCCTTGACCGCCCACTTCAATAACGTTCCGGACTCCATTGTCGGCGACAGTGCGGGCATCAGGATGCTGTCTTCCATCAGGTGATCTCCAGTTTGACCGGAATGATGTCGGGGCTCGGCGGCTCAGACAAAGACATCAGTCCAAAGTTCCGATTCGTCCGGTTCCGGGCTCTCCAGGGCAAACTCGGTCGAGTCATTGACGATTTCCTTGATTTCCATGTCGATCGCCTTGAGGTCGTCCTCGGAGACCGATGCATACGCCAACAACAGGTCCCGCACATGGTCGATCGGGTCGCTCTGCTTCCTGACCTCCTGGACCTCGTCGCGGGTCCGGTACTTGGCCGGGTCGGACATCGAGTGTCCGCGGTAGCGATAGGTCAGCACTTCCAGGATATAGGGACCATTGCCGGAGCGGCAATACTCTGCTGCCTTTCTTCCGGCATCCCTGACTGCAAGCACGTCCATGCCATCGACGATTTCGCCGGGGATCTGGAAGGCCTTGCCCCTTATGAAAATCTCCGGCGTGGCCGAGGAGCGCTGCATGGAGGTTCCCATGGCATACCGGTTGTTCTCGACCACGAACAGCACCGGGAGTTTCCACAGGCTGGCCATGTTGAAGGCCTCGTAGACCTGCCCCTGGTTGGCGGCGCCTTCGCCGAAATATGCAAACGTCACCGCTCCCGACGATCGGTACTTGTCAGAAAATGCCAATCCGGCCCCGATCGGGACCTGGGCGCCGACGATTCCATGACCGCCATAGAAGTCTCGCTCCTTGCTGAACATGTGCATGGAGCCGCCCTTGCCGCGTGAATATCCACCGCTGCGGCCGGTCAACTCGGCCATGACCCCGTTCGGACTCATGCCACAGGCCAGCATGTGACCATGGTCCCGGTAGGCGGTAATGCGCTTGTCACCCTCTTCGGCCGCTGCCTCTAGCCCGGTTATGACCGCTTCCTGCCCGATATAGAGATGACAGAAACCGCCGATCTTTCCCATGCCGTAGAGTTGGCCCGCCTTCTCCTCGAAACGCCTGATCAGCAGCATGTCGCGATAGAATTGCAGCAACTCCTTGACGGTGACGCGTGATCCGGAAGCGCGCTTCCTGGCAGCCATGAAATCTTCCTCTATTGTCAGAGCACTTCGCCAGATACCTAGACTGAACCGCCGGCAAATTCTATAGTATTCGGCCTGCGTGCGATGACCGAATTCAACCGGCGACCCGGCGCCTCCCGCCGGGACCATCCGGGCCGTCGGCATGGCTGGCGGCACCGGCGCTGGCGGCATGAATTCCCGTCTTGGCGGCCGGGGTCAGGTCAGTTGGCGACGGCGGTGACGATGATGTCATCATCATGGGCAAAGCTGAGCGCCTCACGGGCCCGTTCATCCAGGAGATCGAGATCCAGGTAGTTGTCCGACAGGCGGCGAACAAGATTTTCCATCTTGCCAACTTCTTCCTGCAGGCGGGAGTACTCGGCCACCAGCCGGGTTTCCTCATCGATCATCAGCGTCCTGGCAAATCGGCCATTTTCGCCCTGCACGGCCGACACCGCGAAATAGGCCCCGATGACCAGGAACACGGCGTAATAGCCGAAGACAAGCGCCAGGATTTGGAGTTTCGCTCTCATGCTGCCTGTATTGACCAAGTCGGCCGGTTGCTGTCCCCGGCTCTCATCTTGCTGCCCATGCTAACCCGATTTGCCGGAAGACTCAACTCGACAAGGCGTCGATGCCGGGCAATTGCCGTCCTTTCATCCATTCGAGGAACGCGCCACCGGCCGTCGACACATAGGTGAATGCCGGTGCCAGGCCGAGTCTGTTCAGTGCCGCCACCGAATCGCCGCCGCCGGCGACGGAAATCAACCTGCCTTCCTCGGTCAGCCTGGCGGCAGCGGCGGCGATCGCGTTGGTTCCCCGATCGAATGGCGGGGTCTCGAATGCGCCGACAGGTCCGTTCCAGATCAAGGTCCGGTGGTGTTCCAGCAGGGTGGCAATTTCGGTCCGGCTTTGCGGTCCGACATCAAGGATCAACTTGTCGTCCGGAACCATGCGCGGACCGATCGACCGGGTTCGGGCATTGGCCTGCAGCCGGTCGGCGATCGTCACGTCGACCGGCAGCGTCAGCTTGCAGCCCTGGTGGTCCGCCTCCTCGATCACCTCTCTGGCAGCGCCGACCATCTCTGGCTCGACCAGCGACCGGCCAACCCTGCAACCCTGGGCCAGGAGAAAGGTATTGGCCATGGCCCCGCCAATCACCAGTTGGTCAACCTGCCTGGCCAGGTGATTCAACATATCGAGCTTCGTCGAGACCTTTGCCCCGCCGACAACTGCCATCACCGGGCGCCTCGGAGCCTCCAGCGCCGCCTCCAGCGCCGCAAGTTCCTCCTCCAGCAACCGTCCGGCGCAGGATGGAAGGCGTTTGGCCACCCCCGTAATCGACGCATGGGCCCGGTGGCAGGCCGAAAACGCATCATTGCAATAGATCTCGGCCAGGGCAGCCAGGCTGCCGACAAATTGCGGATCATTGCCGGTCTCCCCCGGGTCGAATCGGAGATTTTCCAGCAGGTACACATCTCCCGGCATTGCATCCGCTATCATCGACCGGACCGCGGCACCGGTGGCCGACGGCATGAAGATGACTGGCGTTTCGTAGGCCGCCTCAAGGGAGGGAATCAGCTGTGCCAGCGACATTGATGGCTCCGGCTTGCCCCCGGGGCGGCCAAGATGCGAGGCAAGGATCAGGATAGCCTGCCGTTGCCGCAACTCGTCGATCGTTTTCCGGGTCCGCAGGATCCGGGTATCGTCGGCCACGCGGCCATCCTCGAGCGGAACATTGATGTCCAGCCTGACCAGAACCCGCCTTCCGGCGAGTTCCACTTGGTCAATCGACTTCCAGCTTCGCATCGGTCCGGCAGAACCCGCGGCGGCACTCAGCACTCGGCCATGACCCGGGCCACGTCGAGCATCCGGTTGGAAAAGCCCCACTCATTGTCGTACCAGCTGAGAATCCTGCAGAATGACCCATCGAGAACCTTGGTCTGGTCGGTATGGACAACCGAGGAGCGGGGATCATGGTTGAAATCCGTGGAAACGTTCGGCAGGTCGGTATATCCGAGAATGCCCTGCAATTGACCATCGGCTGCCGCCCTGATGCAGTCATTGATTTCATCGGCAGTTGTCGGACGGCCAGCCTCGAAGGACAAATCGACCACCGACACGTTCGGTGTCGGCACCCTGATGGCAACGCCGTCGAGCTTGCCCGAAAGCTCCGGCAGCACTAGGCCGACCGCCCTGGCCGCACCGGTCGAAGTCGGAATCATCGACATCGCCGCCGCACGCGCCCTGTACAAATCCTTGTGCACCGCATCGAGGGCGGGCTGGTCGCCGGTATAGCTGTGGATGGTGGTCATGAACCCTCGCCTGATGCCGACGGTGTCGGCAAGAACGCTCACCACCGGCGCCAGGCAGTTTGTCGTGCATGAAGCGCAGGACACCACCAGGTCATCGGCGGCAATCTGTCGGTGGTTGACGCCGTAGACCACGGTCCGGTCGGCGCCGGATGCCGGTGCCGATACCAGCACCTTGCGGGCGCCATTCTTCAGATGACCGGCCGCCAGTTCACGGGAGGCAAAGAAGCCTGTGCATTCCAGGGCAATGTCGATACCTGACCATGGCAACTCGGCCGGGTCGCGCAATGACGAGACGCTGACCCGCCCGCTGCCGGCATCAAACCAGTCATCGCCGGTGGTGATCCCGGTAGGAAAGCGTCCATGGACGCTGTCAAATTCAAGCAGATGGGCCAGGGTTCCAACCGGGGCCAAATCATTCACCGCGGTAACGACAATGTCGTCACGCCCCGACTCCGCCAATGCCCTGAATACATTGCGGCCAATGCGTCCAAATCCGTTGATTCCTACCTTCACAGTCACGTTTCATCTCCAGTCGGTTTCAAACCGGCATCTCGCCCAGCAGCGGTGCCGGCCAATATCCTTGCCTCCCATGCATCGGGACGCATTCAAATCTCCCTAAAGCAGACCCTTCACGGTCTCGGCGATCGCTGCCGGCGTTATGCCAAAATGCCGGTACAGATCCGGTCCCGGGGCCGAGGCGCCAAATCCCGTCATTCCGACGAAGCCCGACTTTCGGTCCTGGCCTCTCTCGCCGCACAGCCAGCGCTCCCAACCATGACTCACCCCGGCTTCAACCGCCACCCTGGTCGGCCCCCTCGGCAGGATTCTCCGCCGGTACGATTCGTCCTGCTCGGCGAACAACTCCCAGCAGGGCATTGATACCAGGCGCGTCCCGATGCCTTCCTCTTCCAGCATCTCCTGCGCTACCGCCGCAAGCGCCACCTCGGTTCCGGTCGCCAACAGGATTGCCTTGCGCGGCGAACGGGATTCCCGGAGCACATAGGCGCCTCGCAGCGAAGGGCTTCCGGGCCGCCGGCTGTTTCGCATCTGCGGCGTGGCCTGCCGCGACAGTGCAATGACCGTCGGGCGATCCATTGAGGTCAGGGCAGCGTGCCATGCCTCTGCGGTCTCGGCGGTATCGCATGGCCGAAATACGTTGATGTTTGGCGTTGCCCGCAGCATGGCCAAATGTTCGATCGGCTGATGGGTCGGACCATCCTCGCCGAGGCCGATCGAGTCATGGGTCATGACATAGACGACCGGGACACCCATCAGCGCCGACAACCGCATGGCCGGCCGTGCATAATCGGCAAAGCACAGGAAGGTGCCGCCATACGGCCTGATACCGCCATGCAAGGCCATGCCATTCATGGCCGCGGCCATGGCGTGCTCCCTGATGCCGTAATGGACGTAGCGACCGGATTTGTTGCTGCCGTCAAATACCGACAGATCGGCGCTGCGCGTATTGTTGGAACCGGTGAGGTCGGCCGAGCCGCCAATGGTCTCCGGCACCACCGGGTTGATGGCCGACAGGACCAACTCCGACGATTTCCGGGTTGCCACCTTGGGCCCTGACTCCAGCGCCTCGGCTTTCAGTTTCGAGATGGCGTTTCGAAGCCGCCTTGATGCCTGCCCGCCGATGACACGGTTGAACTCTGTTCTGCGATTTGCCGGCAGCGCATCCAGCCGTGACTGCCAGGATTGTCGAGCAGATACCCCCCGCATGCCGATTTCCTCCCAGCGGGCCTTCAGGTCGGCCGGGATAACGAAGGGCGCCTCGGTCCAGCCATATGCCTGCCGGGTCTTCGCGATCTCCTCCTCTCCCAACGGGCTGCCATGGGAGCTTGCCGTTCCCTCCTTGCCAGGAGAGCCCAGGCCAATCCGGGTGGCGCAGGCGATCAGGGTCGGCCGCCTGGCCGCCCTGGCATTGGTCAGCGCCTTGTCGATATCGTTGGGATCGTGGCCGTCGCATTCGATGACCTGCCAGCCGGCCGCCTCGAATCGCATCCGCTGATCGGTCAGGTCGCTCAAGCCGACCTCGCCATCGATGGTGATGTTGTTGTTGTCCCAGATCGCCGTCAGCCCGGATAATCCCAGCCGTCCGGCCAGGCCGGCGGCCTCGTGGCTGATTCCCTCCATCAGGCATCCGTCACCGACCAGGACATAAGTGTGGTGATCAACGATCTTGCTGCCGAACCGGCTGCGCATGGCCTGCTCGGCCATGGCAAACCCGACGGCATTGGCAAAACCCTGGCCCAGCGGTCCGGTCGTGGTCTCGATGCCGCCGCCATGGCCGTATTCCGGGTGCCCTGCAGTTCGCCCGCCCAATTGCCGGAACTTCCTGATCTGGTCGATGTCGAAATCGGCATATCCGCATAGGTGCAGCAAGGAATAGAGCAGCATGGAGCCATGGCCGGCCGACAGGATGAAACGGTCGCGGTCGGGCCAGTCCGGACAGGAGGAGTCGAAGTTGAGATGACGCTGGAACAGGATTGTTGCCACATCCGCCATTCCCATCGGCATGCCCGGATGCCCGGATCTTGCTGCCTGCACTGCATCCATCGCCAACACCCTGACGGCGCAGGCAAGACGCCAGTGATCGGGATGCATGGTCTTCAATTCTGCCAAATTCATGACGTCTTTCCAGGCTGTTTCCGGAGATAGCGGCAAGGTGTTCCGCTCTTACCCTATGCGGTCGAAAACGCAAGCGGGGCAGGGCAGTGGGATCACGACAATTCCACGAAAATCGACACCCGCCAGGGACTGGCACGGGTGCATTCGGCGACCGATGGACTGCCTGCTGCGGAAGCAACCTCGCCAATGTGCTACAGGTTGCAGGAATGGTGCGGAGTGTTTCCCATTGCAGGAAGAAGTGGTCCTCGTCATCGAGCCGCCGAACAGCAGCACGGCAAGGACGGCATCACCATACGACGGGCCGTAGATCATGCCCTAGCCGATAAGCGAAATGCATGTCGGGGCAACCGACGTGACACCCCTGCTCAAGTGAGCAGCGATGTCACCGGATCGGTGCAGGTCTCGCCCAAATTCGACCATGTCGCGCATCAATCGTTCGTCGACCGGCGTCAGCCGATCTGTCTGGGTGATGATCTCTATTGCTGCCAGCCGGTCTGCGAGGCGATCAGCGATGCCGGCGGGCACTTCATCCTGACCTGCAAGCCGGGTAGTCATGCGACGTTATACGAGTAAATTCATGGGGCCAGGCGGGGCAACTGGCCATGGATCCAGGACCCTCTCCAGCGTGCTGGCGATGTCAGGCATGATTGCCCTCCTGATGCAGAGCGCATGCCAGATGGTCTGCAGCCGGTGGAAGGCGGCGCGCAGGCGATGGGTGGCCCGCTACCAGATGCTGGACCAGCTGAAGATCCTGGCCAATCATGTCGTCTTCCAGCACCGGGACCAGTTCCTCGTGACCATCGCCACCGACGAGCTACCGGAACAACCTCCGTGACGCACTGCCGGCACAGAGTGCCGGCCATGCAAGCCCCCCGACACGCAACCCGACACAGCCGGAAGCCAGGATATCAATGCATGATTGGAAATTCTGGAACGGGGACAGGCCCATTCAATAGTCGGCAGCCATGACCAGATCCAGCCCCTGCTTCCGGGACCCAGTCGTCATCCGGCGGTCATGTCGGGGTCGTCTACAGACGAGTCAAGCTGGTCGGTGGCGATTCCTGCCCGGATCCTGCGCCGAAGACGTGCCGGACCCATGGCTCCGCCGGGCCCGGCCAGGGGCCGGACCTCAAGGAGCGATACGGGATGAATGGGTCTCTGCTGGTGCCGTCAGCGCATGACGGCATCAAGCGCCTCCAGGGGCCTGGCAGCGAAGTGCCGGTTGGCCGGCGGCACGGAAGCGGCCATCGAGCCTGATCAGCGAGATCGCCATGTTGGAGATGGCCGCCAAATTCTCGGGAACATTGCCGACATGGGCCCGGCAGCGATCCTCGTCATAGGTGAAGTCGCGGACGTAATGTAATTTCGTCTCGATCTGCCAATGTGAACGGACATGGCCGGCAATCTCCCGGGCGCCGGCCTGATCCTTCCCGAGCGCAGGCCGTAGACGGTCTCGATGCTGCGCTTGCCGGTCTTGACCACTTCACGATAACGGATGATGCGAAAGGCCTGGCTGCAGGCGGCAGAAGCTGTTCCATTCCGGGCCGGAGATATCAACCACCGTGCAGTGGCGCTGCTCGATGCGGCCATGCTGCTTGCCCGCGTCTTCCGCATGCATCCTGCCGCCATCCCAGCCACCGAACCGGCGCAGTTGCTCATGCATCTCCTTCTGGTTGCCCTTGACCGCGGTCAGCACGTAATCGCCGCCGGCATCCACAAGGGCCGCCGCGGTCTCGTGCTGGACATGCATGGCATCGGCAGTGATGATCCGCTTGCCGAGCCGAGCCGCGAGATCACGCAGGGCCGGGATCTCGTTCGTGCCTTTGGCAACCCGGACCTGCCGACCACCAGGGTGCCGTGTTCGACGGCGGCAATGGTGATGATTTTCTCATCCCCCTCCAGTTGCCGGGAGGCGCCCCTGATGGTCGCCATCCAGTGCCAGGGCGGCACCGCCATCACTGCGTGAAGCGGCCCAGTCCCGGAACACCGCATCGAGCGCATCGGGCGGCATATGCTGCAAGATGTTCAGGAAGGAGGTGGCCACCGGCGTGGTGTAGAGCCCCCTTGACGGGCTGCGGAAGGCACCGATGGCGGCCAGCTGTTCCTGGTCGAGCCGGCGGGCGAATTCGGCAAAGGCGGTATAGCCGCGATAGCCGCACAGGCCGGCAGCGATCATGATGGTGAAGTAGAAGGCCAGGGAGTAGCGCTGTCCCCGTGCCCGGCGGAAATCCGGCATGCCGGCAAGATGGTCATGCAGCGAGCCCAGGAGCCGGGCATCCGGAAGGGGTGCATCCTCGCTGCCATTCATGGCATGGGGTGCGGTGTCTGCACAGAGCATCTGCATCGGCATGGAGTGGAATGACGAAGACCTCCTTGGCCTGGCCGTGATGGTGCCAGCGAGGCGAGGTGCCCGGCCGGCGGGCAAAGCCACGGGTCAGGCCCAGCGACTGCCAGTTCGATGCCCGGTAGCAGGTGCCAGCGAACCTCGAGATGTCGACGAAGGTCTCGGCCAGGTATACCGGGTAGCCATGTACCTGCATCATGTCGGCCGACAATCTTGCCAGGCTGAGTGCCAGCACCCGGGAGGCAAGGTTGCGCGGTCGCTCCCGGCCCAGCAGGACATAGCGGGCATTATTGGCCACCAGGTGCAGGCGGGAGAATTGCTGCTCGGCCGTCCAGCCGATCCAGCGGTCGCGGGCGCCGACCTTGAAGGCGCCGACCTGCCAGCCGATCAGTGCCAGCCAGCGATCATCATGAACCGCGACATGGTGCAGCGCCTTGCCGAAGAGGCGGCGCCAGGGCAGGTAGTGATGCTCGCGCACCAATGCATCCCAGCGTGCCTTCTCGTCCATGCTGTGTACGAGGCGGACCTCGACCTCGGCGAGCGGAATGTCGGAATCGGGAGAGGTTGCGGCCATGATGGCCGACCCCATAGCCATCACTTCTGGATGGCCAGCCGAATTATGGCACCGATGTCGGAAGGCCGGCAACATGGCGGCCTAGATGGCAGGCAGGAGCCGAAATACCTGTCAGACGGCGGAATTGCGACTTTTGGATGGCCTTGGAACGGGGACAGGCCGGATTGACAGGCTCGCCCGGATCTTGCATATGATGTTCTCAGAACTTCTGAATTGTCGACCCCGTAGTGGGCGGCGGACCCTATGGCCACCCTATGGTGGCCATAGCCATTTTTTGGGGCCGGGATGAAAATCTGCTTCATCGACGAGGCGGGGGACCTCGGAGCGCTGGCCGACCCGCCGCAACCGAACGATCAACCGTCCTGGTCATCGGCGGACTCTTCGTCGACACCGCAGACCTCGTGACCTTCACGGCCGACTTCCTTGCCTTGAAGCACAGGTATTTTCCGAAACTGTCCTATCCGTCGCCACGGCCGCTTGACCGTATCCTTCCCGAAATCAAGGGTGCCGAAATCCGCAGGAACGCGACACGAGGAAACGCGCGCCAACGACTCCATGCCCACGGCTTTCTCGATCGCATAATGGGCCTGTTGCAACGTTTCGAGGTCCGACTCGTCGCCCGCATCTGGATCAAGGCTCCCGGCGCGGCTTTCGACGCCACGCCGGTCTACACCTCGTCGATACAAGGCATATGCAGCTACTTCGACCACCACCTGACCCGAACCGACGACATCGGCGCCTGCATCGCCGACAGCCGGAACAAGTTCAAGAACGTCCGCGTCTCCCATTCGATCTTCACCCAGAAGTTCAGCGCGACAGCACGGCGTTATCCGCGCATCGTCGAGTTGCCCACATTCGGCCACAGCGACAATCACGCCGGCCTCCAGGTCTGTGACATCGTCTGTTCCGCATTGCTCTATCCCGTCGCCTGCCATGCTTACTGCTCGGGCCATGTCGACAACATTCATGTGCAGCCATCCGCCGACAGGCTTCGGCGCCGTTATGGCGACCAGTTGAAGACCATCCAGTACCGGTATCTTGATGCTGCCTCGAACCGATACCGCGGCGGCCTCGTGGTCTCCGATCCCATCGAGCACCGGAACGCCTCGCTGATGTTCGGCTGACCCGGACCTAACCGGTTGCCAAACCCATCCGGCCAGCCGGCACGTTGCGCAGCTGGCCCCACTGCGCAGCCGGCCAGGCACCGTCCGAAGGCCCACCGGCACCTGATTTCGGTGGGGAGCCGGGGGAAAATCTGCCCAACCTTGAGTCCTTCAGGGTCGCGAAGCACGCCAAGAAAAACGCTCGGGGCGCGAAGACCGGGAGACCCAACCGTCGGCGCTCGGTCATGTCCTCGGCGACCTCCTTGCCGAGATTGCGGAAGCCGGCCGACAGGTTGCCTACCCGGTGCTCCTTCGGGGCCCCGCCCAACTGCCCCTGCAGCCCCTCGGCCAGCGCCGTGAAGCTCTCGCCGCCGAGTACCACCTCGGCATGGCGGAAGCCGGAACAGGGCAGCCGGAAGTGATAGAGCATGTGCCTGAGCTTCTATTGTGAGGCACCACACATCACTGCACAATTAGAATCTCTGGATGACACGCCGATTCTGTATTCGCCGGATGAATTGCGCTAATTGTTGATGTCGATGACCCGAATCGATGAAGCGGTGCTGAGGACAGGATGGACGAACAACTCGGAGCTCTCGTTGAGCAGGCAATCTCGACCCTGGAGAGCGCAAACCAGTCGCTTGACAGGGTAGCGGCCAGTTCGGCCAGCGAATTTGCCAGCCTGCGGACGGAACTGGCTGCCAAGCGTAGTGCGGTGGACGCGGCAGTCTGGAAGAAATCGGAGTTGGAACGGAGAGTCGAGGCCCGCGAGGCGGAAATTGACAGCCTGAAGACACAATTGGCCGAGAAGAGAAGGGGCTCTGCCGATGGTGCAGCATCGTCTCCCGATGTCGAGGAGCTGCTCAGGAATCGCCAGGAGGATTTGGCCAGGATAGATTCGGCGCTCGGAGAGGTTCAGAAATTGGCGGAGAGATCCAGTGCCGGAAGTTGATATTGTCGCTGGAGAGCGCCGTTATTCGGTCGGTTGCAAACAGGATGAACTGGAGGCGGTCTCGGCTGCGGCCCAGGTGCTGAACGACCAGCTGGCGGAAATGGCGCGGGCCAACCAGAACATGCCGCCATCGCAGATGTTCATGCTGGCCGGATTGCAACTGGCCGACAGTTTGGCAAGGGAGTCGTCGCGTAAGGTCGGTACGCCGGACCAGGAAATCCTCGCCCAGCAGATGAAGCGGATTATTCAACTTGCCGACGATATCGAAAAGAAGATCCAGATCATGGCCGGCGAATCGGACAGGAAGGGCACCGGATAATCGACCGGGCCGGATGGCGCGTCAGCGGTTGTGCTCGCGCAACCTTTCGGCTGCCTCCCTGTTGAAACTGATGTCGCTGCCGTCAAACAGCGTTTCATCCAGCTCACCTGACAGCGTCATTTCCAGGAAAATATCGCAACCGCCGATGAACTCGCCCTTCACGTAGATTTGCGGAATGGTCGGCCAGTCCGAGAATTCCTTGATGCCCTCTCGGAGATTCTCGTCGGCCAGCACGTTGACATCGGCAAAATCGACATCGATGTAGCCGAGCACCTCCGCCACCCGGGACGAGAAACCGCATTGTGGTCGCTGCCTTGTTCCCTTCATGAACAAGACGACATCATTGGCATCCACCGTGCTGCGGATGCTGTCACCGATATTGCTGGACATTACCTACTCCCTGGCCTTGGTTGTCAGCGCCAATGCGTGCAATTCGCCATTTGGTCCGCTCATCTTGCCCTTCAGGGCCGCATAGACCGCCCGCTGCTGCTGCACGCGGTTCATGCCGCGGAAACTCTCATCGATGACCTCGGCGGCAAAGTGATTGCCATCTCCGGCAAGGTCGGTGATGGTCACGCTTGCCTCGGGAAACGCGTCCTCGATCAACTGCCTGAGTTCTGACGCTGCAATTGGCATTTCGTCTACCCTTCAACTGCAGGCTGCATATCCCATCGCCCGGCCGTGTTCAAGAAACCGGCCACGCGCCGCCACGGCCCCGGCCATGCCTTCACTTCAGCCTGCATGCTGCCCCTGCATGAGGCTGGCCGCACGGACGGTCCTCCCGCCAGCGGCGTGGCTGACGGGCCGTCTTGCCGGCCGGGGCCAGCTCTTGCCATTGCACCAATCGCTTCCTGTCGGCACCGCCTCCGTCTTCACCAATTTGTCTTGCAAATCACGCCGGGTGAACTAATCCGGTTGGCATGAGCATCCTGTCAGAAAGCCAAAAAGGCGCCTTCTGGCGAGATGGCGTTCTTGTTGTCGAGGACGCAGTCAGCGCCGAACAGTTGGCAGCAATGCGCAAGGTCTTTGCCGGTTGGGTCGAGGAGAGCCGCGGCCATTCCAGTGATTATGGCGAGACCCTGGATGGACGCTGCCGGTTTGATCTCCAGCCCGGTCACACCTCACGGACTCCCGGCCTGCGCCGGGTACAATCGCCGGAAGAACTGTCCGACGAATTTGCATCGGTGATGCGGAGTGCAAGAACGGTGGAGTTCTGCGTCGATCTGATCGGTCCGAACCTGCGGTTCCACCATGGCAAGATCAATTCCAAGCTTCCCGGAACTGCCACCGAAGTGAAATGGCACCAGGACTTCCCGTTCGAACCCATGTCCAATGATGACATGATCACCTGCCTCGTATTCATCGATGACGTCACTCTCGAAAACGGGCCGCTGGAAGTCGTTCCCGGAACCCACCGGGGTCCAATTCACCCGCATTGGCACGATGGCGTGTTCACCGGCGCAGTGTCGGATGGGGTGATGGAATTGCACCGGAACGACATCGTCAAATGCACGGGCAGGGCCGGTTCGGCCTGTCTCATGCACGCCAGGCTGTTGCATGGCTCGACACCGAACCTCTCGGACCGGCCGCGGACGCTCTACATCGCCACCTATTATGCAGAAGATGCCATCGAACTGAGCCCGAACCATTTGCCAAGCCGGTTGACGCATGAACTGGTGCGCGGTGACGTGTCGGGGAGAGTGCGCTGCACAGCCTACGAGATGGAACTGCCGGAAGTCCCTGGAGACACATCATTCTTCGCCCAGCAGGAAAAGGCAGACACCAGCTGAAACCGGCACCAATGCCGCATGGGCCGGTCAGCACCGTATTCGTCGGCTACCGGCGGGGTCGGCGCCGGCAGGCCAGGAGGTCGGGCGCAGGGATCGCCATTGCAACTCGTGCCTGCTCCGGGTCAGTATTTCCTGGCACCTGCCTCCGATGCAACACGCGGAACCAGGGCCTTGACCAGGCTGGTCATCTCGAGCGTGCCCACGGCCTCGCCGTCGCGGGTCACCACGTATGAATGCGACGTGTCTCCGCCCGATCGGGCAATCATGCTCTCCAGCGTATCATCCACGCCGACTTCGCCATGGGCATCCGACGGTATCTCGCCATCCTCGATCGGGATCATGATCGACCGGACCCGCAAAACCCTGGCGCGGTTGATGTCGCTGACAAAGTCCTCGATATACGGATCATTCGGCTGCAGCAGGATCTGCTGCGGCTCACCCTGTTGTACCACGTAGCCATCCTTGAGAATGACCAGGTGATCGGCAAGCTTCAGCGCTTCGTCCAGGTCATGGGTTATGAAGACGATGGTCTTGTGCAGTTCGGTCTGAAGTTCCAGCAGCAAATCCTGCATGTCGGTGCGGATCAGTGGATCGAGGGCCGAAAACGCCTCGTCCATCAGCATGATCGGCGAGTTCGATGTCAGTGCCCTGGCGATGCCGACACGTTGTTGCATGCCGCCGGATAGCTGGTGCGGGTAGTGGTCGCCAAAACCGTGCAGACCAACCCGGTCGAGCCACTTGTCGGCCTCCACGAGATAATCCCGCTTGGCGACACCGCGAACCTTGAGCGTGGTACCGCTGTTTTCTGCCACCGTGCGATGCGGCAGCAGGGCAAATTTCTGGAAGACCATCGACATGGCCTCGCGACGAAGCCTGCGCAACCCTTCCTCATCATAGGCCAGCACATCCTCGCCATCCACCACCACCTCGCCGGAAGTGGGCTCGATCAGGCGGTTGAGATGGCGGATCAGCGTCGACTTTCCGGAACCGGACAATCCCATGATCACGGTGATCTGGCCATTCAACATGTTGACATTGATATCCTTGAGGCCAAGCACGTGACGGTGCTCCTTCAGGAGATCGGCCTTGCTGGTTCCCGCGAGCACATGTTCAAGAGCAACCTTCGGTTCGGCCCCGAAGATCTTGTAGAGATTGCGGATCGAAATCTTGATGTCGGTTGACAACATTCTGCTCCCGCTAGTGTTTCTGCGCCGCATTCACGCGGTCAAGCGCGGCCTTGGTGACCCGGTCAAGGATGATGGCCAGGAGAACGATGCCCAACCCCGAAACCAGCCCGACACCCAATTCGAGGTTGCGAATACCACGCAGGACCAGCACGCCCAGTCCCGGTGCCGACACCAGCGAGGCGATCACGACCATGGCAAGACTCATCATGATGGTCTGGTTGATGCCGGCCATGATGTTGGGCAGGGCAAGTGGAATCTGAACGCCGAACAACTTCTGCCGGTCAGTCATGCCGAAACTGTCCGCCGCCTCGATGACGTCCTTGTCCACCAGCCTGATGCCGAGATCGGTCAAACGGATGACCGGCACGATCGCGTAGAGAATGATGGCAATGCCGTACAGTTTCGGCTCGGTGACCGAGAACAGGAAGATCAGGGGAATCAGGTAGACGAAAGGTGGCAGGGTCTGCAGCATGTCCAGCACCGGGATGGTCATTCTTTGCATCCGGTCGTTCCTGGACATGGCAATGCCGATCGGAACGCCGAACAGGACACACAGGAAGGCGCAGACAAAGATGATCGCCAGCGTCTGCATGGCGTGATCGTAATGGTCGACAAATGCCAGGAACGCCAGGCAGGCGGTCACGAACACGACCAGCCGCACCGATTTCGAAGCCAGGTAGACGACCAGCATCAGCAGTGGAAACATGATCCACCAGGGCACCGTCTCGAATGTCGCCAATGCGCCATCAAGAAACCAGCTCAGGGGCTGGGTCAGCGGATCCAGGACAAAGCGCAGCACATCCTTGGCGGCAAGAAACCCTTGCTCGACTCCCCTGGTGACGTCACGCGACTGGGCGACAGATTCGCAGGCCTCGTTCAACGCATCGAGTGACGGGAATGGCAGGTTCCAGACCGTGCTCTCGTCGCCACCGCCAGTCTTGGCCAGCAGGTCTGCCATCGATACCGGCGTGTCGCCCGCCTGATCGGCATCGCACCAGTCGCGCAAACCCAGGCCGTTGAACACGAAGTCGTAAGTTGCCATGTCGGATTGACCTTTCTCGTATTCACGGGGCGGGCTCAGCCTCGCCCCGTGATCTGTCCTTCGGCCTGGCCTGCAGGGCTGACCGGACGCAATGCCTGATCAGTTGATCAGCGCCGCCAGTTTTTCGCGGGCATCGTCATTGATCCATTGTGACCAGATGTCCGAATTGTTGGTCAGGAAATACACCGCCGCCTCTTCAGCCGAGGCGCCGTTATTGTCCTGCCAGGCCAGGAGGCCGTTCAGAATGGAAATCTCGAAGCTGACATTGCCCATCAATTCGGCAATCGCAGGCTCGCGATCGGCAAGTGACGCGGTGGCAACCGTCAGCACAGGTGCAGGCGGAAAATCGGACACGCCCGGATTCGCATTTTCCTTGTCCTGGTTTCCGAGATGGATGTCGGCATCAACGTCGCCAATCCTGACCTGGGTCAGCGGGTATTTGCCAAGCACGGCAGTCGGCGCCCAGTAATAGCCGAACCAGGGCTCCGCGTCCTCGTAGGCGGCAGCGATTGACGTCGCCAACGTCTCACCGGAACCGTGATCGAAGATCTCCATGCTGTCGCGCATTCCCAGCGCCTCGACCAGGTTGTCATTGACGATCCGGCAGCCCCAACCATCCGGACAGTTGTTGAACCGGCCGCCGACCATGTCGGGATTGGCAAGAACGCCCTCGATGGTGGTCAGCTCCGGGTTCGACTCTGCCAGGTAGGCCGGGATCCACCATCCCTCGATCCCGCCGGGATCAAACACATCGGTCAGGCGAACAACCTTTCCCTCGTCCTCAAGCTTGCGATAGACATCTCCGGTCGAATTGAGCCAGAGCTCCGTGACGATGTCCGGTTCGCCATTTTCAGCCAGCGATGCCACCGAGGTGGTTGTCGCAGACGGAACTTTTTCGACAGTGCAGCCATAGCCCTGCTCCATCAGGAACTTGGATACCTCGGTAATGATCTGGGACGAGGCCCAGTTCATCTCGGTAATGGAGACTTCGCCGCATTCGGCATAGGCCGCGCCGGCAGACGAAAGCATGATGCCTGTTGCCAGGCCAGTCATGATACTGTTGGATTTGGTCACGGAATTGTACCTCGTTTGGTGGTTTCGTGGATATCGACTTCACTGGAGATCTCCAGCGCCCGATCTTCTGCCGAGGCTAGGCTAGTCGCGGCTGTATTACAATTGGGTAATGAAATCTCGGGCCTGACCGGCCTGCCACCAACACCATGGAAAGCGTCGAAAGCGGCGATGACGGCCCGACACTGCGCCGGCCGCGACAGCGGCTGGCGGGTCATCGGTCGGAGGCAAGGCACGCCACCGAACGTTCAAATGACCGGTAATTCCGTGGCGGTGCGGGTGGTCAGCAGCCTGGCGCCATCCGGGCCGACCACGATGTCTTCCTCGTGGACCATCATCAGGCCGGGGCCGCATGCCATGGACGGCTCGATGGTCAGCACCATGCCTTCGGTCAGCACGGTATCGTCGAACGCGGCAATGGATGGCTGTTCGGTGAGCTGCATCCCGAGACCATGCCCAAACCGGCCGACGCTTCCGCCGGTCTCATCCATCCCGGAGATGGTTGCCGAGATGGCGTGAAATACGTCGCTGCAGCGATTGCCTGGGCGAGCCATCTCCATCCCGGCCTCGGTCGCCCGCCACAGCAGTTCATGCGCCCGCCTTGCCTGGTCGCCGGCAGGCCCTAGCGACCAGTTGCGATCGAAATCGCAGAAATACCCGTCCCAGGTCAGGCCCGTATCCAGCATGAGGACATCGCCTTCCCGCAACGGTTGATCGGTGGGAGGCGAAATCACGTCGCCGTAGCCGCCCGGCCCGGCAGCCCCGGCAAGGTAGGGAATGTCGTCGGCGCCATCGCCAATAGATGCCCCGCGAAATGCCCGGAATACGCTCTCGAGCGACTGACCGATGCTTGCCATTGCCGGCATGTCGTCAAAAACCGACGAGGCAATCGAACAGGCATGGGCGATCTTGTCGATTTCGGCCGGGGATTTTGTCATGCGCAACCCCTGCACCAGGCTGGTGGCGTCGACGACCTGAAGTCCGGGCAATGCCGCCAGGAGCCGCTCCCAATCGCCTAGCGGCATGCGCAGCAGGGTTTCGTGGCCTTTCAATACGCCGAGGCGCTGCCGGTGGCCGGCCAGCGGCGTCAGCAACTCGATCAGCAGGCTGATCCCGTCATCATCCGGCGCCGGCGCATGCCAGGTCCGGATGTCATCGAGCCAGCCACGCCGCATCAACCTGGCACCGATTTCGGGAATCACCGCCACCGGCTTGCCGCTGGCCGGGACATGGACGAACCACGGCCGGGTTGGACTTTGCCAGAACTGGGTCTGGAATCCGGTGAAATACCGCACCTCCGGCTCGGTCATCAGCAACAGGCCGGCCAGGCCGGAGGTGGCCATGTCCGCCTGCGCCCGCTGGGTCCGCGCCTCGAATTCGGCAGCATCGAAGCCACGCGCCGGAACATGATGCGGCATGGCGGCCTCCGTCAGATCATCCAATGATTGTCGCCATCCCATCGCGTCGCCGCCTGCATGTAGAGGCCGAATTCAAGAGAGAGACCACGGCAGGCACATCCATTCACCTTGCGGCCCGCGTATCCACGTGCTGCAGCGTAATGCCGAGACGAATGATGTCGAACTGATCGGGCTCCCGGTCCAAATTGCCATCTTGCCTCCTGGCGTCGAGCGAGTCACCGCGCCGGTCGGTGAACTGCCGGGGCCGTCGATATACCTCCTGACCGCAATTGTCAGGCCGCCATGCCGACACGGGTGGCATGGCAGCGATTCACGTCCGTCTCCTGCACCAGGCGATACCCGCATCCTTCGTGCTGGCATTGCCGTTACCAGGAACGAATCAACGCATCCAATGCATCTTTTCCACCGGTCAAATCACCACCTTGTGGCAAACGGCCAGGTATCGACAAGAAAATGTGGCGCCGGTACCGGTGGCCGTGTCCGTCGGCGCCGCCATTCTGCATCCGGTACGTGACATGGAATTGTGGTATTTCCACCCGGGCAATCCGGCCGATCCCGGATGGTGCAGCTCCAGCATTGTGACACAAACACAATGGCTTGCAGCGTACTCCTCGAAAACGAACCGGGGGTGTACGACCCGCCTCGCGGCCGAGAGCGCCTCCGTCCGGCCATGGCGGCCAAGGTCTCAATCCCGACCCGTGCAGTCGGGATTGCAGGTTTTCTTTGACTCTCTCGCCACCTGGCCACAACATGCAAATGTTACCACTGGTCCATGTCTGCGTCTGCCCCGAGAGCATCTGCCCGTGAAGGCCGGGCATCGGACCCCGTTACCGGGAGGAATTTCGATATGGATGCTGCAGGCCCGTATGATCCGACAACCGATTATCCGGAAGGACCGGCAATCGCCGAGATTGCCGGGGGCGGCGATATCAAGCCCTGGCGCCCCCAGCATGTGACTCGCCGCAATTTCCTGCGCGGCGTGGTGTGCTCGGGGATCGTCATCGGCGGGTCATCCTACCTGTTCTCGACGGCAACTCCGGCCCGGGCAGATGCCCGCGGCGTTGAGCGGATGATGTCACTCACGGTGAATGGCAGGACCCACCATCTCGACGTGGCGCCAAACGAGACGCTCGGCTACACCATCCGCTACCGGCTGGGGCTGACCGGCACCAAGATCGGCTGCAACCAGGCCGAATGCGGCGCCTGTACCGTCATGGCCGATGGCAGGACCATCTATTCCTGCTCGATTCTGACGCACCGCATGCGCGGCATGGAGATCGTCACCGTTGAGGGAATCGCTGCTCCCGACGGCACGCTGCACCCGGTGCAGCAGGCCTTCATCGATGAGTTGGCTCCGCAATGCGGTTTTTGTACGCCCGGACAGGTCGTGGCCGGGGTGGCATTTCTGAACAGCAATCCGAACCCGTCCAGGGAGGACGCCCGGGTGGCGATGTCCGGAAATCTTTGCCGTTGTGGCGCCTACGAGCATTACTTGAACGGCGTCATGAAGGCAGCGAGGGAGGTGTAAATCATGGCTTACAGACTGATAGGTAAAGACTTCACGCCTCCGGATATCGAGGCGAAGGTCACGGGTTCGGCGAAATACGCCGAGGATTTCCGGGCCGACGGCATGGCACATGTCAAGTTCTACGGTTCGCCGATGCCGCATGCGAAGGTGAAATCGATCGACGCCGGCGAGGCCATGAAGGTTCCGGGTTTCGTGGCGGTGCTGCTGCCCGAAGAAGTCAAGCAGCCGGATGTCACCGGATTCCCGATTCTGACCTCGGAGCCGAAATATTACGGCCAACCGATTGTTGCCGTTGCCGCCGAAACCGAACAGGCGGCGGCCGATGCCGTTGCCGCGCTGCGCGTCGATCTGGAAATGCTGCCTTTCGTGGTTGATCCGCTCGACAGCCTCAGGCCGGGCGGCGCCAACGCCATCGAGGGCGGTAACGTCTCGGGGCGCGGCATCGACTTCCACGAATTGAAGTGGACCGGCAAGGATTTTGCCCTTGCGGCCGAGGATGAGCTCCCGAGGGGATCGACGCCGGTCGAATGGAGTTTCGGCGATGTCGAGGCCGGGTTTGCCGAGGCGGCAGTGGTGGTTGAGGACTCCTTTGTTCACGCCACCAATTCGCACCATGCCATGGAACCCCGCTCTGCCGCCGCATTTTGGGAAAACGGCAAGTGCCATGTCTGGGGATCCACCCAATCGACGTCATTTGCCCAACCGGGCCTTGCCCGCATGATCGGCATCGAATTGAAGGATCTGGTCTTCGTCGCCGAGTATTGCGGCGGCGGGTTCGGCGGCAAGGGGACGTCATATCCGTTGATGGCGCTGCCGGCGCTGATGTCGAAGAAGCTTGGCGGCAGACCTTGCCACATGCGGGTGTCGCGGGCCGAAGAATATGCCAACGGCATGGCGCGCTCGGGATTCCAGGGCTGGACCAAGCTCGGATTCGCCGCTGATGGACGCATTACCGCCGCCGACATCTTCGTGATCCAGGATCTGGGTCCGACCACCGGCTTTCCGGATTTCGGCAATGTCGGCAATGCCTTCAGTATCGTGTTCCAGCCGCCCAGCATGCGCTTCCGCGCCGTTCCAGTCTTGACCAATACGGTTCCCAAGGGGCCGCAGCGTGGGCCCGGCGAGAACCAGACGGCCAACATGTTCGAGCCGCTCATCGACAAGGCGGCGCGTGAACTCGGAATCGACCGGGTGGCAATCCGCGAGGTGAATGCCCCCGGGCATGGCGGCGAAGGCGCAAAGATCGGTGCCAAACAGGGACCGCTGACCTCCGCATTCCTCAAGGAAGCCCTCACCCAGGGCGCCGAGATGTTTGGATGGAACGAACGGTCGGCCGGTGCCGGCGAGCAGATGGGCTCAAGGGCACGCGGCTACGGCGTGGCCTCGGCCTACCATTCGGCCGGCGCTGCCGGTTTCGACGGGTTGTTGAGAATCACGCCTGATGGCGTCCTGCATGTTCATACCGGCGTCGGAAACCTCGGCACCTATTCCTACGGGTCGACCTCCCGCGTGGCGGCCGAGGTGCTGGGCTATGACTGGGATCATGTCGTCATCGAGCGTGGCGGCACCGCCAAGCACATCCCCTATAATCTTGGCCAGTTCGGCTCGAATACCAGCTTCACAATGGCCAGGACCAACTATGTCGCGGCAATGGATGCGAAGGCGAAGCTTCTCGAGATTGCGGCCTCCGCCCATGGCGGCAGCCCCGATGATTACGACATCAGCGATGAGCGTATCGTCAGGAAATCCGACATGAGCGCGGTAATGAGTTTTGCCGACGCTGCCGGAATGGCCATCGAGATGGGCGACAAATATTCCGGACAGGTGCTTCCCGAGGACATCCACGAGATGACCCGGGCCTCGGCGATGGCGATTGCCGGGACCGGTCTTGTCGGGGTGGCAAAGGACACGATACCCAAGGATGCGACGGCGCCGGCGCTGACGGCGTCATTTGTCGAGCTGGATGTCGATTTGGAAACCGGTGCGGTGGAGATTCTCGACTTCCTCACCGTTTCGGATTGCGGAATTGTCAACCATCCGACCGGACTCGCCGCCCAATCCCGGGGCGGGGCGGTCATGGGATTTGGCCTGGCGCTGACCGAGCGCCATGTCTACGACCCGGCCTACGGCATTCCGAACGCAACATCCTTCTATCACGGCAAGCCGCTATCCTATCTCGATGTTCCGCTGGACACGCAGTGGGGGGCGGTGAACGAGCCGGACCCGCAAAACCCGATGGGTATCAGGGGTGTCGGCGAACCGTTGCAGGGCTCGGCATCGGCTGCCGTGCTGTGCGGGATATCGGATGCGCTCGGCGGTCATCTCTTCAACCGGATCCCGGTTGTGACCGACATGATCGTGAATGCCGCCGCAGGCAAACCGCAATCGCACAAGCCGCTTGCAACCAACACGGTGTAAGGGGCGGGAGGAAGAACCATGTCAGATGTAATGCACAATTTTGAACTCTACCGACCCGATTCGGTGCAGGGAGCCTCGGATCTGCTTGGCGAGTTTGACGATGCCTGGATCATTGCCGGCGGCAAGGACAGCCTCGGCTGGTTCAAAGACCGGGTGAAGCAGCCTTCGGTTGTCGTTGATGTCGGTGGAATTGCCGAGCTTGCCGGCATCGAGGAAACGGAGGATGGCGGTCTCTATATTGGCGCCGCCACCACGCTGACAGATATCGTTGAAAACTCCCTGGTCTGGGAGAAATACCCGGTGCTGGCATTGTCAGCATCGAAGGTGGCCTCGCCGCAGATCCGCAATGCCGGAACGATTGGCGGCAATGTCTCCCAGGATACGAGGTGCGTCTATTACCGCAGCGGCTTCCCCTGCTACCGGGCCAACGGCAACACCTGCTATGCCAACACGCCGACGGCAATGAATCGTGATCATGCGCTGTTCGAGGTCAGCAGATGCGTGGCAGTCACCCCGTCGGACACCGCGCCGTCGATGGTTGCGCTCGGAGCGACCATGGTCATTCGCCGGGATGGCGAGGATATCGAGGTGGCGGCCAGCGAGTATTTCATCGGACCGGAGATCGACATCACTCGAATGACAATCCTCGAACATGGCGACATCCTGCTGGGCATTCGCCTGCCGGGTGAATGGGCGGGTGCCCGCCACTATTTCGAGAAGGCGGCCGACCGCAACACCTGGGATTTTGCCCTGGTCAGCATCACCATGGCGGCCAAGATGGCCGGCAATGCCATCGAGGATGTGGCCCTGGTGTGCGGGGGCGTGCAGTGCACGCCGCGCCGGATGACCGAAGTCGAGGATGTCATCCGCGGCGAGGCTCCGAGCCAGGAGTTGGAGACCCTGGTTCGCCGGGTGGCCTCGAGGGGTGCCCAACCGCTGAACTTCAACCACTTCAAGATTCCGCTGATGGAGAATCTTGCAGCCAGGGCGGTCCGTTCGCTGACCTGATCCCGTGAACCTGTTCCGCTTTACCAAGGACATGTTCGGCCGGGAGATGCTGGTAGGCGTCAACTGGGATTTGTTGTGGCTCCCGGTTGCCGCTGCCGCCTTCGTCATCTCGCTGCATGTGCTGGTCGGTGTCATTTGCAGGAAGAACTGACCCCGATTGCAGCCGCGCGGCTGCAGCGGGGGCGGTCAATTCCGGCACCAGGCATCACGGAGGTTGAATGGCGGATCCGGGCGGAGATACGGGAACACGACACCGGCTCGGCGACCGGCTGTTTCACTGGGTGATGGCGGCGTGCATCCTGGTGCTCGGCGCAACCGCTTTCCTGCCGATCATCGGCATCAAGTTCAACTGGCTGCCGATACATTGGTGGAGCGGCGTCATCCTGGTTGCCGCCATCCTGTTTCACCTCTACCGGGTCTTCGCGATCCATGGCATCGGCCGAATGCTGCCGGCGGCCGATGATGTCAGGGAAGGCGTCGGGATTGCCCTGAACCGCCCAAGGGTGGGGCTGGCGCCGGCAAAATACGACGCCTTGCAGAAATCCTATCACTGGGCCGCCGCCATCGCTGTCCTGGCCACCGCGTTGACCGGGTTGATCATGCTGGCCAGGATCGACACCAGTTTCTGGAAACGCAACCCGTCCATCCTCCCGGAACCGAGTTGGGGGGTAATCTACGTGATCCACGGGCTCGGCGCCATGCTGCTCCTGTTCCTGGTCATTGTTCATGTCTACTTTTCACTCATTCCCGGCCACCGCGCCTACCTGGTTTCGATGATTTCGGGACACGGCCCTGAACTTGCCCGAAAGGACTGACCGCCATGCTTGACATTGCCACCGCCGCCAGGATGCGGGAATCCTTCGAACGCATTGAAGAAGCTTATGAATTCATGCTCGCATATGCGGCCCAGGGTCGGAAGTCGGAAGAGAGCAAGGGCTCCGGCCCGAGCCAAATCCGGCAGTTCCTCATGCGTTTCCGGGCCGCTGTCCAGGATTTGGCCGATCTGCTGGAGGACATACCGGATGATGAGAGCGTCGAATTTCGCCGGCGCTGGCTTGATGACGCCAGGGGTATCGGATCGGTGATCGACATGTTGCTTGCGCTGCCGTCCATCAGTTCCGAAATGATCGACAACACCAACGGGCTGATCGTGATGCGGGCATTCCTCACCGACATCTTCTTTGCTGACCACGTCATGCTGCCACCGCGGTGAGACAGCCAGGACAGCCGGCAACGGGCCCGGACCAGGGCAAGCCGCCACCTGGCAGGAGTGCGGCCATTTCGACCGCCCGCGAGGGTGTCATGGGCTGCCTTGGCCGGACATTGGTGGTCATCCTGCTTCCGGTTTTGCTGTCCGGACCTGCCATCGCCGACCGGCACTGCGCACCGGTGATGGAGGCCTATTGGCGGGCCAGGGTGTTCTTGTTGCAGGAGGACCAGGGTTGTGCCGATGCCCTTTCCCGCAGCACTCCCGACTTCCACGAGGCGGTTGCCCAGGCCCGGATCTGCGGCTTCATGAGCCTCCATGATCGCCTGCAGGCGCTCCTTTTCGGCGATGGCGGCGGCGAGAGCTGCGAGACCCGGGTGGAGCGCATCCTCGAATTCAGCCCGGAATTGCAGGCCATCATCGAGGATCATCATTACTAACCGGCCGGTCAGGCAATTCCCGAATTGACACCGGCGACGTCGCATCCGGGGCCGCTGCAGCCAATGACGGACCGGCCATTGGCTACTCGCTGCGGCCGGTCTCCTCGAGGATGAAATCCTTGAATGTCTGCAACTTGCGGGAGCTTCGCAACTCCACCGGGTAGGCCAGGTATACCGGGATGGCCCGTGAGTTCAGCTCGGGCAGCACCTGCACCAGTTCGGGAAAATGATCGGGCAGGTAGTCGGGCAGGACACCGATCCCCAGATCGTGGATGACGCCCTGGAGAACGCCGAAATAGTTGTTGACCTTGAGCTGGGTGGTGATGCCCTGCTTGACGAGATCCTCCACGAAGCTTGCGCTGGCGCCGTTGGGCTCATCGTCGAAGCTCTGGCAGATCAACCGGTGATCCTTCAACTCGCCGATGCCCTTCGGTGCCGGATGGGCGGCCAAATAGGTTTCGGTGGCAAAGAGCCGCATCCGCACGTCAAGCAGCCGTCGCCGGACCAGGTCGGCCTGGGAAGGCTCCTTCATGCGGATGGCGACATCGGCCTGGCGCATGGCCAGGTCAAGCACCCGCTCCTCCAGCATCAGGTCGATCCTGAATTCGGGGAAGCGCCTGTACAGGGTTGCCAGCCGGGGCGCGAGCCACAACGTGCCGAAGCCGACCGTGGTGGTTACCCGCAACTCACCAAACACCTCGTCCCGTGTATCGCGAATCCTGGCGGTGGCATTTTCCAGCCGCCTGGCCATGGCGTCGGTGGCCTCGAGCAGCAATTCGCCCTGTTCGGTCAGCAGCAATCCACGCGCATGGCGGTGAAACAGCGTCGTCGACAGGCTGGTCTCCAGCGACTTGATCTGTCGGCTGATCGCCGACTGGTGCAAATGCATGAGTTCGCCGGCCCGGGTCAGGCTGCCTTCCCGTGCCACCGTCCTGAATATCCGGAGTTTGTCCCAATCCATGATCGTGCCGCCGGTTGGTGAATTCGGCCAGTGACCGAATCCGGTTTCCGGTGAAATCCTGATATCACTTTCGTTTGCAAGGCAATTGCTTTACTAAATTTTCGTGCATTTTCCAGCAATCGGGGATTGATTTGAGCATCAGGAAATACCGGCTTGCCGACCGGTTTGACCTCTCATGTTCTTCAGTCCTGCTGAGTGGTACGCAGGCTCTTGTCAGGTTGATGCTGGAACAGCGATTTCGCGATACGGCAGACGGGCTGGATACCGCCGGCTACGTGACCGGCTACCGGGGCTCGCCCCTCGGCGCCGTCGACATGCAGATGCAGGGGGCGCAGCCGCAGCTCGAGGCTGCGAATGTCGTGTTCCAGCCGGCGCTGAACGAGGATCTGGCTGCCACCGCACTGTGGGGGGCCCAGCAGGCTGAATTGCGCAATGAAGGCCGCCATGATGGCGTCTTCGGGCTCTGGTATGGCAAGGGACCCGGGGTCGACCGGTCGGGAGATGCACTGCGCCATGCCAATCTGGCCGGCACATCCCGTCACGGCGGGGTGGTCATGGCGCTCGGCGACGACCATACCGGCGAGAGTTCGACGACATTGCACCAGTCGGAACTTGCCCTCGTCGATGCCGGGGTGCCAATCCTGTCGCCGGCCGGCGTGCAGGAAATCCTCGATTACGGCATATTGGCCTATGGTCTCTCCAGGTTCACCGGTAACTGGGTCGGACTGAAATGCGTCAAGGAGACGGTCGAATCGACGGCGGTCGTCGATGGCGACCCGGGCCGTTTCGACCTTCGGCGTCCCGAAATCGACCTGCCGCCAGGCGGACTGAACATTCGGCTTGTCGACGACCCGCGGGCGCAGGAGGCGCGCCTCGTCGACCACCGGCTGCAAGCGGCCGGGGCCTACTGGCGATCCAACCGCGGTGACCGGAGAGTCCTTGGCTCGCCGGGCGCCAGGGTCGGGTTGGTATCCTCAGGCAAGAGCTGGCTCGACCTGGTCCATGCGCTTGAATTGCTCGGACTGGATGCGGCGGCGGCCGAAAGCGGCGGTATCACCACCTACAAAATCGGAATGGTGTGGCCGCTGGACGTGGCAAGCCTGCTCGAATGGACCGAGGGGTTGGAGCTGGTGGTGGTGGTCGAGGAGAAGCGAAAGCTGATCGAGTCGCAGATCAAGGATGCGGTGTTCGACCGCCGCCGACAGTTGCGGGTGATCGGCCGCCATGACGAGGATGGCCGGGAGATTTTCCCGGTGCGAATGGCGCTGGAGCCGGTCATGATCGCCCGGGCGGTTGGTTCCATCCTGGAGCGGGAAGGGCGGACCGGCGACCGGGTCTCATCGCGGCTGACGGATTTGCGCGCAGATTCCGGCCCGGCAAATTCCGCCATCCTGGCAAACCGGCACCCGTATTTCTGTTCCGGCTGTCCGCACAATTCCTCGACCCGCATTCCCGAGGGCTCCCGGGCCTATGCCGGCATCGGTTGCCACTACATGGTGCAGTGGATGGACAGGCAAACCACCGGCTTCACCCAGATGGGCGGCGAGGGCGGCAACTGGATCGGTGAATCCCCGTTTTCAACCACCGACCACGTGTTCCAGAATATCGGCGACGGCACTTTCAACCATTCGGGCATCATGGCCATCAGGGCCTCGGTCGCAGCCGACGTGAACGTCACTTTCAAGATCCTCTACAATGACGCCGTCGCCATGACCGGCGGGCAGAAGAATGACGGCAACCTGACCGCGGCACGGATTGCCAGGGAGCTGGTCGCCATCGGCCCGAAGAAGGTCGTCCTGGTCTACGACCGCAAGGAGGATATCGATTTTTCCGAGTTCCCGGCCGAGGTGGAACGCCGGGAGCGCAGCGAACTGGACCCGGTGCAGAAACAGCTGCGGCAAATCGGCGGTGTGACCGCCATTCTTTACGTGCAGACCTGCGCTGCCGAGAAACGCCGGCGCCGCAAGCGGGGCACCTTTCCGGATATCGACCGGCGGGTCTTCATCAACCCCGACATCTGCGATGGCTGCGGCGATTGCGGCGTCCAGTCGAACTGCATGTCCATCGTCCCGCTGGAGACGCCTGCCGGCCGCAAGCGGGTTATCGACCAGTCGGGATGCAACAAGGATTTCAGTTGCCTTGACGGCTTCTGTCCCTCCTTCGTGACAATCCAGGGCGCGCGTCCACGCCGTCGCGAGGCGGCAACGCTCGAACTTCCGGAGCTTCCCCTGCCGGTTCTGCCCGAAATCGACCAGACGCATAATCTCATCATCACCGGCATCGGCGGAACCGGTGTCGTCACCATTGGCGCCATTCTCTCGACTGCCGCCCATCTCGACGGCAAGGGAGCCGGAATGATCGAGATGGCTGGCCTGGCGCAGAAGGGCGGGGCGGTGACAATTCATTGCCGCATCGCCGACAGCCCCGCCGACATATCGGCAATCAGGGTGGCACGCGGCGAGGCGCATGGCCTGCTTGGCGGCGATTTGGTGGTGACGGCCCATGACGAGGTGCTGGACGCGGCCTGCGCCGGCAAGACAAGAGCGGTCGTCAACAGCCACGAATTCATGACCGGCGAATTTACCCGTGACACCGAGTTCCGGATACCGGGCGAGGATTTGCGGCAGCGGCTCGGCGCTTCGCTCGGCGAGGGGCAAATCGACTTCCTTGATGCCACGCAACTGGCCCGGAAACTGCTGGGAGATGCCATCCATTCCAACATGATCATTCTCGGCCATGCCTGGCAATCGGCATGCATTCCCTTGTCGCTGGAGGCGATCATGGAAGCCGTGACCATGAACGGGGCCGGAATCGAGACCAACAAGCGGGCATTCGCCCTCGGTCGCTGGGCGGCCCTGCACGCCGAGGAGGCGCGCCGGCATTGCCTGGAGGCGGAAACCCTCCCGGGCGCCGCCGACCGCCAACGGCAGCATGCCGAGCACCTGACCGCCCATAGCGGGCCCGGACTTGCCCGCCGGTACCTGGCGCTGCTGGAGCGTTGTCCGGATCCCGGGCTTCGCTCGGCGGTGGCCGATGGCTATCACCGGCTACTGGCGGTCAAGGATGAATACGAGGTGGCCAGGCTTCACCTCGCCACCGAGGCCAGGGCACGGGCCGAATTCGAGGGCAGCCTGCGGATCTCCTACCATCTGGCGCCGCCGCTTCCCGGCAGGAAGCGCCCGGATGGCCGGCCACAAAAGCGGGAATTCGGGCCATGGGTCATCTGGGTGTTCCGGTTGCTGGTCCGGCTCAAGCGCCTGCGAGGCTCGCCGCTTGATCCATTTCGCTACAGCGCCGAGCGCCGGCTTCAGCGCCGGTTCCTCCGGGAATACGAGCAGGACATCGACCGGGTGCTGGCCAGGCTGGACCGCGCCGATCTGGAAACCGCCTGCGAACTTGCCCGGCTTCCGCTGGAGGTCAAGGGGTTCGGCCCGGTCTGGGAAGGCAACTACCACAGGTCGATGCGAAAACGGCAGCGCCTGCTGACGGAACTGGGTATTGCCGGGCAGGGTCGGCTGGCCGAGGCGGTCAATTCTTGACGATCACGAAAACTTGTCTGTCAGACTCGCCGGATTGTTCTATCAGCTTGTGTCCGTGTTCATTGCAGTAATGGGGTATGTCGATCAGCGCCGTCGGGTCGTCGGAGGTCACTCGCAGGACATCGCCGGGTGCAAGCCGGCGCATCAGCTTGCGAATGCGCAGGACAGGAAGCGGACATCGCAGTCCCAGCGCATCAATGTCAACCTGTTGCGGCATGGGTGGCGAATTAGGCCTTGGCTGGCGGCTTGTCCACAGGAAAGCGGCCGGCCCCGGCCAAAGCCGGCCCCCGTATATTGGCCTGGCAGGATAAAGGTGGCAACGGTATGTTCGGGCTAGACATCATCGGAGCCGGTCTGCCGGCCGCGGCGGTGATTGCGCTGGTCGCCGGCTTTGTCAGCTTCATTTCGCCCTGTGTCCTGCCGGTGGTGCCAGCCTATGTCGCCTATATGAGCGGGGTTGCATTCTCGGAGCTTCCGGACCGGACCGTCAACCGGCGGGCCGCGATCTCGGCGCTGTTCTTCGTGCTGGGCCTGTCGACCATTTTCGTGCTGCTCGGACTGGCAGCGACGGCAATCGGCGGCCTGTTTCTTGCCAACCAGATCCTCCTCGGGCAGATCGCCGGCGGCGTGGTTATCCTGTTCGGCCTGCATTTCCTCGGCCTGGTCAGGATCCCGGTCCTGAATCGCGAATTCCGGCCCGGCAGCAATCTTCGGGGCGGCGGCCATGCCGGCGCCTATCTCCTGGGCCTTGCCTTCGCCTTTGGCTGGACTCCGTGCATCGGCCCGGTGCTCGGTGCCATCCTTGCCCTGGCATCGCAGGAGCAGAGCATCGGGCGGGGCGGCTTTCTCCTCCTGGCCTACGCCATGGGGCTGGGCATCCCCTTCCTCCTGGCCGGTATCTTCATCGGCCGCTCCCGGGCGCTCATCAACCGGGTCAAGCCACACCTGGCAATGATCGAAAAGGCCATTGGTGGCTTCCTGGTGCTGATCGGACTGTTGCTGCTGACCGGCCGGTTCTCCGACATCTCCTACTGGCTGCTGGAATTCCTCCCCTGGCTGGCGGTGGTCGGGTAGGCGGCGTCCCGGAATTGATCGGCCCGCTGACCGGCCGGTTCTCCGACATCTCCTACGGGCTGCTGGAATTCCTGCCCTGGCTGGCGGTGGTCGGACAGGCGCCCTGGTGCATGACATGGTTCAGCACGAACACCCTGATCGAGGATGCGAGGTTGTGTCCCGCCTCCCGCCCGGCGTCGATCCGCGAGGCCAGTTCATTGGCCGACAGGCCTGCTTTGGCGGCGATGTTGCGGAATTCCCGCCAGAATTCCGGCTCGAGACTCACGCTGGTCCGGTGGCCGCGGATGGTCAGGGAATGCTTGTTGCTCTCCGCCACTTGTCAGCAGCGCACCCGTTCTGCCGTCGGGTCGTAGAGCGGACGCAGCGAGGCGGCGGCGGACACCCGCGAGCCGACAACATCGATCTCGAACGATGACGCCAGCAGCTCGGCTGGCGTCTCGCCGGCGCAGGGAACATAGCCAAGGCCAATGGCACCGCCCAAATGATGCCCGTAACTGCCCGAGGTCAGATGTCCGACGATCTCGCCGTCACGGACAATCGGCTCATTGTGGTAGAGCAGGGGCCCCGGGTCACGCAACTGGAACTGAACCAGCCGGCGATCGAGGCCGGTCTCGCGTTTCCGCAGCACCGCGTCTCGGCCGATGAAATCTGCCTTGCCGGAATCGACGGCAAATCCGAGTCCGGCCTCCAGCACGTGATCCTCGCAGGAGATGTCGTGGCCGAAATGGCGAAATGCCTTCTCGCTGCGGCAGCTGTCCATCATGTGCATTCCGCACAATCTGAGATCGCTGTCGGCGCCGGCCTCCCACAGGGTCTCGAAGACATGGGCGGCCATGTCGGAGCTGACATAGATCTCCCAGCCCAGCTCGCCCACATAGGAAATGCGGTGCGCCCTGGCCAGCGCCATGCCGATCTCGATCTGTTGCCAGGTGCCGAAGGGATTCGCGGAATTGCCGAAATCATTGGGGGAGACCGCCGCCAGCAGCGATCGCGACTCCGGGCCCATGACGGCAAGCACGGCCTCGCCGGCGGTGATGTCGGTGATGCACAGATCGAACCCGGCGCCGTGGCGCTGCAACCAGGTCTGGTCGGCGAGCCGGGTGGCCGCCGGCGTCACCACCAGGAATCGCTCATCCGACAGGCGGGCGATGGTGACATCGGCCTCGATTCCACCCCGGGCATTGAGGAATTGCGTGTAGACGATGCGGCCGGCCGGCACCGAAAGATTGGCGCCGCATACGTGGTTGAGAAATCTCTCGGCATCCTTCCCCTGCACGCTGAGCTTGCCGAAGCTCGACATGTCATACATGCCGACATGCCGCCGAACCGCCAGATGTTCCTGCTCCCAATTGCCGAACCAGCCGGTTCGGCCCCAGCTGTAGTCATACTCCCGTCTCTGCCCGTCATTGGCGAACCAGTTGGCCCGCTCCCAGCCGGCCACCTCGCCCATGACGGCCCCCCGATCCAGCAAATGCTGGTGGAACGGGGTTCGCCTGATGCCGCGGGCCGTAGATTTCTGGCGGAACGGGAAATGGTCGTCATACAGCAGGCCAAGCGATTCGCTCACCCGGCTGACCAGGTAGCGCCGGTTTCCCTGGAAGGGCTGCATGCGCCCGATATCGACATCGCCGAGGTCGAATGGCCGCTCGCCATCCATGATCCATCGTGCCAGCGCCATGCCGGCGCCGCCGGCAGACTGAATGCCGACCGAATTGAAACCGGCCGCCACGAAGTAGTTGTCAAGCTCCGCGGCCAGGCCAAGCAGATAGGCATTGTCCGGGGTAAAGCTCTCCGGGCCATTGAAGAAGGTCTGGATGCCGGCCGTCTCCAGCACCGGCATTCGGTTGACCGCCATTTCAAGAATGGGCTCGAACTGGTCCAGATCCTCCGGGAGCTGATCGAATTCGAAGGAGTCGGGAATGCCGTCCATGCCCCATGGCTTGGCATTGCGCTCGAATGCGCCCAACAGGAACTTCCCGGCATCCTCCTTGTAATAGGCACATTCATCGGGAACCCGCAGCACCGGAAGCCGGGTCAATCCCGCAATGGGTTGCGTGACGATGTAGAAGTGCTCGCAGGCATGGAGCGGGATATTGACATTCGCCTTCCGGCCGAGCTCATGCGCCCACATTCCGGAGCAATTGACCACGTAGTCGGCGCTGATCACGCCCGACTCGTCCCGGCTCTTCCATTCGGCCGACCGGATGCGCCGGCCATCGCTGGCAAACCGGATAATTTCAGCGCCCTCGACCAGCCTCGCCCCGTGCATGCGGGCGCCCTTGGCCAGGGCCTGGGTGATATTGGCCGGGTCGCCCTGGCCATCCTTGTCCAAATATACCCCCGACACCACGCCGTCCCGGTTGAGGAGAGGATAGCGCTCCGCAACCTCGCCGGGAGATATTTCCTCGATATCAACACCGAATGCCCGGGCCATGGCCGCCGAACGGCTCAACTCCTGCTGTCGCTCGGCACTCAGGGCGACGGTTATCGACCCGCACTGGACGAAGCCGGTGGCAACACCGGTCTCCTCTTCAAGCGTCGAGTAGAGTTCCTGCGAATACTTGGCGAGCCTGGTCATGTTGGCAGTCGCCCGCAGCTGCGCAATGAGCCCCGCCGCATGCCAGGTGGTTCCGCAAGTCAGCCGCCGCCGCTCCAGCAGGACAACATCCTTCCAGCCAGCCCTGGCGAGGTGATAGGCCACCGAGCAGCCGACGACCCCGCCGCCAATGACCAGCACCTGCGCCTGGTCAGGGATTTGCGCCATCACGCCTTCCTCGGCTCTCAGCCACGCAGCCTGTCATTTTCCGGATCCCATAGCGGACGATCCGGCTGGACCACCGCCGTGAAACGCCGGCCGTAGATCTCGACATCCAGCTCGGTCCCCTCCACGGCCATGTCGGCCCGCACCACCGCCAGGGCAATGGATCGGCCGATTCGGTAGCCCCATCCACCGGAGGTGGTTTCACCCACGATTTCGTCGCCATGCCAGATGGTCGACATGTAGGGTGCATCGCAGTCGCCGGCATCGACGACCAGCGTGGCGAACTTCCTTGTCGAGCCTCGCTGCCGCTCCGACAGCAGGGCCTGCTTGCCAGGAAATTGCTGCGGCTTGTCCAGCCTGACAAACCGGTCCAGCCCCGATTCGAGCAGTGAATAGTCGGTCGAGAGATCGCCCTTCCACGCCCGGTATCCCTTTTCGAGCCGCAGCGAATTGAGCGCCCACATCCCGAACGGCCTCGCCCCGGCCCCGGTGACGGCGTCGTAGATCGGCAGGGCATGTTCGTTGGCGACATGGATTTCCCAGCCCAGCTCGCCGGCATAGCTGACCCGCACCAGCATCACCGGATGCCCGCAGCAATTGGCCTGCTGGTGGCTCAGCCACGGCAGATCGAGATCGGCCTCGACCAGCCCGGCCAGCAATCGGCGCGATCCAGGGCCGGTGACGATCAGGGTCGAGATGGCGTCGGTCAAATCCGACAGCGACATCGTGCCGTCTTCCGGCAGCATCCGCTGCAGGATCTCGAAATCATGCCATTGGGCGGCGCTGGCAGTAATGAGCGTGAAGACATTCTCGCCCCGCCTGATCACCGACATCTCCGTCAGCACCCGGCCCTTGTCGGTCGGGAAATAGGCGAGATTCATACGCCCGATGCGGGGCAGTCCGCCGGCGATGCGCGAGCGAAGCAGTTCGGCCGCCCCGTCGCCCTGCAAATCGAACCGGGCAAAACCGGCCAGATCCAGCACGCCCACGCCATCACGAACTGCCAGGCACTCCGCCTTGATCCTCGCCTCCCACGGACCCGATCTTGCCCAGCTTCGTGCCGCCTCGTCGGAGATGTCATCGCCGCCTTCGGCAAACCAGTTCGCCCGCTCCCAGCCATTATAGGCACCCATCTGTCCGCCCAGGCCGACGATCCGGTCATGGATCGGCGAGAGCTTTCTGTCCCTGCCGGCCGGCCATTCGTACCAGGGGAAATGCATTGCATATTCATGGCCATAGGTCTCCATGGCCTTGGCAATGCAATAGGATGAATCGGCATGGTCGGTATAGCGCCGGGGATCGCACGACCACATGTCCCATTCGGTCTGCCCGTCGATCATCCACTCGGCAATGACCTTGCCGGCGCCGCCGGCCTGGGCAATGCCAAAGGTGAACACGCAAGCCTCGAAGGCATTCCTGACCCCGGGCATGGGGCCAAGCAGCGGCAGACCGTCGGGCGCATAAGGGATCGGGCCATTGATGGTTTTGGACACCCCGGCTTCGGCCAGGATCGGCACCCGGGCCATGACATCCTCGATATACCACTCCAGGCGATCAAGATCGTCCTCGTAGAGCTGGAACGAGAAGTCGTCCGGCATCGGATCGTCCGGCGTGATCCAGTGGGCACGGCAATTGCGCTCATAGGGTCCGAAATTGAGCCCGAATTTCTCCTGCCGCAAATAGTAGGAGCTGTCGACATCCCGCAGCAATGGCAATTTGCGGCCGGCCTGCCGTGACCATTCCGCAAGCGCCGGGATCTCGTCAAATACCACGTATTGATGACTCATCGCCACCGTCGGCACCACCCGGCCGCCATAGGGCCGGAAATATTCGCCGACACGCCGGGCGTAGTAGCCGGCGGCGTTGACCACGTATTCGCAGCGAAAATCGCCCTTGGCGGTGTGGACGATCCATTCACCGCCGCGTCTCGACACGCCCGTTGCCGGGCAGAAGCGCTCGATTCGGGCGCCAAGATCCCGTGCCCCCTTGGCCAGGGCCTGGGTCAGCTGCGCCGGATCGATGTCGCCGTCATTGGGGTCATACAGCGCACCTTCCAGATCATGGGTCTCGATGAAGGGATAGCGCTGCCTGATCTCGTCCGGGCTGATGATCTCGATATCCATCCCCTGGTACCTGCCCATGGAGGCGGCCCGCTCGAATTCCTGCATGCGCAGATTCGAATGGGCCAGGCGGATCGACCCCGTCACATGGTAGTTGATCGGGTAGCCTACGCTCTCGCCTAGCGTGCGGTAGAGTTCGGTCGAGTAGCGCTGCATGTTCATGATCGACCAGCTGGCCGAGAAGGTCGGCACGTTGCCAGCCGCATGCCAGGTCGAGCCGGCTGTCAATTCGTTCTTCTCGAGAAGGATGCAATCGGTCCAGCCGGCTTTTGCCAGGTGATAGAGGGCCGACACGCCGACGGCGCCGCCGCCGATAATGACAACCCGTGCGCTGCCAGTGACTTCCGCCATTGAAATTCTCCCCCCGTCGCCTGATTCGGCTCGCTGCCGAAACAGATGCCGACCCGATTCCCGGTATCAGATTAGGGGAACATGCCGCAAGCCGCCCGCTGCCGCCGATGTTGGTCAAATTTGCCTGCATGCAGCCGACAGCGCCGCGATCAGCCGGCAGGGCTGTCCTTCGGTCCGATCATCTCCTCCGGGCGGACGATGCGGTCGAACTCGTCCTCGCCCACAAGGCCGAGCCTGGCCGCCTCTTCCCGCAACGTGGTGCCATTGGCATGTGCCGCCTTGGCCACGCTGGTGGCGTTGTCATAGCCGATGCTCGGAGCCAGCGCCGTGACCAGCATCAGCGATTCGTTCAGCAGCCTGTCAATGCGCTCGCGGTTGGCCCTGATGCCGGCGACACAATTGGTGCGGAACGACGAGGTCGCATCGGCCAGCAACTGCGTCGATTGCAGCACGTTGTAGGCAATCATCGGCTTGTAGACATTGAGCTCGAAATGACCCTGGCTGCCGGCAAACCCGACCGCGGCATCATTGCCCATGATATGCGCACAGACCTGCGTCAGCGCCTCGGTCTGGGTCGGGTTGACCTTGCCGGGCATGATCGACGAGCCCGGCTCGTTTTCCGGCAATTGCAGCTCGCCCAATCCGCATCTGGGCCCGGATGCCAACAGCCTGACATCATTGGCAATCTTGTAGAGCGACACCGCTGCCACCCGCAGCGCCCCCGACATCTCGACCATGGCATCATGGGCGGCAAGCGCCTCGAACTTGTTGACAGCACTGATGAAGGGCAGGCCGGTCATGTCGGCAACCTCCTCGGCCACCCGCTCGGCCCATCCGATTCGCGAATTCAGCCCGGTGCCGACCGCGGTTCCGCCCTGGGCAATCTCGTGGATGTGGCCGAGCGCTGACTCCACCCGCCTTGTCGCCAGTTCGACCTGCCTGGCATAGCCGGAGAATTCCTGGCCCAGCGTCAACGGGGTTGCATCCTGGGTATGTGTGCGGCCGATCTTGATGATATCCCCGAACGCCTCCATCTTTGCCACCAACTCGTCGTGCAACCCCTGCAATTCCGGGATCAGTTTTCCGGTCACCTCGACCGCCACCGCAATGTGCATGGCGGTGGGAAAGGTGTCGTTGGAGGACTGGCCCAGATTGACATGATCATTCGGGTGCACCGGCGATTTTGAGCCGACCTCGCCGCCGAGCCGCTCGATGGCCAGATTGGCGATTACCTCGTTGGCATTCATGTTCGACTGGGTCCCGGACCCGGTCTGCCAGACCACCAGCGGGAAATGGTCATCATGCCGGCCTTGCATGACCTCGCCGGCGCATTCGGCTATCATCTTGCCCAGACGGGGCTCGATCAGCCCGAATTCCACATTGACCAGGGCACAGGCTCGCTTGATCACCCCCAGCGCCCGCACGATCGCCACCGGTTGCTTCTCCCAGCCGATGCGAAAATTCTGCAGCGATCGCTGCGTCTGGGCGCCCCAATACCGGTCAGCCGGCACCTCCAGCTGGCCAAAACTGTCCGATTCAATCCTGAATTCACTCATCTGCATCTCTCCAGGCCGATGAGGGGCGCCGCCGCCCGGCGACCTGAACCATTCCTGCAGCACGGCCTTCCCAACCGGGGCGGGAATTCATCCATCATGCCGATTCCTGAACTGGTCAAGGCTCACGACATCGGCAGTGCCGCCATCATCCTTGCCAGCCTCCGGTTTCGCTTCATCCTTGCCGCCCTTATCCTCGCCGGCCGCCTTGCCACCCTTGCCCCCGTCCTGCAATTCCCTGAAATCGGGAAAGTTCAGGTTGAACTTGGCCGACGGGTCGGAAAACGACCTGACGGCGTCAATCGGCACCGCCAGCCGCTCCGGGCGATTGCCAAAATTCAGGATCACCGAGAAGCCGGTTGGCGTGACCTTGAGATCCTCGAACCAGTGCTGCAGGACGATTGACATGGTCTCGGGATACTGTTGCCGCAGATGCTCCGGCATTTCCACTTGCGGAAAGTCCGTCGTGTATTCGATGACGAAGTAATGTTCTCCCGGGAGGCCGTGCTCCTGTACCCGGGTCAGCAGGGCGATGACCAGCTGCTGCATCGACCTGATCATCAATGCCCCGTAATTGATTGATTCCATTCAGGAGTCCCTCAACATTATCCGCCGGTCGGCAGGCGCCCCGGCCAGCACAATACGAAGCAGGAGATGTGATTGCAATTGGCAGGCTTCTGTTGCCGGGTGCCTGCCGACCCCGCTGACGTTTGCTAGGACGCCAGAGTCAATTCCGGCTTGCCGGTACTGCGTCACGCAGCAATGGCTACCGGAGCACGATTGTCATTGGCAATTGTGCCTTTCGGACCGATAACGGCGGTACCCCACCGAGCGAAAGCTGACACCTTTACACGTCCGTCGATCCTGTTTCGGCCCCAAATCGTTGCAATCGGGTCTGGTGGAGCCGCCGGGTACCGCCCCCGGGTCCGGTTCGTTTATTACGCGCGCCTTTATCGCCATAGTTCCATCAGGAACACGTCCAATTTGAGTATCCTGCGCCAGGTGTCAACCCGTCTCTGCAATCGACCACGATTTGGCCCGAAACTGCGGCAATTCTGCAAGTGCCCCATCCTCCAGGCCGGCCCACAACTGCTGCAACCCGCAGTCATGATCGCGTCGACCTGCGATCATCGTGACTTTCGGTCCGAACTGATTGCGTCCATCGGCGGGTCGGAGCCCGGATTGTGTGCGAACAGGACGGTCAGGCAAGCCGCGGTCTTGTGGGCATGGTGAAGAGCCCAAGATCCTGATCATCGCTTGATTGCATCGCAAGCACCGCATAGGTTCCGGCCAGACTATGCCGGAGGACATGGTGATGGCGAGCATAACGATCCGCAATCTCGACGACGGCGTGAAGACCGGCCTGCGCAAGCGCGCCGCAGGCAATGGCCGATCCATGGAAGAGGAAGTACGGCTGATCCTCGGCGAGGCGGTCGGGCGGAGGGCCGTGCCTGCCAGGGGCCTGGGGACGGCGATCCACGAATTGTTCCGGCCTTTCGGCGGTGTCGAGCTGGACCTGCCGCCGCGCCAGTCGATGCGCGAGCCACTGCGCTTCGGTTGAGATGGCCATGTTCCTGCTTGACACGAATGTTGTGTCCGAACTGATGCGCGCCACGCCGGCATCGAATGTTCTGTCCTGGATGGACAGGCAGTCGACGCAGGATCTGTTCGTCACGGCGGTCACGGAAGCGGAGATTCGAGCCGGCATCGCCATTCTGCCGGAAGGTGTGCGTCGCCGGGGGCTGGCGGATGCTGTCGAGCGAATGCTTGGCAGCCTGTTCGTCGGCCGGGTTCTTCCGTTCGACAGTGATGCGGCACGCGCGTATGCCGAGATCGTGGCCGCCCGGCGCACAGTCGGACACCCATCCGCGCAGGCGGACTGTCAGATCGCGGCCATTGCACGCTCGCAGGGCATGACAGTGACGACGCGCAACGTACGGGGCTTCATGGACACCGGTATCGACATCATGGATCCGTGGACAGCCGGATAAGCGGTTTGCCTGAAGAAACCCGAACCGTCCGGAAACAGCTTCGCCAAAGCAACTCATGGGGCGACAATCACGGCGAGATTTCAGCGTCGACCAGGATGAGAAGGAAGTTGGGGGCGGACGGACAAAGAGGCTGGGGGCGGACAAGGTCACGCGCGCGATTGTGGAGGAGGTCATCTTGGCGGGCCATGACGATCTTGACGCCCGTTTGGCCAGGATCGGCTACGGCCCCAGAGCGCTGGCCGATCCCACCTACGCCCGCCTCCCCGAGATTCGCCGTTTCCTGAAGGGCAGGCCGGGCACCGAACGAACCGACGAGCTCGCCACCATGATGCGCAAGGCGGGATTGCCGATATAGCGTGGCGTTGACGGCGCTGCGCGGAGCGTGGATCGTCCGACACGGTTCCGCTCGCAGACAATCCGGGTTCGGGCCCGGCGATGGACCCAATCAATTCGGGCTGACAGTCACGATGATTGCAGGTTGCTACGCAAGACCCGCGCCGGCGTCGATTCGCCCGGCATCACCAATGGCCGGTATTTTCCATGCTTGCCCATGGCTCGCTGGCCGGCAGCGATTCACCCCGCTGCAGCAATTCGATGGAGATGTTGTCGGGCGATCGCACGAACGCCATATGCCCGTCACGCGGCGGACGATTGATGACGATGCCCTTTTCCATGAGGAGTTGGCAGGTCTCGTAGATGTCATCGACCTCGTAGGCCAGGTGACCGAAATGCCTGCTGTCCGAAGGCAGGCCGTCATCGCCATCCCAGTTATAGGTTAACTCAACCGGACATTCCGGTTGGTCTGGCGGAGCCAGGAAGACCAAAGTGAACCGTCCAGCCTGGTTTTCGTTGCGGCGGGTCTCAACCAGACCGAGCAACTTGTAGAATTCGATTGACCGATCAAGGTCAAGCACCCGAACCATCGTGTGCAGATATTTCACGCCCATCGCAAACCTCCAGATCATGCGCCAGGCCAGCCATCATGGCCCGCACCGGGAAATCAAACGCCCCCACTGTAAGGGCAGAAGAACAGTTTGGCAAAAACCTTCCACTTATCAATTGACTGAAATGCTATCACTGGCCGCCCGCTGTCGATGCCGACCACGCCTCGCAAGTCGCTTGTCATCGCCGTGGTCCTGGTTTCTATAGGAATGCGCCGACCGGCCCATCCGGTCGCGCAGGGGAATGCATACGGGACACGCCAGCCATGCCACTCAATCCGGACCAGCGCCAGGAAGTCGAATCAGTACGGCAGGAAAGCGCCCGGACCCGGCGGGTCATAAGCGACGGCATGGAGAGGCACCTGCATGTTGTCCACGACGTGCTCGATCACGGGTTTGTCCGGGTGGTCGACTATTTCGGGGCCGATTCCTCTATCGTGCAGGCGGCGCGGGTGTCTTACGGTGCCGGAACCCGGAAGACCCGCGAGGATGAAGGCCTGATCCGCTACCTGATGCGGCACCGCCATACAACGCCATTCGAGATGTGCGAGGTCAAGTTCCATGTGAAACTTCCGATGTTCGTGGCCCGGCAGTGGATTCGCCACCGCACCGCCAATGTCAATGAATACTCGGCCAGGTATTCGGTGCTCGACCGGGAGTTCTATATTCCCGACCGCCAGCATCTTGCCGGCCAGTCAACCCTCAACGCCCAGGGCAGGAGCGCACGGCTCCCCGATGACGAGGCAGAACGGGTGTTGGATACCCTCCGCACCGACAGCGCCACCGCCTATGACCATTACGAGAAGATGCTGTCCCAGGACGGGCAGGTCGGCCTGTCACGAGAACTGGCCCGCATGAACCTTCCCGCCAATATCTACACGCAATGGTACTGGAAGACCGATCTGCACAATCTGCTGCGTTTTGTCGCCCTGCGGGGAGATTCCCACGCCCAGTACGAGATCCGGGCCTATGCGACACAGATCGGCAACATCGTGAGCGACTGGGTCCCGATGACCTGGCGGGCCTTTGCCGATTACGAGCTTGGCGGTGCCCATTTGTCGGCACCGCAACTCGACTGTATTCGCCGGATGCTGAACGGCGAGACCGTCACCCGGGAAACCGCCGGCATGTCCCCCAGGGAATGGCGAGAATTGACCGACGCACTCAAAACCCCCTCGGGCGGCTGACTTTCAACCAACCCGAACCCGATCAGGAGTTGGGGCAGCCGATTACTCTTCGGTCCAGGGCGTAGCGGCCGCCGCCCTTGAGTAGCAGGACCAGGAACAGGAACACCCAGAAGGTTCGCTGGTCCATGATCAACGAGCCGGCATCGGAATCGAACCAGCTGCCGATGTCGCGACCGGATACGCCATGGCCGGTGATGTCGACGAAACTCTGCACGAAAACGAAGCCGATCATGCCAAGGGCGGCGAGCCTGGTCAGCAATCCGACCACGATCAGAATCGGCAGCAGGATTTCGCTGTAGGTTCCCGCGTAGACAATCAGGGTATGAATGAGACTCAGCTGGGTGTGGTCATAGCCGACCGCCTCCATCGCCTTCGGAAAGATCTGCACATAGGCGCCGGCATCGGGAGAGAGGAATCCGAATACGCCGTCACCGAACTTGGTGAAGGCGGAGCCGACATAGTAGTTGAACAGCACGAGGGCAAAAACCGCCCGGGCCAGGGTCGGGATGAGCCAGTCTGAGCCGCGGTTGTACAAGCCTTCAAGAATTTGATCCAACTTTTTGATTAGAAACATGATTATCGCCTTGACCGTTATTTGTGTTGATGGGTTGGTGTCCGGTATGGGCCGCGGTGGCCATCGCTGTCCGGGCGCAGGACGCCGGTGATGACCCCTCCAGATACAAGGATCGACATGACCGCGTCCAGCCGGAACCGTTCTGTCATCGATGATGCAATTTCGCAGGCATCGCCCAGATTTGTGCCCCCGAGGAGGTGTTCGATCAATTCGAGTCCGCCTTCCGGCAGCACGACCGGTCGCGGGTCGAATTTGGGCCGCATGACCAGGATGTCCTCGGCGTCGGCTCCCGGGCGCGGGCCGTCCAGGGCATTGAAGCGCCAGATGCTGCATGCGGGATACGAGGCGCGCAGCATTCGCAGCGACGGGGCAAGTTCGAACCGGCAAGCTGGCAATTCGCTGGCCGGGATTTTCAGCACGGCGGCGCTGTCGACGGCTACGGAATCGGTTTCATGGTAGGATTCGCGGATCAGCAATTCCAGTCGGGCAACATCGGGCAGGTAGGGAAGGTGGGCAACCGGCGCAAATCCCTCGACGAATCCGGGCATCTCGCGGCCAAACCGCGACAGCACCGGCGAGGCGGGTGGATGCTGGCGGACATAGAGCCCGGCCATGGCGCCGAAGAACTCGTCGCCGAGCAGTTTCCGCAACACCGGGAAGGCGGAATTGAGGGCATCGGTGAGCCCGACAACGACATTGTTGCGATAGACCGCAAACCGCCTGGTCGGCTGCCGGGAATAATTGATCAATCCATCAGGTGGCGGCAGATCGGGGTTCAGGACTGCCGAAAGGAACCCGGACTGGGTTACCGACATTCCTGCCCTGCACAACTCTCGAGCAGGCGGCCGGCCCGCCCGGCCTCCGCGGCAAGCACCGGCCAGTCGGGAACATCATTGTCCCACTCGATCAGCGTTGGCAGCGGTCCGGCCTTGCCAAGCGTGTATGCATAGAGCTCCCAGACCGGGTCCGACACCGCCGCCGCGTGATTGTCGATAAGCAGCGTGTCGCCCTCCGGGTCATCCTCGTCCTCATGGCCACCGAGATGGATCTCGCCGACCCGCTCCAGCGGAAATTCGTCGATGTAACCCACGGGATCAAACCGGTTGTTTGCGGCCGACACGAAGACGTTGTTGACATCCAGCAGCAATCCGCACCCGGTCCTGGACGAGACCTCGGAGATGAAATCGATCTCGCCCATCTCGCTTTCCTCGAAGCTGAAATAGGTGGACGGGTTTTCCAGCAGCATGGTTCTGCCAACGCTCTCCTGCACCTGGTCGACATGCCGGCAAACCCGGTCCAGGGTCGCCCTGGTATAGGGAAGTGGCAGCAAGTCGTTGAAATATCGGCCATCATGGGTTGACCAGGCCAGATGTTCGGAAAACGCTGCCGGTTCCAGCCAGGCAACCAGAGTCTTCAAACGCGCCAAATGCTGTTCATCGAGCGGGTCTTCGCCGCCAATCGAGAGACCGACGCCGTGGCAGGAGAACGGAAAGTCCTGGCGAAGGTGCCGGAGTTGGGCGATCGGACGCCCGCCGCTCCCCATGTAGTTTTCGGCATGGATTTCCAGCCAGCCGACGCCCCCGGGAGATTCCGTGATCCCCCGGAAGTGCCGTTCCTTGTAGCCAACCCCCGGTTTCGGGGGGAGGGTGGCAGTGGCGGGCTGTGCATCAAATGGCATTCGTGTTCCCTGCCAGCATGGCCACGCGCGACTTCGTGTCGTTGATCAGGAAGGAAGATCCCGATCGAGCGCCTCAAGCGACCCCATCCTGTCATCGGGAAGCTCGATCTCGGCGCAGGTTCCGGCAGGAACCAGCGTCCAGGCATTGCCCTGGTAGTCCACCGTTGACGTTCCGGCACAGCTTGTCCCCGGACCGGCCGCACAGTCATTTTCACCGGCGAGTGATACGCCGTAGCATTTTTCGTTTTCCGCAGCTGATACCGGGAGTGCCGTTACTGCAAACGCCGCCGCCACCGCGCTGGCAACAGCAATGGTCTTTGTACTCTTCGACATGCGAATCTTCCTTTCTTTCTGGAAAACGCGGCAACCCGCCGCATTCCGATTGGTAACACAGGTAATTGCCGGGAATCCACCGTGGAAAATCCCTCCGGAACAGGAGGCCGCCCGAAAGGCCGGCCCCGGTTTCCACGTCGATTACGGGCCACTGGTCAGCCTTTTCTTGTTTTGGTTCGCGGCGGGGGATAAGTGAAACCCGGCAACCGGGGCAATTGACTGGAATGTCGGAGAGCCATGACCGTGGACAGGCTGGACAGGAAGATACTGGGTGAACTGCAACGGGACGCTGCCCAGTCTCTCGATGAGATCGCCCGGCGGGTCGGGCTGTCCCGGACCCCGGTCTGGGCCCGAATTCGCCGCATGCGGGACGAGGGGGTCATCAGGGCCCACACCGTCATTGCCGACCCGGAAAAACTCGGCTTCGAGGCCTGCTTCTTCGTCCTGGTGCGCACGTCGGAGCATGACAAGGTCTGGCAGCAGAAATTTCTCGAGGCGCTGCTTGACCGGCCCGAAGTGCTGGAGGCGCACCGGCTTGCCGGTGACATCGACTACATCCTCAAGGTTCGTGTGGCCAATGCCCGGGCATATGACAATTTTTATCAGGCACTTATCTCCCGGGTCAAAATCTTCAATGTCACCGCGCTGCTGTCGATGGAGGAGATCAAGTCAACGACGGAACTTCCACTTGATGACGGCCAGGATGACCAGGCAGGACCCGTTGGCTGACGATCTGGACACCAGCCGCACCATCCGTTGGAAACGGGTTCGAATTCGTTGCCAGCACCGTGGCACCCGGGAGTTGTGCATGCTCTTGAAACAAGCGATCGGGCATGCTGGCGTCGGGGCCGACGACATTCTGCTGGATGAATTCGAACGAATTCTCCTTGAGGCAGACCAGGATATCCTGGACTGGGTTTTTGGCAAGGCGCCGTGGCCGGCAAACTACCGGCAGGTATTGCCGCTTCTGTGCAGGGAGAAGATCTCGCAGCCCTGATCCGGAAGCCGCCCGGTTCGTGCCATTTGCGGATGCCAATAGCCGGTCCCGTTCTGGCAGGCCGGCAATTGCGGCTGGCCGGTGGTCCCGATTTCAACAAAACGTGACCAGTGACTCGCCTCGAGTTTTCTTTGCTTCATGTTTTCACCGGATTGCCGTATCATGACAGGAATTCCAAAATCGGATAACTCAGCTTCTGCAGCTGGATTTGAAATGGGCCGAGCTGATACCCGGGGACAGGACCGCGGCGAAAGAGTCCTGGGCTACAACGACTTTGACGTTCGCCTCGGGGATGAAATGCGCGGCAGGCGAGCCACACTCGCCAAGACGCTGCAAAACGTGGAGGACGACCTTCACATCCGGGCGACCCATGTCGACGCCATAGAGCGGGCCGACCCGGACTCCTTCGACGTGAGCTGGGTGATTCCCGGATATGTCAGGTCATATGCCAGGTATTTGGGCATGGACCCCGAGGATGCCTATGGGCGGTTCTGTAGTGAATCCGGCTTCGAGATGGAGTCGCGCAAGCTGCTGAACGGCAAGGTCAAGGACGGCAGGAGGGCCGGGAAGGCGCGGAAGAAAAAGATTCGCCGCAAGATCATGTCCCCCAGCTGGTGGCCATCCGACGAGACATCGGTCTGGAAGGTGGAACGCCTGACCCTGGAGGCGCTGGGATCAACCGCGCTATTGGTGGTGGCGGGTGTCGCCATCATCTATTTCGGCCTTGTCTTCTTTGGCGAGGTTCGCCGAACCGTCAATGCCGAGATCGATCCGTCCGGTGGCTCGCTCAGCGCCGGGATTGGCACGTCGCCGGCGGATACGCTGGACAGTCCCGATGCCGAGGCAACCTCGGCCGAAACCGGCAAGGGCAGGGTGTTTGTGCCGGGCGCCATCAGCGCGATCACCCCGGACCAGGTCGGGATGTACCGGGAAACCGGCAGCAACGGGTCCGCCTCGGCCGCCGACACGCTGTCGGATGAGCCGGCTGTCGACCTGACAGCCCTGGGCCCGGATGGATCGGGGACCGACGGCGACATCGCAACCGTGGCTGACGCCGCCGACATCCCGGTCGAGCCCGAAACTGAACCTGCGGTGTCCATCCCGTCAGACCAGGTGGTCCTCGTGCCTCTGCGCGAGTCCTGGATCCGGATAACCGATGAATTGGCAACCACCTATGCCGAGGGATTGCTGCAAGCTGGCGAGACGTTTGAAATTCCGCCGACGGATGCGAGGCCGCTCCTCCGTGCAGGCAATTCAGGCTGGCTCTTCTTTTATGTCGGAGGCGTGGTTTTCGGCCCGGCCGGCAATGGCGGTGAGATCATATCGGAGGTGGACCTGACTCCCGGTTCGATCCGGGCAAATTACCCGAGACTTGACCAGGACAGCATTCCGCAGGAGATTCGGGAGATCGTCCGGTCATCAATCGAGGCCGGGCAGACGGGATGACGGGCGATCCGGAACAACGGGGCCAAGCTGGACATTGATTGGAGCGATCATGCTTGAAAACAACCACATCAGACCCTGGCGATCGATACATCGCCGAAAATCCCGTCAGATCAAGGTCGGAACGGTGTCGGTCGGTGGTGATGCGCCGATCTCGGTCCAGACCATGACCAACACGCCCACCACCGACATTGCCGCCACCGTGGCACAGATTACCGCTTGCGCCGAGGCCGGCGCCGACCTTGTCCGGGTCTCGGTCCCCGACCGGGACTCGTCCCGTGCATTGAAGGACATCGTGGCAGAAAGCCCGGTACCGATCATCGCCGATATCCACTTCCATTACCACCGTGCGATCGAGTCGGCGGAGGCGGGAGCTGCCTGCCTCAGGATCAACCCCGGCAATATCGGCGCCAGGGAACGGGTCAGGGAAGTGGTTCTGGCCGCCAGGGAAAATGGCTGCGCCATAAGGATTGGTGTCAACGCCGGCAGCCTCGAGAAGCATCTGCTGGAAAAATATCGAGAGCCATGCCCGGAGGCGATGGTCGAGTCGGCCATGGACAATATCGGTCTGCTGGAGGAGTTCGACTTTCACGATTACAAGATCAGCTGCAAGGCCTCGGACATTTTCCTCGCCGTAACCGCATACCAGGATCTGGCCGACCAAACAGATGCGCCGATCCATCTCGGCATTACCGAAGCTGGCAGCAGCCGGCCCGGCACCGTGAAATCCTCCCTTGGCATCGGCAGCCTGTTATGGGCCGGCATTGGCGACACGCTGCGGGTCAGCCTGTCCGCAGACCCGGTGGAGGAGGTCAGGGTCGGCTTCGAGATCCTGAAGTCGTTGTCGCTGCGCCACCGCGGGGTCAACATCATTGCCTGTCCGAGCTGCGCCCGACAGGGATTTGACGTGATCAAGACCGTCGGCCTGCTTGAAGACCGGCTCTCGCACATACGGACGCCGCTCAGCCTGTCGATAATCGGATGCGTGGTCAACGGCCCGGGCGAGGCGCTGATGACCGATTTCGGCTTCACCGGCGGCGGCAAGGATGCGGGAATGGTCTACGTGGCCGGAAGTGCATCACACAAGATGTCCAATGCCGAGATGATTGACGACATCGTCGCCATGGTTGAAAAGCGGGCCGGCGAGATCGATGCAGTCGAAAAATAGCAGCATGTTGAACCGACTTTGCACGCGGTGTTCATGGCGTCTGAATGCCTGCGCATCGGCGCCGGGATGAATTTCATTGCCGGCTGGCACCAGGGCCCGCCTCGTTGCCCGGTCTTGCCGGAAGTCCTGACCGCCAGGGCTTGCATGTCCGGCTGAACTCGGCAGCATGTGTTTCGCTGCTCCGGCCATGTCCGACCCCAAATGCCGCTGCGACGTTGCCGCAGGGTTTTTGCCTTTCGGCTCGACCATCGAAAATCGACCCTGCAACCTTGCGAGGGCCATGCCGGATTTCGACACGAAATCTTGACCGACCTGGCGCACGCAATTGCTCCATGTTTCAATTTTGCCAAGCATGCCATTCAGTGACATAGTGCGAATTGAAACGAATGCGCTGATCGGACAATTCATTGAAATTCCTGCGACGCTCGCTTGTAGGTCTGTTCCTCCTGTCCGCGACCCTTGGATTGCTGGCCTATGCCGGGAACATGGTGCAGGGCGCAGTTGAGGAACGCCTTGCGGAGGAGCCGCGGCAACGCCCCCAGCGGGAGCGGGTGTTTGCAGCAAATGTCATCGCCATCCAGCCCGAGACCATACGCCCGGTGCTGTCGACCTTTGGCGAAATCCGCGCCCGACGCACACTGATCTTGCGCGCCTCGACAGCGGGCGAAATCATCTGGACATCCGAGAAAGTCGAGGAAGGCGGAGAGGTCCAGGCAGGCGATCTCCTGGTTCGCATCGATCCGGTCGAGGCAGAATCCGCTCTCGATACGGCGCGCGCCGACCTCTCCGAGGCGGAGGCGGATCTGCGCGATGCCGAGCGTCAGCGGGCGCTGGCCGCGGACGAAATCCTTGCCGCCGAAAACCAGGCACGGCTGCGCGCCAACGCCCTTGACCGCCACAGGGACCTCCTCGAGCGTGGCGTCGGCTCTACCGCGGCGGTCGAAACCGCCGAACTCGCACTTTCCACGGCAAGGCAAGCTGTCCTGTCGCGCCGCCAGGCCGCGGTCAACGCCGAGACCAGGGTCGATCAGGCAAGAACGGCGCTGGAGCGTCGGCGAATTGCCTTTGCGGATGCCGGGCGCAGATTGGAAAATACCGGGATCAAGGCCGAGTTCGCGGGTGTCCTCAGCGATGTCACGGCGACCGAAGGCGGGCTGGTCGCGGCAGGCGAAGTTCTTGCCCGGATCATCGACCCGACCGAACTCGAGGCTGCCTTTCGCGTCTCGACCCCGCAATACGCCCGCCTGCTCAACGAGGGCGGGCGCCTGATCGGCGCAGATGTCACTGTTTCGATCGATACTCTCGGCGTGGACCTTGAAGCGACGGGCAAGATCAGCCGCGAGAGCGCAGCCGTGGGCGCTGGCCTGACCGGAAGGCTGCTCTTTGCACGCTTGAACGATGCACCCGGCTTCCGGCCGGGAGACTTCGTGGGTGTTCGCATCGTGGAGCCTCCGATCGAGCGTGCGGTCCGGTTGCCTGCGAGCGCGGTTGATGCGGCCGAAACGGTCCTCGTCATCGGCGAGGAAGACAGGCTTGAAGTCGCGAATGTGCAAGTCCTGCGCAGCGAAAACAACGATGTTCTTGTTCGCGCCCCCGGGTTTGCCGGGCGCGAGATTGTTGCAGAACGAACCCCGCTGCTCGGCGCCGGAATTCGCATCCGACCCGTGCGTCCGACCGGAAAGCAGCCGGCAGTGGAGGAGCCGGAACTCCTGGCGCTGGATCCGGCGCGGCGCGCGCGACTTGTTGCATTCGTGGAGAACAACCGATTCATGCCGGACCAGGCCAAGGAGCGCGTCCTGGCCGCACTCAGGAAAGACAAGGTTCCGGCCCAGATGGTCGAACGCATTGAAAGCAGAATAGGGGGCTGAGGTTCAGCATTGCTGTCCAGGAGAGCGAAATCGAAGATGTTCCGGGCTTCAGGCCGATCCCGCGCTGGCCATGTGTGCCGATGATCTTCTGCCTTGCGTCCCGGGGTTCGGGGAGCGCACCCGGACCCTGCACTTGATCCGGTGTGCACCATTGGACACCAGGCCCGCGATCGCGGGAGGGCCGTGCGATGAGTCGTGATCTGGGCCGGGCCACCGGCGGCATTCTCTCGTATTTTGCCAGGCATCGGACGGCGGCCAATCTTCTTCTCGTGGTCCTGGTGGTCTCGGGACTCTATGCCGCGCCGCAGATGCGGGCACAGTTCTTTCCCGATGTCATCGTCGACGACATCACGATCGATGTGGCCTGGGATGGAGCCGGGGCGGAAGATGTTGACGCCACCATCGTCGAAATCCTGCAACCCGCGCTCAAGGCCGTGGATGGCGTGACGGAGACGTCTTCCCGGTCGCGAGAGGGCCTGGCCACGATCAACCTTGAATTCGAACCTGGTTGGGACATGCGACAGGCGGAGGAGGATGTGGGTGCGGCCATTGATTCCGTGACCGATCTTCCCGCCGATGCGGACGATCCGAGGACAGTGCGTCGTCGCTGGTCGGACCGGGTCACCGATGTGGTAATCAAGGGCCCGGTTGGCGTAGACCAGTTGGCAAACTTCGCCGACGAGTTCGTCACCCGCCTGTTCGCGGTCGGGATCACCCGCAGCACCATTCGTGGCATCGCCGCCCCGGAAACGATCATTGAAGTCACGTCGCTCGATCTCATCCGCCACGATATCACCATGCGCCAGATCGCGGATGCAATCGCGAAAGAGGTGGAAACGAATCCAGCCGGAGACGTGTCGGGCGCCGCCCGTGTACGTACCGGAGTGGCCAAGCGATCCGCTGGCCAAATCGCCAACATCGTCCTGCGCACGGCAGAGGATGGCACGCCGCTCGTCGTCGGCGACGTCGCACGGGTCATAGACGAGACCGTGGACCGCGACCGCGCCTACTTCGTCGGACAGGATCCAGCGATCTCGATCCGCGTGGATCGTTCAGCCACCGGCGATGCGATCCGCATGCAGCGTCAGGTCGAGGATGTCGCCGCTGAAATGCAGGCAACCCTGCCGGCCGGCGTTGAGATCAACCTGATCCGGACGCTGGCGGAATCGATTACCGGCCGACTGAACATTCTCCTGGATAACGGGCTCATCGGCCTGGCGCTTGTCGTGTCGCTGCTGTTCATGTTCCTGAACACCCGCACGGCGCTTTGGGTCGCCGCGGGAATTCCGGTTGCCATGACGACGACCATCGCGATCATGTTCGCCGCCGGTTTGACCATCAACATGATCTCGCTCTTCGCGCTCATCATCACGCTTGGAATCGTTGTCGACGACGCCATCGTGGTCGGCGAGCATGCAGATTATCGTGCGCGCCGCCTCGGCGAGAATCCGGCGGTGGCTGCGGAGCGCGCGGCGCAGCGGATGTTCACGCCGGTCCTGGCGGCTTCAATAACGACGATCATCGCTTTTTTTGGCCTCGTCACCATCGGTGGACGTTTCGGCGACCTGATACGGGACATTCCCATCACGGTGATCGTCGTGCTGCTTGCCTCCCTCGTCGAGTGCTTTCTCATCCTGCCCAACCATATGCGGCACGCCCTTGCCCATACCGCGCAACAGCATTGGTATGACTGGCCATCACGCCAGGTGAACCGCGGCTTTCGCCTCTTTCGGGAACGATTGTTCCGCCCCTTCATCGCAATTGTCATCTGGGCCAGGTATCCGGTTGTTGCGCTTGCGGTCCTGGCGCTGGCCAGTCAGGCGGTGCTGTTCATCTCCGGAGACGTGCCGTGGCGCTTCTTCAACGCTCCCGAGCGGAATTCCGTGACCGGCAACTTCGCCATGGCCCCCGGTGCCACTCGAAGCGACACGCTTGAAATGATGCGGGCGCTACAAGGGGCGGTCGAGGAGCTTGGTGCCAGCTACGAGGCCGAGCACGGGCTGAATCCCATCAAGTTTGCCATTGCGGAAGTTGGCGGCAATTCGGGGCGCGGGCTTTCGGGGTCCGAAACCAAGGAAAGCTATCAACTCGGCTCGATTGCGATCGAGCTCATCGACGCCGACCTTCGTCCCTATTCCAGCTTTGCCTTCGTGGCCGACCTCCAGGACGCCGTTCCGCGCCATCCGCTCCTCGAGACGGTCAGTTTTCGCGGCTGGCGGCGCGGCCCAGGTGGCGATGCGATTGACATCCAGCTTTCGGACGCATCCAGCGAGACGCTGAAGGCGGCGGCGGAGGCACTCAAGGCCAGGCTCGGCCAGTATGGGGAGATCTCCGCTCTCGAGGACAATCTCGGTTACGACAAGGAGGAGTTGCTTCTTGAGTTGACACCGCAAGGTCAGGCGCTCGGTCTGACCATCGATACATTGGGGGCGACGCTCCGTGCGCGTCTCAACGGAATTGAGGCGGCAACCTATCCGGACGGGCCGCGTTCCGCGGCCATCCGGGTGGAGCTCCCGGCAGATGAATTGACTGCAGATTTTCTTGATCGCCTTCTGATCCGGACTGGACCGACGGCAGCCGGTGAAGGCGTCTACGTTCCGCTGGCAGACATCGTGTCTGTTGAACGCCGGACCGGGTTCTCAACCATTCTTCGGGAAAACGGCATTCCTGTTGTATCGGTTACCGGAGACCTCTCGGAAGATCATGCGGATCGCGCCCGGGAAATCTCGGAGGAGATTGAAGGCTCGATCCTGCCGCAGATCGAACAGGATTTCGGCATCTCGACGCATTGGTCGGGGCTCACAGAGGACGAGCGCAGTTTCCTTGCGGATGCGGCGACCGGCCTGATCCTTTGCCTGACGGGAATCTATCTGGTTCTTGCATGGGTCTTCGCGTCGTGGTCCCGACCCCTGGTCGTAATGGCCATCATGCCATTCGGACTCGTCGGCGCGATCTGGGGTCATTATATTTGGGACGTGCCGCTATCAATGTTTTCGATCGTGGGCCTGATCGGCATGATCGGCATTGTCATCAACGATTCCATCGTCCTGGTAACCACAGTCGACGAGTACGCCGAAGAGGGAGGGCTTTTCCCGGCGATCATCGACGGCACGGCCGACCGATTGAGGCCCGTCTTCCTCACGACAGCCACAACCGTCCTGGGACTGGCCCCGTTGCTCTACGAGACATCAAAGGATGCCCAGTTCCTGAAACCGACAGTGATCACGCTTGCCTACGGGCTCGGCTTCGGACTGATGCTCGTCCTGCTAATCGTACCTGCCCTCCTTGCCATCGGACATGACGTCAGCCGCAATTTTCGCTCGCTTCGCTACAGCTGGAGCGCAGGACGCCGCGCCCCCGGCCTCGGTCCTTCCATCAAGATTGCCACGGTCATCATAGTGGCCTGGTTTGTCGTCACGACCGGAAGCGTCCTGGTGTCGGGCAGCCTGCCGTTCGGCTTCGGTGCGGTATCGCTTGAACTGGCACTTTTGCTCTATCTGGCCGGATCTGCAACGATCTGTTTCGTCACCGGGATTCTTGCCGCATGGATCATTCCGAGGACGTAGCGCGGTTCAGGGCTGCATCGCACGCATCGGTCCGCGGGCCCCAAACCCGCCCTGTTTGTCAGCCACCAACAATGTCTGACGCAGTCCCGGTTGGTGACCGGGTCGGCTGTCCGTGACAGTGGCGTTCCGTTGACAGCGTGTAGTCAAGGCCGATGTCGAGGTCTCGGGATGACGCAGCGAAGCTTCTGCCATTCACCGAAGGTGGATCTCGAGCCTGCCGGAGGCGGGCGGCGGCATTTCCGGTCTTCCCGCTGCGGGCGCGCCTATTGCAGCAGATCGTCACCGCCTGACAGGCATCCCATGCCCAGAGTCAGAGGCATGGATGGAACCGCAATTCTTGCATCTTACGCACGCGTGAGGCTCGAATGCCGCCTGTTCGAAAGGCGGCAATTGCTATGCGGGCCACTCCGCATTGGCCGGGGTCAGGCGTGAGACGGTGCATCTCTCGCCGGTGTCCCGCCAGGTCGGGTTGTTGAGGGACATTTCGCACCTGGCGACAAACGACCTTCCATCCACGTGGAGGCAGATTGATTCGCCCAGTTCAACCCGCTTGCCGAAAGTATCGGTGCAGTAGCAATCGATGGTGATATCGCCATGCTTGACATCGGGGATGGCGGCATGGGGAAGGACCATCAGGATCAGGGTCAGGGCGGTCGCTCGCATGATGTCTGGCTACCCGATTTGTGCCCGTTCGGCAATCTTGGAATGCGTGACGCAGGCAGACGTGGTCGGGCAGGGCACAGCGGGACCGCTTGCCGAGCCGTCCCGGGCGGTGTAGCGGTACAGCCATTCTTCCACCGTGATCCCTGCCCGAATTGCCGGAAACCCGAAATGCTGAACGTAGAGAAACTTGCGCAGATCAGCCAAAAGTTCGAGGCGCTGGAGCGGTCACTGGTTGTCGGCGCCGTCGACCCGGATTTTGTTCGAAACTCCCGTGAATACAACACGTTGAGACCGGTGGTGGAAAAGATCCGCCAGTATCATGCCATCGAACAGGAGATTTCAGCCGCCGAAGCCATGTTGTCCGACCCCGAATTGCGGGCATTGGCCGACGAGGAGTTGGGTTCGCTCAGGGTTTCGCTTGCCGAGGCTGAGGCCGATCTGCAGCTGGCGCTGCTGCCGCGGGACGTGGATGCCGACAGGTCGGCGATCGTCGAGATCAGGGCCGGGACCGGCGGCGACGAGGCCGCATTGTTCGCCGGCGATCTCTATCGCCTCTACGAGCGATACGCCCAGGCCCGGGGGTGGGGGTTCAACCCGCTGGCGGTCAATTCGACCATGCTGGGCGGCATCCGGGAGGCAACGGTGGAGGTTAGCGGTGCCGGAGCATTTTCCCGGCTCAAATTCGAGTCGGGCGTCCACCGGGTGCAGCGCATTCCGGCAACCGAGTCCGGCGGGCGGATCCATACATCGGCCGCCACGGTGGCGGTGCTTCCGGAGGCGAATGATGTCGAGGTCGAGATCAGTGAATCCGATCTGCGGATCGACACCATGCGGGCCAGCGGGGCTGGGGGACAGCATGTCAACAAGACCGATTCGGCGGTACGCCTTACCCATTTGCCGACCGGCATCGTCATTACCGCCTCGGAAAAATCCCAGCACCAGAACCGGGCAATCGTGCTGAAGGTGCTCAAATCACGCCTCTACGAGCTAGAGCGCCAGAAAGCCATTGACGAACGGGCGGCCAACCGTCGCCAGCAGGTCGGCAGCGGTGACCGGTCCGAGCGAATTCGAACCTACAATTTTCCGCAGGGGCGGATCACCGATCACCGCATTGGTCTGACCTTGCACAAGCTGGACCAAATCCTCGGCGGCGATCTCGACGATCTGGTGGATGCCCTCATCGCCCATGATCGGACCGAGCAACTCGCAGAGCTTGGCACATGACGATGGCCGATGTCATTTCGGCGGCCGCCGAACGCTTCAGGATGGCCGGGGTCGAGGACCCGGCCGGGGATGCCTGGGTGTTGGCCAATGCGGCGAACCGGCGCCGGGGCGGAATTGCGGTGCAGTTGCATGGGCCGGTGGACGGTGCCGCATCGGCGTTGCTCGAGGAGTGGGTCAGCCAGCGTGAAGCCCGTCGCCCGGTCTCGCAGATCATCGGTCAGCGGCATTTTCACCAGAACCTGTTCACCGTGACCTCGGATGTGCTGGATCCCAGGCCAGAGTCGGAAATCCTGGTTGAGGAGGCGATCCGCCTTCATCCAGCACGAATTCTTGATCTTGGCACTGGCAGCGGATGCCTGCTGCTCTCGATCTTGGTCGGATTGCCGGCAGCAACCGGCACCGGTACCGATGCCAGCCATGCCGCCCTGGAAGTTGCCTGGCGCAATTGCGCCAGGCTCGGGCTGCAGGGCAGGGCCGAAATTTCCTGGTCGGATTGGTGTACCGGCATCTCTGGCCGGTTCGACCTGGTTGTCTCGAACCCTCCCTACCTGTCGGCCGGCGAGTATGAGGCCTCGCCGCCGGAGCTTCGCCGCTGGGAGCCGAAAATGGCGTTGACCGAGGGCGATGACGGCTTGTCGGCCTATCGCAGCATTGCCGCAGGTGCCGGCGGGTTGCTGCGGCCGGGTGGTCGCCTGCTGCTGGAATTCGGCGCCGGCCAGCTTGCGATGGTCGTGGAAATTGTCACCGGTTGCGGCTGGGCGGTCGAGCGCATCCTCGATGATCTCGACGGGCGGCCGCGGGCGCTGGTTGTCATGCTGGACGGGCCGGTGCAGGCAACTGCCTGAATTCGGTCGGCGCCGCGGGGCTGTTTGCAATCGCTGGCCATTGCCTGATGACAACAGCAGAAGAGTGCGGACATCAATTGCATGCCGGCCCACAGACGCACGATTTTCGGCGATGATCGTAACCCCGAGAGGCAGAAGGACGCGATTGGCGGACACGGCCATCTTCCGGACACTCCAGGTCCAGGTCTCTCAAGATCTGCCTCAACGGCCGGCGCTGGTCAGCGCTGCGCTTGGATGATGGGGTTGATTTCGCCTCTTCGCCGGGACTGAACAGCGATCTTGCCTGGCTGTGCCGGTGCACATGGGTTGAAGCCATGCGCGGCGAGAGAGACAAACCGATCGGCGCCATCTGGCGGCGAGTGCGGGACATTGCGCCGGAGCACCGCCAATTGAAGCATGACTATGCCCGCGCCTGTGCCGGCAGGTGGCGGCAGGCCCGCCGGAAGCTCAAGGACCCGTCCATCGACCGGTCCTCGATGGATGTCTGGCTGCGGACACAGAAGCGCGCCTTCGCCATCGAGACAGGCCAGATCGAGGGCCTGTATCTCTTGCCCGGGGTGTGACCGAGACATTGATCGCCGAAGGCTTCGAAGGGGTGCGGGGAGCCCATTCGGCCATCGAGATCGCAGGCAGCACGCTGAAGGGCCTCCTTGAAGACCAGGAAGCCGCACTTGAAATGGTGTTCGCCCATGTCAGGGAAGAACGGCCACTTGTCGGCTCGGCGATCAAGGAATGGCATTTGCTCCTGACCCGCCACCAGGAGAGCGCCGCCGGCATCGATCCCTTCGGCAACCGGATCGAGATCCCTCTCAGGAAGGGCCAGTACAAGCTCCGTCCCAACAACCCGCGCCGGCGAGATGGCTTCGTTCATGAATACTGCCCTCCTGAACAGGTGCAGACCGAGATGGACCGGTTCCTTGCATTCCATGAAAGCCATGCCGGGTTGGATCTGGCGCCGGAGCTTGAGGCGGCGTGGCTCCATCATGAGTTCGTGCGTATCCACCCATTCCAGGATGGCAATGGCCGGATCTCCCGGCTGTTGATGGCATACGCCTATGCAAAGGCTGGCGAATTCCCGCCGGTGATCCCGGCGGACAGGAAGGATGACTACATCGATGCGCTCATAGCAGCGGATGAAGGAGATTTCCCCACCCTGGTCGGATATCTGGGCGACCTGGCCGCACAACGTTCAAATGCTGCTGCCGTCCGCGCCGAAGGGATTCTGAAAGGCCGCACCGATTACCATCACGGCAATGGCGGCACGACTGTGGACGGAGTCTACCATCCGCCGGAATGAGCGGTGGAAGGTGACAAGCCGCCCTTTTTCGACCCGCTGGCCATCCCGGATCCGTATGAGCCGCCCTCGCCATTTGATGACTGATGCGGGTCTCGCCTACTCTGATTGTCGCAGGCTGACTGGTCAACTCGCTCGCCTGCCTGCTCTCGAATCACTTTCCCGCTTCAGCCGCTGCCGGGCCTCCGGTTTCAGCCCCCGGTCCGGTGTCATGTTGCGATAGGGCGTCATCCGGCTGATCCCCACCGATCGGGCCGCTGCCTGCGGAGACACATCGGGTCATTCATCAACTCGGCCGCTTCCAGGAATTTCGACATCGGCGTCCAGGGCTGGCCAGCCATCTTCCCCCGCGCCCGGGCAGCGGCGATGCTGGCCCTGGCGCGCTCCCGTATGGGTTCCCGTTCGTATTCGGAGAGCGCCGCAAACACGTGGAAGACGATCCGGCCGGCCGGATCGGACGTGTCTGCCGCCAGCGGGCCGACCAGGACTCGCAGGCGGTCCTCTCCTTTGTGCGGCTGGTCAACCGTTTGAACGGGTTGACGCAGGGAGCGGCCGAGCCGGTCCAGCTTCCACTCCACGAGGGTAGGGACTTTGCCAGGGCGCTGAAACACCTCGCCGTTACGCAGTTTCCGGACATGGACATCGTCCCGGTGATGGACAATCTGAACACGCACAAGCATCCTCGCTCTACGAGACCTTTATGCCCGAGGAGGCGTTGCAGCTGGCCGGAAGGCTCGAGATCCATCACACCGAAACATGGCAGCTGGCAGGGCATGGCGGAGATCGGGACCGGCGTGCTGTCCCGGCAGTGATCGCCGGATACCCGACCGGGAGACGATGATGTGTGGGGTCGGCGCATGGGAGGAGAATCGCATCGCGTCGGCGAAGCCGGTGGGCTGGCGGTTCAGGGCCAGGGATGCCTGGATGAAGCTGAAGTCGCTGTATCCGTCAGTTCAATGAAGTTGGGGTAATGGTTGCTTCAGGCGGCGGCCGGTCAATGACCGCGCCGGTTCGGTGTGAAATTAGTTGCAAAATCGTAACAGCAGGAAAGTTTTTTGGCCATGCACTGCACAAGCCAGGATTCATGGCATAACCTTCACGGCAGTTGCGGCAATCGAGTTTACCTTGTGTGTTGCCGCCGAACTTGGCTATCGGGACTTTCTCGGCAGGCAATGTGATTTCAGGAAGAGTCACATGTCGGCACGCACGTTTTCGATGGAAACCTCGCGGGCGCCTCGCTCAGTAACAGCCAGGTCCGCCATACAGGGCAAATGATCCGTAAATCAGGCTGCTGGATCCCGGTCTCCGACGACCGATATTGGCCCACATTGTAAAAGAAACAAAATGGCAAGAGACATGAGAACTTCCAACAAGTCGCGTTCACGGCACAAGAGTAATCGGCGGAGCAGTGGGAATATCGTAAACCGGGTGTTTGAAAGTTCCGGCCCGGACGGCAAGGTCAGGGGCAATCCACAGCAGATCATCGACAAGTACCAGGCCCTGGCCCGGGATGCGTTCCTGGCCGGCGACCGGGTTGCCGGCGAAAGCTACAGCCAGCACTCGGAGCACTATGTCAGGATTCTCGGCGATGCACTGCGACAAAAGGAACTTGCCAGGCAGGAACAGCAGGCAGCCGCCGAAAACTCGGCAAGACCGGCCGACACCGCGCCGGAGCCGGTTGTGCAGGCCAATGGCACCGACAAGGTCAATCCGGATGCGTTGGGCCTGCGACGAATGCCCGTCGGACCGACATCCGGTGAGGCGGCGGCCGCCTGCCCTGAATAACCGACATACTCCGTCCGACACCAATTTGCCGCGATCCGGGGAGGCACCGGACGCCAGCCTCGAGCGGGCGATTGCCGACACGCTTTATCCCGACATCCGGCGAAACATCCGTCGTTAGTCCCGAATGGATATGTGCTGGAACTTTCCGCCCCGACACGATTTTGCCGACTTCCGGGGGCGGCGGCAGCCATCCCCGAACGGGCGATTGCCGATGCCGTCCTGCCGACACTACCCTTGCTCCTGTGCCGGAGAATGTTCCAGTTGCTCGAACTTCCGGGCCAGGGCGCAATACTCGGCAATTCCGATCGACTCTGCCCTGGCATCGGCGGCAATTCCTGCGGAACTCAGCAATTCGACAATTCTTGGTGTCTCCTTCTTCAGGCTGGACCGAAGCATTTTTCGTCGGTGGCCGAATGCCGATCTGACCAGCCTGAACAGGATCTCCGGCCTGGCTCTGGCAACCGGCTCCGGCAGGCATTCGAAATGCACGATTTTCGATTCGACCTTCGGCGGTGGAACGAAGGCCGATGATGGCACTGACATGGCGATGCTGACCGAGCAGCGCCACTGGGCCAGGATCGACAACCTTCCATAGGTCTTTCCACCTGGCCCCGCCACCAGCCTGTCGGCAAGCTCGCTCTGGAAGGCGAGCGTCAGGCTTGACCATGGCGGCGGCCATATGGGCACCGACAGCCATCTGGCCAGCAATTCGGTGCCAATATTGTATGGCAGGTTGGCAATAATGCGGGCAGGGGGCGAAATCAGCTGCGCCGGGTCGATCTCCAGGGCATCACCGTGAATGACGGTGACCACGCCGCCTGCTGCCTGGCAAATCTCGTCCAGCGCCGGCAGGAACCGTGCATCCTTTTCCACAACCACCACCTTGGCGGCCCCGCCCAGCACCAGGCTGCGGGTCAGTCCTCCCGGCCCCGGCCCGATTTCCAGCACGGAATGGCCGGCAAGCGGGCCGGCCATGCGGGCGATCTTTGCCGTCAGGTTCAGATCGAGCAGGAAATTCTGCCCCAATTGTCGGCGCGCCGACAAGCCGTGCCTGGCAATGACCTCGCGCAAGGGGGGGAGCCGGTCGATGCCGTGGGTCACTGGTGGCATCGGGCGTCGGCCAGCCTGCCGGCGAGCAGGATTGCCTCCTCCAGGCTTGTCGACCGGGCAGTCCCGGTCCCGGCAATGTCCAGCGCTGGCCCGTGATCGGGCGAGGTCCGGACGATCGGCAGACCGAGGGTGACATTGACGCCGTTGAAAAAATCCAGGGTCTTGAAGGGGATCAGTGCCTGGTCGTGATACATGCAGATGGCGGCATCATAGCGCGTGCGCGCCTGCGAGTGGAACATGGTGTCGGCCGATGTCGGGCCAAGCACCGCATGACCGCGGGCCCTGAGCTCGCTGATGGCAGGAATGATGATCTCCCGTTCCTCCTCACCGAACAGACCCGAATCTCCGGCATGCGGGTTGAGTCCGGCAAGCTCCAGCCGCGGCTGCGAAATTGCGAAGTCCCGGGACAGTGACGACAGCGTGGTCTCGCACACATCGATGAGCGTTTCCCGGTCCAGCGACTGCGGCACGTCGGCCAGGGCAATATGGGTCGTTGCCGGCACCACCCGCAGGCTTGGCGATACCAGCATCATCACCGCCCGCCGGGTATCGCACAGGTCGGCCAGGAACTCGGTCTGGCCCGGATGGCCAAAGCCGCCGCCGACGACCAGGATCCGCTTGTTGACCGGCCCCGTGCAGATGGCTGCCGCCAGGCCAGAGCAGGCATGGCCAGCCGCGGTCCGGATCGACGCCAGGATGGCGCCAGCATTGGCCGGATCAGGCTTGCCGGGCCGAACCGGTGCCGGGAAGGGACGGTGCATCAGCGGCAGGCCCCGTTCGAACGCCGCCACCGCTTCGCCCGGGTGCTCGATCTCGATCACCGGGGTGGGCGAGCCCCGGTCGGCGACCATGCCCCGGTCGGCAAGCAGGTAATAGGGCTGATGCCCCCTGAGACGCGCCCAGGCCGCAAGCGCCTGCTCCGGTCCAATGCCGGCCGGTTCGCCGGCAGTCAGTGCAACCGCTCTGTTCAATATCTCTTGATGATGGCGGCTGCCCGCAGGTTGGAGAGCAGCTTCTGCGACAGATCCTCCGCCTTCTCGTTTCGCAGGCTGCCAAGAACCGCCTGCCGCGACTCCGGATCAATTCCCGATTTGCGATCGCACAGCATCAGGATCACCACGGTATCGGCGCTGGCACTCGCCGAGCCGATAATTGTCGTCTCGCCGGCATCCAGCCTGCCCAGGGGTTCTCGCAGATTCTCGACCGTCTCCTCCGGTGCCGATGTCATGCGGAAATGGCTTCCCTTCGGGAAGCGCCGCGACTCTGCCAGCAGGTCATTGCAGGTATCCAGCCTCGCCCGGATGGCCTCGGCCACGCCGCGGGCCGATTGACTGCCGCTGCCATACACCCTGAGCGTGGCGTAATCATCGGCAAACCATCCCCGTTGCTGGATCTCCACCTGCCGCGTGTCCCGCTTGAACAGGACGGTGACCGAATTCCCGGATATGAACGGGCCGACCGCGGTGCCATTGGCTGCCCGCTGCAGGCGGCCCCTGGTATTGCTGTCGATATTGTCGAAGGCGACCCAGCCAATGGCGCCGCCCTGTTGGGCGCTGGGGGCATCCGATAGCGAGCGGGCGGCTTCGGCGAACCCGCCTGACGATCTGACCGTCCGCACGATGGTGTCGGCGATGCCGACGATGCGGTCCCGTGTCGCCGGCCTGAACTGCATGACAATTTCGGACAGCAGTACCTGTTCACTCTGGGCAGTGCCCCGAAGCGCCAGCGCCTGGTCGATCTCGTCATCGGTCACCTCGCGGGCGACCCGTCCGAACCTGGCGCTTACCACTTCTCGCCAGGTCACGCCGGCCCGGATGAACTCGACAACGGTGTCCCTGTTCACGCCGGCGGCGCCGAGATGGCCGAAGAACTGTTCCGGCGTCATCTGGAGCCGACTTGCATATTCGGCAAGCCCATCCTCGACCAGCAATGGTCCGGCCGCAATGCCCAGCCTTTCGGCCTCTTGCAGGTACAGCCGGTCATTGACCAGCGCATCCTCCGCCTTGCCCCGCAAATTGCCGTCTATGCCCAGGACCCGCAGCATCCGCATTCGCTGCTCGATGTCGTAATTGCTGATCACCGACCCGTTGACGCTGATGGCCGTGCTGAAAGGCCCGCCAGATGCGAGCGCCGGAAGCATGATGAGAAGGGCGACGCATGCCGCCTGCCTGACATGTGGGATCATTGAATCCAGTCCGCTGAAATCACGAGTTGCAGCCCGATTTGGCACTATCGCCGTCATTCATCAAGCCCAACAATGACAGGTTGAATTCCAGCTTGGTTTTTGCCCTGGGCGCGGTTGCCGTCTTCAGAGTCCGATCAAGGCCGAATGTTACCAGCAGGCACCGGCTGCGACGGGAAAGCTGCAACCCCGCATTGTTGTCTCCCTCCCGGTTCAGATCATATTGCAACTCGCCGATGACCCACCAGTCATCGTCCAGCGACTGTTCCCCCGAAACCAGCACCGACTCCACGTCATTGGTCATGCCCTTGCTTTCGTCCTTCAGCAGCCGCGAATAGCCCAGAGTCGCATGCATGTCCTCGCTGTCGAAGCGAATCAGCGACTCGGCCTTGCTGACATCCATCCCGGAATCGAGCACCGCCCGCTGGTTGATCGTCAGCCCGCCGCCGAGTTCCAGCATCCCTGCCGCCACCAGGTCGGACCGCTTGCCGGAAAGCCCGCTGGCCCGGGAAAACTGCCGGTTTTCGCGGTTGCGGACAATTCCGCCGACCATCCAGTCGAAACCGGCTCCGCTGGCCAGACGACCCGAATGCCTGACCCCCAAATTCAACCGGGTTCCCTGCTCGTTGCGGTCACGTCCCGGAAACCGGTCCAGGGATCGCAAATTCGTCTCGTCAAACTCCACGTACATGCCGTCTTCGTCGGGGATTTCCCCGTCATCCCGGGTCGGCGACCACACCAGTTGGGCAAAAGGTTCGATGACCTGGTAGCCGTCGCCGCCCACCTTCTCGAACGGCCAGCGCAGCTCGGCGGCAATTGACCGGGAAGACCGGTTCGCGGTTCGGGAATAGTCGGCACCCGGCAGGAGATTCAGGCTCTTGTTGCGAAAAAACCCCTCATCCTGCCTGACCCGGTAGTGGTCGAACTGGACCAGCGCCGTCGTCGACAGGATCATCCCGCCATCGAGCAGCCAGCTGTTCATCCAGTCGAGATCAACCGAGCCCCTGGACACGTCCCGAGCGTGCGGGCCGGTCGTGGCATGTCGTTGCACCGACAGCGCCTCGATATTCAGGCCGAAGGAGCCGGCGGATGCCGAAGGCGAGAAACGTCGCTGCCAACCGAATTCGTGGATCATCCGCGGCAGCGTGCGCTCCTCATCGTCAAACCGCTCGATATAGCGGGTCCGGGCTTCGCCATAACCCCGGGCCTCCCGGCGGCTGATCATGACCGAACTGGTGATCTCCGAATCATCCGTCACGTCATGATCGGAGAGGACGGTCGGGTCGGTCACATCCTCGAGGGAAAAGTCAATCAGGTAGCCCTGTCCGAATTCCCAATCCCCTGACAGGGCAACATGTCCGCGGACATTCTCCTCGTGCTTCCTGTCAGTGACGACCAACCCCTCGGCGGTCAACCCGCCGGCACTGTACAGGCGGCGATATTCGACCCCGAAGCTGAGTTGGCCCTTGCTGGTTGCCCCCGGTGTCAGCGTCATGTCGGCATGCTTGCCCAATGTATGAAAATACGGCGTCCTGACCCGGACACCCTTTTCCGACGAATATTTCACGATCGGCATCAGGAACCCGCTCATGCGTTCGACGGTCGGGTCGGGAACCCGCAGCGAGGGCAGGCGGGCCAGGGCGGTCTTGCCAAGAACGAAATCCACGTCGCGCATGTAGATTTGCCGCTCCGCCCGGTCATGGACCAGCTGTCGCGCCCGGAAATGCCAATCCGGATTCTCGCCAGCCTCGCAAATGCTGCAGGTGGTCACCACCGCATTCCTGATCCTCGAATACCGTCCATCCTCCAGTTTCAGTTGCGAGCCGGCCAGGTAGAGCTGGTCGGCCAACAGCATTCGAACGCCGTAGAGGACGCCGTTGCGGAATCGCTTGTCAATCTCTCCCGATTCCGAGCTGCCCGGATTGCCCTGCGCATCGACGAAGGTGGAAGGGGTGCTGAAGGTGATGGTATCGCCGGCAACATCCAGCCGGTCGGTATGCAGGACCGAGCCCTCGAAATAGACCTCGACATTGCCGATGGCGGCAAACTCGCCGGTGGAATCGGAGTAGATCATCTCGTCGGCAACAATGGATGCCCGATCCTGCGCAACCGCCGCGGAAACAAGGTGCAACAGCACCAGGAGCTTCAGTGCCAACCGCAATTCACGTTACCCGTCTTCAAGGTACAGCAGGAGGCCAAGCGACAATACCAGTACCACCAGCGGAGGAAACCATGCCGCGATCTGGGCAGACACTTCCTGCCCCTCGCCAAGCACCCGGGCAAAATCACCCAGCACGATGGCGCCGAGAATCAGCACCAGCGAAATTGTCACCATCGCCGCCATGTTTGCCAGACGGGCCGGGCGAAGGGTCAGGCAGCCGCCGAGCAACACCATGGCAGCCAGCAGGATCGGCTTGGCGATCTCCACATGAAAATGCACCTGGTGGCGCAGGGACGAGAACCCGGCCTCGTCCAGCCAGCCAATCCGCGAGCGAAGGGTCCAGAATGGCAGCGAACCCGGAGGCCCCAGCGCCTCGCGGATTTGCGCCGGTGTCAGCACCGTCGGCAGGCAGTCGACATTGATGACCGACGGGTCGGTCGACAACTCCTCCAGGTCTTCGGCATGATTCCAACTGCGCACCCCGTACAGGCAAAAACCCGACTTGCCGGAGGTGATCGGCTGCGAATGCGCCGAATACGGGATGATCTCGGTCTTCCTCGACACGTCGTCAACCAGTTCGGCCGATGCCGCATGCATACGCCGAATCGGCTGCCCGTCCTGGTCGAATACGAAGATATGAACATCCTCGAACAGGGTGCCGCCAACCGTTCTCGAGGCACGGACCACGGTCTGCCGGTCATTGATGACCTGCCTGAGCCAGGCTAGGCCTCCCTCCTCGATATAGATCTGCCGGTCGGGCTGCGTCTCCCTGCTGACCAACTCACCATGTTTCTTGACCATGATCGCAATCAGCGGGTTGACCGCGGCGATGGCGACGACCCCGATCATGAATGCTGTCGCCGCCGGAACCAGCAGCGTCGATAGCCCGGACTTGCCAGCCGCCCGGATCACCGGCATCTGGCTGGTTGATGACAGCCGAAGCGACATCCACAGCGCCGCCAGCCCGGCAATGGCTGGCAGAATCGAGTAGATCGATTGCGGCGTCTTCAGGATTGTCAGCCCGACCAGTTCCAGCGCCGAAAAACCGTCATTCCGGTACGAGCTGACATGGCTCTCGATCTCGACAAGAAAATAGAGAATGGAGATTCCCAGGGCCACCCCGCCAAATGCCGCCAGGTATCGCTGCGCCAGGTAGCTGCCCAGGATCATCGCAAATGCCTCGAATGGCTGAGCATTTGCACCACCCGCGGGTTCGGTGATCGTGCCCAGTGCAGGAGCAGGCCGGCCAGCAGCAAGGCGATGACATGCGACAAATGGAGCAGTGCCACCGGCGGGCCGCCAGCCTTGACAATATCTTCCAGATACTGGCTGAACACATGCATGACGATGACGGCCAGGATGGCTGGCACGAAAGCGATATGACGCTGAAACCTGAAGGTCTCCGCAGCCACCAGCATCATGACCCCCAGCACTGGATAAACCAGAGCCCGGAGCGCATCAAAGAACCTGCTGTTGATCTCGATGGCGTAGCTGCGGGAGTGGTCGGCGCCATCCGCCGGAGGGGCCAGCCACGCCGCCACCAGGTCCAGGCTTGACCGGTACCTGATACTCCGGTCACCGGCCTGTTCCGGTTCGTTCTCGCGGGCGAGGTTGAAGCGAATGGTTTCAAAGGCCAGGACCTTGATCTCCGCCGCCGTCGCGTCCCATTCCTCGGCATGGCCGGAAGTCAACTCCAGGACCAGGCCGGACTCGCCTTGCCCCAGCGTCGCTTCCTCGGAATAATATGTGCGCTCCCTGTTGTCGGCCCTGGCATCATGGATGAAGACATTCTGCAATCCGCCATCCTCGCCAATCTTGCCAACGAAGACCGCCACACCCTTCACCGGAAACAGGAACTGACCCGAGGTGATCCGGACATTGGTCAGGTCATGCTGGATCATGGTCGCAATCTCGGTGGCCCGCGACTCGCTCAGCGGAACGATGACATGTTCCAGCAATGCCAGCAGCGCCGATACCAGCACACCGACCAGGAAAAACGGCCTGATCACCTGCACCGGATCCATGCCGGCGCAGTTCACGGCGATGATCTCACGGTCGGAATTCAGGCGGAAAAACAGGTAGGTCAGGGCAAAGAATGCCGACAGTGCCACCGCATTCGAAATCGACAGCGGGAAGAGCAGAAGTATGTACTCGATGACACCCCATCCGGACTGACCGCCGGAAACCAGCCCCTCAACCGCCTCGACAGCCAGTTGAATCCAGTTGATGCCCACGAATATCGCCATGAGCATCACCAGCAGTTTCAGACTGCGAAGACATATGTAGATATCGAACCGTGTAAGTATCTGCCTTCCCCCGGAAGCCTTGCACAGGCTCCTTCACGCCTACCATTATCGGCGGCGAATATGTAGGGAAAATCCTGACCATCGGCTGTATCCCGGGGATGGTCAGGGTGCCGATTGGCTGGGAAAGCCCGGCTCGTCGGCCCGGCAAGGCGGCGGCGGGGGCAGCGAACGAGAAGGGGCGGCAATGCCCCGGGGCAGGGGTTCCGGCCTGAACCGGCAGCAGGTTGGAAAGCAACTGGAAATTGCCGGCGCCGGGGCTTATGCACGCAGCAGATTTGGAACTTGTCAGGATTGCGCAGTGACGACATCACCACGGATAGATTTTGCAGCCCTTGACCTTGACCGGGCCGGCAATTTTGCCGGCACCGTTGCGGTCCTGGTATCACCGGATGGCAAGGAAACGTCCTGCGGCCGGGCAGACCTCTTTCGGGAACAGATCGGCCGGTTTGCCGCCAGCAGCGAATTCTCGAAGCTCAAGACTGCCGAGTGCCGGAAGATCCTCTACCCGCATGGCAGCGCTGCCGATTCGCTGGTCCTGGTCAAGTTGCCGGCGGGAGCAACCGCGGCCGAGACCAGGAAGGCCGGCGCCGGAATTGCCGCCAGCGCCGGCAAGTCCGGGTTGCTGGTCCTGGCCGGCAGGCTCGAGCGGATCGGAAACCTCGCCGAGGGAATTGCCTTGCGCAGCTATACCTTTGACCGGCACCGAACCTCCGGCGATGACGGGAAGGGCGCAGGCGACATGGTAACGATCATGGCCGATCAGCCGGGCGCCGCCGAAGATGCCTACCGGGATCTGGCCGCGGCAGTTGGCGGCGTCCATGCAGCAAGAGACCTCGTCAATGAACCGGCAAATGTCCTGTCTACAACCGAATACGCGCGGCGGATGGAAATACTTCGGGAGGACGGGCTGTCGGTGACCATCATGGATGAAGATCGGCTGCGGGAGCTCGGCATGGGTGCATTGCTGGCAGTTGGCGCCGCCTCGACCACCCCGTCCAGGGCTGCCGTCATCGAGTGGAAGAATGCATCGGGTCCGCCATTGGCGCTGATTGGCAAGGGGGTGGTGTTCGACACCGGCGGAATCTCGTTGAAGCCGGCCGCCAAGATGGAAGAGATGACCATGGACATGGCCGGCTCGGCGGTGGTTGCCGGCGTCATGCAGACGCTGGCGCGCAGGAAGGCAAAGGCCAATGTGGTCGGCCTGCTTGGCCTGGTCGAAAACATGCCCGGCGGCAACGCCCAGCGACCGGGTGATGTCGTGAAGACCATGAAGGGCGACACGGTCGAGGTCACCAATACCGACGCCGAAGGCCGCCTGGTACTCGCCGACCTGCTCTGGTATGCGCAGCAGACCTACGGCCCGTCAGCCATGATCGACCTTGCCACCCTGACCGGCGCCATTATCGTCGGCCTCGGCAATGACCTGGCAGGCGTGTTTGCCAATGATGACGAGTTCTTTGCCGATTTCCGGGCGGCGGCCGATCACGAGGACGAGCTCTGCTGGCGAATGCCGCTGCATGATCCGTATGACAAGCTGCTCAAATCCCGGGTTGCCGATATCCAGAATGTCGGCGGCAGGGGGGCAGGGGCGATAACCGCCGCCCAGTTCCTCAAACGATTCGTCAAGCCGGAGATTCCCTGGATGCACATGGACATCGCCGGCGTGGCCTATTCGGGGTCGGCAGACGGCGTCTCGCCCAAGGGCGGCACCGGCTGGGGCGTGCGCGCCATCGACAGGTTGATCAGGACGAGGTTTGAAACGGGTGGGTGAAACCTTTTTCTACCAGGTCGGACGCCGCAACGGCGAGGCAACCCTGCGGTCGGTCCTGTCCCGGTCCCGACAGGAAGGCTGGCGGGTGGCGCTGAGATGCCGGTCGGAGAGCCAGGCCCGGGAGGTGGATGACGCCCTGTGGCGGGTGCCGCAGAACGGGTTCCTGCCACACGCCATGGCTGGCGGCGACTTCGACGAGGACCAGCCGGTCCTGCTGGCAACTGGACGCAATTCGGCAAATCGGCCGGATGCGCTGGTATTGTATCGCACATTCGACCTTGATCCGGGCGAGATCGGCGAGTTCCGCAGGGTTGCGGTGCTGTTCGACGGTGGCAACCCCGAAGACCTGTCCGATGCCCGAAGGCTGTGGAAACAACTGAAGGCCGGCGGCTCGCCGATCAGGTACTGGGAACATTCCGATGACGGCTGGAGCCTGAAGGCATCTGAAAACCTCCCCGACCAGAACTGAGGAGGCCGGCATCGCCCCGACGCCTTGCCGGCAGTGGTTGCAAACCGGCAATGGCGGATGTAGTGGCGGTGCCGTTCAGACAGTCAACCCTCAAGCAACACGGTGAATCCCAGTGGCCGAACGCACCCTTTCCATCATCAAGCCCGACGCGACCCGACGCAACCTGACGGGGAGTATCATTGCCCGGCTGGAAGAGTCGGGGTTGGCAGTCGTTGCGCAGAAACGCATCCGGCTGACACGAAACCAGGCAGAACAGTTCTATGATGTCCACCGGGAGCGGCCATTCTTTGACGAGTTGTGCGAATTCATGATTTCGGGACCCGTGGTCGTGCAGGTGCTGGAAAGGGACGGCGCCGTTCTCCACAACCGGACGGTCATGGGGGCAACCAACCCTGCCGATGCCGATACCGGAACCATACGCAAGGATTTTGCCGTGTCCCTGACTGAAAACTCGGTGCATGGCTCGGACAGCCCGGAGACGGCGGCCAGGGAGATCGCCTTCTTCTTTTCCGAGACCGAAATCACCGGCTGACATGCAGCCAGACCGGAGCCAGCCCCTGGCTGGCCGCAACCCGGCGATCACCGCCAGCCGATCCGCCATCAGCCGATTCAGGAGTCGCCGGCAAAGCCAGCCTGCCGGTTGGGCCACACGCCTTGGCCGATCCGGCGCCTGGCTTGACCTCGACAGGAACTGGCCATACTGCAGAGAGGAAAGGGCCCGTAGCTCAATTGGTTAGAGCTGAGCGCTCATAACGCTTAGGTTGGGGGTTCGAGTCCCTCCGGGCCTACCACTTCTCTTCCGCCACAACACCATCCTCGCCCGAATCCGCGTCGTCATCCATGGCCAGCGGCAGGATGAGGATTGCCTTGAGGCCACCAAGATCGTCGCTGGATCCCAGCGTCAGCGAACCACCATGCTGAACCGCCACATCAAGGGCAATGGTCAGGCCGAGGCCCACGCCTTCACCGCGGTCAAGATTGCGGGCACGATCGAGCCGGGAGAAAGCCCGCAGGGCCCGGTCACGATCCTCGGCCGGAATGCCCGGACCATCATCCTCGACAATGATCTGCAGGATACCGGGGACGGAATTCAGGGTCAGTCGGCACTTTCCGGCATAGTTGTCGGCATTTCCGACCAGGTTTTCAACGGCCCTGAGCATGGCGGTGGGCCGCGCCAGGACCTGGAGCCGCCGACCCAGCCCCGTTCGATTGACAAGGAAGATCTCCTGCCCGGCATAGGTTGATTTTTCCACCAACTCCTCAAGCAGTTCGAGCGGCGAGACCAGTTCAGGCTTTTCGGCGATGGTATCGCGGGTGAAGTCCAGCAATTCCCTGATCATGAAGGTCATGTTCTTGACATCGGAGATCAGCGCATTGGTCTCCGGCGTGTCATCCAGCATTTCCAGGCCGATTCGTATCCTGGTCAGCGGGGTGCGAAGATCATGCCCGATATTGGTCAGCAACTCGGCCCGTTGCTCCAGATGTTCCTCGATCCGGTCACGCATGTCGATGAAGGCACGCGTTGCCTCCCGTACTTCGGTGGCGCCCGCCTCGTGAATGGCCAGGTGCTGCCCCTGGCCGAAAGCCTTGGAGGCGTCGGCTAGCCTGATGATCGGGCGAAGCTGGTTGCGCAGGAAGGCATAGGCAATCAGCGTCATGACGATACCGGCAAATACCATCAGGACCAGCAACTGGTGCGGGTTCGAAGGCGACACCACCCCGCGCTGGAGCGTGATCACCGCCGTGCCATGCGGGGTGGTTGCCCGGACCTCGAGGCTGGAATCATCCTCGAGAAGGTTGATCGAGGAGATGCTCGGTATGGCCGACCGCAATTCCTCGATGACGACCTTGCCGGAAAGATCGAACACCCCGCGCCGGTCGGTATGGGTCCTCTCCGGAGCGGCGTCGATGACGACCTTCATGTTGACCGGAACCGTAATCGGCGTGACGCGATTCATCGCATCCTCGATATCGGATGCGGAGCTGATGCGGGACAGTACCAGCCGGACATGCGGCTCGACATTGGCCACCATCTGCCGGGTCACGCGGTCAAAATGACGCTGAATGATGGTCGCGGCCACGATCAACTGCAGCATGATGACCGGAAAGAGCAGGATCAGGATTGCACGCCCCCTGAGTCCCTTGGGAAATATGGCTTTCAACGTCGCCGACATCTCGCAACCGCCCGACACCCGGCCGCCCCCTGGCCCGGTTGAGTCATTTGTCCAGCACAATTGTCATCGACACCTCCCCCGCATGGAGACAGGGGGATTTGATGGTGCCTTCCACGGCAGCGGCAGATCGACAAATCCCCCGAATGGAGACAACGCAATCTCACGATCTGCCGGCATTCGTGCCGCGCCCGCCTTGGCCGGCCACGACAGGCCGCGGCGGCGGGAAATCAGCTCCCGGGGCGGGCTTGTATCCGAAAATTCGATCGATCATGATGCAATTCTATCGTTCGACCCAAGGGGCGCAACCGTGGATTACGCCAGCAGCTTCGAAGAATTCTGCATGAGCCTTGCCCCGCCATGCCTCGTCGGTGGAACGGTCGGATGAGCCCGGTCCCCGACCCGGCCCGGCAGCATTTTCCGACCGGATTGCGCTGCATCACCGCTCCGAACCCCTCGAGGATGACCGCTTCGGGAACCAACACCTACCTCCTGGGCAAGACCGAACTGGCGGTCATCGATCCGGGACCGGATGATGACGGGCACTTCAACCGGATCCTCGAGGAGGTCGGCACCGGCAACGCCATCAGCAAGATCCTGGTCACCCATGCGCATACCGACCACACCGCGTTGGCCCCCAGATTGGCGGCGGCAACGGGCGCCGAATTGCTGGCCGGCCCGCCCGCCGCCGATGCGCGCACCCCGGCGATGCAGGCTCTTTCCCGCGCCGTCGATCTCGGGGGCGGCGAGGGCATGGATCCGACCTTCAGCCCCGACCGGGCGCTGGCTGACGGGGAAATCCTCGCCGGCAGTGACTGGGCCATCGAGGTGATCCGGACCCCCGGGCATACCGGCGACCATTTGTGCCTTGCCTGGCCGGAGCAAGACTGCATGTTTACCGGCGACCACGTGATGGGTTGGTCGACGACTCTGGTGTCACCGCCCGATGGCGATATGGGCGCCTACATGCGCTCATTGCAGAAACTGATGGCCCGTCCGGAAGCTACATATTATCCGGGCCATGGCGGGCCGATCATCGATCCCCGGACGGAATTGCGGTCACAATACGATCACCGGCTGGCCCGGGAAGCCTCGATCATCGCCTGCCTCCAGCCGGGCCCGGCAACGGCGACGCAAATCACCGCGGCAGTCTACCAGGATTTGCATGCCGAACTGCGCCGCTACGCCGAACGAAACGTTATGGCTCACCTGCTGGACCTTCACACGAGGGAAAAGATCGAGTTGCATGAAGACCCGATCACCGCCCGCCACCGATTCTCGCTGCCTGGCTGAGGCACCCGCCATGGCGAACGCCATCGCCGTCAGCCAGGTCAGGCGATGCCCTGCCTCTGCACTCCCGGATTTCAATACGGCCGCGCCGCCCGGTGCGACCAGTCCAGACCCTCATCGGATCAGGCAGCCTGGCATCTCCAGTGGCTTCATGTCCACCGCCAGTCGGGCCAGGCACTCGGCCCGATCATTTGCCCCCGAGCAGAATTTTGCCCAGTGTCGCCTTGATGCGCGCCTTGCCATCCACCAATTCGGCGATTGTGGTACGAAGTTATAGAAAGTTTAGGGAGTTTATGGTCTGAGCGCATAAACTTCCTATAACCTGATCTTGGACTGGTCGCCTGGTGTCGCTCGTCACCGACTGTTCGTGAATTGAGCCGCAATGAGCGCCGTTGCCGCCGAGATCAGACAGTGCACCCGGCCGGGCCAGTGGGTGGGGAGCGCGGCTTGACCGTGAATTGACCAGTGGACGCGTCTTCGCGGGTTCTCGAACGGTTGCAATCCCTGTAGACCTTCCCAATATCCTCTGTTAGTTGGCACACCGGATCCGGCGTAGCTCAGCGGTAGAGCAGTTGACTGTTAATCAATTGGTCGCAGGTTCGAATCCTGCCGCCGGAGCCAATCAATCATACGGAACACTGGCGCGGCCGGGCATTGGCGGGATCAATCCGAATCGAGCCAGATGGTGACCGGGCCGTCATTTTCGAGCGCCACCGACATCTTGGCACCGAATTTCCCGGTCTTGACCTCCCGGCACCCGCCCTCGCATGTCTCGACAAATTTCCGATAGAGGCGATTGCCGTCTTCCGGCTCGGCGGCAGCAGAAAATCCCGGCCGGTTGCCTCGCCTGGTATCGGCGGCCAGGGTAAACTGGCTGACGACCAGCATCGAACCGTCGATATCGGCAACCGACAGGTTCATGCGCCCATCCTGGTCGGCGAATATCCTCAGCTTGCAGGTCTTCTCCGCCATGCGTACTGCCACCTCCTCGTCATCGCCCTGCATGGCGCACACGAATACCAGGAGGCCGCGACCAATCCTGGCTACAACCTCGCCGTCAATGATTACACTGGATGCGGAAACTCTCTGAATCAGGCAACGCATGGCGATCAATCCCCCGGCAAGTTCCATATAATCTCATGGACGGCGAATACAGCGTAATTGGTCCGGTTGCAGCGACGGAAGCGCCGCCCAATTCCGGTTGAATTGGCTTTATGGGTTGAACTCTCTTTGAATTGCGATCAATCGTGCGGGGCGCACCGCGTGCGGAACGGGCAACAGGTTTCCGGGGCTGCACCAACAGGCAGGTAGTCGAGGACACATGAACACCCGATCGACGACTCCGCCCCGGACATTGACAAGGACCTCCGAGTTGGAGGAATTTTGCGTCAGAGCATCCCGGCAACCCTTTGTCGCCTGCGATACCGAGTTCGTGGGGGAGGGACTCTATCACCCGCGGCTTTGCCTGGTGCAACTGGCCATTCCGGGGGATGACCCGAGCTGTGCGGTTGCCGTTGACACGCTGTCATCCGGAATGACTCTGGACCCGCTCAAGGAACTTTTTGCCAACGACTCCGTGGTCAAGGTCTTTCACTCCGCCCGCCAGGACATGGCAATTTTCCATCACTGTTTCGGTGCACTGCCGGTGCCGCTGTTTGATACCCAGGTAGCGGCGATGGCATGCGGCTTCGGCGACAATGTCGGCTACGACACCCTGGTCAAGAAGATCGCCCGACACCGGATCGACAAATCGGCCCGACTCCAGGACTGGCAAAGACGACCGCTCTCCGGGAAACTTCTTGCCTATGCCCTGGACGACGTCATCCATTTGCGACCGGTCTACCGGCACCTGTCGGGCAAACTTGAACAACTCGGCCGATCTCACTGGATTGACGACGAAATGAGGGTGGTGACCGATATCCAGACCTATCGACGCGCGCCCGAAGACGCCTGGGAAAAAATCAGGACACGTGACACCAATGGCCGTCACCTTGCCATCCTGCGTGAACTGGCCGCCCTGCGCGAGAATCTGGCCCGGGATCAGAACGTGCCGCGAAATCATGTCCTGCGCGATGAGGCGATCGTTCAACTGGCCCAGGCCCGGCCGGCGACGCCGCAAGACCTCTCGAATTGCCGGTTGCTTCCGAAGCGGGCGAAGCGCGACCGTCTTGCAAACATGATCCTTGACGCGGTCAGGCGGGGCAATGACTGCGCCGAGGCGGATTTGCCGAAAGCGCGGCATGGCCCCCGGCCGCCCTCCAACCGGGCCCTGTTTGAATTGATGCGGGTGCTGCTGCGAATATGCGCCGAGCAGCACCACGTTGCCGAACAGCTCATCGCCACAACCGCCGAACTTCAGGGGCTCGCGTCAGGCGACACCGATTCCAGGCTGCTGGCCGGATGGAGGCGGGAATTGTACGGCAACGATGCCGTCCGCCTCGCAAACGGTCAGACCGCGCTTGCGGTTTCCGGGGACAGGCTGAGGGTGGTGGACCTTAAAGCTTGATCGCCTGCTCGTTGGCGCCGGCAATCACGCGGATTGTCTCGACACCACGCAACTCGTTCACGGTCAGCGTGCGCGCCACGGTCAATTCACGGCTTTCCTCGGTTCCGACCTCGACATCCCCGACCGGCGGTGCGGCCCTGAACTCGTAAACCAGTTCGCCTTCAATCGGCTGACCGTCATTCACGGGAACCAGCGCGGCATCATAGTAGCCGAAGGTCGGCGGAACGCCGGCGGCGATCAGGATCACCCCACCATCACTACCGAAGGGTTGTGCCTCAAGGCTTGAAATGACCGGAAGGAGTTCTCTTGAATCCTCCGAAACGGCCGGCGCCGCCATCTCTTCGATCTGCTCGGCTTCCGTATTCGTCTTGAACCAGTTGACCGGGTTCAAACGGTCAGCACTGACACCCGAACTGGTGCAAGCAGACACCAGAAACAACACCGCCAGCGGTGAAGCGACAATCACCTTCATCTTGAAATTCCTGTTCAACATTCCTGTACCGGATACATGGTCGGTAACTCTATTGCGTGATTTCGCCCATCCATATCGAAATGTCAAGCTTCGTACGCCATGCACTTCCCGCCATGGCGGAGCACTTGCAACTACCACGATGCCTGACCGGCGGTGAGCTTCGACGGCGGACAGGCCCGGTGGCGGACGTCCGCACCTGCATATTGGATTGGAATTGTTCTCCTGCCCGAAATACAATCCGGCCCCGACGGGGTCGAATTCCGGCAGGAGGATTGCGACGTGGCTGCCAGTTCCTTTGAGGCGATCGTGGAGGATTTCGACTTCCTGGACAGCTGGGAGGACCGGTACCGCTATGTCATCGATCTCGGTCGGGCGCTGGAGCCGTTCGAGGACGAGTTGCGCACATCATGGTCCAGGGTGGAGGGATGCGCCAGCCAGGTCTGGATCGTTCCGACAATCGACCGCACCGGGCCCGCGCCGAGATTCAGTTTCCGTGGCGACAGCGATGCCATGATCGTCCGCGGGTTGATTGCCGTGCTGCAATCTCTCTACAACGGCCTGACCGTGGCGGAGGTGGTCGGCATCGATGCCCGCCGGGAAATCGGGCGCCTCGGCCTGGACTCGCATTTGTCATCGCAGCGCTCCAACGGGCTGGTATCGATGATTGACAGAATCGGAAAACTGGCGGAAGCGTCGCTGAAAGGCTGAAGCCCGATTCCCCGGCCCCGGATTCGGCAGGACAGATCCCGCCGACCTGGCCGGTTCGGCAAGTGGAGTAGCGTCAGCACATGAATCCGATCGAGAGATTCCATGATCTTGTTGGCAGTCAGGGATGGCTGCTGGCCGATGGCGCCACCGGCACCAACCTGTTTGCGCTGGGACTGACCGCCGGTGACGCGCCTGAATTGTGCAATGTCGACAACCCCGATCCGGTTCGGCGCGTGTACCGGGATGCCATGCTGGCCGGCGCCCAACTGGTCCTGACCAACAGCTTCGGGGCAACCCGATCGCGCTTGCAGCTTCACCATGCCGGCGACAGGGCGCATGAACTGGCCCGGCAATCGGCAATCCTGGCCAATGAGGTCGCCGACGAGTTGTCAAGCGACACCATTGTCGTCGGCTCCATGGGCCCGACCGGCGATTTGATGGCGCCGGTCGGAGACCTGGATCGTTTGACTGCCATCGAGATATTCCAGGAGCAGGCCGAGGGTCTCAAGGCCGGAGGCGCGGCGATGGCCTGGATTGAAACCATGTCCGATATCGAGGAGTTGGATTGTGCTGCCGAAGCCTGCACGCGAGCAGGGCTGCAATATTGCGTGACAATGAGCTTCGATACCCATGGTCGAACGATGATGGGGGCCAGCACGGCAGATTTGTCCGGTTGGGCCGCGGGTTCGTCGCAGAAGCCGCTGGGCTACGGCGCCAATTGCGGGGCAGGGGCTGCCGATTTGGTACGAACGTTGCTCGAGTTTCGGCAGACATCGATCGGATTGCCGATCATTGCCAAGGGCAACGCGGGAATTCCGCGGTTCGAGGGTGGGCAGGTCCATTATGACGGATCGCCGGAGCTGATGGCGGACTATGCCGAACTTGCCTTGCGCGCTGGTGCCGGCATCATCGGCGGCTGTTGCGGAACCGGCCCGGAACATTTGAGGAAAATGCGGGAGCGCCTTGAAGCCGCACCGGCAGGCGCACCACCTGACCCCGACGAAATCGTTGCCAGGCTTGGTCGTTTCTCGAGTGTCGGGCCATCGAAGCGGCCCCGCAGTCGCAACCGGAAATCCCGGCGACAGCCCCGCTGAGCGGCGCATTCGCGTGGTCGAGTTGCCGCTTGTTTCATCAACTGCATTAGGATAACGCGGCACAGTCATACTGCCTGCAATGTCGATTTTCGGCATGGCCGGCAGGCACTGCCTGACAGACAGCCAATACGGGGTTGCCAATGTCTGAAGATGCTGAAGACGAACTGATCCTGTCTGAACTTACAGATGACGAACTTGTCCCCCAGATGCATGATGATCTCTATGACGGTCTCAAGGAGGAGATCGAGGAAGGGGTCCATATCCTGCTCGGGCGCGGCTGGGAGCCATACCGGGTTCTGACCGAGGCGCTGGTCGCGGGAATGCGAATCGTCGGAATCGATTTCCGTGACGGAATCCTTTTTGTTCCAGAGGTGCTGCTGGCTGCCAACGCCATGAAGGCGGGGATGTTCATTCTGAAGCCGCTACTGGCGGAAACCGGCGCTCCCCGCATGGGAAAAATGGTGATCGGCACGGTCAAGGGCGACATCCACGACATCGGCAAGAACCTGGTCTCGATGATGATGGAGGGCGCCGGATTCGAGGTTGTCGATCTGGGTATCAACAACCCGGTGGAAAACTATCTTGAGGCCCTGGAGACCGAAAAACCGGACATTCTCGGCATGTCGGCCCTGCTGACCACGACCATGCCCTACATGAAGGTAGTGATCGACAGGCTTGTCGAGTTGGGATTGCGGGAAGATTTCGTCGTGCTGGTCGGTGGCGCGCCGCTCAACGAGGAATTCAGCAAGGCAATCGGCGCCGATGCCTATTGTCGTGATGCGGCCGTGGCCGTTGAAACCGCCAAGGAATTCATGGCCCGCAAGCACAACGTGCTGGCCGCCGGCTGACAGGCATGGCCGGCCAGGGGCAGGCCGGATGCAATTGCAGCCTGGATGGCGAAGGCTGCATGACTGATCGGGGAATTTGTTCTGCTCAGGCCACCCATTTTACCCCCGGGCAGTGACGGAAGCAGGATCGACATCAAGATGGGCATTCTTCCTGCAGCAAGCACCGAGTCCGGCCCGGAAGGTCAGGTGCTGGTCATCGCCTGCGGTGCGCTGGCCCGCGAGATTCTCGAACTGGTCAGGATGAACGGGTGGAGCCACATTGCCCTGACCTGCCTGCCGGCAGATCTTCACCTGCGGCCGGAATTGATACCGGACCGGGTCGAAAGGGCTGTCAACGAGCACAAATCCAGTTACTCGCAGATCTTCATCGGTTACGCCGATTGCGGCACCGGCGGCTTGCTGCGCAAGCGGTGCGACCAGCTCGGTGTCCAGATGCTCGACGGGCCCCATTGCTATTCGTTCTTCGAAGGCAATGCGGCATTTGCCGCCCATTCCGACGAGGAAATCACTGCCTTCTACCTCACTGATTTCCTGGTGAAGCAGTTCGACTCTTTTGTGTGGAAACCGCTTGGCCTGGATCGGAACCCGGAATTGCGGGATGCGTATTTCGGCAATTACGACCGACTGATCTTCATGGCCCAGACGGATGATCCGGAACTGGACCGGTTGGCCAGAAATTGCGCCGACCGGCTGGGCCTGACCTATCAGCGCCGCCATACCGGCTATGGCGATCTTGAGACATCACTGGCGACATTGCCGCCCCAAACCGTCGGCTGACGGTCGGTCGCGGGGTTGGCTGGCCTTATCGGCCGGGGTCGGTCTTGACCAGCCGAAGACCATTCTCCGGCAGGATCTTCAGCCTTGCAGCCACCTCCCGGAATCCTTCGAACACCCCTGGCGCATCCAGACCGGTATCGGGTCCGCTCAATCTCCGCTCCGTTACCGTGTCGATCAGGCCGCAACTCTCCGGACTGATCTCGTCGACAATCACCAGCCGGCTTCCGTCATCTTCCCAGATGCGTCCCACCTCGACCGACATGTCGATCAACGTGACGCCGATGGCGGTCATCAACCCGGTCAGAAAATCATTGGTACGAAGCGCCAGCGGGACCATCTCGTCCAAATCCATCGGCGATACATAGCCCAGGGCGCTGAGATGCTCCTCGGTTACCATCGGGCTGTTCAGCTCCCGGGATCTGAGATAGAATTCGACCACCGGCCTCGACAGTCGGCCTCCCTCTTCTACGCCGTATCGCCGGGCGAAAGATGCCGAGGCATAATTCCGGACCCGGACCCTGACCAGCGATGGATCTGCCGCATGGACCAGTTGCTCCCGCATGTTCAGCCGGCGCACGAGATGAGTCGGAATGCCGACACTTCTCATGCCATTCATGACGAATTCGGAAAATCGGTTGTTCAGAATGCCCTTGCCCTCGATCCGGGGTGCATTCTTCATGTCCCCGGAGCGCATTTCATCGCGGAAATGAAGCACGTAGGTGCCGGCAGCATCACTTTCATAGAGCGACTTCGTGGAGCCCTTGGTTACGATTTTCCTGTGTGCCATGCCGATCGGACTCGTGGTGATACTGCCTGCCTGCCATCAGCCATTATCGAAAGCACCGTCGAGGGGCAAGAAATTCGGGAGTGCCAACCAGCGTGTTGCCGGGCGCCTGCCTGCCGCCCCGTCAATTCGCCACGATGACGGCACGCGGTCGGTCCTGATTCCGGTCCCGATGGCCGGCGTGACAGAGTCCGTACAGAACTGGATGCCTTGAATGGTGGGGCGGCAATACACATATGTGACAGGGCTCGATTACGGAGTGAAACGAATGACATCTTTTGATGAACGCAAGAAGGCCTTCGAGGACAAGTTCGCCCACGACGAATCGATCAGGTTCAAGGCGTCGGCCAGGGCAAACCGCATGCTCGGCGAATGGGCGGCCGGCATCATGGGCCTGGAGGGCGACGCGGTCAACGAGTATGTCCGCTCGGTGATCAAGGCAGATTTCGAGGAAGCGGGCGTTGAAGATGTCTTCCGGAAGCTTCACGCCGATATCGGCCAGAAGGTCAGCGAAGAGGAAATCCGCTCAAGGATCGAGTCCTTCCTCGACCAGGCATTCGCCGGCCTGATGGCAGAGGAATAGGCAGAAGCCGGTCAACCTCAGACGGCCTGGCGGGAGAGGAAATTTCAGGATTCGATCAGCCTTCGCCGGGCTGGCGGAAGTGGAATGGGCGGCCACCAGCGGGTGCCTGCCGGCCTGGTGGCAGACGAACAAGCAGTCGGTCAACTCTCGCCGAACACTCGCTCGAAGATGGTGTCGACATGCCTGGCGTAGAAGCTGTCGTCGAACAGCGCCTCCAGTTCGGCCGCTGACAGCCTGCCGGTCACGGCGGGGTCCCCGGCCAGGGCCTGGCGATAATCCTGGTGCCGGTCGATCGCCTGCATCGCCCGGTCCTGCACGATTGTATAGGCCTCCGACCGGTCGAGACCGCTTGCTACCAGCGCTTCCAGCACCCGGTGGGAATTGTGCACTCCCTTCAGCAATGCCAGGTTCCTGGCCATGTTGTCCGGGTAGACATTCATGTTGCCGACGATCTGTGCCAGCCGCCAGACCAGGAAATCGAGCGCGGTGGTGGCGTCCGGACCAATGATTCGCTCGACCGACGAATGCGACATGTCGCGCTCGTGCCACAACACCACGTTCTCGAGGGCAGGGATGGCCGCTGCCCGGACGATGCGCGCCAGGCCGGTCACATTCTCGGAAAGGATCGGGTTGCGCTTGTGCGGCATGGCCGATGACCCTTTCTGGCCGGTGGCAAAACTCTCCTCGACCTCGAGAATCTCGGTCCTTTGCAGGTTGCGGATCTCGACGGCAAGCCGCTCGGCAGAAGATGCCACCACCGCCAGCGAGCAGAAGAACTGGGCGTGGCGGTCCCGTGGCACGATCTGCGTTGACGCCGGCTCCGGGCGCAGGCCGAGCCGGCGGCAGACCGCGGCCTCGACGCCCGGCTCTATTGTGGCAAACGTGCCCACCGGTCCGGAAATCGCCGCGGTTGCCACCTCGTCCCGGGCACGCTCGATGCGCCGCCTGCCACGGCTGAACTCGGCATGATGCTGGGCAAGCTTCATCCCCAGCGTGGTCGGTTCGGCATGCACGCCGTGGCTGCGGCCGATGCACAGCATGTCCCGGCACTCGAAGGCCCGGCGCCGAAGGGCCAGTAACAGCCGGTCCATGCTGGCCAGGATTACCCCGGCGGCGCTGGTCAGTTGCAAATTGAGGCAGGTATCCAGCGCATCCGAAGAGGTCATGCCGCGGTGCAGGTGCCTGATCTGGTCATCGTCCGCCAATTCGGCGAGATATTCGAGAAATGCCAGCGTCTCGTGCCGGGTGACCTTCTCGATCTCCCGGATTCGCCCGACATCGAGCGGAACATCGCGAAGCCGGCCGATGGCCCGGGCGGCCGAGTCCGGAATGGTGCCTTGTTCTGCCATGGCCTCGGCGGCGCAGGCCTCGATCTCGAGCAATGTCCTGAACCGGTTCTCGTCGGACCAGATAGCGGCGAGCTCCGGCCTGGCGTAGCGATCGATCATCTGGCAACTCCCGGCATGGCGGATCCCGGCGCCGTCTCCCAGGGTTCCGGACGCATGATCCCGTCCGGACGAGGCAGGTCAGTCGGTCTTCCGGTACGGCCCCACATATTGCAACGCCGTATCCCAGGGGAAGTAGATCCACGTATCCTGGCTGACCTCGGTAATATAGGTGTCGACCGATGGCCGCCCCATGGGCTTGGCATAAATCGTCGCATAATGGGCGTTCGGAAATAAGCTCTTTACCAATGTCAGGGTCTTTCCGGTGTCGACGAGATCGTCGATCACCAGCGTTCCCGGTACATCCCCGAGGGCAGGAGGTTTGACCACTTTCGGGTCGGACTGGTGCTGATGATCATAGGACTCCACCGAAATGGCGTCGACCACGCGGATCTCCAACTCCCGCGCCACGATCATCGCCGGCGCAAGCCCGCCACGGGTGATGGCAACGATCTGCTTCCAGTATCCCGGTTCGGGTTGACCGCCCTCCAGGCGCCAGGCCAGGGCTCGTGCATCACGGTGCAGCTGGTCCCAGCTGACGATGAATCCCTTCTCGTGCGGGAGCGGTTCGGTGCTGTTCATTTTCGTCCGGTTACCACGTCTATGTCTGGCGCATCCGGCCTTTTCATTCCCACCACGTGATAGCCGGAATCAACATGGTGAATCTCGCCCGTCACTGCCGATCCGAGGTCCGAGAGCAGGTAGAGCGCCGAGGAGCCGATCTCCTCCTGGGTCACGCTGCGACCGAGGGGAGAGTTGAGCTCGTTCCATTTTAGGATGTAGCGGAAATCGCCGATGCCCGAGGCCGCCAGCGTCTTGACGGGCCCGGCCGAGATGGCGTTGACCCGGATGTTCTGCTTTCCGAGATCGGCAGCCAGGTACCTGACCGACGCCTCGAGCGCCGCCTTGGCCACCCCCATGACATTGTAGTGGGGCATCACTTTTTCTGCCCCGTAATATGTCAGCGTCAGCAGCGAGCCGCCATTCGGCATCAGCTTTTCGGCGCGCTGGGCCAGGGCGGTGAAGGAGTAGACCGAGATGTCGAGTGACATGCGGAAATTTTCCGGGCTGGTATCGACATACCTGCCACGCAACTCGTTCTTGTCGGAATACCCGATCGCGTGCACGGCAAAATCTATGCTGTCCCACTTGCCGCGCAGGGTATCGAACATCCGGTCGAGTGACTCGGGGCTGCCGGCATCGCATTCGCACAACAGCGAACTGCCGACCGAGGCTGCCAGCGGTTCGACCCGCTTCCTGAAGGCCTCGTTCTGGTAGGAAAACGCCAACTCGGCACCCTGGCTTGCGCAGGACCTGGCAATACCCCAGGCGATGGACCTGTCATTCGCAACACCCATGATGAGGCCGCGCTTGCCTTCCATGAGAGGAATTGACATGCAGCCCTCCGTAACCATGAAACAATTGCTCGTTTAGGCCAATCCCAATTGACCTTCAATAGCCGTTCCGGGCATCTGTGCCTGGGCAGCGGAATTCGGAAAAGCCGGTGGAAGAACGGACCGGACATTTTGCGGGAGACAACCCCTTCGACATCATGCGCGGCTGGATGGAACTGGCCGACTCGAAGGAGATGAACGACCCCGGTGCCACCGCCCTGGCGACGGTGGACGAGGAGGGCATGCCGAATGTACGCATGGTCCTCCTGCGGGAGATCGGCGAGGACAGCCTCGTATTCTACACCAATTACGGCAGCGCCAAGGCCCGCGAAATCGAATGGTGCGGCAAGGCGGCCCTTGTCATCCACTGGAAGTCGATCAGGCGCCAGGTCAGGGCCAGGGGCCTGGTCGAGCGCGAGGACGGCGAGGCAGCCGACAGGTATTTTGCATCTCGGTCATTGCAGAGCAGATACGGTGCCTGGGCATCGAGGCAGTCGCAATCGCTGGTATCCCGCGCCGCCCTGATGGCCAGGGTCGCACAGCTGACGATCAGGCTGGGGACCAACCCGGAGCGGCCGCCCTTCTGGGGAGGTTACCGCATGCATCCCCTTGAAATCGAGTTCTGGAGTGACGGCCAATTCCGGCTGCATGATCGATTTCAATGGCGCCGGGAAAACCCGGGCGCCGACTGGGAGGTCCGGAGGCTCTCCCCCTGAGCCGGTCAACCGGTTGGATGCGGTAGCGGACAAACCGGACCGCAGCCAGACTCTGTCTGCCTCAAGAACGCATATTCTGCTTGAAATAAGGCAGGTTTTTGCTATTCTCGGGGTGGAATTCGGTGTCGTAGACCAAGGACAGGCTGTCCAGACGCAGCCTGTGGGAGGGGTCCCATTCAAAACAGGTATCGTGGCCGGGTCAAATGGTTCAATACCACGAAGGGATTTGGGTTTGTGGTAACTGATGAGCCAGGGCCGGATATTCTTGTTCACATTAATGTCCTGAGGAATTTCGGTCGCAGCTCGGTGTCAGAAGGATCGGTGATCGAACTGGTCGCGCAGCAATCGCAGCGCGGGTTGCAGGCCATTGAAATTTTGGACATCGAGCCGCTCGAGGATAGCTCCGACGGGGCGATGGACCGGCCAGCCTGGGGCGACATCGGCGCTACCGACGCCGAATTGCATCCCGGCCGGGTGAAATGGTTCGACCGCCAGCGGGGCTTTGGCTTCGTCAATATCTTTGGCAGTTCCGAAGACATTTTCGTGCACATGGAGGTGTTGCGCACCAGCGGCTATTCCGACCTGCAGCCCGGCGAGGCGCTGGCAGTTGCCATCGGCGACGGGCCAAGGGGCAAGCTGGTCACCGATGTCAGGCCCTGGGATGTCGGCGTCGAAATCGCTTCCGAGGACGACGCCGACCCGGCGGATTGAATTCGTGCCGATTTGGCCACTGTTCACCTCCCATGCAACTTGACCTGACAATTCCGTCAATTGCAGCCTGTTGCTGCACAGCCATTTTTGCCGCACTTGCCGTGCCCGGACCCGTCGCCGCCGCCACCGAGTGCGCTGACGGCAAGGTCGGCATCCGGGGCGAGTGGGGCAAGGCGGTGTTTTCGGTTGAAGTGGCGGACACGCCAGCTGAGCGGTCAAGGGGGCTGCAGTTTCGGGAGGAATTGCCACAAACCGCCGGTATGCTGTTCATGTTCGAGGAGCCAGGTCCGGTCTCGTTCTGGATGAAGAACACGCCGTTACCTCTTGATATGTTGTTTATTTCCTCGACCGGAATTGTGACTGGAATTTACCGGAATGCGACCCCTTTTGACACCAGGACGATCTTTGGTGGCGACGAGGTGTCGGCCGTGCTCGAAATCAACGGCGGCACGAGCACCCGATTCGGCATCACCGATGGATCTGAAGTTCTGCATCCAGCTTTTGACCAGGGGATTGCCGCATGGCCCTGCAATTCGACGGGTTCCGCTTCAAATCCGGACAAATAGGCGATAATCACCGCCTCACGGGGCGTGGCGCAGCCTGGCAGCGCGGCGGTTTTGGGAACCGCAGGTCGTTGGTTCGAATCCAATCGCCCCGACCATTTTTTTGCCGTGATTCGCTGCATTTGGGGGCCGGGACTTCGCCGGTAGCAGCAATTTGCCGTGTTGTCAGGGTTGCGGTGACAAGATCCTTCTCTTCGGTATTCCGGGAAAATTGCTACGGATTGCAGGGCATTTGGATCGATTCCTTAACTCGGTTTCCACAGGATTCTACCGGTCTTGCCAAGATTCTTCCTTGACATTTGGGGGTTACCGACAGCAGGATATGCACCCGATCTCGAGGAATTCCGCTACATGTAGTAAACCTGAGGGGCATGTAGCGGTCTGGTACGGCGATGGCTGTCACGGATTAATTCTGCAATGAGAACGGCCAGCGAGTAGTGCAGGGGCAGGGCTTATCATGAAGATTACGCGGGTATTCACGAATGCGGCGGTGGATGCATATGACGGGATTGCATTCACCAGAACCCGCTCGGAAATCAGGAACACCGATGGGTCGGTCGTATTCTGCCTGGAAGACATGGAGATTCCCGCGGGCTGGAGCCAGGTGGCAGCCGACGTGCTGGCGCAGAAGTATTTCCGCAAGGCGGGAATCCCGGCAAGGCTGAAGGCGGTCCGGGAAGACGGGGTTCCGGAGTTTCTCTGGCCATCAAGGGCCGATTCCGCCGCCCTGGCCAAGCTGCCGGCCGACGAGCGCCAGGGCCCGGAGACATCCGCCAAGCAGGTCTTTGATCGCCTGGCCGGCACCTGGACCTATTGGGGATGGAAGGGCGGATATTTTTCCAGCGAGGCTGATGCGCGGAGTTTCTACGACGAAATCCGCTACATGCTGGCCACGCAGAAGGCAGCGCCGAATTCACCGCAATGGTTCAATACCGGCCTGCACTGGGCATATGGCATCAAGGGCGCCGAACAGGGTCACTACTTTGTCGATCACGACACCGGCAAGGTGCAAAGGTCGAAGAGTTCCTACGAGCGGCCGCAGCCGCATGCCTGCTTCATCCAGTCGATCGAGGATGACCTGGTCAATGATGGTGGCATCATGGATCTCTGGTTGCGGGAGGCCAGGCTGTTCAAGTTCGGTTCCGGCACCGGAACCAATTTTTCCAATCTCCGGGCCAGGAACGAGCCATTGGCCAGCGGCGGCAAGTCCAGCGGGCTTATGAGCTTTCTCAAGATCGGCGACCGGGCGGCCGGCGCCATCAAGTCCGGCGGGACGACAAGGCGGGCGGCCAAGATGGTCATTTGCGACATGGACCACCCGGATATCGAGGAATTCATCAACTGGAAGGTTCGGGAAGAGCAGAAGGTGGCCTCGATGGTTGCCGGCTCGAAAGCGACCCGGAAGGCGCTGAAGGCGCTGTTTCGGGCCATCGACTCGTGGGATGGCACCCGCGAGGATGCCTGCAACCCCGGCAAGAACCGGACTCTCAGGGACTCGATCATCTCGGCCAGGAATTCGATGATCCCGGAGACCTATATCAACCGGGTTCTGCAATATGCCCGCCAGGGGTATGCCGATATCGAATTCTCGACCTATGACACCGACTGGGAATCGGAGGCCTATTCGACCGTATCCGGCCAGAATTCGAACAACTCGGTCCGGGTGACCGACCAGTTTCTCGACGCGGTCGAGAAGGACCAGGACTGGCAATTGCGCCGCCGTACCGATGGCACGGTTGCCGAAACGGTCTCGGCAACCCGACTCTGGGAAGAGGTCGGCCATGCCGCATGGGCCTGCGCCGATCCGGGCATCCAGTACCACGACACCATCAACTCCTGGCATACCTGCCCGGAGGATGGCCAGATCCGGGCGTCCAATCCCTGCTCGGAGTACATGTTCCTGGACGATACCGCCTGCAATCTGGCGTCGATCAACCTGTTGAATTTCTACAGTGACGGGCAATTCAACACCGACGAATACATTCACTCGACGCGTCTCCTGATCCTCGTCCTCGAGATTTCCGTGCTGATGGCACAGTTCCCCTCGAAGGAGATCGCCGAACTGTCATTCCGTTTCCGGACCCTGGGCCTTGGTTACGCCAATCTCGGCGGCCTGCTCATGAATATGGGCATCAGCTACGATTCCGACGAGGGCAGGGCGACCTGTGCTGCGCTCACGGCAATCCTGTGCGGTGAATCCTATGCCGTCTCTGCCGAAATGGCCCGGGAGCTTGGCCCGTTCGCCGGCTATGAACAGAACCGGGACCACATGTTAAGGGTGATGCGCAACCATCGGCTGGCGGCCCATGGCAAGATCGATGGCTATGAAGACCTGCCGACGCCGCCAGTTCCGCTGGACGCGTCTCGGTGCCCGTCCGACGAACTGCCGAGGATCGCCAGGAAATCCTGGGACCGGGCGGTCGCCCTGGGTGAACAGCACGGCTACCGGAATGCCCAGACCACGGTGATTGCGCCGACCGGGACCATTGGCCTGGTCATGGATTGCGATACCACCGGCATCGAGCCGGATTTTGCCCTGGTGAAGTTCAAGAAGCTGGCCGGCGGCGGCTATTTCAAGATCATCAATCGCTCGGTGCCCAATGCACTGCGCCTGCTGGGCTATTCCGAGCAGCAGATCGAGGACATCATCGGCTATGCATCGGGGCACGCCTCCTTCGAGGATTCGCCGCATGTCAACCGCCAGTCCCTGACATCGCTGGGCTTCGGGCAGAACGAGTTGGACCGCATCGAACAGGATGCCCGGCTGGCATTCGACATCAGGTTCCTGATCAACCCGGGCGTGCTCGGCGCCGAATTCTGCCAGGAGCGGTTGTCGATTCCGAAGGACAGGATTGCCGACCCCACCTTCAACCTGCTGTCCTGGCTCGGGTTTTCCGACGAACAGATCGACGAGGCCAACGAGCATGTTTGCGGCGCCATGACGCTTGAAGGTGCACCGCATATCCGTGACCGCGATCTGTCGGTATTCGACTGCGCCAATACCTGCGGCCGTCGCGGCGTTCGCAGCCTGAGCGTCGACAGCCACATCCTGATGATGGCGGCAGCGCAGAGCTTCATTTCCGGGGCGATCTCGAAGACCGTCAACATGCTGCCGACGGCAACGGTCGAGGATTGCAAATCGGCCTACGAGAAGGCCTGGAAGCTGGGCATCAAGGCGATCGCCATCTACCGGGACGGCTCCAAGCTCAGCCAGCCGCTGGCCGCCGCCCTCGTTGACGACCAGCCGGCCGAAGATGGCCAGGAGAGGGTCAGCGAACAGTCGCGGCACGAGAAGATCGTTGCCTTTGCCGAGGAGAGCACCAAGCAGATCCTCCGCCAGAACCAGCGAATGAAGCTGCCCGACCGGCGCAAGGGCTACACCCAGAAGGCGATCATCGGTGGCCACAAGGTCTATCTGCGTACCGGCGAATATGTCGATGGCTCGCTCGGCGAAATCTTCCTCGACATGCACAAGGAAGGTGCCGGGTTCCGGGCGATGATGAACAATTTCGCTATCGCGGTGTCGCTTGGCCTGCAATACGGAGTGCCGCTGGAGACCTTTGTCGATGCTTTCACCTTTACCAGGTTCGAGCCCTCGGGCCTGGTGCAGGGCAATGATTCTGTCAAGAACGCCACCTCGATTCTCGATTACATCTTCCGGGAGTTGGGCATCAGCTATCTCGACCGGACCGATTTGGCGCATGTCACGAGTGACAATCATCGCTTTGATGATCTCGGCGAGGATGCCAACCATGGCCAGGACGAACTCGACCTGCTCAAGACCGCCGCATCCGCCGGCTATTTCCGCAACCGCTTTCCCGGCGACCCGGACACGATGGAACAGGCTGAAGGCCAGGCACTTGCCGGCGAACAGGCAGTCGCCGAAATCGCCGCCGGCGACTCGGCACGGGTGAAGGGCTACGAAGGCGATCCCTGCGGCGATTGCGGCAACTACACCCTGGTCCGCAGCGGCACTTGCATGCACTGCGTAACCTGCGGCTCAACCAGCGGTTGCAGCTAGGTCTTGAGGGGAGTCACACCAGGCAACCGCAGCAGCCCGCGGTCATTTCCTGCTCCTTGCGTCCAATCTCGCCAGCGGGCCCCGACAACCCGGCAGGAAATGTCCCCGCACCGATTGATTGGCCCGTAACTTACGACTGGCATCCGGTGCATGGTAGGTGCTTCCGTCGGTACTGCGAAGGCCGGGGCCGGGATCGTTCGGCGCACCAGGCTTGAGACGAATGCCGCCTGGATCCTCCGTATAGGCGCGGCGATGGTTGCGGCCCTCGTTTGGCTGGGCGTCCAAGCATACGAATTGAACCCCACGCTTGCCGAGCACGGCCTGTTCCTTGCTGCGATTCAGGTGGGCGCTACGGCGATCAAGGCCGCGCAGGACGTGCAAACATGCTTGGTGAATACGACTTCTCCGACGAGAAGCTCCGCGACGCCCTCGGAGTCCTCCCTCTCCCAAATCCAGCAGCCTGAACCATTCGCGAATTCGGGGGTACAAAATCAGGCCTAGCTCTTGTCAGGCGTGAATAATTCTCAGTGGCCATGTCGTCTCGTGTACCATTGTGCCGATAGGCCCAAGATCCAATGACATTCGACATGGATTCCGGTTGCACCTGAACAGGTGAGAGCGGCGCCTGCTTGCTGGTCGCTCCATTTCCGGGATCGATCCCGCTTTCTGTTGCTGAATGATCCTGTTGTCCTTTTGGCCCGTGATGTCACGGCCGGGCCCGGGTCGGATGCGGACAAGTCCTGGGTCAGTTCAGGCCTTCGCCCTCCGGCCGGGACCTGGCTCCGGTGATGTAGGACACGACATCTTCGCCCGAGACATCATCGTTCTTGATGTCGAGATCGGCGCAGATTCGACCCCGGCGAAACACGACCACGCGATCGACCAGGTCGAATACTTGTCGCATGTTGTGGCTGATCAATATCAGCGGTTCACCCTGCTTCTTCAGTGTACGAATGATGTTCTCGACCTGGGAAGTTTCCTGCACACCGAGCGCCGCGGTTGGTTCATCCATGATTGTCAGTTTTGAGTGGAAGGTGGCGGTCCGCGCGATGGCCACGCACTGTCGCTGGCCGCCGGACATGTTGCGGATCGTGTTCCTGATGTTCGGGATCTTGACTGCGGTTTTTCTCAGCCCGTCAAGTGTCGCCTGTCGCATGGCCTTGTAGTCGAGAATCCGGAAGGGTCCCAACCAGTCGGCCCGGGTCATTTCACGACCCAGAAAGAGATTGTCCGGCACGTCCAGATCGTCAGCCAGCGCAAGTGTCTGGAACACCGTCTCGATACCCGCCTCGCGCGCTTCCAGCGGGCCGGAAAAGTTTACTGGCCTCCCGTTGAACACGATTTCGCCCCGGGTCCGTTGCTCCACACCGGTAATCTGACGCACGAAGGTCGATTTGCCGGCACCATTATCACCCATGATCCCGACATGCTCGCCGTCCCGGAGGACAAAGTCTGCCCCTTCGAGCGCATGTACGCCGCCGTAATGCTTGGTCAGATCGCGGGTCTCCAGGATAATGTTGTCATTCATGACGTGCGTCCCTTCATGCCCGCGCTGCCCGCTGCTGTCGCCACTGATCGAGTACAACCGCGCTGATGATGATGAAGCCCTTGACCATCTCCTGGTAGAAGGCATCAAGGCGCAGGAAAGTGAATCCCGATATGATGACCCCGAAGATCAACGCGCCGAGCACCGTGCCGATGATCGAACCGCGGCCACCGCTGAGGCTGACGCCGCCGATTACGGTCATGGCGATGGCATCAAGTTCGTACATGATCCCCATGCCGGACTGGGCCGTGAGACTCTTCGAAGTGAGTACGATTGCCGCCGTTGCCGCAAGCACGCCACCGATGGCATAGACCATGAGTTTGTGCCGCTGAACATTGATGCCGGACATCCGCGCCGCATCCTCGTTGGACCCGATGGCATAGGTATGTTTGCCGTAAACCGTGAACTTCAACAGGAAGTGGAAGAGTATGGCGAGCGCAACGAAGATCACGACCGGCACCATGCCCGAGCCGATGAAGGCATAACTCTCGGTGGGAAAGGAAACCGGCTCACCTTTCGTCCACCATTTCGCCGCACCACGTGCAAACACCATCATCCCGAGAGTGGCGATGAATGGGGGAATACGCGTGTAGGCTATCAATGCGCCGTTGACGAGGCCGGCGGCCAAGCCAATGACAAGGCCAATCAGGACCGGGAACAATGCAGGTATGTCATGCGCCCAGGCGCCAAAGACCGGCTTCGGGTTGGCAAGCCCGTTGACCTCGGCCACCTGTGCAAAGCTCATTGCAACCATTGCCGTGACACCAACGACCGAGCCGGGTGACAGGTCGATGCCACCGGAAATAATCACCTGCGTGGAGCCGATGGCAATGATGCCGATGATCGAGACCTGCAAGATCATGATCTTCAATCTTGCAACATTGAACAAGCCAAGCGGGCCGTCGAAGCGTCCCTTGGTGTCGAATAGCAGGCTCTGACCGACAAAAAGCGCGCCAAGAATCTCGAAAATCACGACAATCACGATCAACGCCATGAACACGCCTAGCTCGGGTGGCAACGCGCGTTTCTTGTGATCGTATGTCTGACCTCCGGTGCCGTGCACGTCATCGGCCATTTCGCCCTCCATGACTAATCCTGGCGCGTTGCAGGAACAGGGATCAGTAGACTCCGTTCTTCAGGAGTCGCGGTGAGCGGCCGGCAGCCGCTCACCTGGCAGACAAACTGCCTCAATTCGCGCCAATATACTCGGCCATGTTTTCGGGCGTGACCAACTCGAACGGAATGCGGACGAATTTGGTGACCGACTCGCCGCGGGAAAGCGCGATTGCAGCTTCAACCGAGCCGATGCCCTGAGCGGCGGCGTTCTGGAACACGGTGACATCAAGATCACCCGCAGCCATGGCCTGAAGTGCATCGGGAGTCGCATCGATTCCACCAACGAGGACAGTATCCATGTCAATGCCTGCCGACTTCATGGCGAGAATTGCGCCAATGGCCATTTCATCGTTGTTGGCAATGACCGCGTCGAATTCATCGCCGGTTGTCAGCCAATTGGTCATGAGATCCTGGGCTTGGGCACGCACGAAGTTGCCGACCTGGGTGTCAATGATCTCGATGAAATTGCACATGTCCATGGCAACCACATCGTGGATGTCCTTGGTGCGCTGAATTCCGGCAGGATGGTGCAATTGTCCCTGCAGAATGTAGGCACGGGCGCCCCCGTCAACCTTGCCCTGGGATCGCAATTGCTGGCAAATGTTGAACGTCTCGAGTGTGCCGGATTCCGTTTCATCCGACGCAACAACCACCTGGTTGTCCGGAAGGGTGTCAAAGTTGCCCGGGACACGGTTTGCATATACCATCGGTATCCCTGCCGAATTGGCAGCGTTGGTCAAGGCCTGGGTTGCATTGCCATCAATCGGAACCACGACGATCGCGTCCACGCCTGTCGCAATGAAGTTGTTGATCTGGTCCAGTTGACGTCCAACGTCACTCTGGCCGTCTTCCATGATAAGGTCGTGACCATTCTCATCCGCCCATTCAACAGCGGCATTGCGCATGATCGTCAACCAGTTGTCGTTGAACTCCGACATCGCGTATCCGATCGTTTCGGCAACGGCCGCCGTCGACAGCAACGAGGCTACCCCCGTAGCGATAAAGAACTTTTTCATCAGTTTTCTCCTAAGTTGACAGGAGTTTGACCTACCCTCAATCCCCGGCCGGAATTCTCGGTACCGGGACAATGAAACCTCTGGCCAGACGGCATTCGCCTGTCAACCAGAGGACTTGAATCGAGATGGTGCCTGAACTCCCCCATTTTATCTTCAATGGGCGCACCAATCCTGGCAAGCTCCCGGAAGATATCGGGAGTTCTAGCTTGCAGCGGAATTCTCTGCAACCTGTTGCCGAATCCGGACGGGTCGTCGTCGCTGGCGCGGGGCATGCAGACGTCACGGTCACCACCAGCATTCCGAAGCTCCGTCGCTTTCGCAGGCACGGGCCACGCATGATTCGCCACCGTCCTCGTCGCCGTACCGAAGCCCCGCCAGGCTGCCTTCACCTGCCCCGTGCGGTTGGCACAATGGCGAGGTAGCTGGCCAGACTCGGCCCTAACCCAACATAGGCACCGAATCCGCCACAGGAAAATGCACTTTGCATCGTATGGCTTCATGCGCCACCCCCGGGTTTCCAGACAGGCCCTGCATGCTCATCGGCCCGGCTGCGAGCGGATCTTCGATGACAGGGCCAGCGGCACCAGGGCGGTACGGCCACGCTTGTCGTGTGGCGGCTGGACAGGTTGGAACGCTCCCTGAGGGATCTCATCGCCCGCGCCGAGGAGCTGAAGGGAATGGGTTCGGGCTGAAGAGCCTCCAGGAGCGGGTCGACACCACGTCGAGCGGCGGTCAGCTGATCTTTCACCTGTTCGGCACCCTGGCCGAGTTCGAGCGGAGCCGGGCCGGGCTGACGGCCGCACGGGCACGCGGCCGAAAGGGCGGCCGGAAGAAGGCACTGACCACCCCGCAGCGCGCCCACGCGGTGGAGCTCTACCGGTCACGCGAACACACGGTGCCGGAGATCTGCAGTCTGATGGGCATTTTGCGCGCCACGCTCTACACTTGGAATTCTCCGATGGGCGGTACGGGCGTGCGCATCCCGACGGAGACGTTGCTTACACTCAGGGCCCGGTTGGCGGGACTGCCCGCCCGATCAGCCTTGACGATCTCGACGCCCGTCTGGCCTGAATCGGGTACGGCCCCAGGACGCTGACCGACTCACCGACGCCCACCTACCCGAGATCCGCCGTATTCTGAAGGACAGACTGGATGCCGAACGAACCGACAAGCTCGTCACCATGATGCGCAAGGCGGGATTGCCGATATAGCGTGGCGAAGGCGGCGCGGGGCATGGATCGGTCGACATGGTCCCGTTCGCAGACAATCTCGGTTCAGCCCGATGAATGCAGGCTGGTTGCAAATGGTCCGGGATTGTTCGCAGACAATCCGGGTTCGGACCCGCCGATGGACGCGATCAATTCGGGGCGAAAGTCACGATAATTGCAAGCTGAAGCGATCATGATTGCGGGTTGCTACACATCATGGATGGAAGGCGGCGGGTTCGAAGGCAGCCTGGCAGGTGTGTCTGGAGCAGGCCTGAATCCCTGATCACCGATTATCAAGTTGATATTGTAAGGAATTCTCCTTACAGTCACCCGACACCGAAGGAGCGCCAATCATGCCCATCATTCGAGAAGTCGCCACAATGACTTCGAAGGGCCAGATAACCCTCCCCAGGACAATCCGCCGGGCACTGGGGGCAGATACCGGTGCCAAGATGGCATTCGAACTCCACGATACCGGACAAATCATCGTCAGCCGCGCTGACTCCGAACACGAAGATCCAGCGATCGCGGCGTTTCTTGACGTATTGGCCGGCGATATTCAGGCCGGCCGGCATGTTCAGGCGATTCCGGACGATCTGGCGCAGGACATGTTCGAACATGCACAGCGTGAAGCGGGGGCGAGCGAGGAGATCGGCGACGATGTCGACCTCTGATGCGGCACCATGGCTGGACGCTGCTGTTCCACGATTGCCTCATTGACCAACTGCGCAAGCTTCAGGGCGCGGCTCTACGCGCTGAACAAAACGGCCCGGCGGAGTTCGGATCCAATGCGAATGTCAAGCTGTTCCACGCATTGAGTCGGCTGATGCTGGAGGTCGTCCCGCAGGATCCATCCCAGGACGAGTATCGGCAGGGCAACACGCTTGGCCCACGTTTTCGCCATTGGAGGCGCGCAAGGATCGGCAGACGGTTCCGATTGTTCTTCCGTTATGACGCCAGGGCGAAGGTGATCGTCTACGCGTGGGTCAATGACCAATCCACGCTGCGCTCATCAGGGAGCAGAACCGATCCCCACTCGGTGTTCGCCAGGATGCTGGCGCGAGGAAATCCACCTGATGACTGGGCTGCATTGACGTCCGCATCAAGGCAGGATCAACCGAAAGGGAAGTAATTTCCGAGCCGGCCGCGGCTGGGTGCAGAAACGCCAGGCGTTTGGGGTCGGTTGCGGTTCTCTGAGGGCCGATTTCAGCCCCTTCAGTCCGACATGCACGGAGAATTCGTGAACGTCACGAGAGGGCCTCTTCCAACACAGTGAAACCTGTGCCTGGACCCGCGGGCTCATGACCTTGGCCATCTGTATTCGCCGGTGAGGAGGATGTGCTCCCATCCGAATCAGGATGCGCACCCGCGAGGTCATGGCAATCGCATCGCCGGGCGGGCAGGCCCCGGCTGCCGTCATGCCAGGTCCAGCATTATTTGGTGCCGGCCGACTGAACCGGGAGCGGGCGCTCGACGTGATAGGCCGGATCCGCAAGTTGTTTCCGAATTGCCGGGATCATCTCCGCATAGCAGGCCCATACGCTGGCATATGGCGGCGGGCACTGATCCTTTATCGCCTCGTGCAACTCGTGAAGCCGGTGAAACGGCACCATGGGAAACATGTGGTGCTCGATGTGGTAGTTCATGTTCATGTACAGAAACCGGAAGACCGGATTGGCATAGAATGTGCGGCAATTCTCGCGATGATCCAGGCAATTCTCTTTCAGGCCTGCATGCTGGGTAATATTGAAGAATTGCGGGAAGAAGCCGCCATAGAAGCGCGGTGTCACCACCAAGAGAACAGGTAGCCATGTCTGCCAGATCACCGCTGAGGAGATTGTTGCCAGGAAGATTGCCACATAGGCACGTGAATTCCATATCACTTTCCGGCGCTCGTCTTCAGGAATGAAATGCGCGCCGTCGCCCTCGACCCGGCCAAGGGCGTGTTTCACGATATTCCTGATCTGCACCCAACCCGAAACCAGGAAGAAGAAGTCGAGAAAGAGCTTGGCCACATCGGCGGGGGCCATCACCGCAATCTCGGGGTCACGTCCCACATGAAGCGTTTCGGTGTGGTGTCGCGTATGACTCCACCGCCAGTAATAGGTTTCATGGAGAGTCATGAATCCGGTGATCCAGTAGAGTGCGTCGTTGAGCCACCTGATCCTGAAAGGTGTCCCGTGACTGAACTCATGGGCCTGATGGTCCGACATCGAATACATCACGCCGTAGAAGAGCAGGCATGGGACAGCCCACCATGTGCCCCAAGTCAGAACCGCGCCGATTCCCGAACCGATCAACAGAACCCCCCAGATGGCAGTGTGGATGGCGGCTTCCCTGTTCGTGCGCCTCATCAGGGTTTTCATCTGCCTTCTCGGCACGGATGCCGAGAACCACTGGTCCTCTACCAACCCCTCGAACCGGTCATTCTCGAGCGAGCAGGAATTGTCGGCCTCACCGATGAGCTCGTAACTCTTCTCAAGCATCGTCGCCATTGCACTATTCCCTGGACGGCACCTTCATTCTCCTGGCCGATCAACGCATCCAAGGCGCCGTGCGGATTGTGGCCCAATCTTCTGCGACAATGCTGTCATCGAATGTGCCTCCATCCAGGTGCCCCACTGCCATTCTGCAGACACGCGCCCGGAAGCAATGACCGGAGCGCCGGCAGGTCGCCAGCAACTTGCCGCCACTCGCAGCGCTGACCATACCGCCTGCGGGCGGAATTGAGACGCAACCAGCCGAACAATCCGGATTCCCTGCGCATGACGACCGGCGCCACCGAATCCTTCACGACAAATCCTGGCCAATCCGGCGCCGGACAAGCAAGGCTTCTGCCGGAAACCAGGCTTCACTCGGGTCTGGACGCTCTTTCCGCCGCTGCGCCATGCTACCACAGCCCTTCCGGACCTCACAACTCTTCCGGCATTTCCCGGGAAAATTCCAGTCGGGCCATTCGCCTTGCGGCAAAGGCCGGGCAAGAAGGAGCATGGCCGCAACACGGCTCGGGGCATTCGATGTCAGGGCAGGTTTCCAGCCTCGGTGTCGGATGTGCCCACTTCAGGTGCATGGTCGGCGCCAGCGGGCTCGATCTGCATGCCAACCACGCCGGTTCGGGCGATCTCGAGGAGGCCAAATTCCAGCAGCCTGTCGACGAGGAGGTCGATCTGGGACGGGTCGCCGGTCAGTTCCAACACCTGGCAATCGTCGTCCGACCAGATCTCGGTGGCACCGAATTCGCTGGCGATCTTGCCGATCTTGCCGTCCGGCTGGCGTTTTACCTTGAAAAGCCCGACCTCGCGTTGGACCGATTGCCCCTCGTCCGTCAGATCGACGACCGAATGCACCGGGATCAGCCGCTCCAACTGCGCCTTGATCTGTTCGATGACATGGACCCGGCCGGTGGTGACGATGGTCATGCGCGACAGGTGGCCCGAGTGATCGACCTCGGTGACGGTCAGGCTTTCGATATTGTAGCCCCGCCCGGAGAACAGGCCGACCACCCTGGCCAGCACCCCGGCCTCGTTGTCAACGAGGACCGACAGGGTGTGGGTCTCGGTGTCGGAATCTCTCGACCGGCGCAGATCATAGGCCGAGCGTCGGGAGCTTCCCTTCTTGATGCTGAGTGAGGTCATGTGAATTCTATACCAGGACCGCCCCGCCAGCCTGCACGGCGGCGCGTTTTTCCGAAGGCCCCAGCAACATCATGTTGTGCGGCTCGCCAGAGGGAATCATCGGAAAACAGCTCTCGAACTTGTCGACGCGGCAATCCATGATCACCGGGCCGTCATGGTCGAGCATTTCCCCGATGGCAGCGTCCAGCAGGGCAGGGTCTTCAACCATGATCCCGTGACAGCCGAACGCCTCTGCCAGCTTGACGAAATCCGGCAGGGCAGCACACCAGGAGTTGCTGTAGCGCTCGTTGTGCAGCAGCTCCTGCCATTGGCGGACCATGCCCAGATATTCATTGTTGAGAATGAATTGCTTGACCGGGAGGTTTTCCTGAACGGCGGTGCACATTTCCTGCATGTTCATCAGCCAGCTTGCCTCGCCGGCGACGTTGATGACCAGCGACTCGGGATGGGCAATCTGCACGCCGATCGAGGATGGAAGCCCGTAGCCCATGGTGCCAAGCCCGCCCGATGTCATCCATCGATGTGGCTCGTTGAAATTCAGGAATTGCGCCGCCCACATCTGGTGCTGACCGACCTCGGTGGTGACATACCGGTCACGATCGCATGTCAGCGCCTCCAGCCGCTCCAACGCGTATTGCGGTTTGATGACCTGGTCCGAATTGCGGTAGGAGAAACAATCGACCGCTTGCCACTCCCGGATCTGCTGCCACCACCCGGCCAACTCCCCGGCATTGGTCCGGCCGCCCCGGCTGCGCCAGATCAGCAGCAGCTCCCTGAGCACGTTCTCGACATCGCCGACGATGGGCAACTCGACCAGTACTGCCTTGTTGATCGATGACTTGTCGATGTCGATATGCGCCTTGCGCGAGTTCGGGCTGAAATCCTTGATTCGCCCGGTGATCCGGTCGTCGAACCGGGCGCCGACATTGATCATGAGGTCGCAGCCATGCATGGCCAGGTTTGCCTCGTAGCTGCCATGCATTCCCAGCATTCCCAGCCAACCCTCGCCGGAGGCAGGGTAGGCGCCCAGCCCCATCAGCGTCGAGGTGATCGGGAAGCCGGTCTCGTCCACAAACTGGCGCAGGAGTTCGCACGCGTCACGCCCGGAATTGACCACCCCGCCGCCGCTGTAGATGACCGGTCTGGCCGCCGCTTCCACCAGTTCGGCAAGCTCGGTGATCAGCTCGCGGTCGCCATAGATCCTGGGACGGTAGCCCTGGCGATGGGTCTCGGTTGGCTCCCGGTACTCGGCATCGGCGAACTGGACATCCTTCGGAATATCGATCAGCACCGGTCCGGGACGGCCGGCGGTGGCGATGTGAAATGCCTGGTGAATGACATCGGCAAGATCTTCGGTGTCCTTGACCAGCCAGTTATGCTTGGTGCAGGGCCGGGTGATCCCGACCGTGTCTGCCTCCTGGAAGGCGTCATTGCCGATCATGAATGTTGGAACCTGGCCCGATATCAGCACGATCGGGATCGAGTCCATCAAGGCGTCGGTGAGCCCGGTCACCGAATTGGTCGCGCCCGGGCCGGAGGTGACCAGGACGACGCCCGGCCTGCCGGTCGAGCGGGCGTAGCCCTCGGCAGCATGAACCGCACCCTGTTCGTGGCGAACCAGGATATGGCGGATGCTGTTGCTCTGGTCGAGCCTGTCGTAGATCGGCAGCACGGCACCGCCAGGGTATCCAAACACGACATCGACCCCCTGATCTTCCAGTGCCCTGAGCAGGATATCTGCTCCGCTCATCGATTTTGCCATGATTTCAAGCTCCGGAAACAGGAAAAGAAGACCTCTCCATGCTCCAGAGAGGCAACCGCGCGATCCCCGCGGGAACCGGCTGATGTCATTTCGGTGCGCCTACGTGTCTTTGGCTCCAAGGTTCGCGGCTTGCCCGGAAAAGAATAGAATTGGAAATTTTGCTCGTCAACAATTTGTCGGCAATCCCGGCGGGCACCCGGCCTGCCCATGTGCCACCGGATGCAGGGACCCGCAAGCGGCATGATTCCGACATGAAGCATCGCCGTCACCCGGCGCCGGCCTGGGCATTCATGGGCCACCTGTTCGAGATGCTTGAAATTCGCAATCGTTTAGTATTGGCTGAACGACGTACAAGAACATGCCCGGTTCGGGCACCATCCGCAAAGAGGAGAACAAAATGGACAGAAGATCATTCCTGACGACCGCCGCCGTGGGCGGTGCCGCGGCGACAGCCCTGGCCGCGCCGGCCATCGCGCAGGGCAAACGCACACTGACCCTGGTGACCAGTTGGGGCCGGGGCCTTGCCGGCGTCCATGACAGTGCGCAGCGCTGCGCGGATTCGATTACCGCAATGACCGACGGCCAGTTGACCATCGACCTGAAGGCGGGTGGCGAACTTGTCGGGCCGTTCGAGGTGTTCGATGCCGTGTCGTCCGGCCAGGCCGACATGTACCATGCGGCCGATTACTATTTTCTTGGCCAGCATCCAGCATTTGCCTTCTTCACCGCAGTTCCCTTCGGGATGACGGCGCCTGAACTGACAACCTGGTACTATCATGATGGCGGCATGGAACTGCATCATGAGCTTGGCTCGATTTTCGGGCTGAAATCCTTCATCGCCGGAAATACCGGCGCCCAGGCCGGCGGATGGTTCCGCAAGCGCATCGAAAGCGCCGAGGATCTGAATGGCCTGAAGTTCCGCATGCCCGGTCTGGGCGGAAAGGTGCTGTCCGAACTCGGTGCCGCCGTTCAGAACATTCCCGGATCCGAGGTCTATCAGGCGCTCGCGTCCGGTGCCATCGATGGAACCGAGTGGATCGGTCCGTTTGCCGATGAAAAGGCCGGCTTCCAGGAAATCACCAAGGTATACTACACCTCCGGTTTCCATGAACCGGGCGCCGCACTATCGCTGGCGACCAACCTGGATGTGTTCGAATCGCTGTCACCGGCCCATCAGAAGGTCATCGAGATCGCGGCGGCGGAAGCGCATGAATGGACGCTGACCTTCTTCAACGCCAACAATTCGGCCGCCTTGCAGCGCCTGATCAATTCCGGCGTTGAAATCAACGTCTTCCCGGACGAAGTCTGGGATGCATTCGGCGTTGCAGCGAAGACGGTTCTCGACGAGAACATGGATGATCCCATCTACAAGAACATTCATGACAGCGCCGCCGCATCCCGCAAGGCATCGTCGGCATGGCTGACGGCATCTTCGGGCGTGTTTACCGAACAGCGTGCCAGGATCTTCTCCTGATGCACATGCAGAACACGGCTTTCCCCGGGGGCGGGGAAAGCCACTTTCGTGCCCCCAGGGCACAAATCGCTCCGACCTGTCGGTAAATGATTGACTTCGTTACACATCTCGTCACCGGACTTGCCCTTTCTTTCTACAATGTCGGCTATGCCCTGACCCATCCGGGCGCCTGGCTGAACTGGTCGGACAAGGAAGCCCTGATGCGTTTCGTCTATTACGGCGCATCCTTCGAATTGTTCTATGTCTTCATGTCGGCCTTCCTGGTGCTCACTGGCCTGGGGCTGTGGAGACGATCCATCATGTGGCGAACCGTCCGCATATTCGAATTCATCGGAAACTGGATCGGGCGCGCCGTGGCCTGGGCCGGCCTGCTGATGGTCTTCCAGCAGGTCATGATCGTGTTTCTTCAACGGATATTTCTCGTCTCCGAAATCTCCTTTGGCCCGTTTGGCTATACATTCACCCGGGATCTTGCCTGGTACGGCGAGGAGTTGAAACTCTACAATGCCATGGTCGTGTGCCTGTGCTGTGGCTACACGCTGGTGCAGGGCGGGCATGTCAGGGTGGATCTGTTCTATGCCGGCGCCTCCCATCGCATGAAGAAGATCGTCGATATGGGCGGGGCGCTGCTGTTCATGCTGCCCTCCATGATGTTGATCTGGCTCTATTCCTGGTTCTTCCTCTGGCGCCACCTCGTGGTTCCCAAGCCATCGGCCTCGGACACACTGGACCGCCTGCTCATGAAATCGCGGGCTGTCAGGTGGAACGTGGAGACCGTCGGTTTCTCGCCGAGCGGCTTCGACGCATATTTCCTGTTCAAGCTGCTGCTGGTGCTGTTTGCCGGCCTGGTCATCATGCAGGCGGTGTCCATGTTCTACCGGTCCCTGCTCGAATACCGAGAGGGCCCGGATTCTCTGAACAAATATGCCGATTTCGACGTTCGTGACAGCTACCCTGCCGTCGATGCCGAACCCCGGAACGGGAGCAACTGATCATGCCGCTCTTTCTCGATGGTGTGGAAATCGGCCTGATCATCGTATTCTTGCTGCTGTTTGCCGGAATCATGTCCGGGTTTCCGGTCGCCTTCGCCATTGGCGGCGCCGGCGTGCTGGCCTTTGCCATCATTGCCACGCTCGATAGCGCCGGTTTGCTGATTCACCAGGCAGTCGACACGTCAAGTTCCCAGTACAACGCATTGGTTGAGCAGGGAATTGCCCGAATAGATATATCCTTGTTCCGATATCCGGACTTGCCAGTTGTCGAGCAGCCGGTTTTTCCGGGTGGTTGGGAAGACGCCATCAACCGGCGACTCTCCTTCATCGTCAACAGGATCAATGAGCGGGTGATCGCCGGGCAATCCATCGAAACCCTGCTGGCAGTGCTGATGTTCGTCCTGATGGGGGTAACGCTGGAACGGTCAAGGATCGCCAATGACCTGCTGACCACCATGGCGCGGGTATTCGGCCCGCTTCCCGGCGGTCTTGCGGTATCGGTGGTGGTGGTTGGTGCGTTCCTTGCGGCATCGACCGGCATCGTCGGGGCGACGGTCGTGACCATGGGCCTGCTGGCGCTGCCGACCATGTTGCGAAACGGCTATTCTCCAGCGCTGGCTTCTGGCGTCATTGCCGCATCCGGCACCCTTGGCCAGATCATTCCGCCTTCGATTGTCATCGTGCTGCTCGGTACGCTGGCCGGGGACATCTACTCGACCGCCCAGGAGGTCAGGGCCACGGCGGCCGGCTGTTCCGATGCGTTGACCTTTCTGGGCGAAGCGGCGGTGCTTTCGGTCGGAACCCTGTTCCAGGCGGCAATCCTGCCGGGAATCATGCTGGCATTCCTTTACGCCCTCCTGGCGCTGGGCGTTGCATTCCTGAGGCCGGCCTTGGCGCCGCCGGTGCCGGGTCACGGCCACAGGGGCGAATCGATTTCCCTGTGGCACGGCCTGACCTGGTTGCTGGGCATGCCCGCAGCGCTCATCGGTGGGGTTGTTGTCGCCACTTTCTTCGGCATTGCCGGCAGCCAGGACCTTGATGTCGGCCGGTATTCGGAGATTGGCGACGTCGCCGATCTCCGGACCAATGTTTCCGATGACTGTCGCCAATCCATGATCGAATTGCACGGGCAGGACAAATGGGACCGTGCGGTGGCAGCCCAGACGGCAATTGACGCCGCCGGCGAGGATAGCCTTCGGCACAAGCTGACCGAGGAGGAACTCGCCGCTGCCCGCGCCGAGAAGATCGCCAATTCGCCCCCGATCGGCAGCGGCGTTGCGCTCATCGTCCTCGCCATCGGCCTGATGCTGGCCGCGGCCCGCGGCGTGTCGCCTTCCTCCGACAATCGCCGACTGCTCATCGGCACCGCCGGTGCCCTCTTGGTCCTGATCGCCGATGTCGCATTCATTTCACCGTTGTCATCCCCGGGAGCGGTTGTGCTCATCCTGGCAATCCCTGTTGGCATTGCCCTCATTGGCTGCACATACGCGGCCAAATGCCTGATGCAGAACGAATTGATCCGGGTAGTGTTTCCACCGCTTGTGCTGATTGTTGCCGTGCTCGGCTCAATTCTCGGCGGCATCACCAACCCGACGCCGGCGGCCGCACTTGGTGCGGCCGGCGCCCTGATGCTGGCGGGCTACCGGGTTCTGAACGACCAGAATCGAAGCGGCAGGCTGATCCTTGCCGGCAGCTTTTCGGTTGTCATTATGATTCTCATCGGGGCCAATTTTGACCTGCGGGTCAATCGCGAGGTCGTTCCGCTGCAGGACTGGATTGCCTTCCTGGCTGCCCAGGCCGCCTACAGCCTGGCCTTCATCGGGTTGCTGTATTCGGCCTGGGTGCTGTTTGCGGTCAAGGCGTTGACCTCGGTTGTCCGGGAGACTGCCAAGGTCACGTCGATGGTCTTCACCATCCTGATCGGGTCACAGTTGCTGAACCTGGTGGTGATCTCCTTTGGTGGCGAGCATTATATCCAGGATTTCCTGCGCAGCTTCGACCAGGAATGGCTGGTATTCCTTATCGTGATGATCATCCTGTTCGTCCTGGGTTTCGTGCTGGATTTCCTGGAAATCATCTACATCGTCGTGCCGATTGTCGGCCCGGTGATCTATGGCGGCACGCTTGACCCGGCCTGGGTCACCATCATGATCGCCATCAACCTGCAGACCTCCTTCCTGACCCCGCCATTCGGATTTGCCCTGTTCTACCTGAGGGGGGTAGCCCCCAGGGAGGTCACCACCGGCCAGATCTATCGCGGTGTGGCGCCGTTCGTGCTGATCCAGGTGCTGGGGTTGCTGCTGCTGTGGATGATGCCGCAGGTGGTCACCCTGGTCCCCGACCTGATGCGCGGCTGAACGACAGAAACTGGCGGCACCCTCCTGGTGGTGATCAGGCACCGGGGAAGGGTTTGCTGACTGCCGAACTGCATGTCTTCCACGTCTTGCCGACCAGGATATCGAGCGGCATGAACCTGATCTTGTAGTCCATGCTGCTGCTTCCAGGCACCCAGAAGCCAAGATACAGGCGCTTGAGCCCGCGCTCCCGGCACAGCCTGACATGGTCGAGAATCATGAATGTTCCCAGCGATCGACGCCGGAATTCGGGGTCGAAGAACGCGTAGACCATGGACAGCCCGTCATCGAGGCAATCGGTAATGGCCGCGGCCACAAGGCGCTGCTCATCGCTCTCCCGCTCCCGCAGGAAATACTTGACCAGGATGGTGTTGACCGGCGACGATTCGACGAGTTCGCGGTAGCACCCGTAATCTGCCTCGTTCATTGCGCCAGCATGGCGTGCCTCGAGGTATTTGCGAAACAGCGCGTGTTGTTCGATGTCGGCAACCGGGCCTTCGACTGTCCGGACCAGGTCCCGGTTCCGGTTGATCGACCGGCGTTGGCTGCGTGACGGGCTGAATTCCGGCACCCGGACCCGCACCGAGTAGCAGCTGGTGCACCCCTTGCAATGGGTCCGGTAGAGCATGTGCGACATGCGCCTGAAGCCGTTCCTGACCAGGATGTCATAAAGGGGCGAGCCTGCACGGTCGTCATTGATGACGGTAAAGATCCGCCTTTCCTTCCGGTCGGGAAGATAAGGGCAGGGAACTTCGTTCGAAAGGTAGAAATCCGGAGTCCGGGAGTTGTCATTCATGCCGGAGGGCCTTGCCGATCCCCGGCTTCTAGCAACCCCGGCAGTCTCCGGCAACCTGTCGGGGCCGGCGGGGCCAGCAGTTGCCTCCGGACAGGCCTGGCCCGGGATGGCAGCAAGACGGCCGACCTGGTGGGTCAGCCGTCTTCGGTCTGCATGCAGCACTCAGGAATTCTGCACGCGCTCCTCGAAGAACCGGTCAAATTCCGCCTTGTCCTTGGCATCACGGAGGCGCTGAAGAAAGTCGCCGAACTCCTTCTGCTCCCGCTCCAGCCGCTTCAGGGTTTCATCCCGATAGCTGTCGAATGCGGTGTTGCCCGAAGAGCGGAATCCCTTCCGCAACGGCCGCTTCATGCCTGCCAGTTTCTTTGAAAACATCCGTTTGCTCCCGATCAGAAATCCCAGAATGACGAGGCCTACCGGCCAGAAGAATACAAATCCCAAAACCATCAACCCAATCCATGCAAGCAGCCCGTTCCGGTCAAGCCAGTCAACAATACGGGACAGCCAAGACGCATCCGGTTCCATTTCATTACCTCCAATTTGACCTGGCCGCCGACCTGTGGCGGCCGATATTGAATGACAACACTTCATTGCCAACATTGTAATGTTAATATCAATAACATTAACACGTCCAATGTGGGGATTGCAAAACCGGTTTCAATGCCCGCGGCCAAAAAAATCTGCCTCCGGACCCGGAAAGGACAGGCCGGACGATCCGGGAGTTCGATCCTGTCATCGGGGCGGGTCGGAGGGTGACAGGAAATTCGTGACATTGCCGGCCCGTCACCGGGTCAGGAGGTGAGATGGCGACAGGTTCGGGATGCTGCCGGCAGCGGGGGCCTACGTGGCGGTGCCGGCCTTTACCGCGCCCAGGCCACGCAGGTAGATGCCGATGCCGGTCTCCAGCAGCTCCTCGGGCGAGAATTGTGATCGTACGCCTTCCGGGCCTCTGGCATAGAGTTCGACCACGCCATGGCTGATGGCCCAGATATGGTCACTGATCATGGAGGGTGGGGGCGCATTCTTGACCTGCATCCCCGAGACCAGGTTGCTGGCAGCCAGCTCGACCACGGTCTTGGCCCGGTTCGCAGCCTGCGCCAGCGTCGGGTTGGCATTGACCGATACGCCCGACTCGAACATGGAAATGTAATGGCCGGGAAATTTCCTGGCGAAGGCCAAATAGGCCCGGCAAGTTGCCTCGAAAGAGGATAGCGGGGTCGGGCGTCCGTCCGCATAGGCAAATTCCATGAGATCGGCGAAGATCTCGTAGCCCTGCCGTGCCGCCTCCTCGATCAATTCATCCTTGGAGACGAAATGCCGGTACGGGGCGGCAGCCGATACGCCGATCCGCTTCGCGGCCTCGGTGATCGAGAATGCCAGCGGGCCCTTCTCCTCGATCAGTTCCAGGGCGGCATTGACCATCGCCTGCTTGACGTTGCCGTGATGATAGCCCCGCTTGGTCACCGCGAATACGGCCCATTATCCACCGATCAAATCCAGGTCGAAGGGTGTCGACTGGTAGATTTCGTTGATCCAGTTTCCATAGAGGAGATGGCCATGGCTGCGCCACCGGTTTGACGGCGGATTTTCCGGGTTGTTGTCGGGAAAGAAATTGGCCGGGATCTCGATCGGCACATTCCTTGCCACGTCACGCCGGTATTCGGCATGCAAGGTGTCGGTGTCATATTCGAAATGGTCAAAGATGTACAAGGCCTGGCGTTCGAGATCCTGGACCAGGCAAGGACCGGAAACGGCGGAGCCGAGCAAGGTCCGCAGCTTGCCCGTTGATTCGATCTCGTCCTCGCTCATCTCGGTCCAGCGGCTGACCGGAATGAAACACTCGTCGGAAAACCCGCGCAGGTAGGGCGAGGAGGGCCAGCGGTTGCGCTGGTGGAACAATCCGAAGAGCTTCCTGTCCAGGATGTGCTTGGTGACGCCGTGCCAGTAATACAGCATCGCCATGCCGCCCCAGCAAACGCCCAGGGTGGAATGGACATTCGACTGGCTCCAGTCGAACACCTCCTTCAGCTCGCTCCAGTAATCCACTTCGTCAAATGCCAAATGCTCGACCGGCGCCCCGGTAACGATCAGCCCGTCGAACTTGCTGCCACTGACATTCTGGAAGGTCTCGTAGAAGGCCTCGATATGATCGGGCGGGGTGTTGAGCGACCGGTGTTCGGTCATCCGGATCAGCGTGAGATTGATCTGCAATGGGGTGGCGCCGATCAACCGGGCAAACTGGATCTCGGTCGAGATCTTCAGCGGCATGAGGTTCAGCAATCCGATCTCGATTGGCCGGATGTCCTGGCGGGCAGCGACATCCTCGTCCATGACCATCACACCTTCCTTGCCGAGCACCTCGAACGCCGGAAGGGCCTTGGGGATATTGATCGGCATCAGCCCGCGTCCCGTCTCAACCGCCGCTCGCCGAGGATCGATGCTCCAGCGCCTCGGCAATCAACCGGCAGCAATCATTGGCGCTACTCACCCCGAGCAGGCTGGCGGCATCGACCGTCACGCCAAAATTCCTGGCCATGGCTTCGTATCTCGGCTGCCGTGACTCCAGCGCCCGCGAATAGATCCAGGTCACGAACTCGTCCGGATCGACCTCGTCATCTACCAGCCGGCGCTCGTCAAGGAATCTGTCCCAGTTCCGGTCAAGAAACCCGGACCGGTAGCACATCGGTTTCGGCATCTTCGTGAAGCGCCTGATCAACTGGTCAGAATGATCCGGCCCGCCCCGGATCCAGACCAGCAGCATGTGCTCGCTCAATTCCGAGAGCAACTCGTCATCGGGATCGGATGGATCAATGACCTCGCAGATCGATCCGCCGGTGTCGCAGACAAAATTTGGGTAGTCGTAGATCTCGTTCGCCCGACTGATGAAATGGACGGTGTCATGGAGGGCGGCGATCTCCGATTCGCGGTGCAGATGCTGGCGCCGTCGATACTCGTCGATGGGAATTCCACCCCGCGTCGTTGCCCCCGGCTTGCCCAGATAGGTCGATAGCGGCGCCAGGTTCCCAAAGGTGATGTTGGAGGAAATATCGATCGAATCCGATTTCAGCAGGTTGGCAAGGAACGGATTCTTCATTGCCTCGCGCTTGTAGTTGTCGGCGATGTATTCACCCATGTACCGGGTGCCGATCCGGTAATCGACCGAGTAGTGAAACCACCTTCCGGTCTCCCTCAGGACCGATGCGATCCGGGTCTTGCCCACGCCTGACATGCCAAAGAACAGCAACCGCTTGTTCCTGGCAGACATCCACTCGTCAACGCTCTTGTAGATCATGGATTTCCGACACGCCCTGAATGGCCTCAAGTAACTCAGCCGGCAGCCGCGATCAATGAGGCTTCAATCCCGTGGCACCGCCGGCAAGACCGGAACCGGTGCACGATGCCGGAACCCGGCAAGGCCTGCCGGCCCCGTCGCCCGCCAATGCCCGGTCAGGCCACGCGGTCACGGCACCTGGTAGCCGCCACGGGATTCGCTCCGTATGTTGAAGTAGTTGGCGCCCAGGATGATGGCGCCGCCGACAATCACCAGAGGGTCGATCGATTCCGAATAGAACAGGTAGCCGACCAGCATGATAACGGGCAGGCGCAGGAAGTCGAAAGGCATTGCCACCGCCGCCGGCGCCAGTTTCAGTGCGTTGGTCAGGCAATAATGGGCCGAGATTCCTGCCAGGGCGATGGCGCAAAGCGGCAGCATGGTCGCCCGTGCGGGCAGGGTGATGTCGCCGTCATAACCTGCCGTTGCCAGGCCGAATATCGTCTGCATCAGCGACATCCAGAACAGGATGCAGATGACATCCGTGTTGCGGACGAGCTTCCTGGTGGCAATTGCCGAGCCGGCAAATCCGATTGCGCAGAGGATGGCGGCCAACACCCCCGGGGATATCTCGCCGACCCCCGGCCTGGCCACGAGCAGTATTCCCGAGAACCCGGCCATCAGCGTCAGCACCCTTCTGCCGGTCAGGCGCTCGCCGAGGAAAACTGCCGCCATCACCGCCGCCCAAATCGGCGTCGAGAATTCGAACGCAAACACCTGCGCCAGCGGGATGGTTGCCACCGCCACCAGCCAGAAATTGGTTGCGGCAAAATGCATTACGTTCCTGGCCAGGTGCAGCGGCAGCGACGTGGTGTTGATGCTGTTCAGGCGGCCCGACAGCATGGCCATCACCAGCACGATGATGATACCGCCGATCGACCTGTAGGTCATGATCTCAAAGGTATCGAGCTCAACGCTGGCCTCCCGACCGGCGACGGCCATCACCGAAAACGAGCAGACGGTGCCCATCATCCACAAGCCGGCCCTGGCCGGAGACTGAAGCGTGGAGCTGGAATGTTCAGAATCAGGCCGGGTCAGCGGAAGATCCTCGGAACGCCACATTGTCGGGAAGCACGCATCTCATCGCCAACCATCCGCAGGGTGATTTCACCATCCGGGATCAAACCGTCCCGGCGGGCCTCAACGACAAATGACTCAACACCCATTCGCAGAAAGCCGCAACCTTGCTGTTTGACCCGCAGGCTGCCTGGAGGCCATCGCTATGTGTTGCCGCTGGCGGCGTGACGCCACATGCCGGCGACATCAGAGGTCATCGGATTGTCGGCAAACAGCTCGGCCCAGCGCCGCGGCGTCAGCTCGGATGCCCGGCCGCCCGGATGGGGTACCTGCGCGGATGAGCACATCGGTCAGCCAGATGCGGGTATGGGTGCCCTGCATCCGGCAGGTGGCGGCGAAGCTGCCCGCGATACCCACATTCCGGGCACCGATCTCGGCTCCCCGGACAGCCAGTTCTTCTGTCCCGGCCTGATGCCGCGCAGCTGGCGCTCCACGTCGCTCACAACCGGCACGTCCGGGTCATCGAGGAACACCTCCAGCGTTGCCTGCCGGGCAGTGGCATGGCCGACTGCTTGGGCGTAGGATGCTTCGGCGTCAGCGCCGGGTCCTCCTGCCGCTCCTTGCACCACACCCAGAATGCATCGACCAGCGGGCGGCTCCGGCGGCGCCGCGCCTCGAGACGAACGCCCGGCGGCTCGCCATCAATCTCGTCCTCGATGGCGGTGATCGGCGCGATCAGCGCCAGCGCCTCGGCGGCCAGCTGCGATGTCGCCAGTTGTTCCTCGAACTTGCGGCGGGTATGCGCCCAGCAGTTTTGCTGCTTCACCATCTCCTGGCGAATGGCAACATAGGCCTCACAGGCCGTAGCCATCGCTGACCAGCATAGTCATTTGTTGCGCAAGCAGCCCACCGGTCGAATTCGCATCAGGCAGGACATGACCGGCCAGACCGGATGGTCTCAAGCTGCTACAGCTAGCGCTGCCAGGTGCAATCGGCCCGGGTGACGTATAGTTCGTGCCCGCCAGCCCAGTGGTTGACTTAATTGGATATTATGCTGCAAGAATCGGGAGAACAGGCCGGTTTCGGGCCATTTCCCGCCAATTCTGCCCGATTTCGGCCAATCTTCACGAGGCAGCATGCGACAGCGCAATCCCCAGCCCTTCGGCGAGATCCGCATCGAGGACGATCAGGCTCGATGCGGGATGACCCCGGCCCTCTTGATCGGGCTTCAGCATCTCTATTCCGATGCGAAGTTCCGCCAGCGGCTGTTTGCACCGGTACATCCTTCCCGGCACCAGCCGGAAGACCGGACGGCCGGGCATGGAGATGTGGCGCATCCTGGTGATGGGCGTGATCAAGCAGGGTCTGGGCTGCGATTTCGACCGCCTGCCGGTGAACCAGCACCAGACACTCCGCTGCCATCCAGGCCTGGGACGACTACCAGTACGAGCTGCAGACGATCGTGGGCAATGTCTCCCTCATGAGCCCGGAATTGCTGATCGAGGTCAATGCCCTGCCGGTGCGAAGAAAAAAGCCTGGCGCGCCCTCCGCGCGTTGATCCTTCGTCGCCAAGGATGTCCATTACCCCACCGATGTCAGCCTGCTGTGGGACGCCATGCGCTGCCTCATCCGGCCGGCAGGACCGCCATCGCCGCCGATGGCTGGCGCCAATGGAAGCATCTGTCCCGCAGCTGAAGGGCCGGTACAGTCCGCCGGACCCGGCGGGCCCGGCCGGAACATAGAGGCCTAATCTGGATTGCTGCCGGCAGCTGATCGAGCGGGCCGGGGCGACATTCCCTGCCCTTCAGCAGAGGGGCATCAACATCCGCGCCATCAGCGACTTGGCCCATGCCGAGCGGCAGGCAGATCAGACCCGGCGCCGCCTGCTCCTTGATGAGACCATCCCGCATGGCGAGAAGGTGTTCTCGATATTCGTCATACCAGGTGGAAAGGGCAAGCCGGCTGCCCGGTCGAGTTCGGTCTCCCGGTCTGCAATGAATACGGCTTCGTGCTGCACCACCAGGTCAGGGCAGTGATGACACGCCCGATGGTGGCGGCGGCACAGGCGCGGCATCCTGATCCAGGGCAGTGAGCTTCGCGGCTTCCACAGTCCCGCCGGCCGGCTGCGAATTGCTCGACCTGAATGTGCTGCCGAAGAAGGGATACCGGAACAAGGCCGAGCAGGAGCGGGAGGCTGGCAGCGAGTTCGTGGCCATGCGCCGCAAGCACCCGGCGGTGGAATCGGCGATCAATAATCTGGGTCACGCGGTGCGGGCGGCTTTGCCCGGGCGGTGGCGCTGTCGGTGGTGGCCATGAACATCCACCGCATCGGGCTCCTGCTGCGCCGGCAGGCATCGACCGGCTCAAACACCGCCTCGCCGCCTGAGGCATCCGCTGAATTCGGCGATGCTCCTGGTCCCAACGGACCAGGAGCAGTGGTCAGCCTTGTCTGGAGCCGCCGAAATTGCTGCCGGGGGCAGGACATCTGCTGCCGGTGCGGATCGGCGTCAGATCAGTCGATTACCGGCGGTCAGGCCGGGTGAATTTGGGGCTGGAGTTTGCCGCAAGGGGGGTTCTCTGGCGGGCACTAGTTCGTTCGTCAGGTAATCCGCCTGGTAGGAGCACGAACCCGTGACGCCTTCGAACCTGCCGGTCCCGCCCAGCATCTCGAGGCGTCCCGCCCCACCTCCGCCCTGGGCGACGTCACCTGCGCTTCTCCTCGAATTCCAGAACTGCTTGTCGCCCGAGGGGGCCGTCACGGTGCAGGCCGCCTCGAGCTCGGTGCCCGCGGCCGAACCCTTTCCATGCACGATGCACGTCACCCGGCTGGATCCCCCCTCGACGAAGGGTCCGCCGCTACTCCTGACGACGGTGCTCGTACCCTCCGAGGCGCCGCCGAAGATCGTTCCGTCCATGTGGGCGATCGCGGTGTAACCGCCGGTCATGCTCGAAACCGACGTGAAGCTGCCGGTTTCGGCGGCGGCCGGGCCGGCGCACATGATCCCGAAGGACATGAACAGTACCGTAATTCCTCTGCTGAACGACATGGCGTTAATCCTTGGTCTGTTGGAAGTGGTATGTCGATGGTAGACCTAAACGGACAGTTTCGACAATCCCCATGTCGTCCGTATTCGTCGATGCCAGGGCAACGCCGGGGACGGGTGTGATCGTCGCTTTGAAATGTCGGTGCCGATGATGGGTGTGTGTTCCAACGACGTGTCCCCTGTCGATTTTGCGCGCAGCTGATCTGGCGTTTTCTCCGGCGCAGGGCGGCGCCGTTCGGAGGGGGCGTCCACGCCATCGGTTACCGACGGGGATGGCGGATCCAATGGCTTCTGCAGCCAGTCTGCGGCTCAGGCCAGACATGTTCACTGCCCTGGGTGCCTCCGGCTTGCACCCGTGCCTGCCTGGACGCGCCTGGTCCGATGCCTGCGACAACTTGGTTATTCCATTCGCCTCTTGAGCGCTGCGCGAGACGGGATCCTGTCTTGCTCGGTGCGGAACCGGTATTGAATTTTGGGATGGATCCGGCATCACCATTGCGCCTGGCTTATTCCCACTCGATGGTTCCCGGGGGCTTGGAGGTGACGTCGTAGACCACGCGGTTGATGCCCGGGACCTCGTTGACGATCCGGTTGGCGGTCTCCGACAGGAACTGGTGGTTGAAATCGAAGAAATCAGCGGTCATGCCATCGACGCTGGTCACCGCCCGAAGGCCGCAGACAAGATCATAGGTCCTGTTGTCCCCCATGACCCCGACGGTGCGAACCGGAAGCAATACCGCGAAGGCCTGCCAAATCTGGTCGTAAAGACCGTGGGACCTGATCTGGTCGATGAATACTGCATCGGCTTCACGCAGCAGGTGCAGGCGTTCGGCGGTGATCTCGCCGCAGCAGCGAATTGCCAGGCCGGGGCCGGGAAAGGGATGGCGGCCGACAAATTCCTCTGGCAACCCGAGCTGTCGGCCAAGCTCCCGGACCTCGTCCTTGAACAACTCGCGCAGCGGCTCCACGAGTTTCAGTCCAAGCTGCTCGGGCAATCCTCCGACATTGTGGTGCGACTTGATCGTCGCCGACGGGCCGCCGGTGACGCTGACCGATTCGATGACATCGGGGTAGAGAGTTCCTTGGGCGAGAAACTCGGCGCCCTCCAGCGTGCCGGCGATCTCGGTAAAGACGTCGACAAACAACCGGCCGATGGTCTTGCGCTTGTCCTCGGGGTCGGTCAGGCCGGCAATTCCGGACAGGAAGCGGTCGGCCGCCTCCACATGAACCAGCGGAATGTTGAACTGGCCACGAAACATCGACACCACCTGCTCGGCCTCGGATTTTCGCAACAGGCCGTGATCCACGAATACGCAGGTCACCTGGTCGGGAATCGCCTTGTGCAGCAACAATGCCGTGACCGAGGAATCAACGCCGCCCGACAATCCGCACACCACCCTGGAATCGCCGACCTGCCTCCTTATCCTCGTCAGCGCCTGGTCACGAAAGGCGGCCATGGACCATGAGCAGTCGAAGCCGGCAATCCTTACGAAATTTCGAAGGAACCGACCTCCATTCGGGGTGTGATGAACCTCGGGGTGAAACTGCAATCCGTAGAATTTTCGCTCGTGGTCGGCGACAATGGCCAGCGGCGCGTTCGGCGAACTGCCAATCGGCTTGAAGCCCGGCGCCATGCTGGACACGCGGTCGCCATGCGACATCCACACCGTCTCGCCACCATCCTCGAACAGCTGGTATAGCAGGCCGTCATCGCCCTGGTCCGGCACGGCGGTGACGACCGCCCGCCCGAACTCACGATGCTGACCCTGTTCGACGACACCGCCAAGCTGCGCCATCATGACCTGCTGGCCATAACAGATTCCAAGCACCGGGATTCCCAAATCATAGATCTCGGCTGGCGGGCGAGGGTGTCCCGGCTCGGCTGCGCTTGCCGGCCCGCCTGACAGGATGACCGCCATCGGGCGGAAACGGTCCAGGACGAATTCCGGGGTAACCTTCTGGTACGGGTGGATCTCGCAATAGACACCGATTTCGCGCAAACGCCTGGCAATCAACTGGGTGACCTGGCTTCCGAAATCGATAATCAACAGCCGCTGGAGATCCACGATGTCCTCATTGCTGAATGCCGGACCGATCACGGTGCAAAGCGGCATGCCGGTCGGCGCAAGCAGTAATTGATTCACTGATCGACTTCCAGTTGTCGGCAGGCTTGCTGGATTGAATTCATTGCCGCCATTCGGAAAATGTGCAGATAGGGCAATGTGCGGCGTTCGCGATTGCGGATTGCAGCCCGAAGCTTACCGGGGGTGATGAATCATGACAGGCAACGAAAATTCCTCACGCCGGCGCCGGGGCGGCGGGGCAGCACGACGAAGCGAGCGGACTCGCATCACCGTCGAGGTCAGGAAGTTCATCGAGCGGAACGTGCCCAATTTCGAGATCCTGACCGACGAGGCGATCGAGATCATCGAAAACAATGCCGACAGGATTCTCGAGGAGGTGGGTGTCACCTTTTCGGATAATCCGCGTGCACTTGAACTCTGGCGCCAGGCCGGGGCCGACATAGATGGAGACCGGGTTCGAATCCCCCGGGGGCTGGCAAGGAGCCTGTGCTCGACGGCTCCGTCATCCTTTGTCCAGCACGCCCGCAATCCCGAACGGTCGGTCAAGATCGGAGGGCGAGGCCTGGTCATGGCGCCGGTCTATGGACCACCTTTCGTGCGCGACCTCGAAAACGGGCGTCGCTACGCCACCATCAAGGATTTTCGCAACCTGGTCAGGCTTGGCTACATGTCGCAATGGCTGCACCATTCCGGCGGCACCGTCTGCGAGCCAACCGACATTCCGGTCAGCAAGCGCCACCTGGACATGCTGCACGCCCATATCTCGCTGTCGGACAAGCCGTTCATGGGTTCCGTGACCGAGCCATGCCGGGCCGAGGATTCGGTCGAGATGGCCCGGCTGCTGTTCGGCAAGGAGTTCGTGGCGGAAAATGCGGCGCTGATTTCACTGATCAACATCAACTCGCCGCTGACATTCGATGCCATGATGATGGGGGCGATGGAGGTCTATGCCGAAGCCAACCAGGCCTGCATCGTCTCGCCATTCATCGTCGGCGGCGCCATGGCGCCGGTCACCATTGCCGGCACGCTGACCCAGGTGCTGGCCGAGGTGCTGGCTGGCGTCGCCTACAACCAGCTGGTCCGGCCGGGGGCGCCGGTGGTATTCGGCGCATTCGTGATGTCGATCGACATGAATTCGGGCGCGCCAACCTTCGGCACCCCGGAAGCCAGCCAGATCGTCTACGGGGCCGGGCAACTGGCCCGCCGCATGAACCTTCCGTACCGGTCCGGAGGGGCGCTGTGCGGCTCCAAGCTGCCCGATGCTCAGGCCGCGTACGAGACCTCCAACACCCTCAATGCCGCATTTTATGGCGGTGTGAATTTCATGTTGCATGCCTGCGGCTGGCTCGAGGGCGGCCTGGTATCATCATACGAGAAATTCGTCATGGATGCCGATCAACTCGGGATCTTCCACCGGCTGGCAGAGGCGGTCGACCTGAGCGACAACGGGCAGGCGCTCGATGCCGTGCACGAGGTCGGACCGGGCGGACACTATCTCGGCTGCGCCCATACCCAGGCGAATTTCAAATCGGCGTTCTGGCGGACCGAGATGCTCGACTACGCGCCGTTCGAGACCTGGCAGGACCGGGGCAGCCCCGACACCCAGCTGCTGGCCAACAAGCGGGTCAGTCATTTGCTGACCAACTACCAGCAGCCGCCGCTGGACCCGGCAATCGAGGAGTCGCTGCAGGATTTCATGGCCCGGCGCCGAGAGATATACCCCGACAGCTTCGCCTGACGCCGGCATTCGCCCGCCTCAAGCGCTGATGCCCGGCATCAACCTGTCGGCAATCGGCAGGTTGCCTGACCATGTGAATGAAAAGATTCGGGAGAATTACGCCGATCTTGCTTTTGATTCCGTGAAGGAGGCAACAGGGCAGATCACAAGGCGGGCTTTCCGCCTGTTCAGGCGGATGGTCCGTAAATTTCGAGGGGGATGGGCCATTGCCGTGACAATTCCGGTTCACCCGGCTCTCACCGAACCGACATTCGACAAGCCTGCCACGCCCGTCCGTTCCTGCTCTTGCCGCGGCTGGCCGCCAATCCCTCTGGATGCACGAAGGGGTGCGTCGGTACCCCTTCGTGCCGAATTTGGATGTTACGACGAGAAGTCGTAGGCACGCTCGCCGTGCAGGGCCATGTCGAGACCGCTATGTTCGTCTTCAACCGACACCCGGATCGGAATGACCAACCCGACCAGCTTGACCAGCACCGCGGTCATGACGATCGTGTAGGCACCGACAATGACGATCGAACCGCCCTGCGCCAGCCATGACGAATCGCTGACAAAGATGGCGATCATGATCGTGCCGAAGACTCCGCCGACGCCGTGGACCGCGAAGACATCAAGGGTATCGTCAATCCGGATCATATTCTTGACGAAGCCCACCGCCTCCTGGCAGAGAACTCCGGCAACACCGCCAATGAACAGCGCTTCCAGCGGACTGACAAATCCCGATCCCGGGGTGATCGATGCCAGGCCGGCAATGGTGCCGGTGACCATTCCGACCAGCGATGCCTTGCCATACTTGATGCGCTCCCAGATTATCCAGGTCAGTGACGCCGCCGCCGCCGATATGTGCGTGACCGTCAACGCCGATGCGGCGCCGCCATCGGCTGCAAGCTGCGAGCCGCCATTGAACCCGAACCAGCCAACCCACAGCATTGCTGCGCCGATCATGACAATGACCGGGCTGTGCGGCGGCTTCGACTTGTCACGCCGGGGACCCAGGAAGAAGGCAATGACCAGCGCCGCCAGGCCGGCAGTCTCGTGCACGACGATCCCGCCGGCAAAATCCCTGACACCGGTCTCGCCGAAGATTCCACCATCCGACAGCATGCCGCCGCCCCAGATCCAGTAGACCACGGGGGCATAGCACAGGACCATCCAGAGCCCCGTGAAGGCGAGAACGAATCCGAAGCTGATCCGCTCGACGAAGGCGCCGACGATCAGGGCCGGCGTGATGATGGCAAAAGTCATCTGGAAGGCGAAGAACAGCATTTCGGGCAAGGTCCCGGAGAGGGTATCCGGCGTGATCCCTATGAGAAAGACCTTGTCGAGACCGCCCCAAAAGGCCGAACCACTTCCGCCAAATGCAATGGAATAACCGATTGCAAGCCAGAGAATGCTCATCAGGCAGGCAATTCCGTAGCATTGCATGAATGTACTCAGAATATTCCGAGCCCTGACCAGTCCGCCGTAAAACAGGGCAAGACCTGGCAGCGTCATGAACAGGACCAAGGCTGTGGCTGCAATTATCCAGGCTGTGTCTGCTCCATTCATTGTTCCCTCCAAACGGATAAATTTTCTGACGAGCCGGGAATCCCGGGCAGACCCGGCCTTCGCGGCCTCCCGGGAACGCAGGATATCACAGCTTGCCGGGATTTGCCACCGATTGCCGGCAAGATTCGTTGCCGCGATGGGCTCGCCGGGGCTGCCCGGCCTGCCATTTGCCCGGGCCTCGCCGGCGGGGCAGGCAGGCTGTTCAGGCCATGCCCTGGCCGAGTGCGAGCCAGCCGGCGAGGGCGAGGATGATGCCGGCCATGATGCCGGCAGCAATGTCATCCAGCATGATGCCGGCGGTACCGCCCATCCGGTCCGCCCTGCCAACCAGCCAGGGCTTGGCAATGTCGAAGAGCCTGAACAGAAGGAAGGCCAGCAACCAGCCGGCGGCGGCGATGCCGGCGGTGCTGCCGTCAGTCCGGTCCAGCCAGTATCCAACCGGGAGCACGGCAACGAACTGCCCGGCAACCTCGTCGATCACCACGGAGGACGGATCCTCGTCCTCGCCGAGATCAAGCCCGGCGATCGACCAGAAGCCGGCAATTACCGCCAGCATTGCCAACCCGGCAACCAGGGGAAGGCCGCCAACCGAATGTGCGGCCACGGCAACAAGCACGGCCACGGCAGACCCGGCAGTCCCGGGGGCGACGGGCACCAGTCCCGCCCCGAAGAACACCGCAACAATCCGTTTCAAATCTCTGCCAGCGTTGCCAACGCATGGGCAGAAATGCCCTCACCCCGTCCCGGAAACCCCAACCCTTCGGAGGTGGTCGCCTTGACCCCGATCGAACCGGTCGGAATCCCGAGGGCAGCGGCGAGCCTGGCCTTCATCGTATCGGCGTGCGGTGCAATCTTCGGCAATTCACAGATTATGGTGCAGTCGACATTGGCGATCCTGAAGCCGCGCTCGGTTGCACGTCCGGCCGCGTGTTCGAGGAACAGCATGGAATCGGCATCCTTCCAGCTCGGATCATCCGGTGGAAACCAGGTTCCGATATCACCTTCGCCGATGGCGCCATAGACGGCATCGGCAATGGCATGGGCGGCGACATCGGCATCGGAATGTCCGGACAGCGAGCGATCAAACGGTATCCGGACTCCGCATAATGTCACGCCGTCACCGGCCACCAGCCGATGAACATCATATCCCGACCCGACTCTCATGGCCCTTTCCGTGGAAAGCAGCCGGTGAACCATGGAAACATCATCGGCAATTGTTACCTTCACATTGTCCGGGTCGCCAGCAACCATCGTGACGGACATGCCGGCGGACAGGGCAACCGCGGCATCATCATCGGCCGCGTCGCTGAATGTTCCGTAGGCACCGACTAGGCCGGCATAGTCGAACCCCTGAGGCGTCTGGGCACGGCACTTGTCCGACCGGGACATGGGATCGGCCAGTCGACCATCCTCATGCCGCCACAGCGAATCATGCACCGGCATGACAGGTACGGCGGCATCGCCGTCATGGAGGGACGAGATGACCCTGGAGACCAGATCAGCCGAGGCCAACGGCCTGGCACCATCATGGATCAGGACATGGGTGGGCGAATCACCTGCCACCGCCTGCAGGCCGTTCATGACCGACTCCATCCGGGTTGCCCCGCCGGACACCGTGCGCACCGGTCGGTTCAGTTCTGGCTCTACCAACTCCCGGAAATACCGACGGTGGCCATCGGCAATGACGGCGATGCAGCCGGCGACCTGCTTTTGCAACAGGAAGATGTTGATCGACCGGGCCAGTATGGTGGAGCCTGCGAGGCTGACATACTGTTTTGGCAATTCCGAGCCGGCCCGCAGCCCCGAGCCGGCGGCAACCACGATTGCGAATACCTTCATCACCTGCTCCAACCTGCCGGAACGCCGTCCACCACCTATACGCAGCAGCGATGTTTCTCAATCCGGGCGGGTGGCTCGAATGGTTGGCGATCCGGCTCGCGGGACGTTGCAATCGGCCGGACGGGCGTGGTGACGCTCCAGCCGCGGTCGTTGAAAGTGTCGAAGGCAGGGAGTAGGTTCCGGTTGATGCGGGAGGGCAGCCATGCCTGGTATTCCTGCGGCGCGGTCGGACCGGAGAGAGGGCAGCTGGAAGATCACATCTGGACATCGTTGCCGGTCGCAACGCTGATCATCGACGAGGTCGACAGGATCGTTGGCATCAACCCTGCCGGCGAGGCGTTGCTGAACATCTCGTCAAGATCGGCCAGGGACCGCCCGGTCTGTGACTGGGTCGCAGAAGACAATTCGCTGCGCTCCGCCCTGGCCGATGTGCGGCGGCGAAACTCGCAGCTGCTGCTCGACCACATCGAATTGTCGCTGGATGACAACAAGATCATCGAGGTCTCGGCCCTGTTGGCGCCGCTCGCCAATGATGGCGGTCATCTGCTGGTCTGCTTCCGCTCGCGCATGGTCGAGGGGCGGATCGGCCATGGACGGCGGTCAAAGGCCGCCGCCCGCTCGGCAATCGGCATGGCCGAGATGCTCAGCCACGAAATCAAGAATCCGCTGACCGGAATCCAGGGGGCGGCGCAGCTCCTGTCGATGAATTCCGGTGGTCGCGACCTCGAATTGACGACATTGATCGTCGAGGAGAGCCAGCGGATCCTGAAGCTGCTTGAACAGGTCGAACAATTCGGGGGAACGGGCATTCTTGATCTCAAGCCATTGAATGTACACGATATCCTCGATCGTGCCTGCCGCCTCGGCAAGGTCGGTTTTGCCACCGCAATCAATTTCGAGACCGAGTACGACCCGTCCCTGCCGCTGGTCCGGGCTGACGAGGATCAGCTGTTGAGAGTGTTCCTCAACCTGATCAAGAATGCCAGCGAGGCCCTGGAAGAGGGTGGTGGAAAGGTCAGGATCAAAACCTATTTTGATGATTCACTGCGGATCGATGCCGGCCAGGGCGGCAGGACCGCATTGCCGGTCCAGGTCGGGATCATTGACCACGGGCCGGGAATATCGGAGGATCTGGCGCCCAACATCTTCGAACCCTTCGTCAGTGGCCGGAAGAACGGAACCGGGCTTGGTCTGTCCCTGGTGTCGGCCATACTGATTGACATGGGTGGTTGGGTGGCATTCGAATCCCGGCCGGGACATACGGTATTCCGGGTCTCGCTCCCGGTCTCCAAGGGTTAGGTCATGGACGGAACTGTCCTTATTGCAGAAGACGATCCGGCAATACGGAAGGTGCTGACGCAGGCACTGCACCGGGCCGGCTGCCGGGTGCATGCCACCTCGCTGCTGTCGACGCTTGGCAAATGGGTCGGCGAAGGCAGGGGCGATCTGGTCATTTCAGATGTCGCCATGCCGGATGGTGACGGGCTGGACACGCTCCTCGAGTTGAAGAAGACCCGGCCGGAACTGCCCTTCATCGTCATTTCAGCCCAGAACACCATTACCACCGCCATCCGGGCCGAGGAGACGGCCGCCTTCGCCTATCTGCCCAAGCCCTTCGACCTGTCGGATCTCCTCCGCCAGGCCAGGACGGCGCTGGGGCAGGGCAAGGGCCGGCCGGTTGCGACCGCAGACGGGTTCGCCGGCGAAGACCTGCCACTGGTGGGCCGCTCTCCGGCCATGCAGTCGCTGTATCGCCAGATGGCAAAATTGCTCAATTCCAGCCTCTCGGTGCAACTGGTTGGCGAGACCGGCACCGGCAAATCCCTGGTCGCCGGGACAATGCATGACCTTGGAGACCGGGCTGGTCTGCCGCTTGTCACCATCGGTGCGACCGGCATCAAGGGGCCGGAGGATCTGGCCGCCACCATCGCCACCGCCCGCGGAGGGACCCTCGTCCTGGATGAAGTCGGCGATCTCGGACCGGCAGAGCAGTTGATACTGGTCAGGGCGCTCGACAATTTCGCCGAGCCAACTCCAAGGCTCGTCTCCACCACCGCGTCCAGCCCGGACGAGTTGGTCCGGTCCGGAAATTTCAGGCCGGATTTGCACTACCGCCTCTGCGAAGTCCCGGTTGCCATTCCACCGCTTCGCGAGCGCGTCGATGACATTCCGCTGCTTGCCGACCACTTCCTGGCTGCTGCCGGGTCCCCGTCAAGGCGTCACTTTGGACCACCGGCCCACGACCTGCTCAAATCCTGCAGGTGGCCTGGAAATGTTCGACAACTTCGCTCGATTGTTCAGCGTCTTGCCCTGACATCCTCAACTGTCGAAATTGGCGAGGCCGATGTCATGGCGGTTCTGAACACCATTCCTGGATACGAAGATTTGAGCCCGCTCGCCAAGGGCCGAATCCTGCCGCCACGGGTCGCGGAGCACATCAGGCAGTATTTTGCCATGCACGGCAACGAACTTCCACCGGAAGGCGTCTATCCTCGATTCCTTCGGGAGTTGGAGCGGCCGCTACTGGAAGCCGCCCTTGATGCGGTCTCGGGAAACCAGGTCAGATGCGCCCGGTTGCTGGGCATGAACCGCAACACGCTCCGCAAGAAGATGGCAGTCCTTGGCATCGCCGGCAGGCGGCGAGGGCGCCTGCCTTGATGGCGGCCCTCACTGCATGCGGCCACCTGCGGAGCCGAGGGGGACCGGCAATTCCCTCATGCCTTTTGCGACAAGGGGCCGGCAATGCTTGACCTGTCGCCAAGGACACTCAAGGCGCTGCGCAACCTGACCATGGTCCTGGTCGCCCTGTTGGCACCGATCCTCATCATTGCCACCATGGAGGCGCTCGAGGTCGCCAGCACAACCAGCTCGCAATTCTCGTCGAGACTGGCGATCGTCATGTTCGCCGACATGATCCTGGTCATGATCATTGCCGTGCTGATCCTGCTCCAGGCAATCCGCAAGCTGACCGGCAGCCGCAACAGCGATGTGCAGTCGCCAATCCTGTTGCGCCTGTCACGCCTGCTGGCGGTGGTGGCGGTGGTGCTGGCGACCACCCTGGCGGCGGCGGCAATCCTGACCTTCAGCGTCGGGTCAAATACCATTCTGAACGTGATCGCCAGCGAGACACTCGATGATTCACAGGCCGCGGCAGAGACCTATCTGAAGGAAGAGGCCGACCGCCTGCAGCAGACGGTCGCGCAGATGTCGAGCCGGATCGGCGACGCCATCAAGGGGGCGGGCGGACTCGGGATCGCCAATTTGCGGGCGGTTCTCCAGGAAGTGCAGGGCCAGGCCACGCAGCAGTTGACCCTTGCCTATATCGTCGACAGGAGCTGCAAGGTCGAGGCGAGAGGAATCCGATCCTATCACTATGACTACACGCGGTATATCGGACCTCCGAAGGACATGCTCGCCGGGCTTGCCAGCACCGGCGAGGATGCAACACCTTCCGAATGCGAGAATGGCTCCGAGCCGATCCAGTCCGGCTCCGGCCTCTACGAGATCCGGCTCTCTGCCGGTGACGGCCCGCGCGTGTTCAGGAAAATCGGCAGCAACGTCATTTTTGCCGTGCACGGCATCGACGACAAGCCAGAACTGTTCCTCGTTGCCGCAGTCGAGGCGACGGAGCCGATCGTCGAGCTTCACGACACCATCAGGTACAACAATCCCCTGGCAACCGGGCTGGTTGCCAGGCTGACGCAGTCGCTGGTCTTCAATTCGATCATCTATCTGGGGATCACGCTGGTGGTGCTGATCGTCATCATCAGGCTCGGAATCGGGTTTGCCCACCGAATTTCCAGGCCGATCGAGGAAATGGCGGGCGTCGCCAAGAATGTCGAGGGCGGCAACATGGATGTCAGGTTCAAAGCGGAGGGCAATGACGAGGTTGCCATGCTCGGCCAGACCTTCAACGACATGGTCGCCAGGCTGAAATCGCACACAGCCAACCTGATCGAGCTGAAGGAAAGCGCGGTACGGCGCGAGCAGACCTTCAGCAGCGTCCTGTCCAGCGTGACCGCCGGGGTGATCGGGTTGGACCGGGACGAGCGCATCGTCTTCATGAATCGTTCAGCCGCCGACGTGCTGGAGACCGACCCCGATGACTACCTCGCCATATCCGAACGCAGGATCTCCCCGTCATTCGAGGAGACGGTGACGGAGTTTTCCGCCATGCTGAACGATCTGAAGCGTTCGCGGCAGAACCAGATCCAGGGCCCGGTCGATTTGCACAGGCAGAGCATCCACAAGAGCCTCCACGTGCGGATTGCCAAGCGAAAAGACACCGCCGGCGAGGTCGAGGGCTTCGTGGTGGCCTTCGATGACGTGACCGAGCTGGTCAAGGCGAGGAACCGGGCGGCATGGTCCGAGGTCGCCCAGGTCATTGCCCACGAAATCAAGAACCCGGTCTACCCGCTGCAATCATGCGCACAGCGGCTTGAAGCCAAGGAACCGACCGCAAGTCACGAGGAATTGCGTCGCATCGTCCGTGACTACGTGGGAATCTTTCAAAAAAATGTCAGGAGTCTGCTGTCGATTGCCGAGGAGTTCTCGAGTTTCAGCAAGTTCAAGGATCCCGTGCTGCAGCTCGGCGATGTCCGCGAGGCAGTCGCTGCCGCGGTGCGGACCGAGGAGATGCGCGAGCGTGGAATTTCGATCTCCGTCGAGGCCGGGGAGCCAGTGATGGAGACCTGGTTTGACCCGGAACTTTTCCACCTGGCATTGCTCAACCTGTTGAAGAATGCCGGTGAAGCGATAGATGATCTGAAGGATGGTCGCGAGCTTCCGACCGATTTTTGCCCCGAGATACGTGTCTCCATCGCCGATGATGGCGACATGATCGAAATCCGGGTCATGGATAACGGGATCGGGTTTCCTGATGACAAGGAAAAATTCCTGACCATGTTCCGGTCAACCAAGCAGGGCGATTGCCGCGGGCTGGGATTGCCGAATGTTGATCGTGTCATCTCTGGACATGGCGGGACAATGGTGCTTGAACATGCGCCGGTATTTGAAGGCTGCGATCATGCGGGGGCGATGGTGACCGTGAGGATTCCATCGCGCGGCGGATTGACAACGCAACCGGAAGACATCGAAGACCAATCGAGTTGAGCAGCAAATGACTGACGTCCTGATCGTCGACGACCACGAGGATATCTGCAGGATCATCGCCGATGTGCTCGAGGATGGCGGCCTGTCCTCCGAATACGTGACCGATGGCGACCAGTGCCTGCGGGCGTTCAATGAGCACGCGCCGCGGCTGGTGCTGCTTGATCTGTGGTTCAAGGACCGCGATCTCGACGGCCTGCGCCTGTTGCAGGATCTGAAGGAAAACAACCCTGGCCTGCCTGTCATCATCATCTCGGCACACGGCTCGCGCGAGATCGCGGTGCGGGCGATGCGATTCGGCGCCTTCGACTTCCTCCCCAAACCGATCGACAATGATGCGCTGGTTCGGACGGTCAGAAACGGCATCGAGGTCGCCCGCCTGCGTCACGAAAACCATATGCTCAAATTCCCCCAGACCCGCCCGACCGCGCTAGCCGGATCATCGCCGTCCTTCCGGGCGGCCGCGGCGACGCTGGAGCTTCATGCCGACAAGAACTCGCGCATCATGCTGACAGGTCAACGCGGCACCGGCAAGCGTCATGCGGCCAGACACATGCATTTCAACTCCGCCCGCGCCAGGGAACCCTTCCTGGTGGCAAATTTTCCGACCATCGACTCGTCGGATGCCGAACTTGCCCTGTTTGGCCGCCAGGAGGAGTACGGCCGGGCCGAGCCAGGCCTGATCGAGCAAGCTGCCGGCGGCACACTCTATTTCGACGAAGTCGCCGACATCCCCCGGGGCGTGCAGCGGCCGCTGCTTGCGGCCCTCAGCCATTCCCGGTTCCGGCGGATTGGTGGCGGCGACGTGTTGCCGGTCGATTGCCGGATCGTTTCCGGAAGCTCGACCGACATGAAGGCCTTGATCGACACGGGCAAGTTCAACGGGGATCTCTACGAGCGGTTGAAGGTCATCGAGGTGGAGTTGACGCCCCTGGATGAACGAAAGAGTGATATCGAGGAACTAGCCGATCATTTCGTCGACCACTTCAACCGCGAGATCGGGCTGCCCAAGCGGCGATTCCATCCCGATACCATCCTGCAAATGACGGCCATGAGTTGGCCCGGCAATGTCAGCCAGCTCAAGAACATGGTCGAAAGAGTTCTGATCACCGGGCCGAAGACCGGCAAGATCCGGCCGGAGGAAATCTCGGTTCCCGAATCCGATTCCACCGATCTCGGCTTTGCCGATGTCTCCAGGCACCTGTTTTCGCTGCCGCTGCGAGAGGCGCGCGAGGAGTTCGAGCGGCAATACCTGATTGCCCAGATCAATCGCAATGATGGCAATATTTCCAAGGCGGCCGAGTTCATCGGCATGGAACGTTCGGCCCTTCACCGAAAGCTGAAAGGTCTTGAAATCGTGACCACGAACAGGTCGGGTGGACGGGTCGCGGTGAAGAAGGGCTGACTTGACGCCGCGCGCCCTCTCACCGGCAATCGCCGCCCGTACCGGCCGGTGCGTCCGGCAATTCCCCGGCCTTGCCAATCCCTGCCGGCCTGCCCGGACCGACCAGGCAATTGACAGTTCGGCTTCGGTCGGTCAGGCTTGCGCCGCGGCCGTATCCCCGCCGGGGCGCAGGAGAAACCTGGAGGCGGCGGGGCACGGGACCGACCCGGGATTGCCGAATTCCCGCGCGGCCCCGGCACGGGCGACCGGCAAGTTCAATGTTGTGACCAGGTCAATGACAGACTCAATTCATTTTGCGAGAGGCGGGCTGAACGGCGTGCACATTGCCGGCGACCATGATCTGCCCAACCGTTTGCCGGTTGCCACGGCCCCGGCAGGGCAGGGCGCCCGCATGCCGCCTGCCGACCGTCTCGACCAGTCGGAGCCAGTCCGGGAGCGGTGGAGATGAGAGCCATCGTGCTCGGAGCAGGCCAGGTGGGCGGGCAAATCTGCCGCTACCTCTCCCGGGAGGATTGCGATGTCACCGTGGTCGACGAGGATTACGGTCGGGTTCGCCGCCTGGCCGAGAATCTGAACCTGACCGGAGTTGGCGGCCATGCGGCCGACCCGTCGGTGTTGCACAATGCCGGCGTGGAGGATGGCGAGTTGCTGGTCGCGGTCACCTCCTCCGATGAAACCAACATCGTGGCAAGCCTTGTTGCCCGCAATCTCGGCTGCAGGGGACGCACGGTGGCACGCCTTCGTCGCCAGAACTACCGCGCCTCGGTGATGAGCGATGTCGGCGGTCCGATCGACACCGTCATCAATCCCGAACGGGAGGTCGCCGAGACCGCAGTGCGCCTGCTTGGCTCGCCATCCCTGTTTGACCGCCGCAACATCCTCGATGACAGCGCCATTCTTGCCGGGATGCGGCTCGACCGGAACTGCTCGCTGCTGAACACGCCGCTGCGCCAGATGTCGGAACTGTTCACTGGACTTGCCGCCGTCGTGGTCGGATACCGGAGGGGGGGAATCCTCGGCGTGGCCGCGCCCGATGACCAACTCTTTGCCGGTGACGAGGTCTATGTCTGTATCGGCAAGAAGGACCTGGCCCGCACCCTGCACCTGTTCGGCAAGGAGCAGAAACCCTGTTCCAGGCTCATCATTGTCGGCGCTGGTCGGGTCGGGATCGAGGTCGCCCGCCAGCTGGACAAGACCCCGCACCGGCCACGGGTCAAGTTCATCGAACTCGATCGGAAGCGGGCCGAATATGCCGCCGAAATCCTGGAGAAGAAGGTCATTCTGAATGGAGACGGGCTGGACCAGGAGGTTCTGGCCGAGGCGGGGATAAACTCCTCCGACGCCGTTCTTGCCGTGACCCAGGACGACAAGACCAATCTCCTGGTCGCAACTCGAGCCAAGCGGCTGACCGAGTCGCTGACGGCAATCAGCCTTGTTGCCGAACCCTTTCTTGCCCCGCTGGTCCGACACCTGAACATCGATTCGATGATCGATCCCCGCGACACCACCGTGTCGTCGATTCTGCCGCATATCCGCATGAAATCGGTGACACGGGTCGGTTTCGTGGGAGAATCCGAGGCGGAGTTGATCGAGGCGACCATCAGCGCTGGCTCACAGATCAACGGCAAGTCGATTCGCAAGGCCGGACTTCCGGAAGGCGTGATGGTCGGGGCCATCCGCAAGGATGACGACATGGTAAAGGTTCAACCGGATACAAGGTTTCACACCGGAGATGTGGTCGCATTCTTTGCCATGACCAAGGATGTCGCAAGCCTGCTCGAGCTGCTTCAATCCGATGAACCGAACCGCTGACATTCCGATCATCGCCCTGACAATCTTCCTGGCCGGGCTTTCGATGATGGCCCCATCCCTGGCGGCGCTGATTGTCGATGACCACCAGGCGTCGCGGGCGTTCTTCTATTCCGGTTTGCTGATCATCGTGTTTGCGATCATTTCCGGGATCGCGGCCTACAATGTCCGCAGCCGGGTGTCCTATGTGGATCAACTCTTCGGCATCCTGATAATCTTTTCCCTGTTGCCGGCAATCATGGCGATTCCGCTGCTGGGGTTGGTCGAAGGTGCCTCGTTCTGGCCGCTGTACCTGGACATGGTGTCCTGCCTGACCACCACCGGCGTGGCGCTGGTCGAACTGCCGGCCGAGACCGGCCTCGGCATTGCCATCTGGCGGGCCGAAGTCGCCTGGCTGGGCGGATACCTGATCCTGGTGGCGGCAGTGGCGGTGCTGGAGCCGCTGGGACTGGGCGGATTCGAGGTCGAAGACCGGACGCCGCCGGGCCAACCCGGCCCCGGCTCGAACGAGGTCGGCCGGATGCGGCAGCGGATGCAGCGCCATATCCTGGCATTGATTCCGTGGTATGTCGGCGCCACCGCGGTGCTGTGGGGACTGCAGCTGGCATCCGGGTCATCGGCAGCCGCCGGACTCGTGCTGGCGATGTCGACCATCTCAACCAGCGGCATCACCCTTGACGGCGCCACCGGCCCGGTCGGCGAATTCTTCATCCTGCTGTTCCTGGTCCTGGCATTGTCACGCCGGTTTTCCACCGGCCGGTTGGCCGCGTTCAAGCCTGGCACTCTCGTTCACGACCCCGAATTGCGGATCGCGTTCCTGGTCCTGGCCGGGGCGGTGCTGGTGGTGGTGATCGTCAATCTTTCCTTTCTGACCAGCGCCAGGAACCTTGAAGATGCGGGGAACGTGGCTTCGGCCCTGTGGCATTCAATCTTCTTGTCCGTCTCCTACCTGACCACGACCGGATTCGGCGGTACCATGCCGACGGAGATCATCCACGGACACCAATTCAGGGTGCCGGGCTTCCTGCTGATGCTCCTGGCCTTTGCCGGCGGTGGAATCGCCACAACCGCCGGCGGGCTCAAGCTCATCCGGGTCTTTGCCATGTACCGTTTGGGCAGGAACGAGATGTCGCGGCTGGTCTATCCGTCCACCGTGGTCACCTCGTCGGAGATTTCCCGCAACATCAAGGTGACCGGGCAGGAATTCGCCTGGATCGCCATCATGGTGTTTGCGCTGTTGCTGGCGTTTTTCATGGTGGCGCTGACCGCATCCGGATTGCCCTTCACCGAAGCAGTCATCATCACCGTTGCCGGGCTGACAACCACCGGACCGCTGGCCGAGACAATGTTGGGCCAGGATTTTTCCTTCGCCAGCCTCAACATGGTCTCCAGGTCACTGGCGGCGGCGGCGATGATCTTCGGCCGACTCGAGCTTCTGACCGTCATTGCCCTTTTCAACCCGGCATTGTGGCGGGGCGAGGGCCGGCAATCCGGCGGTTCGGCCGGATTTTAGGCAGTGGACAGCCGGCCCGTTCAAGGCTAAATGCCATGGGGTTCAAATTCGGGGAAATCAGCAATGGCAGCAGACAGGAGCAGCCTTCAGGAGCCCTTCCTCAACGCCGTCCGCAAGTCACGGTGCTCAGTCACCATCTTTCTGGTCAGCGGGGTGAAACTGCAGGGGGCGATCACCTGGTTCGACAATTATTGCGTCCTCCTGAAGCGGGACAACTTGTCACAGTTGGTCTACAAGCACGCCATCTCGACCATCATGCCATCCGAACCGATTGAGCTCTATTCGGGCAATTCCAGGCCGGATGAAGAGGCGGGCGACCCGGCGGAATAACCGGACCTGCCCCCTGGGCAACCCACCACCGGCCACCGACCCGGGAGTTGGTATGAGGTTGATCTGACCAACCCTTTCGACAACCGGCGCCGGGGATTGGCTCAAGCGTGGCCGGACCGGTTCGTTCGGCAACCGCCACCAGCCACCGACCCGGGAACCGGTATGGGGGTGATGGTGATCAGGGAACCGGCTCGAGGGTAATGGTGCCGGTCGCCGATGGATGGATGTCATCGGGGTCGAGCGACATCACGATATATTCCCCATTGCGCCAAAGTGCAGCCAGATCGTCGTAATGCCGCGACCAGGGGTGGCCACTCTGACCGGTGGAAATGACGAAGGTTGATGAATCCGGATCGGAGAAATCGTAAACGCCGCGATATCCCGCCCCGTGCGTGCTGGCAAAGGGCGCCTCTTCCGATGCCTCGGACGCGCCGCGATTGATGGTGAATTCGCCACCGGAGGTCGACTGGCGAAGATTGACCAGCCAGGAGAACAGCCAGTTGCCGCCAAGAATCTGGTGATCATGCATGGCCAGGTGCGCATCGCCCCATCGCCAGTCGCCGAAATCGCCGCCATAGGTGTTCCTCAGATTGGCCAGGGCATCGTCAAGCGCCCGCACCTTGATCTCGTGGCATGTCTCGATGGTTGTCGATTGCAGGACGTCGCACCATCTCGAGGCGCCGTCGACATCCCGGTAGACCCGCTCCAGGAATATCGGGTCGGGTTGCCTGAATTCCCCGAACAGCTCGCCAAGGTCATCCTGGATGAGGTGCCTTTGCACCGCCAGGATCCAGGCGGAATAAATCAGCGGTTCCGGAAGGTGCTCATCCATGTCGCCATTCCAGTTGCGCAGGAGATTGATGGCCCGGTTGCGCAGATCGACGACAGGATCATCCGATGGCGTGCCGGCCGAGTGCCACAGATCGCCGGAAAGCAACGCGGTCAGCGTCCTGGCCGGATAGGAAATCGTATCGAGCTGGATGGTCTGGAAACTCTCCTTCGAGTGAATCTCCCCCGCCCGCAGCAATTCGGCAAGACGCGCAATCCGCTGGGTGTCGCCCCAATAGTGGCTGACATGCTCGGGGAAGGGCTGATCGACCAACCGGTTGTTGGTATTGACCAGCCAGCCACTGGCCGGATCCCTGACCCGGGGCATTTGCGAATAGTCGATCTCTCCTTGCCACCGGTTGCGAAACTTCCAGCCGGGAGAAGGAAGCCGGCCCCGGGTCTCGTGAAACAGGTGCCGACGGGGCGCAGCCCCTGTCAACTGCATGGCCATTCCCTCGCCATCGGCGACCACGAGGTTGAGGGAGGGGGCCTTCAGCAGGCTCCCGGCATCCAGCGCCTCGTCGATCGTCGTCGAGCGCATCAGCCCCAGCACCGAATCCATCGAGGTGTCTTCCGGGCTGAGCGCCGTCCAGGCCAGCGAGATGACATGATCCTCGGGAACGATGTCCTCGAGTCCATAATATTCAGCCGGAAGCACCGGGCCGTTTTCGGTCCAGGCCAGGTCGATGTTCACGGGAGGGCTGTCCTTGACGTTGATAACCTCGGCCATGGTACGGAATTCCCGGTAGCCGAACGGGGTCAGGTATCTCGACCCGTCATCGGGGTCCAACTGTTCGTAATGGATATCCTGATCATCCAGGTAGGAGGAGGTAACTCCCCATGCCAAATGCGCCGAACGGCCGACCGGCATGGCCGGCATTCCCGGAATGGTGCCGCCGATCACGCCGCCGGTCGACAATTCCAGCCGGGCCAGCATCCAGATCGAGGGCGCCGAGAAGCGCAGATGCGGGTCATTGGCAAACAGCGTCTTCCTGGCCGCCGCCCGGTCAGGCCCCGCCGCCCACACATTTGAGGCACCACCAAGCCTGGCCGCGGTAAGCCAGGCGGGAGCGACCGATGCGCTGCGGCCGGGCGCCGGCACGGCAATTTCGGTCAGGTCGGGCAGGAACATGCGGGGCGCGGCGGGCATCAGATCGGCCAGTTGTTCCGGCGTCAGTCGCACCGACGCCCTGGCCCGGAGCGCCTCGTTTTGCGCATGCACCGACAATTCGAACGCCTGCAACTTCATGATGGCAAGGCTGTCGGCGGGTTGCCACGGCCTGATTTCGAAATCGAACAGGTGGAATTCCGGTGCGCCGGGATTGAACAGGCTCCGGTCCACGATTTCGAGCCAGGCATTGATGCCGTCCGAATAGGCCTGGAGCACGTCCCTGGTCGAGTCATCCAGCCGGTCATAGGAATCCACCGACAGGCCATGCAGGTCAAAGCGCCGCAACAGTTGGTCGGTTGGCACCGTCGTCTCGCCGAAGATTTCCGACAGGCGGCCCTGGGCGGCCCTGCGAAGGATGACCATCTGCCACAACCGGTCCTGGGCGTGCGCAAATCCCAGCCCGAAGAAACTGTCACGATCGGTCTCGCCGAAGATGTGCGGGACCGCGTATTCGCCCCGGACGATCTGGACCGGGGCGCTGAGCCCCTTGACCCGGTGAGTCGCCGAATAGTCCGGCAGCGACGAGGTCAGCATGAAATAGATGATCACGATCGTCAGCACGCAGACGGCCAGCAGGGCCAGGAAGCCCCTAAACACCCATTTGAACACTGTCAGCAACTGGTTGATCCTCCGGGATGGTCTTCGCCTGCGGAATTGTTTAGATGGCGGCCTGTTTCGCCAAAAAGCGAGGTGCGGGCAATGGCAAAAGTTGCATTCCTGGGGTTGGGCGTCATGGGTTTTCCGATGGCTGGCCACCTGGCCGCCAACGGGCATGTGGTAACGGTGTACAACCGGACCGCCGCCAGGGCCGGCAAGTGGCTGTCAAGACATGATGGACGTAGCGCCGCTACGCCGGTCGAGGCTGCCACCGGCGCCGAGATCGTGTTCTGCTGCGTCGGCAATGATGATGATCTTCGTTCCGTCTGCACCGGCGATGTTGGCGCCTTCAGGGGAATGGAGGCTGGCACGGTCTTCGTCGACCATACGACGGTATCGGCAGCCATCACCCGGGAACTGGCCGCCATGGCCGGCGAATCCGGCATCGAGTTTGTCGATGCGCCGGTATCGGGCGGGCAGGCCGGCGCCGAAAACGGGGTCCTGTCGGTCATGTGTGGCGGGAACCAGGCAGCCTATGACCGGGTCGAACCGGTCATCGATTCATATGCCCGCATTTGCCGGCGCCTCGGGGACTCGGGAAGCGGACAACTTGCCAAGATGGTCAACCAGATCTGCATTGCCGGCCTGGTCCAGGGACTGTCCGAGGGCATGCACTTTGCCGAGAAGGTCGGGCTGGACGGACGGGCAGTGGTTGAGGTCATCAGCCAGGGAGCAGCCGGCTCCTGGCAGATGGAAAACCGCCATGCGACCATGCTCGATGGCGAGTTCGAGTTCGGATTTGCCGTCGACTGGATGCGAAAGGACCTCGGCATCTGTCTTGCTGCCGCCGACCAGGCCGGCATCTCGCTGCCGGTCACCGCGCTGGTCGACCAGTTCTACAAGGACGTCCAGAGGCTCGGCGGCTCCCGCTGGGACACGTCAAGCCTCGTCCAGAGACTGCGCAAGTTCGACGACCAATAGGGCAGGCATGGCGCCGACGAGGTCTGACCGGGAATTGACAGGCCTCGTTCCGAGATCGCGCAGACTCGACGGCTGGCACGGCCACGCCGCCGCCCCGGTCAGGCCTCCCGATTGAGCCTCGAGAACTTGGTTCCGTCGAGCGATGCACCGACATGCAACCCGGCAGCACCGAACACGATCCCTGCCACATCGACGGTGCTGGTCAGGGTGTCAGTCCGGTGAATCTCGGTGTCATCGACGATCAGGTACTTGTTCTCGGCGCCAAACGTCCATCCCCGCGAATTCCTGAAATCCTCGAGTGACCGGTCATTGAGGAAAAACAGGGCGTAGGAATATTGCTGCGCACTGAACTGGAAGCCGACATTTGCCTGGAATGAACTGAAATAGTCGACGGTTTGTCCGCCGACCCTGAGAACTCCCTGGCCGTAGGCACCGCCGAGCAGGAATGCAGCCTTGGTGATCAGCGGCATGATCAGCATGCCCGATGACAGGTCAATCAAATCCTGCGATTCGGGAATGGTGTTCTGCATGAAAATCAATGCCGCACTGGCCTTGCTGTCCAGCCGATCCAATTGTTCCTGGGTGACCGGCTCCCCGGATGTTGCCGGTTTGGCCGCCGCGCATGTGGCCAAGGCGGCGCCCGCCACGAAATGGCGTCGCGTCAAGACGGACATGGGAAAATTCCTTATGCTCTGGTTGTTCTTGCCTGTCAGGCACCCATATCACGAAATTCCCGGCGAGTCATCCGGCAGATTCTCCCCGCCGGGCCAGATGTGGCAAACCCGTCATCCGGGCCAATCCAGGGCCAATCGGCACATTATCCGACCACATTCGCGGCCGGACGAACATTGTCACCCGTGACCGAGCAACCTTGCCGCCTCCGGGGCAAGATAGGTGAGGATCCCGTCGCAGCCGGCCCGCTTGAAGGCGATGAGCGACTCCATGATTGCCGCGTCATGGGCAATCCAGCCATTGGCAGACGCCGCCTTGATCATCGCGTATTCGCCAGACACCTGGTAGGCGAATGTTGGAACATCGAACCGGTCCCTGACTGCCCGGACGATGTCGAGATAGGGAAGCCCCGGCTTGACCATCACCGCATCGGCGCCTTCCTCCAAGTCCCGCTGCACCATGCGCAGGGCCTCGGCGGCGTTGCCGGGATCCATCTGGTAGGTTTTCTTGTCACCGCCGAGCGCACCGGCCGAGCCGATCGCCTCGCGGAAGGGGCCGTAAAAGGCCGATGCGTATTTTGCCGAGTAGGACAGCAGAATGACGGATTGGAAGTTCCGATCCTCCAACGCCTGCCTGATGCGGCCAATCCTGCCATCCATCATGTCGGACGGGCCAAGCACGGCGGCACCGGCCTCGGCATGGCCCAGCGCCTGCCTCACCAGGCAGTCAAGGGTCTCGTCATTGAGAATCATGCCATCCCGGACCAGGCCGTCATGACCGTCCGAATTGTATGGATCCAGCGCAACATCAAGCATGACCGGCATGTCCGGAACCTGGCTCCTAATGTTGCGCACGGCGCGGTTGGCCAGATTGTCCGGTCTCCACGCCTCCTCGCAGGTCGGGGATTTTTTGGAATTGTCGATTTGGGGAAAAAGTGCAATGAGCGGTATCCCCAATTCGGCCGCCATTGCGGCCCTCTCGGTTGCCAGGTCAATCGACACCACATCCACCCCCGGCAGGGAACTCACCGGTTGCGACCGGTTGACCCCTTCCTGGACAAAGATCGGCCAGATCAAATCCCTTACGGAGAGGACATGCTCACGCGTCAGGTCTCTTATCGCCGCCGAACCGCGCAACCGTCGGGGCCTGGAAAAGGGAAACGGAGCCATCCCGGTCATCAATCGGCCTCCTTCTTGCCTGCCTGTCCATTCTACAACGGCAATCGCCGGGAGTCTGCCTTCCTGCAAACCATGTGCGGGTAGGGGGCATCCATGGATTTCGCTGGCGGGCATATCGGTGCCGACTGGCCAAACCTGCTGGCCTCGACACAGGCCGGCGACCTTGCCGTATTTGGTGCGCCCAATGGCCACCTGGCCGACATCCTGCTGCAGGCGGCAAGGCAGACCACCTGTCCGGTTCTTTTTGTCACCACCGATGATGTCCGGGCCGCGGCAACCCGCGACGCCCTCGCCTTCTTCGAACAATCGGCGAGGGTGGCCATGTTCCCGGCATGGGATTGTCCACCATACAGTCCGATGTCGCCGAACCCGGAGATCCTCTCGAGCCGAATGGCGGTGCTGACCGACCTGGCAGCTGGCACCGATGCCCCGGCGGATATTATCATTTCAACGGTCAACGCTGTCATGCAGCGGGTTCCACCCCGCCGCCAAATTATCGAAAACTGCCTGACACTTGCCTTAGGATCCAGGATCAAATTCCTGTCTTTGCAGACTTTTCTTGACAAGGCTGGGTACCGGAGCACTTCCAGCGTGGAGACGGTCGGCGAGTATGCAGTCCGGGGTGGCATCGTTGATGTCTTTGCTGCCGGCCATGAAAACCCATTCCGGCTCGAATTCTTTGGCGACCAGATCGACGGAATCAGGAGTTTTTCGAAGGACAGCCAGCGTTCGTTCGAACGCCGTGACCGCGTCCGGATCCACATGCACTCCGAAGTGTCGCTGGAGCCGCGAACCATTGAACAGTTCCGCAAGAGCTTTCGCGCCGAGTTCGGCGTTGCCGACCGCGCAGACCAGATCTACCCGTCGATCTCGGCCGGGATCCGGATCCGGGGCATCGAGAACTGGCTGCCGCTCTTCCATGACGGGCTGGACACCATCTTCGATTACCTGCCGGATGATGCCATCCTGTTTGTCGATGAAGGATTCCGCCGGCATTCACGGCGGCGCTGGGAGGAGATCGTCGAGTCGTACAATTCGCGTACGGCCGATTTGACCGGATGGCCGTATGCCGGAAGGCAACCCTACCCGTGTCGGCCGGAACTGCTGTACCCGGATGATTCGGATCTCGGGGAGATGTTCGGCAGGTTTTTGGTCCGCAGGCTTCATGCGGACGCGGCAAGCGACATCGACCAGTCGCCGGATGCAGGCGGCCGGGCCGGAAAGACATTTGTCGTCGAGCGGAACCGCAGGCAGGAATCGCTGCTGGATGCGCTCGTGGCCCATCTCGACGAGTTGAGGCGAACAAGACGGGTCATTGTTGCCTGCTGGTCGGAAGGCTCCAGGGAGCGCCTCGGCGTGATGTTCTCGGATCATGGCCTGGTCTCGACCACGATTACCGGGCTGGAAGACGGGAGCGCGGAGGCCGGTGTTGTGCAACTTGCGGTCTGGAGCCTGCCGCGCGGCTTTGTCTCGCCGGATTTGGCAGTGGTATCCGAGCAGGACATCTTCGGCGAGAGGCTGGTTCACCGATCCCGGAAGAAGACCAGCCAGTTGAATCTGCTCGGCGTTGCCACATCGCTGCGCGTGGGCGAATTGGTGGTCCATGTCGATCATGGCATCGGCCGATTCGTTGGTCTGGAAAGCGTCACTGTCGGCGATGCCACCCATGACTGCCTGGTGCTCGAATACCGGCGCTCGGACCGGCTCTATATTCCGACTGTAAATCTCGACCTGATCTCCAGGTATGGCGAAGAGACAGCGACGCTGGACCGCCTCGGCGGCGTGCACTGGCAGGAAAGGAAGCTTCGGCTTCGAAAGGACCTGCTCGAGCTTGCCGGGGAGCTGCTGACGGTGGCGGCAAGACGGAAAGACCGGCAGGTTCCACCGATGGTCAGCACCAGGGATGAATGGGACCCGTTCGTTGCCCGCTTCCAGTTCGCCGAAACCGAGGACCAGCTATCGGCCGTCAGCGACATCGTTGACGATTTGGCTACCGGCAAGCTCATGGATCGGCTGGTTTGCGGCGATGTCGGCTTCGGCAAGACGGAAGTGGCGATGCGGGCGGCGTTCATCGTGGCCATGACTGGCCGGCAGGTTGCGGTGATCGCCCCGACAACATTGCTGGTTCGGCAACACATGGCCAACTTCCTGCAGCGGTTCGAGAACCTGCCAGTGCGAATCGGCCAGCTTTCCCGGATGAACAGTCCGGCAGAGGCTGCGGCAACGCGGGCCGGCATTGCCTCTGGCCAACTCGATATCGTGATCGGCACCCATGCCCTGCTTGCAAGGAACACCCGCTTCGACAATCTCGGCCTGGTCATCATCGACGAGGAACACGCGTTCGGCGTCATGCAGAAGGAGAGGCTGAAGAGAGTTCGCTCGCAAGTTCATGTGCTGTCGCTGACCGCCACCCCGATACCGCGGACGCTTCACCTGGCCCTGTCGTCCGCCAAGGATTTGTCGATCATCGGAACTCCCCCGGCCGATCGGCTGGCAATACGGACATTTGTCCTTGAATTTGATCCGATCACCATTCGAGAAGCCCTCCTGCACGAAAAATCCCGCAACGGTCAGAGTTTCCTGGTGGTGCCGAGGATCAGCGACATTGCCGATTTCGAGGAGTTTCTCCGCACCCATGCTCCGGACCTGTCCTTCGTCTCGGCGCATGGACAATTGCCGGCCCGCGAGCTCGAGCGACGAACCAATGCCTTTTATGATGGCCGGCATGATCTCCTGCTCTCGACCACCATCATTGCCGCCGGGCTGGACATTCCATCGGCAAACACCATCGTTGTTGTACACTCCAATCGGTTCGGCCTTGCCCAGCTGCACCAGCTGCGGGGCAGGGTGGGGCGGTCCCGCATTCGTGCTTATGCATACTTCACATACATGTCACCCTCTCGACTGTCGGATAATGCCATCAAGCGACTTGAAGCGCTAAAGGGAAGTGCCTCACTCGGCTCGGGTTTTTCCCTCTCGGCACAGGACATGGAAATCAGGGGCGCCGGTAACCTTCTTGGCAAGGAGCAGTCCGGTCATGTCAGGGAGGTCGGGTTTGAACTCTACCAGAAAATGCTCAATGACACCGTCATGTCGCTCCAGAGCACGGATTTGGAGAACGCCGCCATCGAGGATGACTGGGCACCGCAGCTGAATCTCGGCGTAACCGCCATGATCCCGCCGCCCTATATCGACGATCTCGAAACCCGGCTCCAGACCTACCGACGCCTGTCGGCCCTTGCCACCGAACAGGAACTCGAGGGCATGGCGGCCGAGATGGTTGACAGGTTCGGTTCACTTCCGGAGGCAACGGATTTCCTGCTCAAGATGCTGAGAATCAAGCTGGTCTGCAAACAGGCGATGATCGAGAGAATCGATGCCGGGACCCGCGGCATGACGATAAGATTCAGAAACAACAAGTTTGCCAATCCGGAGGCCCTCATCGGCTACATCGCCGAACGGCAACCGGGCATTCGGGTCCAGCGGCAGAAACTGGTCATCAGGCGCGGTTGGCTGGACCAGGAATCGCGCCTCAAGGGCGTATTCGTCGCCGTCAAGGAAATCGCCGACCTGGTCAACTGATCCTCCCGGCGCAGCGCCAATGCAGTGATCACTAGATGCGTGAAACCTCACAAACGAGCCGATTCCGGCAGGGGCTGCCTCTCTGAGGCCATCGTTCTACTCCACAGGTATTCGGCAGGGAGGAGGAATTGAGCCCATCCGGGCGGCGAGACATGCGCGAGCAAACCCGGCGGTGTCTCCAGTTCCGCCCCGTTCCGGATGCGCGCGACATTGCCGGGGAGTTGGAGCAGAAGAGCACCCACCTCGCCCTCGGCGCGGCGGCTCACCACCCCTGCGACCCGATGGACAGGATTTTCTTCAACATCATCGCAACCTGTGCCGAGTTCGAAGCCGGCCTCATCAGGATGCCACCCGCGCATGGCGATCGCCCGGGAAAAGGAAAGTTTGTCAGCGGCTGGCAGATAGGGCGGGATTCTGGTGATTCACCGCTCTTTTGCCAGGATCGCTCCCCATCCTGTTGTTCGCTTCTGTTGTAACGCGGTGACCCGCAGCGCCGATAACTGACTACGGGCACTGGTCACTCCTCAACTCTCATAACCCGTCAGAACGGGTCGGAGCCGCTGGTGCCGTCCGGCGTGTCTGCTCCCGCCGACGGGTTGTCCACCGGATTCCTGCCGGGACTTGCCGTTGCCGGTGCTTTCGCGGTGTATCGTCTCCCTTCCGGTCCATACTCGGCAATCAGCCCTGCGATCATCTCGCAGTCCACTCCGGCAAATGCCGGAAGGGCACCGCCGGGCCCGGGCGCCTTCCAGCTTCCGTCGGACGTGATTTCACGGCTGAGCAGGGGCTGGCCGGAATCGTCAACCTGAAGGCGGCCAAAGCACTCCGCGTCAACATCCTGGAGAACCAACCTTGCTTCGCGCATCGCCTTCCGCAGGTCAGTTCCAATTTCCTCGAGAGAGATGTCGGTCATCAGCATCAGATGATCGCCCGAATTTACCTTGCGGACCGCCATGCTCCAGTTGAACGAAGCATTCTCGATCAACGAAAACGGGCTCAAATCTGGTGCCTTGCCGGGCGCGGCGGCGGCTACCCGCCAGAGCGGCATGACATGACGGTCCAGCATCCACAAATCCACGAAGTCCCGCTTCTTCATCCGGTTGGCCGCTGCAACCGCCTTGTTGACAGCAAGATCGACGAAATGCAGCCGGTGACCAAACTGCGAGTCGGGAACCGGTGCATAGTATTCCCGGACAAGAGCAACCGTCCATTGCAGGAGCGTTGTTCCGATCATCGGCTTCATGACCATGCACTCCCTGAAGCCCGAATAGCTGCGGCGTATCTGAACCGTGTACCCGGCTGCCTCAAGTGCCGACAGGTCGGCCTGAACCAGCTTGTCAAGGGGTTCATCTTCAGTCGTGAAGATGTCCTGGTCCTCGCTCAGGCGGAAACCGTGTTGCTGTTTCACGCTGCCGCCGGCGAAAGGACTTCCGGGGCTCCGATTGCGACTGACGACTGCGATGACATCCTTTTGGAAGCCGTCAAGTGGCACGGGCGGTTCTCGATTTGATTTCCTTCAGGATCGCCGCCGCCAGGTAGGCCGCCTCGAGATCGCCGTTGCTGCGCAGGCCGTCGGCAACCTCTTCCATGGCGGCATAGGTTGCATGTGGCGGCACATACCAGAGCGCAGTCACGCCATAACGGTCCCAGGCGATCTTCCTGAACTCCATCAGCCGTTCGCCGATTTCCTCGTATCTGACCTCTACCCCCAGGCAAGCCTGCTGGGCAGCCCGGTCTTCGGCAGCGCATCTGAAACGCTCGTCGATCTTGCTGTTGTCCATCATGACAATATAGGTCGGGCACCGACCGGATTGAAGCCCGGCGGCCGGGCTGACCACCTCAAGGCGCGAGACGCGGTCGCGTCGGTAGAATAGACCACTTTCCTTGAATGCCGGGACAGGGCGATACGGCACATTGCTGGCCGCCACCAAGCTCAGCCTGCCAATTCCGACCGTGGGTCGAGACGGCCTGGCTGGGTGAACCAGCCGGGACTACCCGGCCCGAACATCGCCACCGATGGCCATTTGCCGAAAGACCGATTCCCAGACCCCGGGCGGTTGGGCGCCGTGAACAACGACTGACCTGTTCACGACAAAACACGGCACCGCATCGATGCCGCGGCGGCGGGCGGCGGCGTTCCGGGCGGTGACGGCATTCCGGTCCTGGTTTCCGCCGAGCAGGCAGCCCACCACGTCACCATCCATGCCGCAGTCAACGGCAATTTCGACCAGCACGGAATTCCGGCCGATATCGCGCCCGCGGACGAAATACTCCCGGAACAGCGCGTCGATCACCTGGCCGACATCGGCGCCCTCGATCTCGGCCCAGATCAGCAGACGATGCGCATCGATGGAATTCGGCGTGCGGGTGATCAGGCTTGGATTGAATTCCAGGCCCAACTCCTGCGCCGCGTCGACGATTGGCGTATAGGCCGATCGGGCTCCCTGTTCGCCACCGAACTTCCAGTGGAGATATGCCGTTCTGTCGACACCGTCTTCCGGGATGTCCGGATTGAGCAGATAGGGACTCCAGGCCAGCCGGACCGGTGCATCGCCATGCGCCTCGATTGCCAAATCGAGCCTCGCCTTTCCGAGGTAGCACCACGGGCAGACCGGATCAAAATAGGTCTCGATGTCAATCATGGCAGGTCTGGCCCTTCCGGCAGGAATGAACATGCTGCCCGATGCCTGCCCGGCACGCAACCTGCTGTACGGGGCAGGTCGAAACCATGCAGGATTTTCCCCGTTCATGGCCGGCGGGACATCCGGAAACGAATTCCGCGGGGCAGGCACCTGCGCAGGGAGGCCGCCAGCATACCGCCCGCCAACATCGATCTTGACCAGATCGTACAGCGACCTCGAAGTCTGCACTGCCAATCTGGACAATGCCGGCGCCCCGGCGAGGAGAGATCCCAGCCTGGCAGCAGCTCCGCCATCGGGGAGGCTGCATCCGGCCACGAGCAGGTCAAAGCCCCGAACAGTCATCACCGGGTGAAGGAAGGGAATTTGGCAATCCGGCCACATCAACGATCGCCCATCAACGGCCCGGCAATGAATTCATGCCGGAAAGAAACGGGGTTTCGGCCACAGGCGGAGCTGGCGATTCGCCAGAATAATCCTGCCCCGGGTCGCAATCCCGAACTATTAAGTTAAGTGATACGGTCCAACTTACTTAACAACTGGCCTGCCACCGATTTGCCGGTCACAAGCGATATAATTTCGACTGATACCGTTTAACATATTGTTTTTATTGATGTTTTCATCAACAAAAAAATGCTGCACCTGCACAATTGGTGGCCCGAAAAGAAAAAAGCGCTCGCTTTCGCGAGCGCTAAGGCTATTGAGGCAGGTTTCGTACAGGCAAGAAACCTATCGAGCAGTGACGGTGTGTATATATTCTGAATTCATTCTTGCCAAGTGCTCAGTATTGGTATCAGTTTCAACCAACATCAACTCACTGACAGGTGTTGCTAAAATGGCACTAGCAAATTTCCGATCAGCATTTGTTCCGCTTTTTGCGGTTCTTGCCGTGTTCCTGCTTTCTTCCGAGGCCTCCGCCGAACCGGCCTACGGCATCGCCATGTATGGAGAACCGAAGCTGGGCCAGGATTTCGAATCCCTGACCTATGTGAATCCTGATGCCCCCAAGGGCGGCCGAATTGTCTTTGGCGCGTCCGGAACCTTCGACTCGTTCAATCCCTGGATCGTGAAGGGGCGCGCGCCATGGGCGCTTCGCAGCCAGATGTACGAGACGCTGATGGGAAGAAACTGGGATGAGCCATTTGCCCTCTATGGCCTGCTCGCCGATACCATTGAAACCGACGAGAAGCGCGAATGGGTGGAATTCACCCTGCGGCCCGAGGCAAGGTTCTCGGATGGCTCGCCGGTCACCGTCGAGGATGTCATGTGGTCATTCGAAATTCTCGGAACCAAGGGCCATCCCCGCTATCGCACGGCATGGAGCAAGATCAACACCATGGAAAAGACCGACGACAGGTCGGTCAGGTTCACCTTCAACACCGTTGATCGCGAGCTTCCCCTTATTCTTGGCCTCAGGCCTGTGCTCAACAAGGCGCAGTGGGACGGCAAGGAATTCGACGAGAGCTCGCTCGACGTGCCGATTGCATCGGGGCCCTATATCCTGTCCGATTTCGAAACCGGCAGGTACTTTGTCCTGCGGCGAAATCCTGATTACTGGGGCAGGGAGCTCGGCTTCAACCGGGGGCGACACAATTTCGACGAGATGCGATACGAGTATTTCGGCGATGCAGGTGTCGTGTTCGAGGCATTCAAGGCTGGCGAGTTTTCGACCTTCCGCGAGTGGAACGCGTCAAAATGGGATACCGCCTACAACTTTCCGGCGGTCGCCTCCGGCGACATCAGGAAATCCGTCATTCCACATGGCCGACCCTCCGGCATCCGCGGGTTCGTATTCAATACCAGGCGCGACATCTTCAAGGACTGGCGAGTGCGGGAGGCGCTGATTCACGTTTTCAATTTCGAGTTCATCAACGAGATCCTGAACGCCGGCAAGCCGCCCCGGATTCAATCCTACTTTTCCAATTCGGAACTTGGCATGCGCAAGGGTCCGGCCGAGGGAAGAGTCAGGGAATTGCTCGAGATGCATGCAGAGCATCTGCTCCCGGGAGCTCTTGAAGGCTACGAATTGCCGGCCTCCGACGGCACGGAACGCAACCGCGGCAATATCCGCAAGGCCATCCGGCTGCTTGAAGACGCTGGCTGGAGCGTCGGCGACCACGGTCGGTTGCAGGATGCGGACGGCAATGCATTCGAGTTCGAGATCCTGCTTGTGCAGGGCTCGTCGGATACCATTTCCATCGCCAACATCTTTGCCGAAGCGCTGGAAAGGGCAGGCATCACCGCCAACGTCGTCATTATCGACAGCGCCCAGTACAAGGAGCGGACAACCGGTTACGACTTTGACATGGCATGGTATCGGCGGGGCATGTCGCTCAGCCCGGGCAATGAGCAGCGCCTGTACTGGGGAAGCGAGGGCGTTGATACGCCCGGGACACGGAACTGGATGGGCGTCGCCAACCCGGCAATCGAATCGATGATCGACAACATGCTCGAGGCACGCGTACATGGTGAATTCGTTGCCTCGGTCCGGGCTCTCGACCGCCTGCTGACAACTGGCCGTTACGTCATTCCGGCATGGTATACCGATCACTCAAGGATTGCGCACCGCAAGGAGCTTCACTTCCCGGACAAGCTGCCGATCTATGGCGACTGGCTCGGATTTCAGCCCGATGTCTGGTGGTACGAGGAGTAGGGCTGCCGGCCAATCGGCATCCTGACCGCCCGGTCAGCTGCAGGCCCGCTCGCCAGCGGACAATTGACCGCCGGCATCGTCGCCATATCCGCACCGGCCCTGGCAGGGTTCAGTCATTGGGTGCCTTCGGTGTCCCGTCCTGGACCTGGGCCAGCATGGCTGCACCCTCATTCGGGTAGACCAGGCCAGCCGAGATCACGAGCTTGGCCGCGTCCTCGACCGTCATGTCAAGGTAGATGACATCTTCGGATGGCACGAATAGCAGGAAGCCTGATGTCGGGTTGGGCGTTGTTGGCAGAAAGACGCTGATAAAACCATCGCGCTCCGCCCCGAGATTGCTCCTGATCTCTCCCCTGGCCTCGTTGGAGTAGAAGGCAACCGCCCACAGCCCCTTGCGGGGATACTCGACGATGCACACCTTGTCGAAGGTTCGGTCCGACTGATTGACGACCGCCTCGGCAATCTGCTTCAGCCCCCGATAGACTGACCTGACTACCGGCATCCGGGCTACGGCCGACTCGCCCTGACGCAGCAGCCACCGCCCGATCAGCCCCTTTGCGACATAGCCAACGGTAATGACGAACACCAGAAAGATGACCAGTCCGAACCCGTGGATGTCGGCGCCGAACACGGTTTCAGGCTGATATCTCCTGGGGATGAACGGCAGCACCCAGGAATCGATGATCCCGATGGCGGTCCAGACAATATAGATCGTGAGTCCGACCGGCGCGACCACGACCAGCCCGGTCAGGAAATTGGCCCTGACGGCCGACCACGGGGCAAATCCCCGTCGTCTTGGTTCGGAATCGGCTCCTGTCTTCAAGTCGTCAACCTTGCTGCGGATCGCTGAATCCGGGTGAACTGCCACCAGAATACCAGCATGGCGTGAAAAGCGAAATGCACCATGTCGGCGGATGATCGGGCAACGACAGGTCCCGGGCAAAACGTGGCGGATTGCTCTTGTCGAACACTTGCGGCTTCTGTATTGACCGCCCCCAATTCACAGACGGGAACGGGCTTGCCACAGCATGTTGCGAGGCCATCCGGTTGGACACTGTTCTGAACTCCCGTCGAGGTAAAAACCGGAAGGATCAAGAAATGTCGATACCCGAGTTTTCATTGCGTCAACTCATCGAGTGTGGCGTCCATTTCGGACACCAGTCCCATCGCTGGAATCCGTTGATGGGAGAGTACATCCACAGCAAGAGAAATGGAATCCACATCATAGACCTGACAAAGACGGTGCCGATGCTTGATGCAGCATTGAACGCCGTGTTTTCAGTAGTTTCCAAGGGCGGCAGCATCCTGTTGGTCGGCACAAAGCGCCAGGCGCAAAAGCCGATTGCCGATGCCGCCGAACGCAGTGCGCAATTCTACATCAACCAGCGCTGGCTGGGTGGCACGTTGACCAACTGGAATACGGTGTCGAATTCAATAAACCGCCTCAACCAGATCGACCAGCGAATCAAGGACGGCATCGAGGGGCTGACCAAGAAGGAGATGCTCGGTCTTCAGCGTGAACAGGCGAAGCTGCAGGCATCCCTGGGTGGAATCAGGGACATGCAGAAACTGCCCGACATGCTGTTCGTCGTCGATGTCAAGAAGGAGGCACTGGCAGTCGCCGAGGCCAAGAAGCTTGGAATCCCGGTCGTCGCCATTGTGGACACCAATTGCTCACCGGACGGCGTGACCCACCTGGTTCCCGGCAATGACGACGCGTCACGTGCCATCAATTTCTATTGCGACATGGTGGCGAGGGCCGCGATTGCCGGTTTGCGCAAGGAGACCAGCCAATCCGGCGAGGATATCGGCGAGTTGGCCGAAGGGGAATTGCTGGCCGCCGGCAGTACCGACGATTCTGGCACCGCCGATGCCGGTCAGGCATCCAAGGCAGCAGACGACAAGCCGGAGGCGAAGGCAGATGGCGATGGTGGCGACAAGCCATCCGGGGAGGCGGCAGCCGACAAACCGGAGGCGAAGGCAGATGGCGGCGATGACGGCGTAGGGCCCGAGGCCGCAGATACCGGCACATCGGAGGAGACACCGGACCAACCCGCGGCCGCAGATACCAGCACATCGGAGGAGGCGCCGGACCAACCCGGGGCCGCTACTGACAGGCCGGAGGCAAAAACAGGCGCCGACGATGCCGATGAGCCATCCGACGAGGCGGCAGCTAGCGACGATGCCACGACCAACGCGCCGGAGGCAGCAGCCGACGAAGGCGATGGCGGGGAGCCGACCGACGAGGCGGGCGAGGGCGGTGCTGGCAAGGAGGCTCCGGCCAAGGACGCGGCAACCACGGGCTGAGCCCGGGGCCTGGCCGGCGAGACCCGCTCGGCCGGATGATTTGCTGGCGGTCGGGCCAGACGTATAGAGACGGATTTCACTGGCGGCAGGAAGCTGGTCATTGGCACGGTGCATGGCTGGCATTCGCAACCGGTTCAGGCATTGAACCCGGGCATGGCCGGCGGGCGAACACTGATCACCAACAACCAACAAGTCAGGAACACCAGAGAGGAAGACAGATGGACAACCTAATGGCATCTATCAGGAAGTTGCGGGCCGAAACCGGAGTAGGCGTACTGGATGCAAAGGACGCGCTTCTTCAGAACGATGGTGACATGGACGCGGCAAAGCAGGCGCTCCGCCTGAAGGGCAAGGCCAAGGCGGCCGGCAAGGCGGACCGGGTTGCCGGCGACGGCCTGATCGGCATGCATATCGAAAACGGAACTGGCGTCCTGGTCGAGGTCAATTCCGAAACCGACTTCGCGGCCCGAAACAGCGAGTTTGCAAGCTTCGTGGTCGAACTCAGCAAGATTGCCGCATCCGTTGATGACATTCCGGCGTTGCTGGCAGCGCCGATGAACGACACCACCGTCGAAGGTGAACTGACCGGCAAGATCGCCCAATTGCGGGAAAATATTGTCATCCGGAGGATGCAGAAGGTGACCGGGTCTTCGGTGACCGGATACATCCACAACCAGGTGGTTGCCGGTGCCGGGAAAATCGGCACGCTGGTCGGGTCGGAAGGCCTCGATGACGAAACCGGTCGCAAGATTGCCATGCACGTGGCCGCAGCACGGCCAATATCGCTTTCGGAAGACGATTTTCCTGCCAAGAGGGCCCAACAGGAAAAGGATGTTCTCAGGAAGATGGCCGAGAATTCCGGCAAGCCGGATCACATCATCGACAAGATCGTCACCAGCGGATTGCGGACGCTTTACACCAACGAAACTCTCGTCAACCAGAAATTCGTGATCGATCCGTCGGTTACCGTATCCAGCGTCGTCGAGAAGGAGGGCGGCAAGATCACCGGATACGCATATCTGAAAGTTGGAGAAGACGCCGACGGATGATTGGCCGCGGGATCGGCTCGGCCGACAAAATTCAGGCGGGCATCGGCGCAATCGCGCGTCGATGCCCGGCTTCAGCCCACGGTCGCCACCAGCGCATCCATGGCCAACACGTAGACCTGGATGCCGAAGCCGCAGATGACACCAGCCGCAACCGGCGAAATGTATGACCGCTTGCGGAAGTCCTCGCGGCTGAAAACATTCGACAGGTGAACCTCGACCACGGGGAAGTCGGCGGCCTTCACCACGTCGAGTAGCGCAATCGAGGTATGGGTGTAGGCGGCCGCGTTGAGGACCATGCCCTGGTGTTTGCCGCTGGCAGACTGAATGGCGTCAACCAAATCTCCCTCATGGTTTGACTGGAAGAAATCGACATCGATGTCCAGTTCTCCGGCCCGTTTTCTGCACAGGGCTTCGATGTCCTCCAGGCTGGAGTTGCCATAGACTTCCGGCTCGCGAGTCCCGAGCAGGTTCAGGTTCGGACCGTTCACGATCAGAATCGACTTCATTTTTCACTCCCGGGATATGTGAATTGCCGCCGTCAATCCTTGGTCAGCAGAACGGCGGAACCGATTGCATGCAATGCTGGCCACGCGGCCTTTTGGTCAATTTTGCCGAAACCTTCAATCCATTGCCGGTATGAACCGGTCACATCCTGGTTGGTCAAGCCGGCTGGAGACAGCGTCTTGCACGGCTTACGTCAACCGATCCGAGAAGGGAATGGGTGCTGTCATTTGCAACTTCATCGCAGCCGGGGAGTTCCGGCCGGCCCGGGTTGCCGGCCTGTGACCCGGCGCCCGGATTGAGACCCGCCAGCATGACAAACATGTCACCAAGTATGTCCGATCCACCAAATTGCGGGCCCGGGCTGCGTTATGTCGACTTTCTTGAAAGAGAATACATGTTTATTAACAACTAGTTACAGTTTTATCCAGAAGTTAACATAATATATATTATCGGACTTCATTGATGGCTTAACGGCCCATCCCGGCGGCTGGTCACCTGCCGGCCTCTTCCTCCTCTCTCCAGATATCCCTGACCCAGGACTTGATGGTCAGCGCTTCCTCCCACCGGTTCGACATCTCCTGGCCATTGACATCGGTCATGGCATATTCGGGCGGACCGAGCTCGCACAGGAAGATACAGTCGCCGGTGCTGTTTCGCCGTCGCCAGTCGGAAATCCCGCGGCGCCAGAAATCCCGAAACAGGTCGACCCATTTCCGATGCTGCGGAAAATCGAGTTGCAACTGGATCTGTTGCCGGCTGGCAACCCGCCCCTGGAAGCTGTCGGCCCGGCCGAGGATTCGGTCAATCATGCGTTGCTCGGCCTCGCCCAACGGCAACTTGAATTCGCGGTCGACGACGTAATGGGACAAATCTGCACTCAGGCGCATTTCCGGTATCGCATCCAGGAGGCACAGGGTCGAAAACAGGTCATTGGTGATGCAGTTGCGATGGGTCTCGAACTGGACCGGCATTCCCAATTCTTCGGCCATCTCCATCCAGGCTCGAATGACCGGTATCATCCCGTCGACCGACATCGGCATGACCTGGCCGATGACGTTCACGAAGGGCGAGCCGAAATCACCCGCCATGCACAGGACATCCCTGAGTTCGTTCACGGATTTGGGAAACGCCACGATGAGCGGCGTCAACCCGCATCGGGAGATTTCGGGGCAAACCACCCTCGCCTGCTCGACATCAGCAACGCCGAGATCGATGGCAAGGCCATCATACCCGGCATTCGCCACCATTTCGCAGATTTCCGGAACCGGCAGGATGGTGCCGGATTGGTCATGGGGCTGCATTGCCCATAACGACGTAAACACCTTCAACGCAGCCATGCCGATCTAGCCTTCGGCAGGTATTCTGATCTTGCGACCTCCGGGCCTGGGAGCTACCCAGACCTCGTTGACCGGGTAACAATCCTCGCTCCGCGCCGCCAGCTTGCGGATGACTTCGACCTGGAACTCGATCCAACCCATCCGGTGCACCTCGCCCGCCACCGACTCGATGCGGGCATCGAGCCGTCCGAGTTTCCAGAACGGAACCCCGGGAAATGTATGGTGGGCGGTATGATAGGGCATTTGCCAGCATAGCCACCGGATCAGCGCATTGGCCCGGGTTGAACGGGTGTTCTTCAGAATGTTGTCCTCGTGGCTCAATCCAAGATGTTCGATGGTATTTTGCAACTGGTGCATCGGTTTGGTCAGCACCATGGGCAGGATCCAGTATGTCAGCGCTTCGAAGGAACTCAGCAACATCGAGACCATGCCGATCAGCGCATAGAGCGCCAGGTGAATTCGCGATTCAATGATGACACCGGCCTCTTCCTCAGGGCGGATATAGGGCTCGACAATCACGCCCCTGGCGCGCCGAACCATTCCGCCTACCCTGCTGGTCCAATAGGTGAGTCCGCTCAGCCACAGGAGGTAGCTCTTCAGCGTGTACGGCTCGCGGATCAACTCGCCATCGCGGGCCCAATCCTGCGTCCACTGGTGGTGGGCAAAATGCATGATCTGGTCGAAATCACGCGGGAACAGCTGTACGAAACCGATGATCCGGCCAAAAAACTCATTCAGCCACCGGGTTCTGAAGACAGTGGCATGCGAAAGTTCATGCTGGGCGGCATAAGTGAAATTGACGAGGACACCGAGGATTGCCCCGGTCGCCAGCACCCACCAGCTTCCCATTGCCAGGTAGTGGAGCCAGGCAGCGATCAGCACGCCGCCAAGATGGCTGCCCAGCTGTATCCAGCCGGCAAGATCGGATTTTTGGCACAGTTCGCGCAATTCCGCCGGTTTCAGGAATTTTCGTCGTGAAAGTACCGCGTCCATTCTGTCAACCTGCATCCGACCCGAGCCGACAATGCCCAATCACCACGCGAATTCAACCCTACATGCGGACCATTTCGCCACGAATCCGTCGTGAATCTCTTGGCGAAGCCGGCCCTGTCATGCGAGCGCGGTACCGTCCGCAAGAATTGTCGCCAGGTGAAGGCAGGCCCGTCATGCACAACCGGCGGGCCCGCCGGGTCATTCGAGCGAATACCCTGCCCCGCGAACAGTCCGGATCAGATTCTTGCCGCCGGCTTTTCCCAGCGCCTTGCGAAGTCGGCCGATATGGACGTCGACGGTTCGCTCTTCGACAAAGATGTTCGGGCCCCAGATGCGGTCAAGCAACTGCCCCCGGGACAGGACCCGGCCAGGAGACCGAAGCAACACTGCCAGCAACCGGTATTCGGTTGGGCCAAGCTCCACCCGCACGCCAGCCCGGAATACCCGGTGCTGCGAGGTCTTCATTTCAATGTCGGCATATTTCAGAATTTCGTCGTCAACCGGGATATTGGAGCGGCGCAGATGCGCCTTCATCCTCGCCAGCAACTCGGCAACCGCAAAGGGTTTGCAAATGTAATCATCCGCACCGGCCTCAAGGCCCTTGACGAGGTCATCCTCTTCAGTGCGGGCCGAGACAAGAATGACCGGCACATGCCTGTTGCCACGTTTTCCGGCCCTGATGTTTCGACAGAGCTTGATGCCGCTCTTTCCCGGCAGCATCCAGTCAAGCAGCACGATATCCGGCTCTTCCGCCGCAAACACGTCAAGTGCATTGGCGCCGCTGGTGGCGGATACGACGCGAAAGCCGGCATCGGTCAGGTTGTATGTCAGCAATTCCAGCTGTGACGGATCATCCTCGACCACCAGGACAACGATTCCGGTCATTGCTCCTGGTTCCCATCCGCCTCCTCCTTGCGCAGAAAACTCGACAGGTCCTCCTTTTGACGCTGTTCGGCAATGTGACTTCCGGTCACCATGTAGATCGTCTGTTCCGAAATTGCCGTTGCGTAATCGCCGATCCGCTCCAAATTCTTGGCAACGGACAGCAGGTGCAAGGTCGGCTCGATGCTGCCTGGATCCTCCATCATGAGGTTCACGAATTTCCGAAACAGGGAGTTGTGCATCCTGTCGATCTCGATGTCACGCTGGATCACATCCGATGCCTTGTCCACATCCTGATAGACAAATGAATCCAGCGAATCCTTTGTCAGGGACTCCACCGAGATCGCCAACCGCCGAATCGAACCGTCGCCCTCAAGTTCCGGATCCATGCCGGTAATGGTAACGGCCCGCTTGGCAATGTTCTTGGCATAGTCGCCGGCACGCTCCAGGAATTGCGAGATCCGGATGACGGCAATCACCATCCTGAGATCCCGTGCCTTCGGCTGTCGCAGGGCAATGAGGTTGACCGCGCAATCGTTGATGTCCTCGAGCAACTGGTCGATCCTGCTGTCGTCGCTGATGACGCAGGCGGCAAGTTCGGAATTGCGATCATGCAATGCCTCGGTCGAATTCCGCACAGCCTGCTCGACCAGCCCTCCCATGCTCATAAGCAATGTCAAGATGGCATTCAGATCGGCATCGAAGGCAGCATCCATGTGGCCCGACTCGTCCATGCCCGACTCCCTACCCTGTCCGACCGGTAATGTAGCTCTCGGTCCTGTCGTCCCGAGGATTTGTAAACACCGTGCTGGTCTGATCATATTCGACCAGCGTCCCCAAATGGAAGAACGCGGTTCGCTGGCTGATCCGGGCCGCCTGCTGCATGGAATGGGTCACGATGACAACCGTATACTGTTCCCGAAGCCTCCCGATCAAATCCTCGATCTGGGACGTCGCGATCGGGTCAAGCGCCGAGCATGGTTCATCCATCAGCAACACTTCCGGCTGCGTGGCAATGGCGCGGGCAATGCAGAGCCGCTGCTGCTGTCCACCCGACAATCCGGTCCCCCTGGATGACAGCCTGTCCTTCACCTCTTCCCACAGCGCCGCACCTCTCAGCGACATCTCGACCATATCGTCGAGATCGGCCTTGCTGTCGGCCAGGCCGTGAATTCGCGGGCCATAGGCAACATTGTCATAGATCGATTTCGGAAACGGGTTGGGTTTCTGGAAAACCATGCCGACCCTGGCCCGCAACTGGACAGGATCAATTGAACCGGTGCCGATATCGACGCCATCGAGTTCGATGCGCCCCTTGACCAGGCAATCCTCTATGGTGTCATTCATTCGATTGAGGCATCGCAGGAAGGTGGATTTTCCACAGCCGGACGGACCGATGAGCGCGGTGACCTCACCCTGGTGAATCCTGATGTTCACCGAGAACAGCGCCTGCGTGCCGGAATAGTACACATCGACCGACTCCGCGAGGATCTTGGCAGGATTCGCAGGTGAATGTGCAATCCCGACCATCAATGACAACCCCGGTTGACCGCTCCGCACCGGGGTCGACACTGAACCGGTTTTGTGAACCTGTCATGTCGCTTGTGTGACAATTCCGTGTCAATGCCACCCTATGGGTGCCAGATCACGCCTTCCCTTCCTGGTCACCCGCCGCCGGCAGCAGCACCCTGACCGTGGTTCCAACCCCCGTTGTGCTGGAGATCGACATACGGCCGCGGTGGCGATTGACGATATGCTTGACGATCGCCAGCCCCAGCCCGGTACCACCGCCCTCCCCGGTCCGGTTCCTGTCGACACGGTAGAATCGCTCGGTCAGACGCGGGATGTGCCGCGCCTCGATCCCTTGACCCCGGTCGCGCAACTCGACCTCCACCACCGGGCCGTCAAATCCCGTCAATGACTCCAGCGACCGGCAGCCCAGGAACATCTCGGAGCCCCCTTCGGCGTATTTCAGCGAATTCTCGATCAGGTTGAGCATGGCCTGGACAAGCTGTCCGCGATCGCCGGAGACCACGAGGTTCGGAACTGGGCAATCGACCAGGATCCGGGTGCCAACCTCCTTGGACAGGGGCGCGGCAAGACCAATTGCCTGGTCGATGGCATCTGCGATTTCCACGTCTTCGGTCGGACGCATTCGCTCGCTGGCTTCGACCCGTGACAATGACAACAGGTCACTGACCAGAAGTTTCATTCGCTTGGCCTCGGCTTCCATGATTTCCAGAACCCGCGCCCGGGTCGTCGAGTCATCGTTCCGGGCAGCGCCCTTCAACGCCTCGATTGCTCCGAACAGCGAGGTGAGCGGTGAGCGCAACTCATGGCTGACATTGGCCACGAACTCCCTGCGGAGCTGGTCGACCTCATCCAGCTTGCTGACATCCCGCTGGCAGATCAGGAGTCCATCAAGCCCGAGATTCGGACAGTCGAGCGGCGTCGCATCGATCCGGATGGCTGTCCTGACATCGTTTCTGATTGTCGAAATCTCAACTGTCCGGCTGCCAATGCCGGATTTCGCCTTTTCAATGCAGTCCAGGGCTTCGGGTTGCCTGAACAGGGCGAAATGGGATTGCCCATGCAGCTCGATCTCGAACCATTCGGAGGCGGCGCTGTTGGCAAATACAACCCGATCATCGGAATCGAGAATGAGAACCGGGTCGGGAATCCCGTCGATCAGCCGATCGATATCGCCGGAGTGAACGACCTGATCAATCTCCATCCGGAACATCCCCCGGTAAATCTGCACCATCCATCAACAGCCGAATTCGCATGTCGGATCAAACTTGTGTCGCAGGGTCTCGACCATACAACCCATGGTAGCATGATACAGGATCAGCACCAAATGAACACGTTACTTTGGCGGGGGGCTTGGTGCAGGCGGGACAGTTCACAACCAGGACGCCAGTTTTACACTACCAAATAACCCTACTGCTGCGATTACGGAGCAAACGTTCGGTTGTGCGATCAAGATCCATCTTCCACACCTAATCGACGATGTTAAGCGGTCAAGATTTGGTCAACACCACATGTTCCCGCTCGATCTGCATGCAGAAACTCTCCGGCATCTCGTCCCACACGAAGAGGTCCACCCGAAACGGGAGTCCGCTTTCCTCGAAAGACTCGCGTAGCTCGGACACTTCGCGCGCCTGTTCTGGCGTGGCGAAGACAATCATGTCCAGGTCAGAGGCCGGATGGGAGGTGCCCCGGACCCGGGAGCCATAGATCCAAACCTCCGTGTTGGGAAGATGCCTGGAAAGCAGCGAAATCACCGTGTTTCGCTGACCGGATGTGATGTCGATGGCTTGTTTCAGCGCCATTCTTCGCCGCTCAACGTGCCGAACAAGCTGGTGGCGTCACCAATGAATTCCGGCACGAGGTCCAGGCATGCATTGGCCTTCTTGCCATCGTAGTCGTGCGAGGTGTCTGTGCGAGCATCCGCATACCGCAGCCATTGCTCAACCGAAGAGGGCAGAATTCCGTTTTCATTGGCCAGACGAAAAACGGGCTTTGGGCTGTTGGGTGGCCCCGCGATGCCAAACTCCTCCACCAAATATCGCTTCAGCACTTTCCACAGACAGTCGTAGCATGTTTCGAAGCGCTGAATGACCGACTCGGCGATGCCCTCTCGCATCAACTCAGGCTGTGCGGCGTCAAGTGTAAGATGGTTTTCATGCTGCTCCTCAAGGCGCTTGAGGGACGAGCGAAACTTGCTGTAGTCAATCATGTTTCGAACATTCATCTCATGCGCGAACCCCAAATCCCACATACTCGTAGTCGGACCGCTCCATGCTGCCGCGCAGCTTGTCTGCCGCCCCCCAGAGCTGGGCTTCGTTGCCGTGCATAGTACCTGGGTTGATCTGTTGCCTTGTCACGGCACACCAACTCGCTTGAGAAGGTGGAGAGACTTGCGTGTATCCGCATCTCGGTGCGAATCCGAAGCCGAACGGTCTTTGAATTTTCTGCTTCATTCTAGCCTGCATATTTCACCGCTGGTGGTGAGCGTGGGGCTGATTTGTGGCATTGTCTCGATTGACCAACAGCTTGACAAATTCAGGAGAGCCAGCCCAATTCAGACAGTATGTAGACCGGAACAGTGAGAAATTGAAGCTCTCGGACGGAACAAAGGTGTCGGTGCCTTTGGCGGCGGAAACGACAGAGGTCGGGATGACAATCGGACGATTTCGGAACCGGCTTCTGCCCAAGCACGGGCAGGCTGCCCGGAATGTCCGAAGAAAATGTCAGCATTCAAGAGGACGACCATACTGTCCCGCTCATGCCCGCGCATCCCGCAGTACAACTCGCCTGTCCGACACGCAACTGCCCTCACTCTGGAGGCAACACCAACAATGGCGCGTGAAGTCCGGGGGAATGCGAGGTGGTGGCGCACCCAGTAGGATTCGAACCTACGACCTTCGCCTTCGGAGGGCGACACTCTATCCAGCTGAGCTATGGGTGCATACTGCCGGTGCCGTGATTACTGCATATCGCTTCGAGTATAAAGCAGAGAACATCGGCTTCGCAGGCCGGTGATCTTTCTCAGGATTTTCGTGAGGTTACTCGTTCGTCATTTCCCCTTTCCGACACGGCGGAGTCCCCTGCGCCTGCCTTTGGAGGGCGCCGCCCTGCCGAGACGAGCGATCATGGCAGGCTCAGGGCGCTGCCTGCAGGTTGCCGCAGTTGCTCCGTGCAATTCGGGGTCAGTGCGTAGCCGGTTCTCTCGAGATCAGGCCAGCAACTCCCGGCACAATTCGAGGCCTTCGACGAGGAGGTCGATCTCCTCGCGGGTGTTGTAGAGGGCAAATGATGCCCGGCAGGTGGCGGTGACGCCGAGGTATTTCATCAGCGGCTGCGCGCAGTGGTGTCCGGCCCGAACGGCGATGCCTTTCCTGTCCAGGATGGTCGACAGGTCGTGCGGATGGGCCTGACCATCCAGGGTGAAGGAGAAGATCGCCCCCTTTGTCGGCGAGTTGCCCTGGATGTTGAGCCAGCCGAGCTTGCCCAGCTGCTTGCCGGCGTAATCGCGCAAGCCTTCCTCGTGCCGGGCAATGTTCTCGAGGCCGATCCCGTCAATATAATCCAGAGCGGCGCCAAACCCGATCATTTGCACGATTGGCGGCGTTCCGGCCTCGAACAGCCTGGGAGGCTCGGCATAGGTGATGGCCTCCCTGGTGACCTCGCTGATCATGTCGCCGCCGCCCTTGAACGGCCGCATCTCCTTCAACCGGTCGCGGTTGATGTATACGGCGCCGGAGGCCGATGGGCCGTAAAGCTTGTGACCGGTGATGGCGAAGAAATCGACGCCGAGATCCTGCACATCGACCTTCGAATGTACCGCCGATTGCGAGCCATCGGCAAGCACCGGAACCCCGCGCCGGTGTGCGCCGTCGACGATCGGTTTGAGATCAACCCTGGTGCCGAGGACGTTTGACATATGGGTGACGGCCACCAGGCGGGTCCTGGGGCCAATTGCATCGAGAACGGCGCCGGGGTCGAGGTTGTCATCCTGATCGAGATCCACCCATTTCAGCACGACACCCATTCTCTCCCGCAGAAAATGCCACGGCACGATATTGGCATGGTGTTCCATGGTCGACAGGACGATCTCGTCGCCGGCCTCCAGCCGGGGCATGGCCCAGCCATGGGCGACAAGGTTGATTCCTTCGGTCGAGCCGGTCGTGTAGATGATCTCGTCATCGTGGCCGGCATTGAGAAATTGCCGGATCCTGGCGCGAACCGCCTCGTAGCGGTCGGTCGAGATGTTGGAAAGGTGGTGCAATCCACGGTGAACATTCGAATATTCCCGGGCATAGGCACGCGCCACCGCCTCGATTACCGGCACTGGCTTCTGTGCCGAGGCGGCGTTGTCGAGATAGACCAGCCGGTTGCCGTTGACCGCAACGTCAAGTATCGGAAAATCCCGGCGAATCTCGTCGATCGGATACATGTCGAACCGGTCAGGCGGCGGCGAACACGGCAAGCAGGCTGGTCAGTCCGAATGCGATGGCCAGGACCGTGAGTACGGTGCCGGCCAGGACCTTGACTGCCGAGTTGAAGCCGTGAAGCTCGGTCACGAAATTGACATAGACCCAAAACATGTAGGCCAGGACCAGGAAGGTCACCGTAAACCGGATGCTGCCGGTATTCGCCCCAGCCGCGCCCAGGTTCCGGGACACCAGGTCCATGACCCAAAACGCCGCCTGGAAGACCAGGGCCAGCGCCTGCAACCAGGTGACAAGGAGAATTGCGCCATCGAAACTGCCCTTGCCGCCGAAGAGCCGTCCCACGAGAACGGTAACCAGCACCAGGAAGGCGAGCATCCCGGCTTCCAGCGCCGTCGCGCCGAAAGGTGTCCTGACCCAGTAGACCCAACCCCGGAGGTTCTCGCCATCAATCTCGATATCAGTGCTGATGCCGAAGATCAGTTGCGACACGATGGCGCTCAGCACCACGATCAGCGCGGCGGCCACGAGACGCGCCTCCATGGTCAGCCGGGACTCGAGGAGTTCCCTGGCGGCCGCCCTGGGCGCGGTGATCGTTGTAATACCCAGTCGCTTGAGTTCATTCAGCATTGCAGTGCCCGATGCCGGCGCCTGCAGGCCGGATTTGCCAGGGGGCGGCGGTGCAGCAAGATGTTGTCACTGTCGGCACGCTCCGGCCAGCCAGACCTTCGATTGCGTTGCATGCGGCACCCGATTCCTGTTCATTTGCCGACAATTGCAAGCTCCCGATCCCCAACAATAGATTCCAGCAGCGCCGAAATCCAGATCACCAGGAACGGAATTGCCATGGCGATGGAGATCACGGTCAAGAGGGCGCTGTTGCCGACGAAACCTCTTGCCAGGGCGATGACCAGCACCGCCGGCGATACCGCAAGCACCGCCCAGAACAGGGACAGGCGGCAATTGATCCAGCTCAGCGAGTAGCCTGCCGCCCGCAGCGCCAGCCCGGTCAATCCGGCGATTCCGTAGAACAGCAGCGGGGCCAGGACCAGGGCGCCGACGATTCGGGCGGCGGCCCCGGCCACGAGACCCGGCGAGTTCGGCTGCGCCAAATCCTGGCTCATGATTTCGGGAAGTTGCGACAGGAAGAGCACGCAGCAGCCGAGAACCAGGATGGCCAGCGCCCGCCCTTCCGAATTGGCCCGGGCCAGTATCCGGCGCGCCGAGGCGCGGGGCTCGACATAGGATCTGGCAATTTCAGCCACGAAGGACATGGGATTGATTCGCCAGGTGGCAACCGATTCTCTGCCGCAGGATCTCGGCCGATCTCTCGTCCCGGATTTCCTGCAGGGTTTCGGCCAAGAACGCCATGGCCAGCAGGTTCAGCGCCTCCGGTTCGGGAATGCCGCGGGCCCGCAAGTAGAACAGCGACCCGGCATCGGCGGAGCCGGAGGTCGAACCATGGGAGCAGACGACATCATCGGCGTAGATTTCCAGCTCTGGTTTTGCCAGGAACTGGCTGTCCTCGCCGATCAGCATTCCCTTGCTGATCTGGTAGCCATCCGTCTGCTGGGCGCCTTCCCTGACCAGGATCTTGCCCTGGAATACACCCTTGGATCCACCGTGCAGCACCTTCTTGTAGACTTGCCGGCTCTGGCAATCCACGGCGCCATGGATGACGAGGACGGTATCATCATGGTGCGATTCGGTGTCGCCGATGACGGCACCGGCCAGATGGGCGCTTCCACCCTGCCCCGCCAGTTCGACCACGCACTCATTTCGTACCAGGAGGTGATTGGCAGTCAGCGAGAAATGGCTGAATTCGCCCCGTTCTCCGACCCTGGCAAAGATGTGGTTTATCGAACCCGACTGCACCCCGCGATCCTGGACCCTGATATGGCTGAATTTTCCGCCATCCGACACATCGACTTCGAACACGACATTTGCACCCTCGGACACGGAACCCTCTTCCATGATGGTGAGATCCGCACCCGGTTGAACCTGGATGACATGGTGGACCACACTGCCGGCGGCTGCCGAACCGGCAAAACTGTCGATATGCAGGGTGCATGGCACCTGCCCCTGGCAGCGAACGAAAAGCCCCTCGCTGGCATCCCGGGTGTTCTCGGCGGCCAGGCCGCGCCCGACCGGCCGTTGCCCGGCCGCTTCCAGCTTGCCGAACAGCCCCGAACTCCAGTGATCCGGATCCGATATGGCCCCGGACATCGGCGTTACCTCCAACCCGGCGCCATCGGCATCCTGCCGCCGCACCTCGTCGAGACGCCCATCCCTGAACCTGGCCAACACGGAGGCGTGCTCGGGACTCATGACCGGGGCAGACTCTTCGGCCATCCGGGGTTCAGGGAGCACCGGAGCGCAAAAATCGGCGGGGTTGGTGAATTTCCAATACTCGTCCCGCCGGCGCGGCCGGCCGATTTGTGCCGCCCTCTGGCGGGCCTGCTCCCTGGCACCGACATACCAGCCCGCGCCGCCGGCCTGTCGGCTGGCGCCGCCTCTCGGTGGATGCGGCACCGGGTCACGATCCCCGCCGCGGCCTGCCATATCAGCCCCGACTTCGACGCTCATGACGATTTGACCTCCTGGAGATCAGTATAGCCGTTCTCCTCCACCTCCAGGGCAAGCTCGAAACCGCCGGTGCGGACAATTCTGCCATTGACCATGATATGGACCACATCGGGGCTGATGAAGTTTAGAAGTCGCTGGTAGTGCGTGATCACCAATATGGCCCGATCCGGGTTGCGCAGGGCGTTGACGCCATTGGCCACCTGTTTCATGGCATCGACATCAAGGCCGGAATCGGTTTCGTCCAGGATGCACATGCGCGGCTCGAGCACCGACATGTGCAGGATCTCGTTGCGCTTCTTCTCCCCGCCGGAAAAGCCGAAATTGACCGGACGTTTGAGCAGTTCGGAACCGATATTCAACGCCTCCGCCTTGGCCTTGACCACTTTCAGGAACTCCGCCGCCGACATCTCGCCTTCGCCCCTGGCCTTTCGCTGGGCGTTCAGCGCCGTCCGCAGGAAGGTCATGTTTCCGACTCCCGGAATCTCCACCGGGTACTGGAAGGCCAGGAACAGACCCTTCGCGGCCCGCTCCTCCGGTTCCAGGTCGAGAATGTCCTGCCCGTCGAGGGCGACCGAACCGTCCAGCACTTCATACCCGTCCCTGCCGGCAAGAACATAGGACAGGGTCGATTTTCCCGAACCGTTGGGACCCATGATGGCATGCACGGAGCCTGCATCGAGTTGCAGGTTCACGCCATCAAGAATGACCTTGTCCTCTTCTTCAAGTCTTACCCGCAAATTACTGATATCGAGCATGAATTATCCTTTTGTTGGTTCAATGGACAAGCACCGGTTTCGGTGATGGCGCCTGCCGGTTGTCCGGAAGCCGGACCGGTCAGCGACCGAGGCGGACCGCAGTGCCGGAGGCAGTCACCATCAGCATGGTGTTGATGACCTCGTAATCGAGATCGATGGACAGCACGGCATCTGCACCGAGATCCCTGGCCGATTGTTCGAGTTCCTGCAATGCGGTCTCGCGGGCATTGGCCAGTTCCCGCTCATAGGCACCGGCGCGGCCGCCCAGCACGTCGGTGATGTTGGCGAACAGATCCTTGATCAGGTTGGCGCCCATGATTGCCTCTCCGGCAATGACGCCGAGATATTCGTCGACCTTTCTGCCTTCCACGTTGCCCGTCGTCGTCAGGATCACAGCTCTTCTCCTTCGAAATAGTCCATTGAGTTCTCCTTCCGGCCGATGAACCGGAGATGGGCGTCGACGAATCCACTGCCTGACCCTATTGCGATGGCAGCAAACTTGTCGCTGTCGGGGTATTCGACAATCTCCGGATCATTTCTTGTCGAGATTGCCAGATATCGCAGCGGCGCATCGCCGGTATTGATGATCTGGTGCGCCGTGTCAGGCCCGCCCCTGGGCGCCGCGCACAGATCGTCTGCTGCCAACGAATATTCCTGGTCCCCGAGCCTGTAGGTGCCGCTACCCTCCAGGATCACGAACAGCTCGTCATTGGCCAGGTGGTTGTGGAATGGATACGCCCGCTTGCCAGGCTGGACGGTCACGAACTTGCAGCCGATGCCTTCAAGGCCCAGCGCGCTGGTCATTCTGGCCATGTTTGCGCCGAACCGACTTGAATTCTCCGGCGCAAACTCGTGCGTCTGCTGCTGGTGAATGTTGATGACGGGATCGGTCATGGCGTGTCCTAATTATCTTGATGATGGCAGCTGGCCATACGGGTCACCCGACAGAGCCTTCAAGCGAAATCGCCACCAGCTGCTGCGCTTCCATCGCGAACTCCATGGGCAACGCCTGCAGGACTTCACGGCAAAAGCCATTGACCACCAGGGCAACCGCCTCCTCCTCGTCCATCCCCCGCTGCCGGCAAAAGAACAGCTGGTCCTCATCAACCTTTGACGTGGTCGCCTCATGTTCCACCCGCGAGGAATTGTTCCTGACCTCGATATAGGGGACGGTGTGGGCGCCGCAACTGTCGCCGATGAGCAGGCTGTCGCACTGGGTGTAATTGCGGCAATTCCCGGCCCGGGGGTGAACGGAAACCAGCCCCCGATAGGTGTTCTGGGCACGACCGGCGGATATGCCCTTCGAGACAATCCTCGAGCGGGTATCCTTCCCCAGATGGACCATCTTGGTGCCGGTATCCGCCTGTTGGCGGTTGTTGGTGATGGCAATCGAGTAGAATTCGCCCTGCGACCCGGCCCCGCGCAGAATGCAGGACGGGTACTTCCAGGTCACGGCCGAGCCGGTCTCGACCTGCGTCCACATCACCCTGGACCGGTCGCCGCGGCAATCGGCGCGTTTGGTGACGAAATTGTAGATCCCGCCTCGCCCCTGTTCGTCGCCCGGATACCAGTTCTGGACGGTCGAATACTTGATTTCCGCATCTTCCAGCGCCACCAACTCGACCACGGCCGCGTGCAGCTGCGACGTGTCGCGTTGCGGGGCGGTGCAGCCTTCAAGGTAGCTGACATGTGATCCCTTGTCGGCGATGATCAGCGTGCGTTCGAATTGGCCGGTATCCCTGGCATTGATGCGGAAATAGGTCGACAACTCCATCGGGCACCGGACTCCGGGCGGCACGTAGACGAAGGAGCCATCGGAAAAGACCGCCGAATTGAGCGTCGCAAAGTAGTTGTCCGTCGGCGGGACGACCGACCCCAGATACTTGCGAACCAGGTCCGGGAATTCCCTGACCGCCTCGGACATCGAACAGAAGATGACCCCGGATTTCCGCAACTCGTCCTTGAACGTCGTTCCCACCGAGACCGAGTCGAACACCGCGTCGACGGCAACGCGCCGTGCGTCCGCCGGCGTTTCCTCGCTGCCTTCGACCCCGGCGAGCAGCATCTGCTCCTTCAGCGGGATGCCGAGCTTTTCGTAGGTGGCAAGTACCGCCGGATCAACCTCGTCCAGCGATTTCGGCCGCTCGATCATGCTCTTCGGCTTGGCGTAGTAGTACTGGTCCTGGTAGTTGATGTCCGGATAGTCGACCATCGCCCAGTCCGGCTCAGACATTCCCTGCCATCTTTCGAAGGCCATGACCCGCCAGTCGGTCAGCCATTGCGGCTCCTCGTTCTTGTCCGAGATCAGCCTGACAATTCGTTCATCCAGCCCCTTGGGCGCATATTCCATCTCGATGTCGGTCTCCCAACCGTGCCGATAGGCACCGCCTACCGACCGCACGGTGGCCACGGTCTCGACATCGACGCCATCCCGTACCCTTGCCTCTTCAACCATGGGTTGCTCCGTTCTCCATGTTTATGCCAACCGGTTTTCCGTGTACCGGTCTGTCGACTGCCGTCGTGCCTCGTATTCGTTGCATCTGCGGATCCAGGCATCGGCGAAGCCGAGCACATCCCCTGCAGCGCTCGCCGGCCCGAAGGATACCCGGATGGCCGAATTCGCAACCTCATCCGACATTCCCAGCGCCTTCAACGCCCTTCTTTCTCCAACTTTGCCCGACGAACAGGCCGACCCCGCGGAGACGGCAAATCCGTCAAGATCCATTTGAATGACTTGCGTCTCGCCCTTCCAGCCCGGTCGCGCAAAGCAACTGGTATTCGGCAACCGTTGTGATCCCGCGCCGATCACCACGACATCGGCAATCGAATCCTGCAACCTCTCCTCGAACAGGTCCCGTGTTTCAGCCACCTCGTCCCACAGGCCCTCCGAGACATCCCTCGCCGCGGCGGCAATAGCCGCCGCGAAACCGACGATTGCGGCAACATTCTCGGTGCCGGATCGGCGGCCCAACTCCTGGCCCCCGCCTCTGAGGCAGGCCTTGATCTCCTCGCCACCCTGCAGCAGCAGGGCGCCAATGCCCTTTGGACCGCCAAGCTTGTGTGCTGATGTAATGGCCATGCCGGCCTTCTTCAATTCGGAATTCACCGAAAGTTTTCCCACCGCCTGCGTGGCATCGGTGAGCCGAACTCCCTCGGGGAGTTCCTGGATGATCCCGGTCTCGCCATTTGCCAACTGCAGGACGCTCTCCGATGGCCGGTCGACCAGCACGCCGCCACCCTCGCCGACCTCCAGCACCGGCTCGGTCCAGGCAAGAACCGCCTCATGTTCGATGGCGGCCGATTGAAGCCGTCTTGCAGACAGGGCGAGCGCCGCCGCTTCGGTTGCTCCCGAGGTGAAAATCACGCCCTCCGGATCGACATCGAGCACCCGGGAAATCTCCTCCCGCGACCGCTCGACCACCGATCTGGCCGCACGCCCTTCGCCATGGACCGATGACGGGTTGCCCGGCAAGTCCATTGCAGACACCATCGCCTGTCTTGCTTCGGGTCTCAGAGGCGTTGTTGCGTTCCAGTCAAGATAGACGCGGTTGCCCATCAATCATCGACCACGCGCAGGAGATTGGGAACTGCCGGGCATGGCGCAAGTTCATTGCCGACGATATCGGACAGGCTGACCTTGTGCAGGAACACGTAGACCTGCGCCGACAATCCCTCCCAGAGGCGATTGGTCAGTGACTGCGCCTTGGTTCCCGAGTTTCCACCCGACAGGTTGAACCCGCCAGAGAACGCGTCGATATCCTCGTCGACCGCCTCCAGCACGTCCGATACCCGTATGGAATCGGAACTCCTGGCCAGCCGATACCCGCCGCCGGGGCCACGAACCGATTCGACGAGCCCCGACCGGCGCAGCTTGACAAACAGCTGCTCGAGATAGGCCAGCGAGATATTCTGCCGAGCCGAGATATCGGTCAGGGCCACGAATCCGCCACCTTCCTCCAGTGCCAGGTCGGCGAGCGCCACCATTGCATAACGTCCCTTGGTGCTGAGTTTCATGAGTCCGTCGCAGTTTGTTGACGGTCGGCAGGCCGTGAACTAGTGGTCGAGCGTTCGCTTGACTGCCGGACAATTTAGAATCATTCTAAAATCAATAGGACGCCTGGTCAAGAATTCCTACCGGACCCGGCATCAACAGGGAGACCGCCCCAGCAATGCCCGAGGTTATCTTTTCCGGCCCGGACGGCCGGCTTGAAGGCAGGTACCACCTGCAGGAGCGTCGAGACGCCCATATTGCCATCATCCTTCATCCGGACCCGCGATACGGGGGAACGATGAACAACAAGGTGGTCTACAACCTGCACTACGCATTCCTCCGGCTGGGCTTCTCGGTACTCCGGTTCAATTTTCGCGGCGTTGGCAGGAGCCAGGGCAGCACCGCGACGACCGACGAAGGCGTTGGTGAGCTTGCCGATGCGGCGGCGGCGCTTGACTATTTCCAGGCCCAGAACCCGAACGCCTCGCAATGCTGGGTTGCCGGTTTTTCGTTCGGTGCATGGATCGGCATGCAGCTGTTGATGCGGCGCCCGGAGATCACCGGCTTCGTCTCGGTCGCCCCGCCGACAAACCGTTACGACTTTTCATTCCTGGCACCCTGCCCCGCTTCCGGCCTGTTCATCAACGGCACCGAGGACCAGATTGCGCCGGCTGCCTCGATCAATCAACTGGTCAAGAAACTCCAGGACCAGCGGGGAATCGAAATCACCCATGCGCCGGTCGAGGGCTCGGGCCACTTCTTCGAGGACCAACACATGAAGACCTTGGCCGCACATGTCACCGACTACATATCCGGGCGGCTGGCCGACTCCTCGCCATAGCCATTCCTGGCAGTTCAACCGGGTACCAGCCAGTCAACCAAGAATGGCATTTGCCCGCTTTTCAAAGGCCGAGACGATGGAGGTGACCGCCCGATCGAGAAACAGACCGGAAAATGCCGTCATCAACCGGTTTCGGAATTCGAACTCGACATCGTATTCAACCCGGCACCCGCCATCGCCGCGCGGCAGGAACCGCCATTCACAGTCCAGCTTTCGAAGCGGACCTTCAAGGTAGCGCACATTGATGCGCAATTCGTCCCGGTCGAGCGTCACATGCGAGACCAACTTCTCGCTATAGGCCCGGATTGACACCACCATATCCGCCACCACCACCTCCCGCTGCCCGCGGGCTTCCCGGGAGCGAATCCGCACCGCCGAACACCAGGGGACGAATTCGTGGTAGCTCTCGACATCGGCAACAAGCTCGAACAGATCCTCGGCGCTGAACGCAACATCGCGTGATTCGTGATGGGCAGGCATCTGGTCAGCCGGCGATACGGCAATCCATCGCCGCATAGGGCAATTCCGGGCACCGGAAGGTCGTCACAACCGAGTCACCGACACGATCTTGGGAACGTTGGCAATTCCGGGCGCGGGAAGGTCGTGACCCAGGCACCGGCCGGCTGCGATGCCGGCGACCGGGCTGCCAGGCAACCATCCCGGCGAGCCCCTGGCATCAGGCGATGCCGCCGGCACGCTCGCGCATCCCGCGCATGCGGATGAAATCCTCGTCGGCGTGATAGCTTGAGCGGGTCAGGGGCGATGCCGACACCATCAGGAACCCCTTGCCGGTCGCCGCCTGCTTCAGCGAGGCGAATTCGTCCGGGTGCCAGTACCTGTCCACTGGATGATGCTTGGCGGTCGGCTGCAGGTACTGCCCAATTGTCAGGAAATCGACATCGGCGGTGCGCAGATCATCCATGACCTGCAGGATCTCGTTTCTCGATTCGCCCAACCCCACCATCAGCCCTGACTTGGTGAAGAGACGCGGTGCCGCTTCCTTGACCATCTGCAGAAGCCGCAGCGATGCAAAATACCGCGCGCCCGGCCGTACCGTGGGATAGAGCGCCGGCACGGTTTCGAGATTGTGATTGAAGACATCCGGCCGCGCTTCGAGGATTTGCTGCACCACTGACGGCGAGCATCGAAGGAAATCCGGCGTGAGAATCTCGACCGTGGTCGAGGGCGACTTGCGGCGGATCGAACGGACGGTGCGGGCAAAATGCTCGGCACCGCCATCCTCAAGATCGTCCCGGTCGACACTGGTGATGACCGCATGGTTCAGCCCGAGCCTGGCCACCGCATCGGCGACCCTGGCCGGTTCGAACAAATCCGGCTCATCCGGCCTGCCGGTGGCGATATTGCAGAATGAACACCCCCTGGTGCAGACATCGCCCAGAATCATGAATGTTGCATGGCCCTGGCTCCAGCACTCGCCGACATTTGGGCATGCCGCCTCCTGGCATACGGTGTTCAGCCGGTGCTGGTCGATCAATTGCCGGGTCCTGCGATAGCCGTCTGAAACCGGTGCCTTGACCCGGATCCATGGAGGCTTCCTGGTGACCTCGCTGTCAGGACGATGTGCCTTCTCGGGATGTCGCAACCTGCCTGCCATGAAATCCGGACTCCGTCGTCGATTCTTCCCTTCCATCCCAATAACCGGATTTTGCCGGTCCTGCTACATCTGCATTCAACTTGCCAATGAAGGCGATTATAGGAGGTGGATTGCACGAAGTCGGAGGTGTCCAGACATGAAGATCAAGGTCAAGAATCCCGTGGTCGAGCTCGATGGCGACGAAATGACCAGGGTGATGTGGGACATCATCAAGAAGAAACTCGTTCTGCCATATCTCGACATCGACCTCATCTATTACGATCTGGGCATATCGGAGCGGGACCGGACCGAGGACCAGATCACCATTGATGCCGCCAACCGGATCAGGGAGGTCGGCGTCGGCGTCAAATGCGCCACCATCACGCCTGATGAAGCCCGGGTCGAGGAATTCGGGCTGAAGAAGATGTGGCGATCTCCGAACGGAACCATCCGCAACATCCTCGGCGGCGTCGTGTTCAGGTCACCGATCATCTGCAGCAACGTGCCGCGCCTGGTGCCCGGCTGGAACCGACCGATCGTGATCGGACGACACGCCTTCGGTGACCAGTACCGGGCCACGGATTTTCGCTTTCCCTCGGCCGGAAAGCTGACAATGCGCTTCGAGGGCACGGACGGGAACATCATCGAGCGGGAGGTGTTCGATGCACCGTCATCGGGCATCGCCATGGGCATGTACAATCTCGACCAGTCGATCCGGGATTTTGCCCGGGCCTCGTTCAATTACGGCCTGTCGCTGGGTTGGCCGGTCTATCTGTCCACCAAGAACACCATCCTCAAATCCTATGATGGTCGCTTCAAGGACCTGTTCCAGGAGGTATTCGACAGCGAATTCGCTGCCAAGTTCGCCGGCGCCGGCATCTCCTACGAACATCGGCTGATCGACGACATGGTGGCGGCGGCACTGAAATGGAGTGGTGGATTCGTCTGGGCCTGCAAGAATTATGATGGCGATGTCCAATCCGACACCGTTGCCCAGGGCTTCGGTTCGCTTGGCCTCATGACATCGGCCCTGATGACCCCGGACGGCAACATCGTTGAATCGGAGGCGGCGCACGGCACCGTGACCCGGCATTTTCGACAGCACCAGAAGGGCGAGGAAACCTCAACCAACTCGATCGCGTCGATCTATGCGTGGACCGGGGGCCTGAAGCACCGTGCCAAGCTCGATGACAACCGGGAGTTGCAGAGTTTTGCCCAGACGCTGGAGAACGTGGTTATCTCCACCGTCGAATCTGGCCACATGACCAAGGATCTCGCCTTGCTGGTCGGCCCCGACCAGGATTGGCTGACCACGACACAATTCCTGGACAAGGTCGACGAGAATCTCGACCGGGCGCTGGCCTGACGCCGGCGACCAGCCCGGCAGGATGCCGGACCCTTTCGACGACCAGGGCTGGAAGGGTCAGCCGACCCCTTCGACGACGACCAGTTCGCGGGTGGCCGAGCGCCCGGCAAATTCACGTGCCTTGCGGTAGGTCTCTGATTCGTAGCAGGTGACTGCGTCCTCGATCGAGGGAAATTCGACGATCACGTTCCGGTCACGATTCTCCCCTTCCAGGCCGACCCACCTGCCGCCCCTGGCAAGGAACCTGCCACCATGTTCGGCGATGGCCTCGGTCGCGAGCCGGGCATATTCCTGGTAGACATCCTTGTCGGTGACATCGACCCGTGCGATCCAGTAAGCGCTCATGCATTCATCTCCCTGACAATTTGACGTGCGGCCTCGATTGCATCTTCGCAACCGGACGGGTCGGCGCCGCCGCCCTGGGCAAAATCCGGGCGCCCGCCACCCCCTTTTCCAGCAATGGCTGGCACCACGCCACGGACGATGTCGACTGCCGAAACCCGGTCCACCAGGTCGCCGGTAACACCAACCGCAGCGACAACCCGCCCATCGGTCTCGGAAAGCAGGACCACCACTCCCGAGCCGAGCCCGTCCTTCTGCCTGTCGACCAGCCCCCGCAATTGCCGGGCCGGAATTTCCGCCAGCACCCGCCCGAGGAAGGCGGTGCCGCCAATCTCCTCGACATCATCGAGACCCCGGTCCATCTGCATCTTGGCCAGCTTGCTGCGAAGATCCTCGATTTCCCGCTGGGCGGAAACACGCTCATTGAGCAAATCCTCGACCCGCGCCAGCGACTGGTCCGGCCGCGCCTTCAGCACCAGGGCGATCTCGGCCATTCGCCGATCCTGGTCGGCAAGGTATTCCCTGGCCCGCCGACCGGTCAGCCCTTCGATTCGCCGAATTCCTGCTGCCGCCGCCTCTTCCCCGGTGACCACGAACAGGCCGATCTCCCCCGTCTTCGCAACATGGGTGCCACCGCATAGTTCAATCGAGTAGGTGTCGCCCGACCGGCCCCGTCGGGAGCCATCCTGCTCGCCCATCGACACCACCCTGACTTCCTCGCCGTATTTTTCACCGAACAGGGCCCTGGCGCCAAGCTCGACCGCCTCCTCCGGTGTCATGGTCCTGGTGACGACCGGCCAGTCCATCTCGATATGCGAATTGACCTCGGCCTCGATCCCGGAGACCTGGTCCAGCGACAGTGGTCCGGTATGGGAGAAATCGAAACGCAGCCGATCGGGATCATTGAGCGAGCCCCTTTGTGCAACATGGTCGCCCAGCTGCCGGCGAAGCGCCTCGTGCAGAAGATGCGTGCAGGAATGGTTGCCACGGATCAGCTTGCGGCGGGCGGAATCGATGACCAGGCCGGCAAAGGAGCCTTTGCGAATCTTCCCCTCCTCGACCGTGGCTTCGTGAATGACGATGCCGGCCGCGCTCCTGGTGTCGTCGATCCTGGCAAGCCCGTCCTGGGTTCGGAGAATTCCCGAATCGCCAGCCTGGCCGCCGGCCTCGGCGTAGAACGGCGTCTGGTTGAGCACGATGCAGACGCTCTCTCCCGCTCCGGCCACCTCTGCCTGCCCGCCTTCGCCGACAATGGACAGGATGTGTCCCTCCGACGTATCGGCCTCGTAGCCAAGAAATTCCGTCGGCCCCGTCTCGTCCCTGACCTCGTGCCAGATCCTGTCAATGGTGGCATTTTCGCCGCCCTTCCAGGCCTTCCTTGCCGCTTGACGCTGCCGGTCCATGGCCGCGTCGAACCCGGCCACGTCAACCGACCTGCCCAGTTCCTTCAGCGCGTCCTGGGTCAAATCCAGCGGGAAGCCGAAGGTGTCATAGAGCTTGAACGCCGCCTCGCCGGGAAGGGGCGCGCCGGATGGCAGTTTTTTCAACTCCGCCTCCAGCAGGGCAAGGCCCCGATCCAGCGTCGAGCGGAACCGTGTCTCCTCGCGCCGGATGGTGTCCTCGACCAACTCGCGGGCGGTTGCCAGCTCCGGGAAGGCCGCCCCCATCTGCGCGACCAGGGTCGGAACCAGCCGGTGCATCACCGGCTCGTCCGAACCGAGCAGGTGAATATGCCGCATTGCCCGACGCATGATTCGCCGCAGGACATATCCCCGGCCTTCATTGGACGGCATGACGCCCTCGCTGATCAGGAAGGCGGTCGAACGCAGATGATCGGCAACGACCCGGAGATGAAACCGTCCGGGGCCGTCCGGGTCTGCCGATGTTGCATGGGCGGCCGCCTCGATCAGCGACCGGATCAGGTCGGTGGCGTAATTGTCATTGGTGCCCTGCAGCAATGCGCCGATACGCTCGAGGCCCATTCCGGTGTCAATCGACGGCTTCGGCAATGCGGACCGGCTGCCATCTTCATGCTGTTCGAACTGCATGAAAACCAGGTTCCACAGTTCGACAAACCGGTCGCCATCCTCGTCGGCGCTGCCGGGAGGTCCGCCCGGCACCGAATCGCCGTAATCGAAATAGACTTCCGAACAGGGGCCGCACGGGCCGATGGCCCCCATCGACCAGAAATTGTCCGAGGTTGCGATCCTGATGATTCTGTCATCGGCGAGTCCGGCACACTTTTTCCACAAACCGGCGGCGTCATCATCATCGTGATAGACCGTCACCAGCAGCCGGTCGGGATCGATGTCGAATCCCCGGGTCAGCAAGTCCCAGCAATGGATGATCGCCTGTTCCTTGAAATAATCGCCGAACGAGAAATTCCCCAGCATTTCGAAGAAAGTGTGGTGCCTTGAGGTGTATCCGACATTGTCCAGATCATTGTGCTTGCCGCCGGCACGCACGCATTTCTGGCTGGTCGCCGCCCGCGGAAACCCCGGCCGCTCGACGCCGGTGAAGATGTTCTTGAACTGGACCATACCCGAATTGGTGAACAGCAGCGTCGGGTCGCTTCGGGGCACCAGCGGCGAACTGGCAACCAGCCGATGATCCCTGGCCTCGAAATAGCCGAGGAAGGTTGATCGTATTTCGTTCAGACTCGTCATGGATTCCCGACCCGAAATCAATTCAGGGCTCGCCCTTACCCCCGAAACAGCATGCTGTTCAACCGCCTGCCATGCCGGCCAGTTTCATCGCATGATTGGATCGGCGAGGAAAAATGGGCAGCAGCTTGCGGAAATTTCGTGGATCCTGGTCCCGGCCAGCCGCCGGGTCAGGCCCGGAGAAATCTTTTTCCCTGCAACGGCACCGGAGCCGGCCAAATCCTGACCGGTTGCCTGTCCCGGGTCGCGTGCACCGGCTTGTCCGAACCCTGTCGTCCATGGTGAGCGAATTGAACTGCGGCCCTGCCTCTGCCCGTGTGCCGGCAGGCTGAAAGCTCCGGAGTTGGTCCCCGGAAAGCGGACTGCCGGGGTGCATGATGCGCTCCCGGCAGCCCTCCTCCCCCTTCCGACGGAAGGGATCATTGCCTCATTCTATCCGGCGCTGGCCTCGATGTCCTCATGTCCGGCTGCGGCATCGCCGCCTTCGGCCTCGATGCCGTGGGCAACCTTGATCTTGTGTTCGATCTCGCCGGCCATCTGCGGATTCTGCTCGAGAAATGCCACCGCATTCAGCCGTCCCTGGCCGATTCTCTCATCCTCGTAGGAATACCAGGAGCCGGATTTGTCGACGATTCCGGACTTGATTCCCAGGTCGATCAATTCGCCTGCCTTCGAGATCCCGGTGCCGTAGAGAATGTCGAATTCCGCCATCCTGAAGGGTGGCGCCATCTTGTTCTTGACGATCTTCACCCTGGTGGTGTTGCCGACGACCTCGTCACGATTCTTGATGGCGCCGATTCGCCTGATATCGAGACGGACCGAGGAATAGAATTTCAGGGCATTGCCGCCGGTCGTCGTCTCCGGCGAGCCGAACATGACGCCGATCTTCATGCGGATCTGGTTGATGAAGATGACCATGCAGTTCGAACGGCTGATGGAGCCGGTCAGCTTGCGCATGGCCTGGCTCATCAGCCGGGCCTGGGTTCCGACCTGGGAGTCACCCATCTCTCCCTCGAGTTCCGATTTCGGAGTCAGGGCGGCCACCGAGTCGACGACGACGAGCGACACCGCGCCCGACCTGACCAGGGTGTCGGTAATCTCCAGCGCCTGTTCACCGGTATCCGGCTGGGAAATCAGCAATTCATCAATGTCGACGCCGAGCTTCTTGGCATAGGCCGGATCCAGGGCGTGTTCGGCATCGACGAATGCACAAATGCCCTTGTTCCCCTGCTCCTCTGCGACCACGTGCAGGGCCAGCGTCGTCTTGCCGGATGCTTCCGGACCATAGACCTCGACGATGCGACCCTTCGGAAGTCCGCCGATCCCGAGTGCAAGATCCAGGCCGAGCGAGCCGGTCGAAATCGCCTCGATGTCCATCACCGCGCCGTCCTGGCCGAGACGCATGATGGATCCCTTGCCAAAATTTCGCTCTATCTGACCCAATGCCGCGTCAAGTGCCTTTTTCTTGTCCATGTCCTGCCGTTCCAGATTGATGACCTTGCGATCCATTCCCAATTTCCTTCTATTCCTGTGTCCGGGCTACGACAATGAAACACTGTTCAATGTCTGTTCGGACATATCTAGGAACAAAAAATGAACATGTCAAATGGCTTTTTTTTCGACTGGCGATTCGGCGTGGCGATCTTGCAACAGCGTGGTGCCGCGGCATGATCAGCCGACACGCGGAAATGCCGAGCCTATCCCGAAACTATCCTGAATCCATCGCCGGATTTCTCGACATGGCCGGTGACGCAATCGAGAAAATGCGAGCCGGAAAACATGATCCTGTCCGTCGCCAGCATGTCCAGCAGACGCCGACGCGACCGGATCGCCTGGTCGCGGTCGGCATCGAAGACGGCACAGACATCGGGCCTGGCCATCTGCAGATCCTGGGCATGAAGAATGTCGGCCACGTAGATGAACTGGTCCGGGCCTGAGCCGATCTGCACCCCGGCATGGCCGGGAGTGTGGCCTGGCAGGTTGATCATGCGCATGCCCGGGACAATCTCGTCGTCATCGCCAAGCGTGGTGACGCGGTCGCCATATGCATTCAGGACGTCGAGTGCCAGTTTCCGCCACTCGGTGGCATGATCGTCGGCGCCAACGAAATTGCCATCATCGGTCCAGTGCCGATATTCCTTGTCGGACACGAAGAACTCGGCATCGGGGAATACCAACTCGCCATCCACGGTCAGCGTGCCGCCAATATGGTCCGGGTGAAGATGGGTGATGACCAGGTGGGTGATGTCCGCCTCCCGGATGCCTGCCTCGGCCATCGCCTCGCCGAAAAATCCCGCCGTGGGACCGAAGAACTCCCTGGCGCCGGCATCGACCAGAACGGAGCGGGCTTGCGAGCGGACATGCAATGCGTTGAAATTGGTCCGGATTGCCGTTGCGCCGGCATTGGCCAGCAACGCCGTCACCTCCGCCTCCGACAACTCGGCAAAGACGTCATTGGGAAAATCCAGGGCGCCGTCATTGAGCACGGTCAACTCGACCTCCCCGACGGTGACACGATTGACTCTGGTCATGGTGAAGTCCTCCTGCGAGCAAGTTTGCGATGGGCTGGCTTTTCTTGCGCCCGGACGGACAATGTCAAGCTGACCTTGGCCGGTCAGGGGCGAAATCCGAGGGCGACCACGTATTTTTCCGAACTGGACGCCCGGCTGGATCTGGGCTTGGCGTGGTGGACCCGCTCGAACCTGGATTTGAGCTGCCCGAGCAGATGCTGCTCGGTCCCGCCAGCCAGCACCTTGGCCACGAAGCTGCCACCTTCGACCAGCAGGTCGAAGGACATCTCCGCCGCCGCCTCGCACAAGGCCATGATTCGCAAATGGTCGGTCTGCGCATGCCCGGTTGCCGGCGCCGCCATGTCGGAGAGCACGGCATCGATGCCATCGGGGCACCATTCGCGGATCAGCTGGCTGGCCGGCTCCGACTGCAGGTCAAGCACCATGAATTCCGCCCCCTCGACCGGCTCCATCTCCCGGATGTCCAGGCCGAGCACCCGGCCGACCGGTTTGCCGGCGAGCCGTGCATTGGCATTGACCCGCTCGACCGCAATCTGCGTCCAGCCACCCGGATGGCAGCCAAGATCGGCGACGAGCTTTCCCGGTGCAAGAAACCGGTAGCGGTCATCAAGCTCCGCCAGCTTGTAGGCGGCGCGGCTGCGAAGCCCGTCGAGCCGCGCCTGCCGCACGAACGGGTCGTTCAATTGCCGGCTGAGCCACCGGTAGGAGCTGATCTTGCGTCCCCTGGCCTTCCTGACGCGGACCGACAGGTGGCGCCGACCACCGGAATCCTGACTTCTTTTCATTGTTTGCTTGACCGGCACTGGCAAAATATCCAAAGGGCATTCCAGATTTTGCTGTTGATCGCAAGGAAGCAGGAAACTGCAGCCGCTGGCCAGGGGTTGCCACTGACGGGACCGAGCAAGGTTCCGGCGTGGCAATCGGGCGCGGTCGATGCTCCGGGAGATTGCAATGCCTGATATTGTATACGTGTACTGGCGTGACATTCCTGCGCAGGTCATTGTCGGCAAGGGACGGCGAGCGGCGAAGGTGCAGCTCTCCGAGCGGTTCGAACAGGCCATCGACCGGTGTGCAATGAAATCCGGCGCCCGCGATACCGATGCCTATCTGGCAGAATGGAGGAAATCGCGCCCTGTCGCCGAGGACGGGCCGGCGGACCGGCTGGCACAGGAGCATGCCGCCCGGCTTGAACAGGAATACTCGCCCGCCCGCCTGCGCGAACTGATCGCCGCAGATGGCTGGTCCTGACACCTATACAGGGGGATCAACAGCAGCATGAACATACCGGATCACGCCAACGCTTCGCCTGTTCCTTCCGCCATGTCGGAATTCATTGCCGGCTTCAGCATCGAGGTGACGCCCAGGACAGCGGTGAAGATCCCTGATTTCCGTGACATCCTGCCCCGGGCAACGCGTGTCTATGTTGCCCAGATCGAAGGCACGCCAGCCGATGACATGGTGGCGACCGCGAAACGACTCGCCGACGAGGGATTTGCCGTTGTTCCGCACATCACTGCCCGCACGATCCGGAGCCGCTCGCAGTTTCAGGACATGGCAGAGCGCTACCGTGACACCGCCGGTGTCAACGAAGCCCTGCTGCTGGCCGGGGGAATCGACAAGCCTTACGGCCAGTTCCACAGCTCGGTTCAACTGCTGGAAACCGGAATTCTGGAGCAGGCCGGATACAGCAGGGTGTTCGTGGCCGGCCACCCGGAAGGCAACCGTGATATCGATCCAGAGGGCGGCACCGCCGAAACCGACAGGGCGATCCTGCACAAGCAGCGAATTGCCGACGATTCCGGCATGGCGATGGAATTGACGACGCAATTTGCGTTCGAGGCCGCGCCGGTGATTGCCTGGGCAACCCGGATCCGGGAGTTGGGGGTGACCATGCCGATCAATGTCGGTGTTGCCGGGCCAACCAAGCTGCAGACCCTGCTCAAATACGCCGTTGCATGCGGCGTCGGGCCATCGATCCGGGTCATCCAGCGACGTGCCCGGGATGTTGTCAAGCTCCTCTCACCAGTCGAACCGGACAGCGTGGTCGCAGACCTGGTGCGGTTTCGCGGCGACCGGGATGACGCCCTGATCAAGGGGCTGCACATCTTTCCGCTTGGCGGAATCAGGGCAAGCGCCGCCTGGGCAAGCAGCAGGCAGGCAAAGGGGAGAGCCAGCCCATGACCCGCACGATCGTGGAATCAAGGACCCGGACAGCCGTTATCGGGTTTGACGAGCCATTCTGTGTCATAGGCGAGCGAATCAACCCCACCGGACGCAAACTGCTTGCTGCCGAACTTGAGGCCGGCAATTTCGAAACCGTGCAAAAGGATGCACTTGAACAGGTTGCCTGCGGCGCCTCGATGCTCGATGTCAACGCTGGCGTGGTCTACAATTCAAACCCGGACCCAAACCAGACCGAGCCGCCGCTGATGAAACGGTTGATCGAGTTGGTGCAGGACACGGTCGATGTGCCGATCTGCGTGGACAGCTCGGTTCCCGACGCGCTGCGGGCCGGGCTCGAGGCCTGCGAAGGCCGGCCGCTGCTGAACTCGGTCACCGGGGAGGAAGAGCGGCTGGAGGCAATCCTGCCGCTGGTCAAGCGGTACAATGTCCCGGTCGTCGCCATCTCAAACGACGATACCGGCATATCCGAGGACCCCGATGTCCGGTTCGCCGTGGCCAGGAAGATCGTTCAGCGGGCTGCCGATTACGGCATCCCCTCCAACGATATCGTGGTGGACCCGCTGGTCATGCCGATCGGCGCCATGGCCACGGCCGGCAAGCAGGTCTTTGCCCTGGTCCGCCGGTTGCGGGAGGAGCTCGATGTCAACTCGACCTGCGGCGCTTCCAACATTTCGTTCGGACTTCCCAATCGGCACGGCATCAACGCCGCATTCCTGCCGATGGCGATCAGCGCCGGCATGACCTCGGCGATCATGAACCCGGTCCGCCCACAGGAAATGGAGGCAATCCGCGCCGCCAACCTGCTGACCAACAATGATCCGCATGGCGCCGCCTGGATCAGGAATTACAAACCGGCGCCGAATCCGAACGAACCGACGGCCGGACGGCGCCGACGGCGCCGACGAGCACGATGATGCCACCGGTGGCCACCATGCAGGCCGTCCCACAAGGAGGGCGGTGGCGGGGCAAGGCTGGTCGGCCGAACGGGCCGGTCTAGCGATGTCGGGAGCCAGCAGTGACGGGAAGGCGGTGACGGACCCGCTGGTGATCTTCACCCCGTCCGGCAAGCGCGGGCGAATTCCCGAAGGAACGCCTGTGCTCGAGGCGGCGCGCCGGCTCGGCGTCGATCTTGACAGCGTCTGCGGCGGACGCGGCATCTGCTCCCGGTGCCAGGTATCACCTTCCTTTGGCGAGTTTCCAAAGCACGGCGTGTCGGCCCGGCCGGAAGCACTGTCCGGCTGGAACGAGGTCGAAGACCGCTACCACCGCATCCGCGGCCTGCCGACGGGTCGGCGGCTGGGCTGCCAGGCGCGGATACTCGGTGACATCGTCGTCGATGTACCGGCGGAATCACAGGTGCACCGGCAGGTAGTCAGGAAATCTCCGGATGAGCGGCCAGTGGCAATGGATCCCGCCATCAAACTGCATTATATCGAGGTATCTCAACCGGATATCCATGATCCTTCAGGTGATCTCGAACGGCTTCGCGAGGCGATTTCCGACCAATGGGGAATCGACGACGTTCGGGTTGCCCTCGCCATTATTCCGCAATTGCAGGGCGCGTTGCGCGTGGGTGACTGGAAGGTCACAGTGGCGCTGCACCGGCAGGATGACGACTCGGTCCCGCGCATGGTCGGGCTGTGGCCGGGATTTCAGCCCGGACCGGTTTATGGATATGCCGTCGATGTCGGCTCCACCACCATTGCCGCCCATCTGTGCGATCTCGAGACCGGCAACATCGTTGCCGCCTCCGGGGCCATGAACCCGCAGATCCGGTTCGGCGAGGATCTCATGAGCCGGGTCTCCTATGCCATGCTCAACGAGGGTGGCGCTACCGACATGACCGCGGCCCTGCACCGGGAGCTGGAATCGCTGTTCGAGGAGACGGCGGCATCGGCTGGTGTCGATTCCGGGCTGATCCTGGAGACCGTCTTTGTCTGCAACCCGGTCATGCATCACCTGTTGCTGGGCCTGGACCCGACCGAGCTTGGCCAGGCACCCTTTGCCCTGGCAACGGCCGACCCGGTCATGACCAGCGCCGGCGAGTTGGGGATCGGTTTTGTCGGTGCGGCGTCACGAATCTACATCCTGCCCTGCATCGCCGGCCATGTCGGTGCCGATTGCGCCGCAGTCATCCTGTCCGAACAACCGCACCTGTCCGATGACCTGGTCCTGATCGTCGATGTCGGAACCAATGCCGAGATCGTGCTCGGCAACCGAGACCGGGTACTGGCCTGCTCGTCGCCGACCGGACCGGCATTCGAGGGCGCGCAGATATCTTCCGGCCAGCGGGCGGCGCCCGGGGCCATCGAGCGGGTCGAGATCTTGCCCGGGACCGGAGAGCCGAGATTCAAGATCATCGGCAGCGAATTGTGGTCGGACGAGGCGGGGTTTTCGCAGGTAGCCGCGGGATCCGGCATCACCGGCATCTGTGGCTCCGGCATCATCGAGGCCATCGCCGAATTGCGCGTGGCCGGCATCATCGACCAGTCCGGCCTTGCCGGACCCGCATCGGGCCAGGATTCCGGCAGGATCCTGCCGGAAGGCCGGACCTATTCCTACCTGCTGCATGGCTGCACGGACGAGGACAGCGACCGCATCATGGTGACCCAGGCCGATATCCGCGCCATTCAGCTGGCCAAGGCGGCGCTCTATGCCGGCGCCAGGCTGCTGATGGACGAGCTTGGCGTTGACAGCGTGGACCGCATCGTGCTTGCCGGTGCCTTCGGCTCCCACATATCGACCCGGCACGCCATGATTCTGGGCATGATCCCCGACTGCAACCCGGACCGGGTCTCCTCGGCCGGCAACGCGGCCGGAACCGGCGCCCGCATGGCCTTGTGCAGCCTGGCGGCGCGCCGGGAGATCGAGGCGGTGGTCAACCGCATCGAGAAGGTCGAAACCGCCATGGAACCCAGGTTCCAGGAACATTTTGTCAATGCCACCGCCATACCGCATGCGGTCGACCCCTTCCCGCACCTGGAGGGCCTGCTTCCCGACAAGGCGCCCGGTGCCGGCGGCGAGGCGGAGGCAGGACGGTCCAGCCGGTCAGGGCGGCGCAGCCGGCGCCGGACGGGCAATCGAGATTGACCATCGCCGGCGATTCGCCTAACCCCTGTTCGGCAAGGCGGGTGTAGTTCAGTGGCAGAACGTCAGCTTCCCAAGCTGAATGTCGTCGGTTCGATCCCGATCACCCGCTCCATGTCAATCGCCCACATCCAGACCGGCGCCGCGCCTGGCCCGGTCGACGTGTGTCGGCAGCCGCCCGACCGATGCATCGGCGTCATCGGGAATGGAGCCGGCGGCGGCGCTGTCCACCAGCCCCCCCCGGTGATCTACTTGCCAGGCTCGATACCCCATTGATCAGGACTGTTGATGCCGGGAATCGTACCCTCAACGACAACCCCGGGTCTCTCCCGACAAAGGTACATGACCCACCACTTGATCATGCCTGATTTCTTATACGCATGATGGTCTGCCTGCTGGTCCCGAACTGCCGGGCGATTGACGAGATGGCCTCCCCATAGCGGTCCGTGGCAAACCGGGTAGCGCCTGGCAGGGGTAGAAATCGATTGCGAATTCGCCCCTTGACGACAAGATGCCGAACCTCCCCGACTGGGCCTCTCTGCATTGCATTTGCAATTGCAGACCATGCCGACCAATCGACCGCATTTTCACATCTGGCAGAGAGCCAGGACCGGCCGGATATTCTACCGGCTGGCCCGTCCCTTCCATACACGGCAGGCCGCAATCCAGTACGGCAAGCGGTGCAATCCACACGATCCCGAAAAATTCATGGTGCGGCAGCGCAATTCCGAGCAGTGCCAGCCGAAGATCGACCAGGACTTTTCCACGCTGTGGCATTCCTTGCAAATGTCCGGCGAGTAAAGGCGCCCGGAGCGATCCATTCGGCCGCGCTCCCTGGATTCGAGGCCGTCCAGGGGTCGGCTCCGGCTCCCGGGTGATTCGTTTTCGGGGGTGTGGCGATGTCCGGGATATGCCCCGGACGCGGCGATCTCTCAGGGCAGGGTGAGGGCGGCGATGGCCTGGCTACGATCCAGTTGCAGCCTTCGGCGGGTGGCAGCCAGGGTCTCCGCCTGGCGGCGGTTCACGAAGATCAAGGCCAGCGCGATGGTGTTCAGGCTTGCCCGGTTTGCCGGGCCGTGATCGGTGCGGGTCAGGCAGGCATCCTCGCCGAAGACGCAGTCCTGCACCCGGTGATTCAGGTTTTCGACATAATGCCGAATTCGGCATCACATCGAGGGCAGGAGGAAACCCTTGCAAGACGGGAGAATGCTCAAATCCATTTGGTGGGTTATGTGCCTTTGTTGGGAACAACCCGTCATTCTGCACTCGGCGGGAACCGACCCCGGAAGGTGTTGACCATTTGTAGCCAACAGGCTACATTGTCTGTGTGATCGAACTTCGCAAGACCGAAACATATGCAAGGTGGCTGGACAGAATTCGGGATGTGCGTGCGCGGGCCCGCATCTTGGTGAGGGTCGAGCGTCTCGCAGATGGTAATCCGGGAGATGTCAGGCCGGTGGGCAAGGGTGTTTCAGAATTGCGGATAAACCATGGCCCGGGTTACCGGGTATATTACAAGACGCAGATCCCAACGGTCATCGTGCTGTTGAATGGAGGGAACAAGCAGACACAGAAACGAGATATCGAGGTGGCCCTGCGGCTCGCGCAAGACCTTTAGGTGGAGACAATGATCAAGACTGCAACCACACCATACGACGTGGCCGAGCACCTTCGCACACCGGAGGAAATGGCTGCATACCTGGAAGCCGCCATCGAGGAAGCCGATGGCGATGCCGCGCTCATAGCCAAGGCGCTTGGCGATATCGCCCGCTCCAAGGGCATGTCGCAGGTTGCGTGCGAAGCAGGGCTTTCCCGCGAAAGCCTCTACAAGGCGCTGTCCGGAGACCGCAATCCCAGCCTGGACACGATTCTCAGGGTCGTCTCTGCGCTGGGCATGAAGCTGCGTGTAAGCTGCCTATGAAATTGGCCCGGACGGACCAATCCTGATCAGCTGCATTCCTGCCGCGCGTCCCGCAACCGGTCACGACCAGTGCCCCGGAAATGCCGCTAGCGCGGCAATGATGCCTATTGCGCCTCGGACGTCGTCGGCCTGCCACCGGGCCGGCCATCTGCTGCCATCGTCATGTCCCGTCACGCATGGTGAACTGTCGCCGATCCCAGTAATGCACCCGCCGGGGCCTTCAGCCGGTCAGGCTCGCGCATTGCCCGCTCGAGCGCCCGCAGCTTGACCGGACCGGCAGTCAGGAAGTGGATGAAGCCCGACCGGGCCAGCGCCTGGCATGTCAGCGTCACCCTCTCCTCGCCATCCGGCGCCGTCATCGCCATCACCGGCGGTGCCTCGTCGGCCATGGCTGCCCCGATTTGCGGCGCGGCTGGAAACAGCGAGGCGGTGTGCATGTCGTCACCGAGCCCGAGCACGCAGATCGCCGCCGGGATGGTTTTGCCAACCCGGCCCGCCACCATCTCCTGGCGGCCAGGCCGGTACAGCGGGACGAGCTGCGCCGCGGCTGCCGAAGTGCCAGCCAGGCATTCGGCAATCATGCGGCAATTCGAGCGCGGCGAGTCCTGCGCTACACATCTTTCGTCCGACGGGATAACCGTGACCCGGCTCCAGTCAATATCCAGCTGCCCCAGCTGCCGGTAGACCGGTGCCGGTGTCGAACCGCCAGCCAGGACCAGCCCGCACCGGTCATTGCGGTCAAGCTCCGATGCAAGCTGCCCGGCCAGGATTTCGGCAACGGTGATCGACCAGACCCGGCTGTCTGCATACTCTACCAGCCTCAAATCACCGTCTCCTGCGGCCGCCGGCGGAACCGGCCTGTCCCGGTGGCTTCACAGCGCAATCTCCCGCCAGCACCTGCCGTCACGCAGAAGAAGTTCGTCGGCGGCCTCAGGGCCGTGGCTGCCGACCAGATACGGGTCCGGCGGCAAATCGGCACCGGCCCGATGTCCGGAAATGTCATCGGTCCACCGCCAGGCCGCTTCAACCTCGTCGCTGCGCATGAACAGGGTCTGGTCGCCCCGAATCACATCCATGATCAGCCTTTCATAGGCGTTGATCAGCGGCCCGTAATCGGTCCCGACCGAGTCGGCAAAGCTCATGTCCATGGGCACATCCGCCAGCCGCATGCCGCCGGGACCGGGCTCCTTGATGGTGATCTGCATGTCGATGCCTTCGTCGGGCTGCAACCTGATGGCCAGCACGTTGCCAGGTCGCGCATGCATGTCGTCAAAGATGGCGTGCGGCGGCTTGCGGAAGACCACGGCCACCTCCGACAGACGCTCGCGCAATCGCTTGCCGGTCCTGAGATAGAATGGCGTTCCGGCCCAGCGCCAATTGGCAATTCCACATTTGAGGGCGACATAACTCTCGGTGGTGCTTGATTCGGCGTTGGCGTGACAGAGATATCCATCCTCGGGGCGCGATCCCACATACTGGCCGCGGATGATCGCCTCTGGAGGAACCGGCTCCAACGCCTTGATGACCTTGACTTTTTCATTCCTGACCTCGTCGGGCCCAAACCGGGCTGGCGGCTCCATCGCCACCAGGCACAGGAGTTGCATGAGGTGATTCTGCACCATGTCGCGCATGGCGCCGGTTCGGTCGTAGAACTCGCTGCGACCCTCGATGCCCAGCGATTCGGCTACCGTGATCTGGACGTGGTCGATATGCTGGCTGTTCCATAGCGGTTCGAACAGCGCATTGGCAAAGCGCAGCGCCATCAGGTTCTGCACGGTCTCCTTGCCCAGATAATGGTCAATCCGGTAGATCTGGGTCTCGTCAAACGACGCGGTCAGCGCCGCGTTGAGCTGGCGGGAGGTGGCAAGATCCTGCCCGAAGGGCTTTTCCACGACGATGCGTGACTGCAGGTCGATCAGCCGATTGCTGCCCAGCCGATGAACAATGTCCGAATAGAGCGACGGCGCCACCGACAGGTAGAAGGCCCGGGGGAGTCCGGGTCGCAGCAAATCTGCAAGCCCGGCCCAGCCCGATTTCTCCCGCCCGTCGAGCGGACGAAATGACAGGCATGCGAGGAACCGGCGCAAGACTGCCCGGTCCACCTGCCCGTCCACGGCGCTGCCGGCAACGGCATCGGCGGCACGCTGCCGGAACTCCCCGTCGCTCAACGGGCTTCGTGATACGCCGACCACCCGCGCCCCTGCCGGCATCTGTCCAACCTGGAAGCGCCGGAACAGCGCCGGCAGTATCTCCCGCCGCGCCAGGTCGCCGGTTGCGCCGAACAGCAAGAAGTCGAAATCCGGAACCGGAATAATCTTGTACATTCGCCACTCCCGGGGCCTGCTGCCTGGCTGTCGGAAGACTGATACCCATGCGCCGTGAAACTTCCAAGCCGGTTCATCGGCTGCCCTCGCGGCGGGCCCGGTTGCCCGGTATTTTGCAATTCAAAAATTGTCGCCCGAAGGCTATTAGAGCCGTGCAGACCATCACGGCGGGGCTGAAAGCGGCCGAGTCGAACCGGAAGGACCAAGCGAGGAGTGGATGGACCAGATTGCCCGCCGGGGAGATGATTGGCAGGAATATGGCGGTGCCGCACCTGGCCTGGGAAAATTCGAACACCCGCTGTTTACCGCCGACGGGTCGGAACGGGCGACGGTTCCTTTGCGCAAACCAACCACCCTGTGGTTCAATACCGGCACCCTGTGCAATATTGGCTGCATCAACTGCTATATCGAGAGCTCACCGACCAATGATCGCCTGGTCTATATCACGGCCGACGAGGTCAGGGAGTTTCTTGACCAGATCGCCAGCCGCGATTGGCCGGTATCCGAGATCGGTCTGACCGGCGGCGAGCCATTCATGAACCCGGATATCATCGAGATCATCGGCACCAGCCTTGCATCCGGTTTCGAGGTGCTGGTCTTGACCAATGCCATGCGCCCACTGATGCGTCCGCGGGTCCAGCAGGGCCTGCTGTCACTGCCTCCACTGCATCGCCGGCGCCTGACCCTGCGGGTATCCCTCGACCACTATACGGCGCCGCTGCATGACACCGAGAGGGGCAAAGGCGCATTCGAAAAATCCCTGCACGGGATGGACTGGCTGCGTGATAACGGCTTCCGGATGACGGTGGCCGGCCGCACCATGTGGGATGAATCCGAATGCGATTCCCGGGCTGGCTATGCCGGGCTGTTCAGTTCCCGGGGATACGACATCGATCCCGGCGACCCGGCGACAACGGTACTGTTTCCGGAAATCGACACCAGCGTCGACGTTCCGGAGGTGACGACCGGGTGCTGGTCCATCCTCGGCAAGAGGCCGGAAGACATGATGTGCGCCAATTCGCGCATGGTGGTCAAGCGACGAGGCGATTCGCGACCCAAGGTAGTTGCCTGCACATTGCTGCCCTATGACGACCAGTTCGAGCTTGGCGAAACCCTGGAAGAGGCCGAAGTCCCGGTGGCGCTTAACCATCCCAACTGCGCCCAGTTCTGCGTGCTGGGCGGGGCATCCTGCAGCTGAGCCTCTGCCATCATCGGCAATTGATGGAGCCGTCGACCACCTCCCGAACCAGCCCCGAATCGACCTCGTCGGTCAGGAATGCCTGCCCGATTCCCCGGACAACGACCATTCTTGGCTTGCCATCGACGATTTTCTTGTCCTGACCCATGTGATGGATGACGGCGGCGGTATCCGGAGCCGGGCCAGGAATCTGCCCGATATCGGTCAGGATCCCCATGGACCGAAAATGGCTGCGGACCCGGTTGGCAACGCCGGCATCAACGAGACCGAGACGGCCTGACAGGTCGAATGCCAGGCAGCAGCCGATTGCCACTGCCTCGCCATGCAGCAGCCGGTCCGAGTAGCCGTAGCAGGTCTCGAGCGCATGGCCGAAGGTGTGGCCGAGATTGAGCAGGGAGCGCCGCCCGGTCTCGGTCTCGTCGCCGGAGACGATGCCGGCCTTGATCATGCATGACCGGCGAACGGCCTCGACCCGGCTGGCCGCATCGCCGTCAATCAGCTTTCTGCCGTTGTTCTCCAGCCAGGAGAACAACTCCTCGTCGCCTAGCAGCCCGTATTTGACCACCTCTCCATAGCCGGCCAGCAGGTCACGACGCGACAGGGATTCGAGGAACGAGATGTCGCAGAACACCAGCGATGGCTGGTGAAAGGCGCCGATGAGGTTCTTGCCCGCCGTCGAGTTGATTCCGGTTTTGCCACCGACCGAACTGTCCACCTGGGACAGCAGGGTGGTCGGAACCTGCACGACGCGAATGCCCCGGCGGACAATCGCCGCCGCGAACCCGCCCAAATCGCCGATAACACCGCCGCCGAAGGTGATGACAAGGTCCTGCCGCTCGGTGCCGGTCTTGATCAGCCACTCGACGGCAAGCTGGAGATGGCGCCAGGATTTCGACGATTCGCCGCTGTCGATGGACAGCCAGTCCAGGTCAATGTCCCGCCCGGTCAGCGCCGCCTGCAGCAGCGGACGGTAAAGCTCGCCGACCCTGGCATCCGCCAGCGCCGCCACCCGCCGGCGATTGAGCAGCGGCTCCAACCAGGAGCCGAGGCCGGGGGCAATGCCGTCGCCGATGATGATGTCGTAGGAGCGCTCACCCAGCGCAACCGTCACCGAACTGGTCCGGGGTTTCGGCGACTTCATGGCCGCGGCCTCCAGACCAGGACATTTTCGGTCCGTGACTCGGCAATTATGCCCTTGATGACCTTCTCGGCCATTCCCTCCTTCGACAGCCCGTGCTCGGATTTGACCCGGACATCGGCCTTGCGGTAGTCGGGGGTGCGTTGTGCCAGAAGATCGACCAGCGTCTGGTACGGGTTCTCGGTCTGGAGAAGCGGCCGGGTTGCCTTTTTTCGCGTTCGCTCCCGGAGAAGGTCGGCATCGGCGTCCAGCCAGACCGAAAGACCGTACTTGCCAATGATCTGCCGGTTGTTTTCGAACAGGAACCCGCCGCCGCCAAGCGCGATCGCCCTGACCGGCCCGTCCAGCGCGTCTTGCAGCGCAACTGACTCTCGATGTCGAAAATACGCCTCGCCCTTGCTGCGAAACAACTCGACAATCGACATTCTCTCGGCCGTCACGATCTCGGTATCGGTATCAATGAAGGGAACGCCGACATGCCGGGCCACGATTTGGCCGACTGCCGTCTTCCCGCACCCCATCATTCCGACGAAGACAACGGATTTCTTCAGCGTGTAATCAAGCTCTGACAAGGTCATCATCGACAATTCCCGCGGCGCTGCGTTTGAATCTCCGGGCCGACCCTGCAACCGGCCCTGGTTGGCCAATCGTCGCCCGATTGGGGGTTTTCGGCAGTTTCCTATATAGATGGCCCGTGTGAGTCGGAATATTCGAATGAAGCGAATTTTCTATTTGGTGCTGTTTCTGGTCATTATTGGCGTCGCCACCGTCGCCATCTATGCATATTTTGGCGACATGTCGCCACCGCCCGGGCCCGTGGTCATTCCGGTGGACGTCAGTAACGGTTGAACGCATGACCGCCCGAAATCGATCCCTGCCGGCACCGCGCCGAGCGGCCACCATCGCCCGTCACCGGTCGCCGGCACATGTCTGCCCGGGTTTGGCCCGGACAAGGCGGCCGCAGCAGGAAGCAGGAATGTCATGACACGCCCGGAGACCTGGGTCAGCGCCTTTATCGAGATGCTGTATGCCGAGCGCTCGGCATCGGCAAACACCTGCGATGCCTACATGCGCGACCTGGAGAGGTTTTGCCGCTACCTGGCCCGGTCCGGGAAGGATCTTGGTGCCGCGGGCGAAGACGACATCACCGGTTACATGCACCAATTGTCGGCGGCCGGCATGGCCAGGGCCACCCGGTCCCGTCACCTGTCGGCGATCCGGCAATTCTATCGCTTCGCCGTCACCGAGGGCTGGGTGGGGCAGGACCCGGCGCAAATGGTCCGCAATCCCAGGCTGGAGCGAAGCCTGCCCGGCATTCTGTCGACCGACGAAATCGGTAGCATGCTGGATTCGGCATCGAGCCATGGTGCATCCGGGGACGGACATGCCCGCAATGCCTGCCTGCTCGAGTTGATGTACGCGACCGGCGCCCGGGTCAGCGAAGTGGCATCGATGCCGGCCTCGGCGGCGCGGGGAGATCCGGAGTTCATCCTGCTGTTCGGCAAGGGCGGGAAGGAGCGCATCGTGCCGTTGTCGACCGCCGCAAGGCTGGCACTCATCCGCTGGCTTCCGCTGCGGGACCAGGCCGATGAACGGCGCCGCAAGGCCCGAGGGACAAGTTCGATCTACCTGTTTCCGTCTCGCAGCAAGGCCGGACACCTGACCCGGCATCGCATCTATGCGCTGCTCAAGGAGATCGCGGTGAATGCCGGGGTGGACCCCGCCAGGGTCACCCCCCATTCCTTCCGACATGCGGTGGCCACCCATCTCCTGGAGAACGGCGCCGATTTGCGCTCGATCCAGGGTATCCTCGGCCATGCCGACATCGCCACCACCGAGATCTATACCCATGTGGCAAGCCGCAGGCTGAAGGAGACGGTATTGTCGTTGCATCCGCTTGCCGTCAGCGGCGATTGATGCCTGATTGCACGCCCGGGCCCGGTCGACATCACCCGATTGCGGCCCGGGCCCGGAACCCCCGACCAGCCGGCCACACATTCCAACCTCCTGCTCCGGAGCCAACCAAAAATGAGACCCGACCTTCTTGACCCTTCCATCCTGGCCGTGACGCTGGCGGTCCTGGCGCTGATCTGCCTGTCTGCCTTCTTTTCCGGCTCGGAGACGGCGCTGACCTCCGCATCCCGGGGCAAATTGCGGGCCAAGGCGGACAAGGGCGACCGGCGCGCCGAGACCGCGCTGCGAATCACCAATGATCGCGAGCGCCTGATCGGCGCCTTGCTGCTCGGCAACAACCTGGTCAACATCCTGGCGGCAGCCCTGGCCACCAGCCTGTTCACCCGGCTCTACGGCGATTCTGGCGTGGCACTCGCCACCCTGATCATGACCCTGCTCATCCTGGTCTTTGCCGAGGTGATGCCCAAGACCTACGCCATATCGAATGCCGAAACGGTATCGCGGCATTTCGCACCGATCATCGGCCTGGTCGTCAGGGTGTTCTTCCCGGTGGTGGCGGTCGTCCAGTTCACGGTGGACAGGCTGCTCAGCCTCGGCGGGGCGCGCCGTCGCCTGATCAGCGAAACCCGGGATTTGGAGGAAGAACTGGCTGGCACCATCGCCCTCGGTCACTCGACCGGCGCCGTCAAGAAGGAGGACCGGGACCGGTTGCTTGGCGCGCTCGATCTCGGGCACAGGACGGTTCGGGAAATCATGTCGCACCGCTCGGAAATCGAAATGGTCAATGGCGAAGACACCATCGTCGACATCATAGACAAGTGCACGCAGTCGCATCACACCAGGATCCCGGTCTATCTCGCCGATCCGGAAAACATCATCGGGGTCCTGCATGCCAGGGATCTGCTGGAGCGCACCTCCAGGGTGCTGAAATCCAGCAAGGGGAAGAATGGTGGCCTGGCCGGCATTCGCATCGAGGAGGTGGTCAGGGCGCCCTACTTCATCCCGGAAACCACGACCCTCGATGACCAGCTCCGGCAGTTCCTGCGCGGTCGGTCGCATTTTGGCCTGGTCGTCGACGAATATGGTGCCTTGCTGGGGCTGGTCACGCTCGAGGACATCCTGGAGGAGATTGTCGGCGACATCGTCGACGAACATGATGCGGAATCCGACATCAAACCGGTGCTGGCCAAGGATGGCAGCCTGACGGTGGGCGGGTCGCTGCCAATCCGGGAGTTGAACCGAGAATTGGGCTGGCACCTGCCGGAGGAGCCGGCGGCGACCATTGCCGGGCTGCTCATCAACGAGGCGCAGATGATCCCCGAGGAGGGCCAGGCCTTCATCTACCACGGAATTCGCTTCGAGGTGGTCGAGCGGCAATCCCAGCGGATCACGCTGCTGCGAATCCGGAAAATCCAGGACCCGTGACGCCAGCCAAGGGCCGTCGCCGAGGCGACTGAAGACCTCCTGCCGGGCGGGCGGTTCGGCCCGGAGGAGGCGGGCCCCTTCCGGCCGTCGCCCTCTTCGGGCCGGACCGGCGGCGCGTCACCATGCGGCCCGAGCCGGGTTGGGCCGCCGGCAACGGCAGGAATTGTCCTGCCGGCGCGTTTCGACTATGAATTCCGGCTGTTCCGAACTATGTGTTGCGCCGTCCGGTTGAGCTGGAAATTCGCGGCGGCCGGCAACAATCGGGCGGACCATCCGGTTTCCGGCGGGTTTGTCGCCGGAAGTCCGGATACCGGCACATTCGAAATTCCTTGGAGACAGATCATGCTTCGTACGTCATCCCTTCTTTCCACCATTTTCCTGGTGGTTGCGATCACCTCCGGCAGCCATGCCCAGGAGACAACCGACCAGGCCGTCGATGCGCAGGATACCGCACCTGCCGTCCCGGAACTGCAGGGTGGCGAGATCGTGCAGGCCGAACCGGTGGTCGAGGTGATTGGCGACTGGACCGTCGTGTGCAACCAGACCGATTTCGGCCTCAACTGCCTGATGCAGCAACGACTGCTCAACGAGGAAAGGAATCCGCTGGCGACGATCGAGGTCTGGCCAATCGGCAGCGATTCCGAATTCGCCGCCGGTGCGGTCATTGCCCTGCCACTCGGAGTCATGCTTGAAGAGGGAATTATCCTGCAGGTCGACAGCAGCCTGCCCCGCCGCTACCGCTTTGTCGTTTGTCAGGCCGATGGCTGCTTTTCCCGATTTGGCCTGAGTTCGAACGAGCTCTCGGGCATGAAGAGTGGCAACCAGATGGCGATGACCGTCTATGCCTTCTCCAACCCCGACCAGGCCATTGACCTTGCATTCTCGCTGTCGGGATTCACCGCCGCCTTCGAGCGCATCCAGAATCCGGACGAAGGCTGACCTGGGCGCAGGCGACCTGCCGAAACGCGGCATCAACCTGGCACCGGCCGGGCCAGCTGCCCCAGACCGGCCGGCTCCGGCGCCTGTCCGTAGCCGATAGGCCGACCGGATGGGCGGTCAATTGTCGTCGCCGATCTTCGAAAGTCGGGCCTTCAACTCCCGGAACTGGTCAACCAGCCGCGGCAGGCGGCGCAGGCTCTTGTAGATCTCGATATTCCTCGTCATCGGCATGGCCGGCGACCCCATCACCGCGGTTCGGGCCGGTATCCGGGTGAAGATTTTCGAGGCGCCGGCGGCCAGCACGTCATCGCCGATCTCGATATGGTCCTTGACGCCGCACATGCCGCCGAGCACCACGCGATTGCCGAGCCTGGCCGACCCGGCAATCCCCACCTGCCCGCAGATCAGGCAATCGGTACCGATCACCACGTTGTGCGCAACATGGACGAGGTTGTCCAGCTTGGTCCGGTCGCCGATGATCGTTGCCGAAATCGTGCCGCGGTCGATGGCCGCATTGGCGCCAATCTCCACGTCATCGCCGATAACCACCCTGCCAAGCGAGTGGATTCGATTGCAGCCGGATTGTTGCACCGTGATCAGGCTTGACAGCGTGGACTTGATTTCCTCGATGGCACCGGGCTCGGGCTGGGCATAGGAAAATCCGTCGCTGCCGATGACCGCATTCGGCTGGGCAATGAACCGGTCGCCGATCTCGACATCCCGGCCGACGCGGACGCCGGCGCCGATGACGGCATCATCGCCGATGCGGACATTCCTGGAGATCGACGCCCCGGCACCGATCATGCATCGCTCACCGATCGTGACATCCCCGGCAATGGACACGAATGGACCAATGGCAGGCGAGGCACCGATGCTGGCCCTGGACGAGACCGCGGCACTGGCATCGATTCCCCGGCCCACCTCGGGCGGTGGCTGAAAGAGCTGGCTCGACACAGCCAGCGAGTAGCGGCTCCGGGTGACGAAGATCGCCGCCTCCAGCCCCAACCCCTTCCAGTCCATTCCGGCGGACAGGAGTGCCGCCCGGGCCCGACCTTGCGACAGCTTTTCGGCGAAGTTGTTGTCAAGGGCAAGGGCAAGGTCGGATGGCCCGGCCTCGGTCGGTTCGGCAAGCCCGGCAATCTCGATGGTGGCATCGCCAACGGCCTCGCCGCCCAGGGCATCGGCAATACTGGCAATCGAATATGTCATGACTGACAGACCATCCAACAGGTGCTGGCAGACCGTGTACGAGCATTTGCCCGACAACTAAATCGGGTTCTGTCAGTTCTCGCCAAGAATTTCGTAATCCAGGCCGGTCTCGACAAGCCTGTCAAACAGCATTTGGTCCCGGCCGTAAACATCGTTCCTGTAGTTCGGCCGTCCATCCGGCGAAATCCACGCCGTCCGGTAGGTCAAATGCACGGGAAGCGGTTCATCCAGGTTGACCTGGTGTTCATTGCCGGTCGACAGCAGCGAATCGAACACCGTTGTCGGTAGCCCGTTATGCCTGCCAAGCAGGATCTGGGCCAGGTCGAAGGCACGATGAACCCGGACGCATCCATGACTGAAGGACCTGGCCTCCCTCTGGAACAGGGCCCGCAACGGCGTGTCATGCATGTAGACGTTGAACTCGTTGGGAAACATGAACTTGACCCGGCCAAGCGCATTGCTCGGACCGGGTGGCTGGCGCATCTCGAACGGAAAGCTGTCAGTATCGAATTCGTTGAAATCGACCGACAGCCGGTCGATCACGCCAAAATCCTCCGGTCGAAAGATCTCGAGCTGCGGTTCGGCGAACGGGTCCTCCTTCAGCTTCGGCAGGATCTCCTTGGTCGAAATCGAGCGTGGCACCATCCAGGTCGGGTTGATGACCAGGTGGGTCATCACGTCGGAAAATTCCGGCGTCTGCAGATCGGTCTTGCTCTTGCCGATGATCACCCTGGTGTCGAATAACGACTGCCCCTCCGAAATCAACGATGCCCTGAAATCCGGAAGGTTGACCAGGATATGCTGCGGGCCCAGCTTGAAATTCATCCAGCGCTCCCTCTCGAGCGCCGCCAGCACCTGCCTCAGGCGCCTGTCGGGATCGACGTTGACGGCCCGCAAGGTCAGGGCGCCGGCCTCGCCCGACGGGTGCAGCCCATGATCGCGCTGGAACGTCTTGACGGCAAAGAATAGCGAGTCGTTGTAGTCGGCCGATGCCGAGTTCCGCAGATACCCCATGCGGAACAAGCGGTTGCGCAGCTGGATGACGGCGTCGCCCGAGCTTGTCCGGCCGAGCTCCTTCGCCTCGACCCTCTCTCCCCAGCCATCATTGGCAATGACCCGAACCAGGCGACGCAACTCCTTGCGCAAATTCAGGTAATTCTCGGTATTCGGGGCCAGGTCGGCGATGAATCCTTCCGGGTCCGCACCCAGGATTCCGTCAAGCAGAAACTCGGCGGTCGGAACCGGGCGGTGCCTCGATATCGACTGATCAACGGAACCCGGCTCGATCGCACCGGCCGCCAGTGCGCCGGCAAATTCCAGGTAGAACTCGGTTAGCTTCACCTCGAGCAGTGCCCGGTCGGAATCGGTCTCCACATCCCGGTACAGCTGGCTCAACTCGGCGACATGCCGCTCACCATAGGGCAACCCGTGACCCGGTGCCTCGACAAGCGCGGCAAACAGGCTTCGTATGCGCCGATGTGCTGCCGGCGTGTCGGTGGTCCAGATCGGCCGAAATCCCCGCTGGCCGTAAAAGGCGGCTATCTTCGTCTTGCCGTTGAGTTGGCCGGCAACCATGATCTCGTAATGTGGCAATGGTGCCGTTGAAGCCAACACCACGCTGGAAGGCAGCAGGAGTCCGACCAGCAGCACTCCCCGCAAAATGGCCGATCGCCAGTTTCCGAAGGTTCTTGAACGCCACTTTTTTCTGGTCCAGAAACTGCTCACCGCCTCCACGCTCCCTGATCGAATTACCCAACAATTCCAGATCGCTGGACTGCCGACTATATGTGCAGCGAATTTGATTTGCAATTTCACCCGAATTGATCTAGGGACAGGTGCCTTGCGCGCTTCGGGCACACCATATTGAGGGCGCGGGCGATAAACTGCCAACGAGGTCACAGGAACTTGTCGGATACGGCTGTAACCGTCGACCGGATGTCGCGACGGCGCCTGCTGGCGGGCGTCGGTGCAGGCTTGCTGTCCGGCATGCTGGCAGCACCTCCCGTTCTTGCCGGATCGAGGCTGGTCACCGTACGATGGATAAACATGACCAACAGCGTCACCGAGGAGAGCATCCGAACGGTATACTGGTATGATGGCGCCTATGTTCCCGAAGCCATGCATGCCATCGATTACTTCATGCGCGATTGGCGGACCAACCAGACCAGGCCCATCAGCCGCCGAACAATCGACATCCTGGCCGCGGTTCACAACAGCCTGGATACCGACGAATCGTTTGACCTGGTTTCCGGGTTCCGCAGCCCGGCCACCAACCGGCGCCTCAGGCGATCCCGGGACGGGATTGCATCAAATTCCTTGCATATCAAGGGGATGGCGGCCGACATTCGCCTGAAGGGACGATCGACTTCCGCCCTTGCCAATGCGGCCAAGCACTGCAACGCCGGCGGTGTCGGGACCTATTCCAGGTCCGGTTTCGTGCATGTGGATTGCGGGCGCGTCCGCAACTGGGGATCGTGATCGCCTGATACTGGTCAGGGACGAGTGGTTCCCTCACCCTCGACAATATACTTGAACGTCGTCAACTCCTCGGCGCCGACCGGCCCCCTGGCGTGAATCTTGCCGGTGGCGATGCCGATCTCGGCGCCCATACCGAATTCTCCGCCATCGGCGAATTGGGTGGATGCGTTGCGCATCAGGATCGCCGAATTCAGCCTGGAAAAGAACCGCTCGGCTGCGGTGTCATTCTCGGTGATGATGGCATCGGTATGATTCGAGCCATGGTTGCGAATGTGCTCGATAGCCCCGTCCACCCCGTCGACGACGCGTGCAGCGATGATCATGTCGAGGAACTCGCGGCCGTAATCCCCGGGTTCTGCCCGATTCGTTCCTGGAATCGAGCCGATGGTCTCGTCGGCCCTGACCTCGACGCCGGCCGCCAGCAACTCACCCACAAAGGGCGCGCCATTCCTGTCCCAGAACGCCTGGTCGACCAGCACGCACTCGGCCGCCCCGCAGATACCCGGACGGCGGGTCTTGGCGTTCATGACGACCCGGCCTGCCTTGTCCGGGTCGGCGGCGGCATCGACATAGACATGGCAGATCCCTTCGAGATGCGCAAAGACCGGCACCATGGCCTCGTTCTGGATTCGCTCGACCAGCCCCTTGCCCCCTCTCGGCACGATAACATCGATATGGCGGTTCATGCGCAGCATCTCGCCCACGCTGCCGCGATCGGTACCCGGCACCAGCTGAATTGCGGATGTGGGCAAACCGGCCGCCTCCAGACCCGATACCATGCACCGGTGCAGCGCCGTCGATGTGAGAAAGCTGTCCGAGCCTCCCCGCAGGATTGCCGCATTGCCGGATTTGAGGCAGAGCGCACCGGCGTCCACGGTGACATTGGGCCTCGATTCGTAGATTACGCCGATCACGCCGATCGGGGTGCTGACCTTGCGTATCCTCAGACCTGAAGGTCGGGTCCATTCCGCCAGGACCCTCCCAACCGGGTCGGGCCGGGAGGCCACGTCATGCAGCGACCCGGCAATCGCCGACAGCCGCTCCCGGTCAAGGGCCAGCCGATCCAGCATGGCGGCCGACAACCCCTTCTGCCGGCCATTCTCCAGGTCACGGCGATTCTCCTCCAGGATCCGGTCGCGCCACCGATCGACCTCGCCAGCCGCCGCCGCCAGCGCCTGATCCTTCTGCTCGGCCGGCGCAAATGCCAGGCCGTCGGCGGCGCCGGCCGCCCTTGCACCGAGTTCCAGCATTGATTTGGAAATCGTCATCCGTCTCTTGTCCCCGTTCCCGGAGCACGGGCTGCTCCACTGTCATCCTTGCACCACCCGGCCGGCACTCTCCCCGTTCACAGCGCCATGTCGTCACGATGTATCATGGCCGACCGGGCCGGATAACCCAGTATTTCGGACACTTCCGCCGATCGCTTGCCGTGAATGGCCCGGGCCTCGACGCTGGTATACCGGACCAGCCCCTGCCCCAGCTCCGGGCCGTCATCCTGCACGATGCTCACCGGCTCGCCGCGATCGAAATCGCCGGTCACCTCCCGCACACCGGCCGGCAGGAGCGACTTGCCGGATCGCAGGGCCCGAACCGCACCCGAATCAACCAGGACTTGCCCACGCGGCTTCATCGACCCGATCCATTGCCGCCTTGCTGTCGCCGGGTCACCCTTCGGCACAAACAGCGTGCAACCGCCGCCATTCCGCAACGCCCGGACCGGGTTGGCCCCACTACCCCTGGCAATGATCATGGCACAACCGGACCGGGTAGCGGTGGTGGCGGCAATCAGCTTGGTCTTCATCCCGCCCTTCGACAGGCCGGTTCGGGTGTCTTCCGCCATGTTGTTGATGGCCTGGGAAATCTCCTCGACCCTGGTCACCTTGGCGGCATCGGGGTTTCGGCGCGGATCTTCCTCGTACAGCCCGTCCACGTCGGACAACAGCACCAGCAGGTCGGAATTTGTCATCACCGCCACTTGCGCGGCAAGACGGTCATTGTCGCCGAAGCGGATTTCGTTGGTGGCGATGGTATCATTCTCGTTGACCACCGGCACCACCCCCTGGGTCAGGAGATTCACCAGTGTGGCCCGCGAATTGAGATACCGGCGGCGGTTTTCGCTATCCTCGAGGGTGAGCAGGATCTGTGCCGCCACCAGCCCGTGCGGGGCCAGCGATTCCTCGTAGGCCCGGGCAAGACGGATCTGGCCGATGGCCGCCGCCGCCTGGCTCTGTTCCAGCGACAGCGCGCCGGTACCGAACCCGAGCGCCTGTCGGCCCAGGGCGATGGAGCCGGATGACACGAACAGGACATCCTTGCCATCCTGCCGCAGGGCGGCACTGTCGGCGACAAGTGAGTTCAGCCAGGCCGATCTCAGCTGCCCCGTCTCCGAATCGACCAGCAGCGAAGAGCCGATCTTGACCACGATTCGCCTTGATTTGTCGATGTAGCCTATGGAGTCCATGCCGCCTTCTCTTCCCCGCCAGCGCTGTCGGCCCTGGCACCGGCAATGCAGGTCGCCACCTGGCCCATGCAGGCCTCGATGCCGGCACCGCTCACCGCCGAGATCGGCAAGACCGGCCGGCGGCAGTGATCGGCAAGCAATTCCACCTGCTCACCGAGTTTTGCCTCGCCCAGCGAATCGGCCTTGGACAGCACGACGATCCTCGGCTTTTCGACCAGCCCGTTGCCGTAACTGGCGATCTCGTCCATGACCGCCCGATAGTCCTGCACCAGCGATTCGGAAGTTGCGTCGACCAGGTGCAACAATACCCGGCAGCGCTCGACATGGCCAAGAAAGCGAATTCCGATCCCCCGTCCCTGATGCGCGCCCTCGATCAGGCCGGGAATGTCGGCAAGGACGAATTCCGTTCCATGGGTTCGCACCAGGCCGAGATTGGGTCGCAAGGTGGTGAACGGGTAGTCGGCGATTCTCGGCCTGGCATTCGACACTGCCGCCAGCAGCGTGGATTTGCCGGCATTGGGTAATCCGAGCAGCCCGACATCGGCCAGCAGTTTCAGGCGCAGCCAGAAGATGCGCTCCTGTCCCGGCTGGCCCCTGTTGGCAGTTCGCGGCGCCTGGTTGGTCGATGACCTGAAATGGTGATTGCCGAACCCGCCATTGCCGCCTGCCAGCAACAGGTGCCGAATCCCGGTTTCCGTCATGTCGAGAATGACGGTCTCCTGGAACTCGTCCAGCAACTCGGTGCCGACCGGCACATTCAGCACCACATCCTTGCCCCTGGCACCGGATTTGAGTCTCCCGCGCCCCGGTCTGCCGTCGCCGGCAATGACATGCGAGCGATATCTGAAATCGATGAGCGTGTTCAGGTCGGGCACGGTCTCGGCGAAAATGTTGCCGCCATTGCCGCCATTGCCGCCATCCGGCCCGCCAAACTCGACAAACTTCTCCCGGCGAAAACTGACGGAACCGTTGCCACCGGCACCGGAGCGTGCATGTATCCTCACCAAGTCAAGAAATCTCATCGCACCGGTCCATGACCGCCTGGAGCCTGATCACGACACGGTGCCGACCGCGCCTCGGGCGGCCCATTCGCGGTTGCCGGAAAGAGTCGGTTGCGCTGGCGCCTCGCCCGACGCCGCAACGCCAGGCTACCCGGCCGGCTCGCCCGCGGGCAACACCGACACGAATTTGCGCTTCTTGAACCCGGACCGAAACTGGACGGTGCCGGGTGAGGTGGCAAAAATCGTGTGATCCTTGCCGCATGCCGTGCCATTGCCCGGCCAGAACTTGTTGCCCCGCTGCCGGACGATGATATTGCCGGGAGTCACCGACTCGCCGCCATATTTCTTCACGCCCAGCCGCCGACCGGCTGAATCGCGGCCGTTTCTCGAGGACCCGCCTGCTTTCTTGTGAGCCATCCCTGTCTCCTGCTCCGAGCCCCGAACCTATGCCTGGCCGCCCTGGCCAGATGCCAGGTTGCTCTGGCCAAGCCCGGGAATGTCAATCGATCTTACGATATAACCGGTGTGGAACTGCCTGCCACCACGGACGGTCTTTGACGAGTGCTTGCGGCGACGTTTCTTGAAGCTGATGGTCTTGGGTCCCGGCACATCCAGCATCGGCTCCAGCGAGACGACTGCCCCGTCGATGGTCGGCGACCCGACCAGCGTCCTGTCATTCATGGCCAGCAACACATCGTCGACCTTGAGAGTCCATTCATCACCGGGTTCGAAATCCGCCCATGACGAGTCAAGCGGTGCCAGCACAAAGTCGCCTGTTCTTGCCTTGAACTGCTTGCCACGAAGCCTGAAAATTGCGGACAGATCCTCATCGCCCTCAATGACGACCGGGGAATCCTCACCCTCCGGATCATCGGTTTCCGCAACCCCGTCCGCTTCGGTGTCCTCCGGGGTCAAGTCCATGTCCTGTTCAGATTCCATTCCATCACCTAACCAGAATTCCGCCCGGGATTGCCATCCCATTCCGTCGCAATCATCGCAGGCGAGCGGTGTATTCAAAACCGGGCCCCGAATGTCAAGCCATTATTGAGGCCGGAACACGCACCCGCTGCAGAAAACCCTGCCGGGTTGATACCCGCCCGACACCGCCGACAACCCGCCTCCGCAACCGGGGCCCGGCTGCCTGCCGCCTGGCGGCGCAGGATCGGCCCTTGAGCCCTCTCTCAAGCCAAGGACCATCATTGCCATTTCCTTTCGAACCAGTTTCGCAGCAGGATGGCGACGGCATTCATCATCACCAGGAATCCCAGCAGGACCAGGGTGGCGGCCGAGGTTCGGGACACGAAGCCGCGCTCCGGGCTGTCGGCCCAGATCAGGATCTGCGTCGGCAAGGCGGTCGAGCTGTCGAAGGGGCCGGTCGGCGCCGAGTTGATGAAGGCGTTCATTCCGATGAGCAGCAACGGTGCGGTCTCGCCAAGCGCCTGGGCCAACCCGATGATGGTTCCGGTCAGGATTCCCGGCATGGCCAATGGCAGGACATGGCTGAAGACCACCTGCTGCCTCGAGGCGCCGAGCCCGAGTGCCGCCTCCCGGATGCTCGTCGGCACGCTCTTGAGAGCGGCGCGGGTGGCGATGATGACGGTCGGCATGGTCATGAGGGCGAGCGTCATGCCGCCGACGAATGGCGTCGAGCGGGGAAGCCCGAACCAGCCGATGAACACCGCCAGCGCCAGCAGGCCGAACACCACCGACGGAACCGCGGCCAGGTTGTTGATGTTGACCTCGATCAGGTCGCTGAACCGGTTTCGCCGGGCAAATTCCTCCAGGTAGATTGCGGCGCCGATGCCGACCGGAAACGACAACAGGAAACAGACCAACAGTGCCCAGAAAGACCCGATCAGCGCCCCTTTCAGACCCGCGATTTCCGGGAACCTGCTGTCCGGGTTGACGAGGAGCGCCCAATTCAGCGGGTTGCTGATGGCGCCATCACGCTTCAACCGGTCAAACCAGGCAATCTGCCTGTCGGTCAGCCGGCGATTCGCTTCCGCCATCTTGCGGTCGATCTGACCCTTGTTCAGCTGGTCAAAGGGATCACTGACCGGAACCGTCAGTACCAGCGTCTTCCCGATCACCGAGGCATCCTCGAGAATGCGGTCCCTCAGTTCAAACTGGGCGCTGTTGCTCAGAATCTGCAACAACTGCTTCTGCTCGCTCCTCGATTCGGCCTCGGGAAATCTTGCATTCATCGCCTGCTGCAGCAATTTGCGGAATTGCCTGTTCCCCGGCTTCTCAGAATCAATGATTTCGGGATCGACATGGATGCTGATTTCCACATGGGTCTGGGTGAAGGCGCGGGCACCGGAATACAGCAGCGACCCGACGAGCAGCAGCAGCATCAGGAATGCCAGCAGCACCGCCGCGGCTCCCAACCCCTGCAGCAGCACCTGGTTCCGTTTTCGGCGCCGCAGCCCGACCGCGACCGGACCGTCGGCGCCGAATTCTGCTGTCGACTGCATCCTGTCCGCCCGCCTATTCATAGACTTCCCGATATTTTCGAACGATGCGCAGCGCCGCCACGTTTATGCAGAGCGTTACCAGGAACAGCATCAGGCCCAATGCGAACGCGGCCAGCGTCTTCGGATTGTCAAACGCGGTATCGCCGATCAACAGCGTCACGATCTGGACGGTGACGGTGGTCACGCTGTCGAGCGGGTTCAGTGTCAGCTTGGCGATCAGCCCCGCCGCCATGACCACGATCATGGTCTCGCCGATGGCGCGGCTGACGGCCAGCAGGATGCCGCCGGCGATGCCGGGAAGCGCGGCCGGAAACAGTACCTTGAGCATGGTCTCGGCGCGGGTGGCGCCGAGCGCCAGCGATCCATCCCGCAGCTGGCGCGGCACCGCAGCCAGCGCATCATCGGCAAAGGAGGAAATGAACGGGATCAGCATGATCCCCATGACACCGCCAGCCGCCAATGCCGTGTTTGGCGCAATGTCCAGCCCGAGGGAGGTCCCTGAAGTGCGGAGCGCTGGCGCAATCACCAATATGGCAAAGAATCCGTAGACGACGGTCGGGACACCGGCGAGGATTTCCAGGACAGGCTTGGCGACAGCGCGGATCCGGGTCGCGGCGAATTCGTGCAGGTAGATCGCCGAAAGCAGGCCGATCGGCACGGCGGCCGTCACCGCGATGAGCATGATCAGCAGCGTGCCGACCAGGACCGGGAGCCAGCCAAATGCGCCCTCGGCAGCAACCTGGTCCTCCCGCATCGGGATCTGCGGCTCCCAGTTCAGTCCGAACAGGAAGTCCGACAGTGGCACGAGAGAAAAGAAATGCATGGATTCGACCAGGAGCGAAGCGACGATGCCGATGGTGGTGAAAACCGCGACACATGCACAGCACGCCATGCATGCGAGGACGATCCTCTCCGTCGCCACCCTGGCGCGGAATTCTGCCGCAACACGGCGCCGTGACGCCACCCACAGCACCGCCGAGATGAGAAGGACCGCCGGCAGCATCAGGTAGCTGGCCATCCGGTCGATGCGGTTCATGCGCTCCGCAGCTTCCAGCACCACCGGCACCGGTTCACCGAAAATGCGGCCCGACGCCACCGAGCGGATTTCGGCGAGCAACAGTTGCCTCTCGCCAGTTCCGATCCCGGCGACCGCCTCCGGCGGCAGCCCGTTCATGATCGCCATGTCGACCAGCGGCCGCTGCAGCATGAGCCAAAGGACCAGCATGCAGAGAACCGGAAGCGCGACGGTGAGAGCGGCGAAGGTGCCGTGATAGAACGCGACCGAATTCAGCCGCGATCCGGCTCGCCGAATGGCCAGGGCCGCCCTGACATTCAGAATCCAGGCACCGGCCACCATGGCAAGCAGCAGGACGAACGCCGCCATGATCATGAACTCGCCGCCATGATCATGAACCACCGATACCAGTCTTCACGGCGGCGAGGCAAATGCATGCGACCGGCTTCACGGGGCTTCCATCGCCTGGCCGGCAATCACCGCGTCCTGCAACCCGGCACGGGCGTCGTCATCCAGCGCCACCAGCCCGCGTTCGGCCAGGTAGCCTTCAGGGGCCAGCGCATCCTCCGACATCCATTCCTCGATGAATTCCTGCAAATTCGGAATCACGCCGCGATGCGCGTTCTTGGTGTAAAAGTAGAGCGGCCTCGAGATCGGGTATGACTGATCGCCGATGGTTGCGATATCGGGCCCGACGCCATCGATCAGGACCGGCTTCAGCGTATCCAAATTCTCGTAGAGGAACGAATATCCGAATATCCCGAAGGCCCCGGGATCGGCATTGAGGCGCTGCACGATCAGGTTGTCGTTTTCGCCAGCCTCGACAAACGGGCCGTCCTGGCGCATGCGACTGCAGTTTTCCTTGACCCAGGATTTGTCCTTGTCGAATCCGTTGTCCCGGACCCAGTCAAGCTCCTTGCAGCCGACATGCATGGCAAGTTCGACAAACGCATCGCGGGTCCCGCTGGTCGGCGGCGGTCCATAGGCAAGAATCGGCGCATCCGGCAGGCCGGAATTGACATCCGACCATGACTGGTGGGGATTGTCGGCCCATTCTCCATCCACCGGAACCTCGGCTGCAAGCGCCAGGAAGATGTCGGTCAATGACAGATTCCAGGCAAATTCGTTCTGCCGCGAGATGGCGATGGACAACCCGTCAAAGCCGATCAGGGCCTCGGTGATGTCGGTCACGCCGTTTGACTGGCACAGTTCGTATTCCGAGGATTTCATGGCTCTCGAGGCACCGGTAAGGTCAGGATGCCTGTCGCCAATTCCGGCACAAAACAGCTTCATCCCGCCGCCGGTGCCTGTCGATTCGACGATCGGCGACGGGGAGCCGGTCATCCCGGAAAACTGTTCGGCCACTGCCTGCGCATAGGGAAACACGGTCGACGAGCCCACGATCCGGACCTGATCACGCGCCGATGCCGAATTGGCGCCAAGCGCCAGCATGACAATGGCCGCGAAGCCGAGTCTCACAGGATACTGCAGATACTGCATCAGATTCTCCTTTTCGTTGCAGATGTTGCGTATTTTCGGTGTCAGTAACGCCGGAACATGATGGGTTGACGACGGAATTATTAAGGATTTGTGAAACCCGGTCGGAAGCAATCGCTGCCGGGGTCATTCTGCCCGGTTGAAGTTCTGAAATACCTTGTTATGTCTCACTTCGGTCGGAGAGGTGCCGGAGCGGTCGAACGGGGCGGTCTCGAAAACCGTTGTGCCTTTACGGGCACCCAGGGTTCGAATCCCTGTCTCTCCGCCACACTCCATGCATGACGCACCGATACACAAGGAATAGCCAATACAGCGCGATACCTGTCCCACCCTGTATCCCCCAATGTACATCCGCTGCATCCCCCAATGTACATCCGCTGCGTTGCGCCCGTGCGACGTGCAGGAAACCCGCCCTTCAAAGTGACCCACGCTTTCGCAGGAACATGCGAATGAGGCAGCAGATTCAATCTTCCGCTGACTCGTCCGATTTAGCCACTTCCAGTTTTGACCCAGTGTCTGGCGCGAGGCATGCGCGGCAGTTCGCCGGGGATGGCCAGCAAAGCGGTGATCGACCGCCCTGCCCTGCCATCACTATTCCGAAATCCGTCAAAGGCGGATTTTTCCCTATCCCTGGCACCGGCAAGCGCAGCACTGACCGGTGCGGAACAATGAGGCAGGTCTTGGCAGGCATGGACATTGAGAGGCCAAATGGGCTGCATTGTAGCTCAATATGGAGGATCGGATCATGCGCATCGTCGTGCGGGCACGCATCGACGAAAAGACCAGGGACGAGGCCGCCGCCGTGCTGGATGCAATCGGTCTCACGGTGTCGGACGCATTCCGCCTGATGATGGTCAGAATTGCCGTCGAGAAAAGGCTTCCGTTTGAGCCCCTGGCACCAAACGAGGAAACCATCGCGGCCATGCGGGCTGCCCGGCGGGGCGAATTGGTATCTGTCGGCGACATTGACGGATTGATGGCCGATCTCGATGCGGAGGGTCAGGCGGACGGCGGCCTTCAAGCGGGACGACAGGCGCGAGGGGAAGGGCCGCCTTGCAAGAACGCTTGATGATGACCTTGCAAAATTCTTGGCCAACCTTGCCGGGGACCGACCACTTGCGCCGAGGCACCAGGGTCATGCGCCGGCCGGTTCGTGGAAGGACCACCGGGATTGCCATGTCATGACAGATTCATTCTGAACAACAGACTTTCCGCATGTTATCCGTGTCCCATGACACGGCCCCGGATCAGCCGCACCCCGGGCGGCAGTGGCGTGCATCGTCGACATCCGGTCGCCGGAGGAGTTCGACAGCCGGTCTGCCCTCGGCCGCCGGGACTGCGAGAAATTCGCCTTTCCCCGATCCGGACGACCGGCCGCAGCTTGCCGGCTGCATCAAGGCGCTCGACGCGCTGGCCGGGAGGGGGCCGGCGTTTCCCTGGCCGGTGCGGCTGACAACGGTTTGACGAACAGATCGGCGCCGCGTGCGGCAGGCAGCACGCATCCCTGTCGGTGTGCGCCCGGTCAGGTCCTGCGGGCGAGCGTCAGGTCGACATCCGTATCCGGGGAACGGCTCAGGAGATGCGCAAGCCGATCGCGAAAATAGCCGGCGTGACACGTCATCTCGGCGACAAGCGTTGGACGGTCCCGATCGCCAATCGCCTGGATTATTTTCAGGTGCTGCCTGATTGCGAGGTCAAACAGGGACGTATTCCGGCCATCAGCCGTGCTCATTCGCCCGTACTCGTCGCGGAAAATGAAGAACGAAATTCGACGTGCCAAATTCGTCAACTGCCAGGCGTAACGTGAAATGAACCTGTTCTGCGTTGCGGCCGCGAGTCGACGATGAAACTCTGCATTGGTCGCGGTGACGCCGAGAAAATCAAGTTCGCCGGCCCGCTCTTCATATCGCCTCTCGATGCAGTCGAGGTCGTCCGCGAGGCCGGGGTCGCTGAAGACCAGGATGGATGCAACCATACGCTCTGACAGGATATAGGCTTCGAAGAGCTCGCGTGTATTGGTCAATGTAAAGGGCGTGACCCGCAATCCGCGATTTCCCCGTGACTCGATCAGGCCTTCGGCGATCAGCCGGTTGAGCGCCTCGCGCAACGGGGTCCGGCCAATCTGGAATTCCGACAGCAGCTGCTTTTCGTCGACATTGCTACCGGGCTCGAGCGAAAGATCGATGATACGGTCCCTGAGCAGGCTGGTTGCGCTATCGGTCTTGGAAACCGTCTCGCCGGGCTCGATCGTGCCGACGGGCCCGTCGATTTGCCCGACCATTCTCATCGGCCCGTGTCTCCCGCAATTGCCGCCATGCGGTGCCGCCCTTCGATCATCTTCTGCCCTCGGCATGCCCCACCATTCCTGCCGGCGGCGCCTTCGGCACCTGCCGGTGCATCACCACCCGAATTTCGCTGGCCCCGCACGGTTCGGGAACTGGCCGCGCCGCCTGCGCGTCGGCTGGACATGTCCGTGATCCTGGTCCTGCCTGCCATCCTGCCGTCATCCGTGCTTCGCCTTGTCCTCTGCCTGTCAATCTGCCCGGTGCGATCATCCTGCCTGGCCAGAGGTCGGTATGGCCCGTTTCGACGTGACCTTCCCATCGGGCGTCGACCCACGCCTGGCGGCCTGCGATGCCGGCGAGCCATCCGCTGCCCGGCATTGGACCGGGTAGTTCTTGGCCAGATGGGCCGGCGAGAACTTGCCGCTTGCCAGATCCTCGGCGAGGGCCTCCTCGCTGCGGTCTGCCGGGTCGCCGAAGCCGCCGGCGCCCGCCGTGACCACGCTGATCGTTCCGTCTGGACCGACACGCATTGCCGCCGGCTTGCTGGACAGTGTTTGCTCGACCCCATTGTCGCGGAGCACCGCGAATCGCCCGGTTCCACCCGGACTGCCCCCGGAAATTCCCCAGGGCGGATTTGCGAAGCGCTCCCCCTGTCCGGAAAACGTGGTTTCGTGTCCGATTGGCCGGTAGTCCCTGCGCAGGCCGAGGCCGCCGCGATGCCGGCCGGCGCCACCGGAATTCTCGACCAGCTCGTAACGCTCGATCATCAGCGGGTATTCCGTCTCGAGCGCCTCGATTGGCAGGTTCGACGTGTTGGTCATGTGGACCTGCACGCCGTCGGTTCCGTCCTTGTAGGATCGGGCCCCGGCACCGCCGCCCAGCGTCTCCAGATAGACATAATACCTGCCATCGGCCCCGCGACCAAAGAAGGCGGCCGAGGTATTGGCGCCATTGGAGGCCGCGATGATGCGCTCGGGGCATGCCGGGGCCAGGGCACCGAAGATCACGTCCACGATGCGTTGCGCCGTTTGTGCCCGCGCTGCCGATGCGGCCGGGAACGCGGCGTTTACGATCGAACCCTCGGGCGCCTTGATCGTCACCGGATCGAGCATCCCGTGGTTTTGTGGGCAATCCGGGTCCAGCAGCACCTTCATGCAGTAGAGGCAGGTCGCCTGGAGGCCCGCCATGGTGACGTTGTTATTGCCCTCGACCTGCCGATCAGTGCCATCGAAATCGAACTCGATCTCGTCTCCCCTGACCGTGATCGAGAGCCTGATGCGGATGTTCCTGCGTGACAACCCGTCATCATCCACCACGTCCTCGAACCGGTAGACGCCGTCGGGAAGATCGTTGATCGCCGCCCGCGTCCGGCGGGCGACGGCGGCGATAATCGCGTCGCAACCTTCGGCGATCCGGTCAGCGCCCCAGCGCCTAATCAGCGGCACCGCCCGGCGGACGGCCAGCTGGTTGGACGCGATCTGGGCGTTGTAATCGCCAAGACGTTCCTCCGGCACACGGACGTTCAGGAGCACCATGTCCATCACGTCCTGGACGATTCTTCCATCCTGCATCAGTCGAACCGGGGGGATGCGCAAGCCTTCCTGGTAGATCTCCGTCATGCCGCCCGCCATCGAGCCGGGAGACATGCCTCCGATGTCGGCATGATGCGCGATGTTGCAGGCGAACATGACCAGGGCGCCGTCGTGGAAGATCGGCGCGGCGACGGCGACATCGGGCAGGTGCGAACCGCGCCCGACATAGGGGTCGTTCGACATGAACATGTCGCCGGGGCGAACGCCGCCGCTGCCATATTTTTCCAGCACCACCTCGACCAGGCCGAGCATCGAGGCCAGGTGCAGGGGCATGCTCTCGCCCTGGACGACCACGCGCCCGCCAGTATCGAAAAGCGCGGTGGAATGGTCCCTGCGCTCCTTGATGTTGGTCGAATAGGATGCCTTCATCAACGCGATGTACATCTCGTCGGCGACGCTGGCCATTGCGTTGCGGAGGATCTCGGTCTCGATCGGAGACATTGCCATGACCTAGACTCCCTTCACATCCATGACCAAATTGCCCCAGCGGTCGGTCCGTGCGCGATCTCCGGGGAAGACCAGGATCGTGGTGTCCATCTGCTCGACGATCGCCGGACCCTCGATGACCTGCCCCCGCCCCAATTCGCTCCGCTGGAAAAGCGGCGTCCGGACACGACCGGTGTCGTCGAACAGCGCCATGCGATGCCCGGAAGGCCCGGCCGGCCTCGCCTCGGACAGCATCGGCAGCGCTGGCCGATCCATTTCTCCAATCGCCTTGACGACGACGTTGACGATCTGGACAGGCTCGCTCTCGGACGCAAATCCGTAGGCAAACTCGTGGGCGGCGTGAAATGCCCTGCCAAGCCCGGCGATGAGGGCGTCGTCATTCAATTCCAGATCGGCCTCGATGGCCAGCTCATAGTTCTGGCCGAAATAGCGTGCACCCACGGTCCAGTTGCGTTGCGCCCGCCGAGGACAAATCCCTTCCACCGAGAACCACTCCGCCGATTGTCGCTCCAGCTCCGCCACCGCTCGGCGCAGCCGGGCAACGCCGTCGCCATCAAGCTCCGACAGGATGGTGACGACGAAGTCGGTGGAAAGCCGGGCGTTGAGCGCCCCTTCGGCGCAGAGAATGCCGGGATCCGGAGGAACGACAACCTGCAACATGCCCAGATCACGCGCGACCTCGGTGGCAAAGAGCGCGCCTGCACCACCAAATACGAACAGTGCGAAATCGCTCGGGTAATGGCCGCGTTCGACAGAAATTGAACGGATTGCCTTGACCATCGTTGCCGCGGCAACCCGCAGGATGCCAAGCGCGGCCGCATCCGGCGTCACATCGAGCTGCGCTGCCAGCGCCGCGATGCCCCGGGCTGCCAGCTCGGCCCTGATCGGCATGCGCCCGGCCAGAAGAGTCTCCCCGCTGAGGCGGCCGAGCATGACATTTGCGTCCGTCACGGTCGCATCCGCCCCGCCCAAATCGTAGCAGAGCGGTCCAGGCACGGCGCCGGCGCTTTGCGGGCCGACTTTCAGGAGACCATCGCGGTCAATCCAGGCTATCGACCCTCCGCCTGCCCCGACGGCATTCACGTCGAGCGCAGGAATGCGGATCGGATAGCCCGCCAGATCGCGTTCGTTCACCTCGACCGCATTCCCGTCCTTCAACAGCGCCACGTCAGCACTTGTGCCGCCTACATCGAGGGTGATGATGTTTCCGAACCCGGCCGCAGATGCTCGGCGCTGGGCCCCCTTCACGCCGGCCGCCGGACCAGAAAGCGACGCCCGGACCGGATACTCCCGGGCCATCCGAACCGACATCAGGCCGCCGGCGCTTTGGGATACCTTGATCTCCGAAGAGATTCCCAGATCGGCAATCGATCGGGTCAGCCGATCGAGATATGAGCCCAGAACAGTGATCAGGGCACCATTCAGAACCGCCGTGGAAAAACGCTCGTATTCGCGGAATTCGGGATAGACATCCGACGAACACAGCACGGCGACCGAGTTCGGGAGATTGTCCTTCAGGATCGCGGCGGCGCGCTGCTCATCCCGCGGAAAGGCATAGGAATGCAGAAAGCAGACGACCACGCAGGCCACTGATTCCCTGTCCAGGCGGCCTGCGGCTTCGCGCACGGCGTCCTCGTCCAGCGGTATGTGGGTCGAACCGTCGGCAAGGGTTCTCTGTGGCACATCCATCCTGAGCCGGCGTTCGACCAGAGGTGGCGGATGGTCCGAATGCATGTCATAGACGGTGGGCCTGGTCTGGCGCCCGATCTCCATGAGATCGCGAAAACCTCCCGAGGTGATCAGCGCAACCTTGCCATGCTTGCGCTGGATCAGCGCATTCGTGCCAACAGTCGTGCCATGCGCCAGCCAATTTACAGACGAGGCGGATAACGCGTGTTGCTGCATGATGGCCGCAACCCCCTCGACGATCGCACGTTCAGGTGCATCCGGAGTCGAGGGCAGCTTGTGCATCAGCAGCGTGCTGCCATCGTCGCGATTCACTGCAATGTCGGTGAAGGTTCCACCGACGTCGACTCCGATATACATGCGTCGCCCTTGCTCCTATTTCGCCGCTCTCCGGTCGGAGTGTCCTGCGCGACTATCAAGGAAACTCCTGACCTGGCTCGCCACGAGGCGACCGTCTTCCTCGACGCCATAGAGGATCCCGGATTTGCGCTTGGTCATCCAGTTGAGGCCCGAGAAAAACATGCCCGCCATCGGACTCGCCCCGCCATCCGTTACCGGATAGCCAAATCCGTCCGTTGGCAAACCTTCGATCCACGAGAAGTCAAAACCGAATCCCGTTGCCCAGATCACGGTGCCGATGCCGGCTTCGTCCAGGCCCAGCCGGGCCGGCGCTTCCGGCTGGCGCTGCCCGGGCGCCATGAATCCAAGCATGTCCGCATCGCTGCGCGGCGGGGCATTGATCCCGTTTTCTTCAATGAACGCATCGATTCGTGCAACAAGATCGGCGCAGTAGCGATCAGCATGCGCAAGATTGTCGGCCAAATCATCCCCGAGGCGCAATGATCGCCCCTCGACACCCTCGAGCCGACCGAGCAGGTGCGCGCCTCGCCGGGCAAAATCGTACAGGCTCACCGTTGCGCCGCCATCTCGCCCGGTCACGTGCGGGTCGCCGGCAAAACGCATTCCGGGATTGTCAAGCATGTCGGGCGTCCTGTCCAGATAGCCCATCCGCTGCTGCCAGCAGAGAATGTCGCGCCCACGATACCGCCGCGGAAGCCGGCCGTTGCGTGCGACGCAGAGATAGGTATCCCGGCCGGTGCGAAGGAAATCCTCGGCAATCTGGCATCCGGTCTGCCCGGTCCCGACAATCAGCACGGCCCCCGGAGATGCCTGGTCGGGATTCCTGTAATCCTCGGCGTGCAATTGGAGGATGTCCTCCGGAATCCCGCGTGCCACCCTGGGCAATTTCGGATGCTGATAGGTGGCTGTCGCCACGATAACGGCACGGGCATGAATGTCGCCCGCATTGGTCAGGACACGAAATTGCCGGCCGGTCTTCTCGATCCGTCTTGCGTCCACGCCGCTCGTGACGGGTGCACCGAACGAGTCGGCCCAGCCCTTCATGTAGGACACGAACTCGTCCCGGAGCATGAAACCGTCCGGATCGCTGCCGTCATAGGGCTTCCCCGGCAGGTTGACCGTCCAGTTCGGGGTAACCAGGCAGAAGGAGTCCCAGCGCTGCCTTCCCCAGGCATGGGCCACGCCGCCCCGATCCACGATCCGGTGGGGAATTCCGGCCCGGGTGAGGAAATAACTTGCTGAAAGCCCGCCCTGCCCGGCTCCGATGACAAGCACGGTCTCGACGGCTTTGCTCACGCCGCGTCGCTCCACCGATCCAAATCGCCGCGCCCGAACTTGACCACATCCACAGGCGGCGGGTATCGGCCAGCCTCGCCAATCATCTGGTGAACCTGTCCACGGTGATGGATCTGGTGCTGGAACAGGTTGGTGAGGCACAGTTTCATCGGCAGCGAGAAGACCTCCTTCTGGTCCATGCCGACGGCCGTGAAGGTGAGGTTCGCATCCAACTCGTCCTGCGTCATTGCCGCGCAGAATTCGGCGTACCACGAGTCGCTGGCGCGATGTGCGGCCTCCAGATCATCGAATTGGTCGTGGAGCACTTCGTCCAGTGCCGTGTATGTCGTGGGTTTCTTCTCCAGCCGCTCGCGATAAATGAGATCGGCCAGGAGAATGTGGTTCATGGTGTTGTGGATCGACTTGAAGAACGCCTTCCGATCCGCCTTGCGCTCCGTGTCCGAGAACTCTCGCAGCGCATTGTAGATGCGTATGTTGGCCCATGCATTGTAGCGTGCTGCCGTCTCAATATCCAGGAGCTGTGCCATTCCTGATTGCCCTTTCTTGCGTCCCGCACGTCCGGCGAGCATCCGCATGGTTATGAAATCAGCTGGACGCGCCTTGCGCCCGAACCTCGTATTCGACCGGATCCGGACTGCCGTCGGAGAGGTACATATGCGAAAACATGTCGATAATCCGGCCGAGATCGGGGCTGGCCACGAAATCGTCATAGCTGGCGCGGTCCGCCCAGACAGTGAATGCGATGCGCTGCGGGCCCGATGGTGCACCGAGCAGCATCGCTCGCACGAAGCCGGCATGCTCTCGCATCATGGGAACGGCACCTGCCTCGAAGAGTTTCGAGTCCTCGCCCCAATACTCGGCCTTGCACTTCCAGTGCGCCATCCTGACATACACGGCACATGCCTCCCTTGCTGCGACAGCGTGAAATATATTCGAGATATATTTTGGTTGCAATAGGCGGCTGCGTCCCCTATTGTCGCGGCTTGACGGAGCCTGGAAGGGAGCCTGCGGAAATGGCAAGCAAGGTGTACGGCAAGTATTCGCAGGCCGGGCTTGATCACGAATACGACATGCGCATCCGTTGCCCGCACTTTGCCGAGACATTCGCTGCGATGGACGTTCACAATACGCGCATGGCCGAGATCTACGAATCTCGCCTGGACGTGCCTTTTGGTGACCGCGACCTGGAAAAACTGGACATCTGGCCGGGGCGGGGTGCCTCTCCGATCCTGCTGTTCATTCATGGCGGTTACTGGCGGGCATTCGACAAGGCGATGTTCCGGTTTGTTGCAGAACGATTCGTCGAGGCAGGTTCGGCAGTGGTGCTGAACAATTATGACCTGTGTCCCCAGGTCACGATGGACGTGATCGCCGAACAGAACCGGCAGGCGTTGAAGTGGATCTACGAAAACGCCGGGGCATTCGGTGGCGATCCGGGCCGGATCCACGTCACCGGGCATTCGGCTGGCGGTCACCTGACGGCCATGCTGCTGGCGACTGACTGGACGAGCCATGGGCTGCCGGGTGACGTCGTCAATGGTGCCGTGCCACTCAGCGGCCTGTTTGACCTCGAACCGCTGCGGCGCTCCTATCTCAACGCCGATCTCAAGATGAGCAAAGACGAGGCGCGGCGCAACAGCCCGATTCACCACCTGCCCGAGCGGATGCCGCCAACGGTCATTGCCGTCGGCGGGGGTGAAACCGATGAATTCCGCCGGCAATCCCGAATATACACCGATGCCTGCCGTGACGCCGGGCTCGATGTCAGTTACCTTGAAGTCGGCAACCACGATCACGTGAATGTCGCAGGAGAATATCGCAATCGCCTGAGCCCGCTCACCGCGGCGCTCTTTGCTCAGATGGGTCTATGAAACACGCGTGAGAAGGACCCGACTTTCAACAAGGGAAAGGAGACCAATCGATGACACAGATCGGAAAACCGTTGCAAATGACGCTGCTGGCAGGGGCGCTGGCCGTGGGCTTGCCCGTCATGGCCCCGGCGCAGGATGTCGCCTGGGACATGCCGAACGAGTATGGTGAGACGTCGATCTCCGGTGAGGCAGACAAGATATTCGCCGAAAGACTGGCAGCAAACAGTGGCGGACGGATCATCGTCACCAATCACTTCGGCGGTTCGCTGGGCTACAAGTCGAAGGACCACTGGGCGGCGGTTGAAGACCAGGCCGTTCCGTTAGCCAGCACCTATACAGGGGTGTTTACCGGATTCGACCCGATCTTCCTGATGAACAACCTGCCATTCATGGCGACCAACCCGACGCAGAGCAAGGCCCTGATCGATGCCGCGCGTCCCTACTACGCCGAGGCTTTCGCCAAGGGGAACCAGGTTCTTCTGCTCACCGAACCCTGGTCGCCGGTCGGGTTGTGGACCAAGCGCCCGATCGCGTCGGCTGCCGAAATGCAGGGGCTCAAGGTCAGGACCTACGACAAGAATGGCACGCTGACGTTGAAGGAACTGGGTGCGGCGGCGATTCAGATGAGCTGGGCCGACGTGGTGCCGGCGCTTTCCACGAATACGATCGAAGCGGTGCTGACCTCGGAAGAAGGCGGTCTGTCGGCCAATTTCCAGGAATACCTCGATCACTACCATTATCTCAATTTCACCATGGGCTCGAACATGGTTCATGTGAACCGGGACGTTCTCGATGGGCTTCCGGATGATCTCCGGCAAATCGTGCTCGACACCGCTGCCGAAGTCGAGGCCGAACTCTGGGCGCGTGCACAGGATCGAATCGACCTGAACGTCCAGCGCCTGAAGGATGCCAATGTCACCGCGATCCAGGATGTGCCCGAGAGCTTCATCGACGAGCTGAAGACCGCATCGATGGTTGCGATCAACGAATGGCGCGAGTTGATCGGTCAGGAGCTTGCGGACGAAATCCTGGCCACATATGCCAAACAGCTCGAGATGGTCTCCAACTAGAGCTGAAGATGTCCGACACAGCTGGTCGCCGCCCCTTGGGCGGCGACCTCTTTTGAAGAGAGGTGAGTGGTCGTCAATGACCCATCTCCATCGGTTTTCTTCATTCGTCAATGGCCTCGGCATGTTTGCAGCAGTGACGATACTGTTGGGCATGACGGGCCTCATCCTGACGGAAGTCGTCCTCAGAACCTTCTACGCGTCATCCACGCACATGGCCGATGAACTCGTGGGTTACGGAATCGGTGCAATGAGCTTCCTTGCACTCGGACAGGCCCTCGAGAAGGGAACGCTCATCCGCATGAACCTGCTGCTGGCGAACATGAAGAGCGGCGGCCTGGCCAGGCGCGCAGTCGAAGTGACATGCATAATCTTCGGGATCTTCAGTTGCGGCATGGCGTTCTGGTTTTTCACGCGAAACGTCATCCGAAACTACGAACGAGGATATGTAAGCGAGACCATTGCCCAGGTACCGCTCTGGTTGCCCGAATCCTTCATTTCAGTCGGCCTCGCCATTCTTCTCCTCCAGTTTGTATCCTACCTGATGCGTGTGCTCATGGGCGAGGCCGATCTCTCTTCCGCCAAGGCCGCCGAGCTGGGGATCGAATAGCGCAATGGAAGAGATTGCCCTTTCCGCCCTGGTCTTCGGCTTCCTTGCGTTTTATCTCGGTATCGGTTCCTGGATCTTCGTCGCGCTGTTGATGGTCGGGCTGACAGCTCTCGTCCTGCTGCTTGATTTCCCGCTGTCACGGGTCGGCCCCGTCATGAAGGGGACCATGTGGCGAACGGCCAGCACATGGGAACTTGCCGCCATTCCAATGTTCATTTTCATGGGCGAGCTCATGTTCAGAACCGATGTCTCGGATCGATTGTTCCGGGGTCTCTCGCCCTGGACCAGCCTGATCCCCGGCAAGCTGCTTCATTGCAATGTTGTCGGATGTACCCTGTTCGCTGCCGTGAGCGGGTCCAGCACGGCCACGACGGCCACGGTCGGAAAGATCACGATGACCGAACTCGAGCGGCGGGGATATGACAGCCGCATCGCCACGGGCTCGCTCGCCGGAGCCGGGAGCCTCGGCCTGATGATCCCGCCTTCGATCTCCATGATCATCTACGGAGTCCTGGCCGAACAGTCGATCACCGGGCTGTTTGCGGCCGGCATCCTGCCGGGATTGCTGATCTCCGTGCTGTACTCGTTCTACATCATCTACCGGGCGATGGTGGCACCGGTCACCGGCGGCACCGAAAGCATCCGTTACCGCCCGATCGACTACCTGATGAGCCTGGTTGACCTGGCACCGATCCTGGTCCTGATGTTCATCATACTGGGCGGAATCTACACCGGCGTCGTGACACCGTCGGAAGCCGCAGCTCTTGGCTTTGCCGCCTCGGTGCTGCTCGTGATCGTGCTGGGACAGTTCTCCTGGTCGGTATTCGTCGATGCCCTGACCGGGGCGACGCGGATTACCTGCATGGTGGTGACGATCCTGGTTGCCGCCAGCTTCATGTCGTCCACGATGGCCTATCTCCATGTTCCCCAGGAAGTTGCCAAGCTCATCGCTGCCATGAACCTTGGTCCGGCTGGAATCGTCATCCTGATCGGTGCCTTCTACGTTATCCTGGGAATGTTCCTGGACGGGCTGTCAATCATGGTGATGACATTGCCGATCACGCTGCCCATCGTGGTGGCGGCCGGCTGGGACCCGATCTGGTTCGGAGTCTATCTTGTCATCATGATCGAACTCGGCCTGATCACGCCGCCGATCGGATTCAACCTCTTCGTGCTGCAGGGAATAACCGGCAAACCGATAGGGGAAATCGCCCGGGGTGCATTCCCGTTCTTCCTGCTGATGCTCCTTGCGGCCGTGATCATCGCCGTCTTCCCGCAGATTGCGCTCTGGCTGCCCGACGTCATCCTCTGACCACCTTATGCCTGCCCGCAAGGCAGGCGAATTCACGGCATCCCGGCAGGTTTCCGATTGCAACCTCTCGGAATCGCTATAATATATTTGAGATATATCCAAGAATACCGGGTAGCCTCCAAATGGTCAAACACTACGATGCAATCATTGTCGGCGCCGGAATCATCGGGGCCGCCATTGCCTACGAACTGGCCAGGGATGGCAGGCGGGTCGCGGGCATCGACAAGAACGCGGTCGCCGGCTCCGGATCCACCTGCAATTCCTGCGCCATCATCCGGACACATTATTCGACGCTGGACGGTGCCGCCCTGGCCAAGTCGAACTATCCCTGCTGGGAGGATTTTCCCGGCTATCTCGAGGCCGAAGCCGGTGAAACGCTGGCGACCTACCGGGAGGTCGGTTGCCTCTATACATGCTTCGAGGACAATGGCTACGGGCTGAAGCTGGAAGAGATCGCCATCGCCATTGGCATCCCCTACGAGGTCTGGACGCCGGCCAAGATCCGCGCCAGGCTGCCGATCATGAATCCGGGCCACTTCCATCCGGCGAGACCTGCCGATGATCCCGATTTCGGCCAGCAGGACGGCGAGATGCGCTACGTGCTGTTTTTCCCGAAGGCCGGCTATGTCAGTGACCCGATGCTGGCCACCCAGAACATCCAGGCAGCTGCAACGCGCAAGGGCGCGGACTTCATCACCGGCAGGCGGGTCGTGGAAATCCTGCGGCATGGTGGACGCGTGTCAGGCGTGAGACTTGACGACGAGACCGAAATCACGGCGCCGGTTGTCGTCAACGCTGCGGGCCCGCATTCCTTCAAGATCAACGAGTTGGCCGGCGTGGCGGATGGCATGAACATCGCCACACGGGCGCTTCGTGTCGAGGTTGCCCATGTTCCCTCGCCGAAGGGCTTCGATTTCGAAAGGGATGGCCTGATCTGCTCGGATGCCGATATCGGTGGATACTGGCGGCCGGAGATTGGCAACAAGATCCTGATTGGCAGCGAAGAGCCACAATGCGACGAGCTGGAATGGGTGGACCCGGATGCGTGGAACACCGACGTGACGGAGCAGGCACGACTGCAGGCCCTGCGCGGCGCGCAGCGTTTCCCGGAGATGGGCGTGCCGAATTCGGTGCAGGGCATCGCCGATCTCTACGATGTGTCCGACGACTGGATCCCGATCTATGATTGCTCCGATTTGGCAGGTTTCTACATGGCCGTCGGAACCAGCGGCAACCAGTTCAAGAACGCGCCGGTTGTCGGCATGATGATGAAGGAACTCATCGATTACTGCGAGGCCGGCAACGACCATGACGCAAACCCGATGAGTTACCGGCTTCCGCACATGGACTACACGCTGAACATGAGGTTCTGCTCGCGCCTGCGCGAGATCAACCGCGAAAGCAGCTTCTCGGTCGTGGGCTGATGGCCGGCAAGCCGGCTTTCGTCGACTGCTACGGCGCGATGGCGGAGCGACTGACCGACGACATGATTCGTGTTGTCCCGGAGCTCGTGATCTGGCGCGACGAACCTGTGGATGAGGACGAGTTGATCGCGCGTCTTTCAGGGCGGAGAAACGCGCTCGTTTACATGGGCTACATGTCTGGACGAGTCCTGAATGCCTGCCCGGACCTGCAAACGATCGCCTATCTCTCGACCGGCCTGGCAACGCATGGCGATCTGGATGCGGCGGCCGAACTGGGTATCCGTTTCGAGGGAATCAAGGGCTATGGCGACCGCGCGGTGGCCGAACATGCGGTGACGCTTGCATTGGCCGGGCTGAAGCGAATCGCCGAGATGGACCGTGCCGTCCGACGGGGCAGGTTCCGGTTGATGCGGGCCGAGGAATTCGCCGGCAAGACTTTCGGCATTCTCGGCATTGGCGGGATTGGCGCCGAGACCGCCCGGCTCGCCGACGCACTGGGGGCGCAAGTCATTGGCTGGACGCCTTCCGGCGATGCACGCGGTGCACCGGTCGAGATGGTGTCAAAGGACGAGGTCTTCTCCCGGGCCGACATCGTTTCGCTGCATCTGGCGCTGTCCCCGGAAACACGGAGCATCGTCGGTGCCGCCGACTTCGCCCGGGCACGTGCGGGCATGGTCCTCGTCAACACCGCACGCGGCGCATTGATCGACGAGCGAGCGCTGTTGGGCGCACTGGCTTCGGGCCAGGTCGGTCATGCGGCGCTGGACGTGTTCGAGACCGAACCGCTATCGGCAGAACATGCGCTTTGCACCATGGACAACGTGACGCTGACACCGCATTCTGCCTGGATGACGAGCCAGGCCATCGACCGGCTCCTGCGCGCCGGCCTTGATCTCCTGGGCCGCCACGTCAGGGAGTGCGCATGAGCCAGGCTATTCTCGCGCTCGCCCGAATGGTCGGCGCGACACGGCCAAACGAGATCCCCGATGCGGTCATGGCGCGCGCCTCCGATTGCATGCTTGACGTCCTCGGTGCCGCCGCTGCAGGCAGCAGCGCGGCCGGCACGATGGCGATGTCCCGCGCCTTTCCCGGGCAGGATGGCGCGGCGTCGGTCTGGTTCACGGGCAGGATTTGCGATACGGCGACGGCGGCAACACTGAACACGATGGCGGCGACGGCGCTCGATATCGATGATGGACATCGAATGGCGGCGGGCCACCCTGGCGCGGCAATCATTGCTGCCTCCCTGGCCGCGGTGTCGCCTGACACGCCGGGCGAGCAACTGCTCACCGCAATTGTCCTCGGCTATGAAGTCTCCGTACGAGTTGCCCTTGCGCGTGTGCCGGAGCAGCACGCTTCAACAGTCAGCGGACGCTGGAGTGGCACCGGTGCCGCGGCTGCCGTCGCCCGGCTGTACAATTTGCCGCCCGAGACGATTGCCCAGAGCATTCTCATTTCCGAGCAGCATGCCCCCCGGCTCGGCTCGGCCGATTCGCACGGCTTTGCCGGATCGGATGTGAAGGAAGGGATTGCCTGGTCCGTATTCACGGCGCTGCGTGCCGTCGACCTCGCCAGTGCCGGGTTCCGGGGCTATCCGGATACCTTCGAGACTGGCGAGCTGTACTCGCCATCGAGGTTGGTCGAAGGCCTCGATGACTTCGCGGCGGTCGATGGTCTGTTCTTCAAGCCATACGCCTGCTGCCGGTGGATCCACGCCGCCATCGACGCATTTCTGGACATCATGGACGACGAGGCGCTGCCGCCTGACCGGATTGACCATGTCACTGTCAGGACATTCGACCGTGCCGTCGCCCTTGGCAATCACCTTCGCCCGGCCTCGGATACGGAGGCCCAGTTCTCGATTCCCTTCGTGCTGTCGGCGGCGGCCTTCAAGGGTCGAGAGGCACTGCTTCCGCTCGATTTGTCGTTGCTCGAGGACGAGGAGGTGCTCCGCTTTGGCGAACGCATCGACATCCGCCATGATGATGAGCTTCAGACCCTGTTCCCCCGCCTGGCACCATCAATCGTCGAGGTGGTGTCAAACGGACGCCCGATTGCAAAGCGCGTCGATTCCGCATTCGGCGATCCTGCCAACCCCATGGACAGATCTCATCTCGTTGCAAAATTCCACCGACTTTTCGACCCGGTGCTTGGTCACGAGCGCGCTGCATCAATCGCAACCGCCATTTTTGCACTTCGGCAGAACCCGGTGCGAGAACTGGCCGACCTGATCGGCACATCCCGCTCGGCCGGCGAGTCCGCCCTGGCTGGGATGGAGGCAGGATTTGCCCGGCCCATTCGGCGCCGGATCAGCCGAGCGCGGTGATTGCGTCAGCCATGTCCCTCGACGCTTCGGCCATCACTTCGTCGGGTTTTGCAAAACAGAGTCGCAAATAACCGGGTGCGCCGAATTCGGTTCCGGGAACCAACGCCACGCCTGACGCCTCCAGCAGGTATTCGGAGAGCTCGATGTCGGTGCGAATCATGCCGCCCTTCGGCGTCTGCCGACCGAGAAGCCCATTGCACGCGGCGAAGACATAGAAGGCACCTTCGGGCACGCGCGCCTCCAGACCCGGGATCCTGGCAATCGCGGCCAGCAGCATGTCACGACGACGGAGATAGGCAGCCAGCCAATTGTCAAGAAAATCCTGTGGCCCGGTCAGGGCGGCGAGTGCTGCCGCCTGCGCAATCGAGCTTGTACAGGTGGTCAATTGACCCTGGAGCTTGGACATGGCAGCAATGAACTTGCCGGGGCCTGTTGCATAACCGACGCGCCAGCCTGTCATGGCGTAGGATTTGGACAGGCCGTTCACCGTCACCGTCCGTTCGGCCAAATCCGGCGCAACCTGCGCCAGCGTGACAAAGGGCTCGTCCCGGTACAGGATCTTTTCGTAGATGTCGTCGCTCAGGATGCCGATATGGGGATGACGGCGCAGCACCTCGGCCAGCGCCAGCAACTCGCCAGCGCCGTAGACCGTCCCGCCGGGATTGCCCGGCGAATTCAGGATCAGGAAGCGCGTGCGCGGCCCGATGGCCGCGTCCAGCGCTTCCGGTGTCAGCCTGGAGCCTGTTCTGGCACAGCACACGATCACTGGCTCGCCACCGGCGAGCTTGACGATGTCCGGATAGCTGGTCCAGTACGGAGCCGGAACGATCACCCGGTCCCCGACATCAAGGCCGGCACACAAGGCCGTGTAGATCAACTGCTTGGCACCGGTACCAATGATCACGCAATCCGTATCGCATGCAAGCCCGTTCTCGCTGCGGAATTTCTTGGCTACCGCCTCGCGGAGCACCGCGGTCCCGGCAACCGACGTGTAGCGCGTCTGACCCTCACATGCCGCCCGGTGTGCAGCTTCAATGATGTGGTCAGGCGTATCGAAGCTCGACTCACCCTCGGCGAGATCATGCGTTCTTTTTCCCGAATCGGCACGCTGGCGTGCCATCTCGGCCAGCCGTATCGTCCCCGAGGGACGGATTCGCATGACATGGCAGGATAAATGCATCTCTGTCCCCGCAAAGAATGATATTCACAATAACCGCGCCAGGTGGCAATCTCAAAATGGATTGCGAGGAGACGGCCATGCTTCGCTATGACCCGGACAATGCGACATACGAGTTCGATGGAGGCCGAATGGATTTGGCGCTGGAATACCGTGACAATCCTCGCGGACCCTACAGTGCCGAGTTGCAACGCGTGCTCGACAGGATGCGGTCGACACCGATGAAGGGCCGCCTGGCTCTTTCCGTGATCGAGCCCTTCAGCAAATTCGCGCTGGTCCGCTTGACCGGCGAGCGCGGCGTTGCACCCATTGTGGTCGAAGGGGTGAGCTATGCGTCCATCCCCGAGGCCGAATGGGACATATTCAAGCGCCGCTGGCAGGAGTTGACCGGCATGCCGGTCACGGTTGCGGACCCATGGTGATCAGCACGACCGGGCTGATCGGCTATTGCCAGCCGCTGGCGATCCACGCCGGCGAGACGACCGAGTTGAAATTGTCGAGCAATGGGCCCGACACCTGTTCCGTTGCGGTGATGCGCGTCGTATGCGGGGATATCGACCCGAATGGTCCAGGCGCCAGTTTCGAGACAGCAGATTGGTGCAAGGCAACCGGACTCCCGGTCAGGCATCAGCCGGCAAACGCCGGATCCTTCGGTTTTTCGCCCCGGGGACCGGCGACCGGTGTTGCGAATTCGCTGCGGCTCGAGATGAATGTGTGGCCAACACTCCCGACCGGCAAGCCGCAATGCCTGTTGCATTGGGGAGAATTGCGGCTGGAGATGGACAGATTTGGCCATCTCGGCGTTCGCCTCGGCAAATCGGCCGCAATTCTGACCCGCCCCTTGCCGGGACGTCGCTGGTTTCGGATCATCCTCGAAGCCTCCGATGAACGCATCGCCATATCGGCCGAACCGATCGCGGCCATGGCAACCTGGCCACATGTCGAGAGATCGGACGCCCCGGCACCGATTGTGTTGTTGCCGGGATGCGACAACCCGATCATCTTCGGCGCCGCCATGGAGGGCTGGCGCGCCGGTCATCCCGTCGTCACATGTGCCTATAACGGCAAGATCGAGGCACCCGTGATCAAGGCCGGCGCGGTTGCAACACCAATTGCCGCCTGGGATTTTTCCCGGCACATCGAGAGCGCAACGGCGCACGACACCGGGCCGCAGGGCGTTCACCTGACCCTTGTCAACACGCCGATGCGGGGCGCAACCGGCTCGAACTGGAATGGTTCCGTCGAAAGCTGGCGACGGGATCCGTCGCAATATGGCGCGATTCACTTTCACGATGACGACATGACCGACTGTCGTTGGGATACCTCGCTCAGGGTCACGGCACCCGACGGAAGCCGTTCCGGCTATTATGTCGCCCGGGTGACCTCCGACGATGTTCAGAGCGACGTGCCGTTCTTTGTCTCCGTCCGGCCAGGCCAGCGTCAGGCCGACATCCTGCTGATCGCGGCGACCGCCACCTACCTGTCCTATGCAAACACCCACATCAAGTTCGACAGCCAAAATACGGAAAACCTTTACGAAGCACCGATGGTGCTGAGCGAGGACGAACTCTATCTCAACGAGCACCGCGAGCTGGGCCTGTCGCATTACGACACGCATGCCGACGATTCGGGCGTCGTCTATTCCAGCGAGCGGCGGCCATTGATGAACATGCGGCCGGGGCTCTATACCTTCAACTACGTGAACGACACCCACATCGTGCAATGGCTGGAGAGTCGGGGTTTCGGCTACGATCTTGCAACCGATGAAGATTTGCACCGCCATGGTCGTGACTTGCTGGATGGCTACAGGGTGGTGATCACCGGATCGCACCCGGAATACTATTCAACACGGATGTGGGATGCCCTCCACGACTACCAGCAAAGCGGCGGCCGGCACCTCTACCTTGGAGGAAACGGGTTCTATTGGCGGGTCGCATGGTCCGATGAGCGCCCGGGAATCGTCGAGAACCGTCGCGGCATCTCCGGGGTGCGCACATGGGAGGGCGAGCCTGGTGAACACCATCTGAGCTTCAGCGGCGAGCCTGGCGGGTTGTGGCGTACGCATGGCCGCGCGCCGCAAATGCTGGTCGGAACCGGCTTCAGCTCGACATTCTTCGTCCGCTCGACCCACTTCCGTCGCACAGAGGCGTCCCGCGATCCTGCCCTGGCATTCGTGTTCGATGGGCTCAACTCGGATGTGATTGGTGATTTCGGATATCGCGGCGGCGGGGCCGTCGGCCTCGAACTGGACAGGTGGGATGCCGATCTTGGCTCGCCCCCGGGATCGGTCATCCTTGCAACGTCGGAGGACGTGGGACAGGGCGGCCTCCTGACGGGCGAGGAGTTCATTACCACCACCCGCGCCCTTGACGGGCTCCAGAACCGGCGCGTGCGCGCCGACATGGTGTATTTCACGACGGCTGGCGGCGGCGCGGTGTGGTCGGCGGGGTCCATCGCCTGGGCGACTTCGCTGCTGTGGAATGCCGGCTCCAACCCTGTCAGCCGGGTGACCGAGAACGTGCTCAGGCGGTTTCTCGATCCCGAGCCGCTCCTTGGACCACCATCGGCAGGCGACCGGTAATTGGCGGCGACCGGATTTTCGAGGCGCGACCCGAGCCCAGACGAGAAAAGTCCGGTCATCGATGAATGACCCAGGGATATTGTCATTCCCGGTCCGAATCGGTTGGTGCCTGTCCTTCATTCTGCCTGCCTGGTGTTTGTTCGGCTGGCAGGCGCCACGATTTTCGCAAAATGATGGACACGGCTTTCGATGCCCCGGCAGTGACACGCCATGTCATGGCCTGAGGACCCAGTTCCGATCACGCCGAGACGATCACTGAAACTTCCGGTCCGGAGTGACCCGTGCGGGCGGCAACCAAGGTCAGGCGAGCAGTGCAGCCGGTCACTGCCTGGCTGAGTGATCGTGCGGGCGGCGATCAAGACCGACCTGGCGGCGATGAGACCCGCCCGACCTGCTGGATCGTCGCAATGGGTCTTTCCACGACCACGGCTACCGGTGCCGCGATCGTGAGCACGGTGAGATGAGTGCTGACCTGGGGTTGGGACCGATCAGGGCCACGCCCTGATCACGTCGTTGGTGGCGGTTGCCAGTCCGACGAGATCGGCATTCTGACGACGGTTTTCACGAAGAGCGGTGAATCGCCGGAATCCCGCCACATTTGTCGGCCGCCGGCAATCGCCGCACTCCACGCCCGGCCATGCCCCCACGCAACGGTGCCGGGCTGGCGTCCATCGGTGATTCCACCGCCTTCGTCATTGGCGGGCAAATCACCCTGTCACCCATCAATTCGGCAATTGTCAGAAACACTGCCCTGCACTTGGAGGGCTCTTCCGGGACATGATACATGTATTCGCAAGGCACCTCGCCATGGCGGCCACATGGAAGCGGATGATGCCGGCTTCGACATCACGAAACCGGGAGGCAAGAGACGCATGAATGGAAGATCCCGGGCTCCGGGGGTATCACGCGCCGTTCGGGAAAGACCTCGCACTGGCCGGGACGCCAGCCGGCCAAGCATCGGGTGTCCACGGTGATCAGGAAGATCTATCTCCTGAGCCAGACACATACTGACCTCGGATACACAGACCATCCGGTGGCGGTACTGATGCATCACCGAGATATCCTCGATCAGGCGCTTAACCTGTGCGAAGCGACCCGGGATGCACCGGAAGGTGCGCAGCACAGATGGACTTGCGAGGTAACATCCACCACCCTGGACTACCTGCGCAATACCACATCCCGAAATGTCGAACGATTCCAGGCCTTGCACAGGGCTGGCCGGATTTCGGTTGGTGCGCTTCGCTACCACTGGACACCTCTCGTCTCGAAGCCCCTTGCCATGCAGACTCTCAAGGATGTCGACGCGCTGCGGGACGAGTTCGGTGTTTCAGTCACCGCTGCCATGCAATGCGATGTCAACGGGCTGGCCTGGTTCTGGAACGACCTTCTTGTCGAGAAGGGTGTCGAATTCCTGGTCACCCAGCAAAATCCGCATCGGGGTTACTGGGGGCGTCGGGTCCCGTCGGCCTGGTTCTGGGAAAACCGTTCAGGCGGAAGGATGCTGGTGCTGCAGGGCGAACATTACGGCCTCGGCGGCTTCCTGCGACTCTCCCGCAAGGGTGAACAGGACAGGGAAGAGTTGCAGAAAATACTTGCCCGCCATGCTCAAAGCGATTGCTGGCCCTTCGACTTCAGCGTGCTCACGGTCACCAACGCGGCAAATGGAGACAACGTCTTCCCTGACCGGTTCCTGAGCGACGGGGTCCAGGACTGGAATGCACGCGAAAACGTGCCCATCGAGATCATAACCCTGGACCGGCTTGCCGAGATCATCAACGCCAATTCCGCCGGACTTCCATCCTACCGGGGCGAATGGATGGACAGTTGGTGTGACGGCGTTGCCTCTTCGCCACTGGAAACCTCGGCAGCGCGAACCGCGGAGCGCATGCTTCCCGTCATTGAATCCCTGGGTGGCGCCGACGCCCCGGAATTCCGTGAACTTGTCGACACGCTCGCACGCTATGACGAGCATACCTGGGGGGCGCACAGCGCCAGCACCGCCCCCGACAACATCTTTGCCGCGGCACAGCGCACCCAGAAATCCAACCATGCCTTCAATGCATTCGCCATGGCGCTGCGCCAGCTTGCCGTTACGTCGAGACGTCGTGCCGCCAGGCTGGGAACGGCGGTAGAGGGCGATCCCGGTTTCGACCAGTTCTCCCACCCGACCCAAACCGCAGATGAGCAATCCTATCTCGTTGCCAATCCTGCCGATGTCACGATCGACGTGGATATCCCGGTTCCAACCGACCGAGGTGCCGGTCCGCAGATCTCGATACCCCAGGCCTGCGGAAGCAACGAGTTTTTCCCGGGACTTGGCGAAGATGGCTGGACTGACGCCCTCCAGGACCGGGCTCCGGATGGGCATCACCGTATCCGCACCCGGATTGCTCCGGCTATGGCGACGATTGTCAGGCCCGTGCTCGCGGGAAGAAATGAATGCAGTGCGGGTCCGGACTGGATCGAAAACCGGTTCACACGGCTCGAATTCTGTCCGGAGTCCGGCGGGTTGGCGCAATGGACGGACAAGGCCAGCGGCCGTGACGTCATCTGCAGGCCGACACTGGTTCCGCTGGTCCAGTTGCTGGGCCGCCGCTTCAACCGGCGACAGATCTTCCAGGCCCCGTACTGGGAAAAATCCGACACGCCGATGGGATGGAACCGTGACGACCTGTTTGTCGACGATGCGTCGACCAGGATTCGTGGCGAGCCTTCGGTCAGCGCCGGCGAGGCGAGATTTGCGATGCGGTTCGAGTTCGGCTCGGGCATATGCATCGAATCCGAATGGCGACTGTCCGGACAATCTGCACGGCCGCAACTGACGGCAATACAGCACGCCAGGAATCTGGAGCGGGCGTTTTCCATAAGCTGGCCGATCGCGGCACCCGGACATGACAGCAGGATTCTCCTGGATACCGGCGATGGCTGGATTGATTGTGCCGCGGGGCATGTTCCGTCGTCCAGCCTGGGCTGGCAATGCATGCAGGACGGGCTGGCACTGGCAGAACATCCCGACCTCCACATCGTGATCGCTTCCCCGGACGCGCCGCTGTTCCAGCCGGGCGGGGCAAGATACCGGTATCCGCATGACCGCCTTGGTGACATCAATGGCGGAAGTTTCTGGACCGTCAACAACCACTGGGACACGAACTTCCCGATTCGTGTCCTTGATCCTGGCCCGTTCCGGCTTTCAATGTCACTGGCGGAAGCAGGCCGGGCCCGGGAAGAACTGCGCGCCATGACCACGATGCCCGTCATCGTCAGAACCCCGTTTCTTGACGAGGCGCCGGAAGTGCTGAACTGGTGAGTTGAAGACAACGCCCCCGGACCCGTGCATGGACCCGACGGGTATCCGCTCTTCCGAAGCCAAATCCAGCCGGGCTGCGCCACGGTGACGATTGCCGCAGGAGCGGGAACAGCGAGCCAGTTCCATGAGCCGGCAACCCATCTTGCCAGTCATCCGGGTCTCGAGGGCGGTTACCGGCCTCCTCGCCGGGCATCGAAATACTCGACCAACGCTGACCGGCCCATGATTTCGACGATCCGCACCCGGAGTTCGGCTCCCTCCGCATCGGTCAATTGCAACTCCTCGCCCGGAATGAAGTTGACGGGCTGCTGTTTGCCCTGGTCGATGGCGATGTTCGATGCGTAGAGATACGTGCGGTCATGGGAATCACGTACGGGGTTGAGCCTGCCCCTCAACCCCGGGACATGACCTGTCGCCTCCGGAAAAATGACGCTTCCGCCTGCCGGCAGGGCCTCCAGATCGATCGCCAGCGCCCGCTCCTCCGGTATCCAGCCCTGCTCCAGATACGCGGCATGTCCAGGTGACGATGCAAAGACCTTCATGGGCAACGAGGTCGTGTGCAGATCGACGGCAGCTTCGCCCTCATTGTCCGTCCTGGCCTGCTTCCAGGTCCTGTTGGGAAAAAGCAGCAGGAGATCGGCACCGGGAAACGGGTGGCCGCCCGACCGAACAGAGACAATGGTGCGGGCCGGACTCCAATCATGCCTTGCCGCGGGGATGACCAGGAGAACTTCGGAGTCGTCGACGATTCTGTATTCGGGATATTTCCCGCACAACTCCCATGTCTCGCGCCGGATTATGGGCACACCGTCGCCGCGGCGCTCCATGAGGTAGCGCCTGTCTTCGCTACCGCGATTTCCGCCGACAGGCATGCGCGCGAATACGGAGGTCAGGGCCTCGTTGCGAGTCGACTGCCGCAAGTCCATGCTCTCCACCGTCAAATTGTTGGGAAGCGGGCCGGGCGACTGGATTTTCACACGATCATGGAACATCGACAGGCGAATCCTGGCTCCCCGCATGGAATAGTCGCGATGGACAACTGCATTGACCAGGGCTTCGAACAGGGCCCTTTCGCTGTACTGGGGCAGGTTCGAACGGGCAGGATCCTTCCATGCCGCGACCCGCATGTTCCTGATGGCAAAGGCAATGGCGCCGCCGATCTGTTCGTTCAATGGCCCGGTGATCTCCTGGGCATCAATCTGGACCGATGCACGGTCAGCGCCTTGATACCTCGTCGCGGTAATGCAGGCGTTTGCAAGCCATTGTTCCGGATTTGGCGTGCACAGCAGCACGCCGGCGACCGTGGCACGAAGGATTCCGGCCTCGTCAACGCCAAGCAGCGCCTGTTTCACGAGCGCCGCCTCGGGCTCGGCCGCGCCTTCGGCGCTGAGCAACTGCCTCCAATGTCCCTCGGCCAATGTCCCGAAGCCGGTCTCCGGCACCGGCTGCATGTCGAACCACAAGAAGCGGGCCTGTGACCGCCTCTGCTCCAGCCGTAACCGCTCGTCACCGGCCATGGGCCGCTTCGTTGCACCCACGCGGATATGGCATCCGCCGGGACCTTCATGTACGAAATCGCTCCTCGGAACTTCGACCAGCAGCACGCGTTTGCCGTCCGGCATCTTCTTGTGAAATGTGCGGATGCGAACAGGAGGCTTGATCGTATCGGTGCACACCTCGACGAGAAGGGTATCCAGATTGACGATTTGCGCTTTCGACATGCCGGTAACCGTGCCGCCATCGGCGACTCCAGCGAGCATCACGCCCCCGACGCCGTTTGCGAAGGCCGAGATTTCGTCAGCCCAGACACTGCGGGACGGGCCCTTTGGACGATCCCCGGCGAACTCGACCTGCTTGAATTCCCAGTGGCTGTCCTCACCCAACTGAAACTGGTCTTCAATGTCCTCGATGCGGCAGTTCATATCCTCGAAATTAACTCCCAAGATCGCAGGTGGCCACAGGCCATGATGCCCCATCAAGTCTCAGGACAACATGGTCCCGGAGTCTTCATTTCCTGTGCTGAGGTCATCAACCGAAGCATATCCGACTACACACCCATCAGTAAGACAATTCGAGCGATAATCAGGGGATCACAGATTGCCCGAAAGGTCCCGTCGCGGGCTACCATGATCTTCCAGTGTCAACCGGCGTGCATTATGTTGAGCTCAACATAATGCAGGTGGTTTAACAGGCACCACGCAGGGGCGGGGCAAGTATAACCGGACGCATGAATGCGCCAAGCCGAGGAAGGATATCTGGCTCTGTCCGCTCAGGAAGGACTGGAAGCGGGTGCTGAACGGCTGAGGGTGGTCAGTGCCGGGAGTGATGGTCCGCAAATGCTGGCAGGATGGGCAATCACGGCTTGGGCGAACAGCTACGTTACAGCAAGACTTGGTGTAGCCGAAAGTCGTGAAAACAAGAGCGGTCTGGCTCACATAGGCTCATCGGCTTGGCGCGCACCTCGTGCCTGCAAGGTACGCAACGCGACGACTGAAATGAAAATCAGACCAATGAGCGTCTGTTGAACGAACGACGAAATCCCGGTGATTGCCAAACCATTTTCTAGCACGCCCAGGATCAGGGCACCTAGCAGCGAACCCACAATAAATCCCTTGCCACCGAACAACGATGTGCCACCCAGAACAACAAGGGCGATCGCATGAAACTCAATTCCCTGTGCTACTGACGCTTGGGTCGCATTCAACCGGGCAACCCAGATGATCGCGGCAATACTGCTCATTGCGCCCATGAGGGTAAACACCATAAACTGGACACGCCAGATGTTGATTCCCGACAGCCGCGCCGCTTCTGCGTTCCCCCCGACCGCAATGATGTGCTTGCCAAAGCGTGTATGGTTCAGCAATACGAACCCGAAGATCACGGCGATCGCTGCAATATAGACCGATGGTGCCAATCCAAAGATCCGGCCTCGTGCGATCCACAACAACTGTTCTGGGTATCGGAACAAAATGTCGATTCCCAGAACTACATAGGCTACGCCCCGAAAAAGAACCATCGTTCCCAATGTTGTGACCAATGCCGGAACTCGCAGGCTCGCGATGCAGTATCCGTTAACGGCACCACAGACTGCACCGGTGGCCATTGCTGCCGCAACAGCCAACCAAACAGGATAGTCATTGTTCACCAGAAGAATGCCCAGCATCATTCCGCTAACTGCCACTATCGCCCCGATCGAGAGGTCGATTCCCTTGACAGCGATAACGAGAGTCATCCCGACTCCGAGAATGACATAGGCCGCGCTCTGGTTAAGGAGGATGGCGATATTGCGCATGCTGATGAAACGCTCGTTGATGCCATAGAACAGCAGGACCAGAGCAACCAGTATCAGCGCGGTTGTGCCTACGGCGGCCGCATCAGAGCGGCCGTCAAGCCAGTTGCGGAGCACGACAGCCATGCTGCCGCGCTTGGCTTCGTCCGCCTGGTCCGCTGCGACATTCATGACCGGGTTTCTGAAGGCTCATAGGAAATGCGAATTGCGACCACAGCAATCAACAGCGCTCCGACCGCAACCAGTTGCCAGAACTGGACCACGCCAGATAGCAAGAGCCCTGTTTGCAAAATAGCCAGGATCAGCGCGCCCAGCACTGATCCAAGAATGACGCCCCTGCCTCCAAACAGCGACGTGCCGCCCAATACTACGGCTGCGAGAACCTGCAACTCGATCCCAGCGCCCATCACAGATTGCGCGGCGTCGAGACGGGCCACCATGACAATTGATGCCACTGCGCTGAGCACCCCCATGATGACGAATGCAATGATTTTTGTTGATCTTATGTTGATTCCGGCAAGACGAGCGGCTTCGGCATGGCCCCCAACGGCGATGATGTGCTGACCTGTCCGCGTGGATTTCAGGAACAGTTGTCCGAAGATCACCGCAATCAATGCAAGCCAGACCGGAACCGGAACACCGATGGCGGTACCCGAACCGATCCAGACCAGGAATGGCGGGAATCCAATCATAACGGTGCCTCCACCAAGCAGATAGGCCAGCCCGCGAAAGAAGGTCAAGGCCCCGAGGGTCACGATGATCGAAGGCACGCCCACCACCGCGGTAAGGAAACCGTTCATGAGACCACACAGAAAACCGACGAGCAAAGTTGCAAGTAATCCGATCCCGATCGGAAGCCCCATGTTGACCACACTGATGCCCAGGATCATGGCCCCAAGGCCGATGATCGACCCGATGGAGATGTCGATTTCACCAGCGGTCAGAACAATGGTCAGCCCGACGCCGAGAATGATGTATATCGACGTTTGGGTCAGTACATTACGCAGTACCGAAAGCGAGAAGAACTGATCGGCAGTGAAGGTAAAGATCAGTATGATCAGAAGCAGAAGGGAGAACGTCGACAGCAGCGAGATAGCGTCAGGTGCCGCGTCTAGCCGCGTGCGAACAGCCATCAGGAAGTCGCCTGTTCTCGCATCGCTCATGTGGTCGTTGATCCGGTAATGAGACCGACCACTTGGGCGCGGCTGGTGTCAGCAACGCAAAGATCGCCCACCATTCGTCCGTTGCGCATAACGACCACACGGTCGGTAAGATTGAATATGTGATCCATATTGTGCGAAATAATAATAAACGACACGCCTTGAGTGTTGCGGACCCGCTCAACCAGTTCCAGAACTGCGCGTTGCTGATCCACGCCGATATTGTTTGCCGGTTCGTCAAGGATGATGATCTCGCCCTGCCAATAAGCGGCACGCCCGACAGCAACTGATTGCTGCTGGCCGCCTGACAGGTTTCGGATCGGTGCCGCCAGATTTCGTACTTCGATATTGAGCGTCTTCAGAAGGTCGGCGGTTTCGATGTGCATCTTTCGCCGGTTTATGAAACCCAGCGCGTTGCCCAACCAGTTCGATCTGGTCATCTCGCGCCCGAGGAACAGGTTCGAGGGGGCATCCATGACCTCGACCAGGCCCGAGGCCTGATAGACCGTCTCAATTCCGAGTTCACGCGACTTGCGAGTGTTTTCAATTTCGACTTGCTTACCGTTCAGAAAGATCTCACCGCTGGTTTTTCGGTAGGCTCCGGTCAAGGTCTTGATCAGGGTAGATTTCCCCGCGCCATTGTCACCGACGATACCCAGAATTTCGCCTTTGTTCAGATGAAAACTGACATCGTCGAGCGCCTTGACCCCGCCAAAATTCTTGTGAATATTCCGCGCTTCCAGCACCGGGGGGCCTGCATCGGCATGTGGTGCCTTGCGATCTACGCTGGTCTGCATTTCGGAGGCCAACAGCATCTCCAACGATTGACGTCATTTGTTGATTGGCGGCGCATGTCCCGTGCACCGCCAATTCTTCATGTCGCCGCTTTACTCAACCGGGCGTGGGAATTCCAAACCCTTCGAAGTGAAGATTACCGGATTGACGAACTCGTTGATCTTTTCGACCGAGTCGATGAGGTGGATGGGCGAGTTAAAGATCGGTTCAATCTCGACATCGGGATCGGCAGAATGTGCCATGATCATCTTGCCTATCGCTTCACCCATGGCAACCGGATCGCGGATCCACGCACCAGTAAGCAGACCCTGCTCGATATAGGTCAGCTCTTCAAGCGTCCCACCGGCACCATAAATCGCGTATTCGCCCTCCGCACCATTTGCAAGAGTCGCTTCGACAGCACCAACGGCCATCGAACTGGATGCAGCGATGACGACCTCGGTATCGGGATGGCCAGTCAGGATGCGTTCCATCTTGTCATATGCCTTGATACGGTCGAAGTCTGCGTGATCAGTATAGACGATTTCGAGGCCGATGCTGGTCAGGTATTCCTCGGGTGCGCGATCGTTCGTGATCTGCCCGGGGACACCGTGGATTATCGCTATCTTCGTTCCTACCCCGTACTTTTCGACAATATAGTCGGCCAGGACGAGGCCCGCATCCTTGTGGCTATAGCCGGATAACATCGTCGGCTGGTAACCCCATTCGTCGGGGAACGGCGTTGAATGGTTGCCCACGATCAGTGGGATGCCTGCTTCGAGGACCTTTTCAAAGGTTACACGCTGTACTTTGACATCTATCGGGTTGATGATGATGTAGTCGACGCCTTGTGCGATGTAGTCCTCGACTATGCCCAGATGTTCGGCCTGCGCGGCTTCGCTCGACGGCGAGCGAATGAAGAATTCGTAGTCCGCTCCGGACCTGTCCAGCTCTGCCTCGACCCCAGATCCCATCATGCCATGGAAATCCGACGGATCCCAAGTCGATGGAGCATAGCCGATCTTGATTGGTTCGGCCTGGGCCGCAACGGAAATCGTCATGGCCGCAGCAAGCACGCTGGCTGCAATTGCATTATACCTCATTGTCAATTCTCCTCCTTTGGTAGTTTTCCGCAGTCCATAAATGTTGAATTTAATTCGACTTCCAGACTGAGATGATGCGCACATCGTCGCACGTAAGTCAACGCGGCTTGCAACTGGCTCAGGCCCATTCAAAAGATACCATGAGCCCTGCCTGGATTCCCGCTTGTTGCTGATCCGGCTCGGCGAAATACTCGGACATCCAGATATGGTGGCAAGGGGTGTGTTGTCGACAACCCCTTGCCTTGGGAAAGGAGACCAGAAGTGTCGAAGAAGCTGAACGACGTGACCCCTTCCGGGGGCGAGATTAGCACGCTCTATGTGGCGGTTGAAGTGAGCGACAAGTCATGGATCATCGGGATCGGTAATCCGGATGAGCCCGGCAAGACCGGAATGCACAGCCTGGCACCGGCCGACACCGCTGGCCTGGTGGCGAAGATCGAGCGAGCCGGCGCCCGTGCCGGCGACCCGCCCCGGGTGCTGCTGACCTACGAGGCCGGATACGAAGGTTTCTGGCTGGCCCGGTGGCTGGCCGGGCATGCACCGCGGATCGATGTCGTGCTGTGCGACCCGGCCAGCCTCGAGGTGGTGCGCCGGGCCAAGACGGCGAAGACCGACCGGATCGATGCCCGTCGGATGGTGCGGGCGCTCAGGGCCTGGGACCAGGGCGTGACCCCGGCGCTGTCGCAGGTGCGGATCCCGACCATCGAGGAGGAAGACGCCAAGCGGCTCTTGCGCCACCGGGAGCGGTTGGTGAAGGAACGTACCCGCCTGGGCAACACCATCAAGGGATTGCTGAAGCTGCACGGGATCAGGGAGTTGAACCCGAGGAGCCGAAGATTTGCCGCCGAGCTTGCCGGGGTCCGCACGGCGTACGGCACCGCCCTGCCACCGGGCAGCCGGGACGAGATCGAAGCGACGCACGCACGGCTTGCCTGCGTCATGGCACAACTGGCAGAGGTCGAGAAGAAGAAGACGGCACTGATCGCCGGGACACCGGATGCAGGCGAGGGCCCGGCGGCCTGTTCCGGGTCGGCTCTCCCGGGCATGGCATCCATGCTGGTGCGATTGAAGGGGATCGGCCCCGCAGATGCCCTGCTCCTGCAGAACGAGGTGTTCTACCGGGACTTCCGCAACCGGCGGGAGCTCGGCGGCTGGGCCGGGCTCGCACCGGTCCCCTGGGCGAGCGGCGGTGTCGATCATGACCAGGGCATCAGCAAGGCCGGCCAGCGGGCCGTGCGCAAGCACCTGGCGAGATGGCGTGGCGCTGGCTGAACTGGCAACCCGAGAGCGAGATCGCCAAATGGTTCCGCGGCTATTGCGCGGCGCGCGATGGCCGTGCCCGAAAGCGGGCGATCGTGGCCGTGGCCCGCAAGTTGCTGATTGCGCTGTGGCGGTATGTGACCAACGGCATCGTGCCCATGGGTGCCAAACTCACCGGCGGGGCGGCAGCTGCCACCGCAAGCCGGGGATAGGGAGGGCTTCCGAAATCCGAGGCGGTCCGGCCGGGCCGCGGAGGAACCGGGTGGACGCGTGATCGTGCGCTGGCTGGGTTTGCCGTCCAGGCGGCACCGTTCAAAAGATGGGTCCCGTCCCCCGGAACGTCGCAACCACTGAAAGTGGGATCAGGGCCGCCTGGCCGGCATGGGCCGGCAAACCGAACCGGATAAGAGTTGAGCGCGCCGTTGCGCGCGCCGTAAACGACGTTCCACCCGGACCACCTTCGCCTTCCCGATTGTCGCCGGAAGGGCACGACCGGGACATGACGAGGCATGGCGGGACAACTTCCAATGCCTCCGGCGGCCAGGGCGCTCGCCGCCCCTGGAGCCCCGGCACTGCCCGATAGATGCTGCCTGCCGGTGCCGGAGGCGGATCCAGGCGGCCCGGATCGGCCCTTCGGGTGCGCCGCTTTGGCGGCCCGTCCGGTTCCACCGGGACACTTGCTGAACCAATGGCGGGGCGTGGTGGTGCCGGGGTGGTGGCATTGACGATGGAGGCTGGCAAGATGCGATACGCGTGAGAGATCCGGGATTCAGATTGTGGGGTTGCGGAGGGGGCTCATAAGAGTCGGCAGCCATGACCAGGTCCAGCCCCTGAGTTCGTTATCCGGTCGCCATCCGGCTGTCATGTCGGGTGAATGGCGGACAATGTCCCCCCGGACCCGGCACCGAAGACGTTCGCGGGCATGGCCCTGCCGCGGGGCCGGATCATGAGAAGCGATGTCAGGTGAACGAGCCGGGCAGCCCAGGCCAGGCGCCGTCAGCTCATGACGGCATCAAGTGCCTCCAGGGGCCTGGGCAGCGAAGTGCTGGTTGGCCGGTGGCGCATACTCGAAGCGGCCATCAAGCCTGATCAGCGAGATCGCCATGTTGGAGATGGCCGCCAGATTCTCGGGGACATTGCCGACATGGGCCCGGCAGCGATCCTCGTCATAGGTGAAGTCGCGGACGTAATGCAGCCTCGTCTCCCGGTAATGCCGAATTCGGCATTAAATCAAAAGACCGGTGTTGCAGGCGCGCCCGCAAGCTGCCCAATCCAACGACATCATCCATCATGGTTCTGTTCAATCTTGTACCACTTTGGAATCTCGGGGCATTCTGGTTCTGCAGAAAATGCCTACGAACCCTCAAAAACGGACGGAGAGGACAACTGCGGTTCGGGATCGCCTCCGTGGTGATAAATGGGCCAACCGAGATAGCGGCAGGCTGCCTCCTTAACGATTTCGGCGCAGTGCCCGCGCACCATTGCCACATGATGTTCAAATCCCTGCTGGGTAATAAACCGCATCAACCGACGAAGATCGTTGACTCGAGTAACCGCTATGCCGCCATCCATTCCGAACGGATCATCAGTGAATTCGCCCTGGCCGACATACGACTTTATGGTCCCGGCCCGGTCGTCGGTCGACATCCGGAAGAATGTCATTTCGCCAGCCTTGACCTTTCCCTTCACCGCACCGAAGCATTTTTCGCGCCCGATTACTTCGCCCAATACGTCAAGCTCTGAGACCTCGGGAGTTTCGCCAATGAAGCTCTTCGGAAAGTTGCCACAATGGGTACAGACGCACATATCCTTGGCGTGGCCGTAATTGTTGTTCCAGTCCAGAATGGCCGAAGGAGTCCCGGCGGAGAGCGTCAGCGCATACATCGACAACGCCCCCATCACGTCGACCTCGCAGGCCGACGGATTTAACTGTTCACCCATCATTGACATGGTCAGGCAGGTGGCGCAGCCAAAGTTGTCCTGCAGGGATCTCCAGCACTGTATGGCAGAGGCATCGCACTCGTTTTCCTCTATCCAGCGATTTACAGCCAGCGTCCATTTTGCCTGAGTCCGGATCTGATCAGGCTTGATACGAGCCGGTATGGTCCCGTATTCCGAGATTTTCTTGAGCATCCGTTTCAGTTCCGGTTCGTCGTCTGGAATCTGGCCGGCAGCGTGCATCATTTCTGAAAGATCAACGGTAATCACGGTGATCCCGCTAGCCTGGAGCAGCTTTTCAGAATACCGCATGGTGTGGAACGGGCCGGTCCGGGCACCGATCGCTCCAATTCGTGCGTTTCTTAGGCCACGAACCGTACGGCATACACTCGAAAAGCGGTCAAGATCACCAGCGAATTCATCCGAGGCTATATCGACCGTGTGGCTGGTAGTCTCGGTAAATGGAACTCCATATTGCCAGAAGTTGTTGGAAACCGAAATCTTGCCGCAGAATGCATCTCTACGCGAGTGGACGTCTACCTTATCGATCTCGTCGTTACTGGCCTGAAGCAGGATCGGCACTCCAATCTGGGCACGATTGACCAGTTCGGCCACTGCAATTTCGTCCCCAAAGTTCGGCAAGCAAATTACCAGCCCGTCAATCTCGTCCCTGTGAGCCTTGAACTTGTCCGCATAGAGCCTGGCGTCCTCAATTGATTGAACTGCACCATTTGCGGTGGCCTCAAACGGAAGAATCACGGAGCGAACATCAAGTTTCTCCAACTGCATCAACGCCTCGTCACGGGCCTGTCTACAGGGGATAGGGCTGAAAAACGCTCTGCTTCCTATCACTACCCCCAAGGTTAGCTGGCGATTTGCTGTTCTATCCATACTCTCTTCCGGTCAGCGCCAACAATTTCTCAAATCCTGAACTTCGTTCGTTTATATTCCTTTTCCTGTCGACAGCAATGCGACGACATACGTTCGGCCAAGACGTGATTGCCCATCCTGCCTGCATTTGCGGACCATCACTTCCAGCCTGACCGCCGCCCGCAGCGCTGACCGGCACTGACCGCCCTCAGCCGTTCAGCACCCGCTTCCAGTCTCTCCGGAGCGGACAGAGCCAGATATCCTTCCTCGGCTTGGCGCATTCATGCGTCCGGTCATACTTGCCCCGCCCCTGCGTGGTGCCGACATGCACCCATCCGGCCGCCCGGTAGACGGCGCCGGTGAAGCGCGGGATTTCAACAAAACTCTCCATCAGCACCGGACACTGCTTGTAGCGCGCCTGCCAATCCTCTCGCACCTGCCGGCGCGAGAGCGCCAGGATGTGCGAGGCCAGGTTCGGTATCCGCACCCAGGGCAGTATGAGGAACCTGGCATTGTTCACCACCAATGGCAGGTTGCGCTCCCGCGCTTCGGCATCCCAGCCGATATGTGCATCGCGCGGCGCCGTCTTCCACGCCGCGGCCGAGAAGCCGAGCATGGCCAGTGGCCTATCAATCACACTTGACTCCGTGAATTCTCCTTCCATTTCGCTGCCGTCCCGGTCCCGGTCCTGTGTTCGGCGGATCCACACTCCAATTCGGGTGCTGGTGGTCATGAAGGCTGTGCCGGTAGAGTCCGGGACCACGAATCCGGCATTCCTGGTTTCGGAGGCCTAATCCGGGAGCATGAATGCAACCGGCGACCCAGAATGGGAGAACTTCACGATGAATGAACTTGCAGCAGCCAAGTCCCTGGTGCTTGGCTACCAGGGCACACTGGACAGGGCCGACATCGGCGACATTGCCGAAGCGCTGTCAAGGCACTGTTCCTCCGATTGCAGTTTCCGGTTTGTCCATCCCTTCAATGGAGCGGTCGGCCCCGAGGAGGCAGTCGGGATTTTCTGGCAGCCGGTCAGGCGGTCCTTTGCCCCGCTGCAGCGCCGGCAGGACATCTTCCTTGCCGGGGCCAACCATCTCGATGACGGCGCTTCGATCTGGGTGCTGTCGATGGGGCATCTCCTGGGCCTGTTCGATGCACCCTTCCTGGGAATGCGGCCCACCAGGCAGGCCGTCATGCTCCGTTATGCCGAATTCAGCCGGGTTGCGGATGGCAGCATCACCGAGTCAGCCCTGTTTCTCGATATCATGAACCTGATGGCCCAAATCCGGGCCGAAGCTATTCCACCTGCCACGGCGTCGGTCATGGTGACACCGGGGCCGCGTACCCAGGACGGGCTCCTTCTTGCCGACCAGCCGCCGGAGGAAGGACAGCAAACCCTTGCCCTCTTCGTGCGAATGATCGACCGGCTGCTCTCGGTTGATGTCCGAACCACGGGAACCGACCTGTCGCTCGACTGGACCGATGACATGATCTGGTGGGGGCCGGGTGGAATCGGCGCGCCGTACACGCAGCAGCGATATCTCGAACAGCACTGCATTCCATTCGAGGAGGGCCTTGAATGGGGAGATTTCTTCGGGCACCGTACTGAGATTGCCGAAGGCCATTATGGTGGGTTTTTCGGCTGGCCGACCTTCGATGTCCGCTCCCGCGGCGGCTATATCGGACTGGCTCCTGCCTCCGAAAAGAAGGCGGGTATGCGGGTCGTGGACATTTACCGGCGACAGGGAGACAAGCTGGCCGAAAACTGGAACTTCATTGACCACCTTCATTTCCTCGACCAACTCGGTGTCGACCTGATTGCCAGGCAACGCCAACTGACCGGCCTCTAGGACCGAGAACCGTTTGCCGATCTGCCTGTTGATGCGCCGGGCCCACCCGGCGGTGGAATCTGCGATCAATAATCTGGGTCACCGTGGACTTGATCGTGTCCGCTCCCGCGGCGCTGACGGCTTTGCCCGCGCGGTGGCGCTGTCAGTGGTGGCCTTGAACATCCACCGCATCGGGCTGTTGCTGCGCCGGGCCCAGCAGGCGAGGGACCGCCTCGCCGCCTGAGGCATCCCCTGAATTCGGCGATGCTCCCGGTCCGGATGGGCCGGGAGCCTCTCCCCGTGGTCAGTGCTGTCTGGAGCCGCCGAAATTGCGGCCGGAGGCGACAAATCCGCTGTCAGGCATTCGAATAAATCCCGGTCCGGAGTCAAATTCGTCGATTATCGACGTTCTGGACCGCGTATTCCTGATCGGAAATTGCCAACACGGGGGGTTCTCTGACGGGCACTATCTATGGGAACCAGATCAGCGCAAAGGCGTGTCATGGCAGGCATTCGAGGATCAAGGTTCCCATTATCATGTGGTTCCCACTATGCGAGGGGACCGGGGCAACCCGGTTTCCTACCGCGATTCGGGACATCCCCGCGAATTTGCCGCGCAGCGTTTATTTTGCCCGGCCTTGCTTCCCGCTCCTTGCTGCCTTGCGGCCCGAGGCACCCAACCGGTCGTTCAATGCGACGAAGAATGCTTGATTCTTGGCAGCTGTGGAATGCCCCAGACGCCACAACTGGTCAGCGCTTCAAACCAGAATGTTCCTCAATCAGATGTGTCTGTTGTAAGGTTGGAAAGACCCTACACATCCCGGAGAGTCTGCCAAATGGCCTCGTCAATTTTCAGCAGTCGGGAGAATTTTCCAATTCCGACCAAAAGATACCCGGAATGGATGAATTGGCCCAACCAAAGATCTGTTTCAACTCTTCTGGAGACCTCGGTCCGGGAATTACAGATTTGACGACGCTTGAGCGCAACGGAAATTGAAGTGCAGCTGCACCGATTTCAACATCGTGCACCCGGCACAACTCCAAAAGCCTGTCGCGTCGCTCATTCATCGCCGCCGGTATGTCGCGGTAATTGTATGTTGTTCCTCCGACCAGCATGCCCGAGTTGAATGGGCCGCCGATCACGATATCCACACCCGATCTCGAACAGGCATCCAGAAGATCTTGCGCACGCTTTCGTTCGAGAAGCGTGTAACGTCCTGCCAAAAGAAACAGATCGAAGTGGCCGTGTTGCATCGCCTGAAGGCAGATATCCGTTTCGTTCACGCCAAGGCCGATCGCCTTGACCAGACCAGAATTACGTAAAAGGCTTATCCCCTTAGCACAGGTGGTCCCACATTTTGTGTCCGAGGAGGTTGACGTCACGTCGTGTTCGCTTTATGTTCCGGTCATGCCCAGCCGACTGAAAGACGACCGCCCGATGTCCCGCCAACAGTTCGAGGAGCTCTTCCCGGACGACGGGGCCTGCGCCCGCCACTTGGCGGAGCTGCGCTGGGGCGACGGCTTCGCGTGCCCGGCCTGCGGCGGCACGAAGGGCTGGGAGCTCAAGGGCGAGCGCTTCGTCCGCGAGTGCGCGGACTGCGGGCGCCAGACCTCCGTGACGGCGGGCACGGTGATGCACCGCAGCCACCTGCCTCTGAAGACATGGTTTCTCGCCGCGCATCTCGTGGCCACGCATTCCAACGGGATTTCCGCGCTCCAGCTCCAGGCGCAGCTGGGGATCGGCAGCTACAAGACGGCCTGGCTTCTGCTGCACAAGCTGCGCCGTGCCATGGTCGACCCGGATCGGAGCCTGCTGCAGGGGATCGCGGAGGTCGACGAGGCGTCCGTGCCCTGCCGCGACGGCAGCGGCGCGGAAGGGGTGAAGGGCGTGTCAGGCCGGGGCCGCAGCGCCGACGGCAGGATCCTCCTGGCCGGGGCGGTCGAGCTCTCGGAATGCGGGAAGCCGCGCCGCATCCGGCTGAAGGCCGTGGAAAGCTACGCCTCCGAGGCGCTGCACGGGTTCGTGTCGGACGCGGTCGCGCCCGGCGCGCGGGTCGTCACCGACGGCTGGCTCGGGTACAGCGGCCTGCCCGACAACCCGTGGGAGGAAAGGGTGGTCGGCGACCGCAAGGCGCACGAGATCCTGACCTGGATCCACCGGGTCTTCTCGAACCTGAAGCGCTGGGCCCTGGGGGTGCATCACGGGCTGAGACGCAAGCACGTCCAGCGCTACCTGGACGAGTTCGTCTTCCGCTGGAACCGGCGCCGCCACCGGCGGACCTCGCTCGACAGCCTCCTCGGCATCGGCCTCGGGCTGCCGCCCGCAACGTATCAGGACATCGTCGAAGGCCGCGCCTGACGCGGCCCCGGCGCCGGAACCCCGCTCCCGCAGTCCGTCCACGCCCCCGCAACTCGGAAATCCCCGCCGCCAGGGCCGCCTTGCGGCCGTGCCGGCGCGTTCTGCGCAACGGATCCGGGAACCCGGCCGCGCGGGCGCCGACACAACATCTTGTGCCGCCTTGGCCAGGGGGATAAGCCTTTGCTAGGAAGTTTGACAAAAAAATACAAATTTTGTTGACTCTTAACGGATTCATCGCTGATATAAAAGAGTTCGCCGACCATACAAAGGACAGTGCCCATTATGCCATCTGAATATGAACCGTTACTGGATGTCCGCAAAGATTTAAAAATCGATTGGTATCGCAGTCCTATTGACAAAAAGGTCTTGCGGGAACTAATGCAAAAAAGTGACCGCCAAGGACTGTTTCAGGCTGGTGGGCATTTGGCCATCTTTGCCGGCACAGGAATGCTCAGCTACACCTTTTTTATGCAAGAGTGGTGGATTGCCTGCATTCTGGCAGTGATCGCCCATGGGACCGTCGGTACGTTCTTTTCCGGATTGGCGACTCATGAACTCAGCCACGGCACCGTCTTCCGAACCCGCTGGCTAAATCAGATGTTTCTTTATATTTTTAGCTTTTTGGGTTGGCTCAATTTTCACAATTATGACTTTAGCCATACCTACCACCACCGCTACACTCTGCATCCAAGAGGAGACCGGGAAGTCGTTCTACCCCTTCCGGTATCCTTGAGGTGGACTCGCCTGCTACAGTTGTTCACTATCCAAATCTTTGATGGTCCTGTAGTGTCAGGAATGATACCCGTGATCAAGCAGACGCTTAAAAACGCGATGGGGCAATACCCGGATGAATGGGTTGGGGCTGTGTATGAAGCCCTTGGGCCGGACTATATGAAGAAGTCGATTAACCTGGCACGGCTGATTTTGCTCTTCCATCTGGGGGTCTTGGTAGTGTCGATTTATTTTCAATTGTGGATCTTGCCGATATTGCTTTCCTTCCATCTTTTCATCGGTAACTGGCTCAAATATTTTGTAGGCTTGCCGATGCATTGCGGCCTACGCAGCAATGTCCCGGATTTTCGTAAGTGTACGCGGTCCATCAAACTCGATCCCCTTTCCGAATTTCTCTATTGGCGCATGAACTGGCATGCAGAACACCACATGTATGCCGGGGTCCCCTGCTACAACCTCAAGAATTTGCATGGGGCGATTGCCCACGATATGCCGCAACCCAAAAATGTGTTTGGAGCCTGGCGCGAAATGCGGGAAATTTGGCGAAGACAACAGGAAGATCCGAGTTATGAATACGATACCCCTGTGCCGCCCCCGACAGATCGAAAATCGGTTGAAGAGAATGACAAATTAGCCGCCTCCATTGGCGATTTAGCTCCTAAACCGCTGGCTTAAGTGAAATCGATTAATATACAGACTGACCCCAGAAAGAATACATGATGTTCACAATATAATAACTGCCAAATACCGAAGGAAACCTTTATGGAAAAACTAGACTTCTATATCAATGGAGCATGGGTAAAACCATCAAATACTAAAACTCTTGACGTCATTAACCCAGCAACTGAAGAAGCTGTTGCAACCATTTCGTTAGGCTCGCAGGCCGATGTTAATTTAGCAGTAAGCGCTGCCAAATCTGCATTTGAGAGTTATTCACAAACACCCGTCGCGGAACGCATTGAATTACTCACTACTATTAGAGAAATTTATAAACGAAGAATTGATGACGTTGCTGATGCAATCCAGACTGAAATGGGAGCTCCAACAAGTTTGGCAAGAGGAGCTCAGGCAATGGTAGGCCTGGGGCATCTAAAAGCAGCAATACGAGCTCTAAGCAACCATGAATTTGAATATACCCATGGTAAATTTCTTATTAGACACGAACCAATTGGAGTATGCGGTTTAATTACGCCCTGGAATTGGCCCGTGAACCAAGTAGTTTCTAAAACTGCGCCATGCATTGCAGCAGGATGCACTGCCATCCTAAAGCCATCAGAAATTGCACCCCTATCATCGATGGTTATTGCTGAGATAATACATGAAGCGAATGTACCCTCTGGAGTTTTTAATCTCGTGAATGGGCTAGGCCCGGAGGTAGGCGAGGCAATGTCCTCACACCCTGATATTGATATGATGTCGTTTACAGGTTCAACGCGAGGTGGCGTAGCAGTAGCGAAAGCATCAGCAGACAGTGTTAAAAGAGTTAGTCAGGAGCTCGGTGGTAAATCTCCTAACATAATTCTTGACGATGATCACTTTGAAAAGTCAGTGATGGATGGAGTTGAACTTTGCATGAATAATACTGGTCAATCGTGCAATGCTCCAACCCGTATGCTAGTTCCCGAGAGCAGAAAAGAAGAAGCATTTGCACTGGCAGTTAAAGAAGCAGAAAATACCACAGTGGGTGACCCAAAAGCTAATGACACGACAATTGGACCACTTGTAAGTGATGTTCAGTTCAACAAAGTCCAAACGCTAATTGATGCTGGAATTTCTGAAGGTGCTACACTTTTAGTAGGGGGTACTGGAAAACCTGATGGCCTTAATAAAGGCTACTATGTTAAACCAACAGTTTTTGGTGATGTGACTAACGATATGACGATTGCACGAGAAGAAGTTTTTGGACCAGTTTTGTCAATCATTACATATACAGATGTCGACGAGGCTGTATCCATAGCAAATGATTCTGAATATGGACTAGCCGCTTATGTGGCAGGGAAAAATAAAGAAGATTTAACTGCAATTGCTCGAAGATTAAGAGCGGGCCAAATTCACATAAATTATGGCTCTGGTGGCGAAGATGCTCCATTTGGCGGCTATAAACAATCTGGCAACGGCCGAGAAAAAGCTGAATGGGGATTTGAAGAATTTCTTGAAGTAAAAGCAATTATGGGTGGGTGAATTTTCTAAAATCAATTTTTTTATTTCAACCATCAAATAAAAATAATAGGCGTAAACGTGATGAGGCTTCCTGTATTCAATATTGGAGAATTTGAAAATTTAGCAGGAGCCTCACGGGAAAAGTACTGCACAGATCTGATCTCGTTTATTGCTGCAATCAAAACCCAAGACAGTTCAAAAGAATCTTTGCGGCGCCTAAAGCATCAATTTGTTGCACACATCGAACCCGATCCAACGAGGCCGATGTCAAATTGATTAAGAAATAAAAATCTTAAGGTTAAATCAAATCTTAAAATCTTAATCTTAAGGTTAGTGACGCTCTGGGAGTGTCACTAACCTGATTGAACGAGGCTGCGTGCGGGTTTCCGGACCTATGGGGAAAGTTGCACGTCGCGTGGTGCTGCGGGGGTCACGAGGCCGGGAGTCGGGATCGGCGGGGAAGCCGTGACGGCGGCTGCGCCGGTCGATCGACGGGCTGAAGCGGGGCCGTCGGGGTTGGAGCCTCGGCGAGGGCGGAACGGAGGCGGGCCGACGGGCGAGCGGGATTCCCGCCCGGCAGGTCCGGTCGTCTTGCGAACGCTTGCGTCATGGACCGGGTGCCTCCGGCGAGGTCGTCCGGGGCGGATCCCGACCCGGACCTGGCCCGGATCCTTCGGCCGGGATCTCGCGGAGATGCCGCAAGGGAGCGCCGCAATGGGGACAGGCGAGCGGCTCTGCGGCGTCCTCGTCGCCGCAGGTTTCGTCCGGGTCGTGCGGTTCCGGTTCGGGTGCGGTGACGCCAAGGGCCGCGCGGGCGGCGTCGAGGGTCTTCCGGCGGCAGCCGTTGGCGAGGATGCCGAAGTGGCGGATCCTGTGGAAGCCGTCGGGCAGGACATGGGTCATGAAGCGGGTGATGAACGTGTCGGTCGTGAGGGTCTCGACGCCGTAGCGGGGCTTTCGCTGCCCGGGAAGCTTCGGCCGCCGGCAGCGGAACCGCACGGTCTCCCCGTCGAAGCCGAGGATGCGGCTGTCGCCGATGGCGACGCGATGGGTGTATCTCGAGAGGTACGCGAAGACCTGCCGGGGTCCCCGGAACGGCCGCTTCGCGAAGACGACCCAGTCCCTGGCGCGCGCTCGTGCCAGGAGCTCGCGGAAGGCGTCGGGATCGCCGCCGTCGCTCCGGAACGCGATCTCGCCCCGGTCATGGGCGCTGGCGATCTCCTCCAGGAAGCGGCGTCGGAACAGGCTGGCAAGGACCTTGACGGGGGCGAGGAAGCGGCCGCTGCCGGTCTTTCCAGTCCCCGGTCTCGACGTCGAAGCCGCCGTTGGGGACCACGCAGTGCAGGTGGGGATGCCAGAGGAGCCTCTGGTCCCAGGTGTGCAGCACGGCGGTGCCGCCGATGCGGATGCCGCTGCGGCGGGGATCGGCGGCGATGGTCCGCAGCGTCTCGGTCGCGGTCCGGAACAGGATGTCGAGCACGGTCTTCCGGTTGCTTCTGGCGATGGCGGCGATCTCGCGCGGCAGGGTGAAGACGACGTGGAAGGTGGGCACCGGCAGGATGTCCCGGGCCCTGGCCTCCATCCACCGGCGGGCGGCGGCACCCTGGCACGTGGGACAGTGCCGGTTCCGGCAGGAGTTGTATCGGGGATGCTCTCGTCCGCATCCGTCGCACTGGTAGAGATGGCCGCCGAGGACGGCGGTTCGACAGGTCTCGATGGCGGCCATGACCTTGAGCCGGCCGCGGTCGAGCCAGTTCCGGCGCTGCCGCCATGCGGGACCGGCGCGGCGGAAGATCTCCGCCACGCCGGCACGGTCCTGCGTCACGGGTCAGGCGGTCAGGAGGCCGAAGCCGGAGACCGGGTGGTCGAGGGCCTCGAACATCTTGCCCGTGGCGCGGGCGTAGGCGCGCGTCGTGTCGGCGTTCCGATGGCCGAGGGCGTCCTGGATGACGTCGATGCTGCCGCCGCGCTCATGCCAGTGAGCGGCCGCGCTGTGCCTCAGTGCATGGAAGCCGGTGCCCCGGTCGATTCCGGCCCGGCTCCGGGCCGCATTGAACGCCTTGCGCAGGGCCTCCGCCTTGATTGGCACCTCCGGGGACTTGCCGTAGAACAGCCATGTTGCCGGTCGTGGCCAGAGAGTCTGCCAATAGCTGCGCAGATATCCGATCACCGGCGCGGGGAGCGGCGCCATGCGTTCGACGTCCCCCTTGCCGGAACGAACGTGCAGGAGCTTCCTGTCCGCCTTGATGTCGGCGATCTGCACGGCGACGGTCTCCGAGATCCGGAGACCGGCAGCATAGGTGAGAAGGATCGCGGTCCGGTAGCGGAGGTCGGGCGTCGCCAGCAGCAGGCGCTCGACCTCGACCTCCGCCATGTGACGGGGCAGACGGCGCGGAGGCTTCCGGTTCCGCAGGCCGCGGACGACGTCGGGACGGTTGACCACCTCGCAGTAGAAGAACCGCAGCGCGGAGAGAGCGGCGTTGGTCGAGGCGGGCGCCAAGCCACGGTCGATCAGGCCCAGGACCCAGGCGCGAACCTGTTCCGCGTCGAGCCGGTCCGGAGCGGCCCTTGTGTCACGGGCCAGGTTGCTGACGGTCCGCAGGTACTCCTTCTGCGTCACGGGCGCCAGATTGCCGATCTTCATCTGCTCGATCATTCGAGCGCGTATCGGCGATTGAGTCTTCGTCATGGTCTGTCTCCTTGAAACCGGACGGCGCGCCGCCGGACCTCCCGGAGACGGGCCGTCAGTGGAGACAATGGCGGACGAAGGCGGTCGGGGAAAACGGCTCAGGTCCCGGCGAACCAGGCTCGATCCGCATCCCATTGGCGATGCGAAATGTCAGAACCAAGCAAAGGACGCAGCTGGCAGTCAAACTGCTGCGAAGCAGCTTCGTTCAATATAAATTTTGTTGACTCTTAAGGGATTCATCGCTTGTATAAAAGAGTTCGCCAACCATACAAAGGACAGTGCCCATTATGCCATCTGAATATGTACCGTTACTGGATGTCCGCAAAGATTTAAAAATCGGTTGAAGAGAATCACAAATTAGCCGCCTCCATTGGCGATTTAGCTCCTAAATCGCTGGCTTAAGTGAAATCGACTGATATACAGACTGACCCGACCTAGACAATTTGTCTCAACATAGTGTGAAAAGGAACCCATCATGAACTTTAGAACGAACAAGATATTTGAGAAAAACAAGCAGGGCAAGCCTAGTATCGGTAATGGTCTGGTTTATCCAAGTGCCGAGGCCATCGAGATCAAAAAGGCAAAAAACTCGGTCGAGACGGCGATCTCGATGCCGGGTACGCTCTACTATCTCTTCAACAATGGGGGGACACAGTAATGCCCAAGCTCACCGGCGCGCGCTTTGTCGCTGAGGCTGTCCGAGGATACGGCCTCACTCATGTATTCTATATGCCCTATATCATGCCCGAGGCCATCCTGGAGATGGACAAGCTGGGCGTCACCGCCATCCAATCGCACGGCGAGAAGGCAGCTGCCTACATGGCCGACGCCTATGCGCGCGTGCGACGCGGCCCCTCGCTGGTGATGGCGCAGTCGGTCGGTGCGGCCAACCTCGCCGCCGGCCTTCAGGACGCCTACCTGGCCTGCTCACCGGTCATCGCGCTGACCGGTCGTGAGCGGCAGCACCACCTGAACCGCAACTCCTACCAGGAGGTGGACCACGTCAAGCCATTCGCCTCGGTGACGAAGTACAGCGCCTACGTGCCTGCCGTGGAGACGCTGCCGATGTACCTGCGCCAGGCCTTCCGCAGCGCCGTCAGCGGCACGCCAGGGCCCACTCATCTAGACCTGGAGGGTATCGCCGGATTGACGATATCCGACGGCGAGTTAGATGCCGAGGTCGTCGTGGAGCAGCAGTTCACACAGGTGCCGGCATTTCGCCCTGTCGCTGATCCTGCCACCATCGCTAAGGCATTGGAACTGCTAGGCACCGCCAGCCGTCCGGTAATAGTCGCGGGAGGGGGCGTTACAGCTTCGGACGCGCGCGAGGAGCTGATCGGCCTGGCCGAGAAGCTGTCGATTCCGGTCGCCACCGCGCTCAACGCCAAGGCGATGTTCCCGGCCGACCACCCGCTGGCCATCGGAACCCCGGGAAATTACTCGAGAGAGTGCACCAATCGTATTCTCTGTCAGGCGGATATGGTGTTCTTCATCGGCAGCCACACCGGTGGCCAATTGACCCACGACTTTCGTATTCCGCCGCAGGGAACGCGTGCCATTCAACTGGACATAAACGGCGAAGAGATCGGTCGCAACTACACTGTTGAGGTTGGCATACAAGGGGATGCCAAGGCGTCCTTGGCCGCAATGATAAAAGCAGCTAGTCCAGGCCCCGACCGAGCTGATTGGCTGACCGAGGTGCAGGGATGGTTGCGCGCTGGAAAGATAGCGTTGAAGAACATTGGAACTCGGACTGGTCTCCTTTGCGGCCCGAGCGCATTTGTCGCGAATTAAGCGAACACCTGCCCAGCGACGCAATTGTGGTTTCTGATACAGGGCATTCTGGTGTTTGGACCGGTTACGATGCTGGATCTGAAACATCCAACCCAAAGCTTCATCCGTTGCGCCGGATCTTTGGGCTGGGGGCTTCCAGCGGCGCTTGGGGCGAAATGTGCAGCCCCGGATCGGCCGGTGTTATGTTTCACAGGCGATGGCGGGATTTGGTATCACATTTCCGAACTTGAGACGGCGGTGAAGGAAAACCTGCACGTCGTGATCCTTGTGAATAACAATCATTCGCTCAATCAGGAAAAAACGCCGTCGAAAGCTACGAAGGTCAATCAGCAGCGAGTGACAAGCAGTGGCTTTTCCCGGATGCAGACTTTGCAGCAATCGCCCGATCAATGGGCGCTGAAGGGCTAACCGTTGACAAGCCCGCTGATTTACCCGGCGCGCTTGATAAGGCTTTTTCTGCAACTGGACCGGTGCTCATCGATGTCAAAAGCCATGTTGATGCGATCGCACCGCTAGCCTGGCTTCCCTAGGCGGCAGACCCACGGTCAGAGGCATTCAGCCCCGCGACCCGGCACTTCTCGGGCGGGTGCGCTATCGCTTGCCAAAACCTCGCCTCCGATGGCACCGCGCACGTCGACCTCACGGTGAGCGAGCTCCTCGATCGGCTCGCCGCCCTGATCCCGCCGCCACGGCGTAATCGCCATCGCTACCACGACGTGCTCGCACCCAACTCACCGCTGCCCCACGCCATCGCAGCGCGCCTGCTCTCTCACCGAACGCCTCGATGTGGCTCCCCCAAAATCAGTACACCAACCTCCTCGAACACGTCGGATTTCTTCTGCCATCGAAATCGGTCCATCTAACACCCGACCCAACGTTGCCAGTAAGACATTGATTAAAAAATAACAAATTTTTTCTTTAAATAAAAAAAAAATAAAAAAATGGGAAAATCCTAATAATTTCTAGGAAATTTGAAATCTTAAGGTTAGTGACGCTCTGGGAGTGTCACTAACCTGATTGAACGAGGCTGCGTGCGGGTTTCCGGACCTATGGGGAAAGTTGCACGTCGCGTGGTGCTGCGGGGGTCACGAGGCCGGGAGTCGGGATCGGCGGGGAAGCCGTGACGGCGGCTGCGCCGGTCGATCGACGGGCTGAAGCGGGGCCGTCGGGGTTGGAGCCTCGGCGAGGGCGGAACGGAGGCGGGCCGACGGGCGAGCGGGATTCCCGCCCGGCAGGTCCGGTCGTCTTGCGAACGCTTGCGTCATGGACCGGGTGCCTCCGGCGAGGTCGTCCGGGGCGGATCCCGACCCGGACCTGGCCCGGATCCTTCGGCCGGGATCTCGCGGAGATGCCGCAAGGGAGCGCCGCAATGGGGACAGGCGAGCGGCTCTGCGGCGTCCTCGTCGCCGCAGGTTTCGTCCGGGTCGTGCGGTTCCGGTTCGGGTGCGGTGACGCCAAGGGCCGCGCGGGCGGCGTCGAGGGTCTTCCGGCGGCAGCCGTTGGCGAGGATGCCGAAGTGGCGGATCCTGTGGAAGCCGTCGGGCAGGACATGGGTCATGAAGCGGGTGATGAACGTGTCGGTCGTGAGGGTCTCGACGCCGTAGCGGGGCTTTCGCTGCCCGGGAAGCTTCGGCCGCCGGCAGCGGAACCGCACGGTCTCCCCGTCGAAGCCGAGGATGCGGCTGTCGCCGATGGCGACGCGATGGGTGTATCTCGAGAGGTACGCGAAGACCT